>NZ_JYCN01000022.1 GCF_000876655.1 Arthrobacter sp. SPG23
TTCGGCGGCGGAGGCGGCGACATGGGCGGCGGCTGGGGCGGCGACTCCGGCGGCGGCGGGGACTTCTAGCCGGCCCACAGACTAGGCGGCGGCCGGTCTCGCCGGCCGCCGGGTAGAAACGGTACATCAACTGTTCACTGAATTCAGTGGCGACCACTGAGCAGGATGAAAGGCAACACCATGGTTAAGCAGTCCATTTTCGGCCGTATGGCGCAGCTGGCAAAGGCTAACATCAACTCTTTGCTGGACCAGGCCGAAGATCCGCAGAAGATGCTGGACCAGATGGTCCGGGACTACACGAACAACATTGCTGAGGCTGAATCTGCCGTAGCGCAGACCATCGGCAATCTGCGGATGCTCCAGGACGACTACAACGAGGACGTCAAGAACGCCCAGGACTGGGGCAACAAGGCCCTCGCAGCGTCCCGCAAGGCGGACGAGTACCGGAGCAGCGGCGACACCGTCGACGCCCAGAAGTTCGACAACCTGGCCAAGGTCGCCATCCAGCGCCAGATGGCGGCCGAGAACGAGGCCAAGGCTGCCGAGCCCAGCATCGCTTCGCAGACCGAGGTTGTGGACAAGCTCAAGACCGGCCTGGACCAGATGAAGGGCAAGCTCAACGAGCTGACCAGCAAGCGCAATGAACTGGTGGCCCGCTCCAAGACCGCCGCTGCGCAGTCCCAGGTGCACGATGCCCTCAAGAGCATCGACTTCATGGACCCCACCAGCGAGGTGGGCCGCTTCGAAGAGAAGATCCGCCGCGAAGAAGCGAAGGTCCGCGGCCAGCAGGAGCTCGCCGCTTCCAGCCTGGACGCACAGTTCAACCAGCTCGAAGACCTCGGCGAACAGACCGAGATCGAAGCCCGGCTCGCGGCTTTGAAGTCCGGCGGCGCGAAGCCTGCCATCGGATCGTCGGCCAATTCTTCGGCTGCTGGCTCCACTGTCGAAGAAGCTGACTTCGACAAGCTCTAGGAAGCTCATCGGTTGATACGACCGGACAGACAAAGGCCGGGGTCCCGCGAAAGGACCCCGGCCTTTCTGCGTTAGCGCATGCAGGCCGGCCTAGCTGACGGTGACAGCAGGTTCTCCTACCGACGTCAGCCCGGCCCCTGCAGCCGTGCAGCTACCGGAACGGACGTCGCCGTCGTTGTAGACCTGGCGCAGGCAGCTACGCAGGGCGAGCTGACCCCAGTAATTGGGGTGCAGCGATTCCTGGATGTAGTAGTCGCTGAAGGCCGTGCTGGCGGTCCGGACCTCGTTGATCCATTCGCTGACGTCCGCGGCGCCTGCGCTCCGCCAGTCAGTCAGCGCCGTGTTATTCAGCTTCTTCGTTGTGTCCGCACACAGTTCGTGACCGGTGAAGAGCGCGGCCACGTTCAGCGTGTGAACGCCGTCCAGACCCGAAGCGGCGATGCCGGCTGCAATGGTGGAGTTGATGGCGGGGACGGCAGTACCCGAAGCCCAATCCAGGTCCGCGTTCCAGAAACCGCAGCCGTAGGTGCTCTGCCTGCCGTACCCCGCTTCGGAGTAGGCGATGCGGGAACTCCGCGGCAGGGGCGAGACGTAGTTCTGCACCACCAGGCTGTATTCACCAGGCGAGTACCCGGCGCCGGCCATGGCCTTGGCCACGTTTGTGAGGGAGGCGCCGATCCGGGATGCCACTGCGGCCCGGTTGGTGGCCGAAAAGTTCGTGGCCACCATGGTGGAGTCCTTGCAGTAACTCGGTGCCCACGACGGGCTGGTCATGAACTTGGAGACACACGTGGCGATGATGCCGGCAAAACCCAGATCGTTGCCGCCCACCGAGACCACCACCATCCTGACCCGGTGGGCCGATGCGAAGTCCTGCAGTGCCAGTGCCTGGCCCTTATTGCCGGCAGCATCGCTATAGAAATCCAGCCCCGGCTTGAATTCCCCGGACGAGTTCCAGGACGTGGCCGTCTTGGCACCGGAACACGCCAGATTCACTGACTGTGCCTGCCCGATCCTGATCTCCGCCGAGGAGGAGCGGTGGCAGCCGGCCGTGCTCTCGGACCGGCCGGCATCAAGATAGGCCGCGTCGCCCAGCGCATCAGTCTGGCGGGAGTCACTCGAGTTGCCGGCCCAGCGGCCCGCCTCACCCGAAATGTAGGAATCCCCCACGCTGACCACCCAATCATCACCGCCGGCGGGCGCGGCGTGGGCCGGAGGGGCAATGAAAGCGGAGACGGTGGCAGCGGCTGCGATTGCCGCAACGAGCGCCCTGGTGGCTGCCAGCCACGGGTGAGCTGTTCCGGGCCGCGTGGCCGGGGAAAGGAATAGCTTCATTGGTCATCCTTTTTCTGCGCGCGGCAACATTGCGGCGAACAGGTGGCCGGCATCCGGCCGCCTCCAGCCGGGTGCCGATGTCAACAGGAAAAAGCCTGATCCGAACGGAACCGTCCGTGCGGAGAGTGAACGCAGGGGACGACTGGAGCGAGTCTACGGCCAAAGTTACCCGCCGGTAAATAGCGCTCTGCGGCGTGTACCGTGGAACCATGCCTTCCACCATTGTCTGGCTCCGCGACGACCTTCGCCTCGATGACAATCCGGCCCTTGCCGATGCGGCGGCCCTGGGCCACCCGCTGACCGTCGTCTACATTCTGGATGAAGAATCACCAGGGGTGCGTCCTCTCGGCGGGGCGGCCAAGTGGTGGCTGCACCATTCACTGGTGTCCCTGGCCGGTGCCCTTGAAGCGGCGGGCTCCCGACTGGTCCTTCGACGCGGGAGCGCGGCCGGTATCATCCAGCAGCTGGCTGCCGCCACCGGAGCCACCCACCTCAGGTGGAACCGCAGGTACGGTGGCCCCGAACGCAGCATCGATGCCGGCGTCAAAGCGTGGGCAGGAGACCAGGGACTTGATGCGGCTAGCTTCCAGGCCAGCCTCATGTTCGAGCCGTGGACCGTCCGCACCGGTGCGGGCGGGCCGTACAAGGTCTTCACGCCCTTCTGGCGCGCATGCCTCGAAAGCGGAGAGCCGCGGATGCCCTCCGACGCCCCCGGCACTCTGCCTCATCCAGCCGGGCACAGCGACGGCCAGCTGCCCCAAAGCGATGATCTGGACAGCTGGGCACTGCTCCCCCGCACGCCCGACTGGAGCGCAGGACTCGCCGAACAGTGGACGCCCGGCGAAGCGGGCGCCGACAGCCGCCTGAAGGACTTCCTGGACGGCCCTGTCGAGGAGTATGGAACCGGCCGCGACCGGCCGGGCATTGAAGGCACCAGCCGCCTCTCCCCGCACCTTCGCTTTGGTGAGATCAGTCCCTTCCGCGTCTGGCACGCGCTTCGTGAGCGCTTCCCGCGCCGGGCTCCTGCCGACGTCGGGACCTTCCGCTCCGAACTGGGCTGGCGCGAATTCTGCTGGCAGCTTCTGTACGAGAACCCGGAGCTGGCCACCCGAAACTACCGTCCCGACTTTGACCGCTTCGAGTGGCAGACGCCGTCGGACGGTGAACTGGAGGCCTGGCAACAGGGCCGGACAGGCTACCCGCTGGTGGACGCCGGGATGCGCCAGCTCTGGCAGACGGGGTGGATGCACAACCGTGTCCGCATGGCTGCCGCGTCGTTCCTGGTGAAGAACCTGCTCGCGGACTGGCGGCTGGGGGAAGCCTGGTTCTGGGACACGCTGGTGGACGCCGACTCAGCAAGCAACCCGGCCAACTGGCAGTGGGTGGCCGGGTCCGGAGCGGATGCCTCCCCCTATTTCCGGATCTTCAACCCCGTGACGCAGAGCAAGAAGTTCGACGCCGCCGGCCGCTACCTGCGGGAATTTATCCCCGAAATCGCAGGCATGGATGACAAAACCATCCATGAACCGTGGAAAGCCCCCGAACAGGCAGCCGGGTATCCCGCTCCTGTGGTCGGCTTGCCGGAGTCACGTGAGCGCGCCCTGGAGACGTACCAGAAGCTCAAGGACGGCTGAAGTCGCGAGGGGCCGGGAGCCCGGCCGGCAGACCGGTTAGCGGCTGCTGACCTTGCCCATCAGGGAAGCTATGGGGCTCAGGAAGAGCGGCCGGGCCAGGAACCACGCGGCGACCATCGCGGCGACTGATGCCGCGAAGATGCCGAATCCTACCCAGCTGACGTCGTCACTGCCGCCGTACATGTGGTTGAGGTTCCGGAGGGCGCCGGTGGCCAGCACCAGGAACACGTGGACCACAATGAACGCGACGAAGTAGATCATCACCGGGAAGTGCACGGCGCGGGCGGCCTCGATCGGGTACGCCTTGTTCAGGCCCTTGGCGTTCTTCGGCCAGGCCGAGGACATCCGCAGGCCCGTGATGAACGCCAGGGGCGCCGCAATGAAGACGGTGAAGAAGTAGGTCAGTAGCTGGAGGGCGTTGTAGTTGACCCAGCCGTTCTCAGTGGGCCAGTTCAGCGAGGCATACTGCAGCGCGGCCGAGAGCGCGTTGGGGAAGACATCCCAGCTGGTGGGCACGATCCGCGCCCACTGGCCGGTGGCGAAAATCAGGATGGCGAACACAACGCCGTTGAGGATCCACAGTGCGTCCAGCACGAGGTGGAACCACAGCGCCAGGCTGATCTTCGTCGGGGCGTTCCGGGTCCGGATCAGGCCTTTGTTGTTCCGGGTCCAGTAGGCAGCCGGACGCGTCTGCGTGCGCACCTGCCAGCCGGAACGGATAATCAGCAGCAGGAAGAAGCCGTTGAGGAAATGCTGCCACGCCAGCCAGGCCGGGAAGCCCACAGGAGTTCCCTCAGGCAGCTCCGAATGGCCAGGGTACGCCGCCATGAAGTCCTTCACCCCGGTAAGACCCGTGACCCACTTGGCGAGCAGCACCACGAGAAGCAGAGCAACGAGGGCGGCCGGCACTGCCCAGTACAGCTTGGCCCATTTGCTCTTCGCAGTTCCGGACTTCTTCTTGGTTGGTAGTGACATCGAGCAGCATTCCTCTCGAGAATGATCGACTAGTGACGTAGGCGGATCCATCCCTGCCGGGTACACCGGCAGGAGCGGCGGCTGGGTTAAGTGCGCCTTAATAGCTTGAATCATGAACAGCGGAAGAGCGAACCCGTAAGAGGCGGCGGTCATGCCCCGCAACATAGGACGCGTGTCCCGGGAGCCACGGCCTGCCCATGCCGTGATCGCCCGATCGCGGTGATCGCCATCGAACTGCCCGGTGGCACGGTAGGACGTTGCTCCCGCGAATGAGAATACTAGGAAATGCTAGTAGTTGGAGCGCCGCAGACAAGAAAAGAGGCCCTGACCGGCAATTTCCCGGTCAGGGCCTCTTACATGGTTGCGGGGACAGGATTTGAACCTGTGACCTCTGGGTTATGAGCCCAGCGAGCTACCGAACTGCTCCACCCCGCGTCGCTTGATCAACACTACCCTACTTTTCGACCCGCCCCGACCACTCCCCTGCCGGGCCGCGGACTGGTCTGCTGACCGGGCCCGCTGACGGGGTGCCGGACCCGGCCGCCGGCCGGGCAAGCACCGACGCGTCTGGCGGCAAAGCGAAAGGCCCGGAATTCTCTGTCGAGAATTCCGGGCCTTTCCTTCAGTTGCGGGGACAGGATTTGAACCTGTGACCTCTGGGTTATGAGCCCAGCGAGCTACCGAACTGCTCCACCCCGCGTCGCAAGAACAACATTACCTGCCGGTGAACTTCAGACCAAATTGAGGGGACGTGATCTGCGTCTCCGCACCAATACCTGCCTTCCGTACGGGCGGAACCGGCCCCGGGAACCGGTAAACCCGCTGGAAGCGGCAAAGGCCGGCTCCCCGTCCTAGCGGAAGGGAAACCGGCCTCTGTGGGCGGGCAGCTTACGGCGTGCCCGCCCTCCTGATCAATTGCTCGGAGACGGCGACGGCGTCGCGGCCGCCGACGGGGTTGCCGTGGGAGCCGTGGTGGCTCCCGGCGTCGGTGATGCACCTTCGGCACCGAGCTTGGCTTCGGCGTCGATCGCCTTCTGCAAGGCCGCGGACAGCTTCTTCTGCTGCTCGCCGTAGGCCGCGAAGTCGCCCTTGGCCAGGGCCTCCTGACCGGCCCGGATGGCTGCGTTCGCCTCGTCCAGCGCGGCCTTCAGCTCCGCCTTGGCGTCGGTGCCGCCGGTGGCCGGCGGCGTGCTGCCTCCGGTTGCGGGCGGCGGCGTCCGGCCGTTGTTGGCAGAGTCACCGGCCGTTGCCCCCGAATCTCCGCCAAAGAGCTGGTTCAACGCTTCATCAAGTGTCGGCGCGAACCCGATCTTGTCACCGAAGGCAACCAGCACACGCTGCAGCGTGGGGTAGGACGTTTCGCCCGTGGACCGCAGGTAGACGGGTTGCACGTACAGCAGGCCCCCGCCCACCGGGAGGGTCAACAGGTTGCCGTTGAGGACGGCGGACGCGCCTTGCCGGAGCAGGTTCAACGCCTGGGACACCGTGGGATCCGAGTTGAACTTGTTCTGCGCCTGGCCCGGGCCGGGAACCTGCGCTTCCGGCGGGATCTGCAGCAGCCGGAGCTGGCCGTAGCTTTCCGCCTTTACGCCCTTCTGGTTGCCGGCATCGGAATCCGCGGCCAGGAAGCCGTAGAGCACGTTACGGGCGGTGCCGTTGACCACCTGCGGAATGAACGACGACGTGAGCTGGAAGGCGGGCTTGGTCTGGTCCGGCATCTGCAATGACATGTAGAACGGCGGCTGCTTGACCTCTTCCTTGACCGTGGGATCGTTCGGCACGGACCAGGCGTCATTGTTCGTGTAGAAGTTGTCCGGCTGGGTGACGTGGTAGCGGCCCAGCAGTTCGCGCTGGACCTTGAACAGGTCCTCGGGGTAGCGGACGTGGCTCATAAGCGCACCGGACATCTCCGAGTACGGCTTGAGGGAGGTGGGGAAGACGTTCTGCCATGCCTTCAGCACCGGGTCCTGGTCGTCCCAGGCGTACAGCGTCACCGAACCGTCGTAGGCGTCAACCGTTGCCTTCACGGAGTTGCGGATGTAGTTGACCGAGCTGTTCGGCAAGGCGACCGTGCGTCCGGCCGTGGTCTGCGAATCAGCGGTGGCCGCGGAAAGCTGCTCCTGCTGCGAGTACGGGTAGTACTGGCTGGTGGTGTAGCCGTCAACGATCCACTTCACGCGGCCGTCCACCACCGCCGGGTAGGCGTTGCCATCGACGGTGAGGTACGGGGCGACCTTTTCGACGCGGTCCCGCGGGTTGCGGTCGTAGAGGATCTGCGACTCGTTGTTGACGCCGTCGGACAGCAGCAGGTCGGAGGACTGGAACTTGATCGCGTAGAGGACCTTGTTGAAGAAGCTGCCCACGTTCGGGCCGCCGTTGCCGGTGAAGGTGTACTGGGTTTCGCCGTCGCCTTCCTTGCCGGCGGGACGGTCCTGTTCACGGTGCGGCGAACCCTCCGGTGCCCCGACAATTGAGTACTCGGGCGAGTTTTCGCCGAAGTAGATCCGGGGCTGGTAGGTCGAATCGTTGCCGAGCACGCCGGTGGACGGGATGCCGGCCTGCAGGAACTCCGGCTTGCCGTCGGCGGTGAACTTGTTGCCCTTGGCAGCCACCACGCCGTAGCCGTGGGTGTAGACCACGTGACGGTTCAGCCAGGACTGCTGGTTGGCGCTGAGGCCGTCCGGGTTCAGCTCGCGGACGGCAATCACGGTGTCCTGCACCTTGCCGTCAACTTCATACCGGTCCACGTTGAGCGCGCTCGGGAACTGGTAGTAGGGACGGTACTGCTCGAGCTGGGAGAAGGCGTCCGAAATGAGGTTCGGGTCCAGGAGGCGGATATTGGCAGTGGTCTGCGCATCCGGAGCCAGGGCTCCCGTGGTGGCGTTGGTGGTGGCGTTGTACCGCTTCTCCTGGATCTTATCCAGGCCGTAGGCGGCACGGGTCATGCTGATGTTCCGCTCGATGAACTGCTTCTCAAGGGTCTGTTCCGAGGGGCGCACCTGGAACTGCTGGATGACCCACGGGTAGACACCGCCGGCGAGGATGGAGGTGATGACCAGCATTGCCGTGCCGATGACGGGCAGGCGCCATTTGCCGATCACTGCGGCGACGATGAAAAGGATTGCCACCAGGGCGGCGGCTACAGCCAGGATCGACTTGGTGGGGATCACGGCGTTGACGTCGGTGTAGAGGGCACCGGCCCAGCGTCCGTTGCTGTTCTGGACTGAGGAATAGCGGTCAAGCCAGAAGTTCACGCCGAGCAGCAGCAGGAACACCGCGCCGGTGACGGCGAGGTGGATTTGGGCGGCACGGCTGGTGAAGATGCCGCGTTCCATGATCCGGATACTGCCGTAGAGATAGTGCGTAAGGATTCCCGCGATACCGGCCACCACAACAACGCTGATGAGGAAGCCGGTGACGAAGCCCAGGAACGGCAGGGTCATCAGGTAGAAGCTGATGTCCAGGTTGAACTGCGGATCGTTCTGGCCGAACTGCTCCTGGTTCAGGAACAGCAGCACTTTCTGCCACTGGCTGGCGGCGGCGCTTCCGGCAAAGAGGCCGAACAGCACCGGCAAGCCGATCATGACCACCCGGCGGACGGGTTCCAGCTGGGCCTGGTAGCGGTTCAGGTTATCCCTGATCTCCGAGTCCGGAGCGTACACGGGACGCGCGTGGTAAGCGATGCGGATGGCATAGAACATGGCGAGGAACATCAGCGCGAAACCGGCCAGGAAGATGATAATCCGGGCCAGGTTCTCCGTGAGGAACACTTCAAAGAACCCAAGCTGCTGGTACCAGAGGACATCTGTCCAAACATTGGCGAAGAAGATGAATCCGACCACAACCAGTGCGACGACGATCAACGTCGGCGTCAAGGCACCTCGCCTTGGCTGGGGTCTTCCGGGCGGAGTGGAGCTGGCGGGACGGGACAAACTGGGTACCTCATAGCTGGTTGTCAGTTACTGGTCTTGTCAAAAAATCAAGGTGCGCGTGATCATGTACTGCCGGAACTGCTGCCCGCCCCCGGCAGGAGGCTCAGCAGCAGTCACTAGTGCCACGAGCGGCGCTAGTGCTTAGTTCCTGCAATTAGTCTAGTTGCTGGTGCACGCGGGAAGCCCGGATGTGTCCCCGCCTGAACCAATCACGTTGACGGCTTCCCGCGCCTCAGCCAGGTTCTCGACTTTGACCACCTGCAACCCGTCCGGAATGTGTCCCACCACTTCGGGGCAGTTGGCCGCCGGCGCCAGGAACACCTCCGCGCCGTCTGCCCTGGCCCCATACATCTTCTGACCGATCCCGCCGATGGATCCCACGACGCCGTCTGGCGTGATGGTGCCGGTCCCTGCGATGTGTTTGCCTCCGGTCAGGTCCCCCGGAGTGACGGTGTCGATGATGCCCAGGGCAAACATCATGCCCGCGCTGGGGCCACCCACCTTGTCGAGGGAAATCTTGACGTCGAACGGGAACTTGAATTCGTACTGCAGCAACACCCCGAGGATGAACTTGCCTGCCGCGTTCTCGGTGGGGGTGATGGTTTCGGTCACCGGCGTGCCGTTCCGGTCGACGACGACGGTTGCCGGCTTTCCCTGCCCGGCGGCAAGTTCCTCCTGCACTACGCTGAGCGACGTCACGGGCTTGCCGTTCACAGTGTTGAATACATCGCCTGCCTGCAGCTTGCCGGCCGACGCCGACCGCTCCGCAAGGTCCGCCACCCGCAGTTTCTGCTCAAAGGGAATATCGAGTTCCTTCAGCGCGGAAGCCGTGGCGTTCTCCTGCGAGGTGGTCATGGCGACGGCACTCTCCTGCTGGGACTCTTCCTTCGTGACCCCGGTGGGAAAGATGAGCTCTTCCGGATAAACGGCCTTGGACTTGTCCAGCCAGGCCGAGAAGGCCTCGAAGACGCTGACCGGGCCGTTAGGTCCGCCGTCGACATAAACAGTGGTGAGGTCCAGGTGGCCTTTCGCCGGAAAGGTCTCTCGGCCGGTCACGCTGATGACCGGCTTGCCGTTGTCATTGGCGAGGGTGTTAAAGGTGGGTCCCGGCGATTCCACGACATAGGGCACGGGAAGGCTCCCGGCGGTGATGCCCAGCGCCAGTGCCACCAGCCCTGAGGTCATCATGGCGGCGTAGCGGTTGTCGCCTGTTGCGGCCCGGCGCGGCTTCGTCCTGCGCGAAAGCCTGCCGCGTGTGGTCCCGCCGCCGCTTCCCGGTTCCGCGGGATCCCCCGGAACCTGCCCACCCTGAGTGATTGTCAATGAAGGACCTCTCCGTACCTGCGCCCGCGGACGCGGCACTGTGGCTGAACCGGATCGCGCTAACGGCAGCCTGCAAATATTCCGATGACTAACACTACGCGGTGAGCAGGCGGTGCCGCTCTTTGCCGACAGCGAACGGGGCCGGATTCGGCAGACAGCCGCCAACGCACCGGGGTACCGTGAAGGTGATCAACAGTCACACCGACGATCGGCGGGATCATGACCTCCAACCCACTCAATCCGTCCAATGGCGACGACGACACCCCCAAGGATCCGCTTGCGGAAATGCTGCAGAACCTCATGGGTGGCAAGGGCATGGGTGACATAGACCCCGCTGAACTGGCCAAGGCTGCAGGCCTTCCCGACGATCCGAACCTGCTTGCCCAGATGTTCTCGCAGGTGCAGGCCATGATGAGCGCGCCCTCCGAGGGGCCCGTCAACTGGCAGCTTGCCCACGACAATGCGCGGCGGGTGGCAGCGAGCGGCTCCGACCCATCTGTCACGGCGCAACAGTCGCGTGAGGTCGATGAGGCACTCCGCCTGGCCGAGCTCTGGCTTGACCAGGTCACGGACCTCCCCGCCACAGGCCTGATCGGCCGGGCGTGGTCCCGGGCCGAATGGGTCGAGGAAACCCTTGGCACGTGGAAGCGGCTCACCGAACCGGTGGCGAACAGCATCGCCAACGCGCTGTCCGCCGCCATGACGGAGCAGATGCCCGAAGAAATGAAGTCCATGATGGGCGGCGCTTCATCCATGCTGCAGAACATGGGCGGTGCCATCTTCGGCATGCAGCTCGGCCAGGCCATCGGTGCCCTGTCTGCGGAAGTAGTGAGTTCAACGGACATCGGTGTACCGCTGGCAGATCTTGAAATGGCCCTCCTCCCGGCCAACGTGGCCAAATTCGGCGAAGGCCTGAGCCTGCCTGAAAACGACATCCGGCTTTTCCTTGCCGTGCGGGAAGCCGCGCACGCCCGGCTCTTCGTCCAGGTGCCCTGGCTCCGTGGCCACCTCCTGGGGGCCATCGAGGCCTACGCCCGCGGCATCCACATTGACACGTCCAAGATCGAGGAACTGGCCCGGGAGATCGACCCCGGCAACCCCGAAGGCATCCAGGAGGCATTGTCCCAGGGCGTGTTCATGCCCCAGCGGACCCCCGCCCAGGAACAGGCACTGGAGAAACTCGAAACGGCGCTGGCGCTGGTTGAAGGCTGGGTGGACGAACTGACCGCAGCGGCCACGGAGAAGTTCCTGCCCTCGGCATCGGCACTGCGTGAGACAGTCCGGCGGCGCCGTGCCACCGGCGGCCCCGCAGAGCACGCCTTCTCATCCCTGGTGGGACTGGAGCTGCGTCCCCGCCGCCTCCGCGAGGCCGCAGCCCTCTGGGCTTCCCTCAAGGAAGAACGCGGCACCGAAGGCCGGGACGCCATCTGGCAGCACCCGGACCTCCTGCCCACCGGCGAGGACCTGGACGACCCCCAGGGGTTCAGTGCACGGCGCAAGCTCGCCGAAGCGAGCGACACGGAGGTGGACGACGCCCTGCAGAAACTGCTGAACGGCGGATTCGACGAACCGGGCGCGGACGATGCCGTTTCCGACGATAACAACGACGGCCCCGGCACGGACAAGGGCGGTTCCGGCAAGGACGACGGCGGCACGCCCCAGGCCTGACCTGCCGGCTGTGCGGTCAGTTGGCTCCGGGCACTGACGGAACGCTGGTTCCGTCAGTGCCTGTGCTTTCTCCGTCAACGTCCGGTGCCATTCCACGGGACGTGGCGAACGCTACGCCCTCAAGGAACGCCTTCGCCCGCTGGGTTTCGGGGTAGGCCTCCAGGAGGCGCCAAAAGGCGGCGTTGTGTCCGGCGACGAGCAGATGCGCCAGTTCGTGCAGCAGCACGTAGTCGATCACCCATTGCGGCATGGGCCGCAGCTTGTCCGAAAGCCGGATGGTTCCGTCCGCGGGTGTGGCCGAACCCCAGCGGGAGTTCTGGTTGCTGACCCAGCGCACGGACGTCGGCACGGAACGGCCTCCCAGGTACTTGGCCGACAGTTCGGTTGCGTGCGCGGCCAGAGCCGCGTCCGTGGCCGGCCTGCGTTGTCCTGCCCCGCGCGACCGCCGGACTCCCTGCAGCCGGAGTTTCTCCAGCATCCGGTGGACCCATTCGCTTTCCTGTGCCTTGCTGAAATGCGCCGGGATGGCCACCACGGCCGTGCCGTTCTCCCAGAACGCGGCCACGGTCCGGCGACGGCGGGCGGAGCGGCGGACCACCACCGGGGCGCCGTCGGATGTGGTCAAGGGAACCGCTCCAGGCTGCGCGCGCCCGGCCATCAGGCGCTGCCGCTTTCTGTTAGGACTCCCAGCACGGCTTCGCCATACTTCTCCAGCTTCGAGGGACCGATTCCCGCCAGCTGGGACAATTCTTCGAGGGACGCCGGCCGCGCCTCCGCAATCGCCGTCAGCGTCGCATCGGTAAAGACCACGAACGCCGGAACGTCGGCGGCAAGGGCCACGTCCTTCCGCCACTGGCGCAGCGCGTCGAAGGTCTGTTCCTCATAGCTGGGCGGGCACTGGCTGCAGCGGCCCACTTTGCGTTCCGCGCCGGTGGACAGCATGCTCCCGCAGACCCGGCACATGGCAGGTGCTGCCGCCTTCCGCCGCGGGGCGGGGCCCTTGCCGCGCGCCGTCGAACTGGCCACTGAGTCCGGCCGAAGGCCGTCCAGGAAGCGGGACGGTTTCCGGTTGGCCCTACCGCCGGGGGTCCGGGCCAACGACCAGGACAGCGACAGATGCTCGCGCGCCCGGGTGATGCCCACATAGAGCAGCCGGCGCTCTTCGTCCACATCCTCCGGGGAGTCGGCGAATGAAATCGGCATGAGTCCTTCGCAGAGCCCCACGAGGAAGACGGCATCCCATTCGAGCCCCTTGGCGGCGTGCAGTGACGCCAGAGTCACCCCTTGCACGGTGGGGGCATGCTGGGCAAGGGAACGTTCCTGCAGTTCGTTGACAAAATCCGAGAGGCTGAATTGCGGGCCGCGGCTCACCACCAGCTCATCCGCCAGTGCAACCAGCGCGGCCAGCGATTCCCAGCGTTCCCGCAGGGCTCCGCCGTTGTGCGGGGCGGACTCCGTGTAGCCCAGGGATGCCACGATGTCCCGGACCAGCTGGCCCAGGGGCTCGGGCTCCGCGGTCTCCGCAGCCGCCCGGGTGGCAGCCCTGAGCTGCAGGATGGCGTCCCGGACTTCCTTGCGGGCGAAGAACCGCTCTCCGCCGCGCAGCTGATAGCCGATTCCGGCGGAAGCCAAAGCCTGTTCATAGGCCTCGGACTGCCCGTTGGTGCGGAACAGTACGGCGATCTCGCTTGCCGGCGTGCCGGCGTCGAGCAGTTCGCGGATCTTGATCGCAACGGTGGCGGCCTCGGCTTCGTCGTCCGCGCACTCGGTGAACTGCGGGGGCGGTCCGGGCTGCCGTTGTGCGACCAGTTTGAGCGGCGCCGCCCAGGCGGCATCCGCCACCGGGCCGCCGCTGCGCCGCCCCGCGAGCAGGTCATTGGCTAGCTTGACCACCTGGGGCGTGGAGCGGTAGTCCCGGATCAGCTTGACCACATTGGCGCCGGGGTACATGGCCTTGAAACCGAGCAGGTGTTTGGGTGAGGCGCCGGTAAACGAGTAGATGGTCTGGCTGGCATCACCCACGACGCACAGCTCGTCACGTCCTCCCAGCCAGAGTTCCAGGAGCCGTTGCTGCAACGGCGAGACGTCCTGGTATTCATCCACCACGAAGTGGCGGTACTGCTCGCGGACAGTGGCTGCCACCTTCGGGTCCTCCTGCAGGATCCCGACAGTGATCAGCAGTACGTCCTCAAAGTCGATGACATTGCGGTCCGTCTTGACGTCCTCGTACGACTGGAACACCCGCGCCACGGCTGTCAGGTCGAACCCGCCGGGGTTGCCGCGGTCCTGCGCATTCTCCAGGTAGTTCGCCGGCGTCAGCATGGACACCTTGGCCCACTCGATCTCCGAGGCGAGATCCCGGATGGAGGCGCGGTCCGTGCTGAGCCGCAGGCGGCGGGCAGCTTCGGCGATCATCTGCGCCTTGTGGTCGAGGAGATTCGGCAGCGCGCCGCCAACGGCCTGCGGCCAGAAAAATTGCAGCTGCCTCAGCGCGGCGGCGTGGAACGTCCTCGCCTGGACGTTGCCGACCCCCAGGTCGCGGAGCCTGCTCCGCATTTCCGCGGCCGCCCGCGCGGTGAAGGTCACGGCCAACAGCCGCTGCGGGCTGTAGACGCCCGAGTGCACGCCATAGGCAATCCGGTGGGTGATGGCACGGGTCTTGCCGGTGCCTGCGCCCGCGAGCACGCACAGGGGTCCGTTCAGCGTGCTCGCTACCTCGCGCTGTTCGTCGTCCAATCCGCCGAGAATGCGGTCTTCCAGGGACCGGCTGTCCAGCGGGGCGGCCTCGGGGGACGCGACGTCGCCGGTTCGTTCAAAATTGTCAGTTGTCACTTGTTGCTCATGTCACTTGGTGCTCGGTGGATCGGTGGTGTCAGTCGGCGGGGCTTTGTGCAGTGGAGTCATTCGTCCGCGGGGCGGTCCTGGATAACGCCGCCGTACCAGTGCTCAATCAGGGAACGGGCAATGGACAGCCGGCTGGAAATGACGATCTCCCCGCTCAGCACAGCGGCCTGGAGTTCAGCGCGGCTGAACCAGCGCGCCCGGGTGACCTCCACGCCGTCGGGCGTTGCCTCGGTGTCCGGCGTCCTGGCCGTGAACCCCAGCATCAGGGAGGCGGGAAAGGGCCAGGACTGCGAACCAAGGTACTGTGCGGCCGTGATCCGGACACCCACTTCCTCCTGGATTTCACGGACCACCGCCTGCTCGAGGGACTCGCCCGGCTCCACGAATCCGGCCAGGGTGGAATAGTTCTTCGCATCGAGGGGTCCGCCGCCGCCCAGCAGGAGCCGGTCATCCGGGCCGACCACCGTCACAATGATGGCAGGATCCGTGCGCGGGTAGTGTTCGGAATTGTCGGCAGGACACCGCCGGACCCACCCCCCGGCTTCCACGAGCGTCGCCGCGCCGCACCGCGGGCAGTGAACGTGCGTTGCATGCCAGTTGGCGATGGCACTCGCTTCGATGAACAGTGCGGTGTCGGTGGGATCCAGGCGGGCAGCCACTTCCCGGAACCCCGTCCACACGGCGTCCGGCGGTATCCCGGCGATCCCGCGTTCAAACTGTTCCGCCCTGACCTCAAACGGCTCCGGCAGGACAAAAAGGACGATTTCCGTACCTTCGTCCAGGTGCGAACCGGCGAGGGTGGAACCGAGGTAGATGGTCATCGACGGCGGCGATCCGGCCTCGGCCAGGCTCTGCGCGAGCACGGCGGCGTCCGTCAACAGGAGGCTGTCGCCGCGGACCAAAGCCTGGCGGTGCGAGAGGACCATGGCCAGCGCCCGTCCTGAGCTGACCACGGAGTCAACCATGCCCGGTTTCATCCTGGCGCCCGATCCCCTGTCAATGAGGGCAGGACGGACCGGGAGGACTGTATCCATGAGGTGGTTCGCCGGAAGCCGCGTCAACGGCGGCGTACCGCCCCGGGACGCATTTTCTGTTAACTGGTTTTTGGATGCCGGGGACTCCGCAAGACTCATGTACCCACCGTACTGACTCCGGCTGACAATTGACATTTGCTCCGGCCGCTACAGCCGCGCGGGGAAGCGATCCCGGTGCTGCTTCGGCAAGGGAAATCGTCACGATCTGGAGACTCGCCGTAGTACATCGCCATGTTGGGCGCCAGTCAATCTACCGTGGATGGGTGAGAAGAAAACCGATCGAACTGGCAGCTGTAGCAACCGCGGCAGTCCCCGGACTGACGCCCACCGCCGTGAGTTCCGCCCCCGACGATCCGGCGGACTTCGATTCGGCCCTTCTCCTGGACTCCGAGGGGAAGCAGTGGCGGGTACGTTCGCCGCGCCACGCGGAGGCCAGCGCCCGGCTGGAAACGGAGTTCATG
The DNA here is from genome assembly GCF_000876655.1 of Arthrobacter sp. SPG23. Taxonomy (GTDB): domain Bacteria; phylum Actinomycetota; class Actinomycetes; order Actinomycetales; family Micrococcaceae; genus Arthrobacter. The sequence goes on from NZ_JYCN01000022.1 coordinate 16,179, forward strand.
GTCCTCCGCGCGTTTGCCCCGGGAATCAGGGCCGAACTGCCCTTTCTGATGCCCACGGTGGCCGGCACCGTGCGGCAGGGAGCACTCAGCACCTTTGTGTACTCGCATCTGGCGGGCACCACCCGCAGCGTCGAAGAGCTGACTGCAGGACCGGAAGGCCTCGCTCGGGAGGTGGGCGCGGCGCTGGCTGCGATCCATGACCTGCCGCGGACTTTGGTCAGCAACGCCGACCTCCCCAGCTACACACCCAACGAGTTCAGGCAGCGCAGGCTCAATGAACTCGACCAGGCCGCGACCACGGGGAAGATCCCTCCCGTGCTGCTGCGCCGCTGGGAACATGCTCTGGAGGACGTGTCCCTGTGGCGCTTCAATCCCTGCGTGGTCCATGGCGACCTGCACGAGGACAACATCCTGGTTGACGGCCAGCGCGTGACGGCTGTGACCGGGTGGACCGACTTGCGCATTGGCGATCCCGCCGACGACATGGCCTGGCTGGTCGCTTCCAATGAACAGGGCTTCGTGGACGCCGTGTTGCGTCACTACACGTCGAGCCGCAGGGATGCACCCGACGCCCACCTGCTGCGCCGCGCCGCGCTCTCAGCCGAGTTCGCGCTGGCCCAGTACCTGGTCAAGGGGCTGGCTGCCGGAGACCAGTCCATGATCGGCGAAGCCGAAGAAATGCTGGCATCGCTGGCCGAGGACATCACTGAGCACGGCGGACAGCCTATCAGCGTGGAACCTTTGCCGCAGTCCGTCCCGGCCGTCCACGTTGAACCCGTGCCGCTGGACGAGCCGTCCAGTGCGGCCGCCATGCCCTCGGTGCACGTGACGCCCATCCCGGTTGAACAGCCGGCTGATCAGGCCGCCGAAAAGGCCGCCGGATCTGATGCCTCCGCTCCGGCAGCAAACGTCAGCGAAGCGGGCCAGGCGGCCGGCGGAGCAGGGGAAACCTTTCCCCCGGCCCCGCCTGCAGCCGATGACACGTCCACCGCAGCCCTCAAGATTGTGGACGCGAAGTCCCACTAGCGGAAGCTGTTGCTTTTGCCAGGGCGGTGGTTCCGCCGAGGGCGGCTGTCACGATGTCTTCGAGCTGTTCCGCCGTACCAAGATCATGGGGGCGGACCACCTGGTTTTCGCCCACGTAGTAGAAGGCTGCCCGGACACTGTCCAGCGGAACGCCCTTGAGCCGTGCCCAGGCAAGACGGTAGACGGCCAGCTGGACGGCCTTCACCTTCAGCTGTCCCGCGGCGGGGCGGCGGCCTGTCTTCCAGTCCACGAGGTCCCAGCCGCCGTCGGTGTCCCTGAACACGGCATCGATCCGGCCGCGCACCACAACGTCACCGATGCGCGTTTCCACCGGAACCTCCACGTGGGCAGGCGCCCGGTGCGCCCATTCCGAATTCCTGAAGGTCTCCACCATGGAGTCCAGCCCGTACGCCTCGTCAATGTGGTTGTCCGAACCGGGTGCCTCATCCAGCTCCAGCATGCCTGCTTTGCCGAAGTATTCTTCCACCCAGGCATGGAAGGCCGTGCCTTTGCGGGCGGACATGCCTGGTTCCCGGGGAACCGGCCGCCGCAGCCGCGCCAGCACCGATTCGGGGTCGTCGCCCAGATCCACGAACGTCGAAGCGGAAATGTGGCCGGGCAGGTGGACGTCCTGTACCGCGGCCCTGCGGAATCGGCGCTCCAGCAACAGCTCAGCTTCCTGCGCCCAGTTGGCGGCGACGCCCCGGAGCTGCCGGGGCCCCTCGCCCGCAGCTGGATCTGCCGGGGCATCACTTGCCGGGTCCGTGGACATGGCCTCGCGGACCCGTCGTGCTGCCGTTTCCATCGCTGCACGGCGCCCCGGAACCAGCCTGAGCCTGACACCTGTCCGCGGATCGGCAGGCCCTTCCAGCGGATCATACGGCCACAGGGCCACTTCGAGGTCCTGTGTCAACGGACTTTCGGCAGGCAGCGCCGGCTCCTCCACCGATGCGGGATGCACGACGGCGGCGCGTCCGGCGGCCGCTTCCGCCGGCCCCCGGGCCTGCTCCTCCGCTGCGGCGGCTTCACCGTCGCCTGCCCCGACACCTGCAAGAGGTGCCAGCTCCGAGAGGAACGGAGACATCTCCGCCATTCCGGCCCGGGAACCGACCCAGGCCGCACTCGAAACCCACAGCACGAATTTGGCCCGGGTGTACGCCACATAGGCCAGCCTGCGCTCTTCGGCTTCGCCGTGCGCCTGGACGTCGGCTTTGAAGTCTTTTTCGGCGTCCAGCCAGCCTTTTTGATCCGGCTGGTCCGTGTCCCACTGGGGCAGGTCGGCACGGTCTCCCCGCAAGGGCCAGGGCAGGGCAGCGCTTCCGCTGCTCCAGCGCGAATCCCGGCTGCTGGGAAACGCTCCCGCGTTCAGGCCGGGGACGAAGACAACATCCCACTCCAGGCCTTTTGAAGCATGCACTGTCAGCAGCTGCACCGCTTCATGATTGACGTCCGGGGCAGCGACGTCCAGCCCGCCCTCCTCCGTTGCCGCGGCTTCCAGCCAGGCCAGGAACGCCAGGACGTCAACCCGGTGCGAGGTGTGGAGGAATCCGGCCGCGGCATCGTGGAATGCGTCCAGGTTTCGCCGCGCCTGGTGGATGCTGATGCCGGGACGGGCCGCCACTTCGATATCCAGTAGCATGGCCCGTTCCACTTCGCCCAGCAGAGTGGTGAGGTCATCGCCCATAAACCCCCTGAGCTGCCGGAGTTCAGCCGAGAGGGCATCCAGCCGGTCCAGGGCGTCGCGGCTCAGCGTCCGGCCGTGGGCCGAGGTCCATCCCTCCCGGGGCAGCCAGTCCAGGGCTTCCACCAGGCTGGCGGAATCGGTGATGTCGCTCTCGATGACCGCAGCGTCCGGATCGTCAGCCTCATCCCCTTCCTTGCCCGGGTGCCCTCGGCGGCGGGCCAGGAAAGATGACCAGTCCCGGAACGCCATGAGGTCGGCCGGGCCTATGCGCCATCGTGCTCCGGCGAGGAGCCGCATGAGGGAATCCGAACGTCCCGGATCCGCGAGTACCCGCAGCGTGGCGACCAGGTCCACGATCTCCGGGGTATCCAGGAGTCCTCCGAGGCCCACGATTTCGTAGGGGATCCCGCGCAGCTCAAACTCACGCCGGATGCATTCCATCTGTGCACGGCGGCGGCATAGGACCGCCATGGCAGGAGGTACGCGGTCGGCGCCGGCGGGTTCCTCGAAGTCCGTGACGCGGTACCGCAGGACATCCGCCGCGATGGCCCTGGCCTCGTCTTCGTCCGTTGCAAAGCGCCCGATGACGACCTTCCCGTCGGCTGCAGCCGGACTCGGCCGCAGCGGCGGGACCTCCACGGAATCCGCGGACTCCCGCTCCCCCGCCGGACCGGCGTGCATCGCGGCGGCGCTGAGGGGCGCCGAAATGACGTTTGCCGCGGAAAGGATGTTGCGCCCGTTGCGCCACGCGGTTGTCAGGTAAGAGGTTGGCGCGACCGCAAACGAGCCGCCGACCTGGACCGGAAATTCCCGGACGAAATGGAAGAGCTGGCCGGCGGAAGCCCCGCGGAACCCATAGATCGACTGGTTGGGGTCGCCCACCGCCGTCACGGCATGGCCGCCGCCGAAGAGCCTGGAAAAGAGCACCAACTGGGCGTGCGAGGTGTCCTGGAATTCGTCGAGCAGCACCACTTTGAAGCGCTGGCGTTCCACCTCGGCGGCCAGCGGAATCTCGCTGGCTACCCGCGCGGCAAGCGCCACCAGGTCGCCGAAGTCCAGCGCGCCGCGGACCCGCTTCGCGTCCGCATACCTGCCCACCATTTCGGCAACGCTGGCCCTGGTGCGCAGCATGGCCCCGAGTTCGCCGGCAGCCTGCGTCGGGTTCTTTTTGGCTCCGGCCACGTAGGGCAGGGCTTGAAATTCCGCCACCCGCTCCATTAGCCATTCCTGCACCTCGGCCGGATCACGGAGGTGTTCAGCACATTCGCCCGCGAGCTGGATGACGGCCTTCACCAGAGTCGATTTGGCAGCACGGAAGTGTTCGTATTCGCCGTCGAAGGCCTCAACAACTTCGCTCGCCAGCTGCCAGGCCTGCGCTCCGCCTAACAGGACAACATCACGTTCGACGCCGAGCCGGAGCCCGTAGTCGGACACAATGCCGCTGGCGTAGGAGTGATACGTGGAAACCTTGGGTTCCAGGGCATCCTCGCTGAGCAGGCCTGCGGGGAAAATCCTGTGTTCGGAGTCCTCCGCCGCGATCCGTTGAAGCGCCGACAACTTGGACCGGATCCGGCTGGCCAGTTCACCGGCTGCTTTGCGCGTGAACGTAACGCCCAGGACTTCTTCCGGCCGGACCCAGCCGTTGGCAACGAGCCACACCACACGGTCCGCCATAGTGGCGGTCTTGCCGGATCCGGCACCGGCAATGACCAGCCGCGGAGTGAGCGGCGAGGAAATAATGGCGGACTGCTCTGCGGTGGGGTTGTTGCGTTCGCCCAGCATGGCAGTCAGCTCTTCCGGGGAAAACCGCGGGGCCGGGACGTCGGGGGGCGTGGTCATTCAGTAACCTGCTTTCCGCGCGGACAAAGGGGACAAACCTCCGGCAGCCGGCAGCCATGGCCGCCGTGACCCGATTTTGCCGGATCGTGGCGCGCCTCGAAAGCACTGCCGGACATGAGCCGGGCGGCGTCATTCACCATGTCGAGCGCCCAGTTGTTATCGGAGCCCTCCAGCGGCTCCTGGACCTGGATGCCGGGGCTCTTGTTGCTCGTGCCAAGCTGGGCCAGCACGGCACCGCCGGGCTGAACAACGCCCGGCCGGATGTCGCCATCCGCTGTGCCGGGTTCCGTAAACCCTCCGGCCAGTACCGCGGCCTGGTAGGCACCCAGCTGGGGGTGGCGGGCCAGGTCTGCCTTGGACGGCTGGCGTTTGCCGGTTTTGAGGTCCACGATCACCAGGCGTCCTTCGGAATCGATCTCCAGCCGGTCCACCTGTCCGCGGAGTACCGCGGACCTGACCTCGGGCTCAGCATCAGTTGCCGCCGGTACCAAGGTTTCCGGCTGCGGGATGTCCACGATGTCAGGCAGTTTCACTTCGAAGTCCCGCTCTACGCCGACAAGGCTCCGGCCTTCGCTGCGCATGACCAGGATGTACTGTGCGAGCTTCCGGACCATGCTTTCGGCGCGCTGGAAATCCAGTTTGCCTTCCCAGTTGTCCTTCATGCCGAGGGCCGGCCACCGCCGGACCAGTTCCGCAAGGTATTCCGCGCCGGAAGCGTCCGGGAGATCCTGCGCGATGGCGTGGACCAGCGTTCCCAGGCTCCTGGCGAAGTCGGTGGCTGCTTCACCGCCGGCAGCCTGGATGAACCAGTCCAGCGGCGATTTCTGGACGGATTCCACCTTGGACGGCGAGACGAACACTGTTCCTCCGGGCGGAACGATCCGTTCTCCGGAAGAGAGCGGCGCGAGCCCCCACCAGGAATCGGGATGGGCACCGGGGACGGGCGGTTCGGCTGCGGCCAGGCCGGCTAGGACCCTTGCCGCTTCGACGGATTCAGCGGCGGACCCCCCGTCCAGTTGCGCATGCTGCCGAAGCTCGGCCACGAGGGCACGGAGGGTCATGGGCCGTTCCACAGGGGTGAACGTACGCCGGTCCTGCCCGGGATGAAGCGGCGCGACATAGTCGAGGAAAGAGGACGGCTGTTCGTCCTCCGATGAAACGGCGGTGCAGATCAACACCTCACGGGCCCGGGAAACCGCCGTGGAGAAACTGCGGAGTTCGTCGTACCGGATTTCCCGCAACCTGCTGATCGGCCCGAGTTGCAGGGCGTGCTCCACCCCGTGCTCCACGGCATCGGCGAAGAGCGTGCTGCCCAGGAGCTCCCCCCGGAGCCTGGTGTTGGGCCACACTCCTTCCTGGAGGCCAGCGATGATGACGACGGGCCATTCACGTCCGGCGGCACTTGCCGGCGTCATAAGTTCCACTGCATCTTCCAGCTGCGCGCGGGCCGCCAGGGTGTCCATGGGCAGTTCCTGGCTGAGCAGGTACTCAAGGAACTGGTCCGGGCCCGAGCCCGGCAACTGGTCCACATAGCGCTCGGCGGTATGGAAGAGGGCCATCATGGCGTCCAGGTCCCGGTCTGCCCTGGCCCCCGCCGCGCCACCGGCCAATGCGGCGTCAGTCCAGCGTGCGGCAAGACCTGTTGAGTTCCACAGCGCCCACAGCACTGTCTCCGCGTTTCCTCCCGGTGCCCGCGCCGCCGCCCGCCCGGCCTCGATCATGCGCGCCACACGCCTGGCAGAACGGCCTTCGATACCGGTGGTGGCCAGGGCGCCCGGCTCCAGCAGCGACTCGACCAGCAACGCATCGCTGGTGCGTCCGCCGCCGCCGAGGATCTCCTCGCGGCGCAATGTCTGGCGCAGCCGGCGCAGCTCAATGGAGGTTGCTCCGCCGATCCGGGAGGTCAGCAGTGCCACTGCCGCTTCAGGGGTCAGCGCGGCGGGATCCAGCGCCACGGCATAGGCATCAAGAAGGGGCCTGACTGCCACTTCGTCCCGGACGGCGGATTCCGCCACAGGAACCCGGACGGGAATGCCGTGGCCGGCCAGGTGGCGCTGCAGCTGGTTCAGTTGCCCGCCGTTCCGCACGATCACCGCGATGTCGCCCAGCTCGCGACCGTGGTTCAGGTGTGCATCCAAAATCCGCTGCGCCACATAACGCAGTTCCTGGACCGGCGACGGAAGGACGTGGCCCTCAACACCGCCGCCTGCCGGAACCGCGCCCGCGTCGGGGCCGTTGGCCTCCGGCCCGACGCCCTCCAGCCTGCGCGCGGACTGGCTGCCTGCCCGCTGGGAGATCCGTCCCGCCACCGAAAGCCAGGCCTTGGCGACTGCAGGCGTGTGGCGGTGGGTGTACCAGAGCGGGCGCTCCAGGACCGCAACCGGGACGGCAGCGTCCCGGGGGGCGCGTCCGCTCGCATCTGCAGGAGCCAGCAGGTGCGGCAACTCGGCCGTGAGGTCGGGCCGGGCACCGCGGAACCCCTGGACGACGGTGTCCGGCGAGGATGCCACATAGACATCCTTGCCTGACGCGATATCCGCCAACAGTTCGAACACGGCCGGGTTGGCTTCCTGGATGTCGTCCACCAGGATCAGCTGAAGGCGTTCCCGTTCGGCGGCCAGGAATTCGGGGGCATCCTGGAAGATTTGGCGGGCCGCAGTGATGATTCCCGCGGGGTCGAATGCCTCCGGCATCCGAAGGTCCAGTACGTCGCGGTATTCGGCGTACAGCGCGGCGGCAGCGATCCAGTCCGGACGGTTGCACTGCCGGGCCAAAGCCACCAAATCGGCGGGCGTCCGGCCGGATTCGATGATCCGGTCAAAGAGCTGGCGTACCTCCTGGCGGAAACCACGGGTCTCCAGGGCGGCACCGAGGTCTTCCGGCCACGGCAGCTCAAGACCAGGCAGGGCATGGCCCTCGAGCAGTTCCTTGATGATGAGGTCCTGCTCGGGTCCGGACAGAAGCCGCGGCGGCCGCGGCAACGGGAGGATGCCTTCCGCCTTGGCGCGCCGGATCAAGTCAAAAGCGTACGATGCCCAGGTGCGTGCCGGCGTAGTGCTGAGGCTCCGGTTAAGCCGGGCCGTGAAGCGGTCCCGCAGGGTGTCGGCAGCGAGGCGGCTCGGAGCCAGCACGAGCATTCTTTCCGGATCAAGGCCGTCGCGCTCTGCCCGGCGCACTGCCGCTTCGATGAGCACGGTGGACTTTCCTGTTCCCGGAGCACCCGGAACCAGCACCGGGCCGGAGCCGTGCGGAACGTCCACGGCCGCCTGCTGGTCCGGTGTCAGCACCGGAACGATGCTGTGGACCTGGCGTGGAGGGAGGAGTCTCAGGCCGGCGGCCGTTCCGGCAGGCCTGGCAACCGTTAGCTGCCCGGACTGAACCTCCGGGGAATCGCTGGTAAGTGTCACACAGTCATTTCATCATTGGGGGCGGACATTTTATGGAGCCGCCGCTCCAGCCGCTCGGCAATCAGGTCAATGAGGTCAAAGTCACCGTCTACCGGGGCCCAGCGCGCCTCGGCCAGGTCAACGCGCCACCGTCCTTCGCCGGTCCGGAGGAAGTCCAGGTAGCGGCCAAGGAGCGGAGTGTCTTCCTGGAGGTAGAAAGTCAGGGCTTCGCTTGCCAGCCCCTGGGGTGCTTCCCCGGTGGCCCTCAACACGCGCCACCAGGGAACTGAACTGCCGTGGTGGCTCATCACGGACCCCACCTGCCTCGCACCGCCGGAACCGAGGAGCTCAGCAATATCGCCGTAGGCCACTGCTGATCCCGGAGGGACGAGTTGGACTACGGACAGCACCGCCTCGACATACTCCGTGCGCATGAACCCAGCGTAGCGGTTCCCGTGCGGCGGCACGCCACGGCCTGGCACAAACACGCCACGGCCTGGCACAAAACTGTCGGTGGCAGCAGGTAGTTTTGAATCATGAGCAGCAGGAACACCAGCACCACCAGCACCGTCGGCAGCATCGTCGGCAGCACCGTCACCGCTTCCGGCACGTGGGACACGCGGCCACGTGCTGCGTTCGACTTGGAGACCACCGGCCGCAACTCGCGCGCCGCCCGGATCGTTACGGCGTCGGTCACGGTGGTGGATGCCGATGGAACTGTCATCAAGGAGCACGAGTGGCTCGCGGATCCTGGAATCGAGATCCCCGCCGAAGCCAGCGAAGTCCACGGCGTCACCACCGAAAAAGCCCGTCAAGAGGGCCGTCCGGCCGCAGAAGTGACCCGGGAACTGGCCTCCGTGCTGCAGGGGTTGTTCGACGACGGCGTCCCGGTCATTGCATTCAACGCGAGCTATGACTTCACGGTGCTGGCTGCCGAGTCAGCCCGCTACGGGATACCGCAGCTGGAGCGCTTTCCCGTGCTGGATCCCTACATCATGAACAAGCAGGTGGACCGGTACCGCAAGGGCAAGAGGACACTGACCGCGCTGTGCGAGGAATACAACGTTAACCTTGATAATGCCCACACCTCCGCCGCGGACGCTTTGGCGACGCTCCGGATGCTGGATGCCATGGCGGGCAAGTTTCCCAAGCTGCGCATGGCTGCCGGCCAGCTCCACCAACTGCAGGTCGGATGGGCGGCCCGCCAGGCCGCGGACTTCCAGACCTATCTGCGCAAGACCAAGCCCGCCGCCGTGATTGAAGGCGAGTGGCCCGTCCTCCCCCCGGAAGACGCCAGCAGGGGCGATTTCTAGCCGCCGCCCCGCACCGGGCCCCGGGGGGAGGCCCGCACTCTGGGATAAGGATCACAGTTGCCGACTGGTCCACGCTCCGGCAGGTTGGTTCGTGGCAATTTTGCCTATCGCCACGAGGCTGCACGAGCACCGCCGCAATTGGCCCTAGGCGGAACTTCCTGCTGCGGTAAGTGCCTCGCGCCGAACATTATGCGGAAGTGACTCACCTAAGGCTCCGCTGACATAATTAAGTTCAAAAGCGTGCTTGTGCTATGCCCTGCCCGAGGCCGACCTCCTGAGGATAAATGATCACAGTTACCGACCTTCGAAAGGTCTACCGCCAGGGGAAAAAGGAAGTAGTGGCCCTCGACGGCGTCACCCTTTCCGTTCCCAAGGGTTCCATTCACGGAATCATTGGCCATTCAGGCGCCGGAAAATCCACCCTGGTGCGGTGCCTGACGCTGCTGGATCGTCCGACGTCCGGGTCCGTCAGCATTGACGGCACAGAACTGAGTTCCGTGCGGGCCTCCGAAATCCGTGCGGCGCGGCGCCGTATCGGCATGGTTTTCCAGCACGCCAACCTCATGGACGCACGCACTGCCGCGGGCAATGTGGCCCACCCCCTGGAGCTCGTGAAGACGCCGAAGGACAAGATCCGGGCCAAGGTTGCGGAGCTGTTGTCCCTCGTGGGCCTCGAGGGGTTCGAAAACGCATACCCCTCCCAGCTCTCCGGAGGCCAGCGCCAGCGCGTGGGCATTGCCCGGGCCCTGGCTGCCGACCCCGATGTGCTGCTGTGCGATGAGCCCACCTCGGCACTGGACCCGGCGACCACTGACGAAATCCTGGACCTGATCCAGGACCTCACCAGGCGCCTCCAGCTGACCGTGCTCATCATCACCCACGAAATGAACGTCGTGAAGCGCGTCTGCGACTCCGTCTCCCTCCTGTCCAAGGGCCGCATCATCGAGCACGGCGCCCTGAAGGACGTGGCCGGAAACCTCGAGAGCAAACTGGCCAAGGCGCTCCTGCCGCTGCCGGCGTCCGAGCCCCTGAAGGGCGCCCTTCAAGGCGGAACGGTCCTGGAGATTCTGTTCGCGGGTGACAACGCCAAGGAGCCTGTGCTTACCAGCGTTGCGCGGCACTTCGACATCGACCTGAATGTCCTGGCCGGCAGCGTCGAAACCCTGGGCGGCCAGCAGTTCGGGCACCTCCGCGTCCAGCTCGCCGAGAATGCGGATGCTGACGCCGTCCTCGCCTACCTCCACCAGCGCGGAATAGGCGCAAAGGTGGCCGCGGCCAACACACCTGCCAGCGACCCCCTTGAATTGGATTCTGCGGAATCGGACGCTGCCGAAGCGAACGCTGCTGAATTCAACGACGTGACGGGAAGGAACTCATGAACGACATCTTTAGCAACCCCGTCCTTGCCAAGGCCCTGCCCGAGGCCATCGTGGAAACCCTGCAGATGGTCGGAATTTCGGCCTTCTTTACGGTGCTGGTAGGTCTGCCCCTGGGCGTCTTCCTGCACGTCACGGCGCCGGGCGGCCTGCGTCCGATGCCGGTCACCAACCGGATCATGAGTGACGTCATCGTCAACATCACCCGCTCCATCCCGTTCGCAATCCTGATGGTGGCCCTCATCCCGCTGGCCCGTCTGCTGACCGGCACGAGCCTTGGACCCGTTGCGGCATCAGTTTCCCTGTCCATCGGCACCATCCCGTTCTTTGCCCGCCTGGTGGAAACCTCGCTCCGGGACGTCCACCATGGCAAGATCGACGCGGCCCAGGTCATGGGTTCCACCAAGATGCAGGTCATCAACAAGGTGATGCTGCGCGAGTCACTCCCGGCCCTGGTAGCCGCCACGACCACCACCGTGGTCACCCTGGTGGGGTACTCGGCCATGGCCGGCCTGGTGGGCGGTGGCGGACTCGGGAAGCTGGCGTACAACTACGGCTTCCAGCGGTTCGATGTCACCGTCATGATCGTGACCATCGTCCTGATCATCGTTCTGGTGCAGGTCATCCAGCTGGTGGGCGAACGGATCTCCCGCAGCCTTGACCACCGCTAGGCAATCGCCACCGCCAAGCCATACCACCCATCAGCCGTTGTCCAACGGCCACGGCAATCTTCACCGCAGCAGGTAGCCGCCCGCTGTATCTGTGCCGGAGCGGACGCCGGGCGCAAGCCCGCCGTCGAACTCCATGCAATTCGAAAGGAACGCATCCGATGCGTAAATCACTCTCCCTCCTGGCCGCCGGCATTGTCACCGCCCTGGCGCTGACCGCCTGCGGCGGTTCGTCCAGCCCGAGCGCCGAAACCACGACCCTTGACCCTGCCAAGCCCGCCACCCTGACCGTCGGCGCAAGCCCGGTCCCGCAGGCGAAGATCCTGGAGTTCATCAACCAGGACCTCGCGCCCAAGGCCGGCCTGAAGCTGGACATCAAGGAGATCGAGGACTACCAGACGCCGAACACTGCCCTGAACGACGGCTCGCTGGACGCCAACTACTACCAGCACCTGCCGTGGTTTGAGGACCAGGTCAAGACCAAGGGCTACAAGTTCGGCCACGGTGAAGGCGTCCACATCGAGCCTTACGCTGCTTTCTCCGAGAAGATCAAGGACATCAAGGACGTCCAGGACGGCGCCAAGGTTGCCATCACGAACGACCCCTCCAACCAGGTCCGCGCGCTCAAGGTCCTCCAGGTGGCCGGACTGGTGAAGGACATCAAGGATGATTCCTCCGTGCTGACCCTTACCGACGAGCAGAACCCGAAGAAGCTGAAGTTCTCGGAGAACCAGCCGGAACTCCTGATCAACGACCTCAAGGACCCGTCGGTGGACCTGGCGCTGATCAACGGCAACTTCATCCTGAAGGCCGGCCTGAGCACCAAGGACGCCCTCGCTGTGGAGTCCGTGGAGAACAACCCCTACGCGAACTTCCTGGCCTGGCGCGAGGACTCCAAGGATGACGTCCGCATCAAGAAGCTGGACGAACTGCTGCACTCCCCCGAGGTCAAGGCCTTCATCGAAAAGGAATGGCCCAACGGTGACGTGACGGTGGCTTTCTAAGCCTTCCGCTACTCAGCATCAGCAAAAAAATCCCCGGCTCCCGGACATTTCCCCTTCGCTTTTGGCGGGGATTCGTCCGGGAGGCGGGGATTTTTGTTATGAGCCGTTATCCCGCCGGCACCGCTGCCGCCCCAGCCGCCTTGGCTGCGGCGGGGAGGGCGTCGAAGATCCTATTCATGGCGGCGTCGTCGTGAGCCGCGGAAAGGAACCAGGCTTCGAAGACCGACGGCGGCAGGTAGACGCCTGAGTCCAGCATCGAGTGGAAGAACGGCGCGTAGCGGAACACTTCCTGGCCCTGGGCGTCGTCATAGTTGTGGACGCCCCGCGCCGAGGTGCCGAAGGCCACCGAGAACAGGTTTCCGGCCCGCTGGATGGAGTGGTCCACCCCGGCTGCGTCCAGCGCCGAGGACAGCGCAGCAGAGAGCTCCAGCGAGCGGGCGTCGATGAACGAGTAGACCTCGGGGGTGGCGTGCGTCAGGGTGGCGACGCCGGCTGCCATGGCCACGGGGTTTCCGGACAGGGTGCCCGCCTGGTAGACGGGCCCGAGCGGCGCCAGGTAGTCCATGATGTCGGCACGGCCGCCGAGGGCCGCCGTCGGCATGCCGCCGCCAATCACCTTGCCGAACGTCAGCAGGTCCGGCCTCCACGGCTCGGCGGCATCCGCCGCGCCGCCGGTGAGGCCCCAGTAGCCCGAGTAGCCGGTACGGAAACCGGTGAGGACTTCGTCCACGATGAGCAGGGCGCCGTGTTCGCGGGTAATCCGTGACAGCCCGGCGTTGAAGCCTTCGCCGGGCGTCACCACACCCATGTTGGCCGGCGCCGCCTCCGTAATGACGGCGGCGATGTTGCTGCCGTGGGCGGCGAACGCGGCCTCCACGGCGGCGAGGTCGTTGTAGGGCAGCACCAGGGTTTCGGCGGCGGTGGCAGCTGTGACCCCCGCGGAACCGGGCAGCGCCAGGGTGGCCACGCCGGATCCGGCCGCGGCCAGGAGTCCGTCGAGGTGGCCGTGGTAGCAGCCGGCAAACTTGATGACCAGGTCGCGGCCGGTGAAGCCGCGGGCCAGGCGGATGGCGGTCATGGTGGCTTCAGTCCCGGTGGACACCATCCGGACGCGCTCAGCGGCCGGCACACGTTCCTTGACGATCGCGGCCAGGTTGGCTTCGTCCGGCGTGGAGGCACCGAACGAGAGTCCGCGGTCCACGGCGGCGTGGACTGCCTCGAGCACGGCCGGGTGGGCGTGGCCCAGCAGCGCCGGACCCCAGGAGCACACCAGGTCCACGTATTCGGCGCCGTCGGCATCCGTCAGGTATGCGCCCTTGGCGGACACCATGAACCGGGGGGTCCCGCCCACGGAACCGAAGGCACGGACGGGCGAGTTGACGCCGCCCGGCATGAGCTGGCGTGCACGGTCGAAGAGTGCCTCATTGCGAGGAGAGCTGGAAGTCATGGTTCCTATTCTTTCAGTTTCCGGCTGCGTGCCCGGACAGGAGCTCGGCCACCCGGGGGGCCACCGCCGTGCCAAGCAGTTCAATGGACCGCATCATGGCGGTATGGGGCAGTGAGCCGCTGCTGTACTTGAGGTCGAAGCGGTCCACGCCGAGGTTCCGCTTGAGCAGGACGATTTTGCGCGCCACCGTCTCCGGCGACCCCACGTAGAGTGCGCCTTCGGGGGTGCACATGGCGTCGAACTCATGCCGGCTTCCCGGGCCCCAGCCGCGTTCCGCTCCGAGCCTGTTCCGCAGCCCCAGCCAGTGCGGGAAGAACTCCTCGCGCGCTTCCTCGTCCGTCTCGGCAACATGCCCGGGCGAATGCGTGGCCACCTGCTGCATCGGGTGGCCGTACTTGGCCATGGCTTCGCGGTAAAGGTTGGCCAGCGGAGCGAAGGAACGCGGTTCGCCGCCGATGATCGCGAAAATAATGGGGTAGCCGTATTCCGCGCAGCGCAGCACGGACTCCGGGGTTCCGCCCACGCCGATCCAGGCTGGCAGCAGATGGTGCTCCAGCGGCGGATAGACGCTTAGCCCGTTAATGGCCGGACGGGTCCGGCCTTCCCAATGGACGGGCTTCTGCGCACGGACCTTGTCAAAGAGCTCCAGTTTTTCCTCGAACAGGATCTCGTAGTCGGCGAGGTCCAGGCCAAACAGCGGAAAGGATTCGATGAAGGACCCGCGGCCCAGCATGACTTCCGCGCGGCCGCTGGAGATGGCATCCACCGTGGAGAAACGCTGGAAGACGCGGATGGGGTCATCCGAGCTCAACACGGTGACGGCCGACCCCAGCCGGATGTGCTTGGTCCGCGCTGCGGCGGCGGCCAGGAACACTTCGGGCGCCGAGACGGCGTAGTCCTTGCGGTGGTGCTCCCCTACCCCAAAGGCGTGGAGGCCGACGTCGTCCGCCAGTTCCGCCTGTTCGAGCAGCTGGCGAAGAACTTGGGCATGCGGCACCGGGTGCCCGTCGGGGTACACCCCGACGTCGCCGAAGGTGTTCAGCCCGAGCAGGACCTTCCCGGGTCCGACTGGAGCGGTAGGACTGTCACCGTGCGCGGCGGCGGGAGCCACGGGTACGCCGGCTCCTGTAAGGGGCGCCTCGCTCATCAGGATTCCTTCAGCCAGCCGGCGAGCTCGGACGCCCAGTACGTCAGGACCATGTTCGCTCCGGCCCGCTTGATGCCGAGCACGGATTCGGTAACGGCCGCGCGCCGGTCGATCCAGCCGTTGGCGGCGGCGGCCTCGATCATGGAGTACTCCCCCGAGATCTGGTACGCAGCCACGGGCACGGGGCTCATGGCGGCGACGTCGGCGAGGATGTCGAGGTAGCTCATGGCGGGCTTGACCATCACCAGGTCGGCGCCTTCGGCCAGGTCCAGCTCCACTTCGAGGATGGCTTCGCGGCGGTTGGCGGCGTCCATCTGGTAGGTACGCCGGTCACCCTTGAGCTGCGAATCCACGGCCTCGCGGAAGGGGCCGTAGAACGCTGACGCGAACTTTGCGGCGTAGGCCACCACGGCGGTATTGACGTGCCCTGCGTCTTCAAGCGCCTGCCGGATCACGCCGATCTGGCCGTCCATCATGCCGGAGGGGCCCAGCATGTGGGCGCCCGCGTCCGCCTGGGCCACGGCCATCGCCGCGTAGATTTCCAGCGTTGCATCGTTGTCCACGTAGCCGTCGGCATCCAGCACACCGCAGTGTCCGTGGTCGGTGAATTCGTCCAGGCAGACATCGCTCATGACCACCAGGTCATCGCCCACTTCAGCGCGGACATCCCGGATGGCCTTGTTGAGGACACCGTCGGGATCCAGGGAGGCGGTGCCCCGGGCATCACGTTCGGCCGGGATGCCGAAGAGCATGATTCCGCCCACGCCGAGCTCCACGGCCTCGGCCGCAGCCCTTTTCAGCGAATCGGTGGTGTGCTGGACCACGCCGGGCATGGAGGCAATGGGGTTGGGTTCGGTGAGCCCCTCGCGGATGAAGGCCGGAAGGATCAGTTCGGGCGCCGCCAGCCGGTTTTCGGCCGTCATCCTGCGCATGGCCGGCGTGGTGCGGAGGCGGCGGGGGCGATGGTTCGGGAAGCTCATGTTCTGTCCTTCACGGGTGTCTCGGGGGCGGGCGGTGGTGTGGATTGTCCTGGTGCAAGGGCCTGGATGACGGCGGACACCAGGCCGGAAGCTGTGGGCTCCTCGGCGACGGCGGCCACCGGCAGCCCGAGCGATTCCGCCTCGGCCGCAGTTGACCGCCCGATCGCCACGAACCGGCAGTCTCCCAGCGGTGACAGTCCGGCATGGATGCGGCGTGCGGCGCTGGGTGACGCGGCGACGACGGCGTGGAGCCGCCCGGCGTCCAGCTCGGCTTTCGCTTCGGCGGGGGTGAGCACTTCCGTTCCCGCCTGCGCGACGGCGGAGGAGGGTTCGGGGGGAAAGCTGCGGGCCGGATCGGCGGGGTAGTCCACCGTGTGGTAGGCAGTGACGGCCTGAACCCTGGCGCCAAGTGACTCGAGTCCCTCGGCAAGCCTGCTGTCGGCGATGTCCGCCTGCGGCAGGAACACACTGCCCTGGCCCTCCGGCCAGATGTCCAGGAGCCCGACGCCGGACTGGAGGCGGGCCGGGGCCAGGTCAACAGTGATTCCCCGCAGCTCCAGTTCGCGCCGTGTGGCCGGTCCGATGGTGGCCACCTGGACGGAACCGGGCAGCCACCGGCTCAGCGTCACGCCCCGTTCCCGGGCCAGTTCCTCGAGGGCCTGCACCGTGGTGACGCTGCTGATGACCAGCCAGGTGTACGCGCCGGCGCCCAAGGCGTCGAAGGCGACTTCGAGGGAATGCAGGTCCCGGGCCCGTTCGAAGTCGATCAGCGGCAGCAGCAGCGGTTCGGCCCCGGTTTCCCGCAGGGCCGCTAGCAGGGCCCCGGCCCGGTCCGGGCTCCGCGTGACCAGGACACGGGCACCCTCGAGCACGCGCGGCCCGTGCCGGCCCTCAACGCGGGCACTGCGCCGCCCCATCATCTGCCCGGCTCCGCCGGTTCAGGAAGCGGCAAGGTCCGCGATGTCGGCTGCGCCGGCCGCCAGCAGGGCCTCGGCCAGTTCGATGCCAAGAAGCGTCGCGCCTACCTCGGTGAGCCCGTCAGTTGCCCGCTTGTCGCGGACCGAAGCTGTCCCATCGACGGCGCAGACGGCGGCCTCCAGGTACAGCAGGCTTCCCTTGCGGAAGGCGTAGGCGCCCACCGGGGCGGCACAGCCCGCCTCAAGCCGGGCCAGGAGTGCCCGCTCGGCCGTGACTGCGAGCCTGGTGTCCGTGTCGTCCAGGGCTGCCAGCGCCTGGGCCAGCGGCCCCTGGGACCCCGCGGGGGATCCGGGCCTTCCCGGAGCGTCGGCGGTGCGGCATTCGATGGCAAGCGACCCCTGGCCGGCGGCTGGAAGCATGACATCGGTTTCGAGGTATTCGCTGACGGTGTCCAGCCGGCCGATGCGCTCAAGGCCGGCAGCCGCCAGCACGACGGCGTCGAGGTCGCCGGATTTGCCCTCCACCACGGCGTCCGTAACGTTGCCCGGCAGGCCGGGGACCCGGCCCAGGCGGGTATCCACGTTTCCGCGGATGTCCACGACGTCCAGGTCGGGACGGGCCGCACGGAGCTGCGCCGCGCGCCGAGGGGAACCGGTTCCCACCCGGGCGCCCTGCGGAAGGTCGGCCAGCTTGAAGCCATCGCGCGCGCAGAGCACATCCCGGACGTCGACGCGCTTGGGCGTCGCAGCAAGGGTCAGCCCGGGAGCGGCGCCGGTGGGCAGGTCCTTGAGCGAGTGCACGGCAACGTCGCACTGGTCCCTCAGGAGCGCGTCGCGGAGGGCCGCAACGAACACGCCCGTGCCGCCCATCTGCGAGAGCGAGCCGGTGAGGACGTCGCCGTCGGTCCTGATGTGCACCAGTTCCACAGGGAAGCCGCCAATAGCGGCAAGCTGGTCCCCTGTTTGTTGGGTCTGGGTCAGTGCCAGCTTGCTGGCACGCGTCCCGATGCGGACTGTCACAGGGAGTCCTGTCCCGCCGCCTGCGCAGCCGGGGCGTCAGCCGAACCCGAAGGGTAGGGGTCGTGGCCCGTACCCACCGAGGTGTCCGCTCCTGCGATGGTGGGCTTCTCGCCGCGGAAGTTGGCGCAGCAGCCCGGACGGCAGATGTCGTACCAGGGGCCCAGGTCGGTCAGGTGGGGCCGGTCGGCAATATTGTTCGCGGCGGTGCGCTCAGAGATGAGGTCCACGATGCCGCTCACGAATTTGCGGTGGGTTCCGGGCGTGGGCACGCGCGTTGCGGACAGGCCCAGGTTTCGGCAGGTCTCCAGTGCTTCGGTGTCCAGATCCCAGACAACCTCCATGTGGTCGCTGACAAAGCCAAGGGGTACGATCACAATTCCCTTGACCCCCTCGCCGGCGAGCTCTTCGATGGCGTCGTTGATGTCCGGTTCGAGCCACGGCACGGACGGGGCACCGGAGCGGGACTGGTACACGAGGGACCATGGCGCGGTCAGGCCCGATTCTTCCTCGACCCGGCGGATGACCTCGGCGCCGGATGCCAGGTGCTGCGCCACGTAGGCCGAGCCTTCTGCAAATGTGCGCGGCTCGCCCTCGGAGCGTCCTGCGGCTTCGGCGTCGCGCGTGGGAATGGAGTGCGTGGCGAACAGGATGTGGACCGGCGCATCCGGGGTGCCGGCCGCGGCCAGCTGGGCGCGGACGTCGGCAAGGCCGGCGGCGGTACCCTCGACGAAGGGCTCCACGAAGCCCGGGTGGTCGAAGTACTGGCGGACCTTGTCCACCTCCAGCTTCCCGTCCAGGCCGGTTTCGGTCAGGGCCATGCCGATGTCTTCGCGGTATTGCCGGCAGCTGGAGTAGCAGGAGTAAGCGCTCGTGGTGACCATGAGGACCTTGCGGTGGCCGGCGTCGTACACATCCTGCAGGGTCTGCGGGATGTACGGGTCCCAGTTCCGGTTGCCCCAGAAGACGGGCAGGTCAATGCCGCGGGCGGAAAGTTCCGCTTCGATCCCGGCCTTGAGATCGCGGTTCTGCTGGTTGATCGGGCTGATGCCGCCGTTGGCGCGGTAGTGGTGCGAGACTTCCTCAAGCCGCTCGTCCGGAATGCCGCGCCCGCGGGTCACGTTGCGAAGGAACGGGATGACGTCGTCCTGGCCCTCGGGGCCGCCGAATGAGGCGAGGAGGACGGCGTCGTACTCCTTCGGAGCCATCCGGCCGGATTCCGTAACGGGGTTGACGGCCGTCACCGCTGCCGGTGCTTCCGGTGATTCAAGCGGGCTCATGCGAGGACCTCGGCGATCTCGGCGGCGGTGACCCGCCGGCCGGTGTAGAAGGGAATTTCTTCGCGGACGTGGTGCCGGGCCTCTGTGGCGCGCAGGTGGCGCATCAGGTCCACGAGGTCCACCAGTTCGGGTGCCTCGAGGCCCAGGATCCATTCCCAGTCGCCCAGGGCGAAGGAGGAGACGGTGTTGGAGATGACCTGCGGGAAGTCGCGGCCCAGCAGTCCGTGGTCGCGCAGCATGGCACCGCGTTCCGCATCGGGAAGCAGGTACCACTCGTAGGAGCGGACAAACGGGTACACGCACAGCCATTCGGCCGGTTCCACGCCACGTGAGAATGCCGGGGTGTGGTTCTTCGCAAACTCCGCCTCGCGGTGAACGCCCATGGCGGACCACGCGATTTCGGTTCCGGCAAAGAGCTTGCTGCGGCGGATGTCGCGGACGGCCTGCTGCAGCGCTTCGGGCTTGGGGCCGTGCAGCCACACCATGATGTCCGCGTCTGCACGCATTGCCGAGACGTCGTAGCTGCCCCGGTGGACTACTCCGGAGTCCGCCAGGCGGCCCAGCAGTGCTTCGAAGTCCGCGGCAGCATCGTCGCTGCGGGTAACGTCGGAGGAGCGCTTGAACACCGTCCAGAGGGTGAAGAACTGCTCTGTTTCTTCGGCTCCGGAATTTTCGGTTTTACTGACAGATTCGGCAGAAGTGTGGCTCATGGATACCAGTCTGCCCCTTCAATGCCTCCTAAGTCGAAACAGCGCACTTCTACAACGTGTAGAAGTGCGCAATTTCACATCCGGCCCCGATGAAGCGCCTTGGGCGGCACCAGTCCCTAGATCCGGCGCATCCGGACATAGGCAACCCCTGCGGCGCACGCCAGTGCCACGAGTCCGGCGCCCCACCAGACCTGGGGCGACACGTCGCCCATGGGCGAAACGCTGACGGCAGAGCGCATCACCGGCGCACTGGAGACGCCGTAACCGGGGCCCGACAGCGGGACGACGCCGGCCGACGTGAGGACGGCCATGTTGGCAGGACCGAACATGTTCGTGGTGGTCCACGCGGACGCCGGAGCGGCGCCCGCTGCGGCTTTGCTGCCTGATGGCCGCGACGTTCCAACCGAAGCGGGCACATCAGCGGACGGGCCGGGAGCGGTTGCTCCGGTTGCGGGAGCACCAGGAGCGGCAGTTCCGGGGAGCAGTGACGGCGGCGCCGCCGGAGTGCCGGCCGGAACCGTTCCGGTGGCCGGTGCAGGTGTGGCGGGCGCCTGCGCCGGATCTGTGGACGGAGCCACGGAACCGTCGGCGGGCGGCGGTGCCGGCGTGCTCGACGGCGGAACGGTACTCCCGCCAGGAGAAGGGGCCGAAGGCGACGGGGAGGGTTCAGACGGCGACGGGGAGGGCGACGTTGGAACGGGAGAGGGCGAGGTCCATTCCGGCTCAGTCGTCGGAGACGGTGACGGCGTGGGCTGCGTCCGCTGTCCGGGGGGCGTCAGCTTGCCGGTGCCCGGTGCGGAGGGGCGGGTGGGATCCGGCTTGGGTCCCAGGACCACGGATGCCCAGGCGTCCAGCGCGGGAACACCCGCTTCCACGGACGTCGTGGCGGCGGCGTCAGCGCCGTCAGTGGTGTCCGGAGCCGGGACGAGGGAGGCAGCGTTGGATGCAGGAACACCTGCGGAAAGGACTAGTACCGCTCCGAGCGCCGCTGCTGCAGTGCCGCGCCGAAGACCCCCATGGAAACCAGTCAGCGTTCGAGTTTCTTCGGACTTCTGAATGACCATAGTGATCGACCCTAGCCAGAATTCCTTGCCATTAGAAACTTGCAAAGAAGCCCTGCACGCGGTACTCGCGGGCTAGCGGAGAATGTCCGCAATCTGCCTTTTGGTGTCGTCAATGACGGCGGCCAGGCCGTTGCCCGCCAGCCACCCGCCCACCATGACGAGCCTTCCGTCCGCGGCGCAGACCCTGCGGACCTCCGCTACCCGCTGACGGTGGCCCACGGCGGCAAACGGCAGCACTCCGCCCCAGCCGACAACGTCCCAGTCGAGCACGTCATTAGCCGTGACAGGCACTGTCAGGAGCGCGGAAGCATCCCGTAAAGCGGCCGCAAAAAGTTCCTTGTCATCCGGCCCCTGCCCGCCGCGGCCGGGCAGGGCGGCGGACGCATCCTGCCCGTCGAAGCCGCCGGTCCTCCGCGGGCCCTCGCCCCGGCCGTAGGACAACCGGACAATGTGGGTGCCGGGCCCTGCCGCGGCCGCCAGCCAGTCCCATTTGGCCGTGGCGTGGGTCAGCGCCTTGGCCTGGATGCCGGGAGTCTGCGGAGCCACCAGGATGCCTGTTCCGCGAGGCCGCCGGTCCAGTTCCGGAAGGTCAACAACGAGCGTCACAAGCTTTACATCCGGACCGGCGTCCGGCCGGTGCGCGGTCAAGCGGGGGACGGCGTCCTGCAGCAGCCGGACTGCGGAAGGTCCGTCAAGGGCCACCACCAGCAGGCCGGCGTCGTACGTCCGCTCCCCCGCCGATACCCGCCAGCCGTCCGCAGTCCTGGCCACGGACTCGGCCCGGGTAACGGAGGAGAGCGTGACGCCGCGGTGCCGCAGCTCGGCCACGAGCGCAGTGATCAGCGTGTGCATGCCGCCCTGCAGGCCGGCGACGGCGGATCCGGCTTTGGCGCCCTCGGGGGCGGTCCCCCGGCGCTGGGCGGCGACGGCGGCTGCCAGGGAGCCGTGGGCACGGATCCCGGCGCGGAGTCCGGGCGCCACCATGTCAACGTCGAGCAGTGCGGGATCGGCCGAATGCACGCCGCCCACCACCGGCTCCACGAGGCGTTCCAGGACACGGCGCCCCATCCGCTGCCGGACCAGGGCCGACACGCTGGTGATGGCGGCACTGGTCCCCACGGAGGACGGCAGGAACCTGTCCAGGGAGGCGCGCAGGGAGCCGGCGAGTCCCAGGGTCCTTCGAACTTCGGGATCCCACGGGTTGGCCGGAATGCCCAGGACACCGGTTTTGGGCAGTTCCCGGGCGCCTTCCGGGAGCTGGACCCAGGCTCCGCCCGGGTGGGGCGCAACAATCGAGCCGGCGATGCCGAGCTCAGCCGCGAGGTCCGCCACGGCACTCGAGCGGGTGGCGAAGGACTCCGCTCCGCTGTCCAGCGTCAGGCCTCCCACCACATGGCTGCCCACGCAGCCGCCCCAGGCTTCGCCGGCTTCCAGGACGGTCACCTGCCGGCCGGCTTTGGCAAGCTCGAGGGCAGAGAGCAGGCCGGAGATGCCGCCGCCCACCACCACGGCCGTGGTAACGGACGGTTCCGGCGTGGCTGCGCTCACCGGTTTACTCCGGGGAAATGGAGTGAATGAGTTCGACGACGCGCGTCAGGACGTCCGGGTCGGTTTCCGGCGGCACGCCGTGCCCCAGGTTCAGGACGTGGCCGGGCGCGACGGATCCTGCCTTGATGACGTCACGGACGTGAGCCTCGAGGACGGCCCACGGCGCGGACAGCAGCGCGGGATCGATGTTGCCCTGCAGCGGAACGGTTCCGCCCAGCCGGCGGTTCGCTTCGTCCAGCGGCAGCCGGTAGTCCACCCCCACGACGTCGACGCCGACGTCGCGCATCGCCACCAGGAGCTCCGAGGTGCCGGTACCGAAGTGGATCAGGGGCGCCCCCAGGTGCCGGACATGGTCCAGCGCGCGGGCGGAGGCCGGGGCCACGAAGCGTTCGTAATCGGCCAGCCCCAGCGAGCCGGCCCAGGAATCGAACAACTGGGCAGCGGAAGCGCCGGCCTCGAGCTGGGCGCGCAGGAACATGCCGGAGGCGTCGGCGGCCCAGTTTGCCAGCGCGTTCCAGGTTTCCGGATCGGCGTGCATCATGGTGCGCGGGCCGAGGTGGTCACGGGAAGGCTTGCCTTCCACCATGTACGCGGCCAGGGTGAACGGCGCTCCTGCGAAACCGATCAGCGGGGTCTTGCCGAGCTGGGCCACGGTGAGCCGCACGGCTTCGCGGATCGGCTCAAGTGCCTCCCAGGTGAGCTGCGGGAGTGCCGCCACGTCCTCCGCCGTCCGGACCGGCTTGTCCAGAACCGGGCCGACGCCCGGAACGATGTCGACGCCCACACCGGCGAGCTTCAGCGGAATCACGATGTCCGAGAAGAAGATGGCAGCGTCGACGTCGTGCCTGCGCACCGGCTGCAGCGTGATCTCTGCGGCCAGCTCGGGGCGCAGGCAGGAATCCAGCATGGCAACGCCCTCGCGCACCTTCAGGTACTCGGGCAGGGAGCGGCCGGCCTGGCGCATGAACCAGACCGGACGGCGGGACGGCTTGCCGCCGCGGTAGGCGGTGATAAGCGGTGAATCAGCCGTGCGGCCGTCCATCAGCGGGTGTCCTGCATCCAGGGGGGCATCGGAGAACGGGACGTCGGAAGCCGTGCCGTTGGACGTTGCAGCGCTTGAAGTCATGACTCCGATTGTCCCTAAAATCGCCTCCAAAAGATAACGACAGGCTGTCATCCGCGGCCCGTTGCAGCCCTCCGTGGCGGGAATCACAGCCCGCCGTGGCGTTTGCCACCGTGCATAGTTGTTCTACGCCGCGACGCAAAAGCTATGATTGTGATGCTGTGGTTCTTTTTTCATTGGTGGCTACACACGCCGACATCGACCTCGAGACCGTTGCTCAACTGAGCACCGGTGCTTCCGAGCTAGCTACATCCGCACTCTCCGGGTCGCCGGCAGTGACGGGTGCGGTGGTGCTTGCCACCTGCAACCGCTTCGAAATTTATGGTGAAGCGCCCCATCCGGATGACGTGGAAGCGGCCCGCGCCGCGCTCGTCGCCCAGATCAGTGAACGCACCGGCCTCAACGAGCAGCTGGTCTCGCGGTCATTCAATACGCGCACGGGCGGCGAGGTCAGCCAGCACCTTTTCGCCGTGAGCTCCGGCCTTGACTCCGCCGTGGTGGGCGAACGCGAAATCGCCGGGCAGGTTCGCCGGGCGCTCATCAACGCCCAGCATGAAGGCACTGCCAGCTCAGGCCTCGTCCGGCTCTTCCAGGCTGCGTCCAAGACCGCCAAGGATGTCGGCGCCCAAACGGCCCTGGGATCACGCGGGCTGTCCATCGTCTCGGTGGCCCTGGACCTGGCCACGGACCTTTCCGAAAACCCCGACTGGTCCGCCAAGAAGGCCGTCATCTTCGGTACCGGCGCTTACGCCGGCGCCACCATGTCCTTGCTCCGCGAACGCGGCTGCACGGACATCTCCGTTTTCTCCTCCTCCGGACGCGCTGAAGGATTCGTGGCCACGCGCGGAGGAACGGCCCTCGACGCCGACTCGCTCCCCGCCGCTGTTGCCGCCGCGGATGTCATGATCGGTTGCAGCGGTTCCGACACCCGCGTTGAAGCACAGGACCTCGCCCGGGTGCGCGCCGGGTCCCCCCAGACCCTGATCGCCATCGACCTTGCACTCACCCACGATTTCGATCCGGCCGTCGGAGAGCTCGACGGCGTTGAGCTGCTGACGCTCGAATCCGTGCGGCTCGCGGCTCCCCAGGAGCAGGCCGAATCACTGGCGCAGGCCAGTGGCATCGTCACCGGCGCCGCCGCAGCTTTTGAGCAGGAGCGCGAAGCCAGGTCCGTGGACTCGGCCATCGTCGCCCTGCGCCGCCACACCATGAACGTCCTCGACGCCGAAATGGAGAAGGTCCGGGCACGCCACGGCTGCACGGCCGCCGCAGAGGAAGTCGAGTTTGCGCTGCGCCGGATGGTCAAGCAGCTGTTGCACGTGCCCACGGTCCGCGCACGGGAGCTGGCCTCCAACGGCCAGCAGGAGCAGTACATCGCGGCCCTCGATGCGCTCTACGGGATCACCGTGGAGCAGCCCGCCGCGGCCGCGGCCGCCGAATGCCCGGTGGACCACAGCCAGGCCCGCCCGGCCGCAGCCGACACCCGCCGGGAAACCGCCTAACACCCCGGCACCCCGCCCGGCAAAAGCATCAACCCGGCAAAAGCATCAACCGAAGGCGTTTACGCCGGTCATCTCCGCCGAGAGCGTCCACAGGCGCGCGGCATCCGACGGATCCACCGCGTGCGCGTCCACTCCCCTGATCCGCGCTTCAGGGCTTCCGGTCCGGGTGGGTTCCGCAATGTCGCAGTCCTCGCAGTACACCCCGCCCATGCCACGCAGCGCCGGGGACGTTGCGGCCCACACGGACGTTGCGGCGCCCTGTTCCGGTGTCTTGAACCGGGCATCGACGTTACCGTGGTCATCCATCCAGCCGGCGGCCACCATCTCGGCGCGCGGCAGGTGGCGCTGCAGTTCAGTCATGATGCCGCCCGGATGCACGGCGAATGCCCTCACGCCGGAGTCCCTGCCGAGGAAGTCCAGGTGCACGGCAAAGAGCGAGTTGGCGGTCTTGGCCTGGCCGTAGGCCTTCCACTTGTCGTAGCCGGTGTCGAAGTTGATGTCGTCGAAGCGGACGGGCGAGAGCTTGTGTCCGGTGGAGGACAGCGACACCACCCTGGCGCCCTCCCCGGCCGAGAGCGCGGGCCACAGCAGGTTGGCCAGGGCAAAGTGCCCCAGATGGTTGGTGGCGAACTGGGACTCCCAGCCGGGGCCGACCCGCAGCTCGGGGCAGGCCATCACTGCGGCGTTGTTGACCAGGATGTCCAGGCCCGCGCCGGAGCCCCCGGACCCAAGGGCCAGGAAGCCGTCCGCGAAGCTTGTCACGCTGGCCAGGTCGGCCAGGTCCAGGGCGGCCACGCCCACACTCCCGCCCGACGTTGAGCCAGCAGGTGAGCGTGCTGTTGAGCCCGGCTCCCGGGCGGTAATCCCGGCGGCCTCCAGCACCTGCCGTGCGTGGTCCGGCCTTCGGGCCCCGACCAGGACGCGGGCCCCGGCGGACACCAGCGCCCGGACCGTCTCCAGCCCGAGGCCGGAATACCCGCCCGTCACAATGGCCGTCTTCCCGCTAAGGTCGACGCCGGCAATGACGTCGGCGGCCGTCGACTCCTTGCCGAATCCGGAGCCCGTCTTTCGCTGCGGGGTCCTGCTGTGGTCCTGGTTCATGCCGGGGCCTTCCTAGGGCGGTGGTTCGGCTGTTCAGTCGGCTGCCCGGTGATCCGCTCAGTAAACCGGCTTGCCCGGCTCCACTTCCCGGACCCAGGCGAGGATACCGCCGTCGAGGTGGCTGACCCGCTGGTAGCCCGCCTTGCGGGCCGCGGCCAGGACGGCTGCCGAGCGTGTGCCCGCCTTGCAGTGGAACACAATGTCCTTGTCCTGGGGCAGCTCCGTCCAGGCCTCTCCTGCCAGGATCCTTCCCTGCGGGATGAGGACGGACCCGTCAATCCTGACGATGTCGTGCTCACCCGGCTCCCGGACGTCCACGAGGTCGAAGTCCTTCAGCCCGGCTGTGCGCGATGCCAGCATGGTGGCCAGCTGCGTGGCCGTCACAGTGTTCTCCTTGGCCGTGGCTTCCTCCGGAACTATTCCGCAGAACGCCTCGTAATCAGTAAGTTCCGTGATGCGCTCGGCCGCCGGATCGCGTGCCACCTTGATCTCCCGCCAGCTGCCGCCGAGGGCGTCGAACAGCGCCACGCGCCCCAGCAGGGAACGCCCGACGCCGGTGATCAGCTTGACCGCTTCGGTCACCATGAGGGACCCCACGGCCGCGCACAGCATCCCGAACACGCCGCCCTCGCCGCAGGACGGCACCGAGCCGGCCGGCGGCGCCTCCGGGTAGAGGTCGCGGTAGCTGGGCCCGTGCTTCTCCCAGAACACGCTTACCTGGCCGTCGAAGCGGAAGATGGAGCCCCACACGTAGGGCTTTCCGAGGATGGCTGCGGCGTCGTTGACCAAGTAGCGCGTGGCGAAATTGTCCGCGCCGTCCAGGATGAGGTCGTACTCGGCGAACAGTTCCAGTGCGTTCGAGGCGTCGAGCCGGACGTTGTGGAGCCGGACGTCTACCAGGGGGTTCAGCGCGGCAATGGAGTCGCGGGCTGACTCGATCTTGGACCGGCCCACGTCCGCGACGCCGTGGATGACCTGCCGCTGCAGGTTACTCAGGTCAACGGCGTCGTCGTCGATGATTCCCAAGGTTCCCACCCCCGCCGCGGCGAGGTAGAGGAGTGCCGGCGAGCCCAGGCCCCC
Organism: Arthrobacter sp. SPG23; assembly: GCF_000876655.1. Taxonomy (GTDB): domain Bacteria; phylum Actinomycetota; class Actinomycetes; order Actinomycetales; family Micrococcaceae; genus Arthrobacter. The sequence goes on from NZ_JYCN01000022.1 coordinate 43,391, forward strand.
GGCCCCGATGACCAGTACCCTGGCGTTCTTGAGCCGGCGTTGGCCCAGCGTGCCGATCTCCGGAATGATGAGGTGGCGGGAGTACCGCTCCACCTCTTCGGCGGTCAGGGCATCAGCCGGTTCCACGAGCGGATCCAGGGTTGCAGGGACAGCAGTTGCGGTGAACGTGGAAGCCATACTTCAATGTATGCCCGAAGATGCCGCAAGGTCATATTACCCGCGCGTAAAGTGTAGGTAACTGCAATGGAAAGAAGGCCAACAGTGGTTCATCATGCACCGGTTGATCGGACACACGCCGGGAAGGCAGCCGCGGGACAAACGCGGGCCGGCGGTGCGCGTTCGGCGCGGCTCCCGCGTGACGAACGCCGCGCCCAGCTGCTGGCCGCCGCCCAGGAAGTCTTTGTGGCCAACGGGTACCACGGCGCCGCCATGGACGAAATTGCTGAAACCGCGCATGTCAGCAAGCCGGTCCTGTACCAGCACTTCCCGTCCAAGCGCGAGCTCTACCTTGCCCTGCTGGACAGCCACCTCAGCGCACTCACCGATCTCATGATGGGCGCACTGAATTCCACCAACGACAACGACGAGCGCGTCCAGGCGGTCATGCGCGCCTACTACCGCTTTATTGCCAGCGATGACCAGGCGCACCGCCTGGTGTTTGAATCGGACCTGATCAATGACACCGACGTCAGTTCCAGGCTCGAAACATTCAACAAGGCTTTTGCCGACGCCATTGCGCGGGTCATCGCCGAGGACACCAAGCTCCCCATGCTGGAGGCCCAGCTGCTGGGCCGCGGACTTGCCGGCATGGCGCAGGTCAGTGCACGGTACTGGCTCGAAACCGACGGGAACCTGGACCTCGATGTGGCCAGCGACCTGATCTATCGTTTAGCTTGGCGCGGAATCTCGCGCTTCCCCAAGGAAACCTAGACTACAAATAGAGAACACCTTTAGAACTTTGATTGGCTGGGAGGCCTCGCTGTGGAAGTAAAGATCGGCATTCAGAACATTGGCCGCGAAATTGTGCTGGAATCGGCTCAGGATGCTGACGATGTGGCAAAGCTCGTTGGGGAATCCATCGCCAAGGGCGCCGAGCTGCGCCTGACTGACGAAAAGGGCCGTGTGGTCATCATTCCCGCCAACGTCCTGGGCTACGTCGAAATCGGTGCCGAGGAAGCCCGCCGCGTCGGTTTCGGCCAGCTCTAGGCCGCCGCTTCACCTGGACCTGTCCCGCTCTGCAGCAAGGAGTTCGCCGAATGCTTTCCCTGGTAATCGTGGCCCTCGTCACCGTGGCCGCAGGCTTTGTTGTCTGGGCCAACGACCGGCGGCATGCGAAGTACGGCATCGCCGTGCCTGCGGGCGTGGCCACTGCCGTGGGAATGCTGAGCTGGATCATCTTCATGGCAGCAGGACTTGGTTACCAGCCCGGCCTGACGTGGATTCCGTGGGTGCTGCCTATGGTCCTGGGCACCGGGGCGGCACTCGCCGCCGCGGTGTACCTGGGCCGGAAGCGTGCCCTGCATGACACGAAGGAACTCACAGCCGCGCTGCGGCTCTGATTGCTGCGGCTCGGGCGCTTAGGCTTTGCCGGGCTCCGCTGCCGCCGACACAGCAGCGGCTGCCCGGCTGACGGCCGCGGCGGCGGCGGCGTCACGTTGCGTCACCTGGGTGCCGGCGTCGTGTGAAGTGAAGCGGATGAACACCCTGTTATAGCGCCAGTCCAGGTCCGGATGGTGGTTTTGTTCCTCTGCCAGGCGCCCGACGGCGGCAATCAGCTCTAGCGCAGCGGCCGCCGTCGGCGTCTTAAAGACGGAAACCAGCCCGCCGAGCCGGTACCGCCAGTCCGGAAGTTCCGCCAGAGCGGCGTCGATCTGGGGTTGGGTAAGAATGTCTTCCTTGCCGGTCACCGCTGCTCCTTGGATGGTCCGCCTACAGGAACTCCGCCCGGCCTTCCATGGCCGAGGACGCCAGAGCGTGCTCGCGGCGTGGAATCCGTCCTGCCGCCCTCGCCAGCCTACCTGCGATGACGGCGTGTTTGAAGGCCTCCCCCATCATCGCCGGGTTCTGCGCCCGGGTCACTGCCGTTGCCAGCAGCACCGCGTCACAGCCCAGTTCCATGGCGAGCGCGGCGTCGGATGCCGTGCCTATACCGGCGTCCAGCACCACGGGAACGGATGCCCTGGAGACGATGAGTTCGATGTTGTGCGGGTTCAGGATCCCGAGCCCGGTGCCGATGGGTGACCCGAGCGGCATCACAGCGGTGGCGCCGAGGTTCTCCAGCCGCAGCGCCAGCACGGGGTCGTCATTCGTGTAGGCGAACACCTTGAACCCCCGGTTCACCAGTTGCTCGGTGGCGTCCACCAATTCCACGGCGTCCGGGAGCAGGGTGTGCTCGTCCGCAATCACTTCCAGCTTCACCCAGTCCGTCTCCAGGGCCTCCCGCGCGAGTTCCGCCGTCATCACGGCGTCCCGTGCGGTAAAGCAGCCGGCCGTATTGGGCAGGACCCGGATGTTGTGGTCGACCAGGAGCTGGAACAGCGAGCCTGTTTCGGCCGGCGAGTAGCGGCGCATGGCCACCGTGGTCAGCTCCGTGCCCGAAGCGATCAGGGCCGCCCCCAGTCCGTCGAGGCTGGGCGCTCCGCCGGTGCCCGTGATCAGCCGCGATCCCAGCGCGACACCGTCCACAATGAAGGGATCCGCCGCCTGCTGCGCCGTCCCTGCCGCACCGGCAACCGTTGTTCCTGCCATGATGCTCAACCTCCCTGTACTGCGGTAACAAGTTCGACGTCGTCGCCCTCGGCGAGTGCCGTGACGAACCACTGGCTGCGCGGCACCACCTCGGAATTCCGCGCTACCGCAACGCCCAGTTTTTGTCCGTCGGCAGCCTGCCCGTTGGGAGCGAGATTCCGGCCGGTGACCTGGCTGACGAGCGTCGTGACGGACGCGCCGTCGTCCACCGCATGTGCGGTGCCGTTCAGTGTGATGTTCATGCTGTTTCCTTGTTCGGGTCAATTGTGACGGTGTGCGCGGTCGTTGCCCGCGTTGCCGGTGTTGCCGCAGGGCGGGAAAACCGGTCGGGCCGGAACGGTGCCCAGCGAGGATCGGCGTCGCCGTCCATCAGCTGCCTGCAGATGGACGCTGCCGCAGGAGTCAGCAGCACGCCGTGCCGGAAGAATCCGGTGGCGATGATGAGCCCCCCAACATCCCGGCCGGTTGCGGCGTCCGCTACGCGGCCCAGCAGCGGCGCATTGTCCGGCGTTCCCGGACGGGCCCTCGCCGTGGCTTCCAGCAGTTCCAGTTCGGCGACGGCGGGAACCAGTACCTGCGCGTCGCGCAGCAGCTGGTACACGCCCCCGGCGGAAACGGCTGAACCTGCCGGTGTTGCGGTTCCTGCAGGCCCGGGAGCGGCAGCTTCAGTGCCCGCTCCGGAGAGCGCATCTTCGCGTTGTGTGGCCCCGATCACCACGGTGCCGTCCTGCCGGGGCACGATGTAAACGGGAACTCCATGGACCATCCCCCTGACTGTTGACGTCACCAGGGGCTGCAGGTAGGCGGGGACCCGCAGGCGCAGGATATCGCCGTACACGGGGCGGAGCGGCAGCTGAAGCCCGGATGGCAGACCGCCCAGCGATGCGGATTCCAGCCCGTTGGCGATGACGGTTTCGCCTGCGTGCACGGTGCCTCCTCCAGCCAGGCTGACGCCGATGACGCGCCCGTCCTCCCGGAGCAGGCCGGCGGCCCGCTCACGTACGACGGACCCCGGCAGGGAATCCGAGATCACGGCAAGGAGCTTGCGGGGATCCACCTGATGGTCGGCCGGAATCTCGAAGGCGCAGGATATTCCAGGGCTCAGCAACGGCTCCCGTGCCCGGGCTTCCCTGACTGTCAGCGGCTCCACCGTGAGGCCGCTGGACTGCTGGACTCCGCGCAGGTCGGCGAGCGCCCGGCGGTCGGCGGCGTCGGCGCCCACGGCGAGGGTCGACGTCGTGAGGTAACCGGTGCCTGAGCCGCCGGCGCCGGGCTCCCGGGAAGCACCCGCGGATTCCAGGCCGGCCGCGAAGGCCGGCCATAGCCCCGAGGAGTGGAGCATGAGTTCCAGGAGGTCCTCCTCCTGGTAGTGAAGTTCGCTGACCGGCGCCAGCATGCCCGCGGCGGCCCAGCTCGCCCCCGTTCCCGGTGCGTCGTCGATGATCACCACGGACCTGCCGGACTGCCGGGCCTCCCAGGCGATGCCGTGGCCGATGATTCCCCCGCCGATCACGGCGACGTCGGCGCGGATGTCCGGGCTGCGCTCGTCGCGGCTCCGCGTGGCAGGGTGCCCTGTTGGGGATTGCGGGGTCATTGTCATCCTTCCCTACGCCGGTACTAACCGGATCAGGTCAAGCGGTCGGCTCTGACGCCCTCTCAGCCCGGCAGCTTTGTGACAGCTGCGGCGGGCTCCCGCGGTACCCACCCAGTTTAGGGGAACTAGGCTTGAGCCATGACCGAGCAAGCTCTCCTGACCGACGCCCGCCTGTACCTCTGCACTGACGCCCGCACGGACCGGGGCGATTTCGCCGACTTCGTCAATGCCGCCTACGCCGGCGGCGTTGACATCATCCAGCTCCGGGACAAGAACCTGGAAGCGGCCGAAGAGCTCGAGTTGCTCGAGGTGCTGGAGGCCGCAGCCCGCCGCCACGGCCGTCTTTGGTCAGTCAACGACCGCGCGGACATCGCCTCGCTCTCCGGCGCGCCGGTGCTCCACGTCGGACAGAAGGACCTCCCCCTGGCCTCGGCCCGGAAGTTCCTTGGCAATGAAGCAGTGATCGGCCTGTCAACGCACAGCCCCGGCCAGATCGACGCCGCCATCGGCGCATCCCGCGGTCCCGGCGGACTGGATTACTTCTGCGTCGGGCCGGTGTGGGCCACTCCCACGAAGCCGGGCCGCGCCGCCGTCGGCCTCGACCTGGTCCGGTACGCGGCGCAGGCCGCCGGCACAACAACTGCCGCAACAGCTGCCGGCGAGACCGGGGACGGGCCGCTGCCGTGGTTCGCTATCGGCGGCATCGACCTGGGCAATGTGGAGCAGGTGGTTGATGCAGGGGCGCGGCGCATCGTGGTGGTCCGGGCCATCACCGAGGCCGACGACCCCGCCGCGGCCGCGCAGTCGCTGCTGGCAGCGCTCGACGCCGGCGCCCCCTGACTATCCCGTCAGGCCGAGCTGCGTCATCCGCTTGGCATGCTTCTCCGCGAGGCCGGCGATCAGCCCGCTGACCTGTTCCTTGGCTGCGGCGCTGTCCTCGCCGCCGATCAGGCTTCCCAGGAACGCATGCTCGTAGCTGACGCGCTGTGCCTGGGTCAGTGCTTCGCCCAGCAGCCGCCGGCCCCACAGAGCCAGCCTGGAAGCGAGCCTGGGATCATCGGCGAGGGCGCCCCTGAGCCGTTCACGGAGAACCTCCGTTGTCTCATCGGAGGCCTGGATCTGTTCGATGAGTTCGCGCGTGCCGGCGTCAACGTAGCGGGAGATGGCCCGGTAGAAGTCGGCAGAGACTGTGTCGATCACGTAGGCCTTCATCAGTGACTCGTACCAGTCGGCCGGGCGCGTCCGCGAATGGAAATGGTCCACGGCTGCCTGGAAAGGCAGCATGGCGTCCTCGGCATCGATCCCCATGGCCTCGAGGCGGGCGCTCACCAGTTCGTAGTGCCGGAACTCCACCACGGCAATCCTGCCGAGCACGGCACGGTCGTGGAGAGTGGGCGAATACCGCGCGTCAGCGGAGAACCTCTCGAAAGCTGACAGCTCTCCGTAGGCCATCATTCCGAACAGGTCTGCGACGAAGCGGTTGTAACCAGCGGTGTCAGCCGGGGTTGAGCTCATCGTCCAAGACTAATGGCGCAAATCGAGCTAATCTGACTTTCGTGTCACATCATCGCCTGACTCCAAGTGTCCATGAACAGACCAACCGGCTGGCCGAAGCGCTGAATTCGCTCCGCACGGAACTGGAGCTGCCCGGACCCTTTCCCGAGGATGTCCTGCAGGACGCGCTGGCGGCCATCGCGGAGCACAAGATGCCGGACCTGGACCTCACCGATGTGGGCTTTGTGACCATAGATCCTGCGTCCTCCACCGACCTGGACCAGGCCCTCTTCATCGAGCGGTCAGGCGACGGGTACAAGGTCTTCTACGCCATCGCCGACGTGCCGTCCTTCGTGGCACCGGGCGGGTCGCTCGACGCCGAGACGCGCCGCCGGGGGCAGACGTTCTACGCCCCGGACGGTCGGATTCCGCTTCACCCGGAAGTCATCAGCGAGCAGGCCGGCAGCCTGCTTGCCGGCCAGTTGTGCGCCGCTTTCGTGTGGGAGTTCGACCTGGACACGGCAGCCAGGGTGGAATCAGTGCTGGTGCGCCGGGCCAGGATCCGGAGCCGGGCGAAACTCAGCTACAAGGGCGTCCAGGCCGAGCTGGATTCCGGCAGTGCCACCCCCGTCCTCCAGCTCCTCCGGGAGGTGGGCCTCAAGCGGGTGGAACTCGAGAGGCTGCGTGGCGGCGCCAGCCTGAACATGCCGGAACAGGAAATCGAACAATTGCCCGACGGCGGCTACCGCATCGTGGCGGCGCCACCCCTCCCGGTGGAAGACTGGAACGCCCAGATCTCCCTCATGACCGGCATGGCCGCGGCTGACCTGATGCTCGAAGGCAAGGTGGGGATCCTGCGTACCATGCCCGCCCCCGACGAGAGGTCCCTTCTTCATTTCAAGCGGCAGACCCATGCGCTCGGCAAACCGTGGGACGGAGAGGCGAGCTATGGCGAGTACCTGCGGTCGCTTGATCCCACCCACCCCCGGCAGCTGGCCATCCTGCATTCCGCGGGAATGCTGTTCCGGGGCGCCGGGTATACGCCCTTTGACGGCACAGTGCCCGCGGATGCCATCCAGTCGGCCATCGGGGCCGCCTATGCGCACACCACGGCACCGCTGCGACGGCTGATCGACCGCTTCGTCCTGGTGATCTGCGAGGCGCTGAGCAACCGCACCGCGGTCCCCGACTGGGCCCGGGAGGCACTGCCGTCCCTGCCGGAAATCATGGCAGCCTCGGACCAGCTGGCGGCCAGGATGGAACGGCTGGCCCTGGATACGGTGGAGGCCGCCCTGCTCGTCAACCACATCGGGCAGGAGTTCGACGCCGTGGTCATCTCGGGGTCGAAACCGGGCAAGCCGAACGGGAACGGCGGCAACGGCAACGGACCGTCCGGCATCATCCAGATCGCAGACCCCGCGGTGACGGCCCGGTGCCCCGGCGAACTCGAATCCGGCACCACGGTCCGGGTCAGGCTCATCTCTTCAGACATTCACACGCGCGTGATCCGGCTGGAACTGGTGGAGTGATTGCAGGCTGATTGTGTGCTGCGTCCGGGGCGTCAGTCGGCGGTGGTTGCCGTCAACAGCTAGACTGAGGGGGTAGTAATGGATGCCCGGTCGTTGATTTCCATGATTTTTGAATTCAACAAGCCCGCCCCTACGCGATCTTGAGATACGCCCGCTGGTCCCAGTGCCAGCATTTAGATAGCCCGCGATCGGCTTCCACTGGATTTGCTTGCGCGCCCGAGCGTGCTCCGGAACGGCCTCCCGGCCGGCCCCGTTGAGCAAGCAGCGCCAATGCCCAAATGAATAAGGAAACTCCCCTGTGAGTGAATTGCACACGCACCAACTTCTGACCGACGACACCGGCACCGAAACGATCGAGCCGGAAGAGACCATCATCTCGGACGAAAAGCCGCACGAGATCGCGGAGAAATCCTTCGCTGACTACAACGTCCGTGCGGACATCGTGGAGTCCCTGGCCGACGCCGGGATCACCCACCCCTTCCCCATCCAGGCAATGACGCTGCCCGTGGCCCTCGCCGGCCACGACATCATCGGCCAGGCAAAGACGGGCACCGGCAAGACCCTGGGCTTCGGCATCCCCGCGCTGCAGCGTGTCGTGGGACGCGACGACCCCGGTTTCGACAAGCTGGCAGTCCCGGGCGCCCCGCAGGCCCTGGTCATCGTGCCCACCCGCGAGCTTGCCGTCCAGGTTGCCAAGGACCTGGAAAACGCAGCCCGCAAGCGCAATGCCCGCATTGCCACCATCTACGGCGGCCGCGCCTATGAGCCCCAGGTGGATTCCCTGCAGAGGGGCGTCGAGATCGTTGTCGGGACCCCCGGCCGCCTGATCGACCTGTACAAGCAGAAGCACCTGAGCCTGAAGAACGTCAAGATCGTCATCCTCGACGAGGCCGACGAAATGCTGGACCTCGGCTTCCTGCCGGACGTCGAAACGCTCATTGCAGGTACCCCGGCCGTCCGCCAGACCCTGCTGTTCTCGGCAACCATGCCCGGCCCCGTCATCGCCATGGCACGCCGGTACATGACCCAGCCCACCCACATCCGTGCCGCCGATCCGGATGACGAGGGCCTCACCAAGCGCGACATCCGTCAGCTGATCTACCGCGCCCACAGCATGGACAAGATCGAAGTTGTGGCCCGCATCCTGCAGGCACGCGGCCGCGGCCGCACCATCATCTTCACCAAGACCAAGCGCACCGCCGCCAAGGTCGCCGAGGAACTGGTGGACCGCGGGTTCGCCGCAGCCGCCATCCACGGCGACCTCGGCCAGGGCGCACGCGAGCAGGCTCTCCGGGCCTTCCGCAACAACAAGGTTGACGTCCTCGTGGCCACCGACGTCGCCGCCCGCGGCATCGACGTCGACGATGTCACCCACGTCATCAACTACCAGTGCGTCGAAGACGAAAAGATCTACCTGCACCGCGTGGGCCGCACCGGCCGCGCCGGCAACAAGGGCACCGCCGTGACCTTCGTCGACTGGGACGACATGCCCCGCTGGGGCCTGATCAACAAGGCCCTGGGGCTGAGCGTGCCGGAACCGGTGGAAACCTATTCCTCATCGCCGCACCTCTATGAAGAGCTGGACATACCGGAAGGCACCAAGGGCCGCCTGCCCCGCGACAAGCGCGTTCTTGCCGGCGTGGACGCGGAGGTCCTGGAGGACCTCGGCGAAACCGGAAAGAAGACCGGGCGCGGCAGCGCAAGGGACGGCGGACGCGACACTGCCCGCGGCGGAAGCACCGGAGGCGGACGTGACAGCGCCCGCTCCGGCGGACGCGATTCCCGCCGCAGCGAAGCCGGCAGCAGCCGGGACAGCGCCGGACGCGAGGGCGGACGCTCAGGTGACCGCCGCCGTCGTTCCTCCGACACCACTGCGGCAGCCGCTCCGGCGGCCGAGGCAGCCCCCGTGGCCGCTGCGGCATCCGCACCGGCCGAGGTCGACAGGGCAACCCGCGCCCGCCGCCGGACCCGCACTCGCCGCCGCAACGGCGAAGTGGTGGGCGGCGGCAACGCACGCCAGGACGGCACCCAGCCTGGCAACGCCGAGGCCTAAACCCCTCAATGACTGACACCGTCTGGGCGCCGGACGGCAGCAACCTGGTGGTACACGCGGATAACGCCGAGTACCTCCCCACGCTGCCGGACGGCGCCTTCACACTCATCTACGTCGACCCCCCGTTCAACACGGGGCGGGCCCAAAGCCGCCAGCAGACCACCATGGTGCGCAACGCGGACGGCGGCGGCGACCGCGTGGGCTTCAAGGGCCGCTCCTACGACACGATCAAAGGCGCCCTGCACAAATACGACGACGCCTTCAGCGACTACTGGTCCTTCCTGGAACCCAGGCTCGTGGAGGCGTGGCGGCTGCTGGCCGATGACGGCACCCTGTACCTCCACCTGGACTACCGGGAAGTCCATTACGCCAAGGTGATGCTGGACGCCATCTTCGGCCGGGAATGCTTCCTGAACGAAATCATCTGGGCGTACGACTACGGCGCCCGGGCCAAGTTCCGCTGGCCCACCAAGCACGACAACATCCTGGTGTACGTCAAGAACCCGGCCAAGTACCACTTCGACAGCGCTGAAGTGGACCGCGAACCGTACATGGCGCCCGGACTGGTCACTCCGGAAAAGCGGGAGCTCGGCAAGCTGCCCACCGACGTCTGGTGGCACACCATCGTGTCCCCCACCGGCAAGGAGAAGACCGGCTATCCGACGCAGAAGCCCGAGGGCCTGGTCCGCCGCGTGGTGGCCGCTTCCAGCAGGCCCGGCGACTGGTGCCTGGACTTCTTCGCCGGCTCCGGCACCCTGGGTGCCGTGGCTGCCAAACTAGGCCGGAAATTCGTCTGCGTGGACCAGAACCAGCCGGCCATCGACGTCATGACGGACCGCCTGGGAGCGCACGCTACCTTCACCTCGTTCCCGCCCAACTAGGTAGCAGCAGGTGTCGTTTGGGCGGCCAAAACGACACCTGCTGCTACCTACTTGGGTTTAGGGGCGGACGACGGCGGTTCCGCTGGCTTGCTCTTCGATCCTCGCCAGGACCTCGGGTGCCGTGAGGTTCTCGCCCAGCAGGTTCGGTTTGCCGGTGCCGTGGTAGTCCGAGGAGCCCGTGACCAGCAGGCCGTGCTCTTCAGCGAGCGCACGGAGCATGGTCCGGCCGCGCTCAGTGTTGTCGCGGTGGTCGATTTCCAGGCCGGCCAGTCCGGCGTCGATCATTTCCAGGTAGGTGTGCCTGCCCACCACCCTTCCGCGGGCGGACGCCACCGGGTGGGCGAACACGGGCACGCCTCCCGCCTCCCGGACCAGTGCAACGGCGAAGGCCGGATCCGGGGCGTAGTGCTGGACAAAGTACCGGGACTGCGATGTCAGGATCGAGGCAAAGGCCTCGGTCCGGTCCGCGACCACCCCGGCCGCCACCAGGGCGTCGGCGATGTGCGGCCGTCCCAGCGTTGCACCCGGCGCCACATGGTGGATGACGTCGTCCCAGCTCAACGGGTAATCCTCTGCCAGGAGGGTGACCATGCGTTCGGCCCGGATGAGGCGCGCGTCCTTGGCCTTGGTGATCTCTTCCAGCAGGCCGGGATGCGCCGGATCGTGGAGGTAACTGAGCAGGTGGACGCTGATGCCTTCCTCCGTCCGGCAGGAAATCTCCATGCCGGGCACCAGGGCAACCCCTTCGGCCCGGGCAGCCCGGGATGCCTCAGCCCAGCCGTCGGTGGAGTCGTGGTCGGTCAGGGCCACCACATCCAGTCCTGCAGCTGCGGCGGCCGCCATCACCGCTGCGGGCGCCTCCGTGCCGTCGGAAACATTCGAGTGGGCATGCAGATCAATCCTCACCTGCCCAGCCTAGTTGATGGCCGGCGTGGACGGCCGGCGCAGTGGTCAGTGGAGTGGCCGGTGCAGGGTTCGGTGGCCCCGGCCACGCCGCTGGTGAGACTATGGGACGGTGAACGATGCAGACAACACCTACACCGGTGAAACGACAGCAAACCAGCCCCTCGAAGAGCGCGTCAACAACCGCTCGCAGCGGCCCAGTTCCGACGCCTTCAAGGCCTTCATGGCCAGCAACTGGGCGCCCTCGGCACAGGAGCTCCCGGACCGGGACGCCGTTGCCGATCACGCCGCCGCCCGGCGCCGGACCATTTCCGGCCTGTTCAAAGGCGAACGCCTGGTAGTCCCTGCCGGGCCGCTGAAGGTCCGCTCCAATGACTGCGACTACCGTTTCCGCCCCCACTCGGGATTTGCCCACCTGACGGGCCTGGGCCTCGACCACGAGCCCGACGCTGTGCTCATTTTCGAACCGGTTGAAGAAGGAAAGGGCGACGACGGCGGGAACCACCGCGCCACTCTTTACTTCCGCCCCCTTGCCGGCCGGGACACCGAACAGTTCTATGCAGACTCCCGCTCGGGTGAATTCTGGATCGGCGCCCGCCCGACGCTGGCAGAATTCGAGCGCCGGCTGGGCCTCCCCACGGCTCCCATCGACGAGCTCGAACTGGCCATCACCAAGAACGTGGGCGCCCCCGAAATTGGCGGCATCTCCATCCGGCTGGTGCGCAAGGTGGATGAGAACATCGACGCATTGGTGGACACGGCCCGCTACAACACCGCCAAGGATCCGGACAACCTGGACCTGGGCGTGCTGGACGCCCTCGACGAGAAGCTCACCGAGGCCCTCTCCGAACTCCGTCTGCTCAAGGATGCGTGGGAAGTCGAGCAGATGAAGATCGCCGTGGCCGCCACGGTGGAAGGTTTCACCGAAGTGGTCAAGGCCCTCCCCCGCGCCCTGACGCACCAGCGCGGCGAACGTGTGGTCGAGGGTGCCTTCTTTGCCCGTGCCCGGGAAGAGGGCAACGAGCTGGGCTACGACACCATCGCGGCCTCGGGCAACAACGCCACGGTGCTGCACTGGACGCGGAACACCGGAAAGGTCAACGCCGGCGAACTGCTGCTGCTGGACGCAGGCGTTGAGGCGGATTCCCTCTACACTGCGGACGTCACCCGCACCCTGCCCGCCAACGGCACGTTCACCGAGGTCCAGCGCAAGGTCTACGAGGCTGTCCTGGACGCCGCGGACGCCGGCTTCGCCGCGGCTCAGCCGGGCACCAAGTTCCGCGACATCCACACGGCCGCCACCACAGTCCTGGCCGAGCGGCTGGCCGAATGGGGCCTGCTGCCCGTCTCCGTCGAGGAAGCCATCAGCCCCGAGGGCCAGCAGCACCGCCGCTGGATGCCCCACGGCACCAGCCACCACCTTGGCCTCGACGTGCACGACTGCGCCCAGGCCAAGCGCGAGCTCTACCTGGACGGCGTCCTCACCCCGGGCATGGTGTTCACCATCGAGCCGGGCCTGTACTTCAAGAACGAAGACCTCGCGATTCCGGCGGAATACCGCGGCATCGGCGTCCGGATCGAGGACGACATCCTGATGACGGCCGACGGCCCCGTCAACCTCAGCGCCGCCCTTCCCCGCAAGGCGGACGACGTCGAGGCCTGGATGGCGGGCATCTACCAGGAAGTCGAGCACCCGCAGCCGTAAGCTGCTTACACAAAGGCCTCCGTCCGGATTCTTCCGGACGGAGGCCTTGGTGTAGCGGGGCTAATGCTGGTTGCCGCCCTCGGCGGTTTCCTGCCTGGGAGCGTCCTCCTGTTTGGGGGCGTCGCTCACCCGGACACCGTACTGCGGCCGGCCGTCCGGGAGGTCCGGGTAGCGCACTGCGGGTGTTGGCACGGCCCGGTGCTGGCCCTGTTCACCGGCGGGGGCCTGCGGCCCGTGGCCCGCTGCGGGCGCAGCGTGCGCACCCGTGGACGGCTGGCTCCCGGCCTCTGGCGCTTTTTGGCCGTAAGGATCACTCCAGCCCGCGGGGCGCTGGGGACCGGATCCCTGCTGCGGGCCGTGCTCCGGCCCCTGCTGTTGGAACGGCTGGTTCTGGTAGCCCCCCTGACCGTAGGATGCGGCCCCGGCGGAGGCATCCGACGTGGTCATGGGCAGCTGCTGCAGCATGCGGCGGGCCTCATGGGATGCCTCAAAGGCCACGACGACGTCGTAGTTGGTGGCCACCACCTGGCTCGTGGAGGTAAAGTCGCGCTTCCCCCGCTGCATGGCGTAGGTCACGATGCCGAAAAGCATAAAGAACGCCGCACCCATGAGCACTGAGGTCACGATCGAGAAGTAGCCGCCGGTGGGCGAGAAGAAGGACAGCATGACGCCCACGAACAGGCCGAACCACATTCCGCTCAGTGCGCCCGACAAAGCGACCCGGGGGTAGCTCAGCCGGCCGGTGACGCGCTCAACCATCTTCAGGTCGTTACCCACGATGGACACCAGCTGGACGGGGAACTGCTGGTCTGCCAGGTAGTCCACCGCCTTTTGGGCGTCCAGGTAGGAGGAATACGAACCGACGGTGTCCCCGGCCGGAACCGTGCGGAACTCGTCCGGCCCGTTCGGGACACCGGCCTTGGGGGCACCAAAAATGTTTGACATACCTCTATTCTTGCCCATCCGGCTGTGAGCGGGCTGAAATTCAGCTAAAAGAGAGCAGACTCGGTAGCCTGTAGTGGTGAGCACAAATATTTCGCGGGTGTTTGTTGCGCGCCTCCTCGGACTGGATGTTTTCGACCCCCTGGGCGACCGTCTCGGCAGGCTGCGCGACGTCGTCGTGCTCTCCCGCGGCACCCGGGGCGCCCCGCACGTGGTAGGCATCGTCGTGGAAGTACCCGGCAAGAAGCGCGTCTTCGTGCCGATGACCCGAATCACCTCAATCGACCAGACCCAGATCATCTGCACGGGCCTGGTCAATTTGCGCCGCTTCGAACAGCGCGGCGCGGAAACCCTCGTGGTGGCTGAGATGTTCGACCGCCGCGTGACCCTCGCCGATGGCAGCGGCGACGCCACCATCGAGGACATCGCGATGGACAAGCACCGTTCCGGCGACTGGTTTGTCAGCAAGCTTTTCGTCCGCCGCGGCCACTCCCTCTCCCCGTTGAGCCGGCTGCGCCGCAACGAGACCATGATCATCGACTGGGCAGACGCGCAGCAGGGCGCCAAGACGGAGCCGCAGGCCGCCACCCAGTTCGTCGCCACCCACGAGGACCTGAAGCCTGCCGACTTCGCCGAGGCCCTCCAGGAAATGAGCGATAAGCGCCGCTTCGAGGTCGCCAGCGAACTCCAGGACGAGCGCCTGGCCGATGTCCTCCAGGAGATGCCCGAAGGTGACCAGGTGGAAATCCTCTCCGCCCTCGACGTCAACCGCGCCGCCGACGTGCTGGAGGAAATGGACCCGGACGACGCCGCCGACCTCCTCGCCGAACTCCCCAGCGCCCAGGCGGAGGAACTGCTCCAGCTCATGGAACCCGAGGGTGCCGAAGACGTCCGCCGCCTACTGGAGTACGACGAGGACACCGCCGGCGGTCTGATGACCCCGGTCCCGGTCATCCTCCCGCCAGAGGCCACCGTCGCCGAGGCCCTCGCCCACGTCCGCCGCGAGGAACTCTCCCCTGCCCTGGCCTCGTCGATCTTCATTGCCCGGCCTCCGCTGGAGACGCCGACCGGCCGTTTCCTCGGCGTCGTCCACATCCAGCAGCTGCTGCGCTACCCGCCGCCGGAACCGCTGGGCAACCTCGTGGACAAAACCCTGGAACCGGTCTCGGACCAGGCGCACATCAGCGAGGTGGCTCGTACCCTGGCCACCTACAACCTCAACTCGCTCCCCGTGGTAAACAGCGACGGTCGGCTTGTGGGGGCGGTGACTGTTGATGACGTGTTGGATCACCTACTCCCGGATGACTGGCGCGCCCACGAGGACGACGCCCCGATAAGGAAGCTTGGAGGCCGCGTTGGCTGATAACAGCACACCCAGAACCTCCACTGCCCGGCCGGGCGGTAAGGGCGGCGGCAAAGGCGGCCTCGACACGCCCCTCAGCGGCCGTCAGCGCATCCTGCCTAATTTCCGGCCTGACCCGGACGCCTTCGGCCATGCCACCGAGGGCTTTGCCCGCTTCATGGGCACGCCGCAGTTCCTGCTCTACATGACGGTGTTTTGTGTGTTCTGGCTGGGCTGGAACACCTGGGCCCCGGTTGAATGGCAGTTTGATTCACGGGCACTCGGCTTCACGCTGCTGACCCTGATGCTGTCCCTCCAGGCCTCCTACGCCGCTCCGCTGCTGCTGCTCGCGCAGAACCGCCAGGATGACAGGGACAAGGTCTCGCTCCAGCAGGACCGCCAGCGCGCCGAGCGGAACCTCTCGGATACCGAGTACCTCACCAGGGAACTGGCGTCGCTGCGCATCGCACTGCGCGAAGTTGCCACCCGTGACTACGTCCGTGCCGAACTTCGCAGCCTCCTGGAGGACATGCTGGAGGCGCAGGAAGAACTCCGCACGCATGACCCGTCCGGTGCCGGCAGCCACGAGTCGCCCAAGGACAAGGTCAAGGAGCGGCTGAAGGAACGGCGCGACAAGCAGCGCAACCCGCGGACCCAGCAGATCCCCAGGGTCAGGCCGGAACATCCCGGATACCCTGCGCACCTAAATACCCCCGAAAGCTGAGCACCGACCGTATGAGCACCCCCCTGGCGCAGGCACTGGACGCTGCACTGGCCACTGTCATCGATCCCGAACTGCGCCGCCCCATCACCGAACTCGGCATGGTGGAGTCGGTGGATATCACCGACGACGGCCGGGTCCGGCTCGTTGTGCTGCTCACCATTGCGGGCTGCCCGCTTCGCGGCACCATCACCGCGGACTCAACGGCCGCCCTGTCCGCGGTCCCCGGAGTGACCGCGGTCGCCGTCGAGCTTAAAGTCATGACGCAGGAGCAGCGGGACGCCTTGAAAGAGCAGCTCCGCGGACCCGGCGGCCAGCGCGGGATTCCGTTCAACCAGCCCGGTTCACTCACCAAGGTCTTTGCCGTGGCCAGCGGCAAGGGCGGAGTGGGCAAGTCCTCCGTGACGGTCAACCTCGCCTGCGCCATGGCTGCCCAGGGCCTGCGCGTCGGCATCATCGACGCAGACGTGTACGGCTTCTCGGTCCCGGCCCTGATGGGCATCGACCAGGCCCCCACCCGTGTGGACGACATGATCCTGCCGCCGGTGGCGTACGGCGTGAAAGTTATCTCCATCGGCATGTTCGTCAAGGGCAACCAGCCGGTGGCGTGGCGCGGGCCCATGCTTCACCGGGCCCTTGAGCAGTTCCTCACCGACGTCTACTTCGGCGACCTGGACGCCCTTCTCCTTGACCTTCCGCCGGGCACCGGCGACATCGCCATTTCCGTGGCGCAGCTGCTTCCGAAAGCAGAGATCCTGGTGGTCACCACGCCGCAAACCGCCGCCGCCGACGTCGCCGAGCGGGCGGGTGCCATCGCCATGCAGACGGGTCAGTCCGTGGCAGGGATCGTGGAGAACATGTCCTACCTGGAAATGCCCGACGGCGGCAGGATGGAACTGTTTGGCAGCGGCGGCGGCGCTGTCCTCGCCGAGCGGCTGACCGCAACGGTCGGGTCCGACGTCCCGCTACTGGGCCAGGTGCCCCTGGACATCCTGCTCCGCGAGGGCGGTGACGCCGGCCGGCCGATCGTGCTGGGCCGGCCTGAGACTCCTGCAGCCAAGGCACTGACGGAAATTGCGGGGAAGCTCGCGGCAAGGCCGCGTGGGCTGACGGGAATGAAGCTGGGCCTGCAGCCCCGGTAATTGAGCCGTCAGCCCCGGTGATTGAGCCTGCCGAAACCGGGCCTAGGTGGCCTCGGTGTCGAACGGTGCCCGCTCGCCGTCGGCCAGCCGTTCAATAACGCGTGCCGGGCGCTCCTCCGCGTAGGACGCGGCCGAGGCCGAGGCGACGGCCGCAACCGCTGCGGGCGCCCCGGCGCTGACGGGCTTGGTGTCGTCGTCGAGCAGGGCTTCCTTGATAATCCGGCGGGGATCGTACTGGCGCGGGTCGTATTTCTTCCAGTCAACCTCGTCGATGTCGATCCCGACTTCGTCCTTGATCTGTTCCCGGGCGCCGGACGCCATCCGCCGGACTTCCTTGACCAGGTTCGCCAGCTTCTGGGTGTATTCGGGCAGCCGGCTGGGGCCGATCACCAGGACGCCGATGATCAGCAGAAGAAGAAATTCCGGACCGTTGATTCCAAACACCCTAGGAAGATTACCCTCTCCGGCACACTGGTGACGATTCTGACGCGGACCACAGCACGCCGCCCCCGGCGGGCTGGCAGCTCATGGCGTGAGCAGCTCGATCATGCGGCCCAGTCCGCGCTGCAGCCTCGCGGTCAGCTCTTCCGGAGCCGCGGCGGCAGTTCCGGCCGCTGCGTCCCTTGCGGGCTCCTCGATGGCGCGCACGGGCTTCACGGAACCCGTGCGGACCAGCTCTGCCACGCCGTCGTCCGCCGTGTCAGCGGGCAAATCCGAAATGTAGGTGAACGTCACACCCGGTGCCTGGTAAATGGCCCGCCACGGCGCCGCAGCGTTGATCCACAGTGCCCCGCCTGCGGAAGCGCCGGCAGCGCCGTCGGGCGCAGGCACGAACCCGTCGTCCGCGGCAGGACGGCCTGTCAGGATATTCGTGGGCGAGGACGCCGGCACCGCCGATGATTCAGCGCCCACTGCGTCCGGCTGCGGATGCTGTTCCAGGACGGTGGCAAAGTGCTTTCCGTCGGTAAGCCTCAGCTCCAGGACGCCCTGCCCCGCCACCGCTTCACGGCGGGCCCACAGCATGTGGAAGCCCATGTCCCGGAGCTCCGGGCATGACCATCCCTGCGCGCGGAGCCCCTCAAGGTCGGCGCTTGTCAGCATGCCGGCGGCCCCCAGGGACGCGGAGCCGGTCGACGACTGCAGCCCGAACGTGGTTTCCTCCTGCTGAACCGACGCTACGGGGGCTCCCTGTGCCACGGGCTGAGGGTCTCCGGCCATGAAATAAGCGGCTGCGGTGACTACGCCTGCCGCGGCAACGGCTCCGCCGGCTGCGAGGCCCA
Source organism: Arthrobacter sp. SPG23 (assembly GCF_000876655.1). Taxonomy (GTDB): domain Bacteria; phylum Actinomycetota; class Actinomycetes; order Actinomycetales; family Micrococcaceae; genus Arthrobacter. Next base: position 61,725 of record NZ_JYCN01000022.1, read on the forward strand.
GCAGCCTCAGCGGCTGCGGCCCCGGGGCGCCGGCACCGGCTGCGTGCCAGGCCGCGGTGTTTCCGCCCGGCCCCGCGGGCGCGCTGGCGAGTTGCTGGGTCCGGGCCAGCAGCCTGGCCGTGAAGTCGTCGCTCGCCGCGGGGATCGAGGCGCGGCGCATGCGTTCAAGATACTGGCGCTCACGCCACTGCAGGGACGTGCATTCGGGGCAGGACTTAATGTGGTTGGCACTGCGGCCGCGCTTGCTGCGCGGCAGAAGTCCGCGCGTACAGCTGCCTCCAAGGCCACGCAGCAGGTTTATCAGCTGACCCATGGAGCCGATCAGAGGATGCCGGCGATGCGCGGCAGTTTGAGCCGCGGCTTGAGGGACTGCCTGGTGCGGGGATCACGGTGCGCCAGCTTTTCCCGGAGCATGGTGCGCCCGCGGTGGATGCGGGACCGCACGGTTCCGAGTTTGACGCCCAACGCCTCGGCCACCTCGTCATAGGACAGGCCTTCGAGGTCGCAAAGTACGACGGCGGCCCGGAAGTCCGGGGGCAGTTCCTCCAGGGCCGCCTGCACGTCGAGGTCCAGGTTGTTGAATTCGAAGCTCTGTTCCGGGCCGGGTTCGCGGCCGGGCAGCCGCGATTCGGCGTCTTCCGCGAGGGCGTCGAAGCGGATGCGGCTCTTGCGGCGGGCCTGGTCCAGGAAGAGGTTGGTGGTGATCCGGTGCAGCCAGCCGTCCAGGGTGCCGGGCTTGAAGTTCTCCAGCGACCGGAAGACGCGGACGAACACCTCCTGGGTGAGGTCTTCGGCGTCGTACTTGTTGCCGGTCAAACGGTAGGCAAGGCGGTAGACCTTGGCGGAGTGGTTCGTGACCACTTCCTCCCAGGTTGGCCTGACCCACTCGGCTTCTGACTGGGCCACTGAATCTTCAATTGCCGGGACAGGTGCCACAACTGATGCTGACATCGTCCACTCCCCTCGTGGATGGTACTAACGCCTGAATGGTGCTGACACCAGTACTTCGGCGCCGATCACCTCCTGGATGAGCGGATAATCATCATTTCAAAGTTGGCTGGGAATTTCCTGACTTTCCCGGGGCTTCAGCCTTGGGCGGAAACATGCCTCCCATGCCGGCGGACCGGAAACGGTGGTTCCTGTCACATCGGGCCGGAGCCACAGGCCGCCCGGCCGTCACCTCCGGGCCCGGCACCCCCGGACACAGTACGCTGTTAGGAACAATCCCCTGCCGCCCAGAAAGCGAATCCTCATGAGCGCCGATAAGTCCACGAGCTGGTCCTATGCAGAAGATCTGCCTGCCGAGGATGAAGTATTGCTGCATGCTCGGGAGCGTTCCTTTGAACTGGGCGTGACCCCGGTCGGACCGGGCGTCGGAGCGGTGCTGACCGTACTGGCGGCAGCTTCGAAAGCACAGACAGCGGTGGAAATCGGCACGGGCGCCGGCGTGTCCGGTGTCTGCCTGCTCCGCGGCCTCGGCCCCCAGGCGGTCCTGACCACCATCGACGTGGACGTGGAACACCTCAGGGCGGCACGGGAGGCATTCCAGGAAGCCGGAAGCCCTGCCAACCGCACGCGCACCATTTCCGGCCGTGCCGGCGACGTGCTGCCGCGGCTGACCGACGGCGCCTACGACCTTGTGTTCATCGACGCGGACAAGCCGGGCATCCCGGGCTATGTAGAGCAGGCCATCCGCCTGTTGAAGCGCGGGGGCCTGCTGATCATCAACGACGCCCTCGACAAGGACCGTGTGGCCAACCCGGCGGCCCGGGATTCAACCACGGTGGTTCTTCGCCAGGTGGGCAAGGCAATCCGCGACGACGAACGGCTGGCCTCGGCCATGCTGCCCACCGGTGACGGTTTGTTGGTAGCGGTCAAGAAATAAGGAAGGACCCGCAGCCATACGGCTGCGGGCCCTTCCCGAGCAAATCTATTCGGTAACGCCGACGAGGCATTCCTTGAGGTTTGCCGCCTCTGCCGCGTTAAGTTCGACCACAAGCCGCCCCCCGCCTTCGAGCGGCACACGCATAATCAAGCTGCGGCCCTCTTTGGTTACTTCCATAGGGCCGTCGCCGGTGCGTGGTTTCATAGCCGCCATGAGGAAAATCCCCTCCAATAGTCCCAGGACCTACCAGCCCGGGCGGGCTGTGGCCGCGTCGTCAATCAAGCCGCTATGGCGGCCTTGCAGCTACCGCCATGGCTGAACAGATGTGAATGCAATTTGTTCATGCTTAACCCCTATTATCCTGTAATTACCCGGCTGTAGCTAATTGATGGATTTTCTTCATCACTTGGAAAATTGTGGCCGACTGTGGCCTCCGTCATAATGCCGCGGACCGGCTCAGGGCGGATAGTCTCCCCCGCCCGGCAGCTGGGCCCAGGCCCACAGCCACACGATCCAGACAATCTGGAGCAGGACGAACATGGTGACCACGGTTCCCCGGTAGGCGCGGGAACGCGACAGGAGGGCTGCGCTCAGCGCCAGCGGAAAGAGCGGCAGCAGCATCCGGAATGTGCTGGTTTGCGGGTGCAGGAACACAAGCAGGTAACCCATGTAGCAGACACACCAGAGCCGCAACTCGGCCCCCAGGGCCACCACGGGCGGAGAACTCATCAGCAGCGCGAAGGCGGCAACGAACACAAATGGCGCCAGGATGCCCAGCACGGGCCCGAAAAGCTGGATCCCGGTGTCGAACCAGGGTTTAAAGGGAACCAGGTCATGGCCGCGCCAGACGGTTTCCGTCTTGGTATAGGCAGCGGGATCACCGGTTACCGCCCAGGCGATGGCGGGCCACATCAGGGCGCTGAGTCCGCTGATGGCGGTCAAAGCCGCAAGGGCCAGGAGGTCACGTCTGCTGTGCGGCGGGTCCGTCCGGCCACCCGGGACGGCGGGACGGGTGCGCTCCCACAGACGGTAGGCGAGCAACCCTCCGGCCATGGCGGCAAACGGAACCCCCGTGGGCCGGGAAAGGCACATCAGGACGACTACCGGCATAGCCCACAGATATCGCCTCTGCATGACCAGGAGCAGTGCCGACGCCAGCAGCAGCAGGTTCAGCGACTCGGCATAGGGAACCTGGAGGACGGCGGCCACGGGGAAGGTGGAGAAGAAGGCCACCCCCCACATCGCCGTGCGGTGGGCGGCTTTCTGCCGGAAGAGGCAATACACCACCAGGGCGGCGCCCAGCCCGGCAGCCATTGCGATGAACGTGAGTGCCAGGGCGGGATCCAGGCCCGTCATGGCCGACACTGCCCGCCCCAGCATCGGAAAGAGCGCGTAAAAAGCCCAGGCGTTCTCCCGCACGTTACCGCCGTCGTCCACGGGAAGCTGACGCGGGTAACCGTTCAGGAGCACCTCGCCGTACCAGCGGGCGTCCCAGATGTTGATGAAGTTCCAGTAGTCAGGCTTGGCGGGGAACCATGGATTGACTCCCTGGTGCAGGGCGGCCGCCATAAAGATGCAGGCGCTGACAATCCGTGCAGCGACATAGACGCATGCCACCTGCGCCCACCATGGCCACCCGCCCGCGCGTGCAGCGGCCGATCCCATCCTTTTCCGAACCAAGGCGTTCAGTCCCGGGTTTCCCTCCTGCACCACCCGTCCCGCGGAAGCGCCCTGTTGGCTCAAGGCCCGCTCTCCCCCCGCTGCGCCGGCGCGTGGAGTTCCATCCGCAGCCGTTCAATTTCGCGGTCCTTGGCGGCAAGCTGGTCCCTGAGATCGTCCAAGACCTGGTCAACCTGATCCATGCGGTAGCCGCGCAGTCCCAGGGCAAACCGGACCCGGTCAATATCGGCAGGCGAGGCCTCCGCAGGAAGCAGTACCGGGGGCAGCGAGGCGACGGGCTCGTCGAAACCGTCCAAAAGCGCGGACTCGGCGGCCCGCCGGCGACGAAAGACACCCGACGCGGAGTCAGCTCCGAAGAAGAGCGCGGCGCCGATCAGAGCGATGGCGAGGAATATCAGGAAGAAACTCACAGGCTCCATCGTGCCAGACGCCGGCGCAGCCGTTACTCCGGTCGCTGGTTGCCGTTCGGCCCGACCGCTCCGTTGCCTGCACTGGTTCCCGGCGACGGCCGGATGGCACCGTGGATCACCAGGTCCACAGCATGTGCAGGCTCGTCCACAACCTGGATGAGGCTCAGGTCCTTCTCGGAGATCATGCCGTCCTCCACGAGCGTGCCCCTGATCCAGTCGATCATCGGCCCCCAGAAAGCAGTGCCGAGGAGCACGATCGGGAACGAGGTGACCTTCCGGGTCTGGACCAGGACCATCGCCTCGAAGAGTTCGTCCAGGGTGCCCAGGCCGCCCGGAAGCACAATAAAGCCCTGGGCATACTTCACGAACATCGTCTTCCGCGCGAAGAAATAGCGGAAGTTGATCCCGAGGTCCACCCACTGGTTGAGGCCTTGTTCGAACGGGAGCTCAATGCCGAGACCTACGGAGACACCGTTGCCCTGGACGGCACCCTTATTGGCCGCTTCCATGGAGCCCGGCCCGCCGCCGGTAATGACCGCCACCCCGGCTTCGGCCAGCTTGCGGCCCACCTCAACGCCAAGCTCGTAGTAGACGGAGCCGGGCTTGGTGCGGGCGGACCCGAACACGCTGACGGCCGGCCCCAGATCCGCGAGTGCTCCAAAGCCTTCAACGAACTCGCTCTGGATCCTGAGGACCCGCCACGGATCCGTGTGGACGAACTGACCCGGCCCTTTCGTGTCCAGCAGGTGCTGGTCCGACATCTCCACTGCCGCCTGTTTGCGCCGCAGCTCCAGCGGACCCTTGTGACGGGTGGCAATGGGAGGTACTGGAGTTGGAGAAGGCTGCGGATCGGTACTCATCCACCAAGGCTAGCGCGGTTCGACAAGCGCGGCGGTCCGGCGCGTCCGAACCCGCAGGAGCAGGAACCCGGGGCGCTGACCTGCAGGTATCTCTTGAATTACGATCTGCATGAAGTTGGAGTGATTGCCGTCATATCCCGCTAATGTTCGCTAGATTCTCTCTTATGACTACTCAAGTGCCCGGCGATGCGCTCGTCTCCCTGAAAGCCGTGAACAAGCACTACGGCCAGCTGCACGTACTGAAGGACATCAACCTCAACGTCCGCAAGGGCGAAGTTGTTGTGGTCATCGGACCTTCCGGTTCCGGCAAATCCACTCTTTGCCGGGCCATCAACCGTCTGGAGACGATCGATGACGGCAAGATCGCCATCGACGGCAAGGAACTTCCGGAGGAAGGCAAGGAACTTGCCAAGCTGCGCGCCGACGTCGGCATGGTCTTCCAGTCATTCAATCTCTTCGCCCACAAGACCATCCTCGAAAATGTCACCTTGGGGCCCATCAAGGTAAAGGGTGTACCCAAGGCGCAGGCCGACAAGGACGCCATGGCGCTCCTGGAACGCGTCGGCGTCGGACACCAGGCACCCAAGCTGCCGGCCCAGCTCTCCGGCGGCCAGCAGCAGCGTGTGGCCATTGCCCGCGCCCTGGCCATGAAGCCGAAGGTCATGCTCTTCGACGAACCCACCTCTGCCCTTGATCCGGAGATGATCAACGAAGTCCTTGACGTCATGATCCAGCTGGCCAAGGAAGGGATGACCATGATCGTGGTCACCCACGAAATGGGCTTCGCCCGTAAGGCCGCCGACCGCGTGGTGTTCATGGCGGACGGCCAGATCGTCGAGGACGCGACTCCTGAAGAGTTCTTCACGAACCCGAAGAGCACCCGCGCCAAGGATTTCCTCTCCAAGCTCCTCACTCACTGATCACCCGAGTCCGCATCAACTCAGTTCGCACCCAGGCCACCACAGTGGCCGCCTATGAAAGGTAATGTCATGAAGGCATTTTTGACCCGACGAAAGTCCTTTGTGGTTGCAGCATCAGCAGCCCTCGCTCTGACACTGAGCGCCTGCGGCGGCGGCGGCGGAACCACCAGCAACCCCTCAGTCGCGGAGAAGCCAACCTTTGCGGCAGGCAGCACCATGGAGAAGCTCTCCAAGGCCGGTTCCATCAAGATCGGCACAAAGTTTGACCAGCCCCTCTTCGGCCAGGTTGGCCTGGACGGCAAGCCCATCGGTTTTGACGTTGAGATGGGGAAACTGATTGCTGCCAAGCTGGGCATCCCTGCCGACAAAATCGAATGGTCTGAGACCGTCTCGGCCAACCGCGAACCCTTCATCGAGCAGGGCAAGGTGGATCTGGTCATCGCCACCTACACCATCAACGACAAGCGCAAGCAGGTCGTCAGCTTCGCCGGACCGTACTACGAGGCCGGACAGGCCCTGATGGTCAACAAGGACAACGACACCATCAAGAAGCCCGAAGACGTCAAGGGCAAGAAGGTCTGCTCCGTGACCGGGTCCACCCCCGCTGGCACCATCGTTGAAAAGTACGGAGCCGAACTCGTTCCGGCAGCTACCTACTCGGCCTGCCTGGAACCGCTGCGCAACAAGCAGGTGGAAGCCATCACCACGGACAACGTGATCCTGGCCGGCTTCGTGGACAAGGAACCCGAAGCTTTCAAGCTCGCCTCGGATGAAACCTTCACCAAGGAGCCTTACGGCATCGGCCTGAAGAAGGACGACACCGTTTTCCGCAACTGGATCAACGACCAGCTGGAAGAGTTCAGCAAGGACGGGTCGTACAAGAAGGCCTGGGAAGCAACCGCTGGCTCCGTCATCAAGACGGCCCCGGAACTCCCCGCCATCAACCGCTACTAAGCAGCTCGGGGCGGTTGCCGGAGTCCGCTCACCGCGGTTCCGGCAACCGCCCACCCATCTTCGCTCCCGTCCGCGACACACAGCCGAAGGATGTTATGGACGTCATCATCGAAAACCTGCCACTTTACTGGGAGGGCTTTCTCCGAACCCTGTTCCTGTCTGCCGTATCCGGAGTCATCGCCCTGGTGCTGGGAACGGTGCTGGCCGCAGCCCGGGTCTCCCCCGTTGCTGCCCTCCGCGGCTTCAGCATGACCTATGTGGAGATCCTGCGGAACACCCCCCTGACGATTGCCTTCTTCTTTGCGGCGATCGTCCTCCCCAGGCTCGGGGTGAAATTCGAGCAGTTTGAAGTGGCCGCGATCATCGCCCTCAGCGCTTACACAGCAGCCTTCATCGCCGAAGCAGTGCGCTCGGGTGTCAACAGCGTTCCCGTCGGGCAGGCCGAGGCAGCACGCAGCATTGGCATGAAATTCGGCCAGGTGCTCTCCCTCATCATTCTTCCGCAGGCTTTGCGGACGGTGATCCCGCCGTTGATCAACATCCTGATTGCGCTCGTGAAGAACTCCTCCGTTGCCGGCGCGTTCTTCGTGCTGGAATTGTTCGGTTACGGCCGCCAGCTCGCCAATGCCAACGGTGATGCGGTGCTGGCCGTCCTCCTCGGTGTGGCCTTCTTCTACCTGCTGATCACTGTTCCGCTGGGCATCCTGGCGAGCACCGTCGAACGAAAGGTGGCGATCGCCCGATGAGCTCAGTCCTGTACGACGTCCCGGGGCCAAAAGCCCGAAGGGTCTCACTGATCGGCTCCGTTGTCGGTTCCCTCCTCATTCTTGGACTGCTGGCCTGGATCATCAGCACGCTTGCTCAGCAAGGCATTTTCGAGGGACGGCGCTGGGCCATCTTCACGCGCGCGGATGTCTGGACGCTGCTGGGCAACGGTATCGGCGCAACCCTCAGCGCTGCCGCTGTTGCCGCCGTCATCGCGTTCCCCTTGGGACTGCTGCTCTGCCTGATGCGTATTTCCGACCTCGCCGCCATCCGGGTTCCCACCCGGATCGTGCTGGAATTCCTTCGCGGCATGCCTGTCGTCCTGATGATGTTCTTCGTTCTGCTGGTCTTTGGCACCAACCAGTTCATCGCGGTGGTGGCAGGCCTTGTCCTGTACAACGCGGCCGTCTTCGCGGAGATCATCCGCGCCGGTATCCAGTCCCTCCCCAAGGGCCAGCGCGAAGCAGGTCTGACCATTGGTCTGACAAGCTTCCAGTCACGCATGATCATCGAACTGCCACAGGCGGTCCGAAGGATGATGCCCTCACTCGTGGCCCAGCTCGTGGTGCTGCTGAAGGACACGTCCCTGGGCTACATCGTTGCCTACGGTGAGCTGCTCCGTGCGGTACAGGTCATGGCGGACTTCCTGGGAACCCAGTTCCTGTTCCCGGTCTTCTTCGTGGCCGCCGCGATCTACATTGCCATCAACATCTGCGTTTCCCGCATCGCAGTCTGGATCGAACGCCGCGGCTCCAAGAAGGCCGCCGGCGGAGTCGCCAAGGCTGAGCCTGAGCCGATCGAGGCAGAAGTGGCATAGCAATCACGACGTGAAATACCAGGAAGGCCCGGATCGAGAGATCCGGGCCTTCCTGCATGTGAAGGGTCGTCGTCCTGCCTAGTTGGCCAGCCACATCCGCAGCGCCCGCAGGCATTCGCGGATCGCGTCGGCGTCGACGTGTTCGTTGTCCTTGTGCGCCAGCAGGGGATCGCCCGGGCCGAAGTTCACGGCGGGGATCCCCAGCTCACTGAAACGCGCGACGTCGGTCCAGCCGTATTTGGGTTTCGGCTCCGCGCCAACCGCGGCCACAAAAGACGCGGCAGCGGGATGGTTCAGTCCCGGCCGGGCGCCGGCGGCGCTGTCCGTCTTAACGACGTCGAACCCGTCGAGGAGCTCCCGTACGTGGGCTTCGGCCTGCTCCGGGGTCTTGTCCGGAGCAAAGCGGTAGTTGATTTCCACCACGCACCGGTCAGGAATGACGTTCCCGGCGGTGCCTCCGTTGATCTTCACCGCATTGAGGCTTTCGCGGTAGTCCAGGCCGTCCACATTAATGGTGGCCGGTTCATACGCGGCCAGCCTCGCGAGGACGGGCGCTGCGGCATGGATGGCGTTGCTGCCCATCCAGGCCCGGGCGGAGTGCGCTGCCTCCCCGACGGTGGTTGCCTCGAAACGCATGGTGCCGTTGCATCCGCCTTCCACTGTGCCGTGCGTCGGCTCCAGCAGGATCGCAAAGTCGCCGTTCAGCAGGTCGCCGTGGTTGCGGACCAGCCGCCCGAGCCCGCTCTTGACCGCCTCCACTTCTTCGTGGTCGTAGAACACGAAGGTGACGTCCTTGCCCGGCTCCGCGCCGCCGTCGAACATTGTTGCCGCCAGCGCCAGCTGCACCGCGACTCCGCCTTTCATGTCCGTGGTGCCGCGGCCGTACAGCAGTCCTTCCCCCGGGGCTCCGGACGGCCAGAACGAGGGGACGGTGCCGAGGGCCCCTTCGGTGGTCGGCAGGGGCACGGTATCCAGGTGCCCGGCAAGGATAACCCGCTCAGCGCGGCCCAGGTCGGTACGGGCAATGATGGAATCGCCGTCGCGGACGACGTCGAGCTGCGGAATCTTCAGCAGGGCATGTTCGACGGCGTCGGCCAGTTCCTTCTCGTTGGCCGAGACACTGTTGATGTCGATGAGTGCAGCGGTGAGGAGGGCAACGTCCTGGCGGAGATCCAGGCGGACAGAGGCGGTTTGAGCAGTCACGATGACAGTCTAGTTCGAGACCTGCTCCCGCCTCTCGATAGACTGGGGCCATGACTGAAACCGCTGCTGCTTCCGCCGTGCCCGCTGACAATTCCGCGTCCGCCGACGCCCGCTCCGCCTATGGCTACGGCGTGGCCACCATTTCCACCCGTAACGGCGAGGCTACGGTGCTGGACGTCTGGTTCCCCGCGCCGTCCCTTGGAACCGCAGCGGAGAGCCTCCGGAACGTGGAGGGTGCGGATCCCGTGCTGGCCGAGATCGCTGCAGCCGGTGCCGATGCGGACCGCGGCACCGAACAGCGCGTTGTTTTCGTCCAGGTGCACCTTGACGAAGCCCCTGCCGACACCGCGGATGCGTACCTCCGCCTGCACCTGCTCTCGCACCGTCTGGTCCGGCCCAACACCATTAACCTTGACGGCATCTTCGGCAAGCTCCCCAACGTCGTGTGGACGAATTTCGGTCCGGCTGCCGTTGACGGCTTCGAAGTGACCAGGGCCAAGCTGCGCAAGCGCGGCGCCGTGACCGTCTACGGCGTGGACAAGTTCCCGCGCATGGTGGACTACGTGGTTCCCGCAGGCGTCCGGATTGCCGACGCCGACCGCGTCCGGCTGGGAGCGTACCTTGCCGAGGGCACCACCGTGATGCACGAAGGGTTCGTCAACTTCAACGCCGGCACGCTGGGCACCTCCATGGTTGAAGGACGCATCTCAGCCGGCGTTGTCACCGGCGACGGCACGGATGTTGGCGGCGGCGCCTCGATCATGGGCACGCTGTCCGGCGGCGGCAAGGAGAAGATCTCCCTCGGCGAACGTGTGCTCCTGGGCGCCAACTCCGGTGTGGGAATCAGCATCGGCGACGACTCGGTGGTGGAGGCCGGCCTGTACGTCACAGCCGGAACCCGCGTCCGCGTGATCGGTCCGAAGGACGCCGACGGCGAGGACACCACCCGTGTGGTCAAGGCCGTTGAGCTCTCCGGTGTGCCCAACCTGCTGTTCCGCCGCAATTCGGCGAGCGGCGCCGTTGAGGTGCTCCCCCGCAAGGGCCAGACCGTGGAACTCAACGAGGCACTCCACGCCAACTGATTCCGCCCGCCCGCAGAAGTCGACCGGCCCGTCCAGGGCCTGAGGGAGTAGCCTCGTGTCACGGAGACGTGGCCTGCGCCGCCTGCTTGTACTGGGGCTGGCCCTGGCCCTGATTGCCGGCGGCGTCTACACGGCCGTGGCCTTTATCCAGCGCTCGGAAACGCTCATCGCCGAAAAGTGCACCGCCGCCGTCGGGTCCCGGAAAGCCGAACTGGCCACCGACCAGGCAGCCAATGCCGCACTGATCACCGCCGTCGCCGTTCGCCGGGGGCTGCCGCCCAGGGCGGCGAGCATCGCGTTGGCCACTGCCATGCAGGAATCCAAGCTGCGCAACATCGAGCACGGGGACACGGCCGGGCCGGATTCGCGCGGACTGTTCCAGCAGCGCCCCTCGCAAGGCTGGGGCACCGCGGAACAGGTCATGGACCCGTACTATTCGACCGGGGCCTTCTACGACGCACTGGTGAAGATTCCGGGATATGAGTCGCTGGAAGTCACGGCCGCCGCGCAGCAGGTCCAGCGCTCGGCCTACCCCGCAGCCTATGCCGAGCATGAGGACATGGGCCGGGCCTTTGCCTCCGCCCTGACCGGCCAGTCGCCCGCGGCATTGGACTGCACCCTCAAATCGCCCGAGCGCGCCGGGGATGTCCAGGCCGTCCTCGCTGAACTGAACGCGGCTTTCGGGAATGTCCAGGCGTCGGCGGACGGCAGCACGATCGCGCTCGAGGCGGACGGCAGCGAGGCCTGGGCCGTGGCGCAGTGGGCTGTGGCCAACGCGAAGTCGTTGTCCGTGACGGAGGTCGGGGTGGAAGGACGCAGCTGGGACCGGGCGTCCCGGAACGGCTGGCAGCCCTCCGCGGCCCAGGCCGGCCAGGTCACGGTCACGGTCGCCGCCGGGACTCCCTGACGGTCAGACGAGCAGTTCCACCACGGGCTGGACGTAGCTCCGGAACACCTCGGGCTGGGATAGCAGTTCCCTGCTCATGATGATTTTGTCCGGCTCCAGGTACCAGGCCCGTGGTTCAGTCAGCGGAAGTTCGATGATGGTCAAGTCGAAGTCCCGCGACCCGCGGCCCACTTCCAGCAGGCGGTCCTCCACCATGTCGCCCAGGAGTTGCGGTGCGCCGCTGGCCTCCCGTTCGGCTTCCAGCGCCGCGTATTCGGCGCGACGCTCCCGCGCCCACGTCAGGGCTGAACCGAAATGTGCCTGCAGCACGCGCTGGAGGGCCGGGGAGTTGCCAAAGGCCTCGAAGTCGGGCGGCGTCACGTCGGGAGTCATTTGGGGATGCGCCTTGAGCAGCTGCTCCCACCAGGCCTCCCATTCAGTCTTCAGCGCGCTGATCCCGCCTACTTCGGACGTGAGGTTGGTGTGGTCCACGGAACGGATTTTGGGTGCCAAATGGCAAAGTGCCGGGCGCCCGGCGGAGTTGAGGCCTGCGGCGTCGCGAACATAGAGCGCAATGAGCATGGGACCCGAGGTGTCCATGGTGATTCGCCAGCCAGGACCGCCTGTTTGGTGCATCCGAATGGCCTCCCTTGGCATGTTTACTGTCCCAGTGTATTCCCGATGACTACTGACGTTAATGGCTGGCTGAAGACTAGCCCAGACTCTGCAGATGCGAGGACAGGACGTCCCTGCACATGTCGGCAGTCATCCATTCCGGCTGCAGCAGGGCGTGCATCGTCAATCCGTCGAGGGTGGCCAGGAGCCGCTCCGCTTCGGTGACCAGGGCCTGGTGCCCGTCGCCGTCCCCCGGATCCCCGGCCGGCCGGAGTTCCATGATCAGCCACCCCACCAGGGCGGCCACTGCACGGTGGCTGCGGTCAGCTTCAGCAGCCAGGAACGGCCTGATCCGGGCGGCGTTCTTGAATGCCATCCAGACGCATGCGTCCACCGCCCGCTCCTCGTCCAGCGGGAGGAACTGGCCCAGCAGGGTTAAGACGCCTTCCCGGTGCCCGGGTGTCCCGGGTTCCTGCTGGCTGAGGTGTCCCCTGGCCTGGTCCAACCTGGCGGTGATCCTGTCCACCACAACCCCAAAGGAATGGGCCAATAACTCGTCGCTGCTGGCGAAGTAATGGCGGACGGAACCAACTGCCAGTCCGGCTTCGTCGGCCACCTCACGCAGCGAGGCCCGTTCCAGTCCGTCCGCCGCGATGATCCTGAAAACTGCTTCGACAACTTCCTGGCGCCGGACTGCGGCATCAACAATTTTGGGCACCCCTATTATTTAGCACAGTTGTGCCGCCAAGGTGTGGGCAACACGGGCGGAAGCCCTGCGACTTGGGATAGCGTTGAGTCCATGAGAATTCTGGTTACAGGCGGCACCGGCTACATCGGGTCCCACACTGTTCTGTCCCTGCAGGAAGCCGGCCATGAGGTAGTGGTCATCGACAACCTGGTCAATTCAAGCGAGGAGTCGCTGCGCCGCGTAGCCGAGCTCAGCGGCAAGGAAACTGTATTCCACAACGTCGACCTCGTGGACGAGCCGGCCGTCGACGCCGTCTTCGCGCAGGACCGGATCGATGCAGTGATCCACTTCGCCGGGCTCAAGGCCGTGGGCGAATCCGTCCGGGAGCCGCTGAAGTACTACTACAACAACCTCGTAGGCACCCTGAACCTCATCCGCGCCATGGACCGGCATGATGTACGCTCCCTGGTGTTCAGCTCCTCCGCCACTGTGTACGGCGAGCACAATCCCATCCCCTACGTGGAAAAGATGGAGATCGGCGCCAACAATCCCTACGGCCGGACCAAGGAACAGATCGAGGACATCCTCTCCGACCTCGGTGCCGCGGACAACCGCTGGCACATTGCACTCCTGCGGTACTTCAACCCCGTGGGAGCGCACCCCTCCGGCCGGATCGGAGAAGACCCGCAGGGCATTCCCAACAACCTGGTTCCGTTCATCGCCCAGGTCGCCGTGGGCCGCCGCGAGAAGCTGATGGTCTTCGGTGGCGACTACGACACTCCTGACGGCACCTGCCTGCGTGACTACATCCACGTCGTGGACCTTGCCGAGGGCCACGTCGCGGCCCTCAACCATGTGGCTGACCGCGCCGGAGTCTTCCGCTGGAACCTCGGCTCCGGCAAGGGATCTTCTGTGCTGGAAGTGCTGCGTTCCTTCGAAAAGGCCGTGGGCCACAAGCTCCCCTACGAGATCACCGGCCGCCGGGCGGGAGACCTCCCGGCGTTCTGGGCTGACGCCACATCGGCACTGGCGGACCTGAGCTGGTCCACCACGAAGACCGTGGACCAGATGTGCGAGGACCACTGGCGCTGGCAAAAGAACAACCCGCTGGGCTATAACTCCTGATCTCGACACGCTCGATCCACGGACTCGGTCACGGGTGAGATAACAAACGACGCCGGCCGCGCACCTGGGGTGCGCGGCCGGCGTCGTTCTTCTTTATGCCACCTGGCTAGCTGGCCGGGTAGTTGCGCTCCGGCTCTCCTGTGTAGAGCTGGCGCGGACGGCCGATCTTGGTGCTGGGATCGTTGATCATTTCGCGCCACTGGGCAATCCAGCCCGGGAGGCGCCCGATCGCGAACAGCACCGTGAACATCTTCTCCGGGAAGCCCATGGCCTTGTAGATCAGGCCGGTGTAGAAGTCCACGTTCGGGTAGAGCTTGCGCTGGATGAAGTAGTCGTCGCCCAGGGCCTTCTCTTCGAGGCGCATGGCGATGTCCAGCAGTTCGTCGTTGCCGCCGAGCTTGCCGAGCACTTCGTGTGCCGTGTCCTTGACGATCCTGGCCCGCGGGTCGTAGTTCTTGTAGACGCGGTGCCCGAAGCCCATGAGGCGGACGCCGTCTTCCTTGTTCTTGACCTTCTCCATGTAGTCCTCGGGCTTGATGCCCTCGGTCTGGATCTGGCGCAGCATCTTGAGCACTGCCTCGTTGGCGCCGCCGTGGGCAGGGCCGAAGAGCGCGTTGATGCCTGCGGATACGGAGGCGAAGAGGTTGGCGTTTGACGAGCCCACCAGGCGCACAGTCGACGTGGAGCAGTTCTGCTCGTGGTCCGCGTGCAGGATCAGGAGCAGGTCCAGGGCCTTGACCATGACCGGGTCCAGCTCGTACTGCTCGGCCGGGAGGCCGAAGCTGAGGCGCAGGAAGTTCTCCACGAGGTTCATGGAGTTGTCCGGGTAGAGCATGGGCTGGCCGATGCTCTTCTTCAGCGCGTACGCCGCGATGACCGGCATCTTGGCCAGGAGCCGGTACGTGGAGACTTCCACGTGCTCGGCGTTGAACGGGTCCAGGGAGTCCTGGTAGAAGGTGGAGAGTGCCGACACCGCCGAGGACAGCACGGGCATCGGGTGCGCGTCGCGCGGGAAGCCGCCGAAGAAGCCCTTCAGCTCTTCATGCAGCAGGGTGTGGCGGCGGATGCGCTGGTCGAAGGCGTCCAGTTCGGTGGGCGTCGGCAGGTTGCCGTAGATCAGCAGGTAGGAAACTTCCAGGAAGCTGGAGTGCTGGGCCAGCTGCTCGATCGGGTAACCGCGGTACCGCAGGATCCCGGCATCGCCGTCGATGTAGGTGATGGCCGAAGTGGTGGCCGCGGTGTTCATGAAACCGGGGTCAAAGGCAACGGCGCCTGTCTGCTTCAGCAGTTTGGAAACGTCGTAGCCTTCGTTTCCTTCTACAACCTTGATGCGCGGGAGTTCGAGTTCGCCGCCCGCGTGGCGCAGGGTTGCGCTGGTGGTCTCAGTCATGGAGTCTCCTCATGAGGCGCCAGGGCCTCTCTGTAGAAAGCTTGATCCAACCTCCGGTGGAGCCGCCCGAGGAGCCTGCAAGGCAGGGATTCCAACGGCCGGGCTGCCTTCTTGTAGAAAGCCACCATTGATAGTCAGTTAAAAAGTACCGCTCCAAGGCAGGCTCGCACTAATCCGATAGTGCCGAAATGCCCCGAAAACGCCCCCGTTGTGTTGCGTGTCACACCATTGTTACGGACCCGTAGCCGCTACGCCCCGGCGGTCAGCCTCGCCGCCGCAGCGTCGATCCGCTCGTCCGCGGCCGTCAGTGCCACCCGGATGAAGCCGTTGCCGGCATCGCCGTAGAAGACGCCGGGACCCACTACGATGCCGAGCTCGGCCAGCCTGCCTACGGTGTCCCAGGTTGCCTCCCCGGCAGTGCACCACAGGTAGAGCCCGGCCTGGGACTCGTGGATTGTCAGTCCGAACGCTTTGAGTGCCGGAACGATCCGTTCCCGCCGCCCGCGGTAAAGGTCCTTTTGCGCCTGAACGTGGGCGTCGTCCGCCAGTGCCACCCGCATGGCTTCCTGCACCGGGTAGGGAACGATCATGCCGGCGTGCTTGCGGCTGTTGACCAGGTTGGCCATGATCACCGGATCACCGGCCACGAAGGCAGCACGGTACCCCGCCAGGTTGGACTGCTTGCTCAGCGAATACACTGCGAGCAGGCCGTCGTGGGATGCCCCGGCGACGCGGGGATCCAGGATGCTGGGCACCGGGCTGCCGCCGCGCTGGACGTCCCACTCTCCCCAGCCGAGCTCCGCGTAGCATTCATCGGAAGCAACCACGGCGCCCACTTCGCGGGCCTGGTCCACGATCCGCTTCAAGGACGCCGCGTCACGGACGCTTCCGGTGGGGTTGGCAGGCGAGTTGACCCAGACGAGCCGGACGCGCTGCCGTGTCTCCGGATCCAGTTCATCGAGGTCGTCAGCGGCGATCTGTTCAGCGCCGGCGAAGGTCGCCCCGATGTCGTAGGTGGGGTAGGCAACCGTGGGGCGGACGACGACGTCGCCGGACTTCAGGCCCAGGAGGAACGGCAGCCATGCCACGAGTTCCTTGGACCCGACGGTGGGCATCACGTCCCGGGGATCAAGGCCGGGAACTCCGCGGCGGCGTGCAAACCAGTCGGCAATGGCTGCCCGTAGCGCTGGCGTGCCGTGCACTGTGGGGTACCCGGGGGCGTCAGCGGCCCGCTGGAGCGCCTCCTGGATCAGGGCGGGCGTGTGGTCCACCGGGGTGCCGATGGAAAGGTTGACAGCCCCTCCGGGATGCTCCGCGGCCCTGGCGAGATACGGTGCCATGGCCTCCCACGGGTAGTCGGGCAGGCTGAGGCCGAAGCTGCGTACCGCTGATGTCACGCCAGGCGCCTCAGTGATCCTGGTTCTGGGGCGGCAGGGCGGCGATCATGGGGTGGTCGGTGTGGGTGTTGCCCACCTTCGCGGCACCGCCGGGCGATCCCAGTTCGTCGAAGAATTCAACGTTGGCCTTGTAGTAGTCGGCCCATTCGTCGGGGGTGTCATCCTCGTAGTAGATGGCTTCGACGGGGCAGACCGGTTCGCACGCGCCGCAGTCGACGCATTCATCCGGGTGGATGTAGAGGGACCGCTCACCCTCGTAGATGCAGTCGACGGGGCATTCCTCGATACATGCCTTGTCCTTGACATCTACACACGGCTGCGCGATTACGTACGTCACGTCCCTTGCCTCTCCACGTTGGTTCCGGCGTTTGGCCGGATATCATTCCCGGCCTGAGCGCCGGACTGCTGACTTCTGAGCCTATTATCTACCAGCCTGTTCCCGCGAACCTAGCGCGTCATACAAACCCCCGGCGTCATACTGGCGCAGCGTCCTAGTATGAAGTGGTGAATTCGCAGACCCCAGCTCCCCGCCAGTTCCTCGAAGGCGCCCCCCTGGGCACGAGGGTGGTGGTGCGTTACAGGATATCGGAGGGCCTGACGGATGCGCTGGGCGACCTGGTGGGGATCAGCCAGACGGAATGCACCGTCCGGACCCGGCGGACCGACGTCGTCATTCCCCTGGCCATGGTGGTGGCAGCGAAGCCGGTGCCACCGGCGCCGGCGCGGCGTGCCCCGCGGAGCGCGCCCTAGAGAACCACAATGCCTGGCCACACTGCTTCTACGAATCGGCCCGGTGCGCCGTCAGGCCGGCAGCTGCGGCTTCCGGTAGCGCCGGCACCACAGGAGCATCAGCACGGTTGTCCCGGCGATGCCGTAGATCCAGGTGTTCCCCGGAAGGTCTGCGGCGATGAGCCGTTTGCCGGGCTCCAGCATCGCCAACCAGCCCGCCAGGACATAGGCCAGCAGGCCGAGTACCGCCGTCGGGATAACCGACCGAAAGGCCGCTCCGAGGAGCAGCTGGACGGACCCCAGGAGGACCAGCGCTGCCACAGCACCCCAGGGAAGCACGACGCCGGCCAGCATCCACTGCTGGCGGTGCAGGGCCGTGCCGGCCATGGCAACAAAAAGGGCTGCCGGTACGGCGGCGGCGATGCCGCCTGCCATACCGGCAGCCCTAGTGCTCACGACAGTGATGACCCGAACGTGCCGGGATCAGACCTTGGCGCGGGCGCGGTTGGCCTTGGCACGCTCGTTGGTGTCAAGGATGACCTTGCGGATACGGATGGACTCCGGGGTCACCTCAACGCATTCGTCCTCGCGGGCGAATTCGAGGGACTCTTCGAGGGTCAGGTCGCGCGGCGGCGTCAGGTTCTCGAAGGTGTCGGAGGAGGCTGCACGCATGTTGGTGAGCTTCTTTTCCTTAGTGATGTTGACGTCCATGTCGTCCGCGCGGGAGTTCTCGCCGACGATCATGCCCTCGTAGACCTCGGAAGTGGGCTTCACGAAGAAGGAGCCGCGTTCCTGCAGGTTGATCATGGCGAACGGCGTCACAACACCGGCGCGGTCGGCGATCATCGAACCGTTGGTGCGGTACTCGATCGGACCGGCCCAGGGCTCGTAGCCCTCGGAGATGGAGGCCGCGATGCCGGCACCGCGGGTGTCCGTGAGGAACTTGGTGCGGAAGCCGATCAGGCCACGGGCCGGAACGATGAATTCCATGCGGCACCAACCGGTACCGTGGTTGGCCATGTTGGTCATGCGGCCCTTGCGGGCTGCCATGAGCTGGGTGACGGCGCCAAGGTACTCTTCCGGCACGTCGATGGTCATGTGCTCCATCGGCTCGTGGATCTTGCCGTCGATGGTCTTGGTAACAACCTGCGGCTTGCCAACGGTCAGTTCGAAGCCTTCGCGGCGCATCTGCTCGACCAGGATGGCCAGCGCCAGCTCGCCACGGCCCTGTACTTCCCAGGCGTCGGGACGCTCGGTGGGGAGAACCTTGATGGAGACGTTACCGATCAGTTCCTTGTCCAGGCGGTCCTTCACCTGGCGTGCCGTAACCTTGGCGCCCTTGACCTTGCCGGCCAGCGGCGAAGTGTTGATACCGATGGTCATGGAGATCGCGGGATCGTCCACCGTGATCAGCGGCAGCGGCTGCGGGTTCTCGGCGTCGGTCAGGGTCTCACCGATGGTGATGTCCTCGATGCCGGCGACGGCCACGATCTCGCCCGGGCCGGCGGACTCGGCCGGAACACGGTCGAGGGCCTTGGTGGCCAGCAGTTCGGTGATCTTGACGTTCTTCAGCTCGCCATTGGCGCGTGCCCAGGCAACGGTCTGGCCCTTGCGCAGGGTGCCGTTGTAGATGCGGAGCAGAGCCAGGCGGCCCAGGAACGGGGAGGCGTCAAGGTTGGTGACGTGTGCCTGCAGGACGCCGTTCGGGTTGTACGTCGGTGCCGGGATGTGCTCGATGATGGTCTTGAACAGCGGCTCAAGGTCCTCGTTCTCCGGAGCCGTGCCGTCGGCCGGCTGCTCGAGGGAAGCGCGGCCAACCTTGGCGGCTGCGTAGACAACCGGGACTTCGAGGATCTTGTCCAGGTCCAGGTCCGGAACTTCGTCGGCAAGGTCGGAGGCAAGGCCCAGGAGCAGGTCCATGGACTCGTGGACAACTTCTTCGATCCGCGCATCGGGGCGGTCGGTCTTGTTGACGAGCAGGATCACCGGCAGGTGGGCGGCCAGGGCCTTGCGCAACACAAAGCGGGTCTGGGGCAGGGGGCCCTCAGAGGCATCGACGAGGAGGACGACGCCGTCGACCATGGACAGACCGCGCTCCACCTCGCCGCCGAAATCGGCGTGGCCTGGGGTGTCGATCACGTTGATCGTGATGGTCTCGCCCTTGGAGGACGGTCCGTTGTAGGCCACCGTGGTGTTCTTGGCCAGGATGGTGATGCCCTTTTCGCGTTCCAGGTCACCGGAGTCCATGACGCGGTCTTCGAGGTGGTTGTGCTCGGCAAAGGAGTTGGTCTGCTTGAGCATGGCGTCGACCAAGGTGGTCTTGCCGTGGTCAACGTGGGCCACGATCGCGACGTTGCGCAGGTCACTGCGCGATGCAGTGGCTACCGCGGTGTTGGTGGTGGTTTCAGACATGCGTTATTGCTCGATTCAGTGGTGAAGTCAGCTGTGGTATCGCGACATTTCCAACCGGAACGCACGACGGACGAGACCCTTTGGCACAGGGCGCCTTCTACAAGTCTAAGCGCTAGGTCATTTATTGGCCTAAAAACCCGAATTCGGCGTCCGTCGGCCGCCGTTACAGGATCGTCACCGCCATGGGACGAATAGTGCCCAAAGTTACTGGATATTCGCTCTGCTATGCCCCATCATTACGGAGGTAACAACAAGCACAGCCGGAGACCATAGATGCGCAACGCCTCAGTTCCACCCCGCTTCGTCGCACCTATGATCGCCCTCGGCGTTCTGATGGCCGGCTGCGGGCAGGTACCACAGACCCCGGCCGCCGCGCCTGAACCAGCCGGCTCCTCCGCCAGTGCCACGGCCCAGCCGCCTGCAGGGGCCGTTCCTTCGAAATCTGCAGCTGCACCGAAGAAGGCATCCGCGCCGCCGGTCGCTGCCTCGCCGGGCGCCCCGGTTGCCGCCGGCTCCGCAGTGAAGCCGCAGCTCGTTCCGGAGCTCGACCCTGCCGCCATGGCCCCCGGATCCGTTTATAAGAACCCTGCCAACGGCCGCAACGAAGTGATCGTGGCCAACATGCGGCGGACCGCCGTCCTGATCGGGGATTCCCAGTCCGAACCGGAAGCCGGCTGGCCGCGGCAGGGCCTGGCCGCCATGGGCTACAACGTTTTCTTCTGCGGCCGCGGCGGTACAGGGTATGTCGCTTCGAACGGCAAGACCGGCAACTACATCGACGCCCTGCAGCGCGGTGACTGGCAACTCCCCTACGGCTCCCCCGCGCTGGTTGTCATTGAGGGCGGTGGAAATGATGCCGCACGCGGAGCCACGGATGCCCAGATCGTGGCTAATGCCGAACGCCTGATTGCGTCGCTCAAGCAGCGCTACCCGGGGTCCAAGTTCGCGATGATCGGCACCCTGGCCCGCGGGATCAACTACGGCGGGGGACGCCGGTCACAGGTGGATGCACTGCTCAGCACGGTCGCGGCCAAGCACACCATTCCTTTCATCAGCGTCGGAGACTGGCTGACCAAATACAACCTGGCCAAGGAACTGGCCGACGGTGTACATATGAACAGCGTCGGCCATAAGGCGCTGGGCACGATCCTGGCTGGAAGACTGAAGGAACTGGGTCTTGAGGCGCCGGTCCTGCCCGCCACCTCGGCCTTGCCGGTAAGTTGATCCGGGCATCCGGCCTGGGGCTGAAGCTTTCAGCCTAAGATCCGGCAAAGAAGGAGCCGGTGCCCACCCACAACGGGCGGATACCGGCTCCTTCTTTATGCGCCCTGAGGCGACCCCTGCTCAGGCTACCTCGGGCGGCAGCATCAGCCGGGCGCCCGGAATGGCGTTGAGCAGCGCCTTCGTGTAGTCCCGCTGCGGCGCGTCGAAGACTTCATCCGTTGAACCGGTTTCGACCAGCTTGCCCTTTTCCATCACGCACACGTGGTCGGCGATCTGCCGGACCACCGCGAGGTCATGGGTAATGAAGAGGTAGGTCAGGCCCAGCCTGGACTGGAGTTCAGCGAGCAGGTTCAGCACCTGCGCCTGGACCAGCACGTCGAGGGCGGAGACCGCCTCGTCGCAGATGATCACCTCGGGGTCGAGCGCCAGCGCACGGGCAATGGCAACACGCTGCCGCTGACCGCCGGACAGTTCGTTCGGGTAACGCTGCATGGTGGACTGCGGCAGCGCCACCTGGTCCAGCAGTTCCCGGACCTTCTTCTCGCGGCTGGCCTTGTCGCCGATCTTGTGGGTGCGCAGCGGTTCCTCGATGGTCCGGAAGATGTTGTACATCGGGTCGAGGGAACCGTACGGATCCTGGAAGATCGGCTGCACGCGGCGGCGGAACGCGAAGATCTCCTTGTTGTTCAGCGTGGACGTGTCCACGCCGTCGAACACGATCTTGCCTGACGTCGGCTGCAGGAGGTTCAGCACCATCTGCGCCACAGTGGACTTGCCGGAACCCGACTCCCCCACGATCGCCGTCGTGGTGCCGCGTTTGACGCTGAAGGAGACGTCGTCCACAGCGGTGAAGTCGGTCGACTTACCGAAGCCGGAACGCAGCTTGAAAACCTTCTTCAGGTTCTGGATCTGCAGCACGTCTTCGGTCATGGTCGGCTCGACAACGACCGCCCCGCGCGGAGTCGTGCCGGGAGCAAGCAGTTCGTCCGATTCAACGCCAAGCTCCTTGGCCACCTGGATGCGCCGTGAGGCCAGCGACGGGGCCGAGGCAACAAGGCGCTGCGTGTACGGGTGCTGCGGGTTCTGCAGCAGCTCCAGCGAGGGTCCTGCTTCCACGACCTGGCCGCGGTACATCACCACCACTTTGTCCGCGCGCTCGGCGGCGAGGCCGAGGTCGTGCGTAATCAGCAGTACGGCCGTGCCCAGTTCCGCCGTCATTGTTTCAAGGTGATCGAGGATCTGGCGCTGCACGGTCACGTCGAGCGCGGAAGTGGGCTCGTCGGCGATGAGGAGCCGCGGCTGGCAGGAGAGGCCGATGGCGATCAGCGCGCGCTGGCGCATGCCGCCGGAGAACTCGTGCGGGTACTGCTTCGCGCGGCGCTCGGCATCGGGAAGGCCTGCCTGAGCCAGGACTTTGGCAACGTCCGCCGGGCCGCTGGGACGGCCGTTGGCCCGCAGCGTTTCCTTGACCTGGTAGCCGATCTTCCAGACCGGGTTGAGGTTGGACATCGGGTCCTGCGGGACCATGCCGATGGTGTTGCCGCGCAACTCGATCATGCGCTTTTCCGGGGCATGGGATATGTCCTCGCCGTCAAGGAGGATCTGCCCGCCGGAGACCCGGCCGTTGGCCGGCAGCAGGCCGATGGCGGCCAACGCCGTCGTCGACTTACCCGAGCCCGACTCCCCCACAATTGCGACGGTTTCGCCCGGCATGATGGTCAGGTGGGCGTTCCGGACGGCCTGGACCTCACCGGAACCGGTCTTGAAGGAAATGGCCAGGTCACGGATCTCCAGCAGCGGCTTGTCCGCCAGGTCCGCCTCACTGATTCGGACGTCTGCAGTTGTCATGATTGCCTCGTTCATCGTTGGCGGCTCTTCGGATCCAGGGCGTCGCGCAGGGCATCGCCGAGCATAATGAAGCTCAGGACAGTGACCGAGAGCGCCATTGCCGGGTAAAGCAGGATCGCCGGGTTGGTGCGGACAGAGGATTTGGCTGCGGCGATGTCGTTGCCCCAGGACATGATGCTGCCTGGCAGACCGATACCGATGAACGACAGCGTGGCTTCCGCGACGATGAAGACGCCGAGCTCCATGGTGGCGAGGACGATGATCGGAGCGAGGGCGTTCGGCAGCACGTGCCTGATGAGTGAGCCGATGCGCGAGACGCCCAGCGAACGCGCAGCAGTCACGAAGTCGGCGTTGCGCACTTCGATCACCGCTCCGCGCGTGATCCGGGCCATCTGCGGCCAGCCCAGCACCACCAGGACCATGACCACGGTCCAGACACCCCGGTTTTCCCGCATGAAGGGCAGCTGCGAGACCACCAGCGCGCCCAGGATAAGGGGCAGGGCGAAGAATATGTCGCCGAGACGGGCAATTACCGAGTCGATCCAGCCGCCGTAGAATCCCGCGAGGGCGCCGAGGGTGACCCCGATGATGAGGACGAAGATCACGGAGAAGACGCCCACCATCAGCGATGCCTGGGTGCCGTGGATGATGCGGGAATACACGTCGCAGCCCTGGAAGGTGAAGCCGAGCGGGTGCCCGGCTGCCGGGGCGCCGTCGGAATTCGCCAGCTGGCAGTTGTCGTTCGGTGCCACCTGGGTGAACAGGCCCGGAAAGAGCGCCACGATGATGATCAGTGCGATCATCACGGCGGAAATGATGAACAGCGGACGACGGCGGAGCTTGCGCCAGGCATCGGCCCAGAGGCTCAGCGGTGCCTGGTCTGTTTTGAGCGAGTCTGTTGCGAGCAGAGGGGTCTCCTCCACGGGGGCAACGAAGTGCTCGATTACGCGGTTAGTTTTCATAACGGATCCTTGGATCAAGCCAGGCGTACAGCAAATCGACCAACAGGTTGGCAATGACGAAGACAAGCACCAGGACGCTGACGATCGCGACCACGGTGGGGCCCTCGCTGCGGATGACAGCCTGGAACAGCTTCTGGCCGACGCCCGGGACGTTGAAGATGCTCTCCGTGACGATGGCGCCGCCCATCAGGCCGCCGAGGCTGGCGCCCAGGTAGGTGATGACCGGAATCATCGAGTTACGCAGGATGTGGGTGACCACAACGCGGGGCCGTGACAGGCCTTTCGCGGTGGCGGTGCGCACGTAGTCCGCGTTCATGTTCTCGATCACCGATGCACGGGTGAGCCGCAGGACGTAGGCGAAGGAAACCAGTCCCAGCACAGTGGCCGGCAGGATCAGGTTGCCCCAGTCCGCGTTCGCTCCCACCGTTGGTTTCGCCCAGCCAAGCTGCACACCGATCAGCAGCTGCAGGACGAAGCCGAGTACGAAGGTGGGGATGGCGATGACCACCAGCGACGCGACGAGCACCGTCGCGTCGAAGATCTTCCCCTTGCGGAGTCCGGCAATGAGGCCGAAGGTCACGCCGAAAACAGTCTGGATAATGAGGGCTTCGACGGCAAGCATGACCGTCACCGGGAAGATCCGGCCAAGGGATGCCGCGATCGGCTGGCCGGTGAAATCGACTCCCAGGTTGAAGGTGAACAGGTTCTTGAGGAAGAGCCCGTACTGCACCCAGAACGGCTGGTCGAGGTTGTACTGCTGGCGGAGCTGCGCGATGACGGCTTCGCTGGGGGGCCGGTCGCCGAACAGCGCCCGGATGGGGTCGCCCGGAAGGGCAAAGACCATGAAGTAGACGAGCAGCGTGGTTCCGATGAACACCGGAATGATCTGCAGCAGGCGCCGGAGGATGTACTGGATCACAGCAACGCCTCCCGGGCGTTTATGGAGCTAAGGGGGATCATGTAGGACAGCTTTCGTGCCGGTTCCAAGGCTATGGGGGCCCGGCTTTGTGGCCGAACCCCCATGAGCTTTTTGACGTGGATTTGTGCCGAGGACTACTTGGCGGTGATGGCCCAGTACTGCAGAACACCGTTCCAGCCAGCGTCAACGTTGCTGACGTTCTGGCTCCAGACAGCCTGGCGTGCGGAGTACCACAGCGGCAGGTTGGGGAGTTCCTCGAAGAGGATCTCCTGCGCCTGGGTGAACTTCTTGTTGGCGTCGTCCGTGGACTTGGCGCCGAGGCCTTCGGTGAGGAGCTTGTCGAACTCAGGGTTCGTGTAGCCCTCGTAGTTGGCGCTGGCACCGGTCTTCAGGAGCGGGCCGAGGAAGTTGTACAGCGACGGGTAGTCGGCCTGCCAGCCGGCCCGGGTCAGGCCGGGAAGGTCCTTGGCCGTGCGCAGCTTCAGGATTTCAGCAAACTTGGCGAACGGCTGGCCTTCGGCCTTGATCCCCAGGTTGTTCTTGAAGTTGTTGGCAACGGCGTCGATCCATTCCTTGTTGCCGCCGTCAGTGTTGTAGGCGAGCTGCAGGGTCTTGTCAGCCGGCCACGGGCTGATGGCGTCGGCCTTCGTCCACAGGTCCTTCGCCTTGGCGGCGTCGAACTTCAGAACATCGGAACCGGCAACATTTTCGTTGTAGCCGTCAACGGCGGGGGAGGTGAAGTCCTTGGCCGGGATGCGGGTTCCGGAGAAGATGACCTTGGTGATCTCTTCACGGTTGATGGCCATGGACAGCGCCTGGCGGCGGAGCTTGCCCGCCTCGCCCTGGAACTCGGGCAGGTAGCCCGGGATGTTCAGGGTGGAGTTGCCTGCATACGGCTTGTTCAGGTGGTTCTCCGGGAAGTCCGTGGTGTAGGTCTTCAGGGCGTCGGTCGGCAGGACGTCCGTGACATCGAGGTTGTTGCTCTGGATGTCGGTGTAGGCCGGAGCGGGATCGGTGTAGAACTTGAAGGTCACGCCGCCGTTTTTGGCAGCACGTGCACCCTGGTAGTCGGCGTTCTTGACCAGTTCGATCTGGCTGTCGTGCTGCCAGGCACCTTCCTTGGCCATTTTGTACGGGCCGTTGCCAACCGGGTTTTCGCCGAACTTCTTCGGGTTCTTGATCGCCTCGGCGGGCAGCGGCATAAAGGCGGAGTAGCCAAGGCGGAGGGGCCAGTCGGCTTCAGGCTGGGTCAGCTTGACCGTGATGGTTGAATCGTCCTTCAGTGCCAGGCCTGAGAGAGTTTCCGCGGTGGGGGCCGGAACGTCGGTGTCCTTGCCGTCCGCGCCCTTCTCCGTCTTGGTGGCGCTCACTGCGTCGTAGCCTTCGATGGATTCGAAGAAGCTGCTGTTGCTCTGGGCGTTGGTGCTCAGGGCGGCGAAGTTCCAGGCGTCAACAAAGCTCTTGGCGGTCACGTCCTCGCCGTTGGTGAACTTGCTGCCGGACTTGACCTTGATGGTGTAGTTCTGGCCGTCCGGGGACTCGATGGACTCTGCCAGTGCGTTGACCGACTTGCCGCTGGGGTCGTAGCTCCGCAGGCCCTCGAACAGGAGCTCGACGACGCGGCCGCCGTAGACCTCGCCCGTATCGGCGGGCATCAGGGGCTTCTGCGGTTCGTTGCTGTACGCGGTGATGACCTTGTTGGGGTCGCCTGCAGCCTGGCTGGCACCGTCTGTGGAGCCGCCTCCGGCGCCGCATCCGGTCAGGGCAAGGGCCGCGATGGCAACCATGCCCAGTGCTTTGGAAGTGCGCGAAAAACGCATTCCGCCTCCTATGAGTTGTGGGAGTTGAGTAGGGAAAGGCTTGTGCTTCCCCGCAGGCCGGGCACAGAGGTGTCCTGTGACGTGGCATACATAAGTGAGTAGCCTAACCTCACAATGTCCAAATATTGGAACTCTGTTGCCAAACTGTAACTCGGTCACAATTTGACCACTAGCGTCAACACTGGAGCATTTCAAGTCATATGTTACTCACTGGTATGCTACCTCCAATGTGACGGAGGCTACTCCACTCCACTCGCCAGCAACTGCGCCCGCAGCTCCCGCCGCTCACGCTGTTTTTCGGGGTCCGGCAAGGGCACCGCGGCAAGGAGTCGCTGGGTGTAGGGCACCTGCGGGTTGCGGAGGATCTGGTCGCGGGTGCCTTGTTCCACGATCCTCCCCCGCTGCATCACGCAGATGCGGTCGGCCAGCACGTCGACCACCGCCAGGTCGTGCGTCACGAAGAGGCACGCGAAGCCGAGGTCCTTTTGGAGGTTCTGGAAAAGTTCAAGCACTTTGGCCTGGACGGACACGTCGAGTGCGGATGTCGGCTCGTCCGCCACCATCAGCTTGGGTTTGAGCGAGAGTGCCCGCGCAATGCCCACACGCTGCTTTTGTCCGCCAGACAACTCATGCGGATACCGGTTGCGGTAGCTGCGGGGCAGTTCAACCTGGTCAAGCAGGGCCTCGATCCGCTTCTGCAGGCCGCTTCCTTTGGCCTCCCCGGCCAGGAACATAGGTTCGCCGATGCTCTCGCCGATCGGAAGGCGCGGGTTCAGCGACGACGACGGGTCCTGGAACACCATGCCGATGTGCCGTCGGACCTGATGCAGCTGCTTGCCGTTTTTCTTGGCGGCGGAAATGTCCTGGCCCACCACCCGCATGGTGCCGGCGGCGACTGGAAGCAGCCCCACGGCGGCCCGTCCGATGGTGGTCTTGCCGGAACCTGATTCGCCCACGAGCCCCACCACCTGGCCCGGGTAGATCATGAGGTTTGCGCCTTCGACGGCCCTAAAGGCGGGCACACGGCCCTGTTTGGGGTACTCGATGGCCACATCGGTAAGTTCAAGTACCGGTTCGCCCTGCGGCCGCTCGGCAGCCGCAGCGGCAGCAAGCGCGGCAGCGTTCTCCCGCTCTCGCCGGACCAGTTCCTCAGGATCCACCGACTCCAGTTCGGCGTGGGTCGCTGCGGCCAGCGCGGCGGTAACGTCCACCTCTTCGCCGGCCTCCGCACCGCCCTGGCCGAGGTGCGGCACTGCCGCCAGAAGTGCCTGGGTGTACTCGTGCCGGGGGTTGCGGAAGACCTGCTCGGCCGTTCCCGTCTCGACTATCAGGCCCTGCCGCATCACGGCGATCCGGTCTGCAAGGTCCGCCACCACGCCCATGTCGTGGGTAATCAGCACAATGGCGCTGTCCAGCTTGTTCCGCAGGTTGCGCATGAGATCCAGGATCTCGGCCTGGACCGTCACGTCCAAGGCTGTGGTGGGCTCATCGGCAATCAGCAGTTTGGGGTCGCAGGACAGCGACTGGGCAATCATGGCCCGTTGACGCTGGCCGCCGGACAACTGGTGCGGATAGGACCTGAAGGCCTTCTCCGGGTCCGGAAGCTCCACCAGTTCAAGCATCCGCAGCGCACGTTCCTTGGCCTGGGCCGGTGAAACTTCATTGTGTAGCCGTACTGTCTCCACGATCTGCGCGCCCACCGTGTACACGGGGTTGAGGGCGGTCATCGGCTCCTGGAAGATCACGGCCACATCCTTGCCGCGCACCTCCCGGATGTTGGCGGCGTTGGCGCCGAGGAGCTCTTTCCCGGAGAGTCGGACGCTGCCGGACACCCGGCTGTTGCTGGGCAGGAGGCCCAGCAAGGCCATGGAACTGGCACTCTTGCCGGAACCTGACTCCCCCACAATCGCCAGGACTTCGCCTGCCCTGACCTCGTAATTCAGGCCGATGGCCGCGGGCACCCACTTCTTGTCCACGCCGAAGTCCACGCTAAGGTCGCGGACCTCGAGGACAACCGCTCCCTTCGCCGGATCATGCGCCGGCGCGGGGTCCTGGTTCGGAGTGATGTTGTCAGTCATGACGGTTCCCTTCCGCCCAGGCCGCGTACGCACCGGAGATTAGTGCTGGGGCCTGGAATCCTGAATTATTAGGGGCATGAGCAGTGTGCCGCACGCCGGAAATGTTGAAGTCTTCAAAGCCCGCACCAACAAGTGGTTCGCGTGGCTCGCCTGGCTGGTTGCAGCGCTCGGCCTCGCCGTCACTGCGGCCGCCGGAGAACCGGCCGCCCTGCTGGGCACGGGCCCGCTGCTGCTGATCGGCTTTCTGGGCTGGCTGCTGTTCTGGATGCCGGCTGTGGTGATCCACGACGGGGGCATAACCCTGGAGAATCCGTTCCGCTCCGTTGACATTCCGTGGGCCGCCCTCGTGAACGTCGATACCCGGTTCGCCCTGACCCTGGTTACGCCGGCACGGAACTACGTCTCGTGGGCGGCCCCCGCGCCAGGCATCTGGGGCGGCCGCAACGCCCGTCCCGAGGATCTCAAGGGCCTTCCTTCCGCGACCTACGGACCGGGAAAGTCCGTGCGCCCGGGGGACCTGAAAACCACCGATTCCGGCCAGGCGGCCCGGCTGGTGCGCGGGCGCTGGGAAGAACTGGTCGAAGCGGGCGCGCTGGATGCAGGCAATGCCGAGACAGCCGCCGTCACCGTGACATTCCGCTGGATGGCAATTGCCGCCACGGTCGCGCTCCTGGCCGCAAGCTGCTGGGGCGTGGCGATTCCGTAGGGAGAATACCCGGACAGCCCGCATTCAGTCGCCCGCAGAGCCGTCGGCTGCCGAAGCGGAAATCTTCCGCGCCTCCGCAGCGGGCTTTACGTCTTTAGCCTTCTTGGCGTTGAACTTCTTCTGCCGTGGATCGAACGCATCACGAAGTCCGTCGCCGATGAAGTTGATGCTCAGGCAGATCAGGACGATGAAGAGGCCCGGGAACCAGAACAGCCATGGCCGGGTGGCGAATGCTTCCTGGTTTTGTGAGATGAGCAGGCCCAACGAAGTGTCCGGTGACTTCACGCCGACGCCGAGGTAGCTCAGGGCCGTTTCCAGCAGGATGGCAGCGGACATGGTCAGGGTCACGTTGACGATCAGCACGCCTATGGCATTGGGCAGGATGTGCTTGAAAATGATCCGTGAATTGCTGGCGCCCGAGATGCGTGCCGCATCGACGAACTCCCGTTCACGGAGGGTGAGGAACTCCCCGCGCATCAGCCGGGCGAGGCCGACCCAGCTGACGAGGCCGAGGAAGATTCCAAGGATCAGGATGCCGTTGCTGGCCGCGAACCCCGAAAACCAGCCGCCCTGGTCCCTACGGTTGACGCTCTGGGCCACCACGGCGGCGAGCAGCAGCACGGGGATGATGATGATGACATCGGTGATCCGCATCAGCACGGCTTCGACCCAGCCGCGGAAGTACCCGGACAGGCCGCCGATCACGGTGCCCAGCAGGCCCGCGATGGTCCCGATGAGGAGCATGATGATGATGGACTGCTGGGCTCCACGCATGGTCATGGCGAAGAGGTCGCGGCCGATCCGGTCCTGTCCGAACGGGTGTTCGCCCCAGGCCGGCGGCCACAGGGACGCGGTCGGAACGCCGTCATTGACGAGCGGCGAGACGTCCAGGTGGTTGTATTTCCACCAGCCCGGAATCCCGGCCCAGCCCACGGAGGTGAACGCCATCAGGAAGATGATGGCAAAAATGAACAGGCCTACGATGGCTCCGCTGTGGCCCAGGAACCTCTTTCGGACTATCTGCCCCTGGCTCAGCCCTTTCGCGTCCGGCTCAAGGGACGCACCCGGCAGCCTGGGGTGTGAGTGCTCGGCGAGGAATTCTTCCTGCTGGGTTGGCTGGCTCATGCCTTAATCCTTACGCGGGGATCGAGTGCGGAATACGCAAGGTCTGCGATCAAGTTGAACACCATCGCGGTCACTGCCACGCAAACGAAAACGCCCATGACGGGATTGGGATCCGTGTGCATGATGCCGTCCAGGAAGAGGAACCCCATGCCCCGGACGGAGAACACGGTCTCCGTGATGACGGCACCGCCGATGAGGGCCCCGATATCAAACGCAACGATGGTAGCGATGGGAATCAGTGCGTTGCGGAACGCGTGTCCCATCACCACGGACCTCTCAGAGAGGCCTTTGGCCCGGGCCGTCCTGATGTAATCCATGTTCATGATTTCCAGCATGGACGACCGGGTGAACCGCGTGTAGCTTGCCAGCGAAACAAGGATCAGGGCCATGGTCGGAAGAATCAGATGGGTGAAGGTGTCCAGCGTCAGGATCCAGAAGTCGCCCTGGATATTGGGGGTGCCTGCCCCGATGGTGGCGATCGGCCTGCCCCGGACCCTGCTGTTGCTGAAGTAGCTCGGCCAGGCCTGCATGAATCGGTCCATGAGGACCAGGCCGCCCACCAGGAAGGAAGTGATGCCGGCGGCGCGCATTGACTGGCCCCGGTCGTAACCGCCCATCAGGTAGCCCACGGCAACGCCCACGCCGACTGTCGCGATGCCCAGCAGGACGATCATGACGGCCGTCGCCTGGTTCAGGAGCGGCTGGACCGCGAAGTACGCCACCACTCCAAGTGCCACAACGATCAGCGACGCTTGCAGCGCCTTACGGTTCTTGAGCCCCGCCACCAGGAGGGTGACGGCGAAGGCCAGGCCCACCCCGGCAATTGCAATGACCACGGGGCCAAGGCCGGGGTTCCGGAACCACTGGACAACGGAGAAATAGACCAGGATGAGGCTGACCGCGAGGAACACAATGCCGCCTGAAACTATGCGGCGACGGGCCGCCCCGCCCACGGCTACGGCCACTATCAGGCCCGCGACGGCGCCGATCCCCAGGGCCACGGGCAGCGGAATTTCAGGATTGCGGAGAAAGTCGTTGAACCCGATGGCCCCGTATTCCTTCAGCAGCACCGCAACCCAGAAGATGGGTAGCGAGAAGAACAGGAAGGCCATGAACGTCACGCCGTAGTCCAGGGCGCTGTACTGCCGAAGCGCCGTGATGATGCCCAGGGCAATGCCGATAAGGATGGCCAGGATCGTGGCGCCGGTGACAAGTGTCAGGGTCTGCACCAGCGCAAATCCCAGCGCATCGGTAATCGGCTGTCCGGCGATATTCTTTCCGAGGTCGCAGGAGCTGCCGAAAGGAACGAGGCACCTGGCTGCCCCGCTGAGCCATTTGAAGTACCGCAGTGGCGCGGGGGTGTCCAGGTCAAGAAGCTGGCTGCGCGAGTCCATGAGTTGTTGTTTGTTCGGAGCGCTGCTTGCGCGGAACTCCTCCAGCGGATCCCCTGACGACGCTGTCAGAAGATACACGAGGAATGATGCCCCGAGAAGTATGAGTGCGGCCGTAATCAGTCGCCGGACGATGTACGTCACCATGGTGCAAAGCCTCGATATCCGGGCCGGGGTCTCACCGGGCCCATCGCTGAATCAGTCCGGCTGCCCGCATGAGGTGGGCGGGAAGCGGCAGAGTGCCGGTGGTGCCGGAGAAGGCGCCGGGACGTTCGTGCATTTGTCCCGGCGCCTTCACCTGCTGTTTGCTCGCTGAGCGGGGGCCTTACTTCTCAGCCCACTCCCAGAAGTTCCACCAGACACCGGTCTGGTTCGGCATGAACTTCACGCCCGTGATCCGGTCGCTGTAAGCGTCCACTCCGACGGACTGGAAGAGCGGAAGGCCGTAGGCGGACTCCCAGATCTTCTTGTCGATCTCCTTGCTGAGCTCATCCTGCTTGCTGCGGTCGGTGGTGACGATCAGTTCGTCCATCAGCTTGTCTGCTTCCGGATCGCTGAACTGGTTGAAGTTGGATCCGTTGCCGCTGCGGAAGATCTGAGGTACGCCGGAAACACCGACACCCGGGTTGATCCAGCCGAAGATGGTGGCGTCATAGCTGCCGTCGCCGAGGGCCTTGCCCCAGTCAGATTTGCCGAGGCCGCCGTCAACGATCTTGAAGCCGGCCTTGGTGGCGGATTCGCGGATCAGGGAGAAAGCGTCAACGCGGTTGGGGTTGTCCTTGTTGTACATGATCCGGATTTCAGGCGTCTTGCCGGCAAGCAGCGCCTTGGCACCGTCGATGTCCACGTCCTGGTATGCGGAAGAACCGTTGTTCTTGGCCGAATCGGCATATGCAGCCTGGGCCGGAACAAACAGCTGCGAGTCCAGCGGCTTGGCCTCCGGGTCGAGCTTCTTCACAATCTTGTCCACGATGTCCTTGCGCGGGACGGTCTTCATGAACGCCTCGCGGACGCTCTTTTCGGCCAGCGGACCCGAGTAGTTCAGGTCGATGTGGTCGTAGGAGAGCTGGTTGCCCTGTTCCACGGTGACGCCCTGGCTTTCCAGCGCCTTGAGCTGCTCGATGGTATCTGCCGAGGCCTGCGGGGCAATGATGTCCGCTTCACCGTTCTTGAGTGCCTGCACCTGTGCCGGAGCGGAACCGATGTAGCGGACCGTGATTTCGTCCAGGCTGGCTTCCGGGCCCCAGTTGTAGTCCTTGTTGCGGACCATGGTCAGGGACTGGTCCTGGGTGACGCTCTTAACGATGTACGGGCCGTTGGAGAGGAAGAGGCTCGGATCGGACGGCAGGGTCTTGGTGTCGAAGCCGGTGTTCCAAAGATCCGCCATGGCCTTCAGCTTCTCGTCGGCCGGCTTCGGGGCCTTGGGGTCGCCCTTCGGCTTTTCCTTCAGGTAGTCCACCAGCGCCTGCGCGTCGGTCAGTCCGGCTTTCTTGGCCAGCACGTGCGCTGCGATGTCGATCCCGGGGCCGCCAAGGATGGTTTCCCAGTCGGCGAAGGGCTTGGAGTACTTGATGGTCATGGAGCGGTTGCTGTCACCGATTTCGGGGAAGTCGGTGAGCTTGAGGCCGGTGGGATCACCCGCGTAGGAGAAGTAGGACGTGCCGGTCTTCGCTTCCGGGTCGGCGTCGTCGTAGTAGCCCGAGAAAGCAGTCCACTGCAGCAGGAGGTCGGCTGCCGTCACCGGAGTGCCGTCGGACCATTTGACTCCCTCATTGATGGTGTACTTCACCGTCAGGGGGTCATCGGAAGTCTTTTCCATCTTGCCGAACTTCTCGTTGCGAACAACATTCAGCTGGTTGTCGATGTAGTAGAAACCCGAGTGGGTGGCGTAGCTGATCTTCGAGTTGATGTCAGTGTTGCCGTCGGCAGTGTTGGGGTTGAACGTGTTGAACGCGTTCACCTCGACCACCGTGGCTGAACCACCCTGTTTGCCGGCAGTAGCGCTTGACGGGGTTGTCCCGCCGCTGTTGCCGGCGCAGGCGCTGAGAGCTAGCGCAGCAGCAGCCGCGACGCCTATCGCTTTGGAAATACGACCTAAGCGCATTCCGCCTCCTATGTTTCTGTGGTGTTGAAAAGACCGCCGCTGTAGGCGCCGGCCAGACCGCCCATTCCCCCAGTGAGAATGTGGCTAGCCTCACATGAGCAGTAGCCTAAACCCGAAAAGAATGCCCATGGGACCAAAGTTGCCCGTGGGTAAAGGTTGTTACCGAGCTGCAACAATGGACAGCCGAACCGTTGTTAACCGCGGGAGAACGCGGAAGAGGATAACTCCGCCCGGGTTGGTCCAACCACAAGAAAAGCCCCGATTCCGGAGGAATCGGGGCTTTCACTGTTAATGCTCAATCACTGACTGTGTCTGAGCCTTGCGGCGCTGCCTGCTAGACGTTGAAGCGGAACTCCACCACGTCGCCGTCGGCCATGACATATTCCTTGCCTTCGATGCGGAC
The DNA here is from genome assembly GCF_000876655.1 of Arthrobacter sp. SPG23. Classification (GTDB taxonomy): domain Bacteria; phylum Actinomycetota; class Actinomycetes; order Actinomycetales; family Micrococcaceae; genus Arthrobacter. The sequence continues at coordinate 96,123 of NZ_JYCN01000022.1, forward strand.
CTTGCCGCGGGCCTTGGCCTCAGCCATGGAGCCGGCCTCGATGAGGTCGTCGAAGGAGACGACTTCGGCCTTGATGAAGCCGCGCTGGAAATCGGAGTGGATCACGCCGGCCGCCTGCGGAGCGGTGTCCCCTTGGTGGATGGTCCAGGCGCGGGTTTCCTTGGGACCGGCCGTCAGGTAGGTCTGCAGTCCCAGCGTGTGAAAGCCGACGCGCGCCAGCTGGTCGAGCCCCGACTCGTCCTGGCCGTTCATTTCCAGCATTTCGCGGGCTTCTTCCTCGTCCAGCTCCACGAGGTCGGATTCAAGCTTGGCGTCGAGGAAGACGGCGTCCGCCGGAGCGACCATGGCGCGCAGTTCTTCCTGCTTTTCGGGGTTGCCCAGAATTCCTTCGTCCGAGTTGAAGACGTAGATGAAGGGCTTGGCGGTGAGAAGGCCGAGCTCCTTGAGGTGCCCCATCTCGAGCTTGTCGCTCTTGATCGAGGAGAAGATGGTGTCGCCGCGTTCAAGTACGGCCTGTGCCGCCTTGATGGCGGCCAGTTCGGCCGCGTCGCGCTTTTTGATCTTGACTTCTTTTTCGATCCGGGGAATGGCATTTTCGATGGTCTGAAGGTCAGCCAGGATCAGTTCGGTGTTGATGGTCTCCATATCGGAGCGGGGATCCACCTTGCCGTCAACGTGGATGACGTCGGGGTCATCGAACACGCGGACGACCTGCGCGATGGCCTCCGCTTCGCGGATGTTGGCGAGGAACTTGTTGCCCAGGCCTTCGCCCTCCGACGCGCCCTTGACGATACCGGCGATGTCGACGAACGACACCGCAGCAGGCAGCAGGCGCTGCGATCCGAAGACAGCGGCCAGCTTGGCAAGCCGCGGGTCCGGCAGGTTGACCACACCGACGTTCGGCTCGATCGTTGCGAACGGGTAGTTCGCAGCGAGCACCTGGTTGCGGGTCAGTGCGTTGAAAAGGGTTGATTTGCCGACGTTGGGCAGTCCGACGATGCCAATAGTAAGAGCCACGAGCACTAATTCTACCGGTAATCGGGCCCGGCCCTTATCTGACGCCTGGCGCGCGGGCGTCTGCGCCAAAAATGTCAGGGGCCCGTGCCAAAGTGAACCCATGGACGCTTTTGCACTGATACTTGCCCTGCTGATGCTGATACTCGGCGCCGTGATAGGCGCAGCCTGCACCTATGTCGTGTTCCGGCGCCGGACCGTGGCCCTGGAGCAGGATTTCGACGGCGTCTCTGCCCGCCTTTCGGAGGTCAACGCGCAGTTCGCGGCGGCCGACGCCGAGCGGCGCCTTCTGTCGGTACAGAACCGGGAGCTGGGCGAGTCACGCAACCAGGACGGCAGCGTCCTCCGGGCCCTCGCCCCCGTGGCGGAGAAGCTCACGGCGGTGCAGCAGCAGGTGTCCCTGCTGGAACGCGACCGCTTGGAACAATACGGGCAGCTGGCACAGCAGTTACAGGAAGCACGTCTCTCCGACGAGCAGCTTCTCCGCTCAACCCATGCCCTGGAGTCCGCCCTGCGGTCCAACAGCGCCCGCGGCCAGTGGGGTGAAGTCCAGCTGCGGCGGGTTGTGGAAGCCGCCGGCATGCTCCGCCACGTGGACTTCCACGAGCAGCAACACAGCGCCGGTGCGGGCGCCGCTGTACGGCCCGACCTCGTAGTCCAGCTCCCTGGTGAGAAGCAGCTGGTGGTCGACGCCAAGGTGCCCTTGTCGTCCTACCTTGAGGCCCAGGACCTGGGGACTTCGGCGGGACGCCAGCAGCAGGGGCCCGCACTCAACGGCCAGAACGCGTTGCTGGCAGCACACGCCAAAGCCCTCAAAGCCCATGTGGACGCACTGAGCAACAAGAAGTATTGGGACATTCCCGGCAACTCGCCGGAACTCGTGATCTGCTTCCTGCCGGCAGAATCCATTCTGGCCGCCGCGCTGGCGGCGGATCCCGGCCTCCTGGACTACGCGCTGGCCAAGAACGTGGTGCTGGCGTCCCCCGGCACATTGTTGGCCGTCTTGAAGTCCGTGGCTTTCACCTGGCGCCAGGACGTGCTGACAGACAGCGCACGGGAGCTGTTTGAGCTGGCGCGGCAACTCTACGAGCGGATGGGAACGCTCGGCGAAAACGTCACCAAGCTGGGGTCGTCGCTGAAAACGTCCGTGGACCGCTACAACTCGATGGTCGGAACACTCGAAGCGCGTGTCCTTCCCACGGCGCGAAAGCTCAACGCACTGGAAGCCGACGGGCTGGTGACGCCGCCCGCGATCGAGGTGATGCCGCGGTCGGTGGCTGCCCCGGAACTCCAATCGGAGGAGTCAGCCGCGTAGCACGCGGTGGCGCTTCCCGTCCGGCCGCGTAACCCGCAGCCGGGCGGGAGGCAGCCGGCTGGCTGTCAGGCCCGGCAGGAGTGAGCCGGCTGGCTGTCAGGCCCGGCAGGAGTCAGCCGGCTGGCTGTCAGGCCCGCGCTCCGCGTCCGCCCAGGGCACGAGTCACGTCGCCGGACTTCTTGAGAGTGGCGCGCAGCTCCTTGGGCAGGGAGAAGAGCAGGTCTTCCTCCGCAGTAACCACTTCTTCCACGGCACCGTAGCCGTAGTCGGCCAGGAGCCGGAGCACGTCCTTGACCAGGACCTCCGGAACAGATGCGCCGGACGTCACGCCAACTGTCGCGACGCCTTCGAACCAGGCCTCGTCCACTTCGTTGGCGAAGTCGACGCGGTAGGAGGCCTTTGCACCGTACTCCAGCGCAACCTCCACGAGGCGGACGGAGTTTGAGGAGTTGGCTGAGCCCACCACAATGACCAGGTCGGCCTGCGGAGAGATCTTCTTGATGGCCACCTGCCGGTTGGTGGTGGCGTAGCAGATGTCATCGCTGGGCGGATCCTGGAGCGTCGGGAAGCGTTCCTTCAGCAACCGGACCGTTTCCATCGTTTCATCCACGCTCAGAGTTGTCTGCGAAAGCCAGATGACCTTTTCCGGATCCCGGACCGTCACCTTGTCCACCTCGTGCGGGCCGTTGATGATCTGGATGTGCTCGGGCGCTTCGCCGGCCGTTCCTTCAACTTCCTCGTGGCCGTCGTGGCCAATGAGAAGGATGTCGAAGTCGTCCTTGGCGAAACGGACGGCTTCCCGGTGCACCTTGGTCACCAGCGGACACGTGGCGTCAATGGTGCGCAGGCCGCGGTCCTCTGCCGACTGCACCACTGCGGGCGATACACCGTGGGCCGAAAAGATCACCAGGGCACCTTCGGGGACCTCATCGGTCTCATCAACGAAGATGGCTCCCTTCTCCTCCAGCGAGCTCACGACGTGGACGTTGTGAACGATCTGCTTGCGGACGTACACCGGCGGGCCATAGTGTTCCAGCGCCTTCTCAACCGCAATGACTGCCCGGTCCACTCCGGCGCAGTATCCGCGGGGAGCCGCAAGCAGCACCTTCTTGGGACCCTGCACGGGGGCCGCAGCCAGCACGTCCTCAGGCGACCGGCGCCTGCGTGGAATTGACGGCATGGGGATGGAGACTGCTGAGGTGGTCATTGTTCAATGCTACCGGGAACGCTGGTCACGTCCGGCGCCCGAAACAACGGCGCCGGCAACGACGCGGAGAATGACACCGGCAACGATGAGGACTGCGCCCGCGATGAGTGTCGCCAGGATCCACTGACCGAACCGCTCGGATGATGCCGCCACAAATTCGCTCTTGAAGATGTCCGCCACTTCGTTCCCGCTTGCTGTCCCGCCGACCGCGAGGCCGGCCGCGTCGGAGCCGAGTTTCCACACCGCCGCCAGCACCAGCGCTCCTGCTCCCGTGCCCACCAGCACAATCCAGCGACGCCGCGCGGCAATGAGGGCCAGCAGGAGCGCAATAGCGGAGCCGGCAGCCACCGCACTACCCATGGGGGCATAGGCCGACACCTGGTCCACGAGTTGCCGCTGGCTCGGCTGTCCGATGCCGATGAGCGTCTGATCCGGCGCGTCCAGCGGAACGTTCGTTGCTTCCGAGATCTGTTTGGTCAGCAGGCCGACCAGGGGCGCTACGTCCAGGGTGAGGGATGTGGACGGTTCAGCGTCCGTCGAGCCGGATCCGGAACCCTGGAAATTAAGCCGGTGGCTTTTCCTCAGCGTCTCCTCCCAGGCCGCCGGATAACCCGGGAGCGTCGTCAGGGACTTGGCAGCCGCATCCAGGATCGGCTGCACCAGTTCCGTGAACGGCTCAGGAATCCGGCCGGCGGGATCGATGCTGCCAACTGCTGCCGAGGCCAGCCGCTCCTGGAAGACGGCGTCCTTGCCCAGCGGAGCGGCGAGGGACACAAAGCCGTCCTCCTGGACAATGTTCCGGTCAACCCAGATGGCGGGAACGGCGACGGCGGCCAGCAGCAGTCCAAGGATGACGGCGGCAGCTGAGACAAAGGTGCGCAAGGGATTCCTCGGTTGTTGGGGGCGGTACTGCCATCCTAGGGGTGCCGGCGGGGAAGCAAAAAATGTCGCCGGACAGTGGTAGAGCTATGGATAGAGTTGATTCGGTTTGATGCCAGTCCGTTTTGATGCACTGCCACCCGCAAAGGATTCCCATGCCCCAGGCTCCCTCCCCTCACGGGCTTCCCGTGCCTGACAAGATGCCCGCGGCCACCACCGTTCCTGCCACGGCTGCCGAAACGAGCCCGGACAACCCGTGGCCCCTGCAGCTCCTGTCCCAGAAGCTCAAAGCACACATCGACCGGACGCCCTCAGCGTGGGTCGAAGGCCAGGTCATTGAGTTGAACCGCAGGGGCGGCAGCGCCTTCATGACGCTCCGGGACGTCGACGCCGAGATTTCGCTGCCCGCGTCGATTTGGTCGAAGGTGCTGGACCGCCAGGACGTTCCCCTGGAGCGGGGATCCAGGGTGGTGGCACTCCTGAAAGCCGAATTCTGGCTGAAGACCGGACGCCTCAACATGTCGGTGAAGGACATCCGGCCGGTGGGGCTCGGGGATTTGCTGGCGCGGATTGAGCGGCTTCGCCATGCTCTTTCCATGGAAGGACTTTTTGCCGATTCCCGGAAGAAACGCCTCCCGCTCCTCCCCCACCGGATCGGCTTGATCACCGGACGCGACTCCGACGCCAAGAAAGACGTGTTGCGCAATGCCGCGCTCCGGTGGCCCGCCGTCGAATTCGAAATCCGGGAAGTCGCCGTGCAGGGAAACACCGCCGTTTCCCAGATTATGGGCGCGCTCCGGGAACTCGATGCCGATCCCCATGTTGACGTCATTGTGATTGCCCGCGGCGGCGGTGCACTCGAGGACCTCCTCCCCTTCAGCAATGAGGATCTGATCAGGGCGGTGTCCAACGCCTCCACGCCGGTGGTCAGCGCGATCGGCCACGAGGCGGACCGCCCCATCCTCGACGACGTCGCGGACCTTCGGGCGTCCACCCCCACGGATGCCGCCAAGCGGATTGTTCCCGACGTCGTTGAGGAACTTGCCCGTGTGCGGCAGGCCCGTGACCAGCTCCGGCGCGGAGTGAACCGGCTGGTGGAGCGGGAATCCGACCGGCTGGCATCCCTGCATTCACGGCCCGTGCTCGCTGCGCCGGAGGTCATGGTCAGCGCCCGCGCCGAAGACGTGGCACGGCTTAGCAGCCGCTCCCGTGCAGCCATCAGCACGGCAGTGCTGAGGGGGGCCGATCAGATCCACCATCTCCGCAGCCAGGTGCGCTCCCTCTCCCCGCAGCAGACGTTGGACCGGGGCTACGCCGTGGTGCAGGTCGCCGGAACGGCGCAGGCCGAAGACGCACCGCTGGCAGTCGTTCGGCACCCCTCGCAGGCTCCGGAGGGCTCGGATCTTTTCGTACGGGTTGCCGGCGGCTCCTTTTCCGCCCGGTCCACGGGCGGCCAGCGGATTTCCGACAGCTGAACCAGCAGCGCGCCGGACACATCCCGGCAGCACCCATCCACTCACCTAAGCAGGGAGCAACACATTGGCAGCAGAACAGAACCCGAACGCGGACATCGAGGCACTGAGCTATGAGGAGGCCCGCGAGCAGCTCGTGGCGGTCGTGGGCAAACTGGAAGCAGGGGGTGCCAGCCTGGAGGACTCACTGGCGCTGTGGGAGCGGGGCGAGGCCCTGGCCCAGCGCTGTGAGGAGTGGCTGGAGGGCGCCCGCAAGCGGCTTGCCGCCGCCCGCAACCAGGCCGGTCCGGAGTCCTAGGCCGCAGCGTCCTTGGCGCCGCTAACCGTCAGGATCTTTCCACGAGGCTGCGCTCGAGGTCCACGTCGAACTCCGTGGCCGGCCATTCGAGGTTGAGGTCTTCCAGGGCCTGGAGCAGTAGCTGCTGCACGGCGATGCGCGCGTACCACTTCTTGTTCGCGGGGATCACGTGCCAGGGCGCCACTTCGGTATGCGTCTTGTCGAAGGCAGCCTGGTAGGCGGCCATGTAGTCGTCCCAGAAGGCACGTTCCTTCAAGTCGCCGCTACTGTATTTCCAGTGCTTTGAAGGATCGTCCAGCCGGGCCAGCAGGCGGGATTTCTGTTCGTCCCGGCTGATGTTCAACATCACTTTGACGATTCGGGTGCCGTTGGCCGCAAGCCGTGCTTCAAATTCGTTGATCGCCGCATAGCGTCGCTCCAGCTCCTCGGGCGAAGCCCAGCTGTGGACGCGGTGGATGAGGACGTCCTCATAATGCGACCGGTCAAAGACGCCCACCATGCCGGCGGCGGGCACTTCCTTTTCGATCCGCCAGAGGAAGTCGTAGGACTTTTCCTCATCGGTGGGCGCCTTGAACGCCTTGAGCTGCACACCCTGCGGGTCCATGGCCCCCACAACGTGGGCCACGATGCCGCCCTTTCCCGCCGTATCCATGGCCTGGAGGATGAGCAGGACGCGCTTGGTGCCACCAAATTTGGCTTCGGCGAACAACTTCTCCTGGAGGGTGGCAAGCTTGCCGTCGACTTCGGCGAGGAGGGCCTGTCCGTCGGATTTGCCGCCCGGGTATCCCGGAGTGGAATCCGGATCCACGTCGGACAGCCTGAATCCATCACCAGCTGCGAGGGTTCCGGAGGGGTGTTCGTCGAATGTTTCGATTCCTGACATGTGAAGCCTTCCGCCGATGTGCCGCCAGTCCGGAGCACCGCTTCCTCGCGGCCGCCTCCGGCTGCCGCCGCCCGGGAGACACCGGGCGGCACTGCTGCCATCAGGCTAGTTCCCCTGGTACCGGCTCAGGAAGTCCCCCATCCGGCCAATTGCCTCTTCAATATCCTTAACGTTGGGCAGCGTGACCATCCGGAAGTGATCCGGGCGTACCCAGTTGAAGGCGCGGCCGTGGGAAACGAGGATCTTCTGCTCGCGGAGCAGGTCGAGGACAAACTTTTCGTCGTCCCGGATGTGGAAGACCTCCGGATCCAGTTTCGGAAACAGGTACAACGCTCCCCTGGCCTGCTGCGTACTGACGCCGGGGATGGCATTGAGCAGGTCGTAAGCCTTGTTCCGCTGTTCCAGCAGGCGGCCGCCGGGCAGGATCAGATCGTTGATGCTTTGGTATCCGCCCAAAGCCGTCTGGATGGCGTGCTGGGCGGGAACGTTGGCGCACAAGCGCATGTTGGCAAGGAGGCTGATGCCCTCGAGGTAGTCTGCTGCGTCCTTCTTCGGCCCGGAAATCGCCATCCAGCCGGCCCTGTAGCCGCACACGCGGTACGCCTTGGACAACCCGCTGAAGGTCAGGCACAGGACGTCGTCGCCGGTGAGGCCCGCGAGGTTCACGTGGACGGCGTCCTCGTACAGGATCTTCTCGTAGATTTCATCCGCGAAAAGAACCAGTCCGTGCTTTTCAGCCAGGGCCACGATCCTCTTAAGGGTCTCCTCGGGATACACCGCGCCGGTGGGATTGTTCGGGTTGATCACCACGATTCCCTTGGTCCGCGGGGTGATCTTGGATTCGAGGTCCTCCAGGTCCGGCTGCCAGCCGGACTCTTCATCGCAGAGGTAGTGCACGGGCTTTCCGCTTGCGAGGGCCACGGAGGCAGTCCACAGCGGGTAGTCGGGGGTGGGGATCAGAACCTCGTCGCCGTCGTCGAGCAGCGCCATGAGCGACATGGTGATGAGCTCGCTGACGCCGTTGCCGAGGTAGATGTCGTCCACGTGGATGTTCTGGATTCCGCGGGTCTGGTAGTACTGCGACACCGCGGTCCGGGCGGAGAATATGCCCCGGGAATCACTGTAGCCCTGGGCATGCGGCAGGTGGCGGATCATGTCCACCAGGATCGCGTCCGGCGCTTCAAAACCAAACGGGGCCGGGTTTCCGATGTTCAGTTTGAGGATCCGGTGACCCTCTGCCTCCATCTGCTGGGCGGCCTGAAGAATCGGTCCACGGATGTCGTAGAGGACATTATGAAGCTTGGTGGACTGCTTGAATTCTGCCATCCATCAAATATGCCATATGGAGGATGTACTTCAGCTGAGACTTGACTCACACGCGAAACGACGACGGCGCCTGCCGGACCAGGCAGGTCCGGGAGGCGCCGTCGGGCTCGTTTTACGTGGCTGGGGCTACTTGACCAGTCCCTTGTCCTTGAGCCAGGCAGCCGCAGCGTCCTTCGGATTCTGCTTCTGCGTCCCGCTGACAGCGCGGTTGAGGTTGATCAGGTCCTCCGTGGTGAGGATCTTCGAAACGGAGTTGAGCGCTTCCTTCGCCTTGTCGGTCATCTTGGCCTTGTTGTACAGGGGCAGGACCTGCTGGGCGATGAAGTTGTTCTTAGGGTCATCCAGGACCACCAGGTCGTTGTCGGCGATGGCCGGCGTGGTGGTGTAAATGTCCGCGACCTGCACCTGGTCCCCGAGCAGCGCCTTGACGGTGATGGGGCCGCCGCCGTCGCTGAACGGTTCCAGCTTCTTGGGCTCGCAGCCATAGTTCTTCTTCAACCCCGGCAGGCCGTAGGCGCGCTCGGCGAAGGTAGCCGGGGCCCCGACGACAAGCTCGCTGCAGACCTTGGCTAGGTCCTCAATCGACTTGAGCTGGTACTTCTCCGCCGTAGCCTTGGTCACCACCATGGCGTCCTTGTCCTCGGCTTTGGACGCTTCCAGCACGGCCAGGCCCTCCGGCAGCTTGGCCGGGAGCGCGTTGTAGATGTCCTCCGCCGAAACCTCGGTGGCTTCCTTGTTCACATGCAGCAGGAGGTTGCCGCTGTAGTCGGGAATGACGTCCACGGAGCCGTCCTGCACAGCCTTGAAGTACACCTCGCGCGAGCCGATGTTGGGCTTGGTGCTTGCGGTCACGCCGGCGGCATTCAGGGCGCCGGCATAGACCTCGGCGATGATCTGGCTTTCGGGGAAGTCCGCAGATCCGATCACCAGCGCAGAACCTGATCCGGAACCGCTGGTGGCCGGCGCACTTCCAAGCGGATCCGAACCGCCACCGCATGCGGACAGGGCCAGGGCCAGCCCGACTCCGGCGGCCAGGCCGCCGAATGCGCGGCGCCCCAGGATACTAGGGTGGGTTTCCTTCATGATGTACCTCCTTGAACAACAGGCTCCGCGGTCACGGAGTCTGTGAGATCAACCGGTGCCTGCTGGCTCCGGCCTGGCGTGGCAGAGGCTCCCCTGGTCAGGAACAGCCTCTGGAAAACAGCGAGCAGCAGATCGACGGCGATTGCCAGCGCTGCGATGAGCAGCGAGCCGCCCAGCATCTGCGGAAAATCAGACAGCACCAGGCCGTCGAACAGATACCGGCCAAGGCCACCGAGGTTGATGTAGGCCACCACTGAAACTGTGGCGATCACTTGGAGCACACCGGTCCTGAACCCGCCGAACATCACGGTCAGGGCATTGGGAAATTCCGCCCGGAACAGCACCTGCAGTTCGGTCATGCCCATGGCCCGGGCCGCGTCAACGACGTTCCGGTCCACGCTGGCAATCCCGGCGTAGGTTCCGGCGAGCAGCGGGGGCACCGTAAGGATCACCAGCGCCCAGATGGGAGGCATCAGTCCGATGCCGGCGAGGAGCACGAAAAGGGTCAGCAAGCCCAGGGTGGGCAGTGCCCGCAACGCGCCGGCCAAGGCAACCACCGCCACGCGGCCGCGGCCGGTGTGGCCGACATAAAGGCCGATGGGGACGGCTATGGCGGTGGCAATCAGCATCACGAGACCCGTGTATTGCAGGTGCTCAGCCAGCCGGGCAGGAATGCCCGCGCTTCCGGTCCAGTGCAGCGGGTCGCCCAGCCAGGCGAACGTGTCCGTAAAGACGTTGCTCATGCCGACGCACCGCCCGCCCGGACGTCGGACAGTCGCTCTGCAGCCGAAGGAAGCGCAGCCTTGTCAGTCCGTGCAGCGGCCCTGGTCCAGGGCGTCAGCAGCCGTTCAAGGAGCACCAGGACGGCATCCATGAGCAGAGCCAGCACCAGGATGGCGATGATTCCGACCACCACCTCGGTGATAAAGCCCCGCTGGAGGCCCGACGTGAACAGCATCCCCAGGTTGCCGATGCCCAGGAGGGCGGCCACGCTCACCAGCGAGATGTTGCTGACGGACACCACCCGCAGCCCGGCGAAAAGGACCGGAAGGGAAAGCGGGAGGTCGATCTGGAGGAAACGCGCACCGGGCTTGAAGCCCATGGCGACTGCGGCCTGGCGGAGATCGTCATCCACGGAGTCGAAGGCATCGAGCGCTGCCCGCACCAGGAGTGCCACGGCGTAGATCGTGAGGGCCACAATCACGTTGACCGGGTCCAGGACCCTGGTCCCCAGGATTGACGGGAGAATGATGAACAGGGCGAGGGACGGGATCGTGTAGAGCAGTGACGTGGCCGTGACAACCACGGAGCGCAAGGTCCTGTTCCGGCGGGCGAACTGGGCCAGAGGAATCGAGAGCACCAGGCCAAGGACCATCGGAATTATGGCCAGCACCAGGTGCTGGCCGGCGAGCTCGAACACCCGTGCGCTGTTGGCCAGGAACCATTCCATCAGAGGGCACCCTGCCGGACGAGCCGGGCCGATTCGATCACCGCGAGCACCTCATCCGCCTTAAGGACGCCGGCAAACCTGCCGTCCGCGTCGACGGCCACGCCCAGACCCGAGGGGGAGGACAGCGCCGCGTCAAGGGCACGCCGGAGCGTGTCCCCTTTCCGGAAGAGCGAGCCACCGGGGATCAGCACCGGACCGGCACCCGGGCTTGCCCAGCCCTGCGGACGGGACTCAGCATCCAGAACCAGCATCCAGTCGCCGCCCAGTCCGGCTGCACCGGACTCCAGGTCGCGGTGGCTGACGGTCGGAACGTCATGGAGGGTGACGGCGTCCGAGGGACTGAACGCCAGGTGACGGAACCCCCGGTCCTTGCCCACGAAGGAAGCCACGAAGTCGTTGGCGGGCGCCCTGAGGATCTCCTCCGGGGTGGCGTACTGGGCCAGTATGCCTCCTGTGGCGAACACAGCGACCTTGTCGCCCAGCACGGTGGCTTCGTCGATGTCGTGGGTGACGAAAACGATGGTCTTAGCCAGGTCCCGCTGCAGCCGGAGGAGCTCCTGCTGCAGTTCATCCCGCACCACCGGGTCCACGGCGCTGAACGGTTCGTCCATGAGCAGCACCGGCGGGTCCGCTGCGAGCGCCCGTGCCACCCCTACCCGCTGCTGCTGGCCGCCGGACAACTGGGAGGGGTACCGCCTGCCCAGCACCGAGGCGAGCCCGACGACGTCGAGAAGTTCTTCGGCGCGCTTGCGCGCCTCTGCCTTGGGCACCCCGTTAAGCCGCGGGACTGTGGCGATGTTGTCCAGAACCGAGCGGTGCGGCATCAGTCCGGAGGATTGCATCACGTAGCCCATGGACCGCCTCAGCTGCGCAGCAGGCACCGAGGTAACGTCCTTCCCGTCGACGGTGATGGTGCCGGACGTGGGCTCCACCATGCGGTTGATCATCCGCAGGGAGGTGGTCTTGCCGCACCCCGAAGGACCAACGAAAGCCGTGATAGAGCCTTTGTCGATGGACATGGTGAGGTTGTCCACGGCCGGCTGCCCGCCCTGGTACTGCTTGGTGACGCTCTGGAATTCGATCATGGCTTCAGCCATTTCCGGGCTTACCTAACTGTTGGCGGCAACATCGGACGGTCAAGCCGGAAGATCATAAGCATGCTGATTTTCGGCTGTAAAGCAGGTAATACACAGCGTAACCAGCGGCCCGGACAAAGTCAGCGGTGCCGCGGCTACCGTAAGCATTCGGTGACCTGCGCCTTTTGGATGGGTGGCGGTGCCGGACTGCGCCATTCATGCAGCCGGGCACCGCCGCCGTATCTCCTTCGCGCGTCAACTGCGCTTCCGTTTGCCCCGCTTCCCATCGCCGCCGGCGCGGTCGCCGGCCTTTTCATGTCCGTAGCGCTCGGCCGCCCGCTGGCTCTTGCCCGCAACCACCACCTTCTGGTGCCATTCCCGCTGGTACGCCCGCCGGGCTGCAGCGTCATGCCGGCGGTTGAGCGCCGCAAGCTCACGCTGGAGCTTGAGGTAGCTCTCCCACCTGCGGATCTCCAGCGTCCCGTCGGCGAGCGCCGCCTGGACAGCACAGCCGGGCTCCCGATCGTGCGCGCAGTCGGCGAAGCGGCACCCGCCGAACAGCTCCTCGAGATCCCCGAACATCTCCCCCATGCCGTCCTCGGCGTCGAAAAGCCCGAAGCCGCGCACGCCGGGGGTGTCCATGAGCACCGCACCCCCAGGCAGCGGGACAAGCTCCCGGGATGTGGTGGTGTGCCTGCCTTTGCCGTCGCCGGACCGGACCGGCCCAACGTCCTGGGCGTGATGCCCGGCCAGGGCGTTGATCAGCGTGGACTTTCCGGCGCCGGAGGGGCCCAGCAGGACCAGGGTCCCCCCGGCCGGCACGTGTCCGAGCAGTTCGTCGAGGCCGTCGCCCTGTTCCGCCGAGGTGGTGACCACGGCAACGCCGGCAGCCTGCAGGATGACCTTCCCGACGACGTCGTCCGCGATGTCGGCAAGGTCCGCTTTGGTGATGATCACCAGCGGGGTGGCTCCCGAATCCCACGCTGCCACCAGCGTCCGCTCCAGCCGGTTGTGGGTGAGCGGCCGGTCCACCGGGACTACCACCCCCACAACATCGACGTTGGCGCCCAGGACCTGTGCCTCGGAGGATGCCTCGAAGGCGCGCTTGCGGCTCAGCGCCGACTGGCGGGGCAGCACAGCGATGACGGCGGGCTCTCCCGCCGAATTAGCGCCGAGCCACACCCAGTCGCCGGTGGCGGGAATTTCGCCGTGGACCGGGTAGGGCAGGTGCCGGAGCTCCGCGGCCCCGGCAACCAGGACCCTGTTCCGGTCCACGCGGACCACCCGCCCGGGGCTCTCCCCGCCGGGGGCGGGATGGGCGTCGAAGAGTGCTGCCGTCCGCGCTGTGAAGCCATAGGGCACGGGACCGGCCATCGGTGAAACTGACGGGGTCAAAACTGAACGGGTAGTTGTTGAATCTTTTTCGGTCAGCACGTGACCTGGAGTTGTTTTCAATGAAGAACCTCTGGTGAGGCCCCGTAGGCACGGACTCCGCTGTTTGATTCAGCCGGTAGGGGTCAGGACGTGCGGTTGGCCGGGGCAGGAATAATGACGTGGCTGGCGCGCGTGGCGCGCAGGAATATTGCAGTCATCGTCTCCACCTCCCCTGTCCGCGATCATGACTTTTTGACGTCAGTCCATGTGCTTCGCCGGGTGCATTCGCCGGCGGCTTTTCAAGGGTAAACCGTCCAGCGCGGCTTGGCTAGGGGTCACGCCGTGCCGGGCAGCGGGCCAGGGCGGCTGCCCGGAAGGCCGACCATGCGCCTGAGCTTGCTGACCCCTCCCGGCGACTGGTCCTTCGGCCTAGAGTGGGTCTGTGACGAACCTCGAAGTAAGCCCCAAGGAAGAACTGTGCCCGCCGGGACAGCCGGGAGGATATGCCGGAAACGGTCCGTGCCTGCAGTTGTGGCCGGCGCGGGAAGTTCCGCTCGGCGGAGTCCGGGCCATGAACGTCTTCCGGACCCTTCCGCAACGGGGCCTGCCCACCGTGGGCGCCTGGTGCTTCCTGGACAGTTTCGGCCCGGACCGGGTGGCCATGTCCGTCCTGCCGCACCCGCACACCGGCTTGCAGACCGTAACGTGGCCCCTGGCCGGCACCATCAGGCACCGCGACAGCGTGGGCAGCGATGTGATTGTGCGTCCGGGAGAGCTCAACATCATGACCGCTGGCAACGGCGTCTCGCACTCCGAGTTCGCCGTGCCGCCGCACCGCCCGTCCCCCGGCGAAACGACCAATGCCGGTCCTTCGGGCGCCGGGACCGTCGCGGCGGGGGCTTCCGATGCCAGGACGGAACTGCCGCTGCAGCGCGGCCTCCAGTTGTGGGTCGCCCTTCCGGACGGCGAGCGCCACCGGGCACCGGCCTTCGAGCAGCACCGCAACCTCCCGGAAGTAACCGGAGACGGTTTCACGGCAACGGTGATGGTGGGAAGCTTCGCCGGAGCGACCTCTCCGGCCACGATGTACTCCCCGATCGTTGGTGCGGACATCACCTGCACCGGATCAGTCGTCCTGCCGCTTGACCCCGTCTTTGAGCATGCGGTGCTGGTGCTCGACGGCGGCATCAGCCTCGACGGGCAGGACGTGCCGCCGGGTCCGCTGGGTTACCTCGGGACCGGCCGGCGCCTGCTGGAAGTCGACGCGCTGCCCGGAACACGGTTCATTTTGCTGGGCGGGGAACCGTTCCAGGAAGAGCTGCTGATGTGGTGGAACTTTGTGGGCAGGACCCACGATGAAGTTGCCCAGGCCCGCCAGGACTGGGAGGACCAGGCGGACCTCCCGGACCCGAAGGCTGCGGACTCGCGGTTCGGGCTGGTCCGCGGGCACGGACCGGAGGCGGGGGCCGAGGCCGGGCGCATTCCCGCGCCTCCCCTGCCGGGCGTCCGGCTCCGCCCCCGCACACGCTCCTAAGGTGTGTTGCCGGCCGACGGATGCCGCGCGGAGTCCGGAGGCTACCCCTGTTCGGCCACCAGTTGCAGGACCCCGAAGACGGGGTCCTGCTGCAGGACCCGAACGTCCGTGACGCCTTCGGCGGCGAGGGTCCGCTTGAAGGAGTCCTGCAGGCGGACCACGTTCATCCCGAGGCCGCTGCCCAGGATCACCGGGCCCTGGATGCCCAGTTTCCGCAATGCCTGGGCGGCAAGTCCGGCGAGATCCCGGCCTGCCTGCTCAACAAGGGCCTGGCTGGCGGCGTGCCCCGCGTCCGCCGCCTCCACAACGAGCCGCGCCTGCTGGGCCCAGTAGCGCCGGCCGGTCTCCGGTGAGTGGAAAAGCGCTATCAGCTTGTTGGGGTCGTCGATCTTGCAGGACCGCAGCAGGGCGGTGGTGAGTTCGTCTGGCTCCAGGCCCTGGTTCATGCGGCGGAGGCTGTGCCGGACAGCTTCGCGGCCCAGCCAGTAACCGCTGCCTTCGTCCCCGAGCAGGTAGCCCCAGCCGCCCGCCCGTGCCTCCTCGCCCCGGTCATTCTTGCCCCAGGCAGCCGAGCCGGTGCCGGCAATGACGGCCACCCCGGTGCTTGCCCCGCCGGCCGCCAGTAGCAGCCGGGAGTCATGGACCACCGTGATTTTGGCGCCGGGCACATGGGGGGCGATCAGCGCTGAAAGCGCGGCAGCGTCCTCGTCCGTGTCGATACCCCCGGCCCCGGCGTAGACCTGGGAAACCGCCCCTCCGCCGATCTTTGCGAACAGCTCGGCCAGGTGCAGTGCCGCCTCCTCGCGGCTGACGTTCTGCACGTTTGAGCTGCCAACGCTTTCATCGGCCACGGCCCTGCCGCTTTCAAAGCGGACACCGCGGGTCTTCGTGCCGCCGATATCCAGGCCGATCACCGCACCGGGCAGCCCCCCGGACGGCGAGGCCGGCGCGGCCGGAGCGTCGGGGACGCCGCCGGTGGAAGGAACAGAATCCGTTGCCGGCAGGTTGTCAGAATTAGTCACGTGAACAGACTACTGAGTGACCACAAGGAGCAGGGAATGACGGACGCCATTTTCGGTACACGAATCATCGCCGCACCCATGGCAGGGGGAACATCGACACCCCGGTTTGTGCAGGCCGTGCACCGCGCCGGCGGGTTGGGCTTCCTGGCCGCGGGCTATAAGACAGTCGCAGCCATGCAGTCCGACATCCGCGAGGTCCGCGCCGCCGGTGCACGCTTCGGCCTGAATCTCTTCGTCCCCGACCGGGCGCAGCTCAATCCGCCGCCCGCTGCCAGGGATCAGTTGGAGAGCTACCGGCGGAGCCTCGAGCCGGACGCCCGTCGCTACGGGGTGGCCCTTCCCGGGCTGCGGCTCGACGACGATGACGCCTGGCAGGACAAGATGGACGCGCTGCTGGCGGATCCGGTGGAGTTTGTCAGCTTCACCTTCGGACTGCCGGAGCAAGACGAAGTGCGCGCGCTCAAGGGCGCCGGTTCCATGGTCATTGCCACCGTCACCAGTACGGCGGAAGCCGCGCTTGCGGCGGAACGCGGAGCGGACGTCCTGGCGGTCCAGCACAGCAGTGCGGGCGGCCACAGTGCAGCCTTCCTGCCCCCGGGAAGCACAACCCGCTCCCCTGGCCCCGCGACGACGGCGGAACTGCTCGCCGCGGTGCGCAGCACAGTCGGTGTGCCCTTGGTTGCGGCCGGCGGGATCATGGATTCCGCAGGCCTTGACTCGGTGCTGGCCGCGGGCGCAACGGCAGCCCAGCTGGGTACGGCGTTGCTTCGCAGCGACGAAAGCGGCTCGCGCCAGCTCCACAAGGACGCCCTCGCCAGCCAGGCCTTTACGGAGACCCGGATGACCCGTGCGTTCACCGGCCGGCAGGCACGGGCCCTGGCTAATTCCTTCGTCCGGGATCATGAAGACGCGCCGGAGGGGTACCCTGCGATCCACCACCTCACCGCTCCGATCCGGGCGGCAGCCGCCGCTGCGGGAGACCCGGAGAGGCTGAATCTGTGGGCGGGAACCGGGTGGCGGCAGGCGGAAACCGGTCCGGTCGCGGACATCATGTCCGGGATGCTCGGGGGGTCGGAGCTTTCCTGACCGCCCGCGCAACACCAGGTGCCGCAATGTCAGTGTCCCGCGCAACGCCAGGTGCCGGCGCGGGCGGTGGCCTCAGCCTTCAGAACGTGCCCGGATCAGTCCCGCCAGCAGCCCGGGCCCCTCGGTCAGGACCATTTCCCGGAACAGCCTGACCTGATC
Source organism: Arthrobacter sp. SPG23 (assembly GCF_000876655.1). GTDB lineage: Bacteria > Actinomycetota > Actinomycetes > Actinomycetales > Micrococcaceae > Arthrobacter. The sequence goes on from NZ_JYCN01000022.1 coordinate 113,301, forward strand.
CGGCTCGGCCTCGTGGCCGCTGCGGCGTTCGCGCCATGCCAGGCCGATTTCACGGAACGCCAGTCCGGATGCCAGCGGCACCTCCACCCAGCCAAGGTTTCCGGTGTGCTCACTCACTGTCCGGCCCGGAGCCAGGCCGCCGGGCGGGAGGATGCTGACACCGAGCCCGGCGGATACAAGCCCACGGACGGTGTGGGAATCCTGGCTTTCGAAGGCGATGCGGGGGCGGAACCCGGCTTCGCGGAACAGCGCGTCCGTGAGCGACCGCATGCCGTATCCGTGCCCCATCGCCACGAACGGATCCTGCCTGATGTCAGCGAGCCGGGCGCTCTTCCGGCGGGCCAGCGGGTGTTGATGGTGCACCACCAGCCGCAGGGGTTCCCGGTAGAGGGCGGCTGAGCCGATGCTGCGTCCCGCAGGGGCAACGGGCGCCGTCAGGACGAGATCAGCGGTCCCCGCCGCGAGTTCCGCCAGGCAGCCGTCCCGGGCGCCCTGGCTCAGGTCGAAGGCAGTCTGCGGGTGGCGGTGGTGGAACGCGTTGATCAGCAGCGGCAGCGTGGCCTCGCCAAAGGTGTGCTGGAATGCCACGGCAATCCTGCCCCGCACCACCTCGGATTCGTGCCGCACCAGGTCCAGCCCGGTCCGGAACTCGTTGAGCGCCGCATCGATGTACGGCAGCAGAGCCTTGGCCGCCGGAGTCAGCCGGATTCCCCTGCCATCGCGGATCAGCAGTTCGGTGCCCACGACGGCACTGGCCCGGGCGAGCGCCCGGCTGACCGTGGACTGCGGTATGCCGAGTATTTCCGCCGTTTCCGTCACGTGCTGCGTCCGTCCCAGTTCGGACAGGACGGGGAGCAACGGAAGCAACTGCGCCAGCTGTTTGTGCTCGATATCCATCGGGCCTTCCTAAAATTGATCCGTTATCAGCATTGGTCCTATGTAAATCATGCATTGGAAGCATGCGATCCGGCGATCTACGCTGGCTTCATGCACATGCTGTCAAAGCGGGACATGCCTCACCCCGGGCCGTGGGCGGGCCATCCGAAGGGCTCTGCTGCCTACGGACGGCTGCTTGCGGGCCTGGCGTTCGCCGGGGTGGCGACGTTCGCGCAGCTCTACTCGACGCAGGCCGTGCTGCCCATCATGGCCACGGACCTGCGGATCACGGCGGCCGAAGCGGCGCTCACCATCTCGCTGGCGACCGTGGGGCTCGCGGCCACTGTCATCCCGTGGTCCTTCCTGGCGGACAGGATCGGCCGGGTCCGGGCCATGACCCTGGGCATTTCTGCCGCGACCGTCCTGGGCCTGCTGGTTCCCCTTGCCGCCACCTTTCCCATGCTCCTGGGGCTCCGCTTGCTCGAAGGCATGGCACTGGGCGGGATACCGGCGATCGCCATTGCCTACCTGAACGAGGAAGTCCACAAGGCGCACGCCGCCATGGCAGCCGGGAGCTACGTTGCGGGGACCACGCTGGGCGGCCTGTCGGGACGGCTGGTTGCCGGCCCCGTCGCTGAGCTCTGGGGATGGCGGGCGGCCACCTTGGCCGTCTCCGTCCTGGCAGCTGTCGCTGCCGTCCTGTTCCTTGTCCTGGTGCCCAAGGCCCGCGGCTTCACGCCTGCACGCGCCAGCGGATTCCGCGGGGCCGCGAGGACCCTTGCCGGCCATCTGCGCAATCCCCGCCTGCTGGCCCTCTATGTCCAGGCCTTCCTGCTCATGGGCGGCTTCGTGGCCGTCTACAACTACCTCGGCTTCCGGCTTTCCGGTGATCCGTTCGGGCTGCCGGCCACCGTGATCAGCCTCATCTTCGTGGCATACCTGTCCGGCACGGTGACCTCCAGGCTGGCTGGAGCCCTCACGCTGAAGTTCGGGCGGCGGACCATCCTGCTGGCCGGAATCGTGCTGATGATCCTTGGCCTGGCGCTGACACTGACGCAGCTGCTGGTCCTGATCCTGGCCGGTCTTTTGGTTTTCACCGGAGGATTCTTTGCGGCGCACAGCATCGGGGCGGGCTGGACCGGAGGGATCGCCACCACCGGCAGGGCGCAGGCTGCCTCGCTGTACAACCTGGCCTACTACCTTGGCTCCAGTGCAATCGGGTGGGCAGGCGGCCTGGTTTTCCAGTCATTCGGTTGGACTGCGCTCGCCCTGACGGTCATCGGCCTGGGATGCACGACGGCGGTGATCACCGCCGTCGTGCATCCCGCGGCTGACGCGGGGAAGCCGGCCCCGGGGCAACCGGCGTCCGGGCAGCCCGCCCCCGGGCCAGCCGGCCCTCAAACAGCCGGCCTCCAAACAGCCGGCCCCTTGGCAAGGGGATCCGGCCGGCTAGCGCGTTCCCTCGACTGCCTGCAGGAGGTCCGCCACAATGTCCGCAGCGTCCTCCAGCCCCACGGACAAGCGGAGCAGGCTGGCAAGCGGCCTGGCCTCGGCGGCAACGGGCCGGTGGGTCAGCCCGGCCGGGTGCTGGATAAGGGTATCGATGCCGCCCAGGGACACGGCGTGGGTGATCATCCGGACCGCCGCCGGCACCCGCTCGGCATGCTCGGCGCTGGCCAGTTCAAACGCCAGCAGCGACCCGGGTCCGGACATCTGGGTCCCCACCAGCCCCAGCGGGTCGCACTCCGGGAGTCCCGGGTAATGGACCGCCTTCACCAGCTCGTGTCCGGCCAGGGCTGCTGCAACCTTGTGGGCGGTTGCCTGCTGCGCCCGGACCCGCACCGGAAGCGTGGCGAGCCCGCGGTGCAACAGGTAGGCCGGCCAGGGCGTCAGGATTCCGCCGGTCACGGCCCGGACCTGGCGGAGCCTGGTGGTCCACTCCGTTGACGCCGCCACCACACCGCCCATGGCATCCCCGTGTCCGCCGAGGAATTTGGTGGCGCTGTGCAGCACCAGTGTGGCGCCGTGGGCCAGGGGCTGTTGCAGCACCGGGCTGGCAAAGGTGTTGTCCACCAGTACCGGCACGCCGTCAGCGTCACGCGAGAGCTGAGCGATGTCCACCAGTTCCAGGCTGGGGTTGGCGGGCGTCTCCACCATCACCAATCCCGTGTCCGGTCGCAGGGCCGCACGGACTCCGTCCGCCGTCGTGAACGCCACCTCGGTGCCCAGGACGCCCGAGGCCAGGACGTGGTCGCTGCCGCCGTAGAGCGGCCGCACCGCCACCACGTGCTTCCTGCCGGCAGCCACAGTCGCGAGGAGGACTGCCGACAGCGCGGCCATCCCGGTGGCAAAGGCCACCGCCTCGGGAGCGCCTTCGAGCACGGCCACGCCCTCCTCGAAGCGGGCCACGGTGGGATTCCACAGGCGCTGGTAGACGGTGCTCTGGCCTTCCAACGGCATCCCGCCGCTGGCCATTTGTTCATAGGCCCGGCCGCCGTCGTGGACGGACGGAAGCGGCGCAGTGGTGGAGAGGTCAATCGGCACGGCGTGCACGCCTTGGTCGGTGAGGCCGGTACGGCCTGCATGGACAGCCAGTGAATCGGGAGAAAGCACGGGACTCCTTTGAATTATTCGCCATTGAATCCGGCAAGTCTCTGGCAATAATTCGGAGTTTCATAGGGCATACGAATGGAACTGTCGGAAAATGAAGTTTATGATGAACTCATAACCCTTGGAGGAGGCCCTGTGAGCAGCGGTGCGAAGAATATTCGGCTCGGCGCGGGAACCGAACCGCTGGACGCCATCGACGAACGGCTGCTGGCCGCCCTCGTGGATGACGCCCGCATCTCAAACAAACAGCTGGCCGAGCTCGTGGGCATCGCCCCGTCCACCGCGCTCATGCGTACCCGGGCACTGTCCGAACGCGGCATCATCCAGGGCTTCGAAGCGAAACTGAGCCTGTCCGCCATCGGCCGGTCCGTCCAGGCGCTCATCGCCGTCCGGCTCCGCGCCCACGACCGCGAACAAATCGACCGCTTCACGTCCCGGGTACCCCGGCTCCCGGCCGTGCTCTCCACCTTCCACACCTCCGGCTCGGTGGACTACCTCCTGCACATTGCCGTGGCCACCACCGAAGACCTCCGCGACTGGGTCCTGGACAACCTGGCGACCGATCCCGTGGTGGGCCACACCGAAACCACACTGGTGTTCGAACACATCCAGGGCAACCACGGGCCGCTTCCGGACTGACGCCCCCGGGCGGGCCGCTGGCCGGGCTGGACGCCCGGGTTACCGGCCTGCCCCTAGTGCCAGATGTAGAGTCCGGAATGCGCGGCGCCCATGATGTCGCTCCGAAGCACGTCCAGCTGCTCCCGGCGGAGCGCTGCAGCGCGTTCGCGTTCGGCCCAGTCGGAGAGAATCACCCGCCGGCGTTCGGCCCAACGGACCAGCGCGGCGCCCAGCCCGGCCGCAGCCGACTCGACGACGGTGGGCCTTCGGTAGGGGCTGCATGCAGCTGAACCGGTGGCGGAGACTGTGCTCATGGCACTTTCCTTTCAGGACTTTCCGGTTGTGTGTTCTGACGTTGGATGTTCTGGCGTTCTACATTCCGTGGCATGCGGGCCCGGCTTCCCGCCGATGCGGGAACGCCGAGGATGGGGAAGGCGTTCAGGTGGATCTGGACCGGGCGGGCGCCTTCCTGCTCACCTTCGTTCCTGATGTCCTCCAGCAGCCGGTGGCCGAAGGCTTCCAGGGCGCTGGTGTACCTCGCGAGCTGGTCCGCCGTGAGCCGCGCATTCGCGGTGCTGATGAGGGCGGCGTGGAGCCATTCAGCATCGAGGCTTTCGCTCCCGTGCGCCATGAAGTCCGCAAGCACGGCCTGCCTGCTGTGTTCAAACTCGCGGGTGACCAGCCTGGACGCTTCCTCTGTTGCCGGGGAAGCTGCCAGCTCCGGGGACGCGATCTGGATGGCCCCGCGCGGGCGTTCCCACCAGCGCTCCCGCGCCGTGCCTTTGCCCTCAACCTCCCTGACAAAGTCATGCTTTGCCAGTTGCCGAAGGTGGTAACTCGTGGATCCGCTGGACTCGTTGAGCAGTTCGCCCAGACTGCAGGCCGTCTGTGCCCCGTAGCGGGAGAGCATCTCAAGGATCTGCACCCGCAGGGGGTGTGCCAGTGCTTTCAGTGAGGCTGTATCGACGCGCCGCACCGGAAACGGCACATTGTCCTCAGCCGGCAGGACGGAGTCTGTGGCGCTTTCCGCGGGCGGGACTGCTGCTGGCGCCGCCTCCGGTGAACTTTTCATACGTCCAAAATACGCTTGCAAAGGAACCTTTGCAAGCGTTTCTTTGCAAGCATTTCTTTGCAAGGATTTGTTTGCATCGGATTCGTGGCACGTCGACGGCGCCCCGGCGCGATCAGGAGCGCCCCGGCGCCCACCCGCGGATTTTGGTTCCGGTCAGACTGGCCGGCGTACTGCGGCAGCGAGCGTCACGGCAGCAAGAACGAAGGCCAGGAGGGCGCAGAGCACTACGAATCCGGCCACTGCCGCCTGCAGCCCGTAGGCCGCCGTCGCAATTCCCAGGCCGATCACCGGCAGCGCGCTGCCAAGGTAGGTGATCACATAGACGGTGCTGATGATCTGCGCGTGCCGCGACGCCTCCACTTTTCCGGCCACGTCGTTGAACACGGTCCGGAAGGACACTCCCTGGCCAACGCCGGCGGCCACGCTTGCGGCGATCAGCAGCCACGGGCTCGTCCAGGCGGCGGCAGCGGCAATCAGGAGTACAGACACTGCCAGCACTGCCAGGCCGGCGGGCACCACAAACCTCCCGCGGACGGCCAGCAACTGGCTGAGGGCGGAAGCGCCGAGCGTCAATCCGGCCAGCAGTCCGATGAGGGGGCGGGAATCGGCGCCGACGATCTGGGCGAAGTAGCCGGGCGCCAGCGAAAGGCAAAAGCCGAAGACGGAGAAGCTCAGGAACCCAACGGCGGAAGCCAGCCAGAAGGCGCCCCGGGCTTCACGCGAAACGGAGGGGCGGCGGGGCGCCAGCACCTTCAGGGGCTGCGGGCCGGCGACGGACGTGATGGCGGGCCGCGCCTTGAGCAGGTACAGCGGCACCAGCATGGCGATGAGGACAACCGAGTGGAGGTAGTACGGCGTGGAGGTTGGCCCCGGCAGGAGCGAGAGGATTCCCCCGATAGCCGGGCCGGCTGCGACTCCCCCGGCGGACGCCAGCAGGGTAAAGCGTGAGGCCCAGTCGGGGCGGGCGGGCAGCAGTTCACGCAGCGCAGCGGAACTGGCGCCGGTAGCCAGGGCCACGGCGACGCCCTGGAAGGCGCGCCCCGCGGACAGCATCGCCAGGTTGTCCGCATTGGCAAAGACCAGCCCGCCGAACAGTCCCACGACCACCGCGAGCAGCAGCGCCGCCCGGCGGCCGATGTAATCGGACCAATGCCCGGCCAGCATGAGCGTGGACACAAGGGCCAGGACATAGGCGGAAAATGCCACCGTAATCCCGAACGACCCGATGCCAAGATTCGCCTGGAGCAGCGGGTACAGCGGGGTTGCCAGGTTGGCGCCGACGAGCAGCGTGAAAATCACGACGCCGGCCATCACCAGCCGCGCTGTGGTGGAAGCGTCCCATGCCCAGCCGCCGGCGGTAGCCGGACGCATGCGGAGTTCGCTGAAGACAGTCATTGTGCGTGCCTTTGCCTGCAGTGCCGGTCCTCGCCCGCTCCTTGTGGGAACGCCGCGGTCCGGGCGGAAAGAATTGATACCTACAGAATGGGTCATGCCTGAGCCTGGAGGCCAAAATAGGTGACAGAATTGAGCAAAATAGTCAATGATGCCCAGTAGATATGAACCGGAGTGACGATTTGAACAGCTTGGACACCACGGACCTGAAGATCCTCCTGGAACTGATCCGGGATCCGCGGGTCCAGATCGGCGAACTCAGCGACACCCTGGGCATCGCCCGCAACACGGCGCAGTCGCGGGTCCGCCGGATGCTCCGCTCCGGCCTGCTGCACGACGGCGGACGGGAGATTGACCTCGAGGCGGTGGGGTACGACGTCGTCGCTTTCGTGACCATCGAGGTCAGCCACCGCGAACTCGACGGCGTGGTGGGCGCCCTGCGCCTGATTCCGCAGGTCCTGGAGGTCCACGAGATCTCCGGCCGCGGCGACGTCTGGTGCCGGGTGGTGGCCACAGACACCCACAACCTGCAAACGGCGCTGCGGTCGATCCTCAGGATCAAGGGCGTGATCCGGACGGAAACCGTGCTGGCGCTGCACACGCATATCCCGTACCGCACTGAGCCGCTTATCAGCCGGCTTGCCCAGGGCGGCGCGGAGGCGCCAACCCGCAAGAGACTGGGATAATGGCTCGTGACCATCATTGACAACGCCGTGTACGTGGACGGCCGCCGGACCGCCGAGCCGCACAACCTTGAGCAGACCTTTGAGACCCTGGCAGACCACGGCGGCATGGCCTGGATCGGGCTGTACCGGCCCAACGAGGCCGAAATGTCCGCCGTGGCCCGGGAGTTCGGACTCCACCTGCTCGCGGTGGAGGATGCCATCTCGGCCCACCAGCGCCCCAAGCTGGAACGCTACGACGACGTCCTCTTCACTGTGCTTCGCCCTGCCCGGTACCTCGACGACACGGAAACGGTGGAGTTCGGGGAGCTGCACGTGTTCACGGGCTCGAACTTCGTGATCACAGTCCGGCATGCGGAGACAGCCGGAGTGGCCCAGGTGCGGCAACGGCTGGAGGGCCGCCCCGAACTTCTGTGCCACGGGCCGGAAGCCGTGCTCTACGCCCTATTGGACCAGGTGGTGGACGACTACGTTCCCGTTGCTGCCGGACTGGAGAACGACATCGATGAAATCGAGGACCAGCTGTTCAGCGGGGACTCCGCGGTCTCCCGCAGGATCTATGAGCTGGCCCGCGAAGTGATCCAGTTCCAGCGGGCCATCCATCCGCTGCCGGGAATGATGCAGCTGCTCAGGCGCGGCTTCGACAAATACGAAGTGAACACGGAACTGCAGCACCACCTCCGCGACGTGGAGGACCACGTGGAGCGGCTGATCTCCCGCGCTGATACCTTCCGCGACATCCTCCAGAATGCGCTCACCCTGGACGGCACCCTGACTGCCAACCGGCAAAACGAGGCGAGCGCCGAACAGAACGAGCAGGTCAAGAAGATCTCGTCCTGGGCGGCCATTTTCTTCGCCCCGTCCTTCGTGGCCGGGGTCTACGGCATGAATTTCGACCACATGCCTGAACTGCACTGGGCTTTCGGCTATCCGCTGGCGATTGCCATGATGGCCGCAACGGCAACACTCATGTACGTCATCTTTAAGCGGAAGGGCTGGCTCTAGGAGCCGCCGGCATGACTGGTTCCCAGGCCGGCGGCCCGCAGCCGGCTCTTCGCCCGGGCCGGATCCTCGTCCCCGGCACCGCCCGGCAGCTGGGTACGTTCGGATTGTTCGCCCCGGCCCCCGGCCAGCGGCGGACCGTGGACGTCACCGGAGGGCCGCTGGAGGTAAAGAGCGCCGAAGGGGACCTTTTGTGGGTAGGTTTCCGCGAACTCACCGGCGCGGCAGCGCCCGCCCGGGACTTCGCCGCCCTGGCCGGCCGGTTCGGGGAGTGGGTGGTGGACGGGCTCCCGTCCCGGGCCGGTGCCGCCGGTTCCCCGGAGTGGCAGCGATTCCTGGACGTCGTGGACGTGTTGTTTGCCGCGGACGTGACCCTGTTCGTCATCGGTCCGGCGCTGCCGGAGTTCGGCCCGGACAGTCCGTTGTCGCGCCTTCTCCGGGTGGATTCCGACCACGAGCTTCCGGCCGCGCATTCGTCCGGGAGCTAGTCCCGCTCCGACTGGACAATGGTCACGGTGCCGGCGCCGCCGTCGACCTCTATCCGCTGACCGCTCGCGATCCGGCGGGTCGCCACTCCGGTGCCCAGCACGGCGGGGATGCCGTATTCCCGGGCCACGATGGAGCCGTGGCTCAGTGGACCGCCAACGTCGGTGACGACGGCCGACGCCATGGCGAACAGCGGAGTCCATGCGGGAGTGGTGATGCGGGCCACCAGCACCTCCCCCGGCTGCATCAGGGAAAAGTCTTCGGGACCGGCCAGCACCCGGGCAGGAGCACTGACCCGCCCCTGGCTGGCGCCCACACCCTTGATGGTGTTCCCCTGTTGGTCCTGGGACCCCTCCGGCATCATCCCGGCGAGGGACCGCTGCAGCCACCGGATCTCCGGCAGCATCTGCGGGGCGGTGGCGCTGCGCTGCCCCCGCCAGCTCAACCGGCGCTCAGCGACTGCCTCAGCCAGGACCGGCCGGTCAGCACCGGTAATTGCCGCCGGGCCGCCCGGGGCCGCAAGGCCGAATTCGACGGCGCTGCCGACTTCCTGGTGTCGAAGCCAGAACACGTCGCCGGGGTCTGCAATGAGGCCGGCCGCCACCAGCCGCTGCCCCAGTTCGCGGAGCATGCGCCGCATCAGCGGCCACCCGAGCCCGACGTCGGCAAGCGCGTCTTCGCGGATCGGCGCCGGCCCCTGCGCCCACCGGAGCAGACGAACGAAGGCCTTCCTGCGGGCAGGGTGCAAGCGCGCCAGTATCCTGTTCGTGCTGTCCTCACGGCGGGCGGCAGCGAGCGCCTGCCGCCGGTGCGGGTCGTTGCCCTGCCCGCGCAGGTAGAACTTGAGCGTGTCCAGCAGCGGGGACGCGTCGTCCGCCGGCACGGGATTGACGAAGTCCAGGTTGTAGACGGTGTGCCCGAAGCGGTCCAGGTGCTGCTGGAAACGGTCCTCCCACTGCTGCCACAGGCCTGGATCCATCCCGCTGGGAGGCGTCCCCGACAGCTGGGCCCGGGCCAGTGATTTTGTCGGCGTCGCCAGGATGGCCTCTGTGAGCCCGGGGACGTCGCGGGACCACCCGGCCAGGTCGAAGAGGGATTTCTCGGCCCGGATCGGCTGGCTGTCGTAGCCGAGCAGGAACGTCGCCGCAGGCGGGTCGCCGTCCTGCCGGACAAACTTGTCGTAGAACTTCTGGAACGCGAGTTCGCTGGACGTCGCGATCGGAATGATGGACTGGACGGCCGTGTAGTACACCGTGCCGGCGTCAAGCAGCGCAGATACCCCCTCCAGCAGTTCCTGCCCGCCCAGGTCTGCAACGGGCTTCGCGGACCATGCCTCCACCACGCGCACATAGCGCGGGTGGGAATAGTCACGCCAGCCCTGGACCCCCATATGCGCTTCGCCCCGTATAAGGGCACGGACAGCTGCGGGCGTCTTGCCCATCAGCCGCCACAACGCGGCTGTCCGGTAGTAGTAATAGGCGTAGCCGTTGATGACAGGCAGTCCAAGATCGGTGTCGCGGAGGCTGTTCCCGCCGAACGCCTCGTCCATCAGGGCATGCAGGGACCGCGACACTGAACCGTCAATCAAGTCGGCGAACAAGGGAGACAGCGGATCGGGAAGCTGCTCCACAATGCTCGCCCGGAAATAGAGCCCCTTCGGGTACGGCACGCTCCAGTCGCGCGGGACTTCCCCCGCGGGCTCGGGCAGTGCGGTGATGGGACGTGACTGGAGAATGAAGAACCTGCCGTCCGCCAGCGCCCACTCGATATCCTGCGGCGATCCAAAGTGCCGGGCGATGCGGGTTCCGTAGCCGGCCAGCAGTGCAGCCGCTGCATCGTCGAGCACGGGTTGGTGCCTGCGGGAAGCGGGGACAGGTTCCTCGCGCGTGCCCCGGCCGGCGTACGCCGTCATGACCTCCTTGTCGGCCGTCCGGCGGGAAACCACCTTGCCGGTCGCGGCCTCCACCACGACGTCGTCAGTGGAGACGGCTCCGCTGACCACGGATTCGCCCAGCCCCCATGCGGCAGCGAGCACGATCTGGTCGCGGCGCCCGTTGGCCGGGTTGGCGGTGAACATGACTCCCGCGGCGTCCGCGGCCACCATCTGCTGGACTACCACGGCCAGCCGGACCTGGTCCGGCCTGATACCTTCCCGGGCACGGTAGACCATCGCCCGGGAGGTCCAGAGGGAGGCCCAGCAGTTGATGACTGCGTCGATCAAGGCATCGGCGCCATAGACGTTGAGGTACGTGTCCTGCTGGCCCGCGAAACTTGCAGAAGCGAGGTCTTCGGCGGTGGCTGAGGAACGTACCGCCACGGCCGTTTCCATGCCTGCGCCGGGGCCGGGGCCCGGGCCGGGATCGTGGCCGGGGCCCAGCTGGCGGTAGGCCTCACGGATTTCAGCGGCTATCACGTCCGGCATCGTGCCGGCGCTAAAGAGTGCGCGGATCTGCCCGGAGGCTTCCCCGTAGTCACGGGGCGTGGCGGAGGCCGGCAGGGCTGCGTACTCCTGGATCCGCCCGGCCAGCTGGTTGTCCCGGACAAACAGCTCGTAGGCGCCGGTGGTGATCAGGAATCCCGGGGGTACCGGCAGCCCCGCCCGAACGAGTTCGCCCAGCCCGGCGCCCTTGCCGCCCGCCGTCGCGACGTCGTCCCGGCCGACTTCGCGGAAATCACTGATGTAAACCATGACCGCGATGCCTCCTGTCCGGCGGGGCCCTCCCGGGCGCCCCTGATTCACAACATACTGGCACGCGGAGCGGCATCCTGCCATGGCCGGGGCTTTCCGGTCCCGGACCTGTCCTTCGGCCCTTCCGCTACCCCGCCCGGGTCCCTAGTGTGGGTCCATGGCTGAGGCATTTTCCTCCCTCGTGGAGACGTTCAGGAACGTGGGTGTGGCGAGGGCTTACGGCGCTCCGGTGCAGATCGGGGGCGAGGAACTAATTCCCGTGGCGTTGGTGTCCTTCGGCTTCGGCGGCGGGGGTGACTCCGGTCCGGAGGGCGCCAACGGGGCCGCGGAAGGCGGCGGCGGAGGAGGCTTCGTACTCCCGCTCGGCGCTTACCTGACGGACGGGCAGGGCCGTTTAGTGTTCCGGGCCAATACACTGACGCTTCTCGCGGGGCTGGTCCCGGTGGTGTGCGCCGTAGGGATGGCAGTTCGCGGAGTGATCAAGACGGTCAACGCAAGCCGGCGGTAGCCCTGATCCAGTCCAGTTCGTAGGGAACAGAAGCCGACAGGTTCAGGTAGGCGGGGGCCGGCGGCAGTTCAATCGCGTTCGTCACCCCGACCAGTTTCTGGTCACCGTGGTCTGACCAGATGACCGGACCGCCGCTGTCGCCACGGTTCGCTGACGTATGCGGCGAATACGTGCAGAACTGCCAGGGTCCCGCGATGTCCGGGCAGGCCTCCGCGGGGACCGCTGTGAGCCGGGTTTCAACCAGCCGGGGCGCCGGATCGCATTGTGCCGCAGGGTTGAACGGGTCGCCCGTACAGCCATAACCCGCCACGGTGACCTCTGCCCCGACCGGAGCCGGCGTGGACGCCAACTCAATGGTGGGCTCGGACACGGCCGAGTCCAGGAAGAGCAAGGAAATGTCGTCTTTGATCCTTGCGGGATCGTAGTGCGGCATGGGGACGGCCCTCGCCACCCCGATGGTGTATTCGGATCGTTTCTGGCCATAGTGGAATGTCACGGCGATGGCGGACGGGCTGCGTCCGTTGTTGCTGATGCAGTGCGCCGCCGTGACCACGGTGTCTTCCGTGATCAATGATCCGGTGCAGGAAGCAATTCCTTCCGGGTAGGCCAGTTCCACCCTGACGGCCCACGCGTACTCGTCGGAGTCCGCCCTGCTCCCGTTGTAGACGGCGAGGGCCGGAGTGGCCGAGGCTGCCGTTAGGGCTGCTGCGAAGAGTGCCGACAGCAGCGGCGCCACCAATCGCCGGCGCCGGCGCGGGCGCGGGGAGCCTGGGGGGATTCCTTCTCCGCTGCGGGCCGTGGTGTGCGTGGGGATTCTTGTGCGCATGAGGGTGCTCCTCATCTTTGCCTGAAGATATATCGCGGATGTGGTGACGGAACCATGACGAAGCCAGGTTCCCGGAGATCACACATCTGCCCCCAGTCGCAGCACCATTACTCTGCTCCTCCCCGCGAGCGGCCGTCAAGGCATCTCGCCTGCAGGAAGGCAGGCAGGTTCCCGGTCAGCGGTCAGGCGGCGCGGACCTGGATCTCACCGGGCAGTGCCGCATCGGCACCGAAGACCAGATACTGGTTTGCGATCTTCTCACTGAAGAACCTGTCGTGGCTGACCACCACCACGGCGCCCGGGAAGTGTATGAGCGCCCGTTCCATGACCTGGGTGCTGGACAGGTCGAGGTGGTTGGTGGGTTCGTCCAGCAGCAGCACCGACGCGCCGGACAACAGGCACTGCGCCATCGCCACGCGCGCTTTCTGGCCGCCGGAGAGGTTCCCGATTTTCTGCTTGAGGTCGGCTTCGGAGAACTGGAACATCGCCAGGAACCTGTTCACTGACTTCCGGGTGGCGCTAAACGCCAGGCTGTCCGGCAGGGCGTTGACTGCGTGCGAGACGGTGTCGGCGTCGTCGAGCTCCTCCAGCATCGTGTTGTAGGAGACGAAGCCCGGCCCCTTGGCCCAGGAGACGACGCCGGTGTCCGCCTCTTCCTGCCCTGTCAGCACCTTCAGGAGCGTGGACTTGCCGCTGCCGTTGGCCCCCCGGACCACGATCCGGTTGCCGCGCCTGATCTCGAAGCCAAGGTCGTTGAAGAGCACCTTGTCCCCGTACGACTTGCCTAGTCCTTCGACCCGGCAGAGGACGTCCTTGACGTGCAGGCCGCCGTAGATCTCGGTGACGATCTGGTCCACCGGACGGGGCGTGCGGGACTTCTTGATCTTGGCCAGCTGGTTTCCCAGACCGCGGCTGGCCGCTTTGGCAGCCTCGCGTCGGTCGGCGATCCCCTCAGCCTCGAACGCCAGCAGTTCGGATTCGTGCACAAACTGCTGCTCGAGGGACTTGAGGCGGAACTGCTTCTGCACGACGTATTCGCCGAAGTTACCGGGGTACTCGTGCAGGTGGAAGTTTTCCACTTCAATGATCCGGGTGACGACGGCATCCAGGAACTTCCGGTCGTGCGAGACGATGACCGCTGCCCCTTTGAAGTCCCGGAACCAGCCTTCGAGCCATTCGACGCCGGCCACGTCCAGGAAGTTGGTGGGTTCATCCAGCAGCAGCACTTCCGGGTCCTCAAGGAGGATCTTTGCCAGCGCGGCCCGGTTGCGCCAGCCGCCGGACAGCTCGTCGATAGCGCACACCCGGTGGGCCTGGCTGAAGCCCAGCGTCGTCAGAACCTTGGCAATCCGCCGGGGGTAGTCCCAGCCGTCGAGGCGGTCCATGTCCTCGAACAGCTCGGCCTGCCGGGCGATCAACCGGTCAAGTTCTGCACCCGCAGGGTCCCCCGCGATGGCGGTGTCAATGGACGCCAGTTCGGCCTCTACGGCCTTGATCCCGGAAAACAGCCCGTCGAGGACGTCCGTAATGGTTGATGCCCCGTTCAGTTCGGAGAACTGGGAAAAGTAGCCGATCCGTGTTCCCGGCTCCACTGTGACCGTCCCGGACGCCGGGGTAATCCGGTCAAGGATCAACTGGAGCATGGTGGTTTTGCCGGAGCCGTTCTTCCCGATGAGCCCCACCCTGTCGCCCGGTTCGAGGCGGAAGAACGCCTCCCGCAGAATCTGGGTGTTGTCGAATCGCACGCTGACGTCTTGCAGCCGGACAAGGCTCATTGCTGCTGTCCTCTCGAGGGGTGGTTCGTGGCCGTTTACCGGACCGGCAACGAAAAAGCTCCCCCACCCGATGCTGGCACCGGATGAGGGAGCTGATGTGGTGGAGCTAAGGAGATTCGAACTCCTGACCTCTTCGATGCGAACGAAGCGCTCTACCAACTGAGCTATAGCCCCCGACCATTCATAGGCTAACCGCATCGGCCCGTGTTTCAAAAACCGGGGGCGCCACGGCACTTTCACTGCTAAGTCGGACACCGCATCCAGTACTGGTACCCTCTGAACCGGGAGCACGTCCTGCACCGTTCACTGCCGCGCACACCGGCCGTAAATTCTTGCCGGTACGGATCCCTGTTTCTTTAAGACCTGGGGGAATTTCTTGGCGTGCCTTCTGCAGCGTTGCCGATCTGTCATCACCGTGCTCGTGGCGAGCCTCGCCGTCAGCCTTCTTGCCCCCGCTCCGGTACACGCGTACTTTGCGGACCGCACGCCGGCGGGCAAGGCCGCTGTTCAGGCTCCGTTCCTGCAGCCGGCCATTCCGGACGCGACGGCAGCCCAGGCACCGCCGTCCCCGGTCCGCGCTGAGGCACAGCCGTCGGATGCGGTCCCGGGACACGGACTGAGCGTCGCGTCCCTGAGCGTCGAGCATCTCAGCAATCCCCTGGGGGTGGATGCGGCGCAGCCCCGGCTGAGCTGGCAACTGGCGTCGGGAAGCAGGGACAAGGCGCAGACCGCATACCAGATACAGGTGTCCCGAAACGGTGACTCGCTGGCCGCCGATGCTCCCGATGTCTGGGACAGCGCCCGCGTCTCCGGCGACGCCCAGTCCCTCGTGGCGTACGCCGGACCGCCGCTGTCCTCCGCGACGCCGTACTACTGGCGAGTCCGGGTGTGGGACGAAGCCGGCACGGAATCCGCCTGGAGCTCCATCGCCACCTGGACCACAGGCCTGCTTGCTCCAGGCGACTGGAAGGCTGACTGGATCAGCCCGGCGTCCACCGATGCCGGCGGCTCTTATCTCAGGAAATCGTTCAGCCTGCCCGAAAAGCCGCTCCGCGCGACGGCCTTCGTTTCAGGCCGGGGCACCTTCGAGCGCACCCCGGACTATCAGGGTTACTGCTGCCTCCAGACGGCAACGCTGGCCAGGGGCATTTATGAATTGACCGCCAACGGGAAGAAGGTGGGCGACGCCGAACTCGAGGCACAGCCGACCGACAGCCGGGTGAGGTCCCTGTACCGGACCTGGGACGTGACATCCCTGCTCAAGGCGGGGGACAACGCCGTCGGATTCCTCCTTGGCGAAGATTCCGATGTCATCCTCCAGATCCAGGTCGAATGGCCCTCCGGCCCGGCCACCGTTGTGACCACGGACAGCACATGGACTTCCCGGCCCGGCCCCGTCACCCGCGCACACAGGTTCCATGGCGAGACCTTCGATGCCCGCAAACAGATTTCCGGCTGGGACACCGCTCCGATCAGCAACGTGGGCTGGAGCCCGGTTCGAACCAACCCCGCCCGCGGCACCCTCAGCGCATCACCGAATGAGCCCATGCGTGTGGTGGACAGGCTCACTCCGGTCAAGGTGACCCAGCCCGCCCCGGCAGTGTTCGTGGCCGACTTTGGCAAGAACGTTTCCGGGACGGTGTCCTTGTCCCAGGTGATCCCGGCCGGCAGGACCGTGACCATCAAGCACGGTGAGCGTCTGCTCAACGGCCGCGTCAACAACTCCGTCATCATGGCCGCACAGACCAGCACGTTCACCGGGGACGGCAAAACCTCCCTGTTCAGTTCCCGGTTCGCCTACGCCGGGTTCCGGTGGGCGGAAATCTCCGGACTGGATGCCCTGCCCGCCAATGGATCCATGGTGGCCCAGGAAATCCGCAACGACGTGGGCAACGCAGGAACCTTCACGGCCTCGACGCCGCTTTTGAACTCCCTGCACGAGGCCAACCGGCAGACTCAGGTCAACGGGATGCACGGCATCCCTGAGGACACCCCCACCCGCGAGAAACGCGGTTGGATGGCCGATGCGCACCTCGCGGCGGAGGCAACGATCAACAATTACGACATGGCTGCCTTCTATACCAAGTTCGTCCAGGACATGGAGGATGCACAAAAGCCCTCCGGTTTCGTGCCCGATATCGTGCCCGTCGAACACAACCCGTTCTGGAGCCAGCAGTCTGACCCCGCCTGGTCAGCGGCCACCGTGCTCATCCCCTACTACGTTTGGAAAGCCTACGGCGACGACAGGCTCCTCAGCCGCCATTACAGTTCGATGGACCGCTGGATGAGCTACACCGCCACCGTCACAGACGGCTACCTGATCACCCGGCCCAGTTATACGTGGGGGCAGGACTGGGTGGCGTCAGAGGACACGGACAGCAAGCTCTTCCAATCCGGGTTCTATTACCTCACTGCCAAACTGATGGCGGAGATGTCGGCCGAACTGGGTAAGGCCGGCCCGGCGGAAAAGTACAAAACCCTCTCAAACAACATTGCCAATGCCTTCAACGCACGCTACTTCGATGCTGGCAAGGCAAGCTACGGCAACAGCCAGTTCTCGAACGCGCTGCCCCTGACCCTGGGCATTGTCCCCGAAGGCAGGGCCGGTGACGTCACGGAGACGCTCGTAAACCAGGTCATGGTCATCGGCGGAGGACATGTCCGGGGCGGCCTGCCCGGAGCAAAATATATCGTCGACGCGCTCGAGCTGATGGACCGCTCCGACATCGTCAACATTGTGGTGTCCCGCACTGACAGTCCGGGCTGGGCGTACATGCTGACGCACGGGCCGGGCTCCATCTGGGAAGAGTGGCAGGGCTCCCCGTCCCTGAACCACCCCATGTTCACTTTCATTGACAACTGGCTGTACAAATCAGTGGCCGGTATTTCGCCGTCGGAGGCGGGCGGCTACCGCGAGATCATCTTCGACCCCCGCATCACGCCTAGCCTCCCCTCCGCCGCCGGAAGCGTCCATACACCCTTCGGCGAGGCCCGAATTGACTGGAAAGTGGCGGACAGACGGATCACCTACAACATCACCGTTCCCGTGGGATCCACCGGTAAGGTCACGCTGCGGGACACCGCACCCTCCGCTGTCTCTGAATCAGGACAGCTGGCTGCGGCTGGAAACGGGATCAAATCAGTCAGCGCTGGCGGCCCCGACACCCTGCTTACGCTGGGATCGGGCACCTACCATTTCACGTCGGACCCGGCACTCACGGAACTTGTGGCAGCCTCGAACACGTCCGCGGCCATCAGTACCGCTGTTACCGCCCTCGGAGCTTCCACGCCCAGGCTTGCGGCCCTGCGGGAAACGGCAGCGGCCACGGAATCCGGCACCAGCCAGGCGCTCGGCACCTACTTGCAGCAGGAGGGCAGGGCACCCGATGAACTGCGCAGTGCCATCACGGCGGCCCGCTCCTTCACCGCGGAGGTCTCCCTGGCCCGCGGCGAAGGCCTGGCTCCGGCCACTGCAGGCGACCTGGCCCTGCACGCTGCCTCAGCTGTCCACCAGCTCTCCGCAGCAGTTGATGCCGGCGGTGTGGTCGTCTCGGCGGCCGCCGCCGAAGAGCACCTTGCACCCGGCGGCAGCATGGACGTCACAGTAACGGTGAAGAACACAGGCCTTACCGCCCTTGGCCGGCTGAGCCCGGCGATCGAGCTTCCGCAGGGCTGGTCGGCCAGGCCCACAGCCCGCCTTCCGGAGCACGTGGAACCTGGCGGAGAGGCACGTGCCATCTACAGCGTGACGGCCCCGGCCGGCAGCCCTGCGGAGAGTTACCCGGCCCGCGGCTCCGTGTCCTTCACCCGCGGTGAGGACACGGCTACGCTGAGCAGCGGCTTCACCATCGGGGTGGGAAACGACCTCACGGCGGCCAGCGGCGGCCTGACGCCGCAGATCCTGGAGCCCGGCGGCACCGGCTTCGCGGCGGTCACACTCAGCAACCTCCAAACGTCCGCCGACCGCCACGTGCAGGTCGCGGCAACCGGCCTGCCGGCGGGCTGGCAGGAACAGCGCGCGGTTCAGGCCGTCGTTCCGGCCGGCGGACACACCACAGTACTGGTTCCCGTCTCGGCATCAGCCGCCGCCCGCGGGGGGACGCTGGAACTCTCAGTGACCGATGCTGCTGCCGGCACCGTCCTGGCAACAGCGCACTCCCTGGGCAAGGTACGTGGAAGCTCCGACTGCACGGCCGACACGACCGGAGAATCGTGCCTGCCACAAAGCAGCCTGGTCCTGGCAAACTTCGAAGGCGGAGCGCCAACCGGGTGGACTGCCGGGCAGGGCGCCAGCGTCGACGCAGGCGCCCTGCCCGGCGACGCCGGGACCGGCTCGTTCCTCGGGGCAGCGGCGCTACGGGTTAAGGCTGTCCGGCCTGCAGCTTCGGCACAATGGCGCGAAGTCACCTATTCGCTGCCGAAACCCGTCAGCACCGGTGACGGCGCCGCGCTCATGGCATCCCTCCAACTGGCCGATCCCGTGCCAGGCGCCGCTTACGAAGCAAAGCTCTGGGCGAGTGACGGCGCGGGGCACACCGCGGAGTCCGTTCACCGGCTTGCCCCAGGATCGTGGAACCACTTGGTCCTCCCCACCGTGGAGGACGGCCTCAAGAACCTGTCGGAGCTGCGGGTCGGTATTCGTACGACCGCTGCCACGGCCGATGCAACCGGCTTCTTCCTGGACGCTGTGAAGCTGGAGTACGGCCACGGCGGCCGGAATCTCGCGGCCGGCGCCGCCGTTTCAGCCAGCACCTCGCTGGAGACCGGCGGCTGGAGCGCGGCGAACCTGGTGGACTCCGCCGCGTTCAGCACCGCCTTGCACCGCGGATACCGATCGGAAATGGCCGGGACCCAGTGGATCCAGCTGGATCTTGGGGAGGCGCGGAGCCTCGGCACCGTGTACCTCCATCCCTTGACCACACCCGCCGGCGAGGAACCGGTCAAAGCGGGTGCCGGCATGCCCTCCGCTCCGAGAGTGCAGGTCTCCGTTGACGGAGCGAAGTGGACCACACCGGGTGCCATCGCCCAGCGGAGCGGCGTTGCCGGTTCACCGCTAATTGTCTCCTTTAGCCCCGTGGACGCCAGGTTCCTCAGGGTTGCCACCGACGACAACGGTCCCGATAATTCCCTGTCCCTCTCGGAAGTGGAGGTTTTCGGGCCGGGCAACACGGCGCCCGGTGCCCCCGAAGACCGGACGGTGGACCAGGGGAACCCTGCCACGTTCACCGCTACAGCACCGGGGCGGCCGGGGCACCGGCTCCAGTGGCAGCGCAGCGACGACGCGGGAGCAACATTCCAGGACGTTTCCGGCGCCATTGGAACCACCCTGACGGTCCCGTCGCCACAGGCTGCCGACGACGGCGACCGTTTCCGGGCCGTAACCGTCTCCGATGGTTCCGAGCCAGTGAACGTCTCCCCCGCTGCGACACTCACAGTCAGGAAGGAACCGCTGGCCGTCACCAGCCAACCGGAGGACCTGTACCTGGCGTTGCCCGGGCACGACCGGGGGAAACTGGCGGCAGCCGTGACCGGCGCCGGCATACGCCTCCAATGGCAAAGCAGCACCGACAGCGGCCTGAGCTGGCGGAACGTTGCCGGAGCCACTACGAGCGAGCTGGCGGTCTCCTTCAGTGAAGGATCCGCGCTCCCTTCCGAGCAGTTCCGAATCGTGGCAAGCAATGCGCTGGGAGCGCGCGTCTTCAGCAGCGCAGCCACTGTCAACGCGGGCGCGGCCCCTGCCGTCTCCGCGTCAGCCGCCCACGCCGCAGCGGTTGCCGGCCAACCCATCGACCTTCGCGTCACGGTGACCGGGTCACCCCGGCCCGCCGTCACCTGGTTCCGGCAGCAGGCCCCGGGCGCGCCCTGGGCGGAAGTGGCCGGAGAAACGGATACCACGCTGGTTATCGGTCCGGACGCCGTCACTAATGGCGCCCGCTACCATGCGGTGGCTGCGAATACGTTTGGCACTGCGACCAGCGACGACATATCTGTCTCAATCCTGACTGCGGCGCCGCTTCCGCCCGAGCCCCTTGGCCCTGCAGGCAATCTGGCCGCCGTGCCAAACGAACAGCCCATGGCGGACACCGGCGCCAACGTTTCGCCGCTGCTGCCCGCTCTCTTGCTGCTCCTTCTCGGCGGCACCGCCCTGGCTGTCCACCGGTTCACGCGCCCACGCGGTTCCCTGGCCCTTTCCCGAAAGAACGTCGATGAATAATCCGATTGCCCGGCAGCTCAGCGCAGGCTTGGTGCTCATGATGGCGGCAATGCTGTCACTTCCCACTGCGGCGGTGGCCACCGTCCCGGAGCCGAGCTTTACACCGTCAGCGTCCCCGGCAGCAACAGCGGCGCCCTCGGTGTCCCCGGAGCCGGCGCCGGAGCCGGAGCCGAACGTTGCCCTGTCAGCTACAGCGACAACAACGCCGGAGCCCTCCAGCCCGCTTCCGGGGCCGGCCCTTGAAGCCTTGGAACCGGTGTCGGCGCAGGAAATCAACGGGTTCTTCACGCTGCTGAACGAATACCGCCAGTCGCAGGGGGCACCCGCCGTCACGTTGGATCCGACCGTCAGCGCGGCCGCGCAGCAGTGGGCGCTTGCCCAGCTGGACTTCCCTTCCGCGACGCCGGTCCCGGAAGATGCACTGCCAGCCGGGGCTGCTTACGGCCGGATCGCCGAAACAACATACTCCCCCACCGGCCCCACCGTTCAGCAGCTCCATGCCAAGCTCGTCAGCACCTACGGCTCCGCCAACGCCGTCACCATGCGTGACCCGAAGTACGGCCAGGTGGGCATCGCTGCCCTCCGGACCGGGTTGAACCTGTACGTGTACGAAGTGCTCGTTGAGAAGTCCGCCACGGCCTACCCCACGGACTATGTGAACTACTCGTGGTCACCTGCCATCTACTCCGTCAGTTATGCACCGAGCGGGATGATCTGGAAAAAGCTGAGCTATGCGGACTGGGAGGCCGCTGGTTTCCCCCGGCCCCGCCTGGCTGGCTGGATCGCGGGCACGAGGGTGTTTACCTTTGCCCCGGCACCGGAAATCTATGCCACGTCCCCGGACGGCGTGACCCACCTGCTGACCTTCCGCGAGTGGCAGGAGATGGGCTTCAGGCAACCGGAACGGACCGCCGGCAGCTTCGTCCGGTATCCCTGGTCGAGTTCAATCTATTCAGTGGAGTTCGCCAGCCCGGCATGGCTGTGGAAAAGGCTCAGCTACGCTGATTGGCTCCAGCTGGGGCAGCCAGCGGCGCGGATCGCGGGGTTTATCCAAGGGACCTCTTATAACCAGCACCAGTACTCCAGCGAGGTTTTTGCCCGCGGCGAAGATGGCGTGCTGCACAAACTCACCTTCGACGAGTGGTCTGCGGCCGGTCGCCCTGCGCCCAGCCGGCTGGTCAGCGGATATTTCAAGACCTCGTGGATGGGAACCGTCTACTACAACGCCAATGTGAAGGTCGAAGGAAGCCGGCCAGTCAACTACGCGGAATGGTCAGCGGCCCAGTTACCCACTCCCGTCGTCGACGAATACGTGCCCTTTTCCTTCTACTGGAAACCTGTGAACTCCGGGAACATCTACTACCGCGCGCCGGACGGGCGGGACATCCTCATGAGCTACCAGCAATGGCAGCAGGCGGGCGCTCCTTGGCCCAGACCGTACACCGCAGCACCTCCGGCCGGAGAACGCTAAACGCGCTCGCCTCGCTGCCCGTTACCGCTTTGCCAGCCAGCCCGCGAATGTCTCAGTTCCGTACCGGTGCTCGGGAACCAGGTTGCCGCCCTCCCGCAGGTATTTTCCCGCGGCCCCCGGCAGGGGCAAACGGATCAGGCGCCCCCGGGACCCGCTGTGGTGCTTCCAGGTTTCTGCCAGTTCCGCCATCCCGTTGACTTCCGGGCCGCCCACCGTCCGGACCCGGTGGAGTTCCTGCGAAGGCCCTTCGACGGCTGCTTCGAGCAGTGCCGACGCCGCCTCGCCGGGCGCCATGGTTTGAAACCTCGCCCCCTTGACCACCGGGATAAGCCCCACTGTGGCGCCGGCCGCGAACAGCTGGACCAGGAGGCTGTGAAACTGGGTGGCGCGCACCGTAACGGTCTCAAGGGCGGACGCGGCGTAGATACGTTCCTTGTCCGCCTTGGACCGATAGAAGCGCAGGGGCACCTGGTCGCAGTTGATGATGGACAGCAGCACAGCCTTGCGGATACCGGCATGGTGCGCAGCGTCGAGGAGGCGGGCGCCACCGGCTGCGAAATCTTTGAGGGCCCTCCCTGATCTGCCTTCCAGGCAGTCAATCACGACGGCGACACCGGCCAGGGCGGCCGCCAGCCCTTCACCGGTGGTGACGTCTGCGCGGTAGTAGTCCGCGCCGTCGTACGCCCCTCCGGCACCGGGCCCCGGCGGGTGGCGGCTGATAACGGAAACGTCGTGGCCCAGCTGCACGGCCTGTCGGACCACCTCACGGCCCACCTGTCCGGTGCCGCCGGCAACACAGATGCGGGTCATGCTCCAGAGGCTACAGGCTCAGGCCCTGCGGCGCTGCAATACGTCGTCCAGGTTGCTCAAGGCGCTCTGCGCCTTGGTCTGGGCCTTGGGAGCGGCACCGGACGCTGCGGGGGCCGCAGCCGGACCCTGCTTGAGGGACGGCTTGCCTACAGCTTTGGGAGCTTCTGGCAGGTCAAGCG
Source organism: Arthrobacter sp. SPG23 (assembly GCF_000876655.1). GTDB lineage: Bacteria > Actinomycetota > Actinomycetes > Actinomycetales > Micrococcaceae > Arthrobacter. Next base: position 136,512 of record NZ_JYCN01000022.1, read on the forward strand.
GATCAGGGGCGGCACGTTCTGCCTTGGCGGCTTCGACGTAAGTCGGTTTGGGAACGTCAACAGGCTCCCAGCTGGAGTCCGCGCTGACAGCTGAGCCGGGTGCCGTGGCGGTGCGCAGGGCGGTGTCCCCGGACGCCTTTGCCTCGGCGAGGGCCGCTTCACGCAGCTCCTGGGCTGTCAGCGGCTTTACCTTGGGCTTGCTCCCTGCCTCGGCGTCGAAAAGCGGGATTTCCGGAGCGTCCACGGCAGGTTCCCGGCTGGGACGCGGCACGGCAGCACGCATCTGCCGTGCCGGAGCCGACATGGCAGCACGGAATGCAGCGTTCATCCTGGCGCGGCGGTCCCGTACCGCCAGCCGCCGCAGCAAAGCTACCGCCACAATGGCTGCGAAGAGGGCCCCGACGGGCAACCAGGACGAGCCCAGTCCGAAAATACGGAAGATTCCGGCCACCACCCCGGTCAGCAGGGACACCAGACCCACGAGTGCGATCGCGCATCGTCCGTAACGGATCCTCAGTGCACCCGGACGCGCCGTTGCCGGCCCCGGGCCGACGGCGGTTGTCGCGGACCCCTGGGCGGATCCGGTGGCCTGCTTGGTTACCATTGATTTCTCCTGCTGGGCGGCCATTTTCATGGCGTTTCCGGCTTGGGGGTCTGCGGGTTCGGCGTAGTTGATTTCGGACATCAGCTCGGCAACGGGTTGAAGCTGATGCCGGCGGTTTCGGAGTACATACGGGGCTACCCACACGATCCAGAGCGCAACAGCGACAACAAGGATCACTGAGCTGCTAAGGGGGAAGTCCACATTCAAAACCGTAAGAGCATTTAGCCGACAGCTCTGGCATTAGCTCCGGTGTGTCGCAGGGCAGGTGGCAAATCAATGGATTTATGACGAAAAACACAGAACGGCGAACCGGGGTTGCGTCGATCAAAACCCTAACGCCAGGTCACGCCGGGCGGGTTCGAAGCCACCTGGCCAGCAGCCCTTCGGGGACTTCCTCGGACGTCAAGGCGAAAGACCGGTGGTCCGCCCAGTCGCCGTTGATGTGCAGGAACCGCGGCCGGTAGCCTTCGTCGCGGAAACCGAGCTTCTCCACCACCCGCAGGCTGGGCCCGTTTTCAGGCCTGATATTAATCTCCATCCGGTGCAGCCCGAGGGTCCCGAAGCAGTAGTCGGTGGCCATGGCCACAGCCGTGGGTGCGATCCCCCGGCCGGCACACGACTTGTCCACCCAGTATCCAAGCGTCGCCATCATCGCCGAGCCCCAAATGATGGATGACACGGTGAGCTGCCCAACAATGACGGGATCACGCCGGCCCGGCGTGCGCTCCGCGATCACGAAGGGCAACGCCGTGGCCTGGGCAGCCTGCGAGTTGAGAGACCTGACCATTTGCCGGTAGTCCGGCAGCGCCCCTCCCGGGGCCGGGTTCGAGGCCTCCCACGGTGCCAGCCAATCGGAATTGCGGGACCGGACCGCCATCCATTCCTTACGGTCACGGTAACGGATGGGGCGCAGAACAATGTCGCCGCATTCCAGCGTCACCGGCCAGATGCTGCCCCGCATGGGACGTTACTTGGCCAGGGAGGCGGTGAATTCCGGCAGCCACTCCCGCAGCCCGGGGCCGAGGTCGTCGCTGTCGCAGGCCAGCTGGACGCAGGCCTTGAGGTAGCTGAGCTTGTCGCCGGTGTCGTAGCGGCGGCCACGGAACACAACGCCGTATACGCCGTACCCTTCGCCCTCCCCTGCAGCCAGTTCCTGGAGGGCGTCCGTCAGCTGGATTTCCCCGCCCCTGCCCGGTTCGGTGCGTTCGAGGACATCGAAGACCGCGGGGTGGAGGACGTAGCGGCCGATCACGGCCAGGTTGGACGGCGCTTCTGCGGCGTCCGGCTTTTCCACGAGCTTCCTGATCCGCACGAAGCCGTTCATGTCGGTGTCATCGATGTCGGCGCAGCCGTAGGCGCTGATCTGGGAAGGCTCCACCTCAATGAGCGCCACCACGGAGCCACCGGTCTTGGCCTGCACTTCGATCATCTTGCTGAGCAGTTCGTCACGGGCGTCGATGAGGTCGTCGCCAAGCAGAACCGCAAAGGGTTCGTAGCCTACGTGCTGCTTCGCGCGCAGCACCGCGTGGCCGAGGCCCATGGGGTCGCCCTGGCGCACGTAGTGGATGTCACCGAGGTTGCTTGCGGCCTGGATGGCTTCGAGCTTGGCGGTGTCACCCTTGGCTTCCAGGGTGGCCTCCAGCGAAGGGACCCGGTCGAAGTGGTCTTCGAGGGCGCGCTTGTTCCGGCCGGTGATCATCAGGATGTCGGTGAGGCCCACACTGACGGCTTCTTCGACGACATACTGGATGGCGGGCTTGTCCACGACCGGCAGCATTTCCTTGGGCATGGCCTTGGTGGCCGGAAGGAACCTGGTACCGAGGCCGGCAGCGGGAATGACAGCCTTGCGGACAGAAGTATTGGTGGTAGTCACTGGACTAATCTAGCGTCAGGGACCAAACATTGGGTAATTGCACGGACCACCCCGCCGGCCCCGCACCGGGGCCTCAGTTCACGGCTCCCGACCTGAAAGGACGGCACGGATGCCATCGAAGGAAGAGATCCGCTCGGCCCACAGAATCGAGCGTGCCGCTTTCTCCCCCGCCGGCCTGGAAGCCGCCGGAGCAGGCATCGCCCGGCACGGACTCCAGTGGGCCGCCATGGTTGCCGCCGGCGAGCGGAGCACCTTTGCCGCTTACCTGGGGGTGGGATTCGAGCCTCCCACGCTCCCGCTCCTTGCCGCACTGCAAGGCACCGGGCACCGCGTACTGTTGCCGGTCTGCGGGCCCGACCGCACCCTGTCCTGGGTCTTCTGGACGCCGGAAACTGACTTCGTCCGCAGCAGCTACGCCCCCATCGAGGAACCCGTGGGGGAACAGCACGGCATCGAGGCAATGAGCGAAGTGGCCGGAGTCTTTGTCCCTGCCACGGCCGTGGACCTGTCAGGCAACAGGATCGGCCAGGGCGGTGGCTACTACGATAAATTCCTCTCGGGGCTGGATGCCGCCGGCCTGCCCCTGCCCGCCGCCGCAGTGGTCTTTGACGGCGAAGTCCTGCCGGCCGGCAGCATCCCCGCAGAGTCCTTTGACCGGAAGGTCCCGGTGGCGGTCACCCCGTCGCGACTCACACAGCTGATGTGAAACCCTTCCGCAGCGGGTGATAGAATTGGCACTCAGGCCCTGCGACTGCTAAAGGACAAGACCTGCCGGGACAACGCGGCAGCGATTTCCATCAGGCAGCACGGGACCTGCTCGTTTGTCCCAGAGGAGGATTTCCAGTGCCCACGTATGCATATGCCTGCAAGGACTGCAGCCACGCCTTCGAGATCGTGCAGTCGTTCACCGACAGCTCCCTCACCTCCTGCCCTGAGTGCGAGGGAACCCTGCGCAAGAAGTTCAACAGCGTCGGCGTCGTCTTCAAGGGTTCCGGCTTCTACCGGACGGATTCCCGCGATACCAAGGGCAGCAGTGTTTCGCCTGCCCCGGCAGCCGCTCCGGCGCCCGCCACCGCAGCTGCCGCCAACTGAGGCTGCACCCGGCGTTCCCTCGTTCGGCGGAATAGCGGACACCATGGCTGTGCTCTACCGGTCCTGGTTTTCCACATAGGTCCCCGCCGGGCTGTCCGCGCCCCCACCGGACTTCGTAGCCTCACGGTATGCCCTCCATCTTCCGCAATCACGGACTCTCATCGCCCCGGCAGAACTTCAGGACAGGACGCCCGGGCCGTTCGAGGCCATCAGGTGCGCGCCGCCTCAGCTCATGGCTCAACCGCAACCGCAGGCTCGTCGTCGCGCTCCTGCTGTGTGCTGCCGCCGGCATCGCCGTGCAGCAGCTGACCCCGGCACCGGAACACACTGTCACAGCGATGGCCTCGGCCCGGGACCTTCCCGCCGGAGCTGCATTGTCAAGCAATGAGGTGGTGCCCGTGAAGGTCCCGCCAGGCATGATGCCCGCCGGGGCCTTCACGGACGTCTCCGCGCTGCAGGGCAAACAGCTGGCAGCCCCGCTGCGCAAGGGCCAGCTGATCTCCGACACGCAATTGCTCGGACCCGGCCTGCTGGCGGGCACAGAACCCGGATCTGCAGCCGTGCCGCTGAGGATGGCGGACCCCTCGTCCATCCAGCTCGTGGCGCCCGGCCAGCTGGTCAATATTGTGATGACCAACGGAACGGACTTCGGCAAGGCAGCCGAATCGGAAGTGCTGGCAGCCTCCGTGCCCGTGCTCTGGACCTCGGGGCAGGGCGGACAGACCGGGCAATGGCTGGGGACCGGAGAAACCGAGGGTCTCATCGTGGTCGCAGCGGATCCGGAGCAGGCCCGGCGCCTCGCCGGCGCCTCAACACAAGGAAAACTCTTCTTCGTGCTGGTGGGGGCACAGGGCTAGCAGTCCTGCGCCCGGCTGCACTGGGCTTGCTGCACGGCGGCCGCCCTGGGGCTGCCTACGTGGCCGCCCGGCTAACCCTGCGGTGGCGGGCGTGCTGTGCTGGCCTTAGCCCCAGTGCGGGGGTTTCTGCTCCTGCAGCCAGGCATCGTGGTCGTAGTCCGAACCGTGATCGCCCCAGCGTTTCGGGTCATCTTCGGCTGCCTTGTTCGGCAGCACTCCCGACGCCGCGCCGACACCCGCCGGCTGACGCAACCTGTCCGTCGCTGGTTCGTCCGACCCGGGCCCGGGAGCGTCCTGGCTGTCCGTTGCGCTGCTGTTTGTGTCCATGCCGTATTCCTTGGTGTCTTCCACTGCTTCGCTGCCGGCGCCATGGGCCTCGTCCCGGGACGCGCGGCGCTCCTCCAAGGATACCGAGTGGTTGTCCCGGGGGGCCGCACCGCCTGGAGTGCCGCTCTCCGCTTGGGCTTCCTCATCAGCACCGTTATTGCCGCGGTCGGCGCTGTTCAGCGTCAGGTTGTCCACGTCGTCCTCGAAGAACGACTGCGAGGCGGATGAGAAGCCGGTGACAACGGGCTTCTCCAGCCCGAGGTAACCGCCGATCCGGTCAGCGCAGGCGGACGGATCCGTGAACACCTCGATGGTCCACAGGGGCATGTAGCGCCAGCCAAGGCGTTCCAGCAGTTGCGGGCGGAGCCTGCTCCGTTCCCGGACGCTCATTCGCCGGTATTGCTCAGTTCCGTCCGACTCAATAGCCACGGGCCTGGGGATTTCGGCGTCATCGTGACCGATGGAATTCACCGGGTCCGCGGCGGCGGCAACGTCAAGCACGCCGTCGTACTGGTGCCAGACCCTGGCTCCCCGGGCACGCAGCCTGTCACCGAGGTCTGCCACCAGCGGGTCCGCCCCCAGTGCCTGCTCGCTGGCTGCTGCGCGCGACGCGGGGGTGCCCAGGTCGGTGTTGCCGGCAATCTCGCGGTCCAGCAGCTCATAGAAGTCCACTGCGCCATGGCTGAGGCGGCTGACATCCAGGTCCTCCGGCTTGAAGCAGCTGAGCACATGCAGGGAACGCCGCGCACGGGTCATGGCCAGCGCGAATTTCGCCCGGCCGCCTTCAGCGGACAACGGTCCGAAATTGTGGAGCGCGCGGCCGTGCGGCGTGCGGCCATAACCCGGGGAGAAGATCACGTGGTCGCGGACCAGGCCCTGGGCACGTTCCAGGTCCACCACACGGAAGGATTCCGGTCCGGCCGTGAAGAAACTTGCCAGCAGCGGGTAGTTGGGCAGCTGCAGCCGGATGGCCTCGCCGATCCTGGCGGCGTGGCGGAGGCTGGCCGTGACCACGGCGAGGGAGGTCCTTGGCCGCAGGCGGGCGTGCTCAAACACGAGCTCAACCACCCGGTTGACCTCAGCTACGGCGGATTCAACGCCTTCCTGGTCGGCGCTCGGGAGACCGGTGCCGTCCGGCAGGTATTCCACCAGCAGGGCGCGGTCCAGTCCGGTGGCTGTCTGACCCTCGGGGAGCCTGTGGAGGTGCCCGTCGTAGAAACTCTTGCTCAGTTGCAGCACGAGGTCCTCGTCAACTGCCCGGTACGCGCAGGTCAGCCGCCGGGTCGGCAGCACCGCGGACAAGGCCGTGTAGGCACTCTCGACGCTCTGGTGGGCCGTCTCGCCGGCAGCCAGCCGCTCGACGCCGACGGTGAAGGTGCGGGGGCTGGCGATCTTATCGTCACCGAAGGCAATAACCTGTTTGGCCCGGGCGATCGCCGGCAGGACCGCCTGGAGGGAGGTGGCCTCGGCGTCGAGGATGACCACGGCGTCGAACTTCTGCTCAGCCGGCAGCAGTCCGGTCATCAGGTAGGGGCTCACCGACCATACCGGTACCAGCATGGGAACCAGAGCCGGGGCCTGCGCCGTGAGGGCGGCCAGCGTGACCCGGCCGTCCTTCAGGAGGCTCCGGAGCAGGTCTGCCTGCCGGGGGTTCTCGGCAATGCCGGCGCGCCACCGTTCGGACAGCTTCCACCGCAGCCGCGCCGCACCGCTGGCGATGTGGGCATTGTCCGCCAGGCGGTATTCGGCTTCGAGCTGCCGCAGGGCGTCGCCGTCGGACATCGCCAGATAGTCGTCACCGCTGATCATCGCCTCAAGGGCCGACTGCCACCAGGCAAGTTCCAGCTCCGCCGCGACGGATGCCGCCGGCACTTCCCGCTCTGCCAGGTCGGCAAGCAGTTCCCCGAGTCCGTGCTCGCGCATGTTCTCGATGAGGAGCGTTCGCTCCGGAAGCGTCTTGAGCGTCCGGGTGTCGGCCACCAGCCGCTCCAGGCGTTCCATCAGTTCTTCGTAGGGCGTGTGCTGGAGGTCCCCGCCTGCCTCTGTATGCTTGACGGCCGCACCCAGCTGGGCCAGTTCCCGCTCCAGGCTGCGGTACATCACATTCACTTCACCCAGGCCGGACGGCACTGCGGGATGGCGCTGCGTGGTGGCGTATTCCGCCCAGAGCGCCCGCTGCTCCTGGACCAGCACCAATGAGCTGTGGAGGTCAGCGATGTGCACGCCGGGGCGGACGTATTCCTTGGCAACGCGCCGCAGCCGGGAACGCTGCATGGAAGGCATCTCGATGTTCCGTTCGCGGCGCCACGGGGAGGTGGCTGTCGCGGAGATGAGGTCGTGGACCGGCCGGTCGAAGATGTCCGGGGTGAATTTGTCCAGGCTCTCCCTGACCGCCATCAGCAACTCGAGCTGGGCGCCCCATTCGTGGAAGGTCGTGCCGAGGCGTATCTGGGCGTGCTCTGCCACCTCGTTCATACGGTTGCGGAGCACTGGCAGGTTCTTCTCGACCGAGCGGGCAACGTCCTGCGCCTCTTCGGTTTCCTTGCGGGTCAGGAGCCGCGCGCCGTGCCAGGGGCTGGCCGTGGAAGCCCGGCTGAAACTGCCCAGCTCGGCCGCACGGTGAAGTCGGCCGGCAAGCTCCTCACGGTCGCGGATGTTGTCCAGGACGCTTCGCTTCAGGCGCACCGTGGTGGCGGGCGGCGTCGGCTGGATGGATGTCAGCTCGGCCAGCGACTGCATGGCCTGGTAGGGCGAGCAGCCCCAGCGCTCACGGACGTTGTGCAGCGAGGCCACGTGGTCCATGAGGGCATGCCGGTGCTCTGCCAGCGTGGTGTGGAGATTTTGGAGCTGGGGCTGAAGCGACTTCTCGTTCCGGACGATGGCCCGCACCAGCTGGCCCTTGAGTTGCAGCGGACTAGCCGTTCCGGAGAGCGCAAACAAGATGGATTCCAGGCCCAGCGTCTCCAGCTGGGCTCCGATCTCACTGAGGCTGGCCCGGCGGTCGCCCACCACCAGGACGGTCTTTCCCTCGTCCACCAGGGCGCCGATGGTGTTGATGGCAGTCTGTGTCTGCCCCGTACCGGGCGGGCTGCTGACCAGGAGCGAGTCACCGGCACGCACGGCGTCCACCACATACTGCTGGTCGGCGTCGGCGTCGAGGAGCAGCAGCTCATCGGCCGGATCCCGCTGGTCGATGTCCTGGAAGCGGTCCTCGGCGAGCTCGGCCACCTCCACGGCGTCGCCGGCTGCGGCACTGGCCAGGGCAGCTACCAGGGGGTTGTTCTGGTTGATCCACGGGTCGTCGAGGTTTCCGGAAAGGTCCGCAAACGTTGACACGAGCAGGTTGTGTTCCACTTCGGCCCCGTGGATGGGCTTGATGAGCGTACCCAGGCGGTCCAGGACGGGCTGGGGATCGAAGCGGGCCGTGCTGTAGGCCATCCGGGTCACGGCGTTGACATCGAAAACTATCCCGTGGATTGTCTTCAGGTGCCGGATCAGTGCCGGATTGATCTGGGCCTGCTCCGTCAGCTGAAGTTCGTAGTCGTCCTCGCCCGGACGGACGGTCAGGGAAATGGCGGTCAGCATGACCGGCGCAGACACCCGCTGCGGCTTTCCGCCTACAGCCGATGTCCAGGACACCGTTCCGGCCGAAAAATACCCGGCGTCGATGCCCCGGTCATTGCTGAGCTCGAAGATCTTCGAGCGGAGGTTGCGCGAAGCCCTCGCCGCAACGACGTACTGATCGTGGTCACGGATGAGCGTGGACAGGCGTGTGCGCCGCCCCGCCATGAGCTGCGCCAGTCCGGACGGATGCGCATGGGTGATGTCGATGGAGCCTTCCGGCGTCTTGGTGAAACGCAGCATCGTGTCTGCTCCGGTGACCGGTTTAAGCCCCGACAGCCACTTCCTGAGCTCTTCGGAGCCCTCTGGGAGGCCTTGACCAACTGACACTACTGCCTTCTTTTCTGCGTTTGCACGTGACGCCCTGGACCATACCGGCATACTTTCGAGCGTAGCCCGTATCGGGGCCCAGTGAGAGACCGCAACACTGGAGCGGGCCAAAATTGCGCCGGATTTAGCGTGAATAAAACAAAGTGGCCGGTCTCATCGCTGAGACCGGCCACTCACAGTGCTATTCCCACTCGATGGTTCCCGGCGGCTTGCTGGTCACGTCCAGGACCACCCGGTTGACGCCTTCCACCTCATTGGTAATGCGGTTGGAAATTCTCGCCAGCAGGTCGTAAGGAAGCCGTGACCAGTCGGCGGTCATCGCGTCTTCGGACGAGACGGGACGGAGCACGATCGGGTGACCGTAGGTGCGGCCGTCGCCCATAACGCCGACGCTGCGGACATCGGCGAGCAGGACCACAGGCATCTGCCACACCTCGTTGTCCAGGCCGGCGGCGGTCAGTTCGGCACGGGCAATGGCGTCCGCCTTGCGGAGCAGGTCCAGGCGTTCCTTGGTGACCTCACCAACGATGCGGATTCCGAGGCCGGGCCCGGGGAACGGCTGGCGGCCGACGATTTCCTGCGGCAGCCCCAGCTGGGCGCCAACGGCACGGACCTCGTCCTTGAACAGGGCGCGCAGCGGTTCAACCAGCTCGAACTGCAGGTCCTCGGGAAGACCGCCCACGTTGTGGTGGCTCTTGATGTTGGCTGCACCTTCGCCGCCGCCGGATTCAACGACGTCCGGGTACAGCGTGCCCTGGACCAGGAACTTGATCTTCTCACCGTGCGCGGCTGCCTCGGCGATGATGGCCAGTTCAGCCTCTTCGAACGCGCGGATGAACTCACGGCCGATGATCTTGCGCTTCGTCTCCGGATCGCTGACGCCGGCCAGGGCCGCCTGGAAGCGCTCCTGCTCGTTGGCAACATACAGCTTGACGCCGGTAGCGGCCACGAAGTCGCGTTCCACCTGTTCGGCTTCGCCTTCGCGCAGCAGGCCGTGGTCAACGAACACGCAGGTCAGCTGGTCGCCGACGGCGCGCTGGACCAGTGCTGCGGCAACCGCGGAGTCAACGCCGCCGGAGAGTCCGCAGATGACCCGGGCATCGCCGATCTGCTTGCGGATCCGGTCCACCTGCTCCTCGAGGATGTTCCCCGTGGTCCAGTTGGGTTCCAGCTTGGCGCCCTTGAACAGGAAGTTCTCGAGTACCTGCTGGCCGTAAGCGGAGTGCTTCACCTCCGGGTGCCACTGCACGCCGTACAGGCACTTCTCCTCGTTGGCGAAGGCAGCCACTTCCGCGCCCGCCGTCGTCGCAAGCACTTCAAAACCTTCGGGAGCAGCGTGCACGGAGTCCCCGTGGCTCATCCAGGTGTTCTGGTGCTGCGGCATCCCTTCGAGCACGGAGCGTCCCTCGCCGAGAATGGTGGTCCGGGTGGAGCCGTATTCGCGCAGGCCCGTCTTGTCGACTTTTCCGCCCAGCGCGTTGGCCATCGCCTGGAAGCCGTAGCAGATGCCGAAAACGGGGATCCCGGCTTCAAAGAGGTCAGCACCCACACTCGGTGCGCCTTCCGCGTACACGCTGGAAGGGCCACCGGAAAGGATGATGGCGGCGGGGTTCTTGGCCAGCAGTTGCTCGGTGCTATAGGTATGCGGAACCACTTCCGAATACACATTCGCTTCCCGGACGCGGCGGGCAATCAGCTGCGCGTACTGGGCACCGTAGTCAACAACCAGCACCGGCTTCTGGGAAGTCTGGGGTGCAGTGGGAGTAGTCACCGTCCTAGACTACTTTGCGCCGCCGGTCACCCGCACCTTGAGAAGCCGCGGGTAAGCGATCTCACAGGACCCGGGACGGCGGTTCAGTAGCGCTTGGACGCCTGTGGATTCGCGGCGAGTTCGGCCTCCACCTCGGCGTGGAACTTCTTCTCCACCACGAAGGACAGGAACGGAACCACACCGCCCAGGGCCAGGAGAATCAGTTTGGCGAAGGGCCACCGCATCAGCGACCACAGGCGGAAGTTGGACATCAGGTACACAACGTACATCCAGCCGTGCACAATCAGCACCGCCACGGAGAGGTTGACTCCCCCGAGGACGCCCTGCGGCTCGGCGTCTGCGAACCCGAAGCCAAACGTCTGGCCCGTGACCGCGTTGGTGCCGCCTGCGAACAGGTACTGGCCGAAGGCGTAACGGGCAACCAGTTCGGCGCACAGCAGGAGGAGCATCCCGCCCGTCAGGTAGGCCATGACTTTGTAGAACTTCAGGGCGGACCGGATCTGGGCTTCAGTCCCGCCGAACCTGCGCTTCTTTACGGTGCCCGATCCGCCGGTCTGGGACGGCTGGGGCTGGATGGCCGGCTTGGGGTCGATCATGGCTGTACCTTTTGTTCATTCGGGCTCGGATTATCTGAGGTGTTGGCGTGCGGCGCGGCTTGCTGTGGGTCTACGGGTCGGGCATCGCCTTCGGAATGTTCGTCGTCGAACTCGTCCTCGAGGTCGCGGCGGTAGTCGTCTTTCACCATTCGCCACCAGATGAACAGCGCGAACCCGGCGAACACTATCCACTCCACGGAGTAGAACAGGTTGAGCCAGTTCACCTGCTGGGCCGGCGGCTGCGGGCCGATGTTCAGGGGCTTCAGTTCACCGTTGACGGCCGCGGCGCTGACGTCAGCGCCGGCGGCCAGCTCGGAGGTAGCCGCCACGAATCCCGGGTAGCTGCTGACTTCCCAGGCGTTGATGAGTTCCGCCACCGATACTGCCGTGGCGCGTCCGGGTTCGGGGGCGGTGTTCGGCAGCGGGGCTTCGGAGGGCAGGAGGCGCCCGGTCAGTTCAACAACGCCCGACGGCGGCGCGTCCGCCTGGGCGGGGTCGGCCACCCATCCGCGGGCGACCGGTATCCAGGTTTGGGGCGTTGCCCCTGCGCCGCTGAGGACAGGAGCACCCTGAACCGAAAACGCGGAAACCACCCAGTACCCGGTGGCGCCGTCATGAAGGCGGTTCGGGACCAGTACCTGCTTGTCGGGATCGTAGGATCCTTTGGCCGTGACCATCTGGTCCGCCACGGAGCCGTGGAAGAATTCACCCGGCCGGAGCACCGTGATCAGCTGCTTGACGTCTTCGGTGCCGGTGGAAACCGGCACCTCCGGCTGGGTTGAGCGGCCGAATTGCCACTGGCTCAGCAGCACAAAAACCCCCGAGATGACGATCGCAAACACCAGGCCTGCGATCCAGCGGGGTTTGAGGGCAGTTTTCAACACACCTTAACCGTACTTCGTACTCGTGTAGAACAACGAAACGGGCCGTGCCCCAAGTTGTCCTAGGCAGGGACACCCGCTGAGAGCCGCCCACGTGCGTTGTGATCGGCGCTGGTCGGTTCAACACCCCGGCCGGCCTGGCTAATCTCCGCCCACACGGCATCGAGGGAGAGCCCGAGGACATCGGCGATCGCAGCGATGGTCGGGAAGGCGGGCGTCGCTATGCGGCCCGTCTCAATCTTCCGGAGGGTCTCCGGCGAAACACGTGCGTCGAGCGCGGTTTCGAGCATCGAGCGCTCGCCCCTGGCGCGACGCAACAGGGCACCGAGGCGTTCTCCGCGCTCGACTTCTGCGGGTGTGAGTGGGAGTCTAACCATGGCTCCGATTATAGTACCGGGATAATATGGCCGGGATAGTTATTGGATGCAAGAGGAAGGCGCCGCATGATCGAGATCCTGAACCCCGCCGAAGTGGACCGGGCAAGAGTGGCAGGTGCCTTGGTCGCCGACATCCTGCAGACGCTGAAGAGCCGGAGTACGGTGGGCACGAACCTCCTGGACATCGACCGGTGGGCACGGGCGATGATCATCGAGGCCGGGGCACTGTCCTGTTACGTTGACTACGAGCCATCTTTCGGACGCGGGCCGTTCGGCCACTACATCTGCACGGGCGTCAACGACGCCGTGCTCCACGGACTGCCGCACGACTACACGCTTGCCGACGGCGACCTGCTGACGCTCGACCTCGCCGTCTCCAAAGGAGGCGTCGCTGCAGACTCCGCCATCAGCTTCATCGTGGGCGACTCAAAGCCGCCGGAGAGCACCGCGATGATCAGCGCGACGGAGCGAGCCTTGAGCGCCGGGATAGCCGCTGCCGGGCCGGGGGCCCGCATCGGTGACATCTCCCATGCCATCGGCTCCGTCCTCAGCGAGGCGGGGTACCCGGTGAACACCGAGTTCGGAGGTCATGGCATCGGATCGACGATGCACCAGGACCCGCACGTCCCAAACACCGGACGGCCCGGCCGTGGGTACAAACTGCGGCCCGGGCTGCTGCTCGCACTGGAGCCGTGGGTCATGGCCGACACCGCGGAACTCATCACGGACGCCGACGGGTGGACGCTCCGAAGCGCGACGGGCTGCCGCACAGCACACAGTGAGCACACGATCGCCATCACCAACGATGGAGCGGAGATCCTCACCTTGCCGACGCAGGCACACTCGTGAGGGGTGCCCGATCAGCCCACTAGTGGTCGAAGAACACCAGGCTGGAGTTGATGAGCTCCGCGATCACCTCGGGGTCGTAGGCCCGGCGAAGGGATTCCCGGAACGATTCCTTTGACAGCGAGCGGGCCAGCGTGGCCAGTACTTCGAGGTGGTCCGAAAAGGAACTTGCCGGCGTCGCAATCAACAGGATGACTGTGGCGGGGCCGTCGGCGGCACCGAAGTCCAGGGCTTTTCCGTACTTGGTGATTCCCACGGCGATCGAGGTCCGGGACACGAACTCACTGCGGGCGTGCGGCAGACCCACTCCCCCGGGCAGGCCGGTGGCCAGCTGGTGCTCCCGGGCATTGACGTGCTTCAGGAAGCCTTCGAGGTCCGACACGCGCCCGGCCGCATAAAGGCGTTCCGCCAGCTGGGTCGCTGCGTCGGTCTTGTCCTTGGCATCAAGCTCAAGAATCACCATTTCCGGTGTGGTGAGTTCGGCATCGTACCGGTCCAGTGGTTCCGCCAAGAGTTGTCCCTTCAGTGAGGCAGGAGGCGCGCGTCAGTCATCCGCCTTGCGTCAGCGCAACGGGACAATGTCCTCGACGCCCAGGCGTGCGGCGTCGGCAGATTCATCGTCCGGCTGCTCCTGGCTCAGCCGTTCGGCTTCCACCCGGGCAAGGTAATGCTTGATTTCGCTTTCGCGCTGCGCATCGCTCCAGCCAAGAATTTCTCCCATCAGCTTAGCGACTACCGGGACGGCGGACACACCCCGGTCCCAGGACTCGATCGAAATACGCGTTCTGCGCGTCAATACGTCATGTACATGACGGGCTCCTTCGTGGGTGGCCGCATAAACGGCCTCGGCCTGGAGGTAGTCGTCCGCGCCCGGCAGCGGTTCGGCCAGGGCAGGGTTCTCCTTGATGAGCGCCAGGACCTCCGTGGCCATCGATCCGTACCGGTTGAGCAGGTGTTCAATCCTGGCCACATGCACGCCGCTCTCTTCGGCGGTCCGGTTGCGCCGGTTCCACGCTGCTTTGAACCCGCTGGCTCCCAGCAGGGGGATGGAATCGGTACAGCTGGGCGCCACGCGTTCGTCCATGCTCCGCGTCGCTTCATCGACCGCGTCCTTGGCCATGACACGGTAGGTGGTCCACTTTCCGCCTGCCACCACCACGAGGCCCGGTACCGGGTGGGCCACCACGTGTTCGCGGGACAGCTTGGCCGTTGAGTCGTTCTCTCCCGCCAGCAGGGGCCGCAACCCGGCATAGACGCCTTCGACGTCTTCCCTCGTCAGGGGCCGCTTGAGGACCTTGTTGACGTGTTCGAGGATGTAATCGATGTCCTTGCTGGACGCCGCCGGGTGGGCCTTGTCGAGATGCCAGTCGGTATCCGTGGTGCCGATGATCCAGTGCCGCCCCCACGGAATCACGAACAGCACCGATTTCTCGGTCCGCAAAATGAGGCCGACGGTTGACTGGAACCGGTCGCGCGGCACTACAAGGTGGATGCCCTTGGACGCGCGGACCTTCAGCTGCCCGCGGTCCGTCACCATGGCCTGGGTCTCGTCGGTCCACACGCCGGTTGCGTTGATGACCTGCTTGGCCCGGATGCTGAAAGTGGAGCCGTCCTCGCGGTTGACCACCTTGGCGCCCACTACCCGCTCACCTTCGCGGAGGAAGTCCACCACAGCCGTTTGGTTGACTGCATGGGCACCGTAGTACGCGGCCGTGCGGATCAGGTTGGCTACATACTTGGCGTCGTCAACCTGGCCGTCGTAGTAGCGGATGGACCCGACGAAGGCGTCGTCCTTCAGGCTTGGCGCTGCGCGCAGCGTGCCGCGGCGGGAAAGGTGCTTGTGGAAAGGAACACCCCGCTGGTGGCCGCTGGAAATGGACATGACGTCGTAGAGGGCAATTCCCGCGCCAACATAGGGCCGCTCGAAGAAAGGCTTGGTCAGCGGGTAGAGGAAGGGTACGGGCCGGGCCAGGTGGGGGGCGATTTCCGACAGCAACAGGCCGCGTTCATGCAGCGCTTCCTTCACCAGCCCGAAATCGAGCATCTCGAGGTAGCGAAGCCCGCCGTGAATGAGCTTGGAGGAGCGTGAGGACGTACCAGCCGCCCAGTCATTGGCCTCCACGATGCCTACGCTCAGGCCGCGCGTGATGGCGTCCAGGGCAGCGCCGGTGCCCACGATGCCACCGCCGACGATGAGGATGTCAAGTTCCTTGCCCGGCTCCATTGTTGCCTTGAGCGCCGCCAGGGACGCTTCCCGGGCCGCGGGGCCGAGTGCCCCCAGCTGAAAAGACGAACCACCGGAAGAACTGTTCATTTCACGCCTCCATCCGCATCAAACCTCGTAGTTCACCAGACTACTTCCTAGGCATGCGGATGGGCAGGGCTCAATTGCGGCCGGTCCCGGAGTCCGGGACCGGCCACTTTCGAAGGCGCTGCCTCAGTTTCCGGAGTACGGGGACACGACGACGTCGACCCGCTGGAATTCCTTCAGGTCCGAATAGCCGGTGGTCGCCATGGAGCGGCGGAGGGCACCGATCAGGTTGGATGTGCCGTTGGTGTGGTGGCCCGGCCCGAAAAGGACCTCCTCAAGCGGGCCCACGGTGCCAACGTTGACCCTGTCACCACGCGGCAGCTCCAGGTGGTGGGCCTCCTGGCCCCAGTGCCAGCCCTTGCCCGGAGCTTCTTCGGCGCGGGCAAGCGCGCTGCCGAGCATGACGGCGTCAGCGCCCATGGCAATGGCCTTGACGATATCGCCGGAGGACCCCATGCCGCCGTCGGCAATGACGTGAACGTAACGGCCGCCGGACTCGTCCATGTAGTCGCGGCGGGCTGCTGCGACGTCGGAAATTGCCGACGCCATGGGCGAGTGGATGCCCAGGGCCCGACGGGTGGTGGTGGTGGCGCCGCCGCCGAAGCCCACCAGCACGCCGGCAGCGCCGGTGCGCATGAGGTGGAGGGCCGGGGTGTAACCGGCAGCGCCGCCCACGATCACCGGAACGTCCAGCTCGTAGATGAACTGCTTGAGGTTCAGCGGTTCGTGGTCCTTGGAGACGTGCTCGGCGGAGACCGTGGTGCCCCGGATCACGAAAATGTCGACGCCGGCGGCGACGACGGTCTTGTAGTGTTCCTGGGTGCGCTGCGGGGTGAGCGAGCCGGCAACGGTCACGCCGGCGGCACGGATTTCGGCCAGGCGTGACGTAATCAGTTCCGGTTGGATGGGCGCCTGGTAGAGCTCCTGCATCCGTCGGGTGACGGCGGGGCTGTTGGTCTCGTCCTCCAGCGCGCCGATCTGGTCGAGGACGGACTGGGGGTCCTCATACCGCGTCCACAGCCCCTCAAGGTCCAGCACCCCGAGGCCGCCGAGGCGGCCCAGGGCAATGGCGGTTTCGGGGGACATTGCGGAGTCCATGGGCGCGGCGATGACCGGCATGTCGAACTTGTAGGCATCTATCTGCCACGAGACCGAAACGTCCTTGGGATCACGCGTACGACGGTTGGGGACGATCGCGATGTCATCCAGGGAGTAGGCACGACGCCCACGCTTGCCACGGCCAATCTCAATCTCATAAGTCACGTGACCACTTTACTTGACCACGCGGGATACGGCGGGGCGACTCCCCGCCGTCATCGCGGAAACTGATAGTCCACACTTTATTGACGACCTTTGTCAACCATTTACAAGTTATGAAAATACCTTTACGTTTACTCTCGGTTACCACCTGATCCACCACGTGACCGTCCATCACTCCACCCTCCGGGCCACACCTATGCCCGATCCGAGAAAGAAGCTCCTTTTGGCAAAAGCAGCAAGTGCACCAATCAGGCGCCATCGCATACTGGCGCTGTCGCTCGCCGCGGCAGTCGGCACCCTGGCCTTCGCCGGTTCACCGGTCTTCGCCACCACTCAAACCGGAGACGGTTCCGCGTCCGGACAGGCCGCGGCTCAAAGCACCCCGGTGCAGGATGCGGCCGCCGGCGAGGCCTACACAAAGTTCATCGTGGATTACAAGGAGACCGCCGCCAACGCCACGCCGAAAGGCCGCGCCAACGCCTGGGGCAAGGCTGCCAACGCGCAGGGCGTGACGGTCAAGGAGGTCCGCACCCTGGCCACCGGCGGAACGCTGATCGAGGCGGACAAGGCCCTGGCCGGACAGGCAGCCCGGGACTTCATGGCCGGGATTGCGGCGTCGGGGTCGGTCGAATCCGTCGAGCCTGATGCCCGGATGACCGTGGCGCTCACACCCAACGACCCGCGCTACGGCGAACAATGGGATTTCACCGCAACCAACGGCATGCGGATTCCCGGAGCATGGGACGTCGCCACCGGAACCGGCGTGACAGTGGCCGTGATCGACACCGGCATCACGGCCCACCCGGACTTGGACGCGAACGTGCTCCCCGGTTATGACTTTGTCTCCGACGCCACCGCGGCACGGGACGGGAACGGCCGCGACGCCAACGCGCAGGACCAGGGCGACTGGTACGCCGCCGGCGAGTGCGGCCAGACAACGGCCGGCAACAGTTCCTGGCACGGCACCCACGTCGCCGGCACCGTGGCCGCCGTGACCGGCAACGCCACCGGAGTGGCCGGCGTGGCACCCAACGCCAAAGTGGTGCCGGTCCGCGTCCTCGCAAAGTGCGGGGGTTCGCTGTCCGACATTGCCGATGCGATCATCTGGTCAGCCGGCGGTACCGTCTCGGGCATCCCGGCCAATGCCAACCCTGCCAAGGTCATCAACATGAGCCTGGGCGGCTCCGGTTCCTGCGGCAGCACCTACCAGGCCGCCATCGATTCCGCGGTTTCGCGGGGAGCCACAGTGGTGGTCGCCGCCGGCAACAGCAACCAGGATGCTTCCGGATTCCGCCCGGCGAACTGCAACAGCGTGGTGAGTGTGGCTGCGAGCAACCCGAGCGGCAGCCTCTCCTACTACTCCAACTACGGCGCCACGGTTGACCTGACCGCGCCGGGCGGAGACGTCAGGGTGACCGGCGGCGGAATCCTCTCCACCATCAACACCGGCACCACCACGCCGTCCTCGGCGGGCTACGCCAACTACCAAGGGACCTCCATGGCGGCTCCGCACGTGGCCGGGCTCGCCGCACTGATGAAATCCAAGGCTTCCTCACTCACCCCCGCCCAGGTTGAGTCCACGCTCAAGCAGGGAACCCGCGCCATGCCGGGCGGCTGCACCACCGGCTGCGGGGCGGGACTCTCGGACGCCACCAAGACCATGGGGCTGCTGGGCGGGACCACTCCCCCGCCGTCAGGCAACCTCCTGCTGAACCCCGGCTTCGAAGAGGGCGCAGTCTCCTGGACCTCCGACCACGCCGACACGTTTGAGACAGGGACGAATGCCCGGACCGGTTCCCGCTACGCAGGACTCAATGGCTGGGGCCAGGTAACGTCCTACAAGCTGGACCAGGCATTCGCTGTCCCCTCCACGGGGTCCACCGCGTCGCTGTCCTTCTACTTGAAGGTGCAGTCAGACGAGACCACTGCCAGCTCGGCCTACGACACCCTCAAAGTCCAGGTGATCAGCGGCGGCACCACCACCACGCTGGCCACGTACTCCAACCTCAACGAGTCCACCGGCTACGTCCAGAAGCAGCTGGACCTTTCCGCCTACAAAGGCAAGAGCGTGACCCTGCGCTTCCTGGGCGTCGAGGATTCATCGCTGTCGACTTACTTCTACCTTGATGACACGTCCGTGACCACCTCCTAGCCTCCGGCCGGGAATGTCCGGGAACCGCCGCCCGCGCACCCTGGCGCGGCCGGCGGTTCCCGCGTCCGGGGTGGATCCGCGCTTGCCACGCGGTCAACCGGCGCCCCCGGCGAAACCCGGGGGGACAAGTCCCCATCGCACGACTTCGGTTCATGGAATAGTTTGGACGGATAATCCGCAGGCAGGCATCGCCGGCCCAAACAACTTGGGGGACACTATGGCGCCAGGCTTTTACGGTGCTGACATCAACCAGCTTCGAACGCTGTCAAAATCCCTGGGACAATCGGGAACACGGCTGAAGAACGTGGAATCCACCGTCAATTCCCTGGTTCAATCGGCCGCCTGGAAGGGCTCAGACGGCGACAAGTTCCGCAGTGAATGGGCTTCCACTCTGCGGCCCTTGCTGAACCGCTCCTCGGAGTCGCTTAACAGCCAGTCGAAGCTCTTGCTGGCCCATGCCAACGACCAGGAACAAGCCAGCAATGCCGGAAGCGGCCACACCCCTTCCCCGGCGCCGGGTGCCCCGGCACCGGCTTCCCCACCGACTCCGGCTCAGGAACGGAACTGGGGCGATGCCTTTACGGACCCCAACTACGAACACGCGCCTTCAGGAATTGAATGGCTGCTGGAGAAGGGGGTAACAGAGGACGGCAACGCAACTTCAGACATTGCCAGCGCCCTGCAGTTCGTCGCAGACAAGTTCAGCTGGAACCTCGAACTTGCGCAGGTCGAAAAGGGCGTCAGCAAGTTCTTTGACGCCATGAGGGGCGTCGGCAAGGGCCTCGTCGGGCTGGGCATCGTCCTCGGCGCCCTCGACATCGTGTCAGGCATTGAGAACCGCGATCCCTTCCGGGTCGCTGATGGTGCAGTTGGCGGAGGCCTGGCGTTAGCCGCGGGAATCGCTGCTGCCAGCGGCGTCGGACTGCCTGTTGCGGCAGCCATCGGCGGCGCCGGCCTCCTGTGGGGCCTGGCATCGATGGCCTCCGGCGACGTGCCTGTCACCAAGAGGATCTGGGACTTCGGCTCGGGCGTAGTGGGCGGTGTTAAGGACCTTGCCAACGGCGCGGTTGACGGTGTCAAGGACCTGGTCGACGGCGCCAAGGATGCCGTGGGGTGGGTCGGCGGTAAGCTCGGATTCGGCTAGCAGACCGCGGCGGGGTGGCCCTGGTGCAAGGCAGCAACAGCAGACCATAAGGAACACATGACTGAGCAGACATTGCCCGACACGGCATACCGTGTCACGAGCCACGAAATTTTGGCCCTCCTCGCGTTTGAGCCAGGGCCGGGGACAGCACTAACCCGTCGCGTGCTGGGTCTTGCGGACCTGCCTGATGACCATGACATAGTCCGGGCCGGCGTCGGTACTCTCAACGTCCGGGACACAGCTTCGGTTGATGGCGACGTGGTCAGCCTGCATGGCCCGGCCAACTTCCTGGCCCGGGTTTTTAGCACGGCAACTCTGTGGTTCGACATCACCCGTGTGGGTCCGGATGCCGTGGCGCCTGCTTATGTCGTCGAATCTCCAGCGGGCCGGATTGCACTCTTCCTTCGACCCTTGAGCGAGTACGTTTGCCTGCCTATGAGCGATGACGCCGATACGTTGGACATGGTGGAAGCCACCGTCAACGACGCCGTCGGCTCGGCGCAGACGCCTTCGGGCGGTATCATCACCTCCCGCCGTTACGACCGGGACGGCGAACCGGTGGTTGCCAACATCAAGGTGCTCGAAAACGGCGTGTTGAGTCTGGCGTCGGCACCCGTCGACGAGAGCGGACAGCTAACAGTCCGCGACCTGCAGGCCGCTGAACTGCCCGGCTCCGTGGTCCGCTCCCTGCTGGCAGGGCCAGCATGACGCGCCCGGACCTGACGGGCACAGACCCGACCGTGATTACGCCCGGGGCCGCATACGGATTCGCGCAGCGCCGATCGTGGGTGTTCTCCGCCTGGTGGTTCTCTGCTGTACTGGCAGCCTCCGGTGTGGCATATTCCGGTTTTTCCCTGATGCTGGCACGGAGCCCTGAAACCGGCGTGGTCTTGGTTATCCTGGGTGCAGCGATGTCCGCCATGGGCTGGGCACTGACCGCCATGCCTCGCTTCACGCGCAAATTCCCCAAGCCGGCTGCCGACATCCCGCGGGTGGAGCAGGGTATCAGGACCACTCCCATTACGATCCGGACGTTCCTCATCGCCACCGCGCTGGGTGTGGCCGCGCTGGCCATACTCACGCCCAAGGACGCCTATCCGGACATACTTCCCGTCCTGGCAATGATCGTGACTTTAGCAGTTGGCGTGTGTGCCGGGCTGGCATACATACGCCGGCTGATGATCGGCAGCGCCGAGCTGTACACCCGGTGGCTCGAACGCCGCTGAGGGCGCGCCGGCTGACCTGTCAGAACCCCTCAGCTTCGTCCACGGTGAGCTGGGATTCGAACATCCTGAAGTACCGGCCGCGGAGGGCCACCAGTTCGCGGTGGGTTCCCTGCTCAACGATCCGCCCGTCTTCGAGCATATAGACGATGTCCGCTTTCTCAATCGTTGCGAGCCGGTGGCTGATGGCGATGATCGTACTGCTGCGGTCGGCGAAGAGCCGGGTGAAGATCCGGTGCTCGGCGAGGGCGTCGATTGCCGACGTCGGCTCGTCCATCACCATGAAGGAGGCGTTCCGGTAGAAGTTCCGGGCCATGGCAAGCCGCTGCCACTGGCCGCCGCTCAATCCGCTGCCCTTGCGCCCGCGCGGATCTTCCATCCAGTTGCTGACGTGGTTGTCCAGGCCGTTGGGCAGTTTGTTGATGAACTCGAGGGCCTCGGCGTCTGAAGCTGCCCGCCGGATCCGCTCATCGTCCCGCGGCGAATCGACGTCGCCAAAGAGAATGTTCTCTGCTGCCGTGGCGAACTCATACTTGAGGAATTCCTGGCTTAGCACCGCCAGATGGCGGTGCCAGGACGTGACGTCGACGGCGGCGAGGTCCACGCCGTCGAGCATCACCTGCCCCGAATCGGGGCGGTAGAGGCCGGCAAGAATCCGGATCAGGGTGGACTTGCCGGCGCCGTTCTCCCCCACGATGGCGATGTGCTGGCCCTCGCGGATGGTCATGCTGATGCCGCGGATCACCTCAATGTCGCTGCCCGTGTACGTGAAGCGGATGTCCCGCAGCTCCACGGTCTTCGGCGCCTGCAACAGCGGCGGGGCATGCTCGGAGTGCACCGGGAGCGCCATGAAGAGTTCGTAGTCCTTGAGGTTCGCCAGGTCCTCGTCGATGGAGCTGAGCGAGGAGACCAGGTTATTGGCCGTGGACAGGGCCCGGCTGACAATCTGCTGGACGTAGAGGAACTGCCCCACCGGCTGGGCACGGGCGATGATCTGGCCCACCACCCAGATCAGCGAAACAACCTCGGCTCCGTATTGCAGGGCGTCCGCCGCCAGCTGCTTGGGAATGTACCGCTTCTGGAAATCCAGCCGCCGCTTTTCATCCGCGTCCCGGAGCCGGGAACGGAGCCCCATCAGGTAGCCAACGATCCCGTAGAGGCGCATCTCCGCAATATGTTGCGGCCGCAGCAGGTTGGTTTCGATCATCCGGCGCTGGCGGCGGGAGTCCACCTGCGTGTTCCAGTGCGCGATCTGCTCACGGGAGAGTTTGAACTGCAGGTAGACGCTGGGGACGATGGCCACCAACACGATCACCGCGATCCACCAGCTGACCAGCAGGAGTGCTCCGACCGCGAGGATCACCGACACCAGCTGCGTGAAGATCGCGGCGATCCGGTCCAAGACCCGGGCATAGGAATCGGAGAACCGCTTGGCGCGGTCGTACAGGTCCACCGTTTCCTTGTCGTCGTAGCGCCAGAACTCGAGTGCCAGGAACCGCTCGTACATGAGGTCCCCCACGATGGCCCCGACCCTGAAGCTCATGAGTTGCTGGATGTAGCGGTCCACGCTGCTGAAAGCACCCCAAAAGAGGCCCAGGGCGGCGGTAACGATGACGTAGACGATCGCCTGCTGGCCGGCAGCGGCATCGCCGGCGTACGCGGCAGCCAGGGCGGTGGTGGTCAGCGCGGCAAAGTAGGTGGTGACCAGGGGCAGCACCGCTGAAATCAGCGAACCGACCACCTTCATCACGACGGCGGCAGGCGAGGCCCGGAAGCTGACCCTCAGCACCTGCGCCACAGCCCGCGCGTAGGGCCTCACGGCCAGCCGCCGCTGGGGGTCCCTTTTCGGGCTTAGTTCGGCGGGGTGGCGTGGTTGGGACATGCCTCCAGCCTAGTGCTGCGCACAGAAGCAAACAGGCCGCGGGGAACTCCCCACGGCCTGTTTGACGAATGCCGGGACCTAGCGTGATCCGTAGTTCGGGGCTTCCACCGTCATCTGGATATCGTGCGGGTGCGATTCCTTGAGGCCGGCCGGAGTGATCCGGACGAACTTGCCCCGTGCCTTCAGCTCGGCGACCGTGGGGGCGCCGGTGTAGAACATGGTCTGGCGCAGGCCGCCCACCAGCTGGTAGGCAACGGATGCCAGCGGGCCGCGGTAGGCCACGCGGCCTTCGATGCCTTCCGGGATCAGCTTGTCGTCGCCGGAAACGTCGGCCTGGAAGTAGCGGTCCTTGGAATAGGACGTGTTCTTGCCGCGGGTCTGCATGGCTCCGAGGGAACCCATGCCGCGGTAGCTCTTGAACTGCTTGCCGTTCACGAAGATGAGCTCACCGGGTGACTCGTCGCAACCGGCCAGCAGCGAACCGAGCATCACGGTGTCGGCGCCGGCAACCAGCGCCTTGCCGATGTCGCCCGAGTACTGGAGGCCGCCGTCGGCGATCAGCGGAACGCCGGCCGGGATGGCAGCCTTCGCGGACTCGTAGATGGCGGTGATCTGCGGAACGCCCACACCGGCCACCACGCGTGTGGTGCAGATGGAGCCCGGGCCTACGCCCACTTTGATGCCGTCGGCGCCGGCGTCGATGAGCGCCTGCGCACCTTCGCGGGTGGCCGCCTGGCCGCCGATGATGTCAACGTGTGCGGCTGCGGGGTCGGACTTCAGGCGGCGGATCATGTCCAGCACGCCCTGGGAGTGTCCGTTGGCCGTGTCCACGAACAAAGCGTCCACGCCGGCGTCCACGAGGGTCATGGCGCGTTCCCAGCCGTCGCCGAAGAAGCCGATGGCGGCGCCGACGCGGAGCCTGCCTTCGTCGTCCTTGGTGGCCAGCGGGTACTGCTCGGCCTTGGTGAAGTCCTTCGTAGTGATGAGGCCCTTGAGCCGGCCCTGGTCATCAACCAGCGGAAGCTTTTCGATCTTGTTGGTGGCGAGCTTGTGCGAGGCTTCCTCGCGGCTGATGCCTACATGCCCGGTGACCAGGGGCATCTTGGTCATCACGTCGCTGACGAGGCGGATCGGGAAATCCGCTTCCGGCACGAAGCGGGTGTCGCGGTTGGTGACAATGCCCAGCAACCGCATTCCCTCGTCCACCACCGGCAGGCCGGAAACGCGGTAGTGCGAGCAGATCTCGTCCAGTTCGGCCAGGGTCGCTTCCGGTCCGATGGTCAGCGGGTTGGTGATCATCCCGGATTCGCTGCGCTTTACACGGTCCACCTGGTCGGCCTGGTCCTGGATGGACAGGTTGCGGTGGACCACGCCCAGGCCGCCCTGGCGGGCCATGGCGATGGCCATGCGCGACTCGGTGACGGTGTCCATGGCTGCGGACAACAGCGGCGTCTGGACAGTGATGCGCTTGGAAATGCGTGAGGATGTGTCTGCTTCTGACGGGATGACGTCGGTGTGCCCGGGCAGGAGCAGGACGTCGTCGTAGGTCAGGCCGATAAAGCCGAACGGGTTGTGTTCGGGCTGGGTCATGAGTGCGCCTCTTACCTTAATTCCGGGGTTCACGGGTAGGGGTTGCAGCTGATGACCAGCCCGTCATTACGGGACTGGCCTGTGCAGATGGTGGTGCCTTGGTGCGGAAGTGTTGAATAAATTCTAGAACCTCGGCGGCGATCCCCATATTCCGCGGCGGTAATGTGAGCAACCGCACCTGCCCGCGTCTGGCCGCCCGGCTGCGCCGGCTCAGGTCCAGCCGGTGGCGGCCAGCAGCCGCTGCTCGAACATGGGAATCATGGTCTGCACATAGGTCTTGGTCAGGTGGTTGTCATCTTTATAGACGTAGACGTTGCCCACCACTGCCGGGCAGATGCCGTCCGCGCAGATGAAGTCGCTCATGTCCATCAGGTGGAGTCCGTCCACCTTGCCGCGGTACTGGTCCAGGGGTGACGATTCAGCGAGCGATTCGCCCAACGGCGGATTGCACTCCTCCGCGGCGGCGCCCCTCTTTTGCACGCACTCCGGCATGTTGAACCCGAACCGCGGGTTGTCCCGGACCCCCACAACGTCCATTCCGGCGTCGGTGAACGGCTTGATGCCCTCCAGGTAGCCGGGAACTTCGGTCTCGAACGGCGCGTCCGTGTGCGTCAGGGACGCGACGGTGAACACGGCGTCCGGCTTGTGTTCAAGCACATATGCGGCGCTGGCTCTGTTGAAGGCATTGCACTCGGCATCACGCTCGGCCGACTCCGCACCGAAGCGGCAGCTTCCCTTGAGGAGCGTGACCACTTCCCAGCCATGCTCCTTGGCGACCGGGCCCAGCGCGGCCATGTACTGCTGCGCGTGCGAGTCGCCCAGCACCACGATCCTTTTGGTGACAACGTCGGGCTTGCTGTTCTGCAGGCAGCCGGAGAGCAGCGGATCACCGGGCACATTCCCGTCGGTGCAGAGGCCGTCGATATCCGCCCATTCGTTCTTCATGGCAGCCGGCGCCGGGATGATCTTCGCCTCCGGCGTCGGTTTGCCCGCGTTCTCCGGGGTCAGGGCGGCGGCACCCGGAGTCAGTTCCCTGGGCTGCGCCGCGGCGGCAGCTTCGTCGGCGGTCAGTTTGGTCTGCCACAGGGCCACCGGCCCGGCGAGCAGGGCTCCGCACGCCGCAATCACGACGGCGTTCCGCCAGATCCGCCGTTGCGGCCAGTGCCACTCGCGCAGCGGCTTTTCCACGAACCGGGTGGTGAGGACGGCCATCACCACTGACGCCGCCACGATGGCAAGGCCCTGGATGAGGTTCGGCGAGACAACACCCGTGCCGGCCAGGGCCAGGACCAGCAGCGGCCAGTGCCAGAGGTACAGCGCGTAGGAGTTGTCGCCAAGCGACACGAGGGGTTTCCAGCTCAGGAGGCGGTCTGCGCCGAAGCGGCTGCCGCTCTGGCCGGCCACAATGATCGCCGCGGCCGCCAGCGTGGGCCACAGCGCCACAAAACCGGGAAAGGAACGGTCCACGGTCAGCAGGAGGCCGCAGGACACCATCGCCGCCACGCCGGCCCAGCCCAGGATGACCCGCAGGATCTTTCCGGGCTTCAGGTACGGAAGCGCGAGTGCCAGCAGGGAGCCCAGCGCGAACTCCCACAGCCGGGTCCTGGTATCAAAGTAGGCGTAGGCCTGGTTGGTGGCGGTCTGGTCAATGGAATACGCCAGCGACGCCGCAAATATCACGCCAAAGGCAACGGCCAGCAGCAGCCGGTAGCTGATTGCGGGCCGGCGGAGGACCCGGTGCAGCACGGCTGCTCCCGCAAACACCAGGGGCCACAGGATAAAGACCTGCCCCTGGATGGACAGCGACCAGAAATGCTGGAGGGGGCTCGCGCCGGAGTGGTCCTGGGCGTAGTAGTCAACGGCGGAGTCCGCAAGCAGCCAGTTCTGCCGGTAAAGCAGTGAGGCCCAGGCCTGGTCCAGGATGTCCGGCCAGCGGCTTTGCGGCAGGATGGCCCACGTGCCGGCGAGGACACCCAGGATAACCACGACGGCGGCGGGCAGCAGCCGCTTGAACAGGTGCAGCCAGTGGCTGACCAGCTTGAGCGGGCGGCCGCTTTCCACCTTCCGCACGAACGAGAGGGTGAGCAGGAACGCGGAAATAAGCAGGAAAATGTCCACCCCGCCGGACACCCGGCCCAGCCAGACGTGGTACGTGACCACCATGAGTACTGCGAGGGCCCGGAGTCCCTGCACCTCGGGGCGGTACCCCTCCTTGGCCGCCTTGTTGGCGCTGGCTTGCGTGGCTCCACTCAGTGCTTGGCTCGTCATTGTTCCTTCCAGCCCGTCACCGCCATGAAGCGTTCCTCGAAAATTGGCGCCAGGGTCTTCATGTAGGTGGCGGTCGGGTGGTTATCGTCCAGGTAGGCAATGATGTTTCCGATCACTGCCGGACACGTGTCCCCCGGGCAGAAGTAGTCTGAAAAGTCCAGGTTCTTCACGTTCGGGTAGGCATTGGCCGGCGACTCGCCGGGATAAGCGTCTGTCCGCGGCATTGCGCAGGCCGCTTCGTCGTCGGCATGCCGGGCCAGGCATTCCGGTACGGACCCGGTAAACCGTGGGGTGTCGCGGACGGATACCACGGGAATAGTGGAACCGGCAGCGGCTTCCAGCATCCGGGCCCAGCCTGGATCCATGAATTCAGTCCGGGGCTCGCCGTGGCTGACCCGGGTGCTGGTGGTGAAAATCAGATCAGGTTTGATCTTGGCAAATTCCGCGGAAACGGCTTTGTTGAAATCCACGCAATCCTCCGGAATGGTCGGATCGGCACCCTCGGTGACCGGGCACAGCGCCTTGACGTACGACACCACCGACCAGTTGTAGCGTTTGGCCAGTTCCATGACCGGCGTCGCCCAGACGCCGGCATGCGAACTTCCCCACACCACGATTGTCTTCGTGGGTGACTCCACGTCGCCGTTGCTGCAACGGATGCCGTTCGGGTCATGGAAGCCTTCGCAGCCGCCGGGGAAATCCGCCCAGTCGCTGCTGACGTCGGCCAGGTCCGGCAGGAGGACTGCATCTGCAGCGGCAGTCCCCGAATATCCGGGCATCAGGCTCCTGGCGCCCGGATTGTTGTATTCAGCCTGCGCCAGCGCGGCGTCTGCCTGCAGCTGGATGGCATAGCGCGCTCCGCCCAGCGAACCCGCAGCAAGCGTCAGAACCAGGGCGATCGAGACGAGGGCCCGCCGGCGGTTGACCTCCGGCCACTTCCATTCGCGCCATGGTTTCTCAATAAAGCGGGTGGTGAGGTAGGCCAGCATCATCGAGACGACAATGATCACCGTCCCGGAGAGCGGCCCGGCGTGGTCCCGTCCCGTCGCCGCCAGGGCAATGACCAGGATTGGCCAATGCCATAGGTACAGGGCGTAGGAGATGTCTCCGAGCCGGACCAGCGGCCCGGCGCTGAGGATCCTGTCGACGCCGACCCGGCTGCCGGTTTGCCCGGCTGCAATGACGCCCGCCGCCGCGAGGGTGGGCCACAATGCCGCCACTCCCGGAAATGCGCCCTGGACGTTGATCAGGATCCCGCAGCTCAACATGGCCGCAATGCCCAACCAGCCAAGGGCAATGCGCCCTGTCCGCGGAATTCGGAGGCCGGGAAGAATGAGCGCCACCAGCGTTCCAAGGGCAAATTCCCACAGCCGGGCGCCGGTGTCGAAATAGGCCTGCGCCTGGTTTGTCAGGGTGAAGATGATCGAATAGACCAGTGAAACCGTGAATACACCGGCGAAGATATAGACCAGCAGGATCCGGTAGTGCAGCCGGTATCGTTTGGCCACGAGCGCTGCAGCGGCAAAAATCAGCGGCCACAGAATGAACACCTGCCCCTGGATGGAGAGCGACCAGAAATGCTGGAAAGGGCTGGCGCCGCTGTGGTCCGTCGCATAGTAGTCGGTGGCCTGTGACTGCAGCAGCCGGTTCTCGAAGTAGAACAGTGACGCCCAGCCTTCGGAAATGATGCTGAGCCAGCGTGTGCGCGGCAGAAACAGCGAGCTCGCCGCCAGGACTGCGATGATGACGGTGACGGCCGCCGGCAGGAGGCGCCGGAACAAGTGGAGCCAGTGCTTGAACAGTGCCATCGGCCTGCCCTGCTCGTACTTGCCGACGAACTGCAGGGTCATCAGGAAGGCGGAGATCAACAGGAACACATCGACGCCGCCGGACACCCGGCCGAACCAGACGTGGTAGCTGACCACCATGAGCACGGCCAGGGAGCGCAAACCCTGGATCTCGGGCCTGAACTTTGATTTTCGGCCCGCCTCGACACCGGCGCCGCTGCGGCGCGGCGAGGCCAGGGCTCTCGCTATAGACACAGAAAAACCCCTCAAGCGGATAACCAAAGCATCCATGTTACCGAAACGTAACTTTAATCGCGAATCGCCGACGCCGACGAACAGGACCCCCGCCTTCCATTAAGGCACTGCAAGCTGGGAGTTTCCAGAGGAGGGTCCCGGTCGCGGGCAGGTCTGGAAACTAGGCTGGTGCCGACGCCGCAGTGCATAACCGGGCAATACGGAGGAGTGGCCACAATGATCGTTCAGGTGCGCATTTGCATACCCGCGGAGCTCTCCGACCTGGTGGTGGAAAGTTGCACCCAGCAAACCGGCGCGGCGGAAGTGGCCGTGCACAAAGGGGCGTCCATCCTGCCGCCCGGGGACGTCGTGGTGGTCCACGTGGCCCGGGAATCGGTGGAGGAGCTGCTGGAGAAGCTGCATGCACTCAACGTCCAGGAGCTGGGCTCCATCGCCGTGTCCATGCCCGAACTTATGCTCTCCCGGCGTGCCGACCAGGCTGAAGCCGCCGCCCCGGGAGACGGCGCCGACGCCATGATCTGGGATGAGGTGACGCGCCAGACCGGCGAGGATTCGCGGCTGACGTGGAGCTATTTGGCGTTCCTCGTCCTGGCGACGCAGCTGGCCGCGATCGGGATCGTCACTGATTCGACCATTGCCATTGTGGGAGCCATGGCCGTCGGTCCGGAATTCGGGCCCCTCGCTGCCCTGGCGGTGTCGCTCGCACAGCGGAAATGGCGGCTCGGACGGAGTGCGGCGCTGGCGCTGGGGGTCGGCTTTCCCGTGGCCATGCTCCTGGCAGCGCTGACAGCCTGGTTGTCAGTTCCGCTGGGGCTCTTTCCTCCCAACACCCTGGACACCGGGTCCGCCGTCGAGTTCATTTACCACCCGGGGCCCTACTCACTGATCGTTGCAGTGCTGGCCGGCACAGCGGGGATGCTGTCCGTGATCAGCCGGCGCTCGGCCGCCCTGATCGGGGTGTTCATTTCCGTGACCACCGTTCCGGCAGCCGGGTTTGTGGCGGTAGCGCTGGTGCTGGGCGAGTACCAGAAAGCGGCGGGCTCGGCACTTCAGCTGCTGCTCAACCTCGTGGGCATCGTAGCCTCGGCGCTGGCCGTACTCATCTTCTACCGGATCATCACCAGGCGGCTGCCGGAAGGGAGTGCCCGGCGGCTGAGGCGCCGGGCACTGCGTGCCCGCAGCTAGGCCGGCGGCCCCGCCACCACCGATGACGGCGCGGCGGGAATCTTTCCCGCCAGGTATCGGGCGTCCCGGCAGGAGCCGGGGAGGGTGGCCGATGCGGCGCAGTACATGAATTCCTCTCCCAGGAAGAACAGTCCGGGCACGTCCGCGGCCACGCCGCGGTGCTGCCTGGGCCGTCCGCCGCCGTCGAACACCGGGGCCTCGATCCATCCGAAGGACTCGCGGTAGCCGGTGCACCAGATCACGTTGGACACGTCATCGAGGGAGCGTCCCGCCACAACGGGCCGCCCGTCCCGGACGCCGGTCACCCGCGGAACGATCTCGACGCCGGCGGCAGCCAGGTCCTTGCTCTTGGTCCTGATCAGGGGATCCGCGTGCGCCAGCATGTTTGGTGCCGCCTTGCGGCCGATCGGAGTATCGAGTGTCAGCACGTGGAGCCCCGCGAAACGCACCAGGGGCAGGACGAAGCGGGCCGCGGCCCTTCCGTGCCGCACCGGCAGCTCGCCGCCCGGCTTGCCTGCTATCACTGTGTGGTGCGTGCGGCTCACTTCCAGGGCGATTTCCGCCCCCGAGTTACCCAGCCCCACCACAAGGACACTGCCGCTCCCGAGCTGGCCCGGGTTCCGGTACTGGCTGGAATGCAGCTGCACAATGGACGGCGAGAGGTCCGGAGCAAAGTCCGGCACCCTGGGCTCCTGCGTGGAGCCGGTGGCCACAACGACGTTTCCGGCCAGCCACCGCCGGCCGTCCGAGGCCGCAACGTACCGTCCATCCTCGCGCCGCAATTTCTCGACCCGGGTGCCGGTGCGGACCGGTAGGTCAAATGCGGCTGCATAAGCCTCAAGGTAGTCTGCGAGCTCGTCCTTGGTGGGGAAGGACAACCTGTCTCCCGGAAATCGCATGCCGGGCAGGCCGTCGTACTTGGCCGGTGTGAACAGCCTCATGGTGTCCCAGCGCTGCCGCCAGGCGTCACCGACCCTTGGATTCGCATCCAGGATCAGGAATTTCCGGCCCTGGCGCTTGAGGTAGTGGCCCATGGCCAGGCCCGCCTGTCCCCCTCCGATCACCAGCGTGTCAAGCGTGTCGCCCGACCCGCCGTCGTTCATGCTGTTCATTGCGCTGCCTCCTGTTCAGCTGCTGCGGACTGATGAGGTGAACCATCCCGGTCAGTCGTAGGCCGTCCTGCGTCCCCGCCTGGCCGTTCGTTCCTGTATTGCAGCCACCACACGAGCATCAGGGCGGAGGCCAGTACGTACACCGCGTGGAGCAGCCAGATCGGCCCGGCAGGCAGGTGGAAAACGTAGACGGAATGGACAGCGTTGGCCACATTGCTCAGGACCAGGTTGCTGAGGCTATAGGACGCCAGGTCCTTGGTCCGCGCCGCCTTGAGGAGCATCGGAAGAATGCCAAGGGCGAACAGCACGGTCGAGAACGTGCCGGCCAGGACGGGAAGGTTCATAGTTCGACACTAGGACCGCGGCAGTGCGCCCCGCGTCGGCAGAATTATGCATCTTGCCCCGGACGCGCTGGGTAGTTCTACGCAGTCAGCCTCAGGCAGTGAGCCCGTGATCGACGGCGTACCTGGTGGCAGCGACCCTGGACTGCAGCCCGAGTTTGAGGAAGATGTTACTGATGTGCCGGGCAATCGTCTTTTCGCTCAGGTAGAGCTCGCCGGCGATCACTCGGTTGGACTTGCCGGCCGCAACGAGCCGGAGCACCTCGACTTCACGCGGCGTCAGCGGTCCGGCATGCCCTTCCTGAGCCGGTGCGTGCTGGAGCGAGGCGGCCCACGCCGCAGCCGGCGCTGCGCCGAGGGCCAGGAACTCCGCGTGTGCAGCCTCGAAGTCCATCTCTGCGGAATCGTCGTCGCCGGCTGCACGGCAGGCCTGGCCCACCATCGTGCAGCTGCGTGCCGCCTCAAATGGAACGCCCAGTTCCCGCCAGAGCGTCCAAGCCCGCCTCAGGAGGGGCAGCGCCCGGGCGGGTTCTCCTTCCGCGAGCAGGACGGCGCCGCCGGCCTGGCAGGAGGCAGCCTGCGCCATCGGCATCCCGCACACCTGTGCCAAGGACGCCAGTTCATCGGCGGCCTGCCGCGCAGCGGCTGTGTCCCCCGCGGCCAGTTCTATTTCCACGAGCGCCGGTAGCAGGTGGCGGCGCGTGGCGAGGTCGGCAGCGTCGGCAGCCCCGCGGATGAGGGTTTGCGCGGCGGGGATGTCGCCACGGGCCAGCTTGAGCAGCGCGAGTCCCGGCTGGGGCTCATAGCCGCTGCGTGCCGCCTGCCGGTAGCATTCCTCTGCCGCCGCGAACTCACCCCGCAGCCGTTCCACTTCGCCCTGCTGGTAGTAGCCGCCATAGAGGGCCTGGTAATCCCCCGCCGAAGACAGCCGCTGCGCGTCCTTCGCGGCGCTGATGGCCTCATCCCATGCCCCGTGCAGCCGGTACAGGTCGGCGCGGTGGCTCTGGCACTGGCCGCTGAAAAGGACCATGTCCGGCCGTCCCCCACACCACCGGTCCAGTGCCACTGTCCACTCCAGGGCACGGCGCAGATCGAAGGCCAGGTGGCAGGTCCCGATGACGGCGCAGTAGATGATCCCGGAGGGGACTGGCGAGAGCTCCCCCGCGGTCACCGCAACCATCACCTCGTCAAAGAGCCCGACGCCGGTGCTGATGTCACCGAGCGCCACGCAGGCCTGGCCCGTACCCAGCATCGAAAGAGAGATGAGATCCCGGTCCTGGAACTTCTCCCCGATGGCCAGGGCGTCCATGAAAACGCGGCGGCCACCTTCGGGGTCGCCGCCAAACAGCATGCCCAGCGCCGTGGGAATCAGCAGCATGCCCTGCACTGCGCAGGGTGCGTCCAGCTCAGCCACCAGCCGTCCGGCGCGGGCGAACCATCCCGTGCTGCGGGCCAGCTGGCCCGAGTTCATGAGATGGATGCCGATCCACCCGGCGCAGCGGGCCGCACCCACCACGTCGCCGACGACGAGGTACTCCTCGTGCGCACGGGTGAGCGTGTCGATTCCGGCGTCGGATTTGCCGGTCAGGATTTCCGCGGTGGCCAGGCGCTCAAGGTCCGGCGCGGGGAGCCCGCCGCCCTGGTCGGCATCGCTGAGGTGCTCGAAGGCGTCGGTCCAGCGATGCTCCTCGAAGGCCGAGCGGCCCTGGTCAAGGCCGGCTTCAGACGTTGCCATCATGCCCTCCCGCGGATCCGGCCGCCCCGCCGGGCTGGTCCGCGTCCCAGCTCTGCGCGCGACGGTCCTTTAAGCGCCACGGTACGCCGGGGGTGCCGGGGGCACAAGCTCCCCACAGGACCCGGCAACGGACGGCAAACGGGCACGAAAAAGCCGGCCCGGCGCGGACGGTTCCTGGGAACCACCCGGCCGGGCCGGCCTTGAGGGCGTTGGCTGCAAGCTAGTGCTTGTGGCCTGCGTGCTCGTCGTCGTCGGCCGGCTTTTCGACAACGAGGGTCTCGGTGGTGAGAACCAGCGCTGCGATGGAAGCGGCGTTGCGGAGAGCTGCGCGCGTCACCTTGACGGGGTCGATGACGCCGGCGGCAATGAGGTCTTCATATTCACCGGTCTTGGCGTTGAAGCCCTGGTTGACCGCGGACTCGGCAACCTTGGCAGTAACGACGTAGCCGTCGAAACCGGCGTTCTGGGCGATCCAGCGCAGCGGCTGGACCAGTGCGCGGCGCACGATGCCCACAGCCGAGGCTGCGTCGCCTTCGAGAGCGGTGACTGCAGGGTCCTCGTCCAGTGCCTTGAGGGCGTGGATGAGGGCCGAACCGCCACCGGCAACGATGCCTTCTTCGAGGGCAGCGCGGGTGGAGGACACTGCGTCCTCGATGCGGTGCTTCTTTTCCTTCAGCTCCACCTCGGTGGCTGCGCCAACCTTGATCACGCCAATGCCGCCGGCCAGCTTGGCCAGGCGTTCCTGGAGCTTTTCCTTGTCCCAGTCGGAGTCGGTGCGGGTGAGCTCGGCGCGCAGCTGGGCAACGCGTGCCGCTACGTCCTCGGCCGTGCCGGCACCGTCAACGATGGTGGTGTTGTCCTTGGTCACCGTGATGCGGCGGGCCGTGCCCAGCACCTCGAGGCCAACGGAATCCAGGCTGAGGCCCAGTTCCGGGGAGACAACCTGCGCACCGGTGAGGGTGGCGATGTCCTGCAGCATGGCCTTGCGGCGGTCACCGAAGCCCGGAGCCTTGACGGCAACGACGTTCAGGGTGCCGCGGATGCGGTTGACGATCAGCGTGGACAGGGCC
Organism: Arthrobacter sp. SPG23; assembly: GCF_000876655.1. Taxonomy (GTDB): domain Bacteria; phylum Actinomycetota; class Actinomycetes; order Actinomycetales; family Micrococcaceae; genus Arthrobacter. The sequence goes on from NZ_JYCN01000022.1 coordinate 171,002, forward strand.
TCGCCTTCGACGTCCTCGGCAATGATGAACAGCGGCTTGGAGCTCTGCAGCGCCTTCTCCAGGAGGGGCAGGAATTCCTGGACCGAGGAGATCTTGCCCTGGTTGATCAGGATGAGGGCGTCTTCGAGGACTGCTTCCTGGCGTTCCGCGTCAGTGACGAAGTACGGGGACAGGTAGCCCTTGTCGAACTGCATGCCTTCGGTGAGGACCAGCTCGGTCTGCGTGGTGGAGGACTCCTCGATGGTGATCACACCATCCTTGCCGACCTTGCCGAAAGCCTCAGCCAGCAGCTCGCCGATCTCATCGCTCTGGGCGGAGATGGCTGCAACGTTTGCAACCTGGGTGCCTTCGACGGGGCGGGCGTTCTCCAGCAGGCGCGCCGCAACGGCTTCGACGGAAACTTCGATGCCGCGCTTGATCTGGCCCGGGGCGGCGCCAGCCGCCACGTTGCGCAGGCCTTCCTTGACCAGTGCCTGTGCCAGCACGGTGGCGGTGGTGGTGCCGTCGCCGGCAACATCGTTAGTCTTCGTGGCGACTTCCTTGGCCAGCTGCGCGCCAAGGTTTTCGTACGGGTCATCCAGTTCGACTTCACGGGCGATGGTCACGCCGTCGTTCGTGATGGTGGGAGCGCCCCACTTCTTGTCCAGCACGACGTTGCGGCCGCGCGGACCAAGCGTCACCTTGACCGTGTTGGCGAGCTTGTCGATGCCGGCTTCAAGCGACCGGCGGGCAGCGTCGTTAAACGCAAGCTGCTTTGCCATGGTTTTGTCCTTTCAAGACAGAAACCCCGCGCCGCTGACCTGTCAGACATGAATCAGACGGATCGGCTGCGCGGGGGTCCAAGAGTTACTTTACGACGATCGCCAGAACGTCGCGGGCGGACAGCACGAGGTACTCGGTGCCGCCGGTCTTGACTTCGGTTCCGCCGTACTTGGAGTAAATAACGACGTCGCCAACGGCTACGTCGACCGGAACGCGGTTGCCATCCTCAAAGCGGCCGGGGCCGACTGCAACAACTTCGCCTTCCTGCGGCTTCTCCTGCGCGGAGTCCGGGATAACCAGGCCGGAAGCCGTGGTCTGCTCTGCTTCGAGCGGGCGGACAACAATACGATCCTCAAGAGGCTTAATAGAGACCGACACTCGGACCTCTCCTTTACGTCAGCAAATTTATGGACTGGAAAACTGTTGCGCCTGCGCATGCAAACCGTCGTCGCGGTGCCGGCAGCAGCGTGGCTGGCAGTTCTTCATGTGTTAGCACCCTCCTAGGGAGAGTGCTAATGATGACTCTATGTAAGTGGTTAGCACTCGGTCAAGGCGAGTGCCAGAATTTCGTCCCCGGTGAACGGCTAGCGCCCTGCCAGGTCCTCAAAATCAACGTCGTCGCCGTCGTCCGTCTCGTCGTCGTTCGTAACGTTGCGGTTCCGGTACAGCACGACGGCGGCGGCGAGCGCGGTGGCCGCCGAGATGATGAGGAACACGAGGCCGCCCGTGCGGACGGCCGTGTAGGACTCGCGGATTTCCCGTGCCTCGTCGGTGGCGTCCTGGATGTTCTTGCCGCCCACCGAGTACACCGTGGCGTTGAAGGAATCAAGGAAGAAGATGATCACCAGGAGCGCCAGGCAGACCACGGCGACGGCGGCACCCGCGATCAGCGCGGTCCGGGCATATGTGGCCGGTCCGGTGTGATGCGGGTGGTCGTTGCCCTGGTCGTCGACGGGCGGCTGCGGCAATGCACTGTCTTCCATGCCTCCAACCCTAGCCGCACCGCGGGTGCCGGGCTCCTCGATTAGGCTTGATGACATGGCTGACGCACTGCAGGACCTGATCGCCCCGCTCCTGACCAGCGAAGGCTGGGAGCTGCTGGCGTCGCTGGGTCCCTACCGGGAGGACGAAGCGTTCCGGCTCAACGAGTCGCTCCGAAAGGCCGGCCACTCCCCCGCGCTGGTGTCGGCCGTCCTCACCCAGTCCAGGCTGCGGACCAAGGCCGAGGCCAAGTTCGGCGAGTTCGCCCGGCAGATGATCTTCACGCCTGCCGGGCTGGAGCAGGCCACCCGCCTCAACGTCGCTGCCCGGCACGCGGAACGGTTCGCGTCCGCCGGGATCGGGCATGTGGCGGATCTCGGCTGCGGGCTGGGCGCCGATTCGATGGCACTGGCCTCCATGGACATCAGGGTTACCGCCGTGGAGATGGACGAAACCACTGCCGCCTGCGCCACCATGAACCTGATTCCCTTCCCGCACGCCAGCGTGGTCCACTCCGACGCCACCTCAGTCCCGCTGGACGGCGTGGACGGCGTCTGGCTGGATCCGGCCCGCCGCACCACGTCGACATCCGGGACGCGACGGATCTGGGATCCGGAGGAATTCTCCCCGCCGCTGTCCTTCGTGGAATCCCTCGCTGAGTCCGGGCGGGCCGTGGGCGTAAAAATGGGCCCGGGCATGCCGCATGATTCCGTGCCGGCCGGGTGTGAGGCGCAGTGGGTTTCCGTGGGCGGGGACGTTACCGAGGTGGCGCTGTGGTTCAACGCGGTCAGCCGGCCCGGCGTCCGGCGCGCGGCCCTGCTGCTGGGCCCGCAGGGCGCGGCGGAAATCACCAGTGCGGAAGAGTTCGACGGCGGCCCGGTGGCGCCGGTTGGTCCGGTGGAGGGATACCTGTATGAGCCTGACGGTGCCGTCATCCGGGCGGGGCTCGTGGCAGATGTCGCTGCGCGGCTGGGCGGCCATCTCCTGGATGAACACATTGCCTATATCTGCGCGCCGGAGCTCGTGGACACCCCGTTTGCCAGGGCCTACAAGGTCCTTGAGGTGATGCCGTTCAACGTCAAAGCACTCAAGGCCTGGGTGAAGCAGAACAACATCGGCGTGCTGGACATCAAGAAACGCGGGACGTCAGTGACGCCGGAGGAACTCCGCAAGCAACTCCTTGCCGGAGGCAAGAATGCCGGCAAGGGTTCGAAGGGCAAAAAGACAGCCACCCTGGTCCTCACCAGGATCGGCGAGGACCGGGTGGCCATCTCGGTAGAGCCGGTACAGGCCCCGATCTAGCTGCTGCTACTGGGCCCGCATGAAGTCTTCGGCCGCGCGGACCTGCTCGTCCGTGGGCCGGACGCCGGTGTACAGCACGAACTGCTCCAGCGCCTGGATGGTGGCTACTTCGGCGCCGGTGATCACCGTCTTCCCGGCAGCCCGGGCGGCCTTGATGAGCGGCGTCTCTGCCGGCAGCGCAACGACGTCGAACACCACCTTCGCGGCGTCCACCGCCTCCGGCGGGAAGGACAGCGAGTCGACGTCGGGACCTCCTGCCATACCGACGGGCGTCACGTTGATGATCATGTCCGCCGTGCCGCCAGCGTCCGGTGCGGGAAGTTCGGCACTCCACTTGAACCCGTAGAGGTCTGCGAGCGGTTTCCCGGTTGCCTCGTTGCGGGCAACGATGGTGACATCCGTGAATCCGGCGTCACGGAGGGCGGCCGCGGTGGCTTTGGCCATGCCGCCGGAGCCCTTGAGCAGCACTGAATAGCCGGCAGGGACGGCGTTGCGCTGCAGCAACTGCTCGATTGCCGTGTAGTCGGTGTTGTAGGCCGTGAGCCGGCCGCCGTCGTTCACGATCGTGTTGACCGAGTCGATGGCCCGGGCCGAGGGATCCATCGCGTCAACCAGCGCAATGACGTCTTCCTTGTACGGCATGGACACCGCGCAGCCCCGGATGCCCAAACCCCTGACGCCGGCGATGGCCTGCGCGAGGTCCGTTGGCGCGAAGGCCTTGTAGATCCAGTTCAGGCCCAGCTGCTCATAAAGATGGTTGTGGAAGCGGGTTCCGTTGTTGCTCGGCCGGGCCGAGAGGGAAATGCACAGGGTCATGTCTTTATTCAGAATTGGCACGGGTCCATTAAACGCCTCTGCAGCCCGGACGGCACTGTTACGCCACGCGGCAGCGGCGTCAGCAGCCGCTGCCAGGCGCATGGGGTCCGACGGCGGCGGGCAGCTTTCCGGTGGCCGGCGCCTTGCCGGCCAGGACGGCAGCCAGGGCGTTGAACGCTTCCTGGCTGCGTCCGTAGAGGGCCACCTTGGCGGGTGCCGCCGAGCCGGCCAACGGCCACGGCGCATCAAGGGCCACCACGACGTCGCCCGTGGCCGGCACCCCTTCATAGCCGATCAGCGTCACGAGCGGCCCGGCGCCAAGGCTGATGCCGGCGTCCCGGGCGGCCCGGGCGAAACGGGCGCGGTCCTGGTCGCTGCCGCCGGCCAGGCGGACACTGCGCGGGACCATCGGCCCGTGGCACGGTCCGGCCAGAACGGTCACCGCAGCCGCGGAAATACGTTGCGAAAGGGCGGATCCGCTTCCCGGGGCGGCGGCCTGCGGCACCGGGGTCCGGGCGCGCCACATCATCATGGTCACCACCCGCTGTGCCGCCTCGTCGAGGCGCGTCCCCGGCAGCGCTCCGGTGTTGACGGCGCCGACCACTGCCGCGTGCGCGGCGGCCACGTCCCCCGGCATAAGCAGCAGGTCCGCCCCCGCGGCCAGGGCCAGCGGCGCGGCGGACTCCCCGGGGTACTGCTTCTTGATCGCGCCCATGTTGAGCGCGTCGGTCACGGCAACACCCTTGAAACCCAGGCCGCGGAGGGCTGCGTAGCTCTGCTTGGACAATGACGCCGGCACCCCCGGTTCCAGGGCGGGCACGGAAATGTGGCCGGTCATGATCATGGGCAGGCCGGCATCGATGGCGGCCTGGAAAGGTTTCCAGTCCTTTGCGCGGAGCTGCGCCACCGTGGCGTTCTGCACCGGCAGGTTCTCGTGCGAGTCAACGGCCACGGAGCCATGCCCCGGGAAGTGCTTGGCGGACGGCAGCAGCCCGCCTGCCAGCATTCCCTGCGCAAAGCCGACGCCCAGGCCGGCAGCCGCATCGGGGTTGCCGGACATCGCCCTGGCGCCGATGGTGGGATCCAGCGGCCCGGCGGTCACATCCGTGTCCGGCGCGAAGTCCGCCGTGAATCCGAGCCCGGCCAGCTCCGAGGCCAGCGCCTTGCCGGCTTCGGTTGCGAGCCCCACGTTGCCGGCTGCGCCAAAGCTCATCGGGGCCGGCCATTCCGTCAACGGGGCGCGCAGCCTCGCCACGACTCCGCCTTCCTGGTCCACACTGACCAGTGCCGGCCAGGTGCGTCCGTCCGCTGTGGCCGCCTTCTGCAGCCGGCCGATGCCTGCCGCCATGGCGGCGGTGTCCACGGTTCCGTCGGCGGACCGCGGCACGTTGTCACCCATGACGATTGCTCCGCTCAGGTGCAGCCGTTCCACGGTTGCCGCCTGGGCCGCGAAATCCGTGCCGGTGAAGAACGGCATCAGCACCTGCCCGGCCTTCTGCTCGACGCTCATTTTTGCGACGGCGGCCCGTGCGGCGTCCTCGTCCTGCTGCTGCGGTCCCCAGCCAAGCTGGCGCAGGCCGGGAGCAGGCGTGGAGGGCCGGGGCGCGGCCGGGGCACCCGAAGCGCCGGCGCCGGAAGGCGTGGCGCCAGCCGACGGGGAGGCAGTCGGGGACGACGTTCCGGGGGGACCTTCGGAGCCGTCCGGGGAAGGGACGCCGGTACAGGCGGCGGTCGCGATCAGTGCCGCCGCCGCTGCGAGGGTTGCCGCGGTTTTAGGGAAAGTCTTCGTGTGCGGAGTTTTGTTGTGCGACGTTTCTTTGTGGGAACTGTCACTGCGTCGTTGAAACCAAGCCATCAACTCGATGCTACCCCTGCACTAGACTTGAACCACCCGTTGCCCGCCCGCAGGCGGCTACGGCAACGGACGGCGGAACAGTGAAGGGACCACATGAAGATTGATTTCGCTTCATCCAGGCAATCAACTCTTGGTGTGGAATGGGAGCTTGCCCTGGTCAATGCGCAGACCGGCGAACTCGCCTCGGTGGCCAACGAAGTTCTCCGCGGCGTCGCAGCCAACCACCCCGAACTCAACGAGGACGACGAACACCCCCATATCAAGCAGGAACTCCTGCTGAACACGGTTGAGCTCGTCACCGGCATCTGCGAAACAGTGGCTCAGGCCAAGGCCGACCTCAGCAGTTCCCTCGCCGCCGTGCGGGAAGTTACCGACCCCATGGGCGTTGAGGTCTTCTGCGCCGGAAGCCACCCTTTCAGCCCGCCCCAGCTGCAGCCTGTCACGGACAAGGCCCGCTACGCCAAACTCATTGACCGCACCCAGTGGTGGGGCCGCCAGATGGTCATCTACGGCGTCCACGTCCATGTGGGCCTGGACAGCCGCGACAAGGTATTGCCTGTGCTGGACGGGCTGGTGAACTACTTCCCGCACTTCCAGGCGCTGTCCGCCTCAAGTCCGTTCTGGGGCGGCGAGGACACCGGCTACGCCTCGCAGCGCGCGCTGATGTTCCAGCAGCTGCCCACCGCCGGCCTGCCGTTCCAGTTCTCCACCTGGGCGGAGTACGAGTCCTATGTTCAGGACATGTTCACCACCGGAGTGATCGACACCATCTCGGAGATCCGCTGGGACATCCGCCCGGTCCCCAACCTCGGCACCATCGAGATGCGCATTTGCGACGGCCTGGCCACCCTGGAGGAGGTCGGCGCGATCGCTGCCCTGACCCAGTGCCTGGTGGACGAGTTCTCCACCACCCTGGACAACGGCGGCACCATTCCCACCATGCCTCCGTGGCACGTCCAGGAGAACAAGTGGCGTGCCGCCCGCTACGGCCTTGAGGCGATCATCATCCTCGATGCCCAGGGCAACGAGCAGTTGGTCACCGAGCACCTGCTCGAAACCCTGAACCGGCTGGAGCCCGTGGCGGCGAAGCTCGGCTGCTCCGACGAGCTCGCCGACGTCGAAAAGATCATCAGCCGCGGCGCCGGATACCAGCGGCAGCGCCGTGTCGCCGCGGAACACGGCGGAGACCTCCAGGCCGTGGTGCTGGACCTCGTCAAGCAGATGCGGAACGGCCCCACCGCCTGAGCTCCTTTGCTGCAGCGCCGGGCCGGGGGCCGCGGCGCCCTGTCCGGGCTACGCCGAAACCGTGGTGACCGGCATGGACGAATCCGGGGCAAAGCTGATGCCGCTCGGCTCGATGCCGGCCATGACCAGCTGCGCGCCGAGGGCGGCCACCATGGCACCGTTGTCCGTGCACAGCCCAAGCGGCGGAACGGTCAGCCGGATCCCGGCCGCCCGGCACCGCTGTTCGGTGAGCTGGCGCAGCCGCGAGTTAGCGGCAACCCCGCCGCCCAGCAGGAGCTCGGTGATGCCGTTTTCCCGGCAGGCGAGCACCGCCTTGGACGTGATGACGTCCACCACGGCCTCCTGGAAGGCGGCCGCGATGTCCGCGACCGGCACGTCTTCGCCGCGGGCTTCAAACTGCTCCACGCAACGGGCGACGGCGGTCTTCAACCCGCTGAAGGACCAGTCATAGCGGTGCGGGCCGGGTTCGTCCGCGGTGCCCATGTACTTGGGCTGCGTCAGGCCGCGCGGGAATCTAATGGCTTTCGCATTGCCGGTGCGGGCAAGTTTGTCGATGGCCGGCCCGCCCGGATAGCCGAGCCCCAGGAGCCGTGCCACTTTGTCGTAGGCTTCGCCGGCGGCGTCGTCGATGGTGGAGCCCAGCAGCTCAACGTCGTCGGTGATGTTCCTGATCCGGAGGATTTCTGTGTGGCCCCCGGAAACCAGCAGGGCGCCCAGATTCCCAGGCAGGGCGTTCTCCGGCACCGCGTTCTCCGGCAAGCCGCCGGCAAAAGGCGGCAGGGCGCCGTCGTCCGTTTGCAGCAGCCCGACGCCGACGTGGGCCACCAGGTGGTTGATGGCGTACAGCGGCTTCCCCGTGGCCACTGCGAGCGCTTTGGCGGCGCACACGCCCACCATCAGCGCGCCGGCCAGTCCCGGACCGGAGGTGACGGCGATCGCGTCCACGTCCTCCAGCTTGACCCCCGCCTCCGTGAGGGCTTCCTGGAGGGTGGGCACAAAAGCGTCCAGGTGGGCACGGGATGCGATTTCGGGGATGACCCCGCCGAAACGGACGTGCTCCTCCATGGAGGAGGACACGGTGTTGCAGAGGAGGGCTGTTCCGCGCACGATTCCCACGCCCGTTTCGTCGCAGGAGGACTCGATGCCCAGGACAAGGGGCTGTGTTCGGTTCATGGTGTGTCTGCCTCCGTGGCCGGCAAGTGGTCTGGGGTCGCGTCAGGGGCCGCGGGAACGGGTGTCGGGCTGGCGTCCTGGAGCTGGAGCCGCATGATCAGGGCGTCAACGCCGTCCCGGTAGTACCTTGGCCGGATGTGGATCTGCTCGAAGCCGAAGCGGCGGTAGAGGTCCTGTGCCCGGGGGTTGTCCGCCCGGACTTCCAGCAGTACGTCCGCCGCGTGGCGCCGGCGGCTTTCAGCGATGAGCTCGGCCAGCAGGGCCGAACCGATCCCCCTGCCTTCGCACTCAGGCACCACGGCGATGGTCTGGACATCCGCGATCGGTTCGATGCACATCAGCCCGGCATAGCCCACGATCTCACCGGCGGCCTCGGCCACCAGGTAATGGCGGGTCTGTGCCTGCGCCAGTTCGTCATGGAACATCTGCAGCGGCCAGGCGTCCACCGGGAACAGCCTGCATTCGAGGGTGTGCACGGCGGGGATGTCCGTCCCGTTCATGCTGCGCAGCGTCACCCCGGCCGGTCCGGAACCGGCCGCCATCCCGGTCACAGCGCACGCTTTCTGGGCCCGGGAACCTGTGCATCGGACTCGCGGAGGTACAGCGGGGTGGAGTCCAGCAGCGGCTCCCCCGCGGCCAGCCTGGCCAGGGCGAACTGGCCCAGGTAGAGGGCATCGGGCTGTTCAGCGCTGAAGTCGGGGTTGGCGCGGAGGACGTCCTCGTAGATGCCTGCGCCGGCACCGTAGGCCGGGAGGTCCGGAAGGTCGGCCGCGAACCCCACGTGCGGCCCGTCAACCAGCCGTGGCAGCTGGCCGTCAGTGAGTGAGTAGCGGGCCCAATAGACCTCTTTGCGCCGGGCGTCCGTTGCCACCAGGAATTCCGGCACGGCGGCGGTCGATTCGGCCACTTCCAGCGCCATGGCGTCCAGGCTCATCATGCCGTACAGGGGTTTGCCCCACACATACGAGAGGGTCCGCGCTGTGGCGATCCCGGAGCGCAGTCCGGTGAACGGCCCCGGGCCCACGCCGGTCACCACCGCATCGATGTCCGCGCCCGTCACCCCTGCATCGGCGAGGAGCGCGTCGATGCCCGGGGCCAGCACTTCGGCGTGGCTGCGGGTGTCCTCGGTGGAGAAACTCGCCAGGACTCCTTCCGGCGCATCGTCGGAAACCAGCGCCGCACTGGCCACGGCTGAGGTGTCGATGGCAAGAATGAGCATCAGGAGTTCCCTTCCAGGGCGGCAGGCCGCAGGGGCTGCTCAGCCCAGCGCGGGCCGAAGCCTCGGATCAGAATGGTGCGGGGTTCGTCGTCGTCGTCCGTATCGAAGTCCAGCACGCCGTCGGCCGCGGCGGGTGAGGACCGCAGCGGCCGGTGCAGTTCGACGTCGAGCAGGCTGTCACTGAGGTGTTCCACCCGTCCGCGGCCCCACTCCACTACGGTGACGGTGCTGTCCATGGTGTTTTCGAGGTCGATGTCATCGATTTCCGCCGGGCTGTCCAGCCGGTAGGCATCCACGTGCACCAGGTCGGGGCCGCCGGGACGCGGGCCGTCCGGAAGGTTGGGATGGATGCGGACCAGGACGAACGTGGGGGAAATGATGCCTGCCCGCACGCCCAGCCCCTCGCCGAGTCCCTGGGTGAAGGTTGTCTTGCCGGCGCCGAGCTCTCCGGTCAGGATGACGAGGTCGCCCGCGTCAAGGACGGCGCCGAGTGCCGCCCCGAGGGCATGGGTTTCCTCCGCGCTTTGCACGCTCAGGGACAGCTCCCACTGCGGATCACCCATCATGCTTCACCCGCCCCGTCCGCGTGGCTTTCGTTGACGTAGCGCCGAGGGACACGCGGGCTGATCCGTGTCACGATTTCGTAGTTGATGGTGCCCGCCGCGCGGGCCCAGTCGTCCGCCGTCGGGCCGCCGTCGGCGCCGTCGCCGAAGAGGACCGCCTCGGCACCGAGCACGCTGGCCCCGCCGGACGCCACGTGGCGGGGTCCGAGGTCGATCACCATCTGGTCCATGGCGATCCTGCCCACTACCGGGTAGTTACGGCCCTCCACCTGCACCGGGCCGCCCGTGGCCACCCGGGGCACACCGTCGGCGTATCCGAGCGGGATCAGTCCTAGCGTGCTGGCACTGCCGGTGCGGTAGTTGAGTCCGTAGGAAACGCCCTGGCCGGCAGGGACGTCCTTGCAGTGCGACACCTTGGTTCGGACGGTCATGGCCGGGCGGAGTCCCAGCTCGGCCGGCGACTGGCCTTCGAACGGGGAGAGTCCGTAGATGCCCAGGCCCACGCGGACCAGGTCGAAGTGCGTGTCCGGGCGGGAGAGCGTTGCGGGGGTGTTGGCCAGGTGCCGCACCTCCGGATCCACCCCGGCGTCCTCGGCGATGGCCAGGATTTCGCGGAAGGCCTGCAGCTGCTGGTCCGTTTCCGGACGGTGCGGTTCATCCGCCACGGCAAGGTGGGAGAAGATGCCCACCACCCGGAGCAGGCCTTCGTCCTGGTATTCCATCGCCTCGCCCACCAGGCTGTCCCACGCCTCCAGCGTTGCACCGTTCCGGCCCAGGCCGGTGTCCACTTTCAGGTGGATGCGCGCGGGGCGTTCCTGCTCCCGGGCCGCCAGGACAATCTTCTCCAGCTCCCAGCCGGAGCAGCCGATGTCGATCCCGGCGGCGACGGCGGCACCGAAGTTGCTGTCCGGCGTGTGAAGCCAGGCGAGCAGGGGCGCCTCGATGCCCGCAGCACGCAGCGCAAGCGCCTCAGAAATGTGGGCGACACCGAGCCAGCGTGCCCCGGCGTCGAGCGCGGCCCGGGCCACGGGAACGGCGCCGTGCCCGTAGGCGTCCGCCTTCACCACGGCCATGACCTGCGCCGGCGAGGCGACGGCGGCCAAGTGGCGCACGTTGTGCCGGATCGCGTCCAGGTCGATCACTGCTGAACGTTCGCTGGCTGAACGTTCGCTGGCGGGGCCGGACGTTGCGTCCGGGACGGGCCGGAAGTCACCGGTTGCTGCTGGGTAAGTCACCCTAGTGATTCTAGTGGCGGCGCGGCGGGCGGCTTAATTCGGCTAGGCGTCGGAGAGATGGGCGATGGTTGCCGTGGCCCGGCGAAGCGCCTGCGGAGGCACATGCCGCACGATTTCCTCCAGGAAGCTGAAGCGCCGGAGCCACTGGCTGCTTTGCCGTTCCGGCCTGGCGTTGGCCCGCTTCCACCAGTCGGCGATGTCGCCCCAGCCTGGTGCTGCGAGGGAACCGCCCACTTCCTGGACCGCCAGGGACGCGCACAGGTTGGCGAACCGGAGCCGGTCGGCCAGCGGCCAGCGCGCCAGGCTGCCCACAATGAAGGCGGCACCAAAGCAGTCCCCGGCCCCGGTGGGGTCAAAGGCCGAGACCGGCAGCGATGGAACCCACTCCTCCTCGCCCGTTTCGGAGTCCACGGCCATGGCACCCTGCGGCCCCAGGGTCACCACGGCCACCGGAACCCGGTCGGCGAGCGCATACAGCGCCGCCCACGGGGTGTCCCTGCCGGTGAAGGCCATGGCCTCGCGCTGGTTGGGCATAAACGCGTGGAAGTACTCGAGGTTGTCCAGCCTGGTGGAAGACCACTTGCCGGTGGCGTCCCAGCCGACGTCGCCGAAAAGTTTGACTCCGGCGCTGTGGGCGGCAACGGCCCACGGGGCCAGTTCCTCGTCCAGGTCGGCGACGGCGGCGAGCGCGGCCGGCGGCGTGCCGATCAGTTCCGATGAGGTGACCGGCGCCGGATGGCCGTGGGTCACCATGGAGCGGTCATGCTGCACGCTGAGCGACACAGTCACGGGCGAGTGCCAGCCGGGGACCCGCTTGGAGAGGGACAGGTCCACATGCTCCTGGGCGGCCAGGATCTTCCAGTTGTAGTCGCCGTAGCCGTCGTCGCCGAAGGCGGCCGCCAGCCCGGTCCGCAGTCCCAGGCGCGCGGCGGCAATGGCCTGGTTGGCCACCCCGCCCGGGCAGCTGCCCATTCCCTCGCTCCAGATCTCCGTGCCCGGCTCCGGCGCGTGGGGCAGCCCGGTGAAGATGATGTCCTGGAAAACCGTCCCCGTCAGGAGCAGGTCGAAGCTCCCGTCCGCGGGAGTGCGGACGGCGGAGAGCGGATCGAACCGGCGCTCTGGTATCGCGTCCATGTTCGGCAGACTACGCCCTCGCGCCACCCCTGCAAAGGGCCCCGCCGCGGGGCGCGCCAGGTGCTCGGCGCGGGCTCGGCGCGGGTCCCCGTGAGTGGCCCGCCGCAGCAGAATAGACTGCGAGGTATGCGGCTCATGATTGCCGGTGGCGGCGGGTTCCGTGTCCCGCTCGTGTTCCGGGCGCTCACCTCCGGCCCCTTCGCGGGGCTGGTGCACGAGCTTGTGCTCTACGACGTCGATCCCCTGCGGCTGGATGCCATCAAGGCCGTCCTGGCATCGATGGCTCCTTCCGGTGGTGAACGCGGCCCTGCCGTCAGCACCACCACTTCCCTGCCCGACGGGCTCGACGGCACCGACATGGTGTTCGCTGCCATCCGCCCCGGCGGAACAGCGGGCCGCACCGCCGACGAACGCGTGGCCCTCGGTCTGGGCCTGCTGGGCCAGGAGACCACCGGCGCCGGCGGGCTCTCCTACGCCCTGAGATCCGTCCCCGGGATGCTGGCGTTGGCCCGCGAAATGAAGCAGCGGTGCCCTGAGGCGTGGCTGGTCAACTTCACTAACCCGGCCGGAATAGTCACCGAGGCACTGGTGCCCGTGCTGGGAAAGAGGGTGATCGGAATCTGCGATTCTGCGGGCGGCCTGGTCCACCGGGCGGCCCGGGCGGCCGGCGCCGCCCTGCCTGAGGGAAGGCTCGACGGCGTGGGCTACTACGGGCTCAACCACCTGGGCTGGCTGTACCGGCTGGAGTCGGGTGGCAAGGACCTGCTGCCCGGACTGCTGGCGGACGCACAGGCCCTGTCCGGCTTCGAGGAGGGACGGCTCTTCCCGCAGCCGTTCCTCCAGGCACTGGGCTGCCTGCCCAACGAGTACCTCTATTACTACTACGACACCGAACGGGCCGTCGGCGCCATCCGCGCGATGCGGCAGACACGCGGCGAATCGATCCACGACCAGCAGTCCGGGCTGTACCCGGCGCTGGCCGCGGCCGGGCCCCGCGCCTACGATCTGTGGGACGCAGCCCGCCGTTCCCGCGAGGAGGGCTACCTGGCCGAGGCACGCGCCGGCGGCGAACAGCGGGACGAGGAAGACCTCGCCGGCGGCGGCTACGAACGCGTTGCCCTTGGCGTGATGCGGGCCCTGGCAGGGGCTACGGCTGCCGGGGACGCGGGATCCGGGGGCACGGAGCTCATCCTCAACACCCCAAACGCAGGTGCGGTTCCCGGGCTGCCGGCGGACGCCGTCGTCGAGGTTCCCTGCGTGGTGACGCCCGACGGCGCGGTGCCGCTGCCGCAGGAGCGGCCGGGAGACGCTCAACTTGCCCTCATGCAGCGGGTCAAGGAGGTGGAACGGCTCACGGTTTCCGCGGCGGTGAACGGACGGCGCGGGGACGCTCTTCGGGCGTTCGCGCTCCACCCGCTAATTGGTTCCGAGGAGCTGGCCGGCAACCTGCTGGCTGGCTATGAAGCGGCGTTTCCGGCGCTGGGGCTGCTGTGGCGCGGCGGGGCCTGACTCCAACGGGTACTGATGCCGGCCGCTACAGCTTGCGGTACATCACCTTCAGGCCCACATAGCCCAGCGTCGGATGGTTGAAGGCTTCCGGGATGGTGGCCAGCACCTCGAAGCCCATGGCCTGCCAGGCTGCCACCGCCCGGACGTTGCTCTCCACCACGGCGTTGAACTGCATGGCACGGAAGCCTGCCGCCCGGGCCGCGTCCAGCGAGTAGGCGCAGAGCGCCTTGGCCAGCCCTTTGCCGGCGTGGTCCGGGTGGACCATGTAGCCGGCATTGGCCACATGGTTCCCTCCCCCGCCCTGGTTGGCGTGCAGCTCTCCGGTCCCCAGCACCGCCCCGTCCTGCACGGCCACGAATGCCTGGCCGGGGGCGTCCTTGAACCAGCGGTTCCGGGCCTCGTCCTCCGTGGTGCCGCGGTCCCAGGTGAAGGTGTCGCCGGCCCGGATGACCGGTTCCAGGATGGCCCACATACCGGGCCAGTCGGCTGCCGTGGCGGGGCGGATGTCGACGCCGGAAGGGTGCCTGTTTGAATCTGCGGTTGCGTCTGCGGTTGCGCTCACAGCCGCCACGTTAGCAGGAGGGCTCCCGGTGCTCGGGACACTGTTCGGGACGGTGATCGGGACACTGTGAAGGCCGGGGCACTTCAGGAGTAGTGTTTTATCGGATGCAGTACCGCCAGCCGAAGGGAGAGCCGTGACTCTGATCCGCCGTGTCGCGTTCCTTTCCCTGCACACCTCGCCCATGGAACAGCCCGGTTCCGGCGACGCCGGCGGCATGAACGTGTACGTGCGGGCGCTGGCCTCGGCACTGGCCGCCAGCGGCGTCGAGGTGGAAATCTTCACCCGGTCCACGTCGTCGGGGCAGCCCGCCGTCGAACACCCGGATCCCGGCGTGTGCGTCCACAACGTGATCTCCGGACCGCCGCGGAAGCTGCCCAAAGAGGAGCTTCCGGAGCTGCTGCACAGCATGGTGGCGGAAATTGAGCGCATCCGGCAGCGCCAGCCGCACGGCCGGTACGACCTCATCCATTCGCACTACTGGGTCTCCGGCGTGGCCGGGCTGGAGCTTTCGCGGCTGTGGGGCGTGCCGCTGGTGCACACCATGCACACCATGGCCAAGGTCAAGAACCTCCTGCTGCAGTCCGGTGAGAAACCCGAACCCCGGCGGCGCGAGGACGGCGAACACCGGATCGTCGACGGCGCCACCCGGCTGATCGCAAACACCCCGGCCGAAGCCGCGGAACTCGTGTCGCACTACGACGCCGACTTCGACCACATCGACGTGGCTCCCCCGGGTGTGGACCTGACGGTGTTCACGCCGGCGTTCCGGACCCGCTCGCGGGCACAGCTCGGAGTGCCCGCCGGCAAGTTCCACCTGCTGTTCGCCGGACGGATCCAACGGCTCAAGGGCCCGCAGGTCCTCGTCAAAGCGGCTGCCCTGCTCCGCTCGCGCCGCCCGGACATCGACCTCCAGGTGACCATCCTGGGCGCCCTGAGCGGGGCCAAGGACTTCGACCTGAAGTCGCTGATCAGCGCGGCCGGAATGGACGACGTCGTCACGCACCATCCGCCGGTGAACGCCCCGGCGCTGGCCGGCTGGTTCCGCTCCGCCGACGTCGTGGTGATGCCGTCCTACAGCGAATCCTTCGGCCTGGTGGCGCTGGAAGCCCAGGCATGCGGCACACCCGTGGTGGCAACCAGGGTGGGCGGACTGTCCCGGGCCATTTTCGAGGGCAGGACCGGGCTGCTGGTGGACGGCCACAAGGCCGCAGACTGGGCCGACGTCCTGGAGGCGCTCTACGACGACCCCGCCACCCGCGGGGACATGGGGAGGGCTGCGGCCCTGCACGCCCAGGGCTTCGGCTGGCAGCGGACCGCCGCGATCACGCTGGAAAGCTACCATGCCGCCGTCGACCAGTACATTGACAGTCACAGAATTCCGGTGGGCCACACGCCTCAAGCCGGGTAGCGCCGGGCGGGACCCCCGACCGGTTTTCCCTGAAGCCACGAACTGAAGGACAACGATGTCTGACAACAACGTCATGAGTGACCTGGAAATCGCCCAGCGCGCCACCATGCGGCCCATCGGCGACATCGCCGCCGCGGCAGGCATCAACGCCGACGCCCTGGAACTCTATGGCCGGTACAAGGCCAAGATCGATCCGGCGAAGCTTGTGGCTGCGGAAGGGGCACCGGACCGCCCGCCGGGCAAGGTGGTGCTCGTCTCGGCGATGTCCCCCACTCCGGCGGGCGAGGGGAAGTCCACTACCACGGTGGGCCTGGCGGATTCCCTGGCCCGGGCGGGCCGGAAGGTGATGATTGCGCTGCGCGAGCCGTCCCTGGGCCCCGTCCTGGGCATGAAAGGCGGGGCCACCGGAGGGGGCTACTCCCAGGTGCTGCCCATGGAGGAAATCAACCTGCACTTCACCGGCGACTTCCACGCCATCACCTCGGCGAACAACGCACTCATGGCCCTGGTGGACAACCATATTTTCCAGGGCAACGAACTCAACATCGATCCCCGCAGGATGACGTTCAAGCGGGTCCTGGACATGAACGACCGCTCGCTCCGCGAAGTGGTGATCGGCCTCGGCGGACCTGCCCAGGGCGTCCCCCGGCAGGACGGCTTCGACATCACGGTGGCCTCGGAGATCATGGCCGTGTTCTGCCTGGCCACGGACATAGCCGATCTGCGCGCCCGGCTGGGCCGCATCACCTTCGGCTACACCTATGACCGCGAACCCGTCACGGTGGCGGACCTCGGCGTCCAGGGCGCACTGACCATGCTGCTCAGGGATGCGATCAAGCCCAACCTCGTGCAGACCATCGCCGGCACCCCAGCCCTGGTGCACGGCGGCCCGTTTGCCAACATCGCGCACGGCTGCAACTCGCTGATCGCCACCCAGACCGCCCGCCGGCTCGCGGACATCGTGGTCACCGAGGCCGGCTTCGGCGCCGATCTGGGGGCCGAAAAGTTCATGGACATCAAGGCGAGGGTGGCAGACGTGGCGCCGTCCGCCGTCGTACTGGTGGCCACGGTGCGGGCGCTGAAGATGCACGGCGGCGTGGCCAAGGACCGGCTGAAGGAACCCAGCGTGGAGGCGCTGGCATCCGGAACCGCCAACCTCAGGCGGCACATCCTCAATGTGGAAAAGTTCGGGATCACTCCCGTGGTGGCGGTCAACAAATTCGCCACGGATACTCAGGAAGAGCTGGACTGGCTGCTGGAATGGTGCGCCGGCGAAGGGGTGCAGGCGGCCGTGGCCGACGTATGGGGCAGGGGCGGCGGCGGGGACGGGGGTGACGATCTCGCGGCCAAAGTGCTCGCAGCGCTCGAGGCACCGCACCGCTTCCGGCACCTGTATCCGCTGGAGTTGTCTGTGGAGGACAAGATCCGCACCATCGTGCAGGAAATGTACGGGGCCGACGGCGTGGACTTCTCCGTTCCCGCGCTCAAGCGCCTTGCCGAAATCGAGAAGAACGGCTGGGCAGGCATGCCCGTGTGCATGGCCAAGACGCAGTATTCCTTCAGCGATGACGCCACCCGCCTGGGTGCGCCGAAAGGCTTCACGGTCCACGTACGGGACCTCATCCCCAAGACCGGCGCCGGCTTCATCGTGGCGCTGACCGGAGCGGTGATGACGATGCCGGGCCTGCCCAAGGTCCCGGCAGCCCTGCGGATGGACGTGGACGACACCGGCAAGCCAGTCGGCCTCTTCTAGACGCTCTCTTCCGTTGAGCTATCACTTGTGGCTGCCATTCCGGCCTGTTGGGGACTGAGAGTGAAAGCGAAACGGGAGGTGTGGATAACTTCTGCGGCCCCCGGGGATTCGGGCAACAATGGGGCGCATGCGACCTCCCGCGCCACTCCCGGCCCACTTGTCCGCCGCCCCGTTCACGGTCCACGAAGCGCGGGCCGCCAGCCTCAGCGCCGCCCGGCTCCGTTCATCCGACCTCGCAACGGCGGGGCGACTGCTCTACCTGCCAACCGGCTGGGAATTTGAACTGCGCGGCCTGGCACGGGCGCTCTCGGCGGCGACTCCGGGCGCGTGGATATCCCATTTGACGGCCGCAACGCTGCTTGGACTATGGCTACCACCCTGGTACCGCGGCTGCCGCGAACTGCATTTGAGTAAACCGAAAGCGCTTCCGCCGGTGCGGCGCGCGGGCGTGGTCGGGCATACAGTCCTGGCTTTTGAGGACGAAGTGATGGTGATGGACGGCATCCGCATCTCAACTCCCGCACGAACCTGGCTTGACCTTGCCAGGCCGCTGCCCCTTGAAGACCTCGTGGCCGTGGGTGATCAGCTGGTCAGACGGCCGCGCCCGGAGCTCGAGGGCCGAAGGGAGCCGTGGGCAACGCTTCCGCAATTGCACGCAATGATGGCGCGTCACCCGAAGCTCAAAGGCATCGTGAAGGCGCGCAAGGCTGCGGAACTGATTCGACCGGGGGCCGACTCCGCGCCTGAGACGCTTCTGCGACTGGCATTGACCGCCATCGGCCTGCCGGAGCCGGAGTTGCAGGTGCAGATAATCCCGCAGGATCCATATTCACCCGCCGCCGACCTCGGCTATCGCAAACAGCGGGTGGCAATTCAGTACGACGGCGGCCACCACCTCTCGCGCGAACAGCAGACCCGCGACAATCGCCGAGACGAAGCGTTCAACTCGGCGGGCTGGCGGTATTTCAAGTTCAACGCGAACGATCTCGCAGACGATTTCCGAAGGGCGGCGTGCAAGGTTCGGCTCGCGCTCCAGGGGCGTTGACCACCGGTTGCCCTATCAGTTAGGGCGGTCAAAACAAGGGTTTGAGCACCGTAAGTGATAGGGCAACCGGGGTTAAGGAGTCGCTTAGCGCTCCAGGTCTCCGCGGATGAAGGCCTCAACCTTTTCACGGGCGAGGTCGTCGTTGAACTGCTCCGGCGGGGACTTCATGAAGTAGCTCGAGGCGGAGAGCAGCGGGCCGCCGATGCCGCGGTCCAGGCCGATCTTGGCGGCACGGATGGCGTCGATGATCACGCCGGCGGAGTTGGGCGAGTCCCACACTTCGAGCTTGTACTCCAAAGAAACCGGGGCGTCGCCGAAGTTGCGTCCTTCGAGGCGGACGAAGGCCCACTTGCGGTCGTCCAGCCACTGAACGTAGTCGGACGGGCCGATGTGCACGTCCTTGGCGGCCAGTTCGGCTTCGACGTTGGAGGTGACGGCCTGGGTCTTGGAGATCTTCTTGGATTCCAGGCGGTCGCGCTCCAGCATGTTCTTGAAGTCCATGTTGCCGCCGACGTTGAGCTGGTAGGTGCGGTCCAGCGTGACGCCGCGGTCTTCGAAGAGCTTGGCCATGACGCGGTGCGTGATGGTGGCACCGATCTGGCTCTTGATGTCGTCGCCCACGATCGGGACACCGGCGGCGGTGAACTTGTCCGCCCACTCCTTGGTCCCGGCGATGAACACCGGCAGGGCGTTGACGAACGCGACTCCGGCGTCGATTGCGGCCTGTGCGTAGAATTCGGCGGCTTCCTGCGAGCCAACGGGCAGGTAGCAGACCATGACGTCAACCTTGGCGTCCTTCAGGGCCTGGACAACATCGACCGGCTCTTCCGGGGACTGCTCGATGGTCTCGAGGTAGTACTTCCCGAGGCCGTCCAGGGTGGGGCCGCGCTGGACGGTCACACCGGTGGGCGGAACGTCGGAGATCTTGATGGTGTTGTTTTCGCTGGCCAGGATGGCGTCGGCCAGGTCAACGCCGACCTTCTTGCCGTCAACATCGAAGGCTGCAACGAAGTGAACATCGTTGACGTGGTACTTACCGAACTCCACGTGCATCAGACCGGGGATCGTGGCCTTGGGGTTGGCATCCCGGTAGTAGTGGACACCCTGGACCAGGGAAGCGGCGCAGTTACCCACACCGACGATGGCGACACGAATCGGATTTGAAGACACGGAACTCCTTTGAGAACAAACTTCACTGCCCCGCGCGGCTGCACTCTGATGTGCGACGGCGGCTGATGGGCACGGCGCCATTGGGCGCCCTTGCATTGTAGCCAACGCCGCCGGGGCCGGAGTTGTTCCCGGTTGGCCCCGGCGGCTCTATTACGCCGCTCTGTTACGCGGCGGCCACCTTTACGCGCAGGCTACTTCTGGGCCCAGAGGTTGATGTCGGATTCGACGGCGAACTCGTCGATCGCTTTCAGCTCCTCCTGCGAGAACGCCAGGTTGTTGACGGCGGACAACGTGTCCTCCAGCTGCTTCACGCTGGACGCCCCGACCAGCGCGGATGTTACGGGCGAACCCTTGGGCTGGTCGCGGAGGATCCAGGCGATGGCCATCTGCGCGAGCGACTGCCCGCGGCCGCCGGCGATCTTGTTGAGCCCGCGGACCCGGTCCAGCTTGTCCTCGGTGAGCGCCGACTCGGACAGGAACCGTTCCTTGGCGGCGCGTGAATCGGCCGGAACCCCGTTCAGGTAGCGGTCCGTCAGCATGCCCTGGGCGAGCGGGGAGAACGCAATGGAACCTGCGCCCACCTGGTCCAGTGCCTCATAGAGGTTGGGCGCACCGTCCTCGGTCCAGCGGTTCAGCATGGAGTAGCTGGGCTGGTGGATGAGCAGCGGGGTGCCGAGGTCTTTCAGGATCCGGGCGGCCTCGAGCGTCTGTTCGGGCGTGTAGGAGGAAATGCCCGCGTACAGGGCTTTGCCGGAGCGCACGGCGTAGTCCAGCGCCCCCATGGTCTCCTCCATGGGCGTTTCCGGATCGGGGCGGTGGCTGTAGAAGATGTCCACGTAGTCCAGGCCCATGCGCTGCAGCGACTGGTCCAGGCTGGAGATCAGGTATTTGCGGGAGCCCCACTCGCCGTACGGACCGGGCCACATGTAGTAGCCGGCCTTGGTGGAGATGACCAGTTCGTCGCGGTACGGCTTGAAATCGTCCTGCAGGTGGCGGCCGAAATTGGTTTCCGCGGATCCGTCCGGCGGGCCGTAGTTGTTGGCCAGGTCAAAGTGGTTGACGCCGAGATCGAAGGCGCGGCGAAGGATGGCGCGCTGCTCTTCGAAGCGCTTGTCATCGCCGAAGTTGTGCCAGAGGCCAAGTGAGATGGCCGGAAGTTTGAGCCCGCTGCGTCCGACGCGGCGGTAGGGCATGGATTCATAGCGGTTGTCCGCTGCAGAATAAGTCATGCCTGCAATCCTGCCAGCTGTGATGCACACAACAGCCAACAAATCCGGTGTTACGCCGCGGGCTGACACAAACAGCCCGCGGCGTAAGGACAGAGGCTGAAGTTAAGCCTTCAGAATGGCAGCACTCCAAGGAGCCAGCATCAGCGAACCGCCGTCGGGCACTGTGGCCTCGTCGGTGGAGAGCAGCAGCGTGCCGGCGGCGTCCTCGAGCTTGACCGCCTGTTCGGAGAAGTTCAGTGCCACGTGCACGTCTCCGCGCCGGAACCGCAGCCACCTGTCCTCTTCGCTGTATTCCACCGCAGTGTCCGTGAACCCGAGGCCGGCGAGTTCCGGGGTGGATCGGCGGAGCGCCGTGAGGGCCCGGTAGAGGTCCAGGAGCCGCGCGTGGTTACCCTCGGCGGCTTCGGCCCAGTTCAGTTTCGAACGGCTGAAGGTCTCGGGGTCCTGGGGATCGGGCACGACGGCGGGATCCCACCCCATGCGCTCGAACTCCTTGATGCGCCCTTCCGCCGTCGCCTTGCCCAGCTCCGGCTCGGGGTGGGAGGTGAAGAACTGCCACGGCGTGGTGGCGCCGTATTCCTCCCCCATGAAGAGCATGGGCGTGAACGGGGACGTCAGCGTGAGGACAGCAGCCAGGGCCAGCTGCCCGTAGGCCAGCGACTGGGAGAGCCTGTCGCCGGTGGCCCGGTTGCCGATCTGGTCATGGTTCTGGCTGCACACCACCAGGGCGGCGGGGTGCACCAGCCCGGTGTTGATGGGCCGTCCATGGTGCCGGCCGCGGAAGCTGGAGTAGCTGCCGTCGTGGAAGAAGCCGTCGCGCAGGACCTTGGCCAGGGCGCCCAGCGAATCGAAGTCGCTGTAGTAGCCCTCCGTCTCGCCGCTGATGTTCACGTGGACGGCGTGGTGGAAGTCGTCGCTCCACTGGCCCTCCAGCCCGTACCCGTTGACGTCGCGGGGGTACAGCAGGCGGGGGTTGTTGAGGTCCGACTCAGCGATCATCGTGATCGGCCGGCCTGTTTCCGCGGCCACGGTGTCGCCCAGGGCGCCGAACTCCTCCAGGAGATGGACCGCGCGCTCGTCCTTGAAGGCATGCACTGCGTCGATCCGCAGGCCGTCGACGTGGTAGTCCCGCAGCCACATGGTCGCGTTGTCCAGGATGTAGCGGCGGACCTCGTCGGATCCGTGCCCGTCCAGGTTGACCGAGTCGCCCCAGGTGTTCCCTTCGCCGGACTTCAGGTAGGGCCCAAACCGCGGCAGATAGTTCCCGCTGGGACCGAGGTGGTTGTACACCACGTCCTGGATGACGCCCAGGCCTGCGCCGTGGGCTGCGTCCACGAAGCGCTGGTAGGCTGCGGGGCCGCCGTAGCCCTCATGGACGGTGTACCAGAGCACTCCGTCGTAGCCCCAGTTGTGGGTGCCGTTGAAGCCGTTGACGGGCAGGAGTTCCACGAAGTCGACGCCGAGGTCCTTGAGGTAGCTCAGCTTTCCGGCGGCGGCTTCCAGGGTGCCCTCGGGAGTGAAGGTGCCGATGTGCAGTTCATAGATGACGGCGCCCTGCAGCTCCCTGCCCGCCCAGTTTCCGTCCGCCCACTCATGGGCGGAGGGATCAAAGGTGCGGGACAGGGAGTGGACCCCCTCCGGCTGGCGGCGGGACCGGGGATCCGGCAACGGGGTGGTGTCGCTGCCGGGCAGGTAGCCGTAGTAGACCTCCCCCTCCGCCGGGGCACCGGGCGCCGTCCACCAGCCCTCACCGCGTTGGCTCATGGGGTATTCAACGCCGTCTGCCAGCAAAGTGATGGCTGTGACGTCCGGAGCCCAGATGTCGAAGCGTCCGCTTCCGCGTGCGGCGGGCATCATGCGTGGTTCTCCAATCCATTCGTGGGTACCAGCAGGGCAACGGGGTAGCTGGCCAGGATGTCCGCAACGGACACCGGCCCGGGCCCGAAGCTGCTACCGGTGAGCTCATCTGTCATGGCCGCCGGCAGCGCCACCGTGGTGTCCTGCCAGCCGCCGGACTGCTCCAGCCGGCGCGGCAGCCTGGTGGCCAGCGTGAGGGCTCCAGCAGACTCGCCGGCCCCCCTGCTGAACGCCACCAGGTGCGCCGCCGCCGGGCCCGTGGAAGGGATCACCGTGTAGCCGGTGAAGAGCTCGGGCCGGTCACGCCGGAGCCTGAGCGCCCGCGAGGTCACCAGCAGCTTGGCGGCGTCATCCTGGTACGACGCCGGACGCACGCCGGAGTCGAGTTCACCCAGCGCGTTCCGCCGCGCGGCAAAGTCCACAGCACGGCGGTTGTCCGGATCCGTCAGCGAACGGTCCCAGAACTCGGTGCCCTGGTACACATCCGGAACGCCCGGCATGGTCAGCTGCACCAGTTTGGCGGACAGCGCGTTTGCCGCGCCGTACGGTTCCAGGAGCGCCACGAAGGCCTCCAGTTCCGCACGGACCTCCGGGTCGTCGAACGCGGAGTCGACGGCGGCAGCCAGCTTCTGTTCGAACGCTTCGTTGGGGTCCAGCCAGTCGGTCGAATTTCCGGCCTCGCGGGCGGCCTTGGTGGCGTACTGCTGGAGCCGCTCCCGGGAGGCAGGCCATGCGCCGGCGATGGCCTGCCACAGAAGGCTTGCCAGCGGACCGTCGGGCAGCGGTGCAAGTTCCTGCAGTTTGGCCAGGACCTTGTCCCATTCCGCCACGAACTCCGAAATCACGGAGATCCGGGCGCGGGTGTCCTCGCTGCGCTTGGTGTCATGCGTGCTCAGCGTGGTCATGGACAACGGCAGGTTGGCTTCCCGCCGCGCCATCCGCCGGTGGAACTCGGCCGGGTCGAGGGCGAACTCGGTGGGATCGGCGCCCACCTCCGTCAGGGTGCCCAGCCGGGTATAGCGGAAGAAAGCAGTGTCCTCCACGCCCTTGGCCATCACCATGCCGGAGGTCTGCTGGAACCGCTGTGCCAGCGCCGAGCCGGAATCCAGCAGCAGCGGCTGCAGCACTTCAATGGCCGCAGCGAGGTCCGGGCGGTTCCGGGCCGCGAGGCCGCAGGCTTCCTTGAGGACGTCCTCGCCATACGGGAGGTAGGTCCGGTACACGGGGAAGGAGGCAATGATCTCGGAGATCGCGTCAGCGGCGTGGCCGCCGTCCACCCCGGCCCCGTCGAGGTCCGTCCCGGCCGGAACAAGCCGCGCCAGCCTGAGGACCTCGGAGTGCAGGATGCCGTCGGTGATCCGGCGTTTGGTTCCGCGGATCATTTCCTCATAGTCTGCGGGTTCTCCGCCGCGGAGCCTGCCGTCGAGCTGGTCCAGGGCTTTCTGCGCCGAGGCGTCGACGAAGAGGCGGTCCACGTCCGCCAGCGCGTCGTAGCCGGTGGTCCCTTCGCAATCGAAGGAAGCGGGCAGCTCCTCCCCCGGCTCCAGGATCTTCTCGATCAGCAGGTAGCTGCCGCCGGTCACTTCGCGGAGCCGCCGGAGGTAGCCCTCCGGGTCGGCCAGCCCGTCCGGGTGGTCGATCCGGAGCCCGTCCGCCAGCCCCTCGCGGAACCAGCGGACCACTTCGGCATGGGCTTCGTCGAACACCCGGGGGACTTCCACCCGGACGCCCGCCAGCGTATTCACGGCGAAGAAGCGGCGGTAGTTGAGGTCCGTGTCCGCGCGGCGCCAGCCCACCAGTTCGTAGTTCTGGCGGGCGTGGACGTCACGGGGGTCATCCCCCTCGGTGAAGCTTCCTTCGGCCAGCGGGAACCGGTGGTCGTAATAGCGGAGTTCGCCGTCGCGGATTTCCAGCTTGTCCAGGTCGTCGTCGCTCCCCAGCACGGGCAGCCGGACGCGTCCGCCGCCGAAGTCCCAGTCGACGTCGAACGCTTCTGCGTAAGGGGACTTCCGGCCTTCCTTCAGCAACGACCACCACCAGGGATTCTGGTACGGCGACGCCACGCCGACATGGTTGGGCACAATGTCCACGAGGACGCCCATGCCGGCGGCGCGGGCCGCGCGGGACACCGCTTCGAGGCCCTCGGGGCCGCCGCGGTCCGGGTCCACCGTGGAGGGGTCCGTGACATCGTAGCCGTGGTCCGACCCCTTTTCCGCCGTCAGGATCGGGGACAGGTAGATCCAGTCCACGCCCAGCGACTTCAGGTAGGGGACCTCGGCGGCGGCGTCCTGCAGCGTGAAGGACGGGCGGATCTGCAGACGGTACGTGGAGACCGGCGTCCTCATGAATCCGCCTTGCCCTTCGACCTTGCCCTCGTAGCCTGGGCGGGCTCGGCGATGGCCGGTGAGGTCAGCGCCGCCGTCTCGCTGGTGGCGGTCTGCGTCAGCGCCGCGAGGGATGCTGCCACCGAGTGGTCCGGCTCGGTCTCCGGAACACTGTGGGCGCGGAGCACCACGAGGGACTTGGCGTCGACGGCCAGGACACCGCCGGCTTCCACGGGTTCGGTGTCGGCGTTGTGCCCTGCGGTGTCGATGATGATGTCCCAGGCGGGAGCATACTCGTCGGACGGCAGGGTGAACTTCACTTCGTCGTCATGCGCGTTGAAGTAGAGCACAAAGTTGACGTCGGTGATGCGGCGGCCGCGCTCGTCGCGGCCACGGATGCCGTCGCCGTTGAGGAACATGCCCACCGAGCGGCCGAAGCCGCTGTCCCAGTCTTCGGGCTTCATGGTGGAGCCGTCCACGTCCAGCCATTCGATGTCCGGAAGCCGTTCGCCTTCGCCGCGCAGGACCGGCCTGCCGTCAAAGAAGCGGCTCCGGCGGAACGTGGGGTGCTTGTGCCTGAGGGCGTTGACGGCCGCGGTGAATTCCACCAGGGGCTGGTCCACGTTGTCCCAGTTGATCCAGGTCAGCTCGGAATCCTGGCAGTAGCCGTTGTTGTTGCCCTGCTGCGTGCGGCCCATCTCGTCGCCGTGAAGCAGCATGGGCACGCCCTGCGAGAGCAGCAGCGAGGCGATGAAGTTGCGCTGCTGCCGGGCACGGAGGCCCAGGACCTTGGGGTCGTCGGTGGGGCCCTCAGCGCCGCAGTTCCACGAGCGGTTGTGGGATTCGCCGTCGTTGTTGTCCTCGCCGTTGGCCTCGTTGTGCTTCTCGTTGTAAGACACCAGGTCTGCCAGGGTGAAGCCGTCATGCGCGGTGACGAAGTTGATCGAGGCGACCGGACGGCGGCCGGAGTGCTCGTAGAGGTCGGCGGAGCCGGTGATCCTGGAGGCGAATTCGCCCAGGGTGGCCGGTTCTCCGCGCCAGAAGTCGCGCACGGTGTCGCGGTATTTTCCGTTCCATTCCGTCCACTGCGGCGGGAAGTTGCCCACCTGGTAGCCGCCGGGGCCCACGTCCCACGGCTCGGCGATCAGCTTGACCTGGGACACTACCGGGTCCTGCTGGATGAGTTCGAAGAAGGTGGACAGCTTGTCCACGTCGTAGAATTCGCGGGCCAGGGTGGAGGCGAGGTCGAACCGGAAGCCGTCCACGTGCATCTCCGTCACCCAGTAGCGCAGCGAATCCATCAGGAGCTGCAGGGAGTGGGGGTGCCGGACGTTGAGCGAGTTGCCCGTGCCCGTGTAGTCCATGTAGTGCTTCTCGTCGCCGTCCATGAGCCGGTAGTAGGCGGGGTTGTCGATGCCCTTGAAGGACAGCGTGGGGCCCAGGTGGTTGCCTTCGGCGGTGTGGTTGTACACGACGTCGAGGATCACTTCGATGCCGGCCTGGTGCAGTGAACGGACCATGGCCTTGAAGTCCTGGACCTGCTGGCCGGTGTCACCGGTGGAGCTGTAGGTGTTGTGCGGGGCGAAAAAGCCGATGGTGTTGTAGCCCCAGTAGTTGTTGAGGCCCTTGTCTTCCAGGATGCCGTCGTTGACGAACTGGTGCACCGGCATCAGTTCGATGGCCGTGACGCCCAGCTTCTGCAGGTGGGAGATGACGGAGGGGTGAGCCACGCCGGCGTAGGTGCCGCGCTGGTCCTCCGGAACTTCGGGGTGCAGCTGGGTGAGGCCCTTGACGTGGGCCTCGTAGATCACGGACTTGTGGTACGGAATCCTGGGGTTGTGGTCGCCGTCCCAGTCGAAGAACGGGTTGATCACCACGCCCATCATCATGTGCGGGGCGGAATCCGCGTCATTACGGGAATCGGGATCGCCCATGTTGTAGGAGAACAGCGCGGGGTCCCAGTCGATCTGGCCGTGCACGGCTTTCGCGTAGGGGTCCAGCAGGAGCTTGTTCGCGTTGAACCGGTTTCCGGATGCGGGATCGTAGGGTCCGTGGACCCGGTAGCCGTATTTCTGGCCGGGCTGGATGTGGGGCAGGTAGCAGTGCCACACGTAGCCGTCGACTTCGAGGAGCTCGATCCGGGTCTCCGCGCCCTTATCGTCGAAGAGGCACAGTTCCACCTTTTCAGCCCTTTCGCTGAACAGCGCAAAGTTCGTGCCAGTTCCGTTAAAGGTGGCTCCCAGCGGGTATGCCGATCCGGGCCAGACTTCCATGTGTACTCCTCGTGCGTTACGGATTAATCTCTAGACAGACTACTAGTAAGTAGGTTTAGTAATTGTTTTCCCCGCAGTTTGCGCGGAATGATTACAAAGTGCGCATCACCTCGGGCAGGGACTGGGCGATAATACCGGCGGTCACAGGGCCGCCGCCCGAGGCCAGTGTGCCTGCACGGCCGTGCAGGCTTGCCGCCACGGCGCCGAGGGCTGCCCAGCGCTGGTCCGCGGAGATCCCGCAGGCGTCAAACCGTTCCTCGTCGTCAGCATGCTGGGCCAGCAGGGAGCCGAGCACTCCGGCCAGCACGTCGCCGCTGCCGGCGGTGGCCATCCAGGGCGTAGCTTCAGCCTGGCTGAAAACCGGGCCGTAGGGCGCGGCCACCAGGGTGGTGGCGCCCTTGAGCAGCACTGTGGCTCCGGTGCGTTCAGCGGCCTGGCGCACGGCGTCCAGCGTGGCGCCGTCCACGCCCTGCCGTCCGAGGTCGATTCCGTAGCGCTGCAGGATGCGCGCCAGTTCGCCGCCGTGCGGCGTCAGCACCACGTGCGGAGGCAGGGCGTCAGGGAGGGCGGGCAGCGCACCGGCGTCGGCGGCTACGGGCAGTCCCGACTCGACGGCGTCGCGCACCCGCTGCAGCTGCTCGTCGTCGCCATCGGCGATACCCGAACCGACCAGCCAGGCCTGGACGTGCGCGTCAGCCACGTTGTCCGGTCCGCACACCACTTCCGGGCATGCCTGCCGGACCAGCCGGGTCGGTTCGGGCGGGCCAAGGTACCGGACCATTCCGGCTCCGGCCGCGAGGGCGCCGCGGCAGGCGAGGACGGCAGCCCCCGGGTACTGCTGCGAGCCCGCAACGACGCCCAGAACGCCGCGGGTGTATTTGTGGGAGCGGCGGCCCGGCGGGGGCAGCAGCCGGGAAAGGTCGGCGGATTCCAGGCGCCGCAGCACCGGCAACGGCAGTTCGGCCTCGATGCCGATGGGGATGACCACCACCCGCCCGGCATAGTCGGCGCCGGGATCAGCGAGCAGTCCGGCCTTCGCTCCGCCGAACGTCACGGTGAGGTCGGCCGGAAGAACCGGGTCATAGGCCTCACCGGTGTCCGCGTTCACGCCGCTGGGGTTGTCGCAGGCCACCACGAACCCGTGTTCCCCGGTCCGCAGTTTCCCGATGAGGGAGGCCGCTGCGCCGCGGAGCCCGCCTTGGGCGCCGGTCCCCAGCACCGCGTCGATCACGACGTCGGCGCCGGCTGCCGCCGCTGCCAGGTCACCCGCGTTGTGGTCGGTGAGGATCAGGGCGCGGCCGCCAGCCCGCTCAAAGGCGGCCAAGCCGTCCGGGTGGGCCTCGCCTGCGGTGAGCACCGCCGTCGTACGCATTCCGCGGGCGGCCAGGAAGGCGGCGGCGAAGAGCCCGTCTCCCCCGTTGTTGCCCTTGCCGACCAGCACGGAAACGCTGGCACCGTAGGGGCGGAGCCCGCGCGCCGTGAGTTCCCGGACCACGGCGTTGGCCAGGCCGTAGGCTGCGCGCTGCATCAGAACAGCGCCCGCACCTGCACGGAGAAGGGGCTTTTCGGCCTCACGAATCTGGGTGCCGGTGTAGGCGCTGATCATAGGTTCAGTCCAATCGGTGCTGGGTCCGCTGCGGGCCGTCAGGTGGAGATTGCGCGCTTACCCTTCCGCGAGGACGGTCGCCGTGGCGATGCCGCCGTCGTGGCTCATGGACAGGTGCCAGCGCTTGACGCCCTTGGACTCGGCGACGGCCAGCACGGTGCCCTTCACCTGGACGGTGGGGCCGTTCTGGTCCAGGCCGATCCAGCAGTCCTGCCAGTTCATGCCGGCCGGGGCGCCCAGAACTTTGGCCACGGCTTCCTTGGCCGCAAAGCGCGCGGCCAGGGAGCGGGTGTTCAGTTCGCGCTCGGCAGGGACAAACAGCCTGTCCCGGAGGCCAGGGGTCCGTTCCAGCTGCCGGCCGAACCGTTCAATGTCTACGACGTCTACGCCAATGCCAACAATCATGCGGCTTATTCTACGGTCACGCTCTTGGCCAGGTTGCGTGGCTGGTCCACGTCGTATCCCTTGGCCGTGGCAAGTTCGAGGGCGAAGATCTGCAGCGGTACGGTGGCCAGCAGGGGCGCCAGCAGCGTGGGCGTCTCGGGGATGTAGAAGACGTGCTCGGCGTAGGCCTTGACGGCCTCGTCACCCTCTTCCGCGATCACGATGGTCTTCGCGCCGCGGGCGCGGACTTCCTGGATGTTGGAGACCACCTTGGCGTGCAGCGAGTTCCGGCCGCGCGGGGAAGGCACCACCACGAACACGGGCTGGCCTTCCTCGATCAGCGCGATCGGGCCGTGCTTCAGCTCGCCGGCGGCGAAGCCTTCGGCGTGGATGTAGGCGAGCTCCTTGAGCTTGAGTGCGCCTTCCATGGCCACCGGGAAGCCGACGTGGCGGCCCAGGAACAGCACGGACTTGGCGCCGGCCATGGAGCGGGCCAGATCCTTGATTTCCCCTTCGTGGTCCAGGATTTCCTGGATCTTCGCCGGGATCTTGCCGAGGTCGGCCAGGATGTCCTTGATCTCGCCCTGGAACTTGTTGCCGCGCAGCTGTGCCAAATACAGGCCCAGCAGGTACGCGGCGGCGATCTGCGCCAGGAACGCCTTGGTGGAGGCGACGGCGATCTCCGGACCGGCGTGCGTGTAGAGCACGGCGTCGGATTCGCGCGGGATGGTGGAGCCGTTGGTGTTGCAGATGGAGAGGGTCTTGGCGCCCTGTTCCTTGGCATACCGGACGGCCATCAGGGTGTCCATGGTCTCGCCGGACTGGGAGATGGACACCACCAGGGTGTTCTCGTCCACGATCGGGTCGCGGTAGCGGAACTCGTGGGAGAGCTCCACCTCCGTGGCGATCCGGCACCAGTGCTCAATGGCGTACTTGGCCACCTGGCCGGCGTACGCGGACGTGCCGCACGCCAGCACGATGATCTTGGTGATGCCCTTCAGGTGCTCCGGGTCAATACGCATCTCGTTGAGGGTGAGCTTGCCGTCCAGGTCGTAGCGGCCCAGGAGGGTCTTGGCCACGGCGTCAGGCTGGTCGTGGATTTCCTTCTCCATGAAGGACGGGAAGCCGCCCTTTTCAGCCGACGACGGGTCCCAGTCCACGTGGTATTCCTTGCCGTGGGCCGGGGCGCCGAAGAAGTCCGTGATGTCCACCGTGTCAGCGGTGATGGTCACGATCTGGTCCTGGCCCAGTTCCACGGCCCGGCGGGTGTAGTCGATGAAGCCGGAGACGTCCGAGCCGAGGAAGTTCTCCCCGTCACCCAGGCCCACCACGAGCGGCGAGTTGCGCCGGGCGGCCACGACGACGTCGGGCTGGTCCGCGTGCACGGCCAGCAGCGTGAAGGCGCCTTCGAGCCGCTGGCAGGCAAGCTGCATGGCTTTCGTCAGCCCGCCGTTGGCGGCGTTGCCGTTCAGCTGGTTGCGGAAGATGTCGCCGATCAGCGCGGCGGCCACCTCCGTGTCCGTCTCGGACGCAAACACAGCGCCCTTTTCGAGCAGCTCCAGCTTGAGTTCGGCGAAGTTTTCGATGATGCCGTTGTGGATCAGGGCCAGCTTGCCGCCGTCGGACAGGTGCGGGTGCGCGTTCTGGTCCGTCGGCCCGCCGTGCGTGGCCCAGCGGGTGTGGCCGATTCCGGTGACGGAATCCGGCAGCGGCTTCTCATCCAGTTCCGCGATCAGGTTGCTCAGCTTCCCTGACTTCTTGCGGGACGAGATGACTCCGTCCGAGACCACGGCAACGCCAGCCGAGTCATAACCCCGGTACTCCAGGCGGCGAAGCCCCTCAAGGACAACGTTCAACGCGTTGTGCCCACCATTTACCCGGCCCGATGAATGGCCTACGTATCCTACGATTCCACACATAGAGCCAAGCTTATATGGACTCGGAGTCCAGTGACGTCCGTTGCAGCCGCGGCGGGGCAGGCGCCGGGCCCGTTACAGCGGATGCGACGTGCTCCATTTCGCTCTCAGCGTCGCGGAGGGCAGAATCTCTAACGTGACTTTGCAACGCAATGAAGCGAATGGAGAGGGTGTCTCCCCGTTCGTGGAGCTGGACAGGCAGACCTGGTCCCGGCTCGCAGCCCAGATGGAACAGCCTCTGAATGAAGAGGACGTGGTCCGTCTCAGAGGGCTCGGTGATCCGCTGGACATGAAGGAAGTCCGCGAAGTCTATTTGCCGCTCTCACGGCTGCTTCACCTGTATGTGGAGGCCGCGGGCCAGCTGCACTCCGCCACCACTACGTTCCTCGGCGAACAGACGCAGCGCACACCCTTCGTGATCGGCGTAGCCGGTTCCGTGGCCGTGGGCAAGTCCACCATCGCCCGTGTGCTCCGCGAGATGCTCCGCCGCTGGCCGGGTACGCCCAACGTGGAGCTCATCACCACCGACGGTTTCCTGTATCCCCTGGCCGAGCTGAAGCGCCGGCACCTCCTGGAGCGCAAGGGTTTTCCGGAGTCGTATGACCGCCGCGCGCTCCTTCGCTTTGTGAGTGAGATCAAGGGCGGCGCGGAAGAGGTCCGGGCTCCCTGGTACTCCCACGTCACGTATGACATTGTGCCCGGCAAGGAAGTGGTGGTCCGCCGGCCGGACGTGCTGATCGTGGAGGGCCTGAACGTCCTGGCCCCCGCCCGTCCCCGCCACGACGGCAAGCAGGGGCTGGCCCTGAGTGATTTCTTCGACTTCTCCATTTACGTCGACGCCAAGACCTCCTACATCGAGGAATGGTACGTGGACCGGTTCCGCAAGCTGCGGACCACGGCCTTTGCCCAGCCAGAGTCCTACTTTCACCGCTACGCCACGCTGTCCGATGAGGAAGCCGAAAGCACCGCCCGCGATATCTGGAAGCGCATCAACGAGCCCAACCTGGAGGAGAACGTCCTCCCCACCCGGGGCCGGGCCCAGCTGGTGCTCACCAAGGAAGCGGACCATTCCATCCGCCGCATGCTGCTGCGGAAGGTCTAGCACACGTGTGCCACAACTGTTCCGCTGCCGCTGCCGCTGCCGCTGCTGCCGCGCCGGCGCCGAGCAGGCGGTCTGTCGCCAGGCTCCTGGCCGCCGGTGCCGGACTGACTGCCCTGGCGGCCTGTACGCCCGACGCCGGAACCCGGCCGCCGTCGTCGTCCTCCCCTTCTGCAATGTCAGCATCGACCTCGCAGACTGCAACGCCATCCACCGCAGCGCCAGCGACGTCCACCGCTGCCACTGAACCGGGTGCGGCGGCGACGCCGACTCCCACTTCCGCACCGACGCCCGCCTCGCCCGCGGCCGGGCTGCCCCAACAGCATTCACTGACGGATCCGGCCAGCCCGTGGCTGGTGGTCAACAAGCACCGTCCGCTCTCCCCCGCCGACTACGTCCCGGCAGACCTCGTGCAGCCTAGCGTCGCCCTGGCAGTTTCGGGCGAAGCCGCCCAGCTGAACAGCACGACGGCGGCCGCCGCGGAGCAGATGTTCGCCGCGGCAGCGCAGGACGGCGTCACCATGACCCTGGCGAGCGGTTACCGCTCCTACGGCACACAGGTGGCGACGTACAACGGCTACGTAGCGGCCCGCGGGCAGGCCGAAGCGGACACCGCCTCGGCCAGGCCTGGCTTCTCGGAGCACCAGACCGGCTGGGCTTTCGACATTGGCGACGGCGGTGGAGCATGCGGCTTCCAGCCCTGTTTCGCCGAACAGCCGGCGGCGGTGTGGGCCAAGGCCAACGGCCACCGGTTCGGTTTCGTGGTGCGCTATCCGTGGATGCTCCACGAGATCACGGGGTACTACTACGAGTCCTGGCACCTGCGGTTCATCGGGGTGGAGGCGGCAACGGACATGTCAGCCAAGGGCATTGCGACGCTGGAGGAGTACTTCGGACTGGAAGCGGCACCGGGCTATTTGTAGGGCTTCGCCGGATTCGGCATGGCTGGGGGCCCGGCGGCGCATCCCAGGAGAGCTCACGGGCAACGCATCGCCAGAAATCCTGGAAGCGACCAAGGGCTCCTACTTACCCGGCTCGTCCTTTAGGGCAGTCCGTCTACCGTGCCGAGGCCGCACCGGGCGACGACGTATCCCCAGAACAACAGTGCGTGTGGACGGGTTCCGCGCCAGCTCAAGGGGACGGAAGCGCCACTCTGCTCGACGACGGTAGCTGTCCACCGGCGCCGCACGAGCCCGGGCCGGCGCAGCCGGAGTTTGCTGAGGGAGGAGTAGGGGATCCATCTCCCTGCATGGCGCCGTGCCAGGCCGGCCGCACGGGCTGGCGTAACGGTGGCGCGCTGAAAGTGCGGGTTCTCGCTCTGGTCCAGCGGGCCGTGCGGGATGGTACCGGCGGGCAGGATGAGGATGCCGTTCCGGTTGACCCATATTTGAACTTTCCGCCCCTCACTGCTGGCATCCCCGGCGACCAGCCGGCACAGGTCGTCGTCTTCGGGAGGTTCCACTGTCGGTGCCCGCTGTGTTGTCTGAGCCGTGGGCGCTGTGTCGGGCCAGGCGACGCCGTCTCCGGCTGGGGTGCCCGGCCGGCGCCCCGCACGCGTATCGTGGGCCCTCCTGTTGGCAGCAGCGACGGCCTGCGTAACGGCTGCCCGCAGTCCATCGGCACACAACCGGGGCGCGTCAACGGCGAACACTTCGCGATCGAGCTGGATGACCGAACGGACACCGGCCTGCTCACCCAACAGGTCCGCCAGGTCGTCGTGATCGGGGCGGACGAGCAGACCGACGGCGTCGTCCAGTTCCACCAGCCAGCGGTGCTCGGCGATCTCGGGTTCGTCGTCGACCTCGACGGAGATCCAGGCCACCAACTCGGCCGGCCGAACCGGCCTGTCTTCCTCCTCCGGGATTGATGGCACGAGGAGTCCCAGACGCTCGACAACATCAGTGGTGTGAAGAGTACAATCATGCTTCTTCAGTCGGTGTTGCACCATTCCCGTCCCGTCCCCACACGAGCATGCACCGTCCTTCGGCAGACGCGAGTCTACGGCACCTGGCGTCCGGGGCGACACGCCGGAAAATTACCTTGTCTCCACGCCGTGTTCACAAGCCGGCGCTAGTCTGGGTCCCATGTTGACCGGATTCAAGAATTTCATTATGAAGGGCAACGTCGTAGACCTTGCCGTCGCCGTGGTCATGGGTGCGGCGTTCGGCGCCGTCGTCACCTCAATCGTTGAAGGCTTGCTGACTCCGCTGATCGGCCGCCTGTTTAATGCCAAGGGCATTGAAGAGATGCAGTGGGAGGGATTCATGTATGGCTCCGTCATCTCCTCCGTCATTTCGTTCCTGCTGGTGGGCGCCTCCATCTACTTCGTGGTGGTCCTGCCGATGAACCACATGATCGAACGCCGCAACCGCCGGCTCGGCATTGGTACCGAGGTCAAGGAAGAGGCCGCCGAGGACCCGCAGATCGCGCTCCTTACCGAAATCCGCGACTCACTCCGGAGCGGCAGCCCCCGGGCGTAGTTCCTGAGCACAACGAAAAAGTGGTCCGCCTCCGAATGGGGCGGACCACTTTTTTGCATGCCGGGGCGTGGGTGGAGACTCCTACCTCGGTATTGGCTACCGGCCAATCTTCCAGAGGGTCACGGCGGCCTCGGAGCCACCCGTGTCGTAGACGGTTTCGGCAACCTTTGTTCCGTTTACCTGCCGCTGCCAATCTGCCTCGCAGCTGCTGTCGATCATCACGTAGTCGACTCCTGCCTGCCCAGCCAGCCGCTGGTCCAATGACCCTTTTTCACGGTCTTCGAGTAGACCCCTGAATGACGGTTCGTTGGCTGGCCAAGCCAACCCCAAGTTGTAATAAGCCGTCGGCAGGCCAGTCACCGCCTTCAGTCGGAACGGGTCAATGCAAGGGTCTGTCAGGATAATGCCCCCGTCACCGTCCGGCATGGACTGAGCGACCGTCGAAATTGCGCCCGCCTGGGCGTCTTCGAAAGTGGCGGTGCCCTGGTTGTGAACGAAGAAGGCGAACCCGATGTAGTCAAGGAAGCTGCAGGCCAGCACGCCACACACGAGGATTCCACCCGCCCTCGCAAGCAACCGCGACCTGGCAAGACGAATGGACGGGCGCGGCTTCGCGGCGTCCTCCCCCGCGACTATGGACGGCATTTGTCCGTCTGCCGTGATTGCCGTCTCTGCTAGCCGGGCCGATTTTGCGCTGCTGGCATCGGTCACGAGTACCTGGGCCAAAACCGGAAACGAAAGCGCCGTCGCCAAGATGAAGCTGTCCAGCCAAAACCTGTACGGCTCTTGGTTTGCACCCCACAGATCGTTGGTGGCAACCACCGGCCAGGCGACGGCGATGCCGATCGCTAGTGAGAGCCAAGCCTTGTTGTTGTGTTTGATCCCGGCCCAAAATATCCTCCCTAGGAACAGGGCAGGCACGGCAGCGCCAACGATACCTATTGGAAATGGAACCCCTAGATTCTCTGAGGAGAGCTCCCTGTATTCGAGGAAGTCGTCGTGCTGAGCAATGCCGGACAACGTGGCGACAATCGTAGGTGCTGCCGCCCCCGCCATCCCCACAGCCGACGCCCACACCAAGGCGGGATACCTCCTCATGAGAAGAAGAATCCCAGGTACCGCTCCAGCCAGTCCGGCGACAAGGGCGGCCAACGGTCCCACGGCTCCGGAGATAAACGTCCCGCCAAGCAGCACGGCAAACAGTATGGCCGCGCTGCTAATGGCATGCCAGCGGTTTCCGAATTTCGTTAGTCCAAAGGTGGCCGCTATATAAGAGACAAAATAGACAGCAGTGAGGAACGAGTAGGTTTGAACGTTGGCCAACATCCCGATCGCGACAGCAGCCGCGACCACAATGACAGCATGGGAGTATTGCCGTACATCAGTGCCGCCCCCGGACCGGGGAAATGTGAAGCCCACGAGCAGGCAAGCGGCCATGACGGCTATCGCCATACCGGCCGCCTCACCGTTCAAAGTGAACATCGTTCCGAATGTTCCCCACAGCACTCCGTGGTTATCCAGCGGATGGAACCACCGACCACTGATCAGAGCAGCGAGGACACCAACCACGCTGGGGACGAAGCCAAAGATCCCCAGTGCCGCCCTGCTTGTCAGACGGATAAAAAGCCAGCTAATGGTCATCACCATGGCCAGTTGGAAAGCTACGCCGACGACCTGCCACGTTGCAATGATGTCAGCGTTGAATGCTCGGACAGTTAGTCCCAAGATGACGTAATAAAGTCGGGGGTAATGGCTGGTCCCGGTCTCTGTGAACGGTTCTACATTGTCCAGGTTCCCTCTGCTGACATTGACCGCAATGGCCAAATAGGAATACTGGTCATGGTCGAAATAGTTTCGGAAGTTGGCCCAGCCGAAGTTCCTGCTGGTGCTCAAGGGAAGGACTAGGAAACACCAGTAGCCAACTGCCGAAGCAACGATGGATGCCACGGAGCCAAGGATAAACCGAGTGTTGCCCTTGTCTTGTTTCTTGTATGTATGTTGCGCCTTTTGCGTATCGGTCCCCTGCGATATCAAGTGGCTTCTCCCCTGTCAGGCTTCGGGCGTCGGTTTGGAAAGTCGATTCTCCACCACTGCGGCTAGGTGCTTGCAGATACGTTCAGCGGTGGGCATGTCGGCTGCCTCCACCATCACGCGGACCAAGGCCTCGGTTCCGGACGGCCGCAAGAGCACCCGGCCGGTCTCGCCGAGTTCCGCGGAAGCTTCAGCCACGGCGGCCAGGACACCCTCATCGGTGCCGGCTCGGGCCTTGTCCACGTTCTTGACGTTGATCATGAGCTGCGGAAGCTTGGTCATCACCGTGGCGAGTTCTTTCAATGACTTGCCCGTGAGTGCCACCTGGGCGGCCAGCTGCAGGCCGGTCAGGAGGCCGTCGCCGGTGGTGGCGTGGTCAGCGAAGATTACGTGTCCGGACTGTTCGCCGCCGAGGTTGTACCCGCCGTCGCGCATTTCCTCAAGAACGTAGCGGTCCCCCACCGCAGTCTCGCGTATGGTGATGCCGGCGTTCCGGAGGGCGATCTTCAGGCCGAGGTTGCTCATGACGGTGGCCACCAGGACGTTGTCCTTGAGCTTGCCGGATTTCTTCAGCGCCAGGGCGAGGATGGCCATGATCTGGTCACCGTCCACCTCGTTGCCTTCGTGGTCAATGGCAAGGCACCGGTCGGCGTCGCCGTCGTGGGCGATGCCAAGGTCGGCGCCGTGCTCCACTACGGCCTTCTGGAGGGCGCCGAGGTGGGTTGAGCCCACGCCGTCGTTGATGTTCAGGCCATCGGGCTCAGCGCCGATGACCACGATCTCGGCACCGGCGTCGTTGAACAGCTGCGGTGAACAGCCGCTGGCGGCACCGTGGGCGCAGTCCAGGACGACCTTCAGCCCGTCCAGGCGGTGCGGCAGGGTCCCCAGCAGGTGGACGATGTAGCGGTCCTCGGCATCGGAGAAGGTCTGGATCCGGCCTACGTCGCTACCTGTGGGCCTGACAGGATGTTTGCCCATCTGCGCCTCGATGGCATCTTCCACCTCGTCAGGGAGCTTCTGGCCGCCCCTGGCGAAGAATTTGATGCCGTTGTCCGGGGCCGGGTTGTGGGAGGCGGAGATCATGACGCCGAAGTCGGCGTTGAGATCGGCCACCAGGTAGGCAGCGGCAGGAGTGGGGAGGACGCCGGCATCGTAGACGTCGATGCCTGAACTGGACAGTCCCGCCGAGACCGCCGCCGAGATGAACTCGCCGCTGGCGCGCGGGTCGCGGGCAACCACGGCGCGCGGCCGCGTGCCGTCCGTGCTGCGTTCGTGGCCGAGGACGACGGCGGCCGCTTGCGCCAGCTGCATCGCCAGCTCTGCTGTGAGCAGGCCGTTAGCCAGGCCCCGGACACCATCTGTTCCAAATAATCTAGACATCGGGTCAAGCTTAGACGATGGACCTGCCGACGCCGTCGGGGTCGCTGCTGTATGTTCACCTTGAGAAGACAAAGCAGGCGCGAGTCGCCGACACAGAAGGTGGGGGCCGTGTGAGTCGTCGTGAAACCGCGTGGTTTTCCATTTTGCTCTTGGTAGCTGCCGCACTATACGTCTGGAATCTACCGCTGAACGGTTGGGGCAATGGCTATTATGCTGCCGCCGCACAGGCCGGGGCGTCCAACTGGACGGCGTTTTTCTTTGGTTCATCGGATGGCGGTAATGGAATCACTGTGGACAAGCTCCCAGGGAGCATCTGGGTGGCGTCTCTGTCAGTCAGGCTCTTTGGTTTGTCGTCGTGGAGTCTGCTCGTACCGCAGGCCCTTATGGGCGTAGGAACGGTGGCGCTGACCTACTTGATTGTAAGGCGTCATTTCAAAGCCAGCACCGCACTTCTTTCTGGAGTTGTCCTCCTCCTGACACCGGCAGCGGCAATCATGTTCCGCTACAACAATCCGGATGCCCTGCTGACCTTCCTATTGACGTTGGCTGTCTACCTAGTACTTCGGGCAACTGAAGACGGACGGTGGCGGTGGATTCTCCTAGCGGCAGTCGCTGTCGGGGCCGGTTTCCTGACCAAATCAGCCCAGGCTCTCCTCATTTTGCCTGCGCTTGGTCTTGTATATCTCTACGCGGGCACCGGCCGTCTGTCGAAACGCTCACTCCAGCTTGCAGGCGCGCTCACGGTGGTGCTTGTTGTCGCCGGTTCGTGGGTTACTGCCGCTGAAACCACCAGAGCAGCTGATAGGCCATATGCCGGTGGATCCTTTGGCAACAGTTTCGTGGAGGTCCTCCTACGCCAGAACGGACTTGGACGGCTCCTTGGCGCGGAGGCGGGGGGCACTGCAGGGCAAGAACTCCTGAAGCCTGGCACGCTCCGGCTTATGGTCTATCCGTCTTTTGGATCGCAGGGGTCATGGCTGATGCCCATTGCCATCACCGCCATGCTTTGCTCCTTACTCATAGTCCGACGTACTGTCCGCTCGGACCCGCGACGGGGGCTCATTCTCTTGGCGGGCGGCTGGTTCCTGACCTATGCCGTCACGTTTAGTTTCATGAACGGCGTCATTCACCCCTACTATCTCGTCACCATAGCTCCGCCTGTGGCCATACTTGTGGCCACAGGATGGCAACTCGTTTGGCCAGCCCGCAAATGGTTACCTTTCCGCATTGCCATGACCTTGTCAGTGCTGGCCACAGCCGTCATAGCATTTGGATACTTGAACAATGCAGGCGGAATCGGACCAGCTCTGGGGATACTTGCGTTAGTAATCTGCCTGATCGCATGCGAACTACTAGTGTTGTGCAGTCGCAAGCGGGCGGTAAGTAGGTTTACTGCAATTGCTGTAGCCACCGCATGTCTCATTGGTCCATCAGCCTTCACCGTTTCAGCCGTGAACTCCCAGCACTCAGGTGTCTTGCCATCCGCCGCGGTGCCCGGGAGTCCTAGGGTTCTAGATTCCCCCGATCCCAGCCGATGGCCGGAGGCAAGCAGCCAGGAGCTGCGAGGTTCCGCACTGGGCCACGCGGCAGAGCCTGCAGTTGTTGCCGAGCTGAAACTACATGCAAGCCGAAGCAGGTGGGCAGCTGCCGCTCCCGGAGCGCTGAATGCGGCGAACTATCAGCTGGCGGCCGAGTTGCCAGTCCTTCCGGTCGGAGGATTCAACGGGGGGACACCGTTTCCTACATTGGAACAGTTCCAGGAGTACATCTCGTCAGGCCAGCTGAGGTACTTCATCTCGCGCCGAGACGGCGCAGATATATCAGCAGAGGCTGGATTCGCTGGCGAAGTCACAGCCTGGGTGCGCGAACACTTCAACGCTCAACGATTCGGGGACACGGACCTGTTTGATCTCTCCCGTCCGCTTGCCATCTCCTGAAACATCGGAAGCCCGCCCCGCCGAGTGGCGGGACGGGCTTCCGATAAGCGCCAGAGGCGCCTGCAAGCGGATCTAGCGCTTGGAGTACTGCTGAGCCTTGCGGGCCTTCTTGAGACCGGCCTTCTTACGCTCGATGACGCGTGCGTCACGGGTGAGGTAGCCGGCCTTCTTCAGGGTGGCGCGGTTGTTCTCGACGTCGATCTCATTCAGTGAACGGGCGATGCCGAGACGCAGTGCACCGGCCTGGCCGGAAGGGCCACCGCCGTGGATGCGGGCAATGACGTCGTAAGCGCCGTCAAGATCGAGGATCTTGAAGGGCTCGTTGACGTCCTGCTGGTGCAGCTTGTTCGGGAAGTAGTTCGCCAGCTCGCGGCCGTTGATGATCCACTTGCCGGAGCCCGGCACAACGCGAACGCGTGCAACGGCTTCCTTGCGGCGGCCAACAGCTGCGCCGGCAACGGTCAGTGCCGGGCGCTCCTTCTTCGGCGCAGCAGCTTCAGCAGCTCCGCTTTCCGAGGTGTAGCTGGTCAGGGTTTCCTCTGCCTCAACGGCTTCGGTGGTCTCTTCGTTCTGAGCCACGGTTCTCCTTGTATAGATAAGTTGTTTGGTGGCCAGGACTACTGGGCGACCTGGGAAATTTCGAAAGTCTTGGGCTGCTGGGCGGCGTGCGGGTGCTCTGCACCGCGGTAAACCTTCAGCTTGCCCAGCTGCTGTGCAGCGAGGGAGTTCTTAGGGAGCATGCCCTTGATGGCCTTCTCCACGGCGCGGACCGGGTTGGATTCCAGCAGCTCCGCGTAGTTGACGGAGGTCAGGCCGCCCGGGTAGCCGGAGTGGCGGTAAGCGCGCTTCTGTTCGAGCTTGGCGCCGGTCAGGGCAACCTTCTCGGCGTTGATGATGATGACGAAGTCGCCCATGTCCATGTGGGGAGCAAAGGTGGCCTTGTGCTTGCCGCGCAGCAGGATTGCGGTCTGGCTGGCGAGACGACCAAGGACAACGTCGGTGGCGTCAATGACGTGCCACTGGCGGTTGATATCGCCGGGCTTCGGGGTGTACGTACGCACGGTGTTTGCCTCGTTCTTGTTCTGGCGTTCTTGTTTAGGTGTCACGTAAGCGTGTGCACCTACTATCTATGCGCTACCGGAACAGAGGTGAGGGCTCTATGAATCCAGTGGTCCAGAAGTCTCGAATATGCCCGAGGAGTAGTTATCCTGCAACCGGATTCTCAGCGGGCACGCATCATCGAGAAAGGACACGCACAACGACTATCAAGAATAGCGGGTACAGAGGCCGCTGGTCAAAATAGGCTCTAGGTAGCCAGCCTGCGCCGGTGATGCTGCCAGGTCCGGCCACTTTGACCGCGAACAACTCCGAGCTTAGGTGCCCCGTTGACTGAAATGCCCCCGGTTGCTTTGTTGGTCACTGCCTGCGCCCTTTTGGGCCTCGCCGCAGCACCCACCACCCTTGCAGCCACGCGGCGGTTGCTGCCCGGCATCGAACTCGGCAACGTCCGCTGGCGTACTGTTACCGGCTCTGTCACCACGGCAGCGCTGTTTGGGGCGATGGCCTGGCGGTTCGGCTGGTCCTGGGTGCTGCCGGCGTTCCTATTTCTCTGTGCAGCTGGTCTTGTGCTCTCCCGGGTTGACCTCGAGCACAAGTTATTGCCCAACAAGATGGTGGTTCCCACGCTCGGAATCGGACTTCTGCTGCTTCTCTTGGACGCCGGCACGAACCAGCGGTGTGGCAACCTGCTCGTAGCAGCCATCGGATGCGTCGTAACTTTCGTGATTTACCTGATTTTGGCCCTAATTTCTCCCCGCGGAATGGGGATGGGGGACGTGAAGCTCTCGGCACCACTTGGTTTGTACCTGGGGTACCTCTCAGTGGGGCACTTGGTACTGGGTATCGCTCTTGGTTTCATTGTGGGCGCTGTGACCAGTGTGCTCCTTGTTACAAGCGGATTTGCGGGAAGGAATACGGCTATACCGTTCGGCCCTTCCATGTTCGTAGGGTGCCTGCTGGCGGTACTTTGGGGCACTGAGATCGGGCGGGTTCTCCTCCCCGCCGCCTTCTCCCGATAACCATTTCCGAGTACACCAAGTAGTCGCGTACTTGAGTGGCCGGGATAAAGCGGTGTAACAGCAAGTAGGCAGAAGATTTGGATGTCTAAAAGACGAGTACATCCACTCATTGTGTGGCTATTTGTGACTCCTGTATTCCTTAGTGCATCGAAGTTCCAGCAACACCTTGTTGGGGGGAGCGGGGAACTCGAAACCAATTCAACACTCACAAAAGGAACACGAAAAATGAACTCAGTAATGGTCTCCCTCGTCGCTTTTGTCGCCGGCGTCAAGAACCGCCTCGCAGGTGAAGAGAAGGGCGCAACGATGGTGGAGTACGGCCTCATGGTTGCGCTCATCGCCATCATCGTCGCAGTCGGCGCCGGGCTTCTGGGCATCGGCATCGACACTCTGTTCGATAACACCACCGCCAAGCTCTAATTCGCACGTCTGGCTTTGGCTCTGGTGGCGGTCGATTGACCGGCACCAGAGCCAATTCAGCTCTTATTGGAAGAACCCTCAGCGGAGCAGGATCCCGGTGGGGAAACGAAGTCCCGGGAGACGGTCTTGAAACCGAAACAGAAAGAGCGCGGCGCAGTAGCCGTTGAGATGGCAATAGTCCTCCCTCTACTGCTTTTGATTCTCGTTGGAACCATGGAATTTGGACGGGTGTTCAACGTCCAGAACTCCCTGACCCAGGCTGCCCGCGAAGGCGCCCGGTATGCAGCCATCAAGTACAACAAGCCAGGGCTGAATGTAGCTGGCACGGCGTTGGCAGCCGCACCATCCCTCGACGGGTTGGGTATGACCGTCACCGACAAT
Source organism: Arthrobacter sp. SPG23 (assembly GCF_000876655.1). GTDB lineage: Bacteria > Actinomycetota > Actinomycetes > Actinomycetales > Micrococcaceae > Arthrobacter. The sequence goes on from NZ_JYCN01000022.1 coordinate 214,129, forward strand.
GCCAGCAGTTGCGGCGCCGACAAGGATGTCAAGGTGACCACCAGCGTCACTTTGACATCCTTGTCCGGCTTCCTGGATGCCGGCTGGTTCGGCTCGCCTGGTCCCTTTCCCATGACACTGAAGGGCGTAGGTGTGATGAGATGCGGCGGCTAACAGGACGTTTGAGGGGCGGATCTGCGATTACCCGAAAAAACGCTGAAGGCGAACGTGGTGCCGCCGCTGTCATCGTGGCATTCACGATGGTTGTGCTTCTCGGCTTTACAGCGTTGGCGGTCGATGTGGGAGCGGTGTATGCAGAGAAGGCACAACTTCAGAACGGTGCCGATGCCACGGCATTGGCCATCGCCAACGACTGCGCCAAGGGGCTCAATTGCCCAACTGCGATGGGAGCCGCAGGCAACCGATTGGCTGATGTCAACGCCAACGACTCTTCCAGCGGGGTGTTCTCGGTGACGCAGCCCAACGCCACGACAGTCCGCGTTGAAACCAATGCCCAGGCTGCGGGATCCACGGATGACAGCTTTGGGTTGTTCTTCGCCAGGGTTCTCGGCAATGAATCCGCCGTCATCCACGCTGTTGCCCAGGCGTCGTGGGGCGCTCCTTCCGAGGCGACCACTTTGCCGTGGACCATCAGCCAGTGCGTTTTCAAAAAGTACCTCACACCTAGCCAGCTGGCTGAGCTGAGTTCAACCGGCACTTTCACCGGCGACCCTATCCCGACCCATATTCTCCTCCGTTACGACGAAAACACCCCGGATTATCCAGGATGCGCCCCGCAAAACGGCTATGCCGAGGGTGGCTTCGGTTGGCTGGACAGGGATACCGGATGCTCGGCGGACATCAATATCGCCGAATCGGAGGTTGGCAACGACCCCGGCAATGACTTCCCGAGCGAATGCACGGGGATCATCTCCAGCCTCATGAAAGACCCCGTCCTCATTCCGATCTTCAGCACAGCGACCGGTACTGGGCAACACGCTACCTATGGTTTGGTCGGATTCATCGCATTTCAGATCACAGGTTACAAATTTGGCGGCACCCCAGCACTCACGAACCTGGATCCCGCAGCCCCCTCGTGCACCGGCAACTGCCGCGGCATCCAGGGCTATTTCACCCGCTACGTTTCCCTCGCAGAGGGCCTGTCAACGAGCGGTGGAACCCCCAATTACGGAGCAACTTCAGTCTGGCTCTCCGATTAGCCGCTGAGCACCGTATGCGAACCCGTCTCACCAAGAAATCGACAAGGAGCTAGTGAAGTGAAATCACGCCTACTGGGAGGCATCGCAGCACTGCTGTTGGCAATCACCGGAACCGTACTACTGGTTGTATACGTTCAGGGAGCCGACGACAGGGCCGCGCAAGGTCTCGAACCCGTAAATGTATTGGTTGTCAAAGAGTCCATTCCCGCCGGCACCAAAGCGGAGGATTTGAACAATAAAGTCCAGCTGGAGGCAATCCCCCAGGCCGCCGTACCGGACGGTGCCATCGAAAGCCTGAGCGATTACAAGGGGAAGATCACGTCAGTGGGTCTCGAGCCCGGTGAGCAGCTCCTCAAGGCCAGGCTCGTGGACCCTCGCGATCTACTGCCCGGTACGGTACCGGTACCTGACGGCCTGGAAGAAGTTACCATCCTCCTCGCACCCGAACGGATCCTTGGCGGTCGGGTCGAAGCGGGCGACAAGGTGACCGTCTACACCTCTTTCAAGTCCGAGGAAGAGATGCCGGCCGGCGCTAACGTTCCGGCTGAGGTCAAGGGGTGGAAGCAGTCCACCGGCCTGCTGTTCCACGACGTTCTGGTAACCGCCGTTCAGAAAGCTGCACCCCAGACGGAAAAGAACTCCGGTTCCACCGAGAAGGGCATCGAAATGCCCAACGGATCTGCCTTTATCACCGTTGCCAGGAGCGACGCTGATGCTGCCAAGCTGGTCTATGGAGCCGAGTTCGGCACTATCTGGCTCGCCAAGCAGGCAGACACGTCCACCAAGAGCGATCCGCCCGTGACAACTTTCGGAGGGCTGTACTGATGAGCCGGTTCGTCGCCATCACTGCGGTTCGCGACTTTGAGGGACGCGTCCGCCAGGCCATCACGGGCGCATTGCACGGCGAAATGCAGACCCTCTCGCCGGACGTCCTGTCCGGCGGCCCGGACGATGTGTTCAAGCAGCTCAACGGCGCACCTCCGGAAGTACTCATTCTCGGGCCGGGTGTGGCTCCGGATGATGCACTGAAGCTGGCTACAGTGTTCGATCTCCAATACCCCGAAGTCAGTCTGCTCATGATCGCTGAACCCACACCGGACCTGGTACTCAGGGCAATGCATTCCGGGATCCGAGACGTCGTCACGCCGGAAATCGTGGTCAACGATCTACGCGTACTCCTCGAACGCGCCTGCCTGGCCGCTGCCAGCCGACGACGGGGTATGGCGCCGGCGGCAGAACCAGGTCAGGAACGTGGCCGGGTGATAGCTGTCATGTCGCCCAAGGGCGGGGTCGGCAAGACTACGGTCGCGACCAATTTGGCCATCGGCTTGGGGAAAGTAGCCCCCATGGGAGTGGTGATTGTCGATTTGGACCTCCAATTCGGCGATGTGGCGTCAGGACTGCTGCTGGAGCCCGAGCACTGCATCACCGAGGCCGTTCACGGCGTGGCATCCCAGGATTCTATGGTCCTCAAGGCATTCCTCACAGTCCACCCCGCCGGTATCTACGCGCTGTGCGCACCGCGCACGCCGGCGGAATCTGACTACATCACCGCCGATCACGTTAGCCGACTGATTAACCAGCTCGCCAGCGAATTCAAATACGTAGTCGTCGACACTGCCCCGGGCTTGGGCGAGCACGTCCTCGCCACACTGGAACAGGCTACGGACGGCGTCTGGGTCTGCGGGATGGACGTTCCCAGCGTCCGCGGCCTGCGCAAGTGCTTCAGTGTCTTGAAGGAGCTGCAACTTTTGCCTCAAGGCAGGCATACCGTCCTCAACTTTGCGGATCGAAAGAGCGGGCTCTCCGTCCAGGACGTCGAGGCCACCATTGGTGTTCCTATTGACGCCGTAGTACCGCGTTCAAAGACACTTCCATTTTCCACAAACCGAGGAGTGCCTGTGCTGCAAAGCACCACGAGGGACTCGGCCTCGAAAGGCCTCACGAAGCTGGTGGACCGCTTCGATCCGCAATGGGTGTCCTCCACCCACAACAAACTTCACCGAAGGGTGGTTGTATCGTGAGACTGTCAGATCGCCTCTCCAGGTCACAGAACGACTTATCTTCCATCGCCTCGGAACCACCTGCCGGCGGCCCCGGGGGGACTCCTCCGATATCGCAGCCGCCAGCAGAATTTCCCACGGCTCCTGCACCTACACCCTCTGCATCACCGTTAGCCTCGCTGAACGTCCATGCGGCACCTCCCGTTGTGGATGCCTTGGCAGGACTCAAGCAGCGGGCGGCCTTAGCTCTCTTCGAGCGGATGGGAACACGCTTTGGCGACTCGTCCTCGTCGTCCGAGGAGGAGCTCCGGGCTTCCGCTGTTGAGGAACTGTCAGCGGTCATCGACGAGGAACAAGTCCCGCTCTCGCCGGAGGAACGCAGACGCCTCATCCGCGAAATTGCGGATGAAGTGATGGGCTTAGGCCCACTTCAGCGGCTGCTCGAAGATCCATCAGTAACTGAGATCATGGTCAATCGCTTCGACCAGATCTACATCGAACGGAACGGACACCTCACGCTGACGGGTTCGCAATTCAGCTCCGACGACCACCTGAGGAAGGTCATCGAACGGATCGTGTCCAAGGTAGGCCGCCGCATCGACGAATCGTCCCCGCTGGTGGATGCACGGTTAGAGGACGGTTCGCGTGTCAACGCGATCATTCCGCCCTTGGCTGTGAACGGACCATCGCTCACCATTCGGAAATTCAGCCACGTGCCGCTGACCGTTCGGAACCTCATTGAGTCGGGATCGATAACCGTCGAGATGGCGGAGCTACTGAGTGCCTGTGTCAGGGCACGATTGAACATCATCGTCTCCGGCGGAACTGGCACCGGAAAGACCACGCTGCTGAACGTTCTCTCCTCGTTCATCCCTGAGGAAGACCGGATCGTAACCATCGAGGATGCTGTGGAACTGCAGCTCCAGCAGGAGCACGTAGTTCGTTTGGAGAGTCGGCCAGCCAACATCGAAGGTAAAGGCGCCGTCGGCATCCGTGAGCTTGTCCGAAATTCCCTTCGTATGCGCCCGGACCGGATCATAGTGGGGGAGGTTCGCAGCGGTGAATCATTGGACATGCTCCAGGCGATGAACACTGGCCATGATGGATCGTTGTCCACAGTGCATGCCAACTCTCCACGCGACGCTGTGGCCCGTCTGGAAACCCTGGTACTGATGGCAGGCATGGATTTGCCCCTTCGTGCCATTCGCGAACAAGTCTCGTCCGCAGTCGATCTCATTATTCAGGTAACGAGGTTGCGTGATGGAAGTCGCCGGGTGACCCATGTGACGGAGGTGCAGGGAATGGAGGGCGACATCGTCACACTTCAGGACGTGTTCCTGTTCGACTACGCCGCGGGGATGGATTCGCAAGGACGCTTCCTCGGCAGGCCGGTGTCGACCGGGATACGCCCGCGGTTCCTGGATCGTTTTTCGGAACTCGGCATCACTGTATCACCGGCAGTCTTTGGGGCCACGATGATGCCGATGCCGGCGGGGAGGCGGTAAGCCATGGAGTCTCCAGCCATCTTCGTTGCGGCCATAGTCCTCTGCTTCGGCGCGATCCTCCTGTTGTTCTTTGTGGTTCTCAAACCCCGGTTCGGCGTCGTTCCGGCAGAACGACGGCGGCCTAATGCCAATCCTGAGCAGTCCTCATTCAGCAGGGTTTCACAGTCAATTGTTGACGGTATGGGCAGTGCCTTGGGAAAGTCCGGAGGTCCGTACAACCGGGAAGTCTTGTACAACGCAGGGGTCAAGATGACTCCAGCAGATTTCACCGTCGTGGTCACTGTCGCGGCCTTTCTAGCTGGTTTGGTGGGAACACTGTTTTCCAATCCAGTGGTCGGAATCCTTCTCGGTGCGGGGACACCGTTCCTCGTCCGCCTGGCCCTCGGGCTCCGCACGGACAAAAGACGCGGCAAGTTTGAGGCTCAGCTCATCGATACTATCCAGATGCTGATTGGGGGTCTGAGGGCCGGCCACAGCGTGATGCGGTCTATTGAGGCGGCCGGTCTCGAATCAGAGGCGCCGACGTCCGAAGAGTTGCGACGCATTGTCAACGAGACCCGCATCGGCAAGGATGCACGACTGGCCTTGGAAGAAACCGCCGACCGGATGGACAGCGAGGACTTCCGTTGGATTGCCCAGGCCATCCAGATTAACCGAGAGGTAGGCGGCGATCTGGCCGAGGTTCTCGAACAGGTGGCTGGCACCATTCGTGAGCGCAGCGAGATTAAGGGCCAGGTTCGTTCGCTGAGCGCAGAGGGCAAAATGTCGGCAATAATTCTGATGGCGATGCCGGTCGCGGTCGCGATCATGCTCACAGTCATCAACCCGGCATACATGCATGTCTTCGTCGAAGGACCGGTCGGCATGGCAATGATGATCGCAAGCCTCGTCATGTTCATCATCGGCGGATTCTGGATGAGCCGCACCGTAAAGATTAAGTTCTAGGGGGAATCGAAATGACTCCAATCGCGTGGCTAATCATTGCAGCGGTAGTGTTGCCGTTGGCTTACTTCACTTGGGTCCTCGTCACCTTGGACCGTCGAGGCGCGCTGGCCGTCCAGACCAATCTTGGGCAGGGTTTTAGCCAAAGCGGATCCGTTTCTAACCAGCGTCCGCCAATGTTGCTGGGGATATCGAAGCGACTGACTCCGGGCAGCTATGAGGCGAAGCTGGACCGCTGGCTGGCCCTAGCTGGGCGCCCCGAATCGATGCCCTTGGACAAACTCATCATCGCGAAGCCCCTCCTGGCGCTGGTTGGGGCTGTCCTCGGTATCCTTGTCTTCCGGAATTCGCCAAGCCTTCAAAATGTCGGTATTGCGATCCTTATCACCGCCCTTGCCTACTTTGTTCCCGACCTTCTCGTCTATAACAGGGGCGTCAAGCGTCAGGAAGCGATAGCGCTCGAACTTCCTAACACCCTCGACCAAATGTTGATCTCTGTTGAAGCGGGTCTTGGTTTCGAAGCCGCGATGGCAAGAGCCGCAGAATACGGTGAGGGACCTCTAGCCCAAGAACTCATGCGGACGCTTCAGGACATGCAGGTTGGGCGTCCCAGGCAGGAGGCGTACAAAGCAATGGCCGACAGGTCGTCAGTGCCCGATCTCCGGAGCTTCGTGCGTGCAGTAGTACAGGCCGACAAATACGGTATCGGCATCGCCAAAGTACTTCGGACTCAAGCCAAACAAGCTCGAGTCAAGCGCCGGCAACGGGCCGAAGAGAAGGCGATGAAGCTGCCTGTCAAGGTCCTCTTTCCGCTAATGCTGTTCATCTTCCCAGTGTTATTCATTGTTCTGCTAGGCCCCGCTGCCATCAACATCATGGACTTGCTGGGCTGATCTGCCCACCATGATGAATAGACCCGGATTCCTCGGCACCCAGAACCGAGGAATCCGTTGCCACCCAGCACCGAGAAGCGGCATCTCGCGCCGGGGAGAAGGCCCTGGGCGCGTGTGAGTGCACGTTCAGGGCCTTCATGGAAAAACCACAAGTGACCGAAGATCGGGACTCCCCCAGCCACATGGCTGAGGGAGTCCTCTTGTGTGCCGTGACTCGCTACGATCACGTTGGCTGCGCATGAAAGGCGCTGGATTTCCCCAGGCAATAGGCGGGCAACGCGCATTTTAGGCAGGTTTGGCGCAGGATGCTCAAAGATCCGTTAGTGAGCGGGGAAGTCCTTGCTATTTTTTTGGCAGCGCTGGTGCAGGACCAGCCACCCGAACTCGCTCAGGAGTCCCCATGCTTTCTCTCTACACCAACCTCGCCATCCGCCTTCGCAACGAGGAGAAGGGGGCCACGGCCGTCGAATACGGCATCATGGTCGCCCTCATTGCCGTCGTCATCATCGTTGCTGTAGGCCTCTTGGGCGGAACGCTGAACGAGACGTTCAGCAACATTCAGTGCCAGGTGTCGGGCCAGGGCGCTTTCGTCCCGGGTGTCGACGGAGCAGACGGCGCTTGCGCCGCCCCGTAACCCACCCGCTCAACCTCCGACGCACCCACGGCACGTCAACCCGAAGTGGCGGCGGCACCCAAGCCGCCGCCACTTTGGCTGTCACCACCACCCCACCGGCCTGAACTGAAAGGCACCCCTATGTCCAGGGCATCCGAGCGCGGAGCCGTTGCGGTCGAGTTTGCGATCCTGGCGCCTGTCCTCGTCATGCTGCTCCTGGGCATCATGGAATTCAGCCGGGCCTACAACACCCAGGCCTCCCTCTCCGCAGCCGCCCGCGAAGGCGTGCGCGTCATGGCCATCTCTAACAAGATCCCTGATGCCAACAAGGCGGCGAGAGATACCGCGGTATCCCTTCAGCCCGGCTGAAGGACACGAACATCGTCTTCAAGAACCTCGATACCGGCACCACCAGCTGCGCACCGGGTAACCGCATGACCATCACCATCAGCTACACCCTCTCCACCATGACCGGCATCGCCGGCCCGTTCCCCATGACCGGCAAGGGAGCCATGCTGTGCGGCGGCTGACAAAGCACGACGGCGAACGCGGCGCCGTGAGCGTCCTGGTCGCCCTCTTGCTGGTGGTGCTCCTGGGCTTCGGAGCGATCGCTGTGGACGTCGGAATGCTGTACGCCGAGCGGACCCAGCTGCGCAACGGAGCCGACGCAGCTGCCCTCGCCATAGCCCAGAAATGCGCGAAGAGCGCTAATGATCCCGACTGCTCCGACACGTCAACCCTGGCAGCCACCCTCACCAACAGCAACGCCAACGACGGCCGCAGCAACATCAAATCCACCTCGCTGGACAAGGCCGCCCGCACCGTCACCGTCACCGCCGGCGCACAGGAGAAGGGCAGGACTCCCAACGAAGTCTCGCTGTTCTTCGCCCGTGTGCTGGGCATGAACTCAGCCGAAGTCAACGCCCCTTCAACCGTGGTGTGGGGCAGCCCCGAAAAGGGGACCACTCCCTTTCCGATCACCGTGTCTATCTGCCAGGTCCGCAACAGCACGAACATCATGCAGCTTCTCCAGTTGCATGGAAAAAACGCCAACGTCGACTGCAATTACGGGCCATCGGGTGCATTCGTGGAGGGCGGCTTCGGGGGCCTTAAGCAGGATCCCGGCCAGTGCGGCGCCTTCATCGACGTCGCAAAGAGCACCGCCGGCGGAGACACCGGCAACAATGCGCCGCCAAATTGCGAGGCCACGCTGAACGGCTGGGCGGCGGACATGAACGCCGGCAAGGACGTCTTCGTTTTGCTTCCGATCTTCAATTCAGTGACCGGAACCGGAACCAACGCTATCTACGGACTGACCACGTTCGCCGCGTTCAAGGTGGCCGGGTGGAAGGTCGGCAGCTCGGGGCTTCCTTACACCTTCCGCAACCGGACTCCGGACGTCCCGGCCAGCCTTGAGTGCAAGGAACCTTGCCGCGGAATCATCGGAACCTTCGTTGAGTACGTGTCCTTGGCCAATGGCTACACGCTGGGCCCCATAAACCCGGACGGCGCAACCGTCGTTGCGCTCAGCAAGTAGCTCATGAACCCCCACAATTCCCGCAAGCACAGGAGCAGTCAGTGAAGTCACGTTTGTTGGCAGGGGTGGTGGCAGTCCTCCTGGCCATCGTCGGGGCGGTCCTCGTCGTCACGTACGCCCAGGGCGCGGACCAGCGCGCCGTCAAGGACCTGGACCCGGTGGGCGTACTCGTGGTCACCAAAGCCGTCCCCGCCGGTGCAACCGTAGACACCGTTAAGGCATCGGTGGCACTGGAACAGGTGCCGGGCACCGCCGTCGCAAAATCCGCGCTGGACACCCTCGACGAATCCGCCGGAAAAGTGGCCGCCGCAGACCTCGTCCCGGGCGAACAGTTGCTGGCGGAGAAGCTCGTCGCGCCGGAAGATCTCCAGACGTCGGGTTCGGTCAAGGTGCCGGCCGGCCTCCAGGAAGTATCCTTCCAGCTCGAGCCGCAGCGCGTGGTGGGCGGGCGCCTCCAGCCCGGCGACCACGTGGGCATCTTCATCACCATGCGGTCCGGCGGCATCGAGCCGAAGCCCGAGAACGAAACAACGCAGCTCTCCATCCACAAGGTCCTGGTAACCGCAGTGCAGCGTGCGCCCGAAACCGCTGCCAAGCCGGCCCCCTCGGCGAGCGCCGGTGCCGAACCCAATCCTCGCGACGTGAACCTTCCCACCGGCTCCCTGATGATCACCGTGGCGGTCAACGACATCAACGCAGCTAAGATCGTTTTCGCCTCGGAGATGACCGACTTCTCGTCCATCTGGCTCAGCCGGGAACCGCTCGATGCCGAGGACAACGGACCGCGCGTCATGATCCGGCCGGACGTCTACAAATGAGCCGCTTCGTCCTCATAACCCCCGACGTCGACTTTGACGGCCGCCTCCGCCAGGCCGTTGCCGGCGGCCTCCAAGGAGGCGTGCAGACCTTCTTCACCAGCCTGCTCCCCGCCGATCCCAACGACCTGTTCGCCCACCTGAACCAGGAACGTCCCGAGGTTCTTATCCTGGGGCCGGACGTTCCCGTGGAGGAATCGCTCAGGCTCGCCACGGTGATGAATGTCCGGTTCCCTGAGCTCAGTGTCATCCTCGCCAGCGAACCGGACCCGGACTTCATCCTGCAGGCCATGCGCGCGGGTATCCGGGACATCCTCTCCCCCGGATCCGATGCGGCGCAGATCCGGGTCCTCCTGGAACGCGCCAGCCAGCAGTTCGCCAACCGGCACCGCGTCCAGGCGCCCCCGCCGATGACGGAAACCAACAAGGGCCTGGTCATCGGCGTCTTCTCGCCCAAGGGCGGGGTGGGCAAGACCACCATCGCCACCAACATCGCCATCGGGCTGGGCAAGATCGCCCCGATGAGCGTGGTGATCGTGGACCTGGACCTGCAGTTCGGCGATGTCGCCTCCGGGCTCTACCTCGACCCGCAGCACACCGTGACGGACGCGGTGTCCCCTGCCGCGAGCCAGGACTCCCTGGTCCTCAAGGCCTTCCTGACCGTCCACCCTGGCAGCATCTACGCCCTGTGCGCTCCGCCAACGCCCGTTGATGCGGACGAGATCACTCCGGAACAGGTCAGCCGGCTGCTGGAACAGCTTTCCGAACAGTTCCAGTACGTGGTGGTGGACACCGCTCCCGGCCTTCCGGAAATCGGCCTCGCCGCCATGGAGCAGTGCACGGACGTGGTGTGGGTCAGCGGCATGGACATCCCCAGCGTCCGCGGCCTGCGCTCCGGCCTGGACGTGCTGCGCCAGCTGGAAATCCTCCCGGAAACCCGGCACGTGGTGCTCAACATGGCCGATTCAAAGCTGGGGCTCACCGTACAGGACCTCGAGTCGACCATCGGCGCGCCCGTGGACGTCAGCATTCCGCGGTCCCGCGCCGTGGCCCTGTCCACCAACCGCGGCATTCCCGTCCTTCAGGAGTCAGCCAAGGACCCGGCAACCAAGGGCCTGAACCAGCTCGTCAACCGGTTCAACCCGGCCTGGCGGGCCACATCGCAACGCAAACTGCACCGAAGGGTCGTGGTCTAGATGAAACTTTCAGAGCGCATTAGCGCAGTGCAGGCGAAATCGCAGCCACTGTCGCCTTCACGCACCCAAACCGTTGCCGCGCCGTCGCCGGTTTCCCGGGCGGCTACAGCAACGCTCGAACTGGACCGCCCCGAGCTGCCCGTCCGGCAGCCCGAACCGTGGGCACCGTCAACCCCGGAAAAGCGGACGACGACGGCGGCACCGGCTGCCGCCGTCGTCGTACCGTCAGGGGGGAGCGACCACGCGGACGAGGCAAAACCGAAGGCCCAGCAGCCTGTTGACGCGTTCGCCGCCTTGAAGGAGCGGGCGGCCACGGCGTTGTTCGAACGCCTGGGTGCGCGCTTCAACGACTCGGCCATCACCGAACTGGAGCTCCGGACGTCCGCCCGGGAGGAACTCACCCGCATCATCGATGCCGAGCAGGTGCCGCTCTCATCGGAGGAACGCACGCGCCTGGTCCAGGACGTGGCCGACGACGTGCTGGGCTACGGACCGCTGCAGCGGCTGCTGGACGACCCCGCCGTCACCGAAATCATGGTCAACCGGATGGACCGGATCTATGTGGAGCGCAAGGGCCACCTGACGCTGGCGGATTCCCGGTTCAGCTCGGAAGAACACCTGCGGAAGGTGATCGAGCGCATTGTGTCCAAGGTGGGCCGCCGCATCGACGAGTCCTCTCCCCTGGTGGACGCCCGGCTGGAGGACGGCTCCCGTGTCAACGCGGTGATCCCGCCGCTGGCTGTGGGCGGATCGTCGCTGACCATCCGGAAGTTCAGCAAGGTACCCCTCACTGTCCGCAACCTCATCGACTTTGGCACCCTGACGCCGGAAATGGCGGAGCTCCTGAACGCCTGCGTCAAAGCCAAGCTCAACATCATCGTCTCGGGCGGAACGGGAACCGGGAAGACCACGCTGCTGAATGTCCTCTCCTCCTTCCTGCCCTCTGACGAACGGATCGTCACCATCGAGGACGCCGTGGAGCTGCAGATCCAGCAGGAGCACGTGGTCCGGCTGGAGAGCCGTCCCCCCAACACCGAAGGCAAAGGCGAAGTGACCATCCGTGAACTGCTGCGCAACTCGCTGCGTATGCGCCCCGACCGCATCGTGGTGGGTGAGGTCCGCGGCGGCGAGTCACTGGACATGCTCCAGGCCATGAACACGGGCCATGACGGATCCCTGTCCACCGTTCACTCCAACTCGCCGCGCGACGCCGTGGCACGGCTCGAAACCCTGGTGCTCATGGCCGGGATGGACCTACCGCTGCGGGCCATCCGGGAACAGATAGCTTCGGCAGTAAACCTCATCGTCCAGATATCGCGGCTGCGGGACGGCAGCCGCCGCATCACCCACGTGACCGAGGTGCAGGGCATGGAAGGCGACATCGTCACCCTGCAGGACGCGTTCGTCTTCGACTACTCCGCCGGCGTCGACGCCCAGGGCCGCTTCCTGGGACGTCCTGTGGCCACGGGGATCCGGCCGCGCTTCATCGACCGCTTCGAGGACCTGGGAATCCATGTCTCCCCCGCTGTCTTCGCCACGCCCGGCGGCCCGGCCGGCCATCCCGGTCCCGGCGGCCATCCCGGTCCCGCTGGCCCCGCCGGCCAGGGAATGGCGTAGGGACGCCGGGATGCTCATAATCGTCGGAGCCGCGCTCCTCTTCCTGGCACCGCTTCTTCTGGGTGTGGCAATGCTGATACCCGGTGCTCCGGAGATCGCCCTCAGCCGCCGTCGTCCCTATGACTCCGACCCGCCGTCACGGCTGACGCGCCTGGCAAACATCACTGTCGGAGCCCTGGACCGCTTCCTGGCAGCCAGGAACCTTCGCCTCTACAACCGGGAGTCCTTGGAAACTGCGGGCGTCCGGCTCAGCCAGGCCGAGTTCATCGTTTTGGTCATCGCCGGTGCCATCGTGGGCTCTCTGGTGGGCCTGGTGATCGGCTTGCCTGTGGTCTCGGTCCTCCTTGTCATCCTGGCGCCGTTCGTGGGGCACATGGTGCTGGGCTTCCTCGCCGGCAAGCGGCGTGCCAGGTTCGACCAGCAGCTCGGCGACACCCTCCAGCTCCTCGCCGGCGGCCTGCGGGCCGGGCACAGCATCCTCCGGGCCATCGATGCCGCCGCCGCCGAGTCCCAAAGCCCCACCGCCGAGGAGATGCGCCGGGTGATCACGGAGACCAGCCTGGGCCGCGACCTGCTGGCTTCACTAACGGACACCTCGGAGCGCATGAAGAACGACGACTTCGTCTGGATCGCGCAGGCCATCCAGATCAACCGCGAGGTGGGCGGCAACCTGGCTGAGGTCCTGGACCAGGTCAATGAAACGATCCGTGAGCGGTCCGAAATCAAGGGCCACATCAAGGCGCTGGCGGCGGAGGGCAAATTCTCCGCCTACATCCTGATCGCCATGCCCATCGGCATCGTACTGATGCTCATGGCGGTGAACCCCGGCTACATGGACGCGATGTTCACGCATCCGCTGGGGTGGGCCATGATCGCGGCGTCGGTGGTTTTCATGACCATCGGCAGCCTGTGGATGCGCAAAATCATCGATCTGAAGTTCTGAGGCCCCCGATGAATCCCGTGGTGCTGTCCTCGCTCCTCCTGGTAAGCCTCCCCATCGGCTACCTGGCATGGTCCGTCCTGTCCGTGGACCGCAAGGCCCGGACGGCAACGGTGGCTATCCTGACCCGCGGCAGGAGGGCGTCGGAACTCCCTGAAAAGACACCGGGACGATTCCTCGGCAGGATCGGCTACGGCCTGACCCCCGCCGCTTACGTCCGGAAACTCGACCGGCTGCTCTCCCTGGCCGGCCGGCCTGCAGCGTGGCCGCTGGGTCGCATCCTCGCGGCCAAACCCGTCCTCGGGCTGGTGGGCGCGTCCCTTTTCATCCTCATCAGCATGAGCAGCCCCAAACCGATCATCAAGTTGGCCGGGCTGTTCCTGCTCTTCCTGGGCTACTTCATCCCCGATCTGCTCCTCTACAGCAAGGGCATGGAGCGGCAGAAAGCCATGCAGCTGGAACTCGCCAACACCCTGGACCAGATGCTCATTTCAGTGGAAGCGGGCCTCGGCTTCGAGGGTGCCATGGCCCGTGCCGGGGAAAACGGCAAAGGGCCGCTGGCCGAAGAAATCATCCGCACCCTGCAGGACATGCAGGTGGGACGCAGCCGCCGGGAGTCGTACGTGGCGCTTGCCGAACGCACCAACATCCCGGAGCTGCGCAGCTTCGTCCAGGCGATTGTCCAGGCTGACACCTACGGCATCGCCATCAGCCGGGTCCTCCGGATTCAGGCCAAAGTGATGCGGGTGAAGCGACGGCAGCGTGCTGAGGAAAAGGCCATGAAGCTGCCGGTGATGATCCTCTTCCCTCTCCTGTTCTTCATCTTTCCCGTGCTGTTCATCGCAATTCTCGGCCCGGCCGTCATCAACACGGTTGTCACATTCAGCGGCCAGTAAGGTACGCAGGTGGCCCCTGTCACCCCCTGTAAACCCAAGAGACTCAAGGTTTCCACAAGATCTGCCGAAGTCCAGTGAATTGACAGAATCAGGAAGTAGCGTTGTCATATGTCCAGTTCAGGCAGTTACACCGAAGGCGAGGGTGCGGACCAAATCCCAGCCCTGCCCTCGGCCGCAGCTGCCCCGGGCACTGACGCCGGTGTGGCTTTTGAGGAAATCCCGCTTGTGGACCTCCTGGTGCTGCAGGACCTCGAGAGCCAGCTGGCCCAGCCGGCCGTCGCAAGGAAGTTCGCCTTGGACTATATCGAGATCTGGGAACAGCGATTTCTCAACCTGACGAACGCGATCTCCGGCCAGGACCGCACCACTGCCCTGGACGCCGCCATCAGCCTGAAGATCGGCTCGGCGATGGTAGGCGGCCTGCGCCTCGCCCGCCTGGCGGAAGACATCGAGAGCATGATCCGTTCGGGCTGCTGGGACAAAGGCCAGTCAATGCTGGCATGCGTCTCCGACCTTGGCCACGAAACGGTTGCCCAGCTCCGCCTCAGCTACCTGCCGGCGGGCTAAGCCACCGGCGGCCCGCCCGGCGACGCCGCGTGCAACGCTGCGAGCGGTCCCCCTAGAGCTTGCCGGCACCGAGCCGGTACCCGACTCCCCGGACCGTCTGCAGCAACTGCGGTGAGTGCGTGTCCTCGTGCAGCTTCTTCCGGAGGTTCCCGATGTGCACTTCCACGGCACGCTCGTCAGCCTCGCTGATATACGTGTTGTCCTGGTAGTAGTCCCCCCGCACCACCTTCACCAGGTCCGCCCGGGTGCACACTGCGCCGCCGGCCCGGAGGAGTTCCTCCAGCAGGACAAACTCGCTGCGGGTCAGCTCCAGTTCCTTGCCCGCCAGTTCGGCGGATCTGGTCCGCGGGCTGAGCCTCAGGTCCCTGTGCTCCAGAACGTCCCGGGATCCTGCTCCCGTGTCTGCAGGCGGTACAGGCTTCGCGGCCGGCGCCTGCCTCGGGGCGTCGCCGTGCCGGGGGCGCCGCATCATGGCCGCCACCCTGGCCCGGAGCTCCAGCGGACGGAACGGCTTGGTGATGTAATCGTCCGCGCCTGAGTGCAGTGCGGTCAGCATGTCGGGCTCCTCGGTCCGCCCGGTCAGCATCACCACGTAGGCATCGCTGAACTGCCTAATGCGTCGCAGCACCTCGTAACCGTCTATGTCCGGCAGACCAACATCCAAAGTGACAACATTCGCCCGCTGTTGCCGGACCAATTCCACGCCTTCGCGGCCGTCTGAGGCGCTATGCACCTCAAAACCCGCCTGAATGAAGACCGATTCCAACAAGTTACGTATGTCCTTGTCATCCTCGACAACCACAGCTACTCCCAGATCGCTCATGGCCAAACCCCATACATCCCCAGAGACCCCATGCAGGCATCTGCCCATCGCACATGCCTGTTACACCCCCCGAGGGACTACGCTACAAGAAATCTCGCTTTTAGTGGGCTGTTTTTGCGGGGTAAATTCCTAAATGTCAATTGGCGTGACTTTCCCGTTAACTTTGTCTGCCAGGAATGGGCCGGGCGCTTTATGCGCAGCCCATTGGTAGCTATTTACGGAGCGCCCTGGTCAGTTCAGCCCGGGCCAGCAATTCGCTGTCCGAGGGGTACGCAACTTCCTCGAGCACCAACGGATGCGGAGCGGACAGCACCGATTTCGCGTCGCGCTTCTGCTGGAGCAGCCGCTCGTATAACCACCCGGGTTTCTCCGCCCCGGAACCGACATAAAGGGCAGAGCCCACCAGCGCCCGCACCATGTTGTGGCAGAACGCGTCAGCCTGCACGGTGGCGACTATGACCCCGTCGCTCCCCCGAGCGAACTCAAACCTTTGCAGCTCCCGGATGGTGGTGGAGCCTTCCCGGGGTTTGCAGTAGGAACGGAAGTTCTGCAGCCCCAGCAGCTTGGACGCGCCCTCGTTCAACAGCGACACATCGAGCTGCTCCTTGTGCCACAGCGTGGAATACCTGCCCAACGGATCCCACAGCGCCGGACCGTCCGCGATGCGGTAGCTGTACCGGCGCCACAGTGCCGAGAACCGCGCGTCGAAACCCTCCGGAGCCACGGTGACGCTGTGCACTTCGATCGCGCCGGTGAGGTCGCCCAGCCCCCTGCTCAGCGCCCCGCGGAGGCGCCGCAGTAGCGCGACGGCGGGATCCAGTTCAGCGCCGCGGTTCAGTCCCTGCCACTCCTCTTCGGTGAGGTCCAGGTGGACCACCTGTCCGCGGGCGTGCACGCCGGCGTCGGTGCGGCCCGCGACAGTCACGCGCACTTTGCGGCGGATCAGGAGTGCAAGAGCGCTCTCCAGGACGCCCTGGACCGTCAGCATGCCGGGCTGAACTGCCCACCCGCTGAAGGGTCCGCCGTCGTACGCCAAATCCAAACGGATACGCAAAAACCCGCCGCCCCCCAAAACGGGGGCAGCGGGTTTCTGGTGGTTCATAGACTTAAGTCTAAGCCAAGGATTTAGCGAATTACTTCGCGTCCTTTTCCTCAGCAGCAGACTTTTCAGCAGCTTCCTCAGCGGCCGGGGCCTCTTCGGTTTCAGCAGCCTCGGCCTTGGGGGCCTCGGCAGCTTCGGCTTCCGGAGCAGCTTCGGTCTCAGCGACCTCAGCCTCGGCGGGAGCTTCTTCTGCAACAGGAGCAGCAGCGGCTTCCTTCTTGTCGGCGTCGCGCTTGGCAGCGGACGTAGCCTCGGCTACGACGGCCTGCTTGGCGGAAACCGGCTCGAGGACCAGTTCGATGACAGCCATGGGAGCGTTGTCGCCCTTGCGGTTGCCGATCTTGGTGATGCGGGTGTAGCCGCCATCGCGGTTCTCCACTGCCTGTGCAATGTCGGTGAACAGCTCGTGGACGACGCCCTTGTTGCTGATCAGGCCGAGTACACGACGGCGGGAAGCGAGGTCGCCGCGCTTGGCGAAGGTCACCAGACGCTCTGCGTACGGCTTCAGGCGCTTGGCCTTGGTCACCGTGGTGGTGATCCGCTTGTGCTCGAACAGTGCTGCTGCCAGGTTCGCGAGCATAAGACGCTCGTGAGCCGGGCCGCCTCCGAGGCGCGGACCCTTAGTGGGGGTAGGCATAATTGTTTCTCCTCATATGGAAGCCGGTGGGCTGCGCACAACGTGGTGCATCCAGCCAGCCGGCCAAGATCTGCTTGTTAGAGCTCGTCGTCGCTGAACGCGGCGTCGTCCTCTTCGATGGCTGCGGCGCGTGCTGCCAGGTCGAAACCGGGAGGCGAGTCCTTGAGGGACAGACCCAGTTCAACCAGCTTGGCCTTGACCTCGTCGATGGACTTCGCACCGAAGTTACGGATGTCCATCAGGTCGGCCTCGGAGCGGGCAACGAGTTCACCCACGGTGTGGATGCCCTCACGCTTGAGGCAGTTGTAGGAACGGACGGTGAGGTCCAGATCCTCGATCGGCAGGGCCATGTCAGCTGCCAGGGCAGCGTCAGTCGGCGACGGGCCAATCTCGATACCTTCAGCTGCGGTGTTCAGCTCGCGGGCCAGACCGAACAGTTCCACCAGGGTGGTGCCTGCGGAAGCAACGGCATCGCGCGGGGCGATGGCCTGCTTGGTCTCGACGTCGACAATCAGCTTGTCGAAGTCAGTGCGCTGCTCAACACGGGTGGCTTCCACGCGGAAAGTAACCTTCAGCACCGGCGAGTAGATCGAGTCGACCGGGATACGGCCGATCTCGGAATCGCCGGACTTGTTCTGAGCTGCCGAAACGTAGCCGCGGCCGCGCTCGATGGTCAGTTCGAGTTCGAACTTGCCCTTCGAGTTCAGCGTGGCAATGTGCAGATCCGGGTTGTGGAATTCGACGCCGGCCGGCGGAGCGATGTCCGCGGCGGTGACGACTCCCGGGCCCTGCTTGCGCAGGTAAGCAACAACCGGCTCGTCGTGCTCGGAGGAAACCGACAGGTTCTTGATGTTCAGGATGATCTCGGTGACATCTTCCTTGACACCCGGAACCGTGGTGAACTCGTGCAGCACGCCATCGATCCGGATGCTGGTTACAGCAGCGCCCGGGATGGAGGAGAGCAGGGTACGGCGGAGGGAGTTTCCGAGAGTGTATCCAAAGCCCGGCTCCAGCGGTTCAATGATGAAACGGGAGCGGTTTTCGGAGACGACCTCTTCAGAGAGGGTGGGGCGCTGTGCAATGAGCACTTAGGTTTCCTTTCGGCGAGCATCCGCTATATGACGCAACACAGGTGGTGGAAATTCGGTCTGAAGACTTAACGCGGCTGGGCCTGCCCGGACCCGTGAAGGTCCGGGCAAGCTGCAGCTGCTGGAAACGTCTTAGACGCGGCGGCGCTTCGGCGGGCGGCAGCCGTTGTGCGCGGCGGGGGTGACGTCCTGGATGGAGCCAACCTCCAGGCCGGCGGCCTGCAGCGAGCGGATTGCGGTTTCGCGGCCCGAACCCGGTCCCTTGACGAACACGTCAACCTTCTTCAGGCCGTGCTCCTGGGCGCGCTTTGCAGCAGCTTCGGCAGCCATCTGGGCAGCGAACGGGGTGGACTTACGTGAGCCCTTGAAGCCAACCTCACCGGCAGAAGCCCAGGAGATGACAGCACCGTTCGGATCCGTGATGGAAACGATGGTGTTGTTAAAGGTGCTCTTGATGTGCGCCTGGCCCAGCGCGATATTCTTCTTGTCCTTCTTACGCGGCTTGCGAACCGCGCCACGAGTCTTCGGGGGCATTATTTCTCCTACAGAAAGTTATGGGGGAAAGCAGAACGCTGTGTTTAGCGTCCGGCCTTCTTCTTGCCGGCGACGGTACGCTTCGGGCCCTTGCGGGTACGAGCGTTGGTCTTCGTACGCTGACCGCGTACGGGCAGGCCCTTGCGGTGACGCAGGCCTTCGTAGCTGCCGATTTCAACCTTGCGGCGGATATCAGCGGCCACTTCGCGGCGAAGGTCACCCTCAACCTTGTAGTTGCCTTCAATGTAGTCACGCAGCTCAACCAGCTGTGCGTCAGTCAGGTCCTTGACCCGAACGTCAGCGCTGATGCCGGTAGCAGCCAGGGTTTCGTGTGCACGGGTCTTGCCCACGCCGTAGATGTAAGTAAGCGCAATTTCCAACCGCTTTTCGCGGGGAATGTCTACGCCAGCGAGACGAGCCATAGTGGCGGTACTCCTTGTATAAACCGGAGGTCGTAGGCAGTACACCCGCACTTTCAGTGCGGCCCCAGCCTCCGACCGGGGGTTAGCTGTCCGGGCTCTGTCGAGCTAATGTCCCAGTTCAGCTTGTGCTGCCTTTATTTACTTGCGTGGGTTAGCAACCCAGGGTTTCCCGTGAAGGAAATTAGCCCTGGCGCTGCTTGTGGCGCGGGTTCTCGCAGATCACCATGACCCGGCCATTACGGCGGATCACTTTGCACTTTTCGCAGATCTGCTTGACGCTCGGCTTGACCTTCATGGCGTTCCTTTGCGTGTTGCAGTTGGTCTACTGGACCGGCCTTCGGCTAAAGCTCCGGCCGCCCAGCGTTTACTTGTAGCGGTAGACGATACGACCACGTGTGAGGTCGTACGGGCTCAGCTCCACCACTACCCGGTCCTCAGGGAGAATCCTGATGTAGTGCTGGCGCATTTTTCCAGAGATGTGCGCCAGAACGATGTGCTTGTTGGTGAGCTCAACGCGAAACATCGCATTAGGCAGCGCCTCAGTCACAACGCCCTCGATCTCAATGACCCCGTCCTTCTTGGCCATACCCTCCGCTAACTGTTGTTGTCACAGCCTCCCGGTTGGCACCGGACATGACTGCGAACGTTTTTGATTGATTGGCTTCTGCCTTACGACCGCAAAAGGGCACAAACAGGGCAGACAACCAACAGACAACACTACGCCATCTCGGCAGGAATGTTAAATCGGACCATGGTAGCGCACCACCGGCCCATATGCAGCAAATACCCCCGCCGGGGTTGAGACGCCTTCAGCCCGCGAAACGCCGTCCAGGATGGCTTCCGTCACGACGTCGGCGGCCGCGCTCTGCAGCGCAATGAGGCTGAACTGCCGGGGGACGTCGGTGCGGCTGTGAAGTTCGACGGCGCCGGTTGCCAGCGCGAACACGGTGTCACCGTCCGCCAAAGTGTGGGACGGGTTTAGCGCCCGGGCCAGCCCGGCATGGCAGGCAGAGGCGGTCCGTTTGCACTCCACCTTGTTCAGGACGGCGTTGGTGGCGACGACCACGAGGGTGGTGTTGAGGGGCGGCTGCTGGGCATCCCGGGTTTCGACGGGCTCAACTACCGACCGAACACCGACCGGCAGTCCCACTGCGTTGACGATCGCTAGTGCCCCTACAACCACGCCGTTGTCCAAGGTGATGGAGGCCGTGCCCACTCCCCCTTTATACGTCCCCCTGCCGAGGACGGCTCCGGTGCCGGCCCCCACGTTGCCGCGTTCGACGTCGCGCCCTTCCTCCTGGGCGGCAGCGGCGGCAGTTGCCGCGTAACCCATCTCCTCATCGGGGCGGGCGGAAAAGTCGCCGCCGCGGCCGAGGTCAAAGATGGCGGCAGCCGGGACGATCGGCACGATTCCGCCGGGCACGGCGAGTCCCCGGCCGTTGTCCTCGCACCAGCGCTGGGCCCCGCGCGCTGCGACGAGTCCATAGGCGCTGCCGCCGGTGAGCACCACGGCGTCCACCCGCTGCGAGAGCGTTGCCGGGTCCAGGGCATCCGTTTCGAAGGTGGCCGGGCCGCCGCCGCGGACATCAACGGAACCCACGGTTCCCGGCGGCGGCAGCACCACGGTCACCCCGGTGAGCCAGCCGCCGTCGGACTTCGCCAGGTGTCCCACCCGGATTCCGATGACATCGGTAATCGCTCCCATGGCTCCATTGTGCGCCCTCGCCAAACCGAGTGTCCGCTCCCACGAACTTAGCGACCCGCGGAACCAAGTCCTGCCGTGAAAACAAACGTCATGTAATACTGCAAGCAACACAGCGTTAACGGGCAAGGAAGCCTTGACTAACAATCCTCTGACGAGGGCTTGTGCGGGATTCTGCCCACCAACCATGTGGTGAAGTGAAGCTACCCCCCACATCCATCGGCCTGCCATCCGCGGGCCCGGAACCGTTAGAGACCGAATGACAAGACAACTGACCGACAGGCCGTCCGCCGTCGCGGAAGCCGGACCGGCCCTTCGGCGCCGGCCCAAATGGTCCGGAAGGACCCGCCGGGATTTCTTCGTATTTCTGGCCCTCGCACTGCCCAACCTGGTGCTGATCGGGGTCTTCACGTACCTCCCGCTCATCAACAACATCTACTACTCCACCCTGGATTGGACGCTGGGATCGGCGTCCGCCACCGTGGTGGGGCTGGACAACTACGTCACGTTCTTCACCAGTTCCGATGCCGCCAAGGTGCTTGGCACCACGGCCATCTTCACGCTGGTCACCGTTGGCGGCTCCATGGTGCTGGGCCTGCTGATCGCACTCGCGCTGAACTCCAAAGTCCGGGGCACCACCTTTGCCCGGTCCGCGGTTTTCGCCCCCTACGTGCTCAGCGGCGTCGGAGTGGGCCTGGTCTGGTTGTTCATCTTCGATCCCGGCTACGGCGTCCTGGCCTGGGTCCTCCGCGGCCTGGGCCAGCAAAGCCCGCAATGGATCAACGATCCCCAGCTCTCGCTGGTCATGGTGATCATCGTCTACGTATGGAAAAACCTGGGCTACTGCGCGGTGGTGTACCTCGCGGGGCTGCAGTCGCTCCCGCAGGACGTCATGGAGGCCGCCTCACTGGACGGCGCCAACGGGTTCCGGCGCTTCCTGAGCATGTCCGTGCCGCTGCTCTCCCCCACCACGTTCTTCCTGCTCATCACCACCATGCTCAGCTCGCTGCAGGCGTTTGACCTGATCAGGATCATGACTCCCCTGGGCAACGGCACCAGCACGCTGATCTACGAGGCCTACCTCCAGGCATTCGGTGCCTTCAACCGGGCCGGCTACTCGGCGTCCATCTCGGTAGTGCTCTTTGCCATCCTGCTCATCATCACCGTGCTGCAGCTGCGGTTCGTCGAACGGAAGGTGCATTACTCATGAGCACGCACCGGCCACTGTCCCGCGCCAACATTGTCCAGACCATTGCCGGCGGCTACATCCCGCTGATCCTGGCCACCCTGGTGGTGTTCCTTCCGCTGCTCTGGATGATCCTGAGCTCCTTCAAGCAGCCCGGCGAGATCATCACCATGGACCTGAAGATCGTCCCGGAGAGCCTGACCCTGGAGAACTACAACATCGCCATGACCACGGTGCCGTTCGCGCAGTTCTTCCTGAACAGCACCATCGTCACGCTGGTGGGCGCAACGGTCAAAGTGCTGCTGGCCATCCTCACCGCCTACGCCCTGGTGTTCGTTCGCTTCCCGTTCAAGAACGCCATCTTCGTGCTGATCCTCGTCGCCTTGATGGTTCCGCCGCAGGTGTCCATCCTGCCCAACTACATCCTGATCGCAGGGCTGGGCGGAAAGAACACCCTCTGGGGCATCATCCTGCCCGGCCTGGGAACCGCCTTCGGCACCTTCCTGCTGCGGCAGCACTTCATGACGCTGCCGGCCTCCATCCTCGAATCCGCAGAGATCGACGGCGCGGGCCACTGGCGCAGGCTCTGGCGGATCGTGGTCCCGGTGTCCGTCCCCTCGATCGCCACCGTTGCCCTGGTCACCGTGGTCAGCGAGTGGAACGACTACATCTGGCCGCTCATCATCACGGACCGCCCGGAAACCATGACCCTTCCGGTGGGCCTGACGCTGCTGCAGAACTCCGAAGGCAACGGGTCCGGCTGGGGCATCCTCATGGCCGGCGCCGTGCTGGTGATCGTCCCCATCCTGGTGGTGTTCGCGGCACTCCAGCGCTACATCGTGGCCGGCCTCACCCAAGGCAGCGTCACCGGCTAGGGGCCGCCTTGTCCGGCGCGCCAGTGCTTTCCCAGCACCACCCGTCATCCAATCCGTACAACGAGTCAGCATGAGCAAACCACCTTTGAGAGGATCCACAATGGGCATGAATCTTGACCGCAGGCATTTCCTGGGGCTTGCCGGCGCAGGAGCCGGCGCCGCTGCACTGGCAGCGTGCGGCGGCCCGTCCACCGGCGGCAACACCCCTGCCAGCGAAGCCGCCGAGATCGACTTCAGCGGCGTCAAGCCGGCCGCGTCCATCGACTTCTGGACCAACCACCCGGGCAAATCCCAGGACGTGGAAAAATCCATCATCGCGAAGTTCCACGCCAAGTTCCCCGACATCAAGGTGAACCTGGTGACTGCGGGCGCCAACTACGAGGAAATCGCCCAGAAGTTCCAGACCTCGCAGGCGGCCAAGGAAGCCCTGCCGGGCGTTGTGGTGCTCTCCGACGTCTGGTGGTTCCGTTACTTCTCCAACGGCAACATCATCCCGTTGGACGGCCTCGTCAAGCAGCTGGACATCAAGGTGGACGACTTCCAGAAGTCCCTTGTGGCGGACTACCGGTACGACGACAAGCAGTGGGCCCTCCCCTACGGCCGGTCCACGCCGCTGTTCTACTACAACAAGGACCACTTCAAGGCGGCCGGGCTCCCGGACCGGGCACCGAAAACCTGGCAGGAGTTCGCCGAGTGGGCACCGAAGCTGAAGGCCAGCTCGGGCGCGCAGTACGCCTACATCTACCCGGCGCTGGCGGGCTACGCGGGCTGGACCCTGCAGAACAACCTCTGGGGCTGGGGCGGCAGCTGGTCCAATGAGTGGACCATCAACTGCGACTCGGCCGAATCCGTCGAGGCACTCCAGTGGGCCCAGGACTCCATCTACAAGGACGGCTGGGCCGGTGTTTCCTCGAAGGAAGCGGCTGACGACTTCGCGGCCGGGATCACCTCCTCCACCATCTCGTCCACCGGCTCACTGCTGGGTGTGCTGAAGTCCGCCAAGTTCAACGTGGGCGTGGGCTTCCTGCCGGGCGGCCCCAAGGTGGAAAGCGGCGTGTGCCCCACGGGCGGCGCCGGCCTGGGCATCCCCAGCGGCGTGAGCAAGGAGGTGCAGCTGGCCGCAGGCACGTTCCTGAAGTTCATGACCGAGCCGGAAAGCACCGCGGAATTCTCTGCGGCAACGGGCTACATGCCTACCCGTGTTTCGGCCGACATGACTTCGGTGCTGGCCAAGACGCCGCAGATCAAGACAGCCATGGACCAGCTCTCGGTCACCCGGGTCCAGGACAACGCCCGCGTGTTCCTGCCGGGCGCAGACCAGGAAATGGCCAAGGCCGCGGCGAAGATCCTCACCCAGCAGGGCGACGTCAAGGCCACCATGACCGCACTGAAGTCCACGCTGGAGGGCATCTACACGAAGGACGTCAAGCCCAAGCTCAAGAGCTGACGCTGGCGTTCCGGACGCCCCTTCGGTCCCGCGACGCACAAAATCCCTGGGGACACCGGAATTCCGGTGTCGCCAGGGATTTTCTGTGTCGCCAGCGTTATTCGCGAGCCTACGGGATCGGGACCGGGACCACGCCCAGCGGCGCAAGCCGCGCCGCACCGCCGTCGGGCGCCGAGAGAACCCAGATGCCCTTTTCGTGGACGGCCACCGAGTGCTCCCACTGGCACGAGCGCTTGCCGTCCGTGGTGACCACGGTCCAGTCGTCCGCGAGAACGGCGGTCTCGATGCTGCCGCGGACCAGCATGGGTTCAATGGCCAGGCACAGTCCGGGGCGGATCTTGGGTCCGCGGTGGCTGGTCCGGTAGTTCAGCACGTCCGGCGCCATGTGCATTTCGGAGCCGATGCCGTGGCCCACGTAGTCTTCCAGGATGCCCAGCGGCTTGCCCGGGACGGAGGAGACGTAGTCGTCCACGGCGCAGCCGATGTCCCCCACGAACTTTCCGGTGGCCAGGGCCGCGATGCCGCGCCACATGGCTTCCTCGGTGACTTCGGACAACCGGACGTCCTCGGGATCGGGCGTCCCCACGATCACGGTGCGGGCGGAGTCGGAGTGCCAGCCGTCCACGATCGCGCCGCCGTCGATCGAGATGATGTCGCCGTCCTTCAGCACACGGCTACCCGGGATCCCGTGGACCACTTCCTCGTTGACGGAGGTGCAGATGGTGGCCGGGAACCCGTGGTAGCCGCGGAAGTTGGACTTGGCGCCTGCCTCGTCCAGGACCGCAGCGAATACCGCGTCCAGCTGCGCCGTGGTGGCACCGGGAACGGCCGCCGCCGCCGCCGCGTCCAGGGCTCGGCTCAGGACCAGGCCGGCCTCGTGCATGATCCGCATTTGGGCGTTGGTCTTGTATTCGATCCGGGGCTGTCCGAATGCCATGTATACCTCAGTACTTCGTCTCGCGGGCGGGATGCGTTCATCCCAGGTCTCTGATCCATTCTCCCGCACCCGCGAAGCTGCTCGGGACAGGGACAACGCCAAGCTCCTCCCGCAGGCGTCGCGTGGAGTAGGTGCGCTCGAAGCCAAGCTGGCTCACGGCGTAGCGCGTGAGCCTCGGCGGCTTGCGTGTCACGCCTGCCATCGCTTCGAGGGACGCCGCCAGCGTCATTGCCGCACGCATCGGGATGAAGCCGAGTTCGACGTCGGAACGGCCGGTGTTGTCCAGTACCTCCCGAAGGACCTGGCCGAGTGCCACCGGCCGGTGGTCGGCAACGTTGACGGGGCCGGTCGCCTCCGAGGTGCAGGCGGCGAGCGCCGCCCGGGCCAGGTTGCCTACGGACGTCAGCTGGTGCCGTACATCCGGTCCCCCGACGCTCAGCAGCCGGTTATGGTTCACATTGCTGATGAGACGGGGCAGAAGCGTCCGGTCCCCCGGGCCGTACACCCCGTGCGGCCGGAGGATCAGCGCATTGCCGTGCCGCGCAGCCGCGGCCTCCGCCATGGCTTTCGACCCGGAGTAGGCGTTCAGGTACCGTCCCGCGACCGGGTCCTCCGGCCGGCCCACGCACGGCTGCCACCACGGGTAGACGCTGGAGCTTGAAATGTGGACCAGCCGCGCTTGCGGGAAGGTCGCCGCAACGGCCTCAGTCCCGTGCACGTTGACTCGGTGGAACAGCTGCGCCGGACCCCAGTCCGCCACGTGCGCGCCGGCATGCACGACGGCGTCGATCACCGGCGGCGATGACAGTTCCCCGGCGCCGAGGTCCCACACCCGCTGGCCCGGGAGCTGGCGCCGGCCGTACCGGATCACTTCCCAGCCGCGCTCCTCCGCAGCCGCAGCAACAGCTCCGCCGACGAAACCGCTGGCCCCGGTCACGGCGATCCTCATGGCGTCCCTTCCGGCTGCCGGTCTTGTGACCGCAGGTCTTCGAAAAGAGCCCTCAGGGCAATGCGGTCGGGTTTGCGGTGCCGGCCGGAAACCGGCAGCCGGGGCAGGATTTCGATCCGGTCCGGGCGCGCCGATTCGTCGATGAGTTTCGGCAGCTGCCGGCGCAGCGCCTGCTGGAGCGCCTCATGGTTACGTCCGTGCTGCGGTTCGACGGCGAGCCACACCGCTTCGTCGCCGATCCCGTCCGGAACGCCGACCATCACGGCCTGGGCCACGCCGTCGATGCCGGCGATGACGGGCTCGAACAGGCCGGGGTAAATGTTGGTCTTGCCGCGGATGATCATGTCCTTCTTGCGCCCCAGCAGGACCAGCCGGCCGTTGTCCACCCTCGCGAGGTCTCCTGTGGCGTGCTCGTCCATGGCGTCCTCGCCAAGGTAGCCCAGGCACATGTTCGGCCCGGAGACCATCAGCTCGTGGTCGTCCGCCACCCGGATGCGGACGCCCGGCAGCGGTCCGCCGAGGTAATCGCCCTCGCCGGAGCCGTCCGGGGTCCGGAATTCCGCGGTGCGTCCGGAAGCGAAGTCCAGCTTCTCCTGCCCGTCCGCGATCGCGATGGGCAGCACTTCGGTCATCCCGTAGATGCAGTGGAAGCGCACTCCGGGCAGGAGCCGGGCAGCACGCTCCAGGAACGGGGCCAGCACGGGGGCGGCGCCCAGCATCACCGTGGTCAGGGTGCGCGGCCACAGCAGCTGTCCTGATTCCACGGCGTCAAGGATCGGCGCCAGCTGCGAGGGTACAAGGAACACGTGGGTTGCCGCCTGCTGCCGGGGCGAGGACCCCAGCTCGGCCGCGAACCGCAGCGGATCGATTGCAGCGGACAAGCCGTACGCCGGCATGGTCCAGTGTGCGCCGGCGATCAGGGCGGGCAGGCCCATCATCAGCTGCTCCGAGTGGATGCGATCGCCGGCGGCGAATGTGCAGCGTGCGCTCAACTGGCCAAAGCCGGCTGCCAGGGTCCCGCGGCTGTGCACCACGCCTTTGGGATGCCCGGTGGTGCCGGAGGTGAAGATGATGACCGCCTCCTGGTCCGGTGCTGCCTCGACGGCCGGCAACCCGTCCGGCCGGCCGCCGTCGTCCTCGGCGCCGCCGTCGTGGCCGCCGTCGTCCTCGATGCCACCGGGAGTAGCGCTGCGGAACAGGGCACGGATGTTGGTGGACTTCAGCGGGACCCCCGGAAGCCACGGACCGGAGTGGAAGTGCCGGACCTTCATGGCGCCATAGTCCGGAAGGAGCAGGCCGCGCCGCCGCGCAAGCGGCCGCAGCGGGCCGCGCGCGCTGAGCGCATAAAGCAGCGACTCGGAGGCCGCCCACCGCGGGGATGCCAACGCCCTCCTGTTCCGGAACAATGCGGGGCCCACCCCGGGATCGATGAACACGATGGCCCCGCCTGCCCGGACGGCAGCCAGTGCGAGCGTGAATGCCGCCGGCCCCGGCCGCACCGAAAACAACAGCCGCTCCCCTGGACCGAAGCCCTCACGCCGCAGGCCCGCAGCAGTGGATTCAATCCCGGCAGCGAGGTCCCGGTAGCTGATGGTTTTTCCCGGCTTGGCGCCGCGCCTGCCACCACGTCTGCCGGGTGCCGTGATGGCCGGATGGTCCGGGTATTTCGCGGCAGTCTCGTACACGGCGGCAATGAGGTCGTCCGGGAGCTTGGCGGGCAGGTCAGCGGGCAGGTCAGTCGGCACGGGTCAGCTCCAGTGACTTGTAGTGCGGGATGAGCACGTTCCGGCTGACGGCGCGGGAGCGGATGCGCCACGGGTCCCGGCTGTGCTCGTCCAGCAGCAAAGCGAGGGCGCAGTTGATTTCGGCCATCGCCAGCGGCATGCCGATGCAGAAGTGGGCGCCCGCCCCAAACCACAACTGCCGGGCCGCGGCCGGGATGGGCGTCCCCGGGTCAAAGCCGCCCAGGCTCTTGACCGCGTGCACGGTGGACAACAGGATGCGGTCCCCCGGCCCGATCCGCACGCCGCCGAGCCGGCCGGCCGTTGTCGCCTCGCGCAGCATCATCGGCGACGGCGCGGTGTACCGCAGGCCCTCGTTGACGGCGTCCGGTAGGCCACTGCGGTCAGCTGCCAGCGCGGGCAACATGCCGCCGTCGAACAGCATCGCGGCGAGCCGCGGAACATAGGACACCAGGGTTTCGGTTCCGGCAATCACAAAGGCGCTGACAATCCCCACCGCTTCGTCCTCGCTGAGTCCCAGGACCCTCAGGCGGCCCGGAAAGGTGGACGGGTCGTCGCCGCGGTACGCGTTGCGGACGGGTCCGGCCAGGATTTCGACGGCGGCCTTCGCCTCTGAGATCTGCGGCAGCGTCAGGCGTGGCCGCCCCAACCTCACCAGGGAAGTGATGGAGGTGCCCAGGTTGAAGAGTTCGGTGTCCGGCAGGCGTCCGGGCGCATCGTCCGGGACGCCCAGCAGCCTGCTAACCACTCCCCCTGACAGCTCTTTCACGAGTCCGACGAACTCCACCGAGCCGCCGTTGTCCAGCCCCGCGGCCAGGCGTTCGCGCAGCCGATCGCCCGCCGGGGCCACGATCGCCTGAACGGCGCGCGGACTGAACAGGCCGTTGAGGCGGCGCCGCAAGTCCAAGTGCTCCTCCCCGTGCATGTTCAGCAGGGCACGCGGACCCACCACGGGAGTCCACAGTGCACCGGAAGCCCTGGCGCCGGACTTTGAATAACCGGCATCCATCAGGACTTCCCGGACCAGCGAGGCCTCACTGACCAGCACCCCCAGGCCGGGCACCCGCACAACGGGCCGTAGCTTCCCCAGTCCGCGGATCAGCGGATAGGCCACAGGATGGGCTGCGGTGTGCAGCCGCCGCTCCCACGCGGCCAGGTCTCCCCTGGCTGCCGCCTTGGCCGTGGTTGCGCTCACCGGATGTCCACGTGGTCGGGGCGGAACCGGTGGTCGGCGTACCAGGCGAGCGTGTTGGGCAGGCCCCAGGCCTTGACCCTGCGGGAGGATCCGAACACCACCACGTTGCGCCGGAGGGCGTACGACCGCGTCAGCTTGCGGACCTGGTTGGAGAGCGCACGGTCCTCATGCAGCTCCTCGATGCTGGTCCGGGGAAAACCGCCTGCCCGCAGGTACAGCTCCGCGGTGATGGCCATGTTGCAGCCGGGCAGCATCTGGTAGGGCCCCAGGTAGCCCTCCCCCCTGTTGCCGGGGCGGATGCGGCCAAAGAACGACGCAACCTCCACGGCCAGCAGCATCAGCCAGCGGCTGCCCCGGCCCAGGCCTTCATCCAGCCGCGGATTTAGCTGCCCGGCGATCATTTCCAGGCCGTCGTCGAACGCTTCCATGATGCGCCGGGTCCAGTCCGCGGCCGGGAGGCAGTCCGCGTCAGTGCGGGCCAACCAGCGGGCACCGTTCAGCGCGCCGAAGCGCATGCCGGTATCGGCAGCGGCGCCGGTCCCCTTGTGGGCCTCGTGCACCAGCCGGATGTCCATTGCGGGGTGCATCCGGGCGTAATCCGCCACGATTGCCGTGGTGGCATCCGTGGACCCGTTGTCCACCACCACGAGCGTGAAGTCTTGGTGCAGCTGCCCAGCCAGGGCCTGCAGCGATTGGCGGATCAGCTTCTCCTCGTTGAGTGCCGGCATCGCGACACACAGCGCCCGCACCGGCGGTTCGGTACCGGGCACCGGCGGTTCGGTGCCGGGCACCGGCGGTTCGGTGCCAGAGGGCGGCCGCGTCACAGCCGCACCACGGCGATGCCCAGGCTGACGCCGCCGGCAAGCCCCACCAGCGCCACCAGGTCGCCGGGCCCGCACCGGCCCAAGTCCTGCGCCACCTTAAGCTGCAGCGGCAGGCTTACCGAGGCCATATTGCCGTAGTCCTCGACTGTCCTCACGAGCTTGTCCTCCGGCACTCCGGCTCCGCGCGCAAAGATGTCCCGGTACGGGGCACTGACCTGGTGGACGCAGACGACGGCGAAGTCCGCCCACGCCAGGCCAAGCCGCTGCAGGGTCTCATCCAGGATGCCCCTCCCCAGGTCCAGGAACGCGTCCTTGAGTTTTTCGCCGTCCATGCTGAAATACGTCGCCTCGGGATCCCGCGGGGCTACGGACCCGCCGGCGGCCAGTGTTCCCACGGCCCAGTGGCTGCTCTTGGCGGTAAAGCCCATTCCCAGCACCCGGGACCCTGCGTCATCGCGGGGGTCTGCCGGTTCCAGCAGCAAGGCACATCCGGCGTCGCTCATGGTGTACCCCGGAAAGGACGCCGCGAAGGTTTCCTGGTCCGGAACGGACCACCGTACGGCGCGGGAAGGCGACTCCCCGCTGACCAGGAGCACGCGCCGGTAGCGGCCGGCCCCGATCAGGGCGTCGGCCACCTCCAGGCCGTTAAGAATGCTGTTGCAGGCGTTCTTGATGTCCATCACCGGGCAGGCCATACCCAGTTTCGCGGCCACCATGTGGCCGGTGGCCGGCTCCACCATGTCCTGGCTCGCCGAAGCAAACAGTAGGAGGTCGACGTCGGCGGGCTGGAGTCCGCGGTCCGCCAGCAGTTTCGCGGCGGCTACAGCCGCAAGGTCCGAGGCCTGCTCGGTCCCGGCCATCACCGACCGCGTCCGGATTCCCGTCAGCCGGCCGATCAGGCCCCTCGGCACACGGAAACCGGGGCTGGCGGCAGCGAGCTGCTGCTCCATCTGCCCGGTGCCCAGCCGGCCCGGCGGCACATAGACTTCGAGGCCGGCGATCCTCGCCGCCCCCGTCAGGGTCTGGTTCATGCAGTATCTCCCCACAGACAATGCGTCCGGTGATGCCCGGCTCCCGGTCCTCGTCGCTTGACCGCTCCGCCGGCGTCGCCGCCCGAAACGGCGCCTCCACCAACTACGCATCAAGCAACGACGCGCCACAACAGGAAGGGCGCGTCCCGTACTCGATGGTACGGGACGCGCCCTTCCTGGCACTGAAGGCAAGCCGGGTTCGGCGGCCTCGGTGTGCGGTAGCCCTAAATCAGGCTGCCTGCGCTGCCTTGATGGCCTGCATCACGCGGTCGGTGACCTCGTCGATGCCGCCGATGCCGTCAACCTGGGTCAGGATGCCGCGCTCGGCGTACTTGGCCACAACGGCCTCGGTCTGCTCGTGGTACAGGTCCAGCCGGTGGCGGATGACGGCTTCGTTGTCGTCGCTGCGGCCGGTTTCCTTGGCACGGCCCAAGAGGCGGTGCACCAGTTCCTCGTCATCGGCAGTCAGCTGCAGGACGACGTCCAGCTTCTGCTCACCGATGGCGAGGATCTCATCGAGGTAGTCCACCTGCGCGGTGGTGCGCGGGTAACCGTCCAGGAGGAAGCCGTTTTCGACGTCGTCCTCGCCCAGGCGGTCACGCACCATCTTGTTGGTGACGCTGTCCGGCACGAAATCGCCGGCATCCATGTACTTCTTGGCCTCGACGCCCAGCGGCGTCTCACCCTTGACGTTGGCGCGGAAGATATCGCCGGTGGAGATCGCAACGACGCCGAGGCGCTCGGAGATCCGATCCGCCTGCGTTCCCTTGCCTGAACCCGGAGGTCCGATAATCAGCATTCTCGTCATCGCAAAAGCCCTTCGTAGTGACGTTGTTGTAGCTGCGCGTCAATCTGCTTGACCGTTTCCAGGCCCACGCCCACCATGATCAGGATCGAGGTGCCGCCAAACGGGAAGTTCTGGTTGGCGTTGATCAGGACCAGGGCGACCAGCGGGATCAATGCCACGAAGCCCAGGTAGAGGGCGCCGGGCAGGGTGATCCTGGAAAGGACGTACTGCAGATAGTCCGCCGTCGGCTTGCCGGCCCGGATGCCCGGGATGAAGCCGCCGTACTTCTTCATGTTGTCGGAAACCTCTTCAGGATTGAAAGTGATTGCGACATAGAAGTAGGTAAAGAAAACGATCATGGCGAAATAAAGCGCCATGTAGATGGGGTGGTCACCCTTCGTGAGGTTGTTGTTGATCCACTCAACCCACCACTGCATCGGTTCGCCCTGCTTGGGCTGGTTGAACTGCGAGATCAGGCCCGGCAGGTACAGCATCGAGGATGCGAAGATGACGGGCACAACACCGGCCATGTTCACCTTGATGGGGATGTACGTGCTGGTGCCTCCCACAGTCCGCCGGCCGATCATGCGCTTGGCGTACTGGACAGGGATCCTGCGCTGGGACTGCTCCACGAAGACCACGAGGGCCACAGTAAGCAGGCCGATGACCAGGACCATAAAGAAGGTGCCAGGACCCTGGGCCTTCCAGATGGCACCCAGGGAGGTGGGGAAGCCGGCTGCGATCGAGGTGAAGATGAGCAGCGACATGCCGTTGCCCACGCCCTTCTCCGTCACGAGCTCACCCATCCACATGATCAGGCCGGTGCCGGCCGTCAGGGTGATGATGATGAGGATCGTGGTGATGACACTCGAGTCGGGGATGATGTCCAGCTGGCAGTTGGGCAGCAACTGGCCGGAACGCGCCAGCGACACCAGCGTCGTGGCGTTCAGCAGGCCCAGGGCAATGGTCAGGTAACGCGTGTACTGCGTCAGCTTGGACTGCCCCGAGGCGCCTTCCTCGTAGAGCTGCTGGAACCGGGGAATGACCACCCGGAGCAACTGCACAATAATGCTGGCCGTGATGTACGGCATGATGCCCAGCGCGAAGATGGACACCTGCAGCAATGCACCGCCGCTGAACAGGTTGACGAGCTGGTAGATCCCGCCCGAGGTCTGACCGTTCTGCAAGCATTGCTGGACATTCTGGTAGCTCACACCAGGCGAGGGGATAAAGGCACCCAAGCGGAAGATTGTGATGATTCCCAGCGTGAACAACAACTTGCGTCGCAGATCAGGCGTGCGAAAGGCCCGGCCAAATGCGCTAAGCAAGCGTCCTCCTGTTGTGTTAATAAAGTCGTGTGAGATAGGTCAATAAAACCCAACAACCGAGTCTAACGGGTTCATGCGCCCGGCGAACAATCGGAGAGGTCCCAAATGATAAAAAACTCCCGGTATGCAGGGCCTGGGCCCCGCGTACCGGGAGTCTTCACAACGGGTGTCTGCCCCGCCGTCCTCTATTAGAGGGCGGTGGTGCTGCCGCCTGCTGCTGCAATCTTTTCTGCGGCGCTGGCCGAGAATGCGTGGACGGTGACGTCAACCTTGACGGTGATGTCGCCGGTGCCCAGCACCTTGACGGGCTGGTTCTTGCGAACGGCACCCTTTTCGACCAGGTTCTCCACGGTGACTGCGCCACCTTCCGGGAACAGCTCGTTGAGCTTGTCCAGGTTGACAACCTGGTACTCAACCCGGAACGGGTTCTTGAAGCCGCGCAGCTTCGGCAGGCGCATGTGCAGCGGCAGCTGGCCGCCGGCAAAGCCAGCCTTGATCTGGTAGCGGGCCTTCGTACCCTTGGTACCGCGACCAGCGGTCTTACCCTTGGAACCTTCACCACGACCAACACGGGTCTTGGCGGTCTTGGCACCCGGGGCGGGACGCAGGTGGTGAACCTTCAGTGCGTTCTGCTTCTCAGCAGCGGCGCCCTGTGCCTTTTCGGCGGTGTTCTTCTCTGCCATTTACTTCGCCTCCTCTACCTTTACCAGGTGCGGAACCGTGTTGAGCATACCCACGGTCACGGCGTCAGCGGTGCGGACAACGGTGTGTCCGATCCGCTTGAGGCCGAGGGACCGCAGCGTGTCGCGCTGGTTCTGCTTGCCGCCAATGGCGGACTTGATCTGAGTGATCTCCAACTGAACGTCAGAGGGAATCAGGTTCTTAGCCATGGCTCAGACACCCGCCTTCTGGTTCATGAGCGCCTTCACCATTGCGGCCGGAGCGATCTCATCGAGCGGGAGGCCGCGGCGTGCTGCCACTGCTGCCGGCTCTTCGAGGCGCTTCAGTGCATCAACGGTCGCGTGAACGATGTTGATGGCGTTGGAGGAACCGAGCGACTTGGAGAGGATGTCGTGGATGCCCACGCACTCCAGTACTGCACGGACCGGACCACCGGCGATAACACCGGTACCGGCGGAAGCCGGACGCAGCATGACGACGCCTGCGGCGGCCTCACCCTGAACACGGTGCGGGATGGTGCTGCCGATGCGGGGAACGCGGAAGAAGGACTTCTTGGCCTCTTCAACGCCCTTTGCGATTGCGGCAGGAACTTCCTTAGCCTTGCCGTAGCCAACGCCGACCATACCGTTGCCGTCACCGACAACGACGAGGGCGGTGAAGCTGAAGCGACGACCACCCTTGACGACCTTGGAAACGCGGTTGATGGTTACAACGCGCTCTACGAACTGGCTCTTTTCGGCTTCGCGGCCACCATCGCGGCCACCACGGCCACCACGGTCGCCACGGCCCTGGCCGCGGTCGCCACGCTCGCCACGACGAGCGCCACGGCGGTCGTCAGTGGTAGCAGGCGCAGCGGTCTCAGTTGCCGGAGCAGCTACAGCTTCAGTCACCTGAATGTCCTTTTCGTTATTTTCGGTCACAGTGACAGCCCACCTTCACGTGCGCCGTCAGCGACGGCGGCGATCCGGCCGTGGTACTTGTTACCACCGCGGTCGAAGACAACAGCTTCGATACCGGCAGCCTTGGCACGCTCGGCGACCAGTTCGCCAACGCGCTTGGCCTTGGCGGTCTTGTCACCGTCGAATGCACGAAGGTCGGCTTCCAGTGTGGACGCGCTCGCTACGGTCAGGCCCTTGGTGTCATCGACAACCTGGACGAATACGTGGCGTGCGGAGCGGTTGACGACCAGGCGAGGGCGTACAGCCGTTCCGGAGATGCGCTTGCGGATACGAAGCTGGCGACGGCTGCGTGAAGCAGACTTGCTCTTGTTCGTACGCTTCTTGTTAATTGCGATGGCCATGGTTACTTACCAGCCTTTCCGACCTTGCGGCGGATGACTTCGCCGGCGTAGCGGATGCCCTTGCCCTTATAGGGGTCCGGCTTCCGCAGCTTGCGAATGTTGGCAGCAACCTCGCCGACCTGCTGCTTGGAGATACCTGAAACAGAGAGCTTGGTCGGGGTCTCTACTGCAAAGGTGATGCCGTTCGGTGCCGAGACGTTGACCGGGTGGCTGTAGCCCAGAGCGAACTCCAGGTCAGAACCCTTGGCCTGGACGCGGTAACCGGTACCGACAATCTCAAGCTTCTTCTCGTAGCCTGCGGTGACACCCTGGATCATGTTGGCGATCAGGGTGCGGGTCAGGCCGTGCAGCGAACGTGAGGCGCGCTCGTCGTTCGGGCGGGCGACAGTCAGGGTGCCATCTTCCAGGGTGACCTCGATCGGGCTGGCCACAGTGTGGCTCAGCTCGCCCTTGGAACCCTTGACGCTGACGACAGAGCCGTCAACCTTGACCTCAACGCCGGCAGGAACGGTGATGGGGAGACGTCCAATACGTGACATTATTCTCTTCCTTTCCCGTTACCAGACGTAAGCGAGGACTTCGCCGCCCACGCCCTTCTTGCCGGCCTGCTTGTCAGTCAGGAGGCCGGAAGAGGTGGACAGGATTGCGACACCCAGGCCACCGAGCACGTGCGGCAGGTTGGTGGACTTCGCGTAAACGCGGAGTCCCGGCTTGGAAATACGACGAACGCCAGCGATTGAACGCTCGCGGTTCGGACCGAACTTGAGCTCGAGGGTCAGCTTCTTGCCAACCTCAGCGTCTTCTTCTTTCCAGGAGGCGATGTAACCTTCGGCCTTCAGGATGTCGGCAACGCGTGCCTTGAGCTTGCTGTACGGCATAGTCACGGTGTCGTGGTATGCCGAGTTTGCGTTGCGCAGACGCGTAAGCATGTCTGCGACGGGATCTGTCATGGTCATGTTGGGCTCTTGCCCTTCCTCATAACGGTTTCCGCCCTGCCATCCCCTGGGGGACGCGGCAAGGCCGGACCTTCTATGTAGCTAGATTAAGCTTCGGTCTTGAACGGGAAACCAAGCGCCTTGAGCAGCGCGCGGCCTTCGTCGTCGGTCTTGGCAGTGGTCACGACGGTGATGTCCATGCCGCGAACGCGGTCGATGGAATCCTGGTCGATCTCGTGGAACATAACCTGCTCGGTCAGACCGAAGGTGTAGTTGCCGTTGCCATCGAACTGCTTGCCACTGAGGCCCCGGAAGTCACGGATACGCGGCAGAGCCAGCGTGACCAGACGGTCCAGGAATTCCCACATGCGGTCTCCACGCAGAGTTGCGTGTGCACCGATGGGCATGCCTTCGCGCAGCTTGAACTGAGCGATCGACTTGCGGGCCTTGGTTACCTGCGGCTTCTGACCGGTGATCAGGGTCAGATCGCGGACAGCGCCGTCGATCAGCTTGGAGTCCTTAGCGGCATCTCCAACACCCATGTTCACAACGACCTTGACCAGACGGGGAACCTGGTTGACGTTTTCGTACTTGAATTCCTCAATGAGCGTGCTCTTGATGGAATCCGCGTACTTGGTCTTCAGACGAGGAACGATCTTGCTTGCCGGAGTCTCGAGAGTCTCAGTCATTAGATGTCCTTCCCTGAGCTCTTGGCCACGCGGATGCGTACTTCGCGCTGCTTGCCGTTGCGCTCAACGGTTTCAGTGCGGAAGCCGACGCGGGTGGGCTTCTTGGTGGACGGGTCAACCAGAGCCACGTTGGAGATGTGGATCGGGGCTTCGACAACCTCGATGCCACCGGTCTTGGTGCCGCGCTGCGACTGACCGACCTTGGTGTGCTTGGTTACGCGGTTAATGCCTTCAACCAACACGCGGTTGGTATCCGGGAATACGCGCAGAACCTTGCCCTGCTTGCCCTTGTCGCCGCCGCGCTCAGCCTTGGCGCCAGTGATGACCTGAACGAGGTCACCCTTTTTGATCTTAGCCATGGACTAGAGCACCTCCGGAGCCAGAGAAACGATCTTCATGAACTTCTTGTCACGGAGTTCACGACCAACCGGTCCGAAGATACGGGTACCGCGGGGGTCACCGTCGTTCTTCAGGATCACAGCTGCGTTCTCGTCAAACTTGATGTAGGAACCATCCGCACGGCGGCGTTCCTTCTTGGTACGGACGATGACAGCCTTGACGACATCGCCCTTCTTTACGTTGCCGCCCGGAATTGCGTCCTTGACGGTAGCGACGATGACGTCGCCAATGCCTGCGTAGCGACGGCCAGATCCACCGAGAACGCGAATGGTAAGGATTTCCTTAGCACCCGTGTTGTCGGCGACCTTGAGTCGCGACTCCTGCTGAATCACTATTTACTCCTTGCGTCGCGCTGGTTCTCAGACCGAAAATCTTCCTACGGAATGAGCCTTGCGGAACGGTTGATCGGGGTGTCTCTTGACCTGCCTGGATTTTGCCAGACCAGGCCTAAACTCCCGTGCCAAAAACATTTGCATCCCAGGCGATACCGACGAGTCGGGGCGCATGGGGGCACTATGCCGTGGCACGATTGTTTACGAGGTTGATGACGGCGCACGAACGGCGCCATACAAACTCAAAATCTTAGCACGTTTTGGGCCAATCCCCATATCACAGCCGCGGAGC
Source organism: Arthrobacter sp. SPG23 (assembly GCF_000876655.1). Classification (GTDB taxonomy): domain Bacteria; phylum Actinomycetota; class Actinomycetes; order Actinomycetales; family Micrococcaceae; genus Arthrobacter. The sequence goes on from NZ_JYCN01000022.1 coordinate 252,089, forward strand.
CGTTGACTGACCGCTCCCCCGCCCGGCGTGCGTGGCGGATCGCTCCCGGACACGGAGAAGCCCCCGTTCCCACAGAGGGGAACGGGGGCTTCTCGCACAAGCCTGGCAGCAAAGCTGCCGGTGTTACTTGGCCTTTTCGAGGATCTCCACCAGGCGCCACCGCTTGGTAGCGGAAAGCGGGCGGGTCTCGGCGAGGAGAACGAGGTCGCCGATGCCGGCGGTGTTCTCTTCGTCGTGAGCCTTGATCTTCGTGTTGCGGCGGATGACCTTGCCGTAAAGGGCGTGCTTCACGCGGTCTTCGACCTGGACAACGATGGTCTTTTCCATCTTGTCCGAGACGACGTAGCCGCGCTTCGTCTTACGGTAACCGCGCTCGTCAGCCTTGGCTGCGCCGGAAACAGTTTCCGTCACGTTCTCGTCCTTTTCACTCACTTGGCATCCTCCTCGGTCTCAACCGTTTCAGCCTTTTCGGCCTTCTTGGTTGCAGCCTTCTTGGATTTCTTTTCTTCCTTGGCTTCCACAACCGGTGCGGCAACCTCGGCACGAATGCCCAGCTCGCGCTCACGGAGAACGGTGTAGATGCGTGCGATGTCCTTCTTTACCGCGCGCAGACGACCGTGGTTCTCCAGCTGACCGGTGGCGGACTGGAAACGCAGGTTGAACAGCTCTTCCTTGGACTTGCGGAGTTCTTCAACGAGACGCTCGTTGTCGAAACCGTCCAGCTGCGCGGGTGCGAGATCCTTCGACCCTACTGCCATTTCTACTCACCACCTTCGCGACGCACAATGCGTGCCTTCAACGGCAGCTTGTGGATTGCCAGGCGCAGTGCCTCGCGAGCTACCTCTTCACTGACACCGGAGAGTTCGAAGAGAACCCGGCCCGGCTTGACGTTTGAGACCCACCATTCCGGAGAACCCTTACCGGAACCCATACGGGTTTCAGCAGGCTTCTTCGTCAGCGGACGGTCCGGGTAAATGTTGATCCAGACCTTGCCGCCACGCTTGATGTGGCGGGTCATTGCGATACGGGCAGATTCGATCTGACGGTTCGTGACGTAGGCCGGGCTCAGCGCCTGGATGCCCCACTCACCGAAGGAGACCTTGGTGCCGCCCGTAGCAGCGCCGGAACGACCCGGGTGGTGCTGCTTACGGTGCTTGACTCGACGTGGGATAAGCATTTAAGCCTGTCCTCCTTCTACTGCCGGTGCAGCTGCCTCAACCGCAGGAGCTTCAGCAGCAGGTGCTGCTTCGGCTGCCGGGCGGTCGGTACGACGACGGCGGTCACCACGGTCAGCGCCACCCGGGCGGCCCGGGCGATCGCTGGCACCACGGCCACGGGACGGAGCAGCAGCTGCCTGCTGAGCCAGTTCCTTGGAGGTGACGTCACCCTTGTAGATCCAGACCTTCACGCCGATACGGCCGAAGGTGGTCTTGGCTTCGTAGAAGCCGTAGTCGATGTTCGCGCGGAGGGTGTGCAGGGGCACACGGCCTTCGCGGTAGAACTCCGAGCGGGACATTTCAGCGCCACCCAGTCGACCGGAGCAAGCGATACGGATGCCCTTGGCACCTGCACGCTGCGCGGACTGCATTGCCTTCTTCATTGCACGGCGGAATGCCACGCGGGAAGTCAGCTGCTCCGCAACGCCCTGGGCAACAAGCTGTGCTTCCATCTCGGGGTTCTTGACCTCGAGGATGTTCAGCTGAACCTGCTTGCCGGTGAGCTTTTCGAGCTCGCCGCGGATGCGGTCTGCTTCAGCACCGCGGCGGCCGATAACGATGCCCGGACGTGCCGTGTGGATATCCACGCGGACACGGTCGCGGGTGCGCTCGATCTCAACCTTGGCGATGCCGGCGCGCTCCATGCCCGTGGACATGAGCTGGCGGATACGGATGTCTTCGCGAACGAAGTCCTTGTACCGCTGACCGGACTTGGTGCTGTCAGCAAACCAGTGCGATACGTGATCGGTGGTGATGCCGAGTCGGAACCCGTGCGGGTTAACTTTCTGTCCCACTTAGCGAGCCTCCTCTTTCTCCGGGGTAGCGACTACCACGGTGATGTGGCTCGTGCGCTTCTTGATCTGAAATGCACGACCCTGGGCACGCGGCTGGAACCGCTTCATGGTCGGGCCTTCATCAACAAACGCTTCGCTGATGATGAGGTCACCTTCGTCAAACGCCACGCCGTCGCGGTCCGCGAGGACCCGGGCGTTGGAGATTGCCGACTGAACTACCTTGAATACCGGCTCCGAAGCTGCCTGGGGGGCAAACTTCAGAATTGCCAGAGCCTCGTTCGCTTGCTTACCACGAACAAGGTTGACGACGCGCCGGGCCTTCATAGGCGTTACGCGGATGTGACGCGCAATTGCCTTGGCTTCCATTGCTTTCCTTCTCTCGTCTTTGACGTAAGTGCAGGCGCCTAGCGGCGCTTGCCCTTACGGTCGTCCTTGACATGGCCGCGGAATGTCCGCGTGGGAGCGAATTCGCCGAGCTTGTGCCCGACCATCGACTCGGTGACAAACACCGGAATGTGCTTGCGTCCGTCGTGCACGGCGATCGTGTGCCCGAGCATGTCGGGGATGATCATCGAGCGGCGGGACCAGGTCTTGATGACGTTCTTGGTGCCCTTTTCGTTTTCCCTGTCCACCTTTACAAAGAGGTGCTGGTCAACGAAAGGACCTTTTTTCAGGCTGCGTGGCATGTGTCCAGGCTCCTATCGCTTGTTCTTGCCAGTACGACGGCGACGAACAATAAGCTTGTCGCTCTCTTTGTTGGGACGGCGGGTGCGACCTTCGCGCTTACCGTTGGGGTTGACGGGGTGACGTCCACCGGACGTCTTACCCTCGCCACCACCGTGCGGGTGGTCAACCGGGTTCATCGCGACACCACGGACGGTCGGGCGAACGCCCTTCCAGCGCATGCGGCCGGCCTTGCCCCAGTTGATGTTCGACTGCTCGGCGTTGCCGACCTCGCCGATCGTTGCGCGGCAGCGCACGTCGACGTTGCGGATTTCGCCGGAAGGCAGACGCAGCTGGGCGAAGCGGCCTTCCTTGGCAACGAGCTGGATCGATGCGCCGGCGGAGCGGCCCATCTTGGCGCCGCCACCCGGACGCAGTTCAACTGCGTGGATTACGGTACCGACCGGGATGTTGAGCAGCGGCAGGTTGTTGCCGGGCTTGATGTCAGCACTGGCACCTGCTTCAACTACGTCACCCTGGGACAGCTTGTTCGGGGCGATGATGTAACGCTTGGTGCCATCAACGTAGTGCAGGAGGGCGATGCGAGCCGTGCGGTTCGGATCGTACTCGATTTCGGCAACGCGGGCGTTGACGCCGTCTTTGTCGTGGCGACGGAAGTCGATCAGACGGTACTGGCGCTTGTGGCCACCACCCTTGTGACGGGTCGTGATCTTACCGGTGTTGTTACGGCCACCCTTTTTCGGGAGGGGACGAACCAACGACTTTTCCGGCGTCGACCGCGTGATTTCAGTGAAGTCCGCTACGCTCGAGCCGCGACGGCCCGGGGTAGTCGGCTTATATTTACGGATTCCCATAATTCATTTCCTCGTTAAAGTGGTCTCCGCTACGCGAGCGGACCGCCGAAGATGTCGATCGTGCCTTCTTTGAGGGTCACAATCGCACGCTTGGTGTTCTTGCGGGTTCCCCAGCCGAATTTGGTGCGCTTGCGCTTACCGGCACGGTTGATGGTGTTGATCGATTCGACCTTGACGGAGAAAATCTTCTCCACGGCCAGCTTGATCTCGGTCTTGTTCGAGCGGGGGTCCACCAGGAAGGTGTACTTTCCCTCATCGATCAGGCCGTAGCTCTTTTCCGATACGACGGGTGCAAGCACGACGTCGCGCGGGTCCTTGATGGTGGCTGCGCTCACTTGGCATCCTCCTCGTTCTTTGCCTTGGCGGCAACGAATGCCTCGTAGGCAGCCTTGGTGAAGACTACGTCGTCAGAGACGAGCACGTCGTAGGTGTTCAGCTGGTCTGCGTACAGAACGTGAACATCTGCGAGGTTGCGCACGGACAGTGCGGCAACATCGTTGGCGCGCTCGATGACAACGAGCAGGTTCTTGCGCTCGGACACGCCGCGCAGCGTTGCCAGTGCTTCCTTGGCGGACGGCTTGGTGCCGGCTACCAGTTCAGCAACAACGTGGATGCGGCCGTTACGGGCGCGGTCAGACAATGCGCCGCGAAGTGCAGCAGCAATCATCTTCTTGGGGGTCCGCTGGCTGTAGTCACGCGGGGTCGGGCCGTGGACAACGCCACCACCGGTCATGTGAGGAGCACGGATTGAACCCTGACGGGCGCGGCCGGTGCCCTTCTGCTTGAACGGCTTGCGGCCTGCACCGGAAACTTCAGCGCGGGTCTTGGTCTTGTGGGTACCCTGGCGAGCAGCAGCGAGCTGGGCAACGACGACCTGGTGCAGCAGCGGCACGTTGGTCTGTACGTCGAAGATCTCTGCAGGCAGGTCAACCTTGACAGTGCTAGTCATTGAACTAGGCTCCCTTCACGGCGGTGCGTACGAGGACGACCTGGCCGCGGGCGCCGGGAACGGCGCCCTTGATGAGGAGCAGCGACTTCTCGACGTCAACTGCGTGAACCGTGAGGTTCAGCGTGGTGTGACGAACGGCGCCCATGCGGCCGGCCATTTTCATGCCCTTGAAGACGCGGCTCGGGGTGGATGCGCCACCGATTGAACCGGGCTTACGGTGGTTCTTGTGTGCACCGTGGGAAGCACCAACGCCGTGGAAGCCGTGACGCTTCATAACACCGGCGAAGCCCTTACCCTTGGTGGTGCCGACGACGTCGATCTTCTGGCCGGCTTCGAAGACCTCAACAGAGAGCTCCTGGCCCAGCTCGTACTCAGCAGCATCTGCGGTACGGAGTTCGACAACGTGGCGGCGAGGCGTGACGCCTGCCTTTTCAAAGTGACCAGCCAGCGGCTTGGTGACCTTGCGGGGATCGATCTGGCCGTAGCCGATCTGAACGGCGACGTAGCCATCAACGTCTGCATTGCGCAGCTGGGTGATGACGTTTGAGTCAGCCTGGACAACAGTGACGGGGATGAGCTTGTTGTTCTCGTCCCAGACCTGGGTCATGCCGAGCTTCGTGCCCAGCAGGCCCTTTACGTTACGGGTTGCGGTCATAGTCTCTCAGCACCTCCCTACAGCTTGATTTCGATGTTCACGTCAGCCGGCAGGTCGAGACGCATAAGCGAGTCAACAGCCTTCGGCGTGGGGTCGATGATGTCGATCAGACGCTTGTGCGTGCGCATTTCAAAGTGCTCGCGGCTGTCCTTGTACTTGTGCGGAGAGCGGATAACGCAGTACACGTTCTTCTCCGTCGGCAGCGGCACGGGGCCGACTACCGTTGCGCCTGCGCGCGTGACCGTCTCAACGATCTTCCGTGCTGAAACGTCAATGACCTCGTGGTCGTATGACTTCAGCCGGATGCGGATTTTTTGTCCCGCCATGTCGCCTGACTCTCTTTCAGTCTGTGCTTCCCCTGTTTGGGGCTGCCCTGTTTACTTACGCGTTGTGCGGCTGCCGAAGCATTTGAAGTCGTAACTACCACCCGCCGCACAAGCTGAATCCGGAAAAATCCGGGTTCCTCAACCTGCCGGCGTAACCGACCCCCGCGGTCGGGCGTGTCGCGCTGTGCACGCGTACTCGTCCGCAATTCCATGGGGAGTGGGTTATGTTTGGTCTCCTACCTGGACCCTGACATCCGGCATTATCCGGATCGGGACGCGAAGGAGCGCTTGAACAACTCATCTAGTATGCCGGATTTTGCGGGCAGATGCGAATCAAGGTATGCCGGGCCCCATCTGCACCTCGTGATACCGGGTCATTGCCTTCAGCAACTGTCGAATGGATGATAGGGGCATGACTGTGCAGAACTCTGCGGCGTTGCAGAGGCTGGCCGAGCGGCTGGACCCGGAATTCGTCCTGGGTGTGGCCGCCGCCGCGTTCCAGATTGAAGGATCCCTCAAGGCTGACGGGCGCGGCCCTTCCGGGTGGGACGCCTTCGCCGAGAAACCTGGCAGCATCATGGACGGCCACTCCCCTGCCGTCGCCTGCGACCATTACAACCGCTCCGGCGAAGACGTGGCCCTGATGCGGGAACTGGGCGTCGACTCCTACCGGTTCTCCATCTCCTGGCCCCGGATCCAGCCCGACGGCCGCGGCTCCTTCAACAGCCAGGGCCTGGACTTCTACGACCGGCTGATCGACCAGTTGCTCGACGCCGGCATCTCGCCGATGGCCACGCTGTACCACTGGGATACTCCCCTGCCGCTTGAACACGGCGGCGGCTGGCTGAACCGCTCCACCGCCGAACGCTTCGCCGAATACAGCGCAGTTGCCGGTGAACGGTTCGGGGACCGCGTGGCGCAATGGGTCACGCTGAACGAGCCGGTATCGGTGACACTGAACGGATACGCACTGGGCGTCCATGCGCCGGGCCACAGTCTCCTCTTCAACGCCCTGCCGTCAATTCACCATCAACTGCTTGGGCACGGACTCGCCGTCCAGGCCTTGCGGGCCGCAGGCGTCACCGGCGCAGTCGGCGTCACCAACCTGCACTCCCCTGTCCGGCCGGCCACCGGCAAGCCTGGCGACAGGATGGTGGCGCGAATTTTCGACATCCTGATGAACCGCGTCTACGCGGACCCCGTCCTGCTGGGCCGCTACCCGAAGCTGCCGCTGGTGGTCCGGCCGTGGTTCCGCTCCATGGGCAAAATCTCCGACGCCGACCTCCGGACCATCCACCAGCCCCTGGACTTCTACGGGCTCAATTACTACTACCCCGTTAAAGTAGCCATGGGCCGCGGGCCCGTCAGCATACCGGCAAACAATTCTGCAGCGCTGGCCCAGTTGCCATTCCACGAAGTGGGCTATCCGGAGTACGAGACCACCGGCTTCGGCTGGCCTGTGGCCCCTAAACACATCGGCATCCTGCTCCGCGAAATGAAGGACCGCTACGGGGATGCTTTGCCGCCGCTGTACATCACCGAGAGCGGAGCGAGCTTCCCGGAGCCGGAGCATGTGACCGGTCCGATTGCCGACTCCAACAGAATCGAGTACCTGGCCAGCCACCTGGGCCATGCGCTGGCAGCGACGTCGCCCGGCGGCCTGGCCGAGGACGTGAAGCTCCTCGGCTACTACGTGTGGACGCTGCTGGACAACTTCGAGTGGGCCGCCGGGTATTCACAGCGGTTCGGGCTGATCCACGTGGACTTCGACACGCTCAAGCGCACGCCCAAGGAATCCTTCTATTGGCTCCAGGCGCTGAGCAGGGCCCGGAGAGCCTGAGCCCGGACCTACTGGTTCTTGTTGGCGCGGTTGATGCGCTTGGCGCGTTCGATCTCCTGTCGGAAGTGCTTCTTCGCCCAGAAGACGCCTACGACGACCACAGCGGCCACCAGGAAGAAAACAAACCAGCCCATGTTGCTGTCCTTTCGTTGTCAGCAACCTTACCAAGGCATCAGTAGGAACCGTCCTGCCGCCCGTCGGATGCCGTCCGCCGTTCGGGCAACGGCCCCGCCTCAGCCGGCGCAGGCTTGGAACGCCCCAGCTTCCACAGGGCAAAGGCAATAAGGCCGACGGCGATCAGCGCCAGCAGCGCGAACGTGTAGGACCGAAGGGCCCACATCAGGCGCAAGGACACTCCGGCCGCGCCTCACCAGACGAACATCCGCTCGCCGATGAGCAGTCCGCACAACAGCAGCGCCGCATGCAGTGCCAGGACCCACAGTTGCTGGCCGCCGGATCCGCCAAAGAGAATGCCCACACCGCTGAGCCCGAGCAGTGCGGCCCCGGAGGCCAACAGGATGCGCCCGGGCGTCCTGAATCCGGAGGTGTAGCGAAGCGCAGCCAGAGCCGCCGCCAGCCACTGCAAGGGCCACGGCAGGGACCACGAACGGGTCAAGCTGCATGAGGGGACGCAGGAGCATGGGCGGAACCCAGCCGGGCTTCACCTGCGACAGCAGCGTTGTGGCCGCAGCGAAGCCAATCATGGCGGCAAAGTACCAAACGAGCGGAGCACCCAGGACAGACACACCGGACCAGGCCGTGGAGACCACGAAGGTGAGCGAGAGGTAGACAAGTACGCGGTTGTCGAGCCGTAGGGCGGCAACAACATATGCCAGCGTTCCAACCATTGACGTAAGGAACCATGCCAGCGGCGCATCCTGAACGGTGAAGTTGTACATCGCGAGGCCTGCCACGGGTACGAGTGCCAGCCCCGTACCGGCAAACGCTACCGCAGCTGGCCGGAGCCGAGGGGCCTTGACGTGCACCGCTAATCCGGCGCCATAGAACAGCGCGGTGATGAGGCAGACTCCGGCAAATCGCAGCACGGCCGGCAGGCTAGTCCCGACGAAGAGCGCACCCGCTGCCACGAGCAACAGGCTCGCGACATAGAGCGTGACATTGATGTTCTGCCGTTCGCGCCTCTCCTTGCGGGCCAGGACTACCGCCGGCGACTCCACCACGAGCTCAAAATCGCCCGGACCGGGGTCCTCCGCGACGGGAGCCCCCGTGGCGGTCACCGCAGCCACGGACGGCCGGCGCAGGGACGGCTCGACAGCTGGAATTAGCGGCCATGCGGACGGATCGCCGGGAAGAAACCAGCAGGACGGCAGCCACGATTTCGGTGTCAGCGCCGCTCCGGAAACCAATTTATCCAGCGATTGGACTAACCCTAGCAAAAAACAGCCCCGCTGCGTAGAAACGCAGCGGGGCTGTTGATAAGTATCAGATGGCCGTCAAACGGCTTCCTGATCCCTGATCGTCAAGTACTACTTGATGATCTTGGTGACACGTCCCGAACCAACGGTGCGGCCGCCTTCGCGGATAGCGAAGCCGAGGCCCTCTTCCATGGCGATGGGCTGGATGAGCGCAACGGTCATCTCAGTGTTGTCGCCAGGCATAACCATTTCCGTGCCTTCCGGCAGGGTGATAACGCCGGTTACGTCCGTGGTGCGGAAGTAGAACTGCGGGCGGTAGTTGGAGTAGAACGGGTTGTGACGTCCGCCTTCGTCCTTGGAGAGGATGTAGACGTTAGCCTCGAAGTCGGTGTGCGGGGTGATGGAACCCGGCTTGACGACAACCTGGCCACGCTCTACGTCATCGCGCTTGAGACCGCGGAGCAGCAGACCACAGTTCTCGCCGGCCCATGCTTCGTCGAGCTGCTTGTGGAACATCTCGATACCGGTAACCGTGGTCTTCTGGACCGGACGGATGCCGACGATCTCGACCTCGGAGTTGATGGCAAGGGTTCCACGCTCGGCGCGGCCCGTAACAACGGTGCCACGACCGGTGATCGTGAAGACGTCTTCGATCGGCATCAGGAACGGCTTGTCGCGGTCACGTACGGGGTCCGGAACGGACTCGTCGACGGCAGCCATCAGGTCCTCAACGGACTTGACCCACTCCGGGTCGCCTTCCAGGGCCTTCAGGCCCGAAACGCGAACGACCGGTGCTTCGTCACCGTCGAAGCCCTGCGAGCTCAGGAGCTCACGAACTTCCATTTCAACGAGGTCGAGGAGTTCCTCGTCGTCGACCATGTCAGCCTTGTTCAGTGCCACCAGCAGGTAGGGAACACCAACCTGGCGGGCGAGCAGAACGTGCTCGCGGGTCTGGGCCATCGGGCCGTCAGTGGCGGCAACCACGAGGATTGCACCGTCCATCTGGGCAGCACCGGTGATCATGTTCTTGATGTAGTCAGCGTGACCCGGAGCGTCTACGTGTGCGTAGTGGCGCTTCTCGGTCTGGTACTCAACGTGGGAGATGTTGATGGTAATGCCGCGCTGACGCTCTTCGGGAGCAGAGTCAATCGACGCGAAGTCACGCTTCTCGTTGAGAGTCGGGTACTTGTCGTACAGCACCTTGGAAATGGCGGCCGTCAGCGTCGTCTTACCGTGGTCAACGTGACCAATGGTGCCGATGTTGACGTGCGGCTTAGTCCGCTCGAACTTTGCCTTTGCCACAGGTTCCTCCTAGAACGTTTTCAAATGACTTACCCTCCGGCTGCGCTTGTCGCGGCCGAAACTTCAGTAAGTCTACTTGGGGGGCTTTGGATTGGTGAAATTGCAGATTCAGGAACTAATACTAGTCCCTCGAGCCTGTTCGTGCAGATGGCCGAAACCCGGCTTGACCGGAGTGCGGCAGGCCTGGAGCCGGCCACCTGCACCGGGCTAGTTTCCGAAAACGGAAACGCACCCGAGTTTGTCGCTTCGAAAGTCGGAAAGACTACTCGCCGCGGGTCTTCTGGATGATCTCGTCGGCGACAGCCTTCGGGACCTCGGCGTAGCTGTTGAACGTCATGGAGTACACAGCGCGGCCCTGGGTCTTCGAACGCAGGTCGCCGATGTAGCCGAACATGCCGGACAGCGGAACGTGCGCGCGGATGACCTTGACGCCCTGGGCATCCTCCATGGACTGCATCTGGCCACGGCGGGAGTTGAGGTCACCGATAACTTCACCCATGTATTCCTCAGGGGTGCGGACCTCAACATCCATCAGCGGTTCGAGCAGAACAGGGTTCGCCTTGCGTGCGGCTTCCTTGAAAGCCATACGGCCGGCGATCTTGAACGCCATTTCCGAGGAGTCAACATCGTGGTAGGCGCCGTCAATCAGCGTTGCCTTGATGCCAACAACCGGGTAACCGGCCAGGACGCCGTCGTTAAGCGCATCCTGGATACCGGCATCGACCGACGGGATGTACTCGCGCGGAACGCGGCCACCAGTGACCTTGTTCTCGAACTCGTACAGCTCGCCACCTGAGGTGTCCAGCGGCTCGATCGCGATCTGGATCTTTGCGAACTGGCCGGAACCACCGGTCTGCTTCTTGTGCGTGTAGTCGTGACGCTCTACAGCGCGCTTGATGGTTTCGCGGTAGGCAACCTGCGGCTTGCCGACGTTTGCCTCGACCTTGAATTCGCGGCGCATGCGGTCCACCAGGATGTCCAGGTGGAGCTCGCCCATGCCGGCGATGATGGTCTGACCGGTGTCTTCGTTGAGGGAGACCTGGAAGGTCGGGTCCTCAGCGGAGAGCTTCTGGATAGCCGTGGACAGCTTCTCCTGGTCACCCTTGGTGTTCGGTTCGATGGCAACCGAGATCACGGGCTCCGGGAAGCTCATGGACTCGAGGACGATCTGGTTGGCGGAGTCGCACAGGGTGTCGCCCGTGGTGGTGTCCTTCAGACCGATGGCTGCGTAGATGTGGCCGGCGGTAGCGCCCTCAACAGGCATTTCCTTGTTGGCGTGCATCTGGAACAGCTTGCCGATGCGCTCCTTCTTGCCCTTGGTGGAGTTAACCACCTGGGCGCCTGCCTCCACGTGACCGGAGTACACGCGGATGAAGGTCAGCTGACCGAAGAACGGGTGCGCGGCGATCTTGAATGCCAGTGCGGAGAACGGCTCTTCGGAAGACGGCTTACGAGTCAGTTCCTTCTCTTCGTCGCGAGGATCGTGACCGATCATCGGGGGGACGTCGAGCGGGTTCGGCAGGTAGTCAACAACAGCATCCAGCATCGGCTGAACGCCGCGGTTCTTGAACGCGGAACCACAGAAGACCGGGTAGATCTCGGAGTTGATCGTCATCTTGCGGATGCCGGCCTTGAGCTCGTCGATGGAGATCTCTTCGCCCTCAAGGTACTTCTCCATGAGTTCTTCGGAGGACTCGGCAACGGTCTCAATGAGCGTTGCGCGGTACTCGTCAGCCTTCTCCTGGAGGTCAGCCGGGATCTCGCGGATCTCGTACTTGGCACCCATGGTGACGTCACCCTTGGCATCGCCAGGCCATACCAGTGCGCGCATGTAGAGCAGGTCGACGACGCCGATGAAGTCGTTCTCGGCACCGATCGGCAGCTGCATGACGAGCGGCTTGGCACCGAGGCGGCTGATGATGGTGTCGACGGTGAAGTAGAAGTCAGCGCCGAGCTTGTCCATCTTGTTGACGAAGCAGATACGCGGAACGTTGTACTTGTCAGCCTGGCGCCAGACAGTCTCGGACTGCGGCTCCACGCCTTCCTTGCCGTCGAACACGGCAACTGCACCGTCGAGGACGCGCAGGGACCGCTCAACCTCAACCGTGAAGTCCACGTGGCCGGGGGTGTCGATGATGTTGATCTGGTTGTTTTCCCAGAAGCAGGTCACGGCGGCAGACGTGATGGTGATGCCGCGTTCCTTTTCCTGTTCCATCCAGTCGGTGGTCGAAGCGCCGTCGTGCGTTTCGCCGATCTTGTGGTTCACACCTGTGTAGAACAGAATGCGCTCGGTGGTGGTGGTCTTGCCGGCATCAATGTGGGCCATGATGCCGATATTGCGGACCTTACTAAGGTCGGTAAGCACGTCCTGTGCCACGGTGTCTCCCTTTCGGATGGACTACACGTTCGCCGCCGGCTCGTCAGAGCCGGCGGCGTCCGGGAAGTATTACCAGCGGTAGTGTGCGAAGGCCTTGTTGGACTCGGCCATCTTGTGGGTGTCTTCGCGACGCTTCACAGCGGCACCGAGACCGTTCGAGGCATCCAGGATTTCGTTCTGGAGGCGCTCGGTCATCGTCTTTTCGCGGCGGGCCTTGGAGTAACCAACCAGCCAGCGGAGGGCGAGGGCCGTGGAGCGGCCCGGCTTGACCTCAACCGGAACCTGGTAGGTTGCGCCACCAACGCGGCGTGAGCGGACCTCGAGGGAAGGCTTGACGTTGTCCATGGCCTTCTTGAGTGCTGCTACGGGGTCGCCGCCGGACTTGGCGCGGGCGCCTTCGAGGGCACCGTAAACGATGCGCTCAGCGGTGGACTTCTTGCCGTCTACCAGCACCTTGTTGATCAGCTGGGTGACCAGCGGGGAGCCGTAAACGGGATCTAGTACTAGCGGCCGCTTGGGGGCCGGACCCTTGCGAGGCATATTACTTCTTCTCCATCTTTGCGCCGTAGCGGCTGCGGGCCTGCTTACGGTTCTTCACACCCTGGGTATCGAGGGCGCCACGGACGATCTTGTAACGGACACCCGGGAGGTCCTTCACACGACCGCCACGGACGAGCACAATGGAGTGCTCCTGGAGGTTGTGGCCTACACCGGGGATGTAAGCGGTAACCTCAACGCCACCGTTAAGGCGCACACGTGCAACCTTACGCAGAGCCGAGTTCGGCTTCTTCGGGGTGGTGGTGTAGACGCGGGTGCAAACACCGCGGCGCATCGGGCTGCCCTTAAGCGCGGGAGCCTTGGTCTTTGAGACCTTAGGCGTGCGGCCCTTACGGACCAACTGGTTAATCGTAGGCACTCTCGTGTTCTCCGTTTTATCCGGAGCGGCCGCTGACAGCCGCTCTCCTTTTGCTTTGCCCCGCCGCCCGAGCTTTGAAGAATCTCCAGAGCAGCTGAGGCGAAGCCTTAATAGTCGGATCGCACACCGGGACCGCGACTTACGTCTGCATCGGTCCCTAGGCATGCAAAAATGTGGCATACGTTGCACAAGAACCCTGCAAACCGGAAACGTCGCTCTGGCTTTGCCTTTCAGCTCAGCCGGCGCACTCATCCACTGCCACAATAACAATTGGTATCCAGTCTAACATGGACGGCCGTCAAGGCTTAATCGAGGCAACGGAAAGGCCCCGCCGCCCCTCCGCTGTTGATGCGGAGTGGTGACGGGGCCCGACGCCGAGCTACCGGTTAGCGGAAGTCGCTGCCGAGGTCGTAGTCATCCAGCGGGATGGCGTGGAACTCAGGAGCTCCGTCGCCGCCCAGGGTGTCGTACGAGAAGTCGCTGAATGCGCTGGGACCTGTGAACAGGTTGGCCTTTGCTTCTTCAGTCGGCTCCACCGTGACCTCCGTGTAGCGCGGGAGGCCCGTGCCGGCGGGGATGAGCTTACCGATGATGACGTTTTCCTTGAGGCCGAGCAGCGGGTCGCTCTTGCCTTCCATGGCTGCCTGCGTCAGGACGCGGGTGGTCTCCTGGAAGGAAGCTGCCGACAGCCAGGACTCGGTCGCCAGGGATGCCTTGGTGATACCCATGAGCTCGGGACGTCCGGAAGCCGGAGTCTTGCCCTCGGACACAACGCGGCGGTTGGCGTCTTCGAAGCGGCTGCGCTCGGCCAGCTCACCGGGGAGCAGGTCGGATTCACCGGATTCGATAACCGTGACGCGGCGCAGCATCTGGCGAACGATAACCTCGACGTGCTTGTCGTGGATACCGATGCCCTGGCTGCGGTACACACCCTGGACCTCGTCCACCAGGAACTTCTGTGCAGCACGGGGACCCATGATGCGAAGGACCTGCTTGGGGTCGACCGGACCGTTGATGAGCTTCTGGCCCACCGCAACGTGCTGGCCGTCTTCAATCAGGAGGCGTGAGCGGCGCAGGACCGGGTAGGCGATCTCTTCGCTGCCGTCATCCGGAGTGATGACCAGGCGCATCTGGCGCTCGGACTCTTCGATGGTGATGCGGCCGGCTGCTTCCGCAATCGGTGCGACACCCTTCGGAGTACGGGCTTCGAAAAGCTCCTGGATACGGGGCAGACCCTGGGTGATGTCGTCGCCGCCGCTGGCGGAAACAGCACCACCGGTGTGGAACGTACGCATGGTCAGCTGGGTACCGGGCTCACCGATGGACTGTGCGGCGATGATGCCCACAGCCTCACCAATGTCCACGGTCTTGCCGGTGGCCAGCGAACGGCCGTAGCACAGGGCGCAGGTGCCGACGCTGGACTCACAGGTGAGTACGGAGCGGACCTTGACCTCGGTGATGCCGGCTGCGAACAGTTCGGCAATGACGACGTCGCCGCAGTCGGTGCCGCCGGCAGCCAGGACCTTGCCCTTGGAGTCAACGACATCCACGGCCAGGGTACGGGCGTACGCGCTGTTCTCAACGTTCTCGTCCAGGACCAGCTCGCCGTTGGCGTCAGCCACGGCAATCGGGGTGACGAGGCCGCGTTCGGTGCCGCAGTCCTCTTCACGGACGATGACGTCCTGCGAGACGTCCACCAGACGACGGGTCAGGTAACCCGAGTTGGCGGTACGCAGGGCGGTGTCAGCCAGACCCTTACGGGCACCGTGCGTGGCGATGAAGTATTCCAGCACCGACAGGCCCTCACGGTAGGAGGACTTGATCGGACGCGGGATGATCTCACCCTTAGGGTTGGCCACCAGGCCACGGATACCCGCGATCTGACGGACCTGCATCCAGTTACCACGTGCACCGGAGGACACCATGCGGTTGATGGTGTTCATCGGCGACAGGCTGTCACGCATGACCTGGGCAATCTCGTTGGTTGCCTTGTTCCAGATCTCGATCAGTTCCTGGCGACGCTCGTCGTCGTCGATCAGGCCCTTGTCGTACTGGCCCTGGATCTTGGCAGCGCGCTCTTCGTAACCGGCAAGGATGACCGGCTTTTCAACCGGAACCTCGATGTCGGAGATGGCGACGGTGACGCCTGAGCGGGTGGCCCAGTAGAAACCGGCATCCTTCAGGTTGTCCAGCGTTGCCGCGGTGACAACCTTCGGGTAGCGCTCGGCAAGGTCGTTGACGATGCGGGACAGTTCGCCCTTGTCGGCAACAGCCTCAACCCACGGGTAGTCCTCGGGAAGGGTCTGATTGAAGATGACCTGGCCCAGGGAGGTCTGGACGAGCGCGGTCTGACCCGGCTCCCAGCCTTCCGGAGCTTCCCAGCCGGCGTAAGGGACAAAACCCTCAAGACGGATCTTGACCTGGGAGTTCAGGTGCAGCTCGTGCAGGTCGAACGCCATGATGGCTTCCGAAACCGAGGAGAAGATGCGGCCTTCGCCAGCTGAACCGACACGCTTGGTGGTCAGGTGGTAGAGGCCGATGATCATATCCTGCGAAGGAAGGGTCACCGGGCGGCCGTCAGACGGCTTCAGGATGTTGTTCGAGGACAGCATCAGGATGCGTGCTTCAGCCTGGGCCTCGGGGCTCAGCGGCAGGTGCACTGCCATCTGGTCGCCGTCGAAGTCAGCGTTGAAGGCGCCACAAACCAGCGGGTGAAGCTGGATTGCCTTGCCTTCCACAAGCTGCGGTTCGAAGGCCTGGATGCCGAGGCGGTGCAGGGTAGGTGCACGGTTCAGCAGCACCGGGTGCTCGGTGATGATCTCTTCGAGGACGTCCCAGACCTGCGGACGGTAACGCTCGACCATGCGCTTGGCCGACTTGATGTTCTGGGCGTGGTTGAGGTCAACCAGGCGCTTCATCACGAACGGCTTGAAGAGCTCCAGGGCCATCTGCTTGGGCAGACCACACTGGTGCAGCTTCAGCTGCGGGCCGACGACGATGACCGAACGGCCGGAGTAGTCAACGCGCTTGCCGAGCAGGTTCTGGCGGAAACGACCCTGCTTGCCCTTGAGCATGTCGCTCAGGGACTTCAGCGGACGGTTGCCCGGACCCGTAACCGGACGGCCACGACGGCCGTTGTCGAAGAGGCTGTCAACAGCTTCCTGAAGCATGCGCTTCTCGTTGTTGACGATGATCTCCGGAGCACCGAGGTCAAGCAGGCGCTTGAGTCGGTTGTTGCGGTTGATCACACGACGGTAGAGGTCGTTGAGGTCGGAGGTCGCGAAGCGGCCGCCGTCCAGCTGGACCATCGGGCGCAGTTCCGGCGGGATCACCGGGACGGCGTCCAGCACCATGCCGAGCGGGCTGTTGTTGGTGGTCAGGAAGGCGTTGACCACCTTCAGGCGCTTCAGGGCGCGGGTCTTGCGCTGGCCCTTGCCGTTGGCAATGATGTCGCGCAGCAGGTCCGACTCGGCCTGCATGTCGAAGTTCTCAAGACGCTTCTTGATGGCTTCGGCACCCATGGAGCCTTCGAAGTACATGCCGTAGCGGTCACGCAGTTCGCGGTAGAGGCCTTCATCGCCTTCGAGGTCTGCGACCTTCAGGTTCTTGAAACGGTCCCAGACCTGCTCAAGGCGCTCGATGTCGGCGTCGGCACGCTTACGCACGTTGGCCATCTGACGGTCCGCGGAGTCGCGGGCCTTCTTCTTGTCGGCAGCCTTGGCGCCTTCGCCTTCGAGACGGGCAAGCTCGTTCTCGAGGTCGCGGGCGATCGTGGCGATGTCGGAGTCGCGGTTGTCTACCAGCTGCTTCTTCTCGATGTCGTGCTCAACCTGCAGGTTGGGCAGTTCCTCGTGGCGGCTGTCGGTGTCGACGCTCGTGATCATGTAGGCAGCGAAGTAAATGACCTTTTCAAGGTCCTTCGGTGCCAGGTCAAGAAGGTAGCCCAGGCGGGACGGAACACCCTTGAAGTACCAGATGTGCGTTACGGGCGCAGCCAGTTCGATGTGGCCCATGCGCTCACGGCGGACCTTGGCACGGGTGACCTCAACGCCACACCGCTCGCAGATGATGCCCTTGAAGCGCACGCGCTTGTACTTGCCGCAGTAGCATTCCCAGTCGCGGGACGGGCCGAAGATCTTCTCGCAGAAGAGGCCGTCCTTCTCGGGCTTGAGCGTGCGGTAGTTGATGGTTTCCGGCTTCTTAACCTCGCCGTAAGACCAGCCACGGATGTCTTCCGCGGTGGCGAGGCCGATCTGCATGAGGCCGAAGGAGGATTCGCTGGACATATGGTCCCTGTTCTCTCTTGTTCTCTAAATTCTGAAGTCTTGGGTTACGGGAAGGGGCCGAGGGGTCCGACGGCGGGTGGTCACCCGCCGTCGGACGCCCTGCTAGACCTCTTCTACGGAACTGGGCTCTGCACGAGACAGATCGATGCCCAGTTCTTCCGCAGCCGTGAAGACTGCGTCATCAGAGTCACGCATTTCAATTGTGGTTCCGTCCGTGGAGAGTACTTCCACGTTCAGGCACAGCGACTGCATTTCCTTGATCAAGACCTTGAAGGACTCAGGAACGCCCGGCTCCGGGATGTTCTCGCCCTTGACGATGGCTTCGTAGACCTTCACGCGACCGTGGATATCATCCGACTTGATCGTGAGGAGTTCCTGGAGCGTGTAGGCGGCACCGTAAGCTTCGAGCGCCCACACTTCCATTTCACCGAAGCGCTGGCCACCGAACTGTGCCTTACCACCCAGCGGCTGCTGCGTGATCATGGAGTACGGGCCGGTGGAGCGTGCGTGGATCTTGTCGTCCACCAGGTGGTGGAGCTTCAGGATGTACATGTAGCCGACCGAGATCGGATCCGGGAACGGCTCGCCGGAGCGGCCGTCAAACAGGCGGGTCTTGCCCGAGGAGTTGATCAGGCGGTCGCCGTCGCGGGTCACGTTGGTGGAATCGAGCAGGCCCGTGATTTCTTCTTCACGTGCACCGTCGAAGACCGGCGTTGCAACAGTGGTCTGGCCACTTTCGCGCGGCAGGTTCGGCAGCTGCTTGACCCACTCGGGCTCGCCTTCGATCTTCCAACCGGTCTTGGCAACCCAGCCGAGGTGCGTTTCGAGCACCTGGCCGACGTTCATACGGCCAGGAACACCCAGCGGGTTCAGGACGATATCAACGGGGGTGCCGTCGGCAAGGAAGGGCATGTCCTCGATCGGAAGGATCTTGGAGATAACACCCTTGTTGCCGTGACGGCCGGCGAGCTTGTCGCCGTCGGTGATCTTGCGCTTGGCAGCCACGTAGACGCGGACCAGCTGGTTGACGCCCGGGGGAAGTTCGTCGTCGTTGTCGCGGTCAAAGACGCGGACGCCGATAACGGTGCCGGACTCGCCGTGCGGAACCTTCAGTGACGTGTCGCGGACTTCGCGGGACTTCTCACCGAAGATGGCGCGCAGCAGGCGCTCTTCCGGAGTCAGTTCGGTTTCACCCTTAGGGGTGACCTTTCCGACCAGGATGTCGCCGGCTTCGACCTCGGCACCGATGTGGATGATGCCGCGCTCGTCCAGGCCTGCCAGGACTTCCTCGGACACGTTGGGGATGTCACGGGTGATTTCCTCGGCACCAAGCTTGGTGTCGCGGGCATCGATCTCGTGCTCCTCGATGTGGATGGAGGAAAGAACGTCCTCGGCAACAATGCGCTGCGAGAGGATGATGGCGTCCTCGAAGTTGTGGCCTTCCCATGACATGAATGCCACGAGCAGGTTCTTACCGAGGGCAAGTTCACCCTGGTCCGTTGCCGGGCCGTCAGCGATGATGCCGCCGACCTCCAGGCGCTGGCCTTCGCTCACCAGGACACGGTGGTTGTAGCAGTTGCCCTGGTTGGAACGCGCGAACTTGTTGATGCGGTAGTTGGTTTCCGTGCCGTCGTCGTTGAGCATGATGACGAGCTCGGCGGACACCTCGGTGACCACACCGGCCTTCTTGGCGATGACAACGTCACCGGCGTCGACTGCAGCGGCGCGCTCCATGCCGGTACCGACGAACGGCGCCTCGGAACGGACCAGCGGCACAGCCTGGCGCTGCATGTTGGCACCCATGAGTGCGCGGTTAGCATCGTCATGCTCGAGGAACGGGATCAGGGCCGTAGCCACGGACACCATCTGGCGCGGGGAAACGTCCATGAACTCGACGTCGGCGGCGGGAACCAGCACGGGCTCGCCTCCACCACCACGGGCGCGGACCAGGACGGTCTCTTCGGCGAACTTCTTGTTCTCGTCCAGCGGAGCGTTGGCCTGGGCGATCAGGACCTCTGCTTCGTCGTCGGCCGTCAGGTACTGGACCTCGTCGGAAACGACGCCCTCGGACACGAGGCGGTAAGGCGTCTCGATGAAACCGAAGGGGTTGATGCGGCCGTAGGATGCCAGCGAACCGATCAGACCAATGTTCGGGCCTTCAGGGGTTTCGATGGGGCACATACGTCCGTAGTGGGACGGGTGAACGTCTCGGACTTCCATGCCTGCACGGTCACGGGACAGACCACCCGGGCCAAGCGCCGACAGACGGCGCTTGTGGGTCAGACCCGACAGCGGGTTGTTCTGGTCCATGAACTGGGACAGCTGCGAAGTTCCGAAGAACTCCTTGATGGCTGCCACAACCGGGCGGATGTTGATCAGCGTCTGCGGCGTGATGGCCTCGACGTCCTGCGTGGTCATACGCTCGCGGACGACACGCTCCATACGGGACAGGCCGGTGCGGACCTGGTTCTCGATGAGCTCGCCAACGGCGCGGATGCGGCGGTTGCCGAAGTGGTCGATGTCATCGATTTCGACGCGCAGCTCGTGGTCCTGGCCGTCGCGCTTGCCCATGAGGGTCTTCTCGCCGGCGTGCAGTGCAACCAGGAACTTGATCATGGCAACGATGTCTTCAACGTGCAGGACCGAAGCTTCCTTGTCGCCAAGGGAGCGGTCGATGCCAAGCTTGCGGTTGATCTTGTAACGGCCGACCTTGGCCAGATCGTAGCGCTTGGAGTTGAAGTACAGGTTGTCCAGCAGGGACTGGGCAGCCTCGACGGTGGGCGGCTCGCCCGGTCGCAGCTTCCGGTAGATGTCCAGCAAGGCGTCTTCGCGGGTTTCGGTGGCGTCCTTCTCCAGCGTTGCGCGCATGGAGTCGTACTGGCCGAACTCTTCGAGGATCTGGCCTTCGGTCCAGCCGAGGGCCTTCAGCAGCACCGTGACGGACTGCTTGCGCTTGCGGTCAAGGCGGACGCCGACCTGGTCGCGCTTGTCGATCTCGAGCTCGAACCAGGCACCGCGGGACGGGATGATCTTCGCAGTGAAGATATCCTTGTCGCTGGTCTTGTCGGCGGTGCGCTCGAAGTAGGCGCCCGGGGAACGGACCAGCTGGGAGACAACGACGCGCTCGGTGCCGTTGACGACGAAGGTGCCCTTCTCGGTCATCAGCGGGAAGTCACCCATGAACACGGTCTGCTGCTTGATTTCGCCCGTGTTGTTGTTCATGAATTCGGCTTTAACGTACAGCGGAGCGGAGTACGTAGCGTCCCGGTCCTTGCACTCGGCCATGGTGTATTTGGGATCAGCGAACTCCGGATCGGAGAAGCTCAGGGACATGGTGCCCTGGAAATCCTCGATCGGGGAGATCTCTTCGAAGATGTCAGACAGACCGGAGCTAGTGGCGACGCTGAGGTCGCCTTCTTCGACGGCCTTCGCAACGCGTGCCTGCCAGCGTTCGTTTCCGACCAGCCAGTCAAAGCTGTCCGTTTGCAGGGCAAGCAGATTCGGAACGTCAAGAGGTTCGTGAATCTTTGCGAATGAGAGCCGGCGAGTGGCACCATCGGTGCTGTCGGCATTGATAGCGGTAGCGTTGTTTACATTAGAGGTGCTCGAGGCGACCAAGAGGGATCCTTCCACAGACCTTCAGGCGTTTTCAGATCTCCCCCGTTGCAAGCCCTGCAGAATGACTCCGCAGCGCTACCAGTCCGGTTCCGCTATATGACCCGGGACCCAGGCTGCCCATGGTGTGACACGTCTTTGACGGCACGTTGATGGATCAGCTGCTAGGCAAAGCCCACCGCTATATGAAGGCTGAAGGTAAACAGGGAAGACGCAAATATCTACGATACGGCAAAACGGCGCACGTGTCTACCCCACTTCCCCGGTTATTGCAAGCACTGTTGCCGGGGGCACCTAGTTGACTGCTACAGCGTCAGCGTGACACCCGCAGCGGAGCACTCGTTCGCATTGGCGAACACCGCGTCACGCACAGCGTCCTTTGCGGCTTGGTCCGGCTGACCGTCCTTCTCGACAACGGCCGAGTGGCTGATGGTGAGGGCGCTCAGCGACGAAAACAGCCCCCGGAGGTTTCCCGTGTAGTCGTCCTTGGCTTTCCACGCCTTGGAGTAAATCGCTTCATAGGCGTCGGACGTAGGTTCGGCCGTCCTGTACTCCGCGAAGAGGGAGTTGAACTTCTCGCATGCTTCCTTCACGCCGGACGTTCCGGAAGCGGGCACGGACCCAGAGGCCGACGGCGTCGCGCGGGACGGTGCGGAAGACGACGTGGCGGGGGCCGCCGTCGACGTGGTGCTGTCCGGCGCGGGAGTGGAAACGCTGCAGGCCGTGAGTCCGGCCAGGCCTGCGATGGCCGCGACTGCAAGTATCTTCTTCATCTAAGCTCCTGTTTCCCCACAACGTCTTCCCTGAACGGGCGTATCCGCCATCCACCCTACTCAGCCGGGTCCGGCGTCGCACATTCGCCGGATGGGCAGGCCTACCCATCCCGGCCGCGGAATGGACCCTGCCCCGGATGCGTTTGAATGGATAGGTGATTCGGCTCACGATAGCCTTGGCCTACATCGTCACAGATCGGAAGAGAAAACCATGAGCAACTCCGCAGACAACAATGATGTTGTCATCCTCGCTGCGGCCCGCACGCCGCAGGGCCGCCTCAATGGCCAGTTGGCCAGCTTCACGGCGGTGGAACTCGGGGCGCACGCCATCAAGGCCGCCCTGGCCGCGAGCGGCATCGGGGCTGACAAGGTGGATGCGGTCATCATGGGACAGGTGTTGCAGGCAGGAGCCGGCCAGAACCCGGCGCGGCAGAGCGCCATCGGAGCCGGCATCGGCTGGAACGTCCCCACCGTCACCATCAACAAGGTGTGCCTTTCCGGACTCACCGCAGTGATTGACGCCGCGCGCATGATCCGCAGCGGTGATGCCGCCGTCGTCGTCGCCGGCGGGCAGGAATCCATGAGCCGGGCACCGCACATCCTGCCGGGATCCCGGCAGGGCTGGACGTACGGGACCATCCAGGCGCTCGATGTGGCTGCGCACGACGGACTGACGGACGCCTTCGACGGACAGTCCATGGGGCTGTCCACGGAAAGCAAGAACCTGGTCCTCGGAATCGACCGGGCATCGCAGGACAACGTGGCCGCGCAGTCGCACCAGCGAGCCGCCCTGGCTGCGAAGAACGGCCTTTTCGACGACGAGATCGCCCCGATCAGCGTCAAGCAGCGCAAGGGAGACCCCGTAGTGGTGGACACCGACGAGGGTGTCCGCCCGAACACGACGGTCGAATCGCTGGCCGGGCTTCGGGCCGCATTTGTCAGCGACGGCACCATCACCGCCGGAAACTCCTCTCCCCTGTCCGACGGCGCCGCCGCCCTGGTGCTGACCACCCGGAAATTCGCGGAAGACAACGGCCTGGACTACCTCGCAGTGGTGGGCAAACCGGGCCAGGTGGCAGGCCCGGACAATTCGCTGCACTCGCAGCCCTCGAATGCGATCAAGAACGCCCTTGACCGTGCCGGCTGGACCACCGGGGACCTCGACTTTATCGAGATCAACGAGGCCTTCGGTTCGGTTGCCGTCCAGTCGCTGAAGGACCTCAAGTACCCGCTGGACAAGTGCAACATCCATGGCGGGGCCATCGCCCTGGGGCACCCGATCGGAGCGTCGGGCGCCCGGCTGGCCGGACATGCCGCTCACGAACTGAAACGCCGCGGCACCGGTAAAGCGGCTGTTTCCCTGTGCGGCGGTGGCGGCCAGGGCGAAGCCCTCCTCCTCTACCGGGACTGACGGCAGTGGCTGACACCGCTGGCGCTACTGACAACGCAAGCGACGGGGCCAGCGGCGGCGGCGGCACCGGCAGGGAGCGGTTCCTTGCCGATGCTGCCGCCCGCGGGCTGGAAGTCCAACTCGTGGAGCGGCTCGCTGCGAACAGCCTCGAAGAGGCCGCCCGGATCCTGGGCATCCAGCCGTCGGACATCGTGAAGTCCCTCGTGGTCAAGCACAAGGACGGCAGCTTCCTGTTCGCCCTGGTGCCGGGTGACCGCCAGATCTCCTGGCCGAAACTCCGCAGCCTGCTGGGTGTCAACAGGCTCTCGCTGCCGCCTGCCGACGTCGCACTGGAGGCCACCGGCTACGAGCGCGGAACCATCACTCCCCTGGGCAGCACCACTCCGTGGCCGGTCTACGCGGACGCGGCCATCACCGGCCGGCGGATTTCCATGGGGGCCGGGCAGCACGGCTACAGTGCGTTCGTCGATGCCGATGCCCTGACCACCGCGCTGGACGCCGTGGTCGCGGACATCAGCGACGCCGTCTAGTTCCCGGCGCCGCCAGCCCGGCGTTCCCGGCGGCGCCCGGAAAGGAACGCGGTAGGGAACGCCGGGATGGATCCGCCTAGGGTGTGACCGACAGGGGCTGGCCGTTGACCACCAGCCGCCAGTCATTCCGGCTGAACAGGGCCGCATCAAGGGTTCCGTTGTCCACCACGTGGTCAATGATCCGCTGCCGGATCTCCTGCTGGCTGTTGGACAGCACCGGAGCGGTTTTGACCGCCGGGAAGTTGCCGCCGCCGCTCTGGCGGTAGTTGTTGATGGCCATCGCAAATTCCTGGTCCGCGGGCAGCGCCTCTCCCCCGTAGCTGAGTCCGACGATGCGCTCGCCCACAGGACGGGCCAGGTCGATGTCATAGGTCAGCGGCGCGTCAAGGCCGTAGACGACGTCGTAGTTGTAGTCCGGGGTGCCGTTCGGAGCCATCGCAGTGACGGCGTTGGTCACGTCGGCCGCGCGGGCGGTAGCAGAACCGACCGGCTTGAAGTACTGCGCCGACCATTCGAGGTAGGCCTTCACTTGCGCGCCCGTGACCTTGATGGACAGCAGCGTGTTGTCGAAAATGTACAGCCCCGCGACATCCCGGATGGTCAGCGGCCCGGCTTTGACATCAACGGCCCGGGAGAACGCCGCGGCAATGGACAGCACCGGCAGCCCCGCGGCAGGACCTTTGGCCAGTTCGGCCTTGATGGTGCTCGCCTGGACATAATTGATGGCGTCGATAGCCGCCGAATCCTCCCAGCAGGCGGTGGCAGTGCTGAGCGGGGCCGTGGAAGTCCCTATTACCTCGTTCACGTAGGACACCGTGGCGTCGTGCCCGGCCTGGACGGCGCGGACGACGGCGGGATCCGGCTTAGCGGTCTTGGCGTCCAGCAGGTGGGAAGACGCCGAAGTGACGCTCCACTGCCCCTTCTCCTTGGTGAGGTGCAGGTCCATGACCGCGACCCGCATGCCCCACTTCAATGGCTCGGTCAGCAGGACCTGCTTCCCGGTGGCGGTGTTCTCGACAAAACGTTCCGGGATCTCCACGTGGGCGTGGCCCACCAGGATGGCGTCGATCCCCGGAACTTCCGCGGCCAGCAAGGAGGAGGCGTTTTCCGGGTACGGGAGCGCATCCCCGTAGGAGGACCCCGGCGTCGCGCCCGAATGGCTGGAGACGATTACGACGTCGGCTCCGGCGGCCTTCATTTGCGGGATGACAGTCCTGGCTTCCTCGACGATTCCGTTGAAGTCCAATTTTCCCTGGACGTTGTCGCGGTCCCACAGGGCGCAACCGGGAGTCACGAAGCCGACCAGGCCCACTGTCAGCCAGCCGTTGTCCGTCTTCACACGCTTGAGGACATACGGCGTGAAGGCCCGCTCACCCGTCACGGCGTTGTGGACGTTGGCGCCGAGAAGCGGGAAGTCCAGCTGCTTTTCCCAGGTGCGAAGGAGCGGTATGCCGTAGTTGAATTCGTGGTTGCCTAGCCCCACCGCGTCGTAGCCCACGGCGTTCATGGCCAGGGCCATGGGATGTTTGACCGACTCGGAGATGGGGCGGATCTTGGCGAAGTAGTAAGCCAGCGGCGTGCCCTGGATGGTGTCGCCGGCGTCGATGGTGATGGTACTGTCGGCGCCCCGTTCCTCCCGCATGGCCTTGATCAGGGTGGACGCCTGGGCGATGCCGATCTTGTTGCCGGCCGCGTCCGCGTAGGCGGTGTCCTTGAAGTAGTCCCAGTTGAAGACGT
Source organism: Arthrobacter sp. SPG23 (assembly GCF_000876655.1). Lineage (GTDB taxonomy): Bacteria > Actinomycetota > Actinomycetes > Actinomycetales > Micrococcaceae > Arthrobacter. The sequence goes on from NZ_JYCN01000022.1 coordinate 277,731, forward strand.
TGTTGTGCAGGTCGGTAGTGCCGAGCACCGTGAGGGTGAACTCTTTCCTGCCTCCGGACTGCAGCGCCGGGCCGGCCTGCGCGGCGGAGGCTCCGGCCAGCGTGGCGGCGGCGGCGGTCCCCCCGACGAGGGCGGCGGTGAGCATGGCGCGGCGGGAGGGCGAAGAGATCGGATCGGTCATCGTATGAGCTCCTTGACGTTGGGGCCGGTAGGCACAAAGCCAAAGTCTAGGGCTGCAGGAAGAGCATGAAAAGGAGAGTCCACAATCTTTTCCGGAACGTCACCTGTTATTTGGTGCGGGTCCGGAATGCAGGAAACCCCGCCCACCGGAGTGGACGGGGTTTCCCGGAGCCAAAAGGAAAGCTGAAGCCTTCCGAAGCTCGAAACGTTACTTGAGGGTAACGGTGGCGCCGGCAGCCTCGAGCTGCTCCTTTGCCTTTTCGGCAGCTTCCTTGGTTGCACCTTCGAGGACAGCCTTCGGAGCGCTGTCAACCAGGTCCTTGGCTTCCTTGAGGCCCAGGGAAGTGATGGCGCGAACTTCCTTGATCACTGCGATCTTCTTGTCGCCAGCAGCTTCGAGGACGACGTCGAAGTCGGTCTTCTCTTCAGCTTCTTCAGCAGCACCGGCAGCGGGGCCGGCAACAGCAACAGCAGCTGCAGTAACTTCGAAGGTCTCTTCGAAGAGCTTGACGAACTCGGAGAGCTCGATGATGGTCAGTTCCTTGAAAGCTTCAATGAGCTCTTCGTTGGTGAGCTTCGCCATGGTGTGGCGTCCTTCCTATAGGTGGTGCTTGGCGGCCTGGGCCGTTGCCTTCACACCGGAGTCTGGTCTGAAAGAGAGTTAGTTCTCTTCGGTGGCTGCGGCTTCGGCCGGAGCTTCGGTCTCTGCTGCTTCTGCGGCCGGGGCTTCTTCAGCGGCGGGCGCTTCGGCAGCTGCCGGTGCACCGTTCTCTTCTTCAAGCTTGAGGCGCAGGGCGTCGATGATGCGTGCAGCAGCGGCAGCAGGAGCCTTGAGGATGCCTGCAACCTTGGCGAGCTGCAGCTCGCGGGACTCGAGTGCTGCCAGGGCAGCAACTTCGCTGGCGTTCAGTGCCTTGCCCTCGAAGTAACCGGTCTTGATAACCAGCTGCTTGTTGGTCTTGGCAAAATCCGTCAGGCTCTTGGCAGCTGCAACTGCGTCACCCTTGATGAACGCGATTGCAGTGGGGCCGGCGAGCTGGCCGTCGAATGCTTCGACACCAGCTTCCTTGGCTGCAATTGCGGTCAGGGTGTTCTTGACGACCGCGAACTTGGTGTCCTGGCCGAGAGAAACACGCAGCTGCTTGAGCTGTGCAACGGTGAGCCCACGGTATTCGGTCAGGACAGCGGCGTTCGATTCCTTGAAATCGTTAGTGATCTCAGCTACTGCTGAAACCTTGGTAGGCGTTGCCATAACCCTCCTTCCGGGGATAGTGCCGGTGTTCCGGGTCCCCGCTCAGGTGAGCTAAAACTAAAAACGCCCCGGGCAGATGCACGGGGCTTGGCTCGACACAGTCCATGACTGCGGAGCTTTACTTCGTTCACCTGCGCTGGCCGCCCTATGTTCAGGGTCCTTCGTCCGGAAATCCACTGGCTCTCCCGCACACAACTGCAGAATTGAGCAATGCCCAGGAGAGTGGATTTCCAACAACCGACGGTCTTTGGTAGTTCAAGCTTACGGGCAAGGCCGCCCGGACTCCAAATCGGGGCCGTTCAGCTGCTGCTCGGGCCCAGGTCAGGCAGGTCCTTCTGCCAGATCCCCGTGACTCCCGCGGTGGTGAACCCCAGCTGCTGGTTGACCTTGAGCAGGTATCTGTTTTCCGGAGCATTCCAGGTGTAGATGACCCTGGCGTCGGGGAACTGCTCGGTCAGGCGGACCATGTTGGCCACCTTGATCAGGAGGCCCAGCTTGTTGCCCCGGTGTTCCTGCATCACCACCGTGTCATCCTGGAACACTACGTCCTGCCGCTGGGACAGGACGCTGATGGTGGTCAGCCCTACCAGCATGCCGGTGGCGATATGTTCGACGGCGGTGACCACCGTCCGCCGTCCCTGCGCGATGGTGGCCTCTTCCGCCTTCCTGATCATGGCGCCGTCGAACACCATCTGCTCTTCGGTCCTTGCGGTCGGTTCGGTGTCCTCACCGGCCTGGTTTTCCAGGGCTGCTACGGCGTCGAGCCAGATGTCGGGGCACCTGTCCGTCCAGTGATGCAGGCGGTAGCGGCCCGCATTGGCCTGCTCCGCCTCGTCCGACAGCTCAGCGACCAGCTTGGTGTCCAAAGGGAGCAGGCAGGAGCTGAACTGCTCGATGTGCTGCAGGGTGTAGCCCGTCTTCCGGGCGAACTCCACTTCCCGGCTTCCCATCGGAACAAAACCCAGCCCGGAGCCGGGGACCAGCTGGTCGTCCATGGAGCTGCTCAATGAAACGCCGGGATGGTTGGTATCGATCAGGATCAGGGTCCGGCCTTCGGCGCGTGCAAACTGCTCTGCCGCTTCCAGTAGCTGGCGCCCCACCCCTTGGCGCTGGAATTCCGGCAGGATGTCCAGCGTGAACTCCGCGAGGTCGAGGTTATCGGCCAACGGCAGGGCGATATCCACCGTCCCCACAATTTCGCCGTCCACCCTTGCCACCAGGATGACCTGGCGTTCGTAGGGATCGGCAAGTTCGAGGAGTTTTTCCAGCGGCGTGTACGCGAGATCGTCACTCCCCCACGTTTGCATCCGCACCTTCCGGCCGACTTCGACGGCGGCCAGGAAATCGGCGCTGTCGGGACCGTCGAGGGAATCGGGAATCCAGAGCTGTTCGATCCGTACGTCTTTAACCATAGAGGGCGTCATTCCAGTCGTTTCTGCCACTCACCTTCAAAGCCGGCGGGCTTGAATCCAAGCGAAATATTAATCGCCAGCATATGCCGGATTTCGCTGGCGTTCCATGTAATGGCCGACTCCGGTCATAGCTTCTTCTGCCATTCGCCGTCGTACCCCGCGGGCCGGCAAATAAAAGGGCGCGGACGCAGAAAGACCGCCCCGCAACTGCGGGACGGTCTTTCATGCCGAACTAATGAGGATTAGACCTCGGTCAGGACCTTGGTGACGTTGGGGTCAACAGAGATGCCCGGGCCGAAGGTGGTAGCCACGGTGGCCTTCTGGATGTAGCGGCCCTTGGAAGCGGACGGCTTCAGGCGAAGGACCTCTTCCAGTGCTGCTGCGTAGTTCTCGGCCAGCTTGATGGCGTCGAACGAAACCTTGCCGATGATGAAGTGCAGGTTGGAGTGCTTGTCGACGCGGAAGTCGATCTTGCCACCCTTGATGTCGTTGACAGCCTTGGTGACGTCGGGGGTCACGGTGCCGGTCTTCGGGTTCGGCATCAGGTTACGCGGGCCCAGGACCTTACCGAGGCGGCCAACCTTGCCCATGAGGTCAGGGGTGGCGACGGCGGCATCGAAGTCGGTCCAGCCGGCTGCGATCTTTTCGATCAGGTCGTCGGAACCAACGAAGTCGGCGCCGGCAGCGATTGCTGCTTCTGCCTTGTCGCCCGTTGCGAAGACGAGGACGCGGGCAACCTTACCGGTGCCGTGCGGCAGGTTAACGGTGCCGCGGACCATCTGGTCAGCCTTACGCGGGTCTACACCCAGGCGGAAAGCGACCTCAACGGTGGCGTCGAACTTGGACGGGTTGGTGTCCTTGGCCAGCGTCACTGCCTCGAACGGCGCGTAGAACTTCTCCGCGTCGATCTTGGCGGCGGCTGCCTCATATGCTTTGCTGCGCTTTGCCATGCTGCTTATTCTCCTTGTGCAGTTGTGGTCTGCGGACCGCGCTGGGCCCTGCCACAGTTGGATGATCGGGCTGGATCTCCAACATTTCAATGATTCAGTGGTGCCGGTCTCCCGGCGAGAGGGGAATTAACCCTCGGCAGTATCTTCTTGTCGAAAGTCTGCGGGACTCACTTCCGGCGAGTGCTTCGTACCTCAGCCCTCACCGTCCGTTCATTCCTCGACTATTCGACAGTGATACCCATGGAGCGGGCGGTGCCGGCGATGATCTTCGCTGCGCCTTCGAGGCTGGTGGCGTTGAGGTCTTCCATCTTGGTGGAGGCGATCTCGTTGACCTGGGCCTGGGTCAGCTTGGCAACCTTGACGGTGTGCGGGGTAGCTGAACCCTTGGCGACGCCTGCAGCCTTCTTGATGAGCTCTGCAGCCGGCGGGGTCTTGGTGATGAACGTGAACGAGCGGTCTTCGTAGACCGTGATTTCAACAGGAATAACGTTGCCGCGCTGGGCTTCCGTCGCAGCGTTGTACGCCTTGCAGAATTCCATGATGTTGACACCGTGCTGGCCAAGCGCAGGACCGATCGGCGGGGCCGGGTTGGCGGCACCTGCCTGGATCTGCAGCTTGATGAGGCCGGTGACCTTCTTCTTGGGAGCCAATGTAGGGTCCTTCTCTCAATTACGTCCTGGGACACAGGAGCGTGCCTCAGGTTGGTGGCCGCCATGGCGAGGCGGCCGGCCGCTTCGTGGCTGCTAAGCGGGCAGCCCCGGAGCGAATTCTGTGGGTATTGCTAGATCTTGGTGACCTGGTTGAATGCCAGGGTGACCGGGGTCTCGCGTTCGAAGATGGAGACCAGCACCACGAGGGTCTGGGAATCGACCTTGATCTCGGAGATCGTGGCGGGGAGGGTCTCGAACGGACCTTCCTTGACGATGACGGACTCGCCAACTTCGAAGTCGACGTCCACGGGGGCCGCAGCGTGCTTGACGGGCTTGCCCTTCTCGGCCTGCTCTTCTTCGAAGACGGGGGCGAGCATGGAGAAGACCTCGTCCAGGCGCAGCGGTACCGGGTTGTGGGCGTTGCCCACGAAGCCAGTGACACCCGGAGTGTGCCGAACGGCACCCCAGGAGGCATCCGTCAGGTCCATGCGGACCAGCACGTAGCCGGGGATGCGGACGCGGTTGATGACCTTGCGCTGGGCGTTCTTGATCTCCACGACTTCTTCCATGGGAACCTGGATTTCGAAGATGTAATCTTCCATGTCCAGGGTCTGGATGCGGGTTTCAAGGTTGGCCTTCACACGGTTTTCGTAACCTGCGTAGGAGTGGATGACGTACCAGTCGCCTTCCTGGCGGCGCAGCTTGGCCTTGAACTCCTCGGCCGGGTCAACCTCGGCCTTGGCGGCCGCAGCGGCCAGGGCGTCAGCCTCGTCGTCGTCGGAGCCAGCGCCGGCTTCGGCGTCAGCTTCAGCGTCGTCAGCGTCGGTTTCAGAGGAATCGTCGATGGAATCGGGCGCAGCAGACTCAACCTCGGACTCTTCCCCGGCTACCGCCGCGGCGTCTGTTGCGCTGTCCGTGGACCCATCCAGCTCAGTCTCAGTTACCTCGAGCTCCTGCTCAGACACTTGGTCTCCTGCTTCCTCATTGCCTAACATGCCTATTTAAATGGCTCAATTCCGCACACCCCGTGAATGCTTCCGGATTATCGGGAGCATTCCACGCAGTCTGCGGACGGATCGCCTTAGCGGTCCGTGGGGCCTGTGCCGCCGAAGACCCAGCTCACTCCGGTCCCGAAAGCCAAGTCCAGGACGGTAACAATGAGCATCATGATGATCACGAACACCAGCACCACGAGCGTGTAGTTGATCAGTTCCTTGCGGGTGGGTGCTACGACCTTCTTCAGTTCGCCGATGACCTGGCGGATGAAGAGTGCGATGCGAGCGAAGAAGCCGGACTTGGCGGCGTTCTTGGCGGGGCGGCCCTTGGAGCTGCTTGCAGCCGTTTCGGTCACCTGGTCCTCACTCATCCTCGCAAATGTCGGATTACCCGGCTCTGAACTGAACCATGGTTGCTGCGCTGGCTCCGGCTAACCGCCGGAACCGCTTGCGCAGGGCAGACAGGACTCGAACCTGCAACCTGCGGTTTTGGAGACCGCTGCGCTACCAATTGCGCCACTACCCTATGGATCGAAAACCAATCAGACCACACTTCCCGCGGACTTCACGGGGCGCAGGCCATCATCGTGTTTTCAACACCGGAGAACTAGTCTACGCAACAACTGCGCTTACGTCGAACCAGCCTCATTTCGGACCTTCTTCGGACTGCCAAGGCCTGCCGACCGGGACACGGTCACATTCCTGGCCGTCACGCTGAACGATCCGCTGAACAGCATAGAGTAGATCTCGTCGAATCCCACATCCAGCCATCGAGCTGCAAGCGAAGAATGGACCCCGCCATGCCTGCCGCCCGCGTTTCCCAACGCATTTCCGCTATCGCCGAATCCGCCACCCTGGCCGTTGATGCCAAGGCCAAGGCACTCAAGGCAGCCGGACGGCCGGTTATCGGCTTCGGCGCCGGGGAACCCGACTTCCCGACCCCCGGCTACATCGTTCAGGCTGCCATTGAGGCCGCCAGCCAGCCGAAGTACCACCGCTACTCCCCTGCCGGCGGGCTGCCGGAGCTCAAGCAGGCCATTGCGGACAAGACGCTGCGGGATTCCGGCTACAAAGCCGAGGCGTCACAGGTCCTGGTTACCAACGGCGGCAAGCAGGCCGTCTACAACACGTTCGCCACGCTGGTCGATCCGGGCGACGAAATCATTGTTCCCACCCCGTTCTGGACCACCTACCCGGAAGCCATCCGGCTGGCCGGCGGCGTTCCGGTTGAGGTCTTCGCCGGCCCGGAACAGGACTACCTCGTCACTGTGCAGCAGCTGGAAGCGGCCCTGACCGAGCGCACCAAGATCCTGCTGTTCGTGTCGCCGTCCAACCCCACCGGTTCCGTGTACTCGCCGGAGCAGGTCCGCGAGATCGGTCTCTGGGCGGCTTCCAAGGGGCTGTGGGTTGTGACCGACGAAATTTACGAACACCTGACCTACGACGGCGTCCCCTTCACCTCCATTGCCACGGCGGTTCCCGAACTCGGCGACAAGGTGGTTATCCTCAACGGCGTCGCCAAGACCTACGCCATGACCGGCTGGCGGGTGGGCTGGATGATCGGTCCGGCGGACGTCATTAAGGCCGCCACCAACCTGCAGTCCCACGCCACGTCCAACGTCTCCAACATCATGCAGATTGCTGCCCTCGCCGCCGTCTCCGGCCCGCTCACTGCGGTGGACGAAATGAAGGTGGCCTTCGACCGCCGCCGGAAGGCAATTGTCGCGGGCCTGAACGCCATCGACGGTGTGGAATGCCCGACGCCGAAGGGCGCCTTTTACGTCTACGCGGACGTCCGCGGCCTGCTGGGCAAGGAATTCGAGACGGCGAACGGTACCGTCCGCCCGCAGACATCCGCCGAACTCGCTGCGCTCATCCTGGATGAGGTAGAGGTTGCAGTCGTTCCGGGCGAGGCTTTCGGCCCCTCGGGCTACCTGCGCCTCTCCTACGCCCTTGGCGACGACGATCTCGCCACCGGCGTGGCCCGGCTCCAGGGTTTCCTCGGCAAAGCCAAGTAGGCACGCTCTCTCACTTTTCGCAGGAAAAGCGCAGGCGCTCTCTCACTTTTGTCAGGAAAGTGAGAGAGCGCCTGCGTTTGGGCGACAGGAAGTGAGGGAGCGTCTGTGGCGCGCTAGAGGAGCCTGCGTTCGGCCGCCCACTTGGTCAGTTCGTGGCGGCTGGACAGCTGAAGTTTCCGCAGCACGGCGGAGACGTGGGTTTCCACGGTCTTGATCGAGATGAAGAGCTCCTTGGCCACTTCCTTGTAGCTGTAGCCCCTGGCGATGAGCCGCATGACCTCCAGCTCACGGGCCGAAAGGCGGTCCAGTTCGTCGTCGGCAATATTCGCCGGAGCCGTCCCGAACGCGTCCAGGACGAACCCGGCCAGCCGCGGCGAAAAGACAGCATCGCCGCCGGCCACGCGCAGCACGGCATCGGTGATTTCCGCACCCGAGATGCTCTTGGTCACATATCCGCGGGCGCCGGCGCGGATGACGGACACGACGTCCTCGGCCGCGTCCGAGACACTCAGCGCGAGGAACCGGGTGCTGCCCAGCAGGGCGGCAGAACCGGCAATGACCTCGCGGCCGCCGCCGCCCAGCCCGCCCGGCAGGTGCACGTCCAGCAGCACCACCTCCGGACTGGTCTGCGCGATCACGGCCATGGCCTGTTCAACCGTTCCCGCCTCGCCCACCACGGTGACCCGGGCATCCAGGTCCGCTTTGAGCCCCGACCGGAAAATGGCGTGGTCGTCCACAATGACCACGCGGACCGCCGGGGCGCCACCGGCTTCCGCACTCCCTGCTTCGACGTTGTTCACGACTTTCCCTCTCCGTTGTCCGCGGCGTCGGACGGCAGCTTGAGCCGCACTTCCGTGCCGTCCGGGCTGCTGCTGATGACGGCGGTACCGCCGTGCCGGTTCATCCGCCCGACAATCGATTCCCGGACCCCCATACGGTCCTCCGGAACCGACGCGGGGTCAAAGCCGGGCCCGCGGTCCTTGACGTAAACTTCCGCGCCGCCGTCGGCTACCTCAAGATAGACCGATACCGTCCCGCCGCCATGGCGGGACGCATTCACCATGGCCTCGCGGCTGGCCTGCACCAGCGCTTCATGCCTTGCGGTCATGGCGGTGTCTCCCACACTGACCACGTCCACGGCATTGCCCAGGGAATCCTCCACCTCCGCGGCAGCTGCCCTGATGCGGTCCGAGAGCTGCCCTGCCTCCTTGCCGGGGTCACGGTACAGCCAGCCCCGCAACTCCCGTTCCTGCGCGCGGGCCAGCCGCAGGACGTCGTTCTCGTTGCCTGACCGGCGCTGAATCAGCGCGAGAGTCTGCAGGACGGAATCGTGCAGGTGGGCGGCAATCTCCGCCCGTTCCGTTGCACGGACCCGGCCCGCGCGTTCCGCTTCAAGGTCCCGCCAGAATTTCAAGCCCCACGGAAGCAGCACCAGGGCCACGCCGCCAAGGACCGCCACGGAGGCCAGGAGCGCCAGCCAGGTCTGCTCCCAGGAACCGGAGCCCGACACCATCACCAGTACGCCTGCCACCACCAGGGCGAGTCCGGCGGCGAGCCTGGCCCAGCCGCCGGCCTGGTCTGCCTTGGTCTTGTCGAGGAGTCCGGCCCTGCGGGTTTCGTCCAGCTGTATCCAGGCGATGGCGGCCCCGCCAAGGATCGCCGCAACCGGGATCAGCGTCCCCAGCGGGACGTCGACACCCACCATGCGCGCGATCAGGATCCCGCCAGCCAGCAGCAGGCCTGCGCCCAGGAGGACTTCCTTGCCGTACGGCATGCCCCTGACGCGGAACCACGGGGCGGTGGCGGCCTCCGCGCCATTCGTCCCCCCGGTCAGCCCGCCAGCAGCCCCCGGGCCGGTCCCGGGCGCCATGCCATGAAGCGGCGCACCGGGGAGTGGGCCCGCTGCCGGGAAGGCGGCAGCGGCAGGCACCGGGCCGGAACCACAATCCGGCGGCAGCGGCAGCCCGGGCGCGCTGACGGCCGGGGCAATAGGCGACGCCGGGCGCCGCGCGTTCCGCTTCGCATTCTCGTCGGCAGTCGGGACCATGATCCAAAGCCACGCATAAAATGCCAGCCCTGCTCCCCCGGCGAGCGCGGCCACCACCATACCGATCCTGACCATCCGCACGGGCCAGCCCAAATGGGCGGCCAGGCCCGCACAGACGCCCGCGATGACGCGGTCGCTGCTGCGGACCAGCGGAGGGCGGGTAATGGCCGTTGTCATGTGTCAATCCAAACACGGATCAGGGTTCCACACGTCTGGTTTCAGCCGGAACCGGGGGTCAGTCAGGGGTCGCTCAGGGTGTTCCCCAATAGAGCGGCGGCGACAGGGACGGCAGGATCGAAGTATGAACTCGCACAATGCATACCCCGAGGAAGATCCGCTGCCGTCCGGCCGTCCCGATTCCGGCTCCGCCGCTTCAGCGGATGACACATCCGACGCCGGATCAGTCCAGGAAGGTGACAACGCCGGCCCGGTCCAGGATGGCCCGGGCCCTGCGCAGGACACCTTTCCTGGCGGCCCGCCGCCGCTTTACCCGAATGCCCACTTCCCGGATGCCCGGCCGGCGGATGCCCCCTACGCTTACCCGCAGTCGCAGCCCCAGAACTTCTTCAGCTGGGTCCGGAGCCACGGCATTCAGCGTGGACGGGACCGCTGGATAGGCGGTGTGGCCAGCGGCATCGCCCACCGGCTGGGGGTCGATCCGCTGATCGTCCGGGGCGTCTTCATTGTCCTGTCCATCTTCGCCGGCATCGGAGTGCTGCTCTATGGCATCGCCTGGGCACTGCTGCCGGAGCCCGACGGCCGCATCCACGTACAGGAAGCCGGCGCCGGACGCTGGTCCACGGGCATGACCGGAGCCCTCATCACCACAGTGATCGGCTTTCCCAGCCTGGGCAGCGGATTCTGGGGCTGGGAGCGCAACGGATTCGGCGGCTTCTTCTGGACCGTCTTCTGGATAGCCGGAGCCATCTATCTCATCTATTACCTCTCCCAGCGCGATAAGGCCACCCATGGAGCGCCCCTGATGAACACCAGCACGGAAGGCGACGCAACCACCGGCCGAACCGCCTTCGCAGCCACGTCGCCGGCCGGCACCTCGTCCCCTGCCCCCGGCGCACCCTACGAACCCGGCGCCTTTGCGGGCGGCCCATACGCCACCGGCCCGTACACGGGCGGCACCCACTCAGGCAGCCCTTCCGCCAGCGGCCCGTACGACGGCGGCGTTCCCGGCTCGGGCGGTTACGGCCCCACCCCGCCATACGGCGGCAGCTACGGCGGGCCGTCCGCTCCCGCGCCGAAGGCGCCTAACCTTGGCCCGGGCGCCCCCGCCGTCGCGGTAACGGCCGGCCTTGCCCTCCTGGTGGGCGGCGGCATCAAAGCCCTCGAAGCCCTCAACGTCACCAACCTCGGTGACGCCACCAACGCGGTGGTGTGGGCCAGCGGCGCGGCCGTCCTGGGCCTCGGCATCCTCGTCGCGGGACTCAGGGGCCGGACCTCCGGAATCCTTGGATTCTTTGCCGTTGTGGCCCTCATCATCGGCGGGATCTTCAACGTGGTGCCCAACGGAGACCGCTTCCGCTTCCAGAACGCGGACTGGAACCCGGCCAGCATCGAACAAGCGCGGCAGGGCTTCGACATCACCGGCGGCAGCGGAACCGCTGACCTGACAAGGCTGAACATCACCCCGCCGCTGGGCACCGACGTCGTCATTCCCCTGGATGTCACTGCCAGCAACCTGACCGTCATCATTCCGAACACCGTACCCGTGGAAATCCGCGCGGACATGACCCTGGGCAACCTCAACGAAGGCTCACAGAATCACGGGGGCATGACCTCCAAGCAGAGCAACTACAACACGGACAAGCCGGGCGCCGCGCTCATCCTCGAGATCGACGGCACCATGAGCAACATCACCATCCAGGAAGGAAACTGACGTGAGCAGCTACGAACCTGCCCCGGACACCGCACCGCAGGCCCAAGGACAGGCCAAAGAACAGCCACATGCCTCAGCGACGGAACCCTCCCGAAGCGCAGGCGCACGGCACGGCGGCCAGTCACCGGCCCGGGTGGGCACAGTGGTCTGGGGCCTCATCGTCCTGGCGCTGGCGGCGTTGATCATCATCGGCCAGCTTGGCATCGTGGTGCTGAACGGCACCTACGTGCTCATCGGCCTGATGATCGGTGCCGGCGCCGCACTGGTGGTTGGCGGCCTCCTCTCAGCCCGCAGACGTGACAAAGAAACCACAACAGGGAAGTCTTGAGCCATGGATAAGTTCTTCAGCATCGTCAGGGGCCTCGGCCTGAAGCGCGGACCGCAACGGTGGCTGGGCGGTGTGTGCGGAGGCATCGCCGCAAAGCTCAACGTGGATGTTGCCTTCGTGCGGATCGCGTTCCTGCTCCTCAGCCTCCTGCCCGGCCCGGCCTTCGTGTTTTATCTGGCAGCATGGCTCATCCTCCCGGACCAGCGGAACGCCATCATCCTGCAATCCTTCCTGGACAAACGCTCGATCAACGGATCCTGACCACGGGTCCAAGGGCCCCCGCTCTCCGGAGCGGGGGCCCTTTCGTTCGCCATGGATGACCGGCCCTTTGTAACCGGTTTGTGTCGTAACCCACACTCCCCACTAGAATCTAGGTGAGCTCAGCGTGGCGCTCTGCCTGTACACCCCCTCACCAGGATTTGAGCCGAGACATGAAAATTGGAATTCTCACCAGCGGTGGCGACTGCCCCGGACTGAACGCCGTCATCCGCGGTGCCGTCCTCAAAGGGATCGCCATCCACGGCCACGAATTCGTAGGTTTCCTCGACGGCTGGCGCGGCGTCGTCGAAGGCGACGTCATCGACATCCCCCGGACCATGGTCCGCGGCATCGCGAAGCAGGGCGGTACCATCCTCGGCACTTCCCGGACCAACCCGTTCGAAAACGGCGGTGGCCCCGAGGTCATCAAGGGCCACATGGACCGGCTCGGCATCGACGCGATCATCGCCATTGGCGGCGAAGGAACACTGGCCGCAGCCAAGCGGCTGACCGACGCCGGCCTGAAGATCGTCGGTGTTCCCAAGACCGTGGACAACGACCTTGACGCCACGGACTACACCTTCGGCTTCGACACCGCCGTCCAGATCGCCACCGAGGCCATCGACCGCCTCCGCACCACCGGCGAGTCCCACCACCGCTGCATGATCGCCGAAGTCATGGGCCGCCACGTGGGCTGGATCGCGCTGCATGCGGGCATGGCCTCAGGCGCCCACGCAATCCTCATTCCGGAGCAGAAGGCCTCCATGGACCAGATCACCGAGTGGGTGCAGGAAGCCCACGCCCGCGGCCGCGCACCCTTGGTGGTTGTAGCCGAGGGCTTCGTCCCGGAAGGCCAGGAAACGCCGCACTCAGAGCGCGGGCTGGATACTTTCGGACGCCCGCGGCTGGGCGGCATCGCCGAAATGCTGGCTCCGGAGCTCGAGGCGCGCACCGGCATTGAGACCCGGGCAACGGTTCTTGGCCACATCCAGCGCGGCGGCGTCCCCTCCGCGTTCGACCGTGTCCTGGCCACACGCCTGGGCATGGCCGCCATCGACTCGGTGGTAGACCAGCGCTGGGGCACCATGGTGTCGCTCCACGGGACCGACATCGTCCACGTTGGCTTCGATGCCGCCCTGGGCAACCTCAAGCGCGTTCCGCAGGACCGCTACGACGAGGCCGCCGTCCTCTTCGGCTAGGCCGACCAGCCGCAGCAGCGCGAACGGACACTTGAGGCCCGCTTGTGGGGCCTCAAGCGTCCGTTCGCGCTTCACTCCGCTGGGTAGGGTTGAGGCATGACTCTCGACCCCGGTTCCGCAGACATCATCCAGCTCGCATGGGCCCGCCATCTGGGACTCGATGACGGAGCTTTTGCCGCGGCCCGGAAGCTCGACGCCGATGCGACCGCTTCAGGGGAGGGCTTGCCAGCCGCCGGTGCACGGATCACGCGGGCGGAGGAGGCCCGGAATTCAGTGGACTTTGTGCGTTTGTTCGGCACCTCTGCCCTCGTGGGACCCCAGTGGGCGATCGACGCGGCCGAGGGAATCCCGGACGAGGAACTCGCCCAGCACGTGACACTCCTGACCATTACCCGGAAGCACGGCGGCCACGGCCAAGGGGCCGCCGCACTGTTCTTCGCCGACGACCTCCCCCTGCGGCAGCCGGCCGACGAGCTGACCGTCTCGCACGGGAACCCCGAGGCCATTGAGCTGGAAGGCATGTGCCCGCCGGACGATGTCAACGAGGTGGGATTGTCCGATCTGGAGCACCGGTTCACCATCCTGCGCGACGACGACGGCCGCAAAGTCCCGGTGGCCTGTGGCGCCTACGGCGAGTGGGAAGGCATCCTCGCCCAGATGGGCGTCCTGGTGGATCCCGACTGGCGGCGGCGGGGACTGGGCTCCCTGGCTGCGTCCATCGCCGCCCATGAGGCACTCGCGGCGGGGCTCACCCTGCAGTGGCGCTCGGACGTCAGCAACAAGGGCTCACTCGCAATCGCGCGCAGCCTCGGATTCTCAACCGGCGGCATCCACACCAGCGTGCTGCTGGGCTGACCGGAATCAGCCCTGCGCACCTCTTAGGCGGACTTGGTCTGCGCTGCTTCGGCGTCGGCGTCGTTCGATGCGGGCACGCTGACGGCACCCCAGTTCTTAACCGGCTTGGGTTTGGCGAAGAACAGCGCCACGGCTGCGCCGAGCAGGATCACCGCCGCCGGCAGCATGATGGACTGGCCCATCGCCGTCGAGAAACCCTCGTGCAGTGCCTCCGGCAGTGTGCCGCCGAAGGCCATGGGGCTGGCCTTGCCGGAACCGTCAGGTGCCGCCGGAAGCTCCGCCGCGAGCCGCGACTGGATGAGGACGGCAATAGCGGCGCTGCCCAGGACGGCGCCAATCTGTCGCGTGGTGTTGTAGACGCCCGAGCCGGCGCCGGCTTGGCGCGGCGGCAGGTTGCGGGTGGCTGTGGAGCTCAGCGGGGCCCAGATGCCCGCGTTCGCGAACCCCAGCACGGCACTGGGCAGGAGGAAAAGCCAGATCGGCGTGTCGGGGTGCATGAGGGAGGAGTTCCAGAAGAGCGCCACCGACATCAAGACCAGGCCGGCCGCGGTGATGTATTTCGGGTTGACGCGGTCGATGATTTTTCCCACCACCGGGGCGAGGCCGCCGGAAATGAGCGCCATCGGGACCATCATCAGCGCCGACTGCGTGGGGGTCAGACCGCGGACCACCTGATAGTAGAAGATCAGCGGGAGGCTGAAGGCCGTTACTGTGAAGCCGACGGTGGTGATGCCGATGTTGGCCAGGGAGAAGTTGCGGTCCTTGAACAGCGACAGCGGGAGAAGGGGCTCGCCCTTGTTGAACCGCTGCCACAGCACGAAGCCCGCCAGGACCACCAGGCCGGCGATGATCAGGCTCCAGACGGTGATGGGCCCTGTGATGGTGCCCCAGTTGTAGGTCTCACCTTCCTGGATGCCGAACACCAGCAGGAAGAGCCCGACGGCGCTGAGCAGCACGCCGGGGATGTCGAACTTGTGCGGGTGGGTGCTCAGTGTGGGGACAAAGCGCAGGGCCAGGATGAAGCCGACGATTCCCACGGGGACGTTGATGAAGAAGATCCATTCCCAGCCGAGGCCGTCCACCAGCACGCCGCCCAGGATGGGCCCCACGAGGGTTGCGATACCCGCTGTGGCACCCCAGATCCCCATTGCAGCGCCACGCCTGTCCGGCGGGAAGATCCGGGTGATGACAGCCATGGTCTGGGGCGTCATGATCGCGGCGCCAAATCCCTGGACCACGCGGGCCAGGATGAGGGTCTGGACGTCCCCGGACAGCCCGCACCACAGGGATGCGAGCGTAAAGACCACCAGGCCCGTGAGGTAGAGCTTCTTAGGCCCGAACCGGTCGCCCAGCCTGCCGGTGATCAGCAGCGGCACGGCATAGGCCAGCAGGTACGCGCTGGTCACCCAGATGACGGAATTGATGTCCGCGTTCAGGCCTTCCATGATCCGCGGATTCGCCACCGAGACGATGGTGGTGTCGATCAGGATCATAAAGAAGCCGATCACCAGGGACCAAAGCGCCGGCCACGGCCTAGCTACGTTTTCCATGTGAATCCTTCGGGAGTGATTGTTGTGTGGTCCGCTACCACGGGAGTTCCCCGGAGCGGAGCTGGCCCTGCAGGCTGCGGATCCAGCCCATCTCGGACTGCAGCATGGTCTGTTGGTACTGGAGGTCAATCCAGTACTTGCGGGCCACGTCTTTCTCCAAGACGGCAGCCTCACCTTTTTGTCAGGAACTCCAACTGCTCCTGCAGCAGCAGCAGGCGGCGGTCCAGGAGGTCCAGGACGACGGCGGCGGGCAGGTTGTAGGCCTCGGCCACAGCCAGCGGGAATGACGGATATTCGTTGACCGGTTCCGCGAGCATGTCCTGCAGCCGTTCCGTCAAGGCCTCCCGGCCGGCGGGCGTGATCCGGTACGTGGTCCGTTCCGGCCGGTTGCCCTCCCGGTCCGTCCCGGCAGTTTCCACGAGGCCGCGCTCCTCGAGCCGGCCGACGGCGTGATACAGCGTTCCGGGGCGCACCTTGACGAGCCGGTCTTCATGCCTGGCCATCAGGAGCTGGTACATCTCGTACGGATGCATCGGCTCTTCAACCAGCAATGAGAGCGCGGAGATGCCGAGCGGCGTTAAGGGGGCGGACCGGGGCATTGTTCGGGCACCCCTGCTTCCTGACGACTGGTTCCTCCGCAGCCGTGTCCCCACGTGCGGAATTATTCCGCTTCAACTATTCCACATGGAATATTAGGGTGCAAGAAAGCCCGCGGATCCAGGGATCCGCGGGCTCCCCCGCACAGGTGCCGGGGGTGTCAGCCCATCAGTGCCTGGATGTCGGTCCGGGCGAACATTTCCGCCGCTGCGCGCGCTGAAGGCGTTCCGGCATCCGGGTCCGCCCCGGCCCCCAGGAGCGCCTCGGCGACGTCCGTGTAGCCCTTGAATGCCGCGCCGGCGAGCGGCGTCTGGCCCCGGTCGTTGACAGAGTTGGCGTCGGCGCCGTGCTGCAGGAGCAGCCGCACCGCCGGGGCGTGTCCGTGGTATGCCGCCAGCATCAGCAGGGAGTCCCCGGCCGCATTGGTCATGTTGGCCGGGGCGCCTGCCTCGAGGTAGCTGCCCAGCAGAGCGGCGTCACCTTGGCGTGCCGCGTCAAAGAGTGCGTGGGCCAGGGCCAGGGTTTCGTCGTCGGGTCCAGCGGTGCTGTTCGCTGCGTTATCGGTCATCGGTGCGTTCCCTTCAGGAATCCGGTCTGGCGCCCCACCACCTGGCCGGCGTCGGGAGCCACAATGACTTCCTGCGCGGCCGTGTATGGTTCGTCGCCGTCTACGACCGTCAGTATTTCATCCGGAGAGACTGAACGCTTTATGACTGCGAGTGCCACGGGACCCATTTCGTAGTGCTGCACCACGGAGGTCACCGTTCCTACCTTGCGCTCCCCCAGGCGTACTTCGCTGCCCACGGCGGGAAGGGTGTGCTGCGAGCCGTCCAGCTGGAGGAAGACGAGCCGGCGCGGCGGATGCCCCAGGTTGTGCACGCGGGCGATCGTCTCCTGGCCCTTGTAGCACCCTTTTGCCAGGTGCACCGCGGTGCGCAGGAGGTCCAGCTCATGCGGAATGGTCTTGTCGTCGGTCTCGGCTCCGAGACGGGGGCGCCAGGCGGCGATGCGCAGCGCTTCCGAGGCCCAGACGCCGGCCAGCGGCCGGTCGCCCACGGTGGCTTCGAGTCCGGCAGCCGGCACCAGGTATTCAAACCAAGGCCGCTCCATGCCCGGGTGGGCATCCTCCCCGACAACCGAGTAGGCGTAGCCGCCGGCGCCCACGTGCGGCCAGGGGTCTTCCCACACTTTCAGGCCGGCCCACTCCTCCACCCGCCGCGTGGATCCGAGGACCGCCCAGTCGTCGGAGACGTCCGCGATTTCAACGCGGAGCATGAACTTCATCCGGTTCAGCCACTCCGCCAGCGGCGCCGCCTCGGCGGCCTCCACAATCAGCCAGGTGGTCCCGCCGTCGTCAATCACCCGCGCGTCGAACTCAATGCGGCCCTGGACGCTGAGCAGCAGCAGTTCGCTGGACTCCCCCGGTGCAAGGTTGGTGACCTGCTGGGAGGAGAGGGTGTTGAGCCAGCTCAAGCGGTCCGGACCGGTCACGGTCACCACGCCCCGGTGGGAAAGGTCGACGACGGCGGTGCCGGCTGCCAGTGCGCGCTGCTCACGCAGCGGCTCACCGTAGTGCGACGCGACTCCGGCGTCAGCGCCGCCGGCCTCGACGGCGCCCGGGCGCGACAACAGGGGGCTCTTGATAGTCATATGAAGGGAACATCCTTAGCTGGGCAGGTATTCCGGCGTCGGCAAGGCCGGCCGCCGGCGGTGCTGTTGGTTCGGTCTCAGCGGTACTCAGGGTTCTCGAAGTCGAACCGCGTGCCCGCTTTCCATTCCTCCGGCAGGTTGCCGTACGCGGGGATCCCGCCGGCGTCCTTCAGGATCCGGGCCAAGTGCAGGAGGTTCCACGTCATGAACGTGGTGTTGCGGTTGGTGAAGTCGCTCTCCGGACCTCCGGAGCCTTCGTCGAGGTAACTCGGACCGGGACCCACCGGGCCGATCCAGCCGGCGTCGGCCTGCGGGGGAATGGTGAAACCGATGTGCTGGAGGCTGTAAAGGACGTTCATCGAACAGTGCTTGATGCCGTCCTCGTTGCCGGTAATCAGGCAGCCGCCCACCTTGGGGTAGAAGGCCCACTGGCCTTTGCCGTTCAGTTCCCCGGAATGCGCGTACAGCCGTTCGATCAGTTTCTTCGTCTGGGAGGAATTGTCGCCCAGCCAGATGGGACCGGCCACCACCACGATGTCCGCTTCCTTCACCGCCGGGTACAGTTCAGGCCATTCGTCGGTTGCCCAGCCGTGCTCGCGCATGTCCGGGTACACCCCGCTGGCGATGTCGTGGTCCACGGTCCGGATCACCCGGGTGGTGACGCCCTGCTTCTCCATGATCAGCCGGCTGACCTCAATCAGGCCTTCCGTGTTGCTGGTTTCCGGAGACTTCTTCAGGGTCCCGTTGAAGAATACGGCTTTCAGATCGCCATAGCTGGCATTCTGCCCCTGGTTCGGCTGCTGGCTGTTCACGGTCCTGCTCCCTGCGCTCGTTGCGGACAACAAATATCAGTGAGGCCTGCCGGCCGGGCTGCCAGGCCCGCCAACCTAGGAAGCTTTGACTAGGAAGCCTTGCTCAGGAAGCTTTGCTCAGGATGGCCGAAGCGTGGGCTTCCAGTCCGCCGCCCGGCATAGAGCCCGTTCCCTTGGCAACGTCCCACCGCCACAGCAGCTTTCCGTCCACCAGGCCGAATATCCGGGTTGCCGCCGTGTACTCCTTGGAGTGGCTCCCGCGCATGACCATGTCGGTGCTCAGCTGGATCTGGGGCCCTTTGATCTGGCCGTAGTAGAGCTCCGAGATCCCGCCGGGGTGCGAAATGGAAACGGAGATGTCGAAACCGCCGTCGCTGTTGCGCAGCGCTTCGACTTCGTCGGCGCTTTTCAGCACGGGGACGATGTCGGCCGGAATCAGGCCCGGGCCGCCGTCTTCCTCCCGCTGCTTCCGCTCCAGAGCCCAGAATCCGGTCTCAACCGTCAGCGGCCGCAGCTTGGTGCCGTCGTCGTCGGTAAGCCAGCTCTCGGCACGGTACTGGAGGTACGGCAGGCCGTTGTGCGTGAAGGATACGTGCTGGAAGAAATGCTCGGAATCCTCTTCGCCGGCCCCCAGCCGTCCGCTGCCCTCCCACTCACCAATGAGCCAGGACAGCGGGACGAGCTCGGGAGTGAGGTCTGTAGGAATTTCAATCGGCACAGTAACTACCTCCGCAGACAACTAGCTCTGGACTGGTATTACTTCTGGCCCTTGAAGAGGCGGTAAACCACGAAACCAGCGAACCATGCCATGGAGAGGCTGGCGATGCCAAGCAGGACAAGGAAGAAAATCTCAAATGCAAGTACGGACATGATGCCATCCTAACGCGTTAGTAGATGAGTAGTTTGTCTATGAAGTAAGCGAGCGAACCCACCGCGGCCACGGGCGCGAGGCCCATGCCCAGGGCGGCTGGAAAGTTAATCCGGTCCCCGCGGAGTATAACCAGTCTGCGCAGGCTGACCAGAACCGCACCCACCGCAATGCCCACTACAGCGGCGGGTATTACGGCGATGTTGGAGAAGATCAGGCCCGCCAGCGGAGCGGTGAGGCCGGCCAGCACAATGCCCAGCGGCGCCACGATCCGGTCCGGCCAGCGAATGAGGCCGGCCAGCAGGGCAAAGGCGGCACTGATGCCGGCCACGAGTAACATTTCCTTGACCCCGTTGAACCGTGAAGCGGCAATCCACCCGGCACCCAGGCAGGACAGCAGCACGCCGGCGCTCGAACCCAGCGTGGACTCCAGCCGCTGCGCCTGGCCCGTGCCGCGGAGCAGCTGCATCAGGAACACAGCCATCACGCCTGCCGCGATAAACGCCGGGGTCCAGTCGAGGAAGCCGGGCGCCGGGACGTAGGTGGCAGCCACGGCCGAACCCGCCCCGGGCAGTCCGATGATGGCGGCGAGAGTCTTCTTGGCAGGAATGTCCAGGAAGTGCGGCCAGCCTACTCCCACGGCCAGCGCAACGAGTATGGCCACACCAAGCAGCACTTCAGGCGAGGTGTACGCGCCGCCGATGAAGACAGCAAGCCCGGCCAGCCCAATGGTTCCGATGGTCCACGGCTTCACTGTTTACCCGCGCTCACTCTCTGCTGACGTCTTCTTCGCTCGGTCCAATCCTGCCTTATGTGACCTGCTTATGTCGCAAAACGCGAACTGAAACGGGCCGGATCAGTGTCTGTTAAGGGGCAATTGGGTATACTCAAAGCTCAGCTACGCTTCCTTCGGAGGATGCGGGCCCGGCCGGAATTTCGGCTGGCCACGACCGACGCGGGCAGCCAGTACCGGCCGGTGAGAGCCCGGTTCAGACGCCCAATGATGCGCGGACAGCCCCTTGGAGGAACAATGTCGCACATCCTGCTACTGACGAACAGCACCGGATCATCGGTGGACATTTTGCCTGCCCTGGAATTGCTGAACCACCGCGTCCATATCCTCCCCGCCGAGCCCACCGCCCTGCTGGAAACCGACCCCTGCGACGTCGTCCTGCTGGACGCACGCAAGGACCTGGTCGGCGCGCGGTCCCTCACCCAGTTGCTCAAGGCCACGGGGCTCAGCGCACCTTTGATGCTGATCCTCACCGAAGGCGGCATGGCGGCCGTCTCCTCAGCATGGGCCGTAGATGACATCCTGCTGGACTCAGCGGGTCCGGCCGAAGTCGAAGCCAGGATCCGGCTCTCTGTCGCGCGTGCCGTGCCGGAGAAAGAGGACCTTCCCACCGAGATCCGCGCCGCCGGCGTCGTCATCGACGAAGCAAGCTACACGGCCAGGGTCAACGGCGCGCCCCTCAACCTGACGTTCAAGGAATTCGAACTCCTGAAATATCTGGCGCAGCACCCCGGCCGGGTGTTCACCCGGCAGCAGCTCCTCACCGAGGTGTGGGGCTACGACTACTACGGCGGCACCCGCACGGTTGACGTCCACGTCCGGCGGCTGCGCGCCAAGCTTGGCGCCGACCACGAAAACCTGATCAGCACCGTGCGCAACGTCGGCTACCGGCTGACCCTGGTGCGGCAGCCCGAAGAGGAGCTGACGGAGGCCTAGCCTTCCGCGCCGCCCGGTCGGACCAGCCGCCCCGGAACTCAAATAACGAAGAAGCCCCGGACCATTGGTCCGGGGCTTCTTCGTTGGCTTCTTAGGCCTGCAGTGGAGGACATACGGGTCGAACGTATCGAGGCCACCCCAGTGGTGGATCCCCCTCAGTTCCTGCTTCAGGAAGCCGGAACAGGTAACGACTATACGTGCCGGATCCGTCCGCATCAAATCGGACCGAATCACGCCGCCAGCCGGACGGGCCGTATAGCCTGTAGAGCATGAGTCCTGTGCATCCCGAGAACTGGCCCGTGCTCGTCATCAAAGGCGGAGTGGACGATGAACTGCTCAGGGATTTCACCGCCCTCGCCGCGGCCGCCGAGGAGTCGGACGGAAACCCTCCCCTGTCCGAACAGACCTTTGTGACCCTTCGCGCCGGCGAGTCGGGAAGCCACCCGCTCCTGGCCCTGGCCCTCTACGCGCCCGACGAGGACTCGGACCCGGCCACCGCCCAGGACCTCGCCGGCTTCGCCGTGGTGGTCGAGGAAGCGGACGGCACGGGCGTGCTTGAGGTGGCGGTACACCCGAGTTACCGCAACCAGGGAGTGGCTGACAGGCTGGTGGCCACGCTTAAGTCATCACGGGGTTTCGACGGGCTCAAGGCGTGGTCCCACGGAAACCACGAGGCGGCAGCGGACCTTGCGGCCAAGTACGGTTACGTCCCCGTCCGGGAATTGTGGAAGATGCGGCTGACGACGTCCGCCGCCGAACTGCCCGAAGCCGTCCTCCCGGACAATGTGACGCTGCGGGCATTCGTCCCCGGGCAGGACGAAGAGGCCTGGCTGGCAGCCAACAAGGCGGCCTTCAGCCACCACCCGGAGCAAGGCAACATGACGCAGCAGGATCTTGAGGCCCGGATGGCAGAGGACTGGTTCGATCCCGCCGGTTTCCTCCTCGCCGTCGACCCGTCCGGGCGGATCCTCGGCTTCCACTGGACCAAGGTGCACCCGCGCCACGGCGGCCATCCCGCGATCGGTGAGGTCTATGTGGTGGGTGTGACCCCCGAGGCCCAGGGCATGGGACTGGGCAAAGCCCTCACTGTGGCCGGCATCAGGTACCTGCAGGACCAGGGCCTGCACGCCGTCATGCTGTACACCGATGCGGACAATGCGCCGGCTGTTTCGCTGTACCGCAGACTCGGCTTCACGCGGTGGGATGCTGACGTCATGTACGGACCCAAAAACGGCGGTTAATCCAATCGGCAGACGCATGCACCACGGTTCCGGAAATCTGCGTATCCCCCGAATCGAATGCTTGTAAGGTTGAAGGTAAACCGCGCCAGCAATAAGGAGTGACCATGCAACCGGAATCAGCCGGAATCGCCACGTCTGAGGCCAAGGTGCTTCCGGTGCGCGCCCGCTTCGGGTCCTCCGAGGTCCCGGCTTCCCGTGCCACGCAGGACCGGATCGACATTCCCGAGTTCGCGCCCAATCTTGAGCCCGAGGGAGACATCAGCCCGGACCGGTTCCTGGACCGTGAATTGAGCTGGCTGGCTTTTAACTCAAGGGTGCTGGAGCTTGCCGAGGACCCCACCCTCCACCTGCTGGAGCGGGTCAGCTTCCTGTCCATCTTTGCCTCCAACCTGGACGAGTTCTTCATGGTCCGCGTGGCCGGGCTG
Source organism: Arthrobacter sp. SPG23 (assembly GCF_000876655.1). Taxonomy (GTDB): domain Bacteria; phylum Actinomycetota; class Actinomycetes; order Actinomycetales; family Micrococcaceae; genus Arthrobacter. Next base: position 300,638 of record NZ_JYCN01000022.1, read on the forward strand.
AAGCGCCGGATCGCCACCGGGCTGGCCGTCCCGTCGCCGGCAGGCCTGAGCCCCATGCAGGTGCTGGACCAGATCGGCGACGCCGCCCACCGGCTTGCGCAGCGCCATGCCCGGGTCTACGCCGAGCAGATCCGGCCGGCCCTGGCGTATGAGCACATCCACCTCATGCACTGGGATGAGCTTGACGACCAGGCAAAGGACCAGCTCAGCGCAATGTTCGCGGAAAAGGTCTTCCCCATCCTGACCCCGCTGGCAGTGGACCCGGCCCATCCGTTCCCCTACATTTCGGGCCTGTCGCTCAACCTGGCGGTGGTGGTCCGCAACCCCGTCAGCGACAAGGAACTGTTCGCCCGCGTCAAGGTTCCGGACCAGCTGCCCCGCCTCATTTCCATCGACGGCCCGCGCGCCGGATCGGTCCCCGGCAGGGTGGCACGGTTCATCGCCCTGGAAGAAGTCATCGCCGTCCACCTGGACCAGCTGTTTGCCGGCATGGAGGTCCTGGAGCACCACACGTTCCGCGTCACCCGCAACGAGGACGTTGAGGTGGAAGAGGACGACGCCGAGAACCTGCTGCAGGCGCTCGAAAAGGAACTGCTGCGCCGCCGGTTCGGCCCGCCCGTGCGGCTCGAAGTCACCAACGACATCAACCCGAACATCCGGGCGCTCCTGATCCGCGAACTGGGTGTGGAGGAGTCCGAGGTCTACTCCGTTCCTGCACCGCTGGACCTCCGCGGCTTGTCCGTCATCGCCGGAATCGACCGCGCGGACCTGCACTACCCGAAGCACGTGCCGCACACCTCGCGGTACCTGAATGAATCGGAAACGTCGAAGGCGGCAAACGTGTTCGCGGCCATGCGCCGGCGGGACATCCTGCTGCACCACCCGTACGATTCGTTCTCCACGTCCGTCCAGGCGTTCCTGGAGCAGGCCGCGGCGGACCCGAAGGTACAGGCCATCAAGCAGACGCTATACCGCACTTCGGGCGACTCCCCCATCGTCGATGCCCTGATCGACGCGGCAGAGGCAGGCAAGCAGGTGCTTGCCCTGGTTGAGATCAAGGCACGCTTCGATGAGCAGGCCAACATCTCCTGGGCACGGAAGCTCGAACAGGCCGGCGTCCACGTGGTTTACGGCATCGTGGGGTTGAAGACCCACTGCAAGCTCTCCCTTGTGGTCCGCCAGGAAGTGGACGGCCTGCGGCGTTACTGCCACATCGGCACCGGCAACTACCACCCGCGCACGGCCCGCTACTACGAGGACCTCGGACTGCTGACCGCCAACGAGCAGGTGGGCGAGGACCTTTCCAGGCTCTTCAACCAGCTCTCCGGCTACGCCCCGAAGTCCACTTTCAAGCGGCTCCTGGTGGCGCCACGTTCGGTGCGGTCCGGCCTCATCGACCGCATCGAAAAGGAAATCCGTAACGCCAAGGCAGGCATCGCGGCCAGGGTGCAGATCAAGGTCAACTCCATGGTGGACGAGGCGATCATCGACTCGCTCTACCGCGCCTCCCAGGCCGGCGTGAACGTGGACGTGATTGTCCGCGGCATCTGTTCGCTGCGCCCCGGCATCCCCGGGCTCAGCGAAAACATCACCGTGCGGTCTGTGCTGGGACGTTTCCTGGAGCACTCGCGCGTGTTTGCCTTCGCCAACGGCGGGGACCCGGTGGTCTTCATCGGCTCCGCCGACATGATGCACCGCAACCTCGACCGGCGGGTGGAAGCGCTGGTCCAGTTGACCAGCGGCGACGACACGTCCTACGTGCTGGATATGCTCCGCCGCTACATGGACCCGGGAACGTCCAGCTGGCATTTGGACAGCCAGGGCGAATGGACCCGGCACCACATCGGGGACGACGGCAAGCCGCTGGAGGACGTCCAGTCCTGGCTGCTCGCGTCGCGTTCCCGCCAGCGCCAGACGATAAGGCGGTAGGACCCTGGCCTTGAAAAGTGATGCGAAAAGCGACGCCACCAACGATTCGGCGAACGATTCGCTTATTGCGGACCAGACGGACCATCCCGGGGAACCGGTGGCCGTCACGGCTGCAGGTGCCCTGCCGTGGCGCGTCAGCAAGGACAAGCTAGAGGTCCTGCTGATCCACCGCCCAAGCTACGACGACTGGTCGTGGCCCAAAGGAAAGATCGACGCCGGAGAGACCATTCCGGAGTGCGCGGTCCGTGAGATCGCAGAAGAGATCGGGCTCAAGGCCACCCTGGGCATTCCCCTTCCCCCCATCCACTACCACGTGTCCGCCGGACTGAAAGTAGTCCATTACTGGGCCGTGGATGTGGACGGGGCCATGCTGCGTCCGGACGGCAAGGAAGTGGACAGCGTGATGTGGTGCTCCCCGGAGAAGGCCGCCGCCCTGCTGACCAACCCCGGTGATGTTGCGCCGCTTGAGCACCTTGTGGCGGCCCACGCCCGCAAGGAACTGGACACCTGGCCGCTGCTGGTGGTCCGCCACGCCAAGGCCAAGCCCCGCTCGTCCTGGACCAAGGCCGAAGGGGACCGTCCGCTCGCGGCCACGGGGTTGCGGCAGGCGCAGGCTGTCCGCCGCTTGCTGCACGTTTGGAAGCCGCTTCGCGTGCACTCGAGCCCGTGGCAGCGCTGCGTGGCCACCATCGCGCCGTACGCCAAGTCCGCGGACGCCAAAGTGAAGCTGCACGACGCCCTGACGGAACACCGCCATGCCCGGAGCCCGAAGAAAACCGCGGCTGTGGTGGAATCGCTCTTCGACAAACAGCGCGCCATTGCCCTGTGCACCCACCGGCCCGCACTGCCCACGGTGATCTCCCAGCTGGGTGAGCACATGAACGGCCGGCTGCGCGCCCTGCTGCCCTCCTCCGACCCCTACCTGGCGCCAGGAGAGATCATCGTGTGCCATGTGGCCCGCAGCAGCAACCACAAGATTGTCGCCGTGGAGCAGTTCAGGCCCTTCGACGACTAGAAGCACAGGCCCGCCCCGGCCACGCAGCCCAGAACGCAACGGGCAGGCTTGACCTGATCCCCTCTGTATCAAATACTCAGTACATTGATGCAAAATCTGGGGGGGATTATGCCGGTCCAATTCGAACTGCCGCCGATGCTGCTGCTGGGACCGCTGGCCGCCGCCGTCGTTCTCTACCTCGTCCTGAGGTGGGTGGTATGGGAACCCAGGATGGGCGCCTCGCCCGAGACTGTTTCGCAGCACGCGCTCTGGGTGGGGGTCATCGGCTGGATGGCAAGCTCCCTCCAGGGGGCCACAAATATCGGCATCATCCCGGCCGGCAGAACCACCAGCCCCGTCATCGGTCCTTTCCTGGTCACTCCGGAGACCATCATTCCGGCACTGGCCTGGCCGATCCTCGGAACTCTCGGGGTCCACGCACTGGGCCAGCTCAGCTATCCGCGGCCCCGGCGACCCCGCCGCAAGGCCAGCCTCCATGTCCGGAAAATCCGCGATTTCCTGCCACGGCCGCTGGCCTGGACAACGCTGGCCATCTTCACGGGCACAGCCGCATTCATCGTCTGGACCGCGACGCTCCCGGGCTTCGACGCCATGGCTTACGGGTCGGTCCGGGAGGACCCGGAAGGGTACCGGACCTTCGGCGGAGACGGGCGCATCCCCGGGATTGAGCTGGCCGGCTGGCTGGGAGGCGCGCTGGTCATCCTGGCTGCGGGCACCTGGCTGGTGCTGATGCTGATCGGCCGCCGCCGGCAGCTCGAGCAGCTATCGGACCAGGACAATTCGCTGCTGCGGACCATCGCCATGAACAGGCTCCTGCGGACAGTCGCCACGGTGGCGTCCGGCCTCGCCGTCATCGCCGGTAACTATGTGGCCCGTCCGGACCCGGGGGCGGGCAGCACGTCGTGGACTAATTTTGCCGGCTTTGCGGGCATGGCGGTTCTGCTGGCCATGCTGGCCTGGGCGCCGCCGAAACTGACGGGACCCGCAACAGCCGCCGCCCTACGGGATTCGAAGCACGGCCCCTTCGGTGCCGGCCCGCACCCGGCAACCAGGCTCGTGGTTTCCATCGGTGCCGGCCTCGGCGTCGCCGCAGCCCTTCCGGTGCTCGCAGGAGTGTTCCTGGTCCCGGCAATCATTGCGGCGGGCCCCTCGGGGCCGGCGCTTTTCGTAACGCTCGTGGCGGGGCTGGTGCTCCTGGTCCTCGCGGCCGGCGAGCTGCTGCTGCAACGCAACTACGCGGGCCCCGATGAACCGCGAACATGGCCCCGGCAGCCGGTGGGTGCGGCCCTCCTCACCACGCTGATCCTGGCGCTGCTGGTCTTCGTCGCAATTCTCGTGGTCTCGGCCGCCGGGAACTCACTGATTGGCAGGGACGGCGGGTGGATCCCTCCCGCCGTCTTCAGCTCCGCCGGGGCGGTCCTGGCGCTTCCGGCTTTCCTGGCAGCGCGCCTGCGCCACGGCATTCCGGGCGCTCCAGCCGGGCTCGATGCTGCGCTGCGGGCCATCACCCTGCACCGGCTGGCGCGGACGCTTGCGGCCATGTTCATGGCGCAGGCAGGGATGGTGCTGCTGATGAACAGCCAGGCATGGGCCGCAGTCTTCGGGGTGGCGTTCCTGCCGTCCATCCCGTGGTGGCCTGCGTCCCTTGCCGGCTCGATCCTGGCCTGCGCGGCGATAGTCACGGCCCTGGTGCCGGTGCGGACCTTCGCAGGCTCCCGTTCCCGGCCCGCTCCCCTGCCCCGCAGGGACCGTGTCACATGACGGCGGGGATCGCAGTTGACCTGCGGTCGGCCGTGCCGCCGTATGAGCAGATCCGCACCCAGATCTCCTCGTTGATCGCCGTTGGCTCGCTGGCTGCCGGAACCCGCCTGCCCACTGTCCGCAGCCTCGCGGCGGACCTGGGCATCGCAGCGGGGACGGTGGCACGCGCCTACAAGGAACTCGAGCAGGCCGGGCTGATCGAAACGCGGCGCCGCAACGGGACCGTCGTCGTCGGCATGCCCGACTCCGTCCGCCCGGCGGGCGGCTCCGTGCCCGCGGACCTGACTGCCGCCGTCGACCGATACATCGCTGCAGGCCGCGCCGCGGGCCTGGACGACGGCACGCTCCAGGACATACTGCGCCTCCGGCTTGGCCATCCTCAGTAGACTGGGACCGTGAGCATTCCAACGCCCTATGAAGACCTCCTGCGTGACGTCCTTGCCAACGGCACGCACAAATCTGACCGCACCGGCACCGGCACGCTCAGCGTGTTCGGGCGGCAGATGCGCTTTGACCTCAGCCAAAGCTTTCCGCTGATCACCACCAAGCGCGTTCATTTCAAGTCGGTGGCAGTTGAACTTCTATGGTTCCTGCGCGGCGAAACCAATGTGAAATGGATGCAGGACCAGGGCGTCACCATCTGGAACGAATGGGCCGATGCCGACGGCGAACTGGGCCCCGTGTACGGCGTGCAGTGGCGCAGCTGGCCGACGCCCGACGGCGGCCACATCGACCAGATCGCCGAGCTGGTGGAGAACCTCAAGTCCAACCCGGACTCGCGCCGGCACATCGTCTCCGCCTGGAACGTGGCTGAGCTTCAGGACATGGCCCTGCCGCCGTGCCACGCGTTCTTCCAGTTCTACGTTGCGGACGGCAAACTGTCCTGCCAGCTGTACCAGCGCTCCGCGGACACCTTCCTGGGCGTCCCGTTCAACATCGCTTCCTATGCGCTGCTGACCTGCATGCTGGCCCAGCAGGTGGGCCTGGAGCCCGGTGAGTTCGTCTGGACCGGCGGCGACGTGCACATTTATGACAACCACATGGACCAGGTGCTCAAGCAGCTGAAGCGCGAGCCGTACGAATACCCGCAGCTGAAGATCCTCCGCAAGCCCGACTCCATTTTTGACTACACGCTGGACGACTTCGAAGTGGTCGGATACCAGCACCACCCCACGATTAAGGCGCCGATCGCAGTATGAGCACCGACAACGCCATGGATCCCCTGGCCTTCACCGAAAAAATCGCCGACGCCACCACCGGGGTGGGCCTCGTCTGGGCCCAGACCACGGCAGGCGTGATCGGCAAGGACGGCGACATGCCGTGGCACCTGCCCGAGGACATGAAGCACTTCACCCGGCTTACCACCGGGCATCCGGTGATCATGGGCCGCAAAACCTGGCTCTCCTTCCCGGACAAGTACCGTCCGCTGCCTGGCCGCACGAATATCGTGGTGACGCGCCAGGAAGGCTGGGGCGACACTGCCGAGGCCAAGGGCGCCATCGCGGTGAAATCGCTCGACGACGCGCTGCTGGAATCACAGTTCGCGGCCGGCCACGAAACCGTGTGGGTGCTGGGTGGCGGGGAAATCTTCGCCCAGACCCTGGACATCGCCGACGCCGCAGTAGTGACGTTCATCGATTCCGAGACCGACGGCGACACCTACGCGCCCGAGCTCGGCTACGAGTGGAAGCTGACTGCCAGCGAGCCGGCCACCGGGTGGCTGACATCCGCCACGGGAACACGCTACCGGTTCACCATGTGGCGCCGGACGGAGGCCTAGGACCTTGCTGAAGAAACCGGAAACACTCTTTGTCCTGGGCTACATGCTCCTCCCGCTGCTGGCACTCCTCTCCGCGATCGTGGGACTGACCATGATCCTGGGCGGCAACAAGATCGCCGGCGCGATCGTGCTGGTGGTGGTCACCCAGGCGTTTGCCTTCGGCGCCGTCTACGCGCTGCGCCTCCGCAAGGCTGCGGTGATCGAACAGCACGACTCCGAGTAGCGGCTCCGGCGGCGCTCTGTCCTTGCGCCGCACGATGACGCGTCCTACGGAAGGCGCCTCCCGGCGTCGTACGTTTTGCAGGTGACGTAACCGACTGCGCCGTGCCGGTTCCGAAGTCTAAACTGTACGAATGACTACAGCAGCTACCCCCTCCGTCGGCCTGGTCGGATGGCGCGGCATGGTCGGCTCCGTCCTGATGCAGCGCATGCAGGACGAAGGCGACTTCGCCAACATCAACCCGGTGTTCTTCTCCACCTCCAACGCCGGAGGTGCCGCGCCTTCGTTTGCAGAAGGCGCCGGCAAGCTCGAAGACGCGTTCGACGTCGACACGCTGGCCAAGCTGCCGATTATTGTTACCGCCCAGGGCGGCGACTACACCAAGCAGGTCCATGGCGAGCTGCGCAGCCGCGGCTGGGACGGCCTCTGGATCGACGCCGCCTCCACCCTGCGCATGAACGACGACTCGATCATTGTGCTGGACCCGATCAACCGCGACGTCATCGACAAGGGCCTCGCCAACGGCACCAAGGACTTCATCGGCGGCAACTGCACCGTCTCCTGCATGCTGATGGGCCTCGGCGGCTTGTTCAAGAACGGCCTCGTCGAGTGGGGCACGTCCATGACCTACCAGGCCGCCTCCGGCGGCGGCGCCCGCCACATGCGCGAGCTGCTCAGCCAGTTCGGCACGCTCAACGCCGAGGTCAGCTCGGAACTGGACGACCCGGCGTCGGCCATCCTGGAGATCGACCGCAAGGTCCTGGCGCACCAGCGCACCGACATCGACGCGACACAGTTCGGCGTCCCGCTGGCCGGCTCGCTGATCCCCTGGATCGACGCAGACCTGGGCAACGGCCAGTCCAAGGAAGAGTGGAAGGCGGGAGTGGAGACCAACAAGATCCTCGGCACCGCCGGCGAGAACCACATCGTCATGGACGGCCTGTGCATCCGGATCGGCGCCATGCGTTCGCACTCGCAGGCCCTGACGCTGAAGCTCCGCGAAGACCTTTCCGTGGCCGAGATCGAGAAGCTCCTGGCCGAGGATAATGAGTGGGCCAAGGTGATTCCGAACACCAAGGAGGACTCCATGGCGAGCCTCACTCCGGTGGCGGCATCCGGCACGCTGGACATCCCGGTGGGCCGCATCCGCAAGATGGAAATGGGCCCGGAATACATCAGCGCCTTCACCGTGGGCGACCAGCTCCTCTGGGGCGCAGCCGAGCCGCTGCGACGCATGCTCAACATCGCCACCGGCACGCTCTAGCCGAGGAACCTCAGGTACCTCGCGGCCTGCAGCTCAAATGACTTTTGGGCTGCAGGCCGCAGTCCGTTAACCGTGTCGAACGGAACAGGTACGACGGCGGCCGTCCGGCCGGAGCCTTCCCGCGCCCAGGTGCCGACCACCTGTCCGCCGGCCACGATCGTCTTCTTGAACATTCCGTTGCCGCCCGGGACTATTTTTTGGGCATGTGCCGGCGGAAGCACGAGTGACCGGTCCGTGTATCCCAGCAGGAATTCATCGAAGCCCGGCAGGATCAGCAGGGAGCGCTGGCCGGGGACGCCGTCGTCGAGCAGTGCCGCGGTGGACGGCGACATCCAGTAGTTGGTTCCCCCGAACTCCACCTCAGCGAGCTGATCCCTCACCGCGGCCAGTGCGCTGCGGACCTCCGTCACGGGCGTACTGGACCACCAGGCGAAGTCACGTTCCGTGGCCGGGCCGTGGCTGAGCATGTACCGGAGCACCAGCTCGGCGATGCCCTCGGCGCGGTCCAGCTCGCGGGACTTCGGAATCCACTCGTCGAACGCCTTGATGAGCTGCTGGTTCCCCACAAGCGGCCCCTGCACCAGCCAGGCCCGCTGGCACAAAACTCCCAGCAGGTGGATGCCGCGCTGGCCCGCCGTGGACTGGCCCGCGGCTTCAAAGGCCGCAAAGAGCTGTTGCCGCGTGGCCGAGCCGCCGCCGGAGACAAGTTCCAGGGCCGCATCGCGGGCAGAGTCCACGTCCCGGGCAGCGATCTCCAGCTCCCGGTGGCGGCCGCCCATTCCGCGGAGCTGGCGATCGGCCGTGATGTCCAGGATCCAGCGCAGGTCCTCCGGAGCCAGCAGGTGAAGGGTCCCGCGCATGGGCCACGAGCGGACAACCAGTCCGTCATCCAGCGCGGACCTCACGGTGTCAACGCCGGCATTGCGGACCCTCAGCCCCACCGCCCACAGTGCCGCCTGCATGTCCTGGGCCTGCATGGCCGTCATCCAGCGCACGGCGTCGGGAGCTGAATCGAACGCCGGCGCCAGCAGTCCCTGCGCGGCGAGGCGCAGCCGTCCGATGACCTGCCGGGTGACCCGGGTCCGTGCGCCAGCTCCCATGCCCCTATCGTAGGTCGGACCCCCATCCGGGGCGGCAGTCCCGGGCAGTTTTGCACGGGCAGTGCACGGCAGGCTCCCAGCCGGTTTACAGCCGGGGTCCCTACGCTTGATGGATGACTATCGGAGAGCTCTGGCCGCACCTGCGGCCCCTGTGCCGGGCCCTTGCCCTGCTGGGCTGGGCTACCAGTGCTGCCGGAATGGCCGCAGGGCTCTCCATTGCCGTGGCAGGAGGAACGAGCCTCTCCCCCCACCATGGAGGCCCTGCAGGGCTTTTCGACGGTCAGCATGGGGGTGGCTGTCATCAGCTTCATCGCAGCCTCCCTGCTGCAGCCCCGGCACCGCGGCTGGCGTGCTGTTGACCATGACGCCGACGGCGCTGCCCCGGATCCCGGCGGCGAGTTGCCGCCCACCATCAGGAGCTTCCTGCTAGCCGCTTTCGCGTTGCTGACGGGCGCAGTCGTCTTCGCCTGTGCCGGGCTGGTCCTCCGCAACGGCCCCAGCGCGCAGTCCGTTGCGTTTTGCCAGGTCTTCCTGCTGGGCGCGGCGGCATCCGGGTTCACGTTCATGCTGTTCAGCAAGGTGGCCCCGCAGCGCCGGCGGACCTAGCCCGGCGCCGGCGGACCTAGCCCGGCGGCGGTAGTGTTCGGAGCGGCTAGAGCTCCATGCCGATCAGCAGCGGCTCCGGGTGCAGTTCAATGCCAAAGCGCTCGATGACGCCGCGCTGGACCTCACGCGCCACGGCCACCATGTCTGCCGCGCTCGCGGAACCCCGGTTGGTGATGGCAAGGGTGTGCTTGGTGGACAGGGACGCCCGTCCGCCGGAGACACTCGCGCCCGCCAGCCCGTATCCCTTCCCGAAGCCGGCATGGTCGATCAGCCAGGCGGCGGACAGCTTGACCAGGCCGTCCTCCCCGGCCGGGTACCGGGGAGCGTCCCCGGGGAGACGCCCTGCCGTTTCCGAGGAGACGATCGGATTGGTGAAGAAGGATCCCGTGGAATACGTGTCGCGGTCATCCGGGGCCAGGACCATGCCCTTGGAGGCACGGAGCCGCAGGACTTCACGGCGCACATCGTTGGCGTACGCCCTTTGTCCGGGTTCGACGCCCAGGGACTTCGCCAGCTCGGCATACCGGATGGGCGCACTCATGCGGCCCAGCGGCAGCTGGAACTCGACCGTGAGCACAACGAAGCGCGGGGACCCCTGGACGGTGGTCTGTTTGAGGATCGAATCCCGGTAGCCGAACTTCAGCTCGGAATTCGTGAAGGTGCGGACGGCGTTCTTTTCCCGGTCCCAGGTGCGCACCGCGGCGATGGTCTGGGAGACGTCCGCGCCGTAGGCGCCCACGTTCTGCACGGGAGTGGCGCCCGTGGAGCCGGGGATGCCGGACAAGGCTTCGATTCCGGACCAGGCGTGGCGGACGGCGTGCTCCACCAGGGCGTCCCAGTTGTGCCCTGCTTGGACCACCACGGCGACGCCGCCGCAGGAGTCCTCGGCGTTGACGGTGAACCCTTCAGAGGCGATCCGGAGCACGGTGCCGGGGTAGCCGTCGTCGGAAACCAGCAGGTTGGACCCGCCCGCGATGATGAGCAGCTGCTCGCCGGCGGCGTCCGCCGAGCGGACGGCCTCGATGATCTCCGGCTCCGTGCGCGCCTCGATGTAGGTGCCGGCGGGACCGCCAACGGCGGCAGTGGTCAGGTCGGAAAGCAAAGTCTGGGTCACCTGTCCAGCCTATCGGTCATTCCGGCGGGACCGGGATTCAGGAGAGCTTCCGGGCCACCGGGGACAGCAGGAAGCTGACCACGAGCATCACCATCACGGCAAGCAGCGAGTGGAGGATGCCCACGTGTTCGGCAAGCAGCCCCAGCAGCGGCGGCCCGCACAGGAAGGCACCGTACCCGATGGTGGACACCACCGAGACGCGCGCAGCGGCCTTGACGGGGTCGTCGGCCGCGGCGGACATCCCCACCGGGAACCCCAGTGAAGCACCCAGGCCCCAGACAGCCAGGGCCACGAAGGCCAGCCAGGGCACGGGGGCGAACACGAACAGCCCCAGACCGGCGACGGCCAGCGCGGCGCACCAGCGCATCACCGGCACCCTGCCGAATCGGTCCAGGACCAGCGTTCCGGCGAAGCGTCCGATGGTCATGAAGGTGACGAACAGGCCGTAGCCCGCTGCCCCTGCCGCGTCCGTCTGGCCGTGGCCGTCGGCGAGTGCCAAAGCCACCCAGTCGCCGGCCGCACCTTCGGCGAGGGCAAGACCCAGGACCAGCACGCCCAGCAGCAGCGTGCGTTTGTCACGCCAAGCCTGGGCGATCTGTCGTTTGTTGTCCAGCGGCTGTTCCGGTACCGCATCCGTCTGGCGCACAACGGGGATGGGCCCGGTGGACGGGTCTTCGAAAGTGTCCGGCCCGGCGGCTTTGAACGGGCGCTCCCCCTGCACCGGCGTGATGTCCGCCCGGAACCAGTAAGCGGCCGTGGCGACGGATCCGGCCACCACCAGTCCGCCCGCCGACAGGTGCCAGAACACGGGGATGTTCGCACCGGCAGCCCACGCCCCCAGCCCGGCGCCCGCAACCGTTCCGAGGCTGAAGGAACCGTGCAGCCGGGGCATGATGTGCCGGCGGACGGCGCGTTCCACCGCGGCGCCTTCGACATTGGATGCGGTGTTCCAGCTGGCGGTGCCGAGGCCGATGATCGCCATGCCCGCGGCGACCACCACCGGGCTGGCGAGCACGGAGGTGCCGAAACCGGCCAGCAGAAGCCCGAAGCCCACCATGACGCTGCCGATCCGGATGGTCCGTTTGGAACCCAGCCGGAGGACGATCAGCCCCGACGCGGAGACGGAAATAAACGAGCCGGCCGTCAGGCAGAGCAGGAGCAGTCCGATGGTCCCCGGAGTAAGGTCCAGGCCGTCCCTGATGGCCGGGAGCCGGGACACCCAGGTGGAGAACGCGATTCCGCTGGCCCCGTAGGCCACCACCACGGCGTTCCGCCAGTGCGTGACCTCGGCGGCCGGCGTGAAGACCTTCCTGGTCACGGCAGCATCTTTGTCACGCAAGCCTGACGACAGCCTGGGCCTTCATCAGGACTTTCTGGCCGGCGGACACCACGGTGAGGTCCACGCGGGCGGTTCCGGCATCGGCGTCGAGGGCGCCAACTGAGCCGCTGACCTCGATGACGGCCCCGGGCTCTTCGGTACCGGTGGTGTCCGTGACCAGGACCGGCTTGGTGAAGCGGGTCTGGAAATCGACGACGGCGGCCGGGTCGCCTGCCCAGTCGGTCACCAGCTGGACTGCGGCGCCCATGGTGAACATGCCGTGGGCAATGACGCCGGGCAGGCCCACGCCGGTGGCGAATGCTTCGTTCCAGTGGATCGGGTTGAAGTCGCCGGACGCGCCGGCATACTTGACGAGGTCCTGGCGGGTGACGGTGATGCTGCGGCTGCCGACGCCCTGGCCTACGGCAAGCTCAGAAAAAACAGGGGCAATGGATGCGGTGCTCATGGTTACTGTCCCTCTCCGCGGACCAGGATGGACGAGGTGGTGGTGGAGACGGCCTCCCGGGAAGCACCCGGGCCGTCTGCGCCGTCGCCGGTGAGGGCGAAGATTTCCGAGCGGGTGGTGATCATGGCACCGCCGCCCATGGCGCGGACGCCGTCCACGTGCAATTCCGCCACCAACCGGTCACCGGCGAAGATGGGCCGGTGGTGGACGAACCGCTGGTCCGCGTGGACCACGCGGGAGAAGTCAATGCCGGACTCCGGATCCTCGATCAGCTGGGCATCGGCACGCTGGGCAACGATGATGGCGAAGGTGGGCGGGGCCACGAGGTCGCTGTGGCCCAGGGCCCGGGCTGCTTCCAGGTCGTAATGCGCGGGATGGCTTGCCTTGACCGCCCGGGCGAACTCGCGGATCTTCTCGCGGCCGACGTCGTACACCTCTGCGGCAGGGTAGCTACGGCCCTGCAGGTCCGGATTGATAGTCATGGCCTCAAGCCTATCGCTCCCCCGCCGCCAGGCCGGCGGCCTGTTACGAAGAGAGAGGCGGCCGGTTCACGGCCTGTTACGCACGAAGGGCCTGGCAGCCCGGCCGGTGTAGTGGTATGATAAATTCATCATTCCATCAAATCATGCAGAGACCGCTCATCCGGGCGCTGCATGACCAGGCGACAGCAGGCCCCCATGATTTCCCCGGCACAGGCCCCTTTGTACGAAATCAAGGCCAACCTCTTCAAGGCCCTCGCCCACCCGGCGCGCATCAGGATCCTCGAACTGCTGGCGGCTGCCCCCGACACAACAGCCCCGGTCAGCTTCCTCCTGTCCGAAACCGGGCTGGAAGCCTCGCACCTCTCCCAGCACCTGGCAACGCTGCGCCGGCACAAGGTGGTGACCTCGGTCCGGTCGGCGAACGCCGTGACGTACCGCCTGGCGAACCCGAAAATCGCAGAACTCCTGGCCATCGCCCGAATGTTCCTGCTGGACACGCTGGCGGACTCCAGCGAACAGCTCCGCCTGGCGCAGGAACTGCCGGGCGCCCATCTCACCGGCCAGTCCTCGTGAGCCGGCTGCGGACACTCCGGGCGTTCCTGCCCTCCCGCCGGGACTACGACGGGCTGGGAACCTCGTGGAAGACGGACCTCACAGCCGGCGTCACGGTGGGGATCGTTGCACTCCCGCTGGCACTGGCGTTCGGGGTCAGCTCCGGGGTGGGCGCTGAGGCAGGCCTGATCACTGCGGTGGTTGCCGGCCTGGTGGCGGCCATCATGGGCGGCTCCAACGTCCAGGTGTCCGGCCCCACCGGCGCCATGGTGGTGGTCCTGGCCCCAGTGGTGGCCACCCACGGTGCCGGCAGCATTCCCATTGTTTCGCTGCTGGCAGGGCTCCTTGTCTGTGCGCTCGGCATCAGCGGGCTGGGCCGCGCCGTCGCTTTCATCCCCTGGCCCGTGGTGGAAGGCTTCACGCTCGGCATTGCCGCCATCATCTTCCTCCAGCAGGTGCCCTTGGCCACCGGAACAGCAGGCATCCCCGGCCACAACACCGTTGTTGCCGCGGTCGAGGCCGCCTCAGGGGCCGCGTTTCCCACCGTCGTCCAGACCCTCGCCGTGGTGGCGGGCGTGGGTGCGGTGATGTTCCTGCTCCCCAAGCTGAACAAGTCCCTGCCCGCAAGCCTGATCGCGGTGCTGCTGGCCACCGTGGCCGCCGAAATCCTTGGGCTGGACATCCCCCGAATCGGCGAGCTGCCGCATTCCCTGTCCGCGCCGTCCATGCCCTCCCTGGACCCGTCCACGCTAAGCGGGCTGCTGATGCCCGCGGTGTCCATCGCGGCGCTGGCCGCCATCGAGTCCCTGCTCTCCGCGCGGGTGGCGGCCGGAATGGTCGGTCCTGACGGAAGGCCATCCGGGGCTTACCGCCCCGACCGTGAGCTCACGGGACAGGGACTGGCATCTATCGCGGCGGGGTTCTTTGGTGGCATGCCGGCCACGGGTGCCATCGCCCGCACCGCAGTCAACGTCCGGTCCGGGGCGAAGACCCGCCTCGCGGCGATTGTTCACGCGCTCGTTCTGCTGGCGATCATCTACCTGGCAGCCGGCCTCGTGGGAAGGATCCCGCTCGCGGTACTCGCCGGCATCCTGATGGTCACGGCCACAAGGATGGTCTCGAAGCATACGGTGACCGCGATCATGCGTTCCACCCGCGCGGATGCCTTCGTGTTTGTCCTGACAGCGCTGATCACGGTCGCGTTCGACCTGATCGTGGCCATCGAGATCGGGCTCATCGCTGCGGCCCTGTTTACGCTGCGGAAATTCGCCTCGCTCAGCAGGGTGAAGCGCGAGGAAGTTCCGGGGCCGCATGTGGAGGGCGACAGGCACATCGCAATCTTCAGGCTCGACGGCGCCATGTTCTTCGGGGCGGCGGAACGGATCCTGCAGGAAATCAGCGAGGTCAAGGATATCCAGGTGGCCATCATCCGTTTGTCCCAGGTGCGGATGCTGGACGCCACGGGCGCCCATGCCTTGGTGGAAGTCATCTCAGCACTGGAACTGCGCGGGATCACCGTTCTACTGAAGGGCGTCCAGCCGGAGCACCTGGAACTGGTGACGAACGTGGGTGTGATCCGGTCCCTCCGGCACCACAAGCATCTGTTCACGTCGCTGCCCGCGGCCGTGGAGCATGCCCGGAGCCACGTCCTGCGGAACGCTGCCGCTAACGCTTGAGGTTCTTCCTGATCTGCTGGCCCCGCACCACGATCCCCACAACGTGCAGGATGAGGCCGACGCCGATCACCGGCAACGACGCCACGGCGAGGCCCTGGTTGCCGGACGTGTTGCCCACCAGGTTGAGGACAATGCCGACGGCGATCAGGCCCATGGCGCTGAAAACCAGCACCTTGTAGGAGGTGGATGCGGTGGCCCAGAATTCGTTCAGCACCGTCCCATTCTATGTGCCGGCCTCAGAACAACGATTCCTGTACGGCCGGGACCTCCGACGCGTGGTGGTCTCCGAGTTCTACGCGCCGCGCCTTCAGGTTGCCGAGGTTAACCACGAACTCCAGCCCGGAGCCATCCAGTCCCGCCACCGCGATGCTGCCGCTCACCGCGGCAATCCGGAATCCGTGCGCTCCGGCGCCCATGCTGTGCGGGTACGCGTACCGGACCGCCGCCACGCACGCTCGGTCTGCAAGGCCCGGCCGGACCCACTGTTCGTCCACCACCTCGAATCCCTCCCCGCCGGCGCGGGCCAGCAGTGCGCGTGCGTCACCGGCCAGCTGCCGGTTCAGGGCATCAAGTTCGACGGCGGGTGCCGGTGCCACCAATGCGGCGGCCTTGGCTGCCGAACGGACCTGCTGCGGGAGCCCCGCGTCGCGGGTGAGCATGTCTTCAAGGACCCGGACCACCCTGCCGTCGTCCGCCCGCGCCACATAGCGTGCCACCACCGCGCCCTGCTCGGCCAGCCGGTTCCATTTCCGCAGGTTCGATGCGGTGCCCACCTTGCTGGCGCCGCTGGCAAACGTTGCCACATACAGCCAGTGCTGCTGCATGAGGTAGGCGCGGAGGCCTGGCGGGACGCCCCCGCCGCGGTGGAAGTCATGGATCAGCCGGGAATCATCCACCACGAAGCAGCGCTCGCACTGGCTGCCCTTGACGGCCGAGGCCTTGGCCGGGCAGAGGACGTGGTCCCGGTCAGCCGGGCCGTGCACCTTGTGGTGCCCAAGGCACCACTTGCCACCCGCGGCGACCCGGAAACCCAGCCGGCTGCCCGCGTCGAGCTCCAGCTCCCGGAAGCCGCCTGAAGGATCCTGCAAGCGCACCACCGGAGTGCCGCCGTCGCGCTTTGCCGGCCCGCGCTGTCCTGTTCCGGTGTTCGCCGGGGAACCGGGCGGCGCGCCATCCCAAAAGACCCCGTGGACCAGATAGCGGGTATCGGTCACGGGGTCTCCTTTGGCTGCGGCTGCTGCGGTGGCGCTAGCTAGAGCGCCGGCTGCACCCCAAAGGCTACCGCGAGCTTCATGATCTTCTCGGCGCGGCCCAGGCGCGGCAGGTCGGAGCCGTCGCGGATCACGCGGCCGTTGGCCTCGAAGTCGGCCATGAAGTCCGTGGCCCACGCGACGTCGGACGGCGTGGGGCTGATGACCTCGTTGATGACGTTGGTCTGGTCGATGGCCAGGCAGAGCTTGCCGGTCATGCCCATCATCACGGTGATTCCGGTCTGCTCGCGCAGGATGGGGTGGTTGGTGCCCACCGTGGGGCCGTCAATGGGGCCCGGCAGGTTGCCCACGCGGCTGGCAACAACCAGCTTGGCGCGCGGGTACGCCATCGCCTCCGGAGTGGCCGCCATGCCGGTGTCGCGGCGGAAATCGCCGGAACCGAAGGCCAGGCGGAAGGCGCCCTGGGCCTTGGCGATGTGGTTGGCTTCCTCGATGCCGACGGCGGATTCCACCAGCGGAATCACGGGGGTCTTGCCGTCCATGCGGTGGTAGCTCTCGGTGACCTGGTCCGCGGACTCGGTCTTGGCCAGCATGACTCCGAGCAGGCCCGGGGTGCCGCGCAGGCCGGCGAGGTCATCGGCCCAGAACGGGCTCGTGGCGTCGTTGATGCGCACCCAGGCCCGGCCGCCGGCGGTCAGCCAGTTGATGACGTGTTCGCGGGCGGTGTCCTTCTGCGAGGGGTCCACCGCATCTTCGATGTCCAGGATGATCGAGTCCGCACGCGACGTAGCCGAGACGTCAAAAAGCTCAGGCTTCATCGCGTTCACCAAAAGCCACGAACGGGCAATTTCGGCGGGAATGTTTCGTTCGGGCCGTACGGTGTCGACGGCGGCGGAGGTTGAGGTGGTCATACTCCTACCGTATCCGCCCTGAGCCTCCCAACGCTAAGTAACAGCTGTCCAACGGGCGAACAATACGACCAAAATCCGGCGCGGCCGGCGCGTCAAACGCGTTCACGGGCCGTTAACGGGCGAAACGGGGCGTCTTGTGACCCGCGGTTTCGCCCTGTTTCCGCGCATTTCCGCGGGTTTCCCGGCGTGACGGCAGCGCTTCCCCTCGCCCCGGACGGTGCGCTTACATCGTTCCAGCGGCAGGCAACCGGCCACCACCGCTTCAGTCCAAGACCCGCTCCATCCCTCACAAAGGAACCCCGAATGAAACGACACCTGACCATCATGAGTGCCGCGGCCGCCGTCGTCATCGCGATGACGGTGTCGGGCTGCGGCGGCGCGGCCGAAGCCGGCAGTACAGCCGGCGGCGCCACCGAAGTAAAGGAGCTCCGCTACCAGGGCTCTGCCAACGCCGTCACCCTTCCGGAGCTCGCCCAGGACCTCGGCTACCTTGGCGACATCAAGCTCAACTGGGTGGGCAACACCATCAGCGGTCCGCAGGACATCCAGTCCGCGGCCACCGGGCAGACCGACTTTGGCGGCGCGTTCGCCGGAGCCGTGGTGAAGCTGGTGGAAGCCGGCGCCCCGGTCAAGGCCGTCATCAACTACTACGGCGAAGACGAAAAGACCTTCAACGGCTTCTACGTCAAGGAAGACAGCCCCATCCGGACCGCCCGCGACTTCATCGGCAAGAAAATCGCCGTCAACACGCTCGGCGCACACGCGGACGCCGTCATCAGCACCTACCTGCAAAAGAACGGCCTGAGCGCCGAGGACATTAAGCAGGTGCAGCTGGTGGTAGTGCCGCCCAACGACACCGAAGAGGCCATCCGCCGCGGCCAGGTGGACGCCGGCTCACTGGGCGGCGTCCTGCAGGACAAGGCGATCGCCGGCGGCGGCCTCCGCTCGGTGTTCAGCGACGCCGAACTCTTCGGCACCTTCGCCGGCGGCCCCTATGTGCTGCGCACTGACTTCATCGCGAAGAACCCCAACACCACCCGGACGTTCACTACCGGGGTGGCCAAGGCCATCGAATGGGAGCGGAACACCCCGCGCGAGGAAGTGATCGCCCGCTTCACCAAGATCCTGCAGGAACGCGGCCGCAACGAAAACCCGGCAGCGCTGCAGTACTGGAAGAGCGTGGGTGTTCCGGCCAAGGGCGAGATCAAGGATGAGGATTTCACCCGCTGGAGCAAGTGGCTCAAGGACACCGGAATCATCAAGGGCGAGCTGGACCCCAAGAAGCTCTACACCAACGAGTTCAACGCCCTGGTGACCGGATGAGCACCGGCAGCAGCACCAGCCGCAACCCGAAAGGACAACCATGACGCCGAAAATCAGCCTCCGGAACGTCACCAAGGAATTCGCGGTGCGCCAGGGCAAGAGCAGCGGGAAACGGCGTACCCGGAAACAGGCCGGCCCGTCCGTGCTGACGGCCCTCGACGATCTCAGCCTGGACGTCGCCGCCGGTGAATTCCTCACGCTGGTGGGCCCCAGCGGCTCAGGCAAGACCACGCTGCTGGACCTGCTGGCGGGCCTCTCCCGGCCCACCTCCGGAAGCGTCCTGGTGGACGGCAAGGAAGTGACCGCACCGGGCCCGGACCGCGCCGTCGTCTTCCAGCAGTACGCATTGTTCCCGTGGCGGACCGCCTCGGCCAACGTTTCCATCGGGCTGGAAAACTCCGGCCTTTCCCGGAAGGAACGGGCCGCGAAGGCCAGCGAATTCCTGGACCTGGTGGGGCTGGCGGGGTTCGAGGACCGCTACCCGCACGAACTGTCCGGCGGCATGAAGCAGCGCGTGGCCATCGCCAGAAGCCTCGCCTATGAGCCGGACATCCTGCTGATGGACGAACCGTTCGCGGCCCTGGATGCGCAGACCCGCGAGCAGCTCCAGGACGAGCTGCTGCGGATCTGGAAGGCCACGGGCAAGACCATCGTCTTCATCACGCACGGTATCGATGAGGCCGTGTACCTGGGCCAGCGCGTGGCCGTCCTTAGCGCACGACCCGGCCGGCTCAAGGAGTTCGTAGCCATCAACATCCCGGACCGCGACGGCGAGGGCGACGTCCGCTCGCATCCGGCGTTTGTGGAACACCGGCACCAGCTCTGGTCCCTCCTGCACGATGAAGTCCGGCTCGCCCAGGACTCCGGACACCGGAAGATCCTCCCGGACGGTACGGCCCCCGACGAACAACCCCAGGAAAGGAGCGCTGCCTGATGAGTGCTGTGCTGACCCGACCGCCCGAGGCGGCTGCCGCCGTCGGACGTTCCCGTCAAACCGGACAGGCCGGGCCATCCGGTCCGGAAAGCGGACCACGGCCGACGACGGCGGGCCGGCTCACTGCCCTGGCCGGGCTCGCCGGACGGGCCGGCTGGAAATCCCTCGCCGTGCTGCTGTTCCTCGCGCTGTGGGAACTGGGCCCCACGTACCTGGCCAGCCCGTCCACGCGCGTGTTCCTGCCGCCGCTGCACGAAGTACTGGCCGCCGGCGGGAAGCTGCTGGAGACCGGGCAACTGCAGAACCACCTGCAGGCCAGCCTCACCCGCTCGGTCTCCGGATTCAGCATTGCCGTGGTGTCCGCCGTGGTGCTGGGGCTGCTGATCGCCTGGTACGGGTGGCTGAGCTCGTTCCTGAACCCCCTGCTCGAGCTGTTCCGCAACACAGCCACGCTGGCACTGCTTCCGGTCTTCACGCTGCTGCTGGGCATCGGCGAGGAATCCAAGATCACCATCGTGGCCTACGCGGCGTTTTTCCCGGTACTCCTGAACACCATCGCCGGTGTCCGGACCGTTGACCCGCTGCTGATCCGTGCGGCGCGGTCCCTGGGGCTGAACAGCTTCCGGCTCTTCCAGAAGGTGATTCTGCCGTCCGCCGTCCCCACCATCTTCACAGGCATCCGGATGGCGGGCACGTCTTCCATCCTGGTGCTGATCGCCGCCGAAATGGTGGGTGCCAAAGCCGGTCTGGGCTACCTGATCGTCAATTCGCAGATGAGCTTCCTGATCCCGGACATGTACGCCGGAATCCTCACCGTCTCCATCCTGGGACTGGCAGTCAACATTCTCCTCGTCGGCCTGGAACGGCACTTCTCCCGCTGGCGCACTGCCGTCGGCTCCGGAAACTGATCCCAACGTCACACCCAATCAGTAAGGAACAACGCAATGACTACCCTCACCGAAACCAAGCTCGAATTTGCCAAGCTGGGCTCCCGTATCGGGGCTGAAATCCGCGGCCTGGACCTCAGCGGGGACCTCTCCGACAGCACCGTGGCGCAGCTCCAGGCGGCGCTCAATGAGCACAAAGCACTGGTGTTCCGCGACGCCAACATCCTCACGGACGAGGCGCAGGTGAAGTTCGCCAGCCACTTCGGACCGCTCACGAAGGCGCACCCCACCGTGGCCTCCGTGGACGGCGAAGAGAACGTCCTGCCGGTGGACAGCGAGAACGGCTCAGCCAACAACTGGCACACCGACGTCACCTTTGTGGTGAACCCGCCGCAAGCATCCACGCTTCGCAGCATCCATCTTCCGGCGTACGGCGGGGAAACGCTGATCGCGTCCTCGGCCGGAGCGTACCAGGATCTGCCGGAGGAGCTGCGGAACTTCGCGGACACCCTCTGGGCCATCCACACCAACGACTACGACTACTCGGTGCCGAAGAACCTGGAGCACCGGAACGCCGAAGAGCGGCGCAAGGAGTTCACGAGGCTGAAGTTCGAGACAGCCCACCCGGTGGTCCGGGTCCACCCGCTGACCGGCGAGCGCGGATTGTTCATCGGGGGCTTCGCGCAGCGGCTGCGGATCGTGGGGCTGTCCAACACCGAGTCGAAGGACATCATCCGGCTGCTGCAGGCCTACGTCACGCGTCCGGAGAACGTGGTGCGGGTGAACTGGGAGCCGAACCAGGTGGTGCTGTTCGACAACCGCATCACCCAGCACTACGCCCCGGACAACTACGACGGCCAGCCCCGCAAGCTCAACCGTGTGACCATTGCCGGCGACATTCCGGTGGGTGTGAACGGCAAGAAGAGCCAAGCCTTGCAGGGCGACTCGTCCACGTACTCGGTGGTGGCCCCGCTCTAGGTGCTCCACGCCCAACTGGGTCGCAGTTAATGTCGTTATGAGCGCTCATAACGACATCTACTGCGACCTAGTTGGGTTAAGCGGGCACTTAGGGGATGTTGCTTCCCCGGGCCGTGACCCACAGTTTGTACCACTCGGCGCGGGTCATGTCGGCGGCAACATGGGCCGCTCCGGCGCACGCGCGGATGCGGTCCGGGTTGGCCGACCCGATCACCGGCGCGATCCCGGCCGGGTGCCGCATCAGCCAGCCGAGGAGGATTGCCTCCCGCGTCGTCCCCTTGGCCGTCGCCATCCCGGCGACCAGGGCCGCAGTGGCGGCCTCGGCCGGCGTCGGGCTTTCCGGCGGAGCTCCGGTGTAGTGGCCCCGGGCCAGCGCCCCGTAGGCCTGCAGGGAAATCCCCTGCCGGCTGCAGAACTCCACGGTGCCGTGCGGGAAGCTGTAATCCAGCCCCTCCGCATGGTTCACCAGCACGGTGCTTTCCAGCCAGGCCCTTTTCAGCAGGCTCATCTCCAGCTGGTTGGCAACCACCGGGGCTTCCAAGTGGTCCTGCAGCATCTCGATCTGCGGGGCGGACATGTTGGACACGCCCACCTGCCGCACTTTGCCTTCACGCATCAGCTGCCCGACGGCGGACGCCACTTCGGCGGGGTCCGCCAACGGGTCGGGGCGGTGCAGCAGCAGGACATCCACGTAGTCCGTCTTCAGCCGTTTCAGGCTGCCGTTGACCCGCTCGAGGATCCCGTCGCGGCTCAGGTCGTAGTGAGTTTCCAGGCCCTGCTCATTGAGCCGGATCCCGCACTTGGTCTGGAGCCGGATCCGTTCCCTCAGCCCGGGCGTGATCGCAAGCACTTCGCCGAATACGGCCTCCGACTTGCCGCTGCGGTAGATGTCAGCATGGTCGAACAGGGTGATGCCTGCATCGAGGGCAGCGTCGATTGCCGCGGCCGCCTGCTCCACGTGCTGAGTTGCGTACGGCTCGGCTGACCAGCTGCCGCCAAGGCCCATGCAGCCGTAGATCAGCTCCTGGGTGTGGATCAGCTCCTGGCCCGACGGGCTTGAAGATTGTTCAGTCATGTCGTCACTCTTTCACTTGATCGTGCGGAGGCCCAGCAGCAAGAAGTCCCGGTGCGCGCCYTGTCGGGGCGCCGCCACCGGGACGGGATTCCTGATGTAGCTAGCGGGTGCTATCCAGGCTTCGCGTTAGCGCAGCCAGACGGTGGTGTTGCCCGGCAGGAGCTTTCCGTCCAGCGGGGCGCTGCTGAGCAGGACCTCGCCGGCCGGGAGCTCCACCGGCTCCGCACCGAAGTTGGTCACGGACTGCCAGCCTCCGTGGCGGCTGAAGTGCAGCACCTCGGGGTTGCCGGTCTCCGCCCACTCCAGGTCTTCGGCGGTCTGCAGCTCGCGCCGCAGCTTCAGGGCCGCGCGGTACAGCTCGAGCGTGGAGCCCTCCACGCCGTCCTGGGCGTCCACTGCGTAGCGGGCAAACCATGCAGGCTGGGGCAGGTGGGCATCGCCGGAGCCGAAGCCAAAGGACGTTCCTTCCGAGGCCCACGGCAGCGGCACGCGGCAGCCGTCACGGCCGATCTCCACGCCCTTGTTGCGGAAGAAGGAGGGGTCCTGGCGTTCCGAGTCCGGGATCTCCGCGACTTCCTGCAGGCCGAGCTCCTCTCCCTGGTAGAGGTAGGCCGAGCCCGGGAGGGCAAGCATCAGCAGGCTGGCCGCACGGGCGCGGCGCAGGCCCAGTTCGACGTCCAGTTCCCCGGCCGGGGCGCCGGCCAGCAGCCAGCCCTTGCCGTCCTGGCCCTTGGCGTGGACGCCGCCGCCCTTCGGCAGGCCGTAGCGGGTGGCATGCCGGACGACGTCGTGGTTGGAGAAGACCCAGGTGGAGGAGGCTCCGGTGGCCGTGGCTTCGGCGAGGTTCCGGGTGATGATCTCGTGGAACTCGTCGGCGTCGAAATCGGCCTGCAGGAGGTCGAAGTTGAAGGCCTGGCCCAGGCCCTGCGGGCTGGCGTAGCGGGCGCGGCGGGTGGCGTGCACCCAGGCTTCGGCGACGGCGGTGCGCGGCGGGTTGTACTCGTTGAACACCTCGCGCCATTCGGCGTAGATCTCGTGGACCTCGTCGCGGTCCCAGAACGGGTGCGAGCCGTCGGCAAAACCGTCAGTACCGGTGTTTGCCTCGCTGAGTTCCACCTTGGAGAGCAGCGGTTCGGTGAGGTCCTTGGTGAGGGCGTGCGCCACGTCCACGCGGAAGCCGTCCACGCCGCGGTCGGACCAGAAGCGCAGGGTCTTCAGGAAGTCGTCGCGGATTTCGCGGTTGGACCAGTTCAGGTCCGGCTGCTCCTTGGCGAAGATGTGCATATACCACTGGCCGGGAGTGCCGTCGGGTTCGGTGATGCGCTCCCAGGCGGGTCCGCCGAAGACGGAATCCCAGTCCGACGGCGGCAGCTCGCCGTTCTCGCCCAGGCCGTCCCGGAAAATGTAGCGTTCGCGGGCAGCGGAACCCCGCGGGGAGGCCAGGGCTTCCTTGAACCATTCGTGGCGGTCGGAGGAGTGGTTGGGGACGATGTCCGCAATGAGCTTGATGCCGGCCTCGTGCAGCGCGGCGGACATTTCGGCGAAGTCTTCCAGGGTGCCCAGCTTGGGGTCGACGTTGCGGTAGTCGTCAACGTCGTAACCGCCGTCCGCGAGCGCGGACGGGTAGAAGGGGCTGAGCCAGACGGCGTCGATCCCCAGTTCCTTCAGGTAGGGCACCTTGGCCGTGATGCCCTTGATGTCGCCCAGGCCGTCACCGTTCGAATCCGAGAAGCTGCGCGGATAGATCTGGTACACAGAGGCCTGGCGCCACCAGTTGGGATCGGCTGCGAGGTTTGAGTCGGACAGGGTTGCCAGAGTGGCGGTGGTGGACAAAGGAGATTCCTTTTCTTGGGTTAGTTGTTTTTGGTGTCGGGAAAAATGGATGGGCCCGGAACTGCGCCCTGCTTCACTGCGTCCTATTTGACTGCGTCCTATTTCACTGCGCCGCGCATGACTCCGGACAGTACCCAACGTTGCGCCAGGATGTAAACCACCAGGGTGGGCGCCATGGCCATCAGGTAGGACGCGAAGGCGAGGCTGTAGTTGGTGTTGAATTCGCCCTGGAAGAGCATCTGCACCACGGGCAGGGTCTGCAGCGCGGGATCCGCGATCAGCATCTGCGGCAGCAGGAAGTCGTTCCAGGAGCCGAGGAAGGCGAAGATCCCGACGGTCGCGTTCATGGGGGCCAGCAGGGGAAAGATGATCTTGCGGAACACCTGCCACGTGGTGGCGCCGTCCATGCGGGCCGATTCCTCGAGCTCCACCGGGATGGACCGGACGAAGGCGATGTAGAGCAGTGTGTTGAAGGAGATGCCGCCGAGGACGTGCAGGAACACCACACCGGCCGGGTTGTCCAGGCCGAGGAGCGCTGTCTGCTTGATGAGCGGCAGGATGATCACCGGGAAGGGGATGAACATGGCAGATAGCAGGTAGACGAACGAGCCGCGGAAGAACCGGTGGTTCCAGTTCCGGGCAATGGCGTAGGCCACCAGGGAACTGCTGGCCAGCGAGCCGAGGACACTCAGCACGGTGACAAACGCCGTGGACATGAAGGCCCGCGGAAAGTTGGTGGCCACGTACGCGGCGGCGAAGTTCTCCCAGTTCATCGGGTTCGGCCAGGCGAGGCCCGTGCCGGTGCCGATCTGGTCCGGGGACTTCAGTGCCATGGCCACGGTGAAGTAGAGCGGCAGCAGCACGGTCAACGAGGCGGCCAGCACCAGCGCGGTGAGCCACCAGTTGATCTTGAAGCCTTCGCGGTTGGACCGGCGGTTCTTTGCGGCGGGAGCCTTCGCTTCGGCAGCTTTCGGCGCGGCAAATGTGGATGCAGTCATTAGAGTGAAACCCCCCGGCGCTGGATGAGGCGCAGCTGGATGACGGAGATCAGCAAGGTGATCAGGAAGTAGATGACGGCGTTCGCCATCTGGTAGGAATAGTCGCCGCCCGTGAAGCCGGAGAAGATGCGCATGGCCACGGACTGCGTCGCCATGCCGGGCCCGCCCCCGGTGAGGCCCACGATGATCTCGTAGGTTCCCAGGAAGCCCTTGAACCCGAGGATGACGTTGATCACGAGGTACCCCAGGATCAACGGCAGCGTCAGGCTGATGAACTGCCGGAAACTGCCCGCGCCGTCGAGGTCCGCGGCTTCGTAGACCTCGGACGGCACGCTCTGGAGGCCCGCCAGGTAGATGATGGTGGCGCCCGGCGCCGCCTGCCACACCGTGACGAGCACGATGGCCAGCCAGGCAAGGTTTTCGTTGGCGAGGATGCTCGTGGCCAGCGGGGTCACGCCGAATCGTTCAGCCAGCACCGGAAGCGTGTTGGAGAAGAGGTAGTTGAATACGAACGAGACAATCAGGGCGGAGAGCACCATGGGGATGAAGAACACTGTGCGGATGCCGGTGCGCCATTTGATCTTCGCGTTGAGGCCCAGGGCGATGGCCAGCGCCACGACGTTGACCACCACGGTAGTGGTGAGGGCGAACATGAAGGTGAAGACATAGGACTGCAGGACAGCGGGGTCCTTGAAGATGTTGACGTAGTTCATCAGCCCGATGAACTTCCAGTCACCGTAGCCTGCGTAGTTGGTGAGGCTGAAGAAGACGCCCACGAGTGCCGGCAGGGTGATGAAGAAGGCGAACAGTGCCAGGACGGGCACCACCATCCAGTAATACGTGGGATCGATCCGGCTCTTGGACCGGACGGTGCCGGCGGCGGAAGTCGGGTTCTTGCGTCCTGCGGGAGGGGCTGTCTGGGCCACCCGGGATGTTGTAGTCATTGGGGCTCCTGGAGTCGGGTGGGGGTCAGACCGCGGTGCGCTCGGCGACGCGGCGCCATTCGTCGTCGAGTGCGGCGAGGAACTGTTCGCCGTTCTTGCTGTAGACGAAGGACTGGATGTAGTTGTTCACGGGCACCGACGGCGGGAAGTAGGTCACGGCGCCCTGGAAGTAGCGCGCCTCTGCGACTGCTGCGTTCAGCCCGGTAATGTGCGCATTGCTGACGGCGGGGGCGTCCTTGAGCGGCGAGAACGCAGCGTTCTTCTCGTTGTACGTGTTCACCACGGACGGTTCCAGCAGGTAGTTGACGAACCGCCGCGCCGCAGCCATGTTGGGCGTGTTCCGCGTGATGGAGAGCGCCATGTCCACGTTAACGCGGGCCTTGGTCTCCGCCGGGTTGTTCGTCGCCGGCAGCGGAAACGTTCCCAGCCTGATGTCCTTGTTGGCTGCCACAAGCTGCGACAGCGCCCACGGGCCTTGCAGGTACATGGCCGCCTGCCCCTTGGCGAACGCGGCATTGCCGTCCGCGTAGTTCTTGCTGGCCGCTCCGTTCTGCGAGAACGAGGCGAGCTGGAGCATCTTGGGCAGGGCCGGGCCGAAGTTGTTGGCAAACGATTCGGCGGAATCCTTGGTGACGCGGGCACCCTTGGCGTTGAGCTTCGTGAAGAATTCCGCAACATCCAGCGTGCCCCCGGACGCGTAGTCGAACATGCCCTGGGCGAGGGTCCAGGGGTCCTTGTACGTTCCGTAGATCGGCGCGATGCCGGCCGCCTTGAACTTTTCGCAGGCGGCAACGAACCCGTCCCAGGTGGTGGGGACGGAGACACCGTGGGCCTCGAAAATGTCGCGGTTGTAGATGACGCCGGCTGCCGCAAGCGAGAACGGCAGGGCACTGATCTCGCTGCCGTTGTACTGGCCCCAGGAGTTGATGAGCTCCTGCATCTTCGGGTCGATGGTGTTTGCCACGGGCATGTCCGACAGGTCGGCGAAGATACCCTTCTTGACGAAGTCGGCGGTGGCCTGCGCGAAGCCGCGGGTCACCACGTCCGGGGGATCGTTGCGGACGAGGCCCGGCACGAAGTTGCCCTCATTGAAGTCCTGGACCACGCGGATGTCCGCGTTGAGCGCCTCGAAGTCCTTGATCACCTGGTTGAAGTAGTCCACCACTTCGGGCTTGTTCTGCATGAACCGGAGGGTGGTGACGCCGTTTTGTGCAGCAGGCGTGGCGCCGCAGCCGGAGAGGGGAACCATCAGGGCGGCCCCGGCCAGGCCTGCGGCCCGGAGGAGGGTACGCCTGCTGGGCAGCGATCCGGGTACAGACGCGTTCACTGGGCAGCGGCTGACGTGCGGGGGTG
Source organism: Arthrobacter sp. SPG23 (assembly GCF_000876655.1). Taxonomy (GTDB): domain Bacteria; phylum Actinomycetota; class Actinomycetes; order Actinomycetales; family Micrococcaceae; genus Arthrobacter. The sequence continues at coordinate 328,368 of NZ_JYCN01000022.1, forward strand.
GCGGGGCTGCGCCTGCGGTGCGGGCGGGCAGTGCTTCAGGATGCGGTTCACAGTTGCTCCTTTGCAAAAGGCGGGTGAAGGGCTGGAAGGAGAGCCGGCGTTCGGCGGCCGTCCGACCCGCCATGCTCTGCGTTTGTACGTAAACGTTTATTTGGAATCTAAATTTAGTTCCTCAAGTATTATGTGGTGCAAAGCACAGAGAGGTCAACACCATGTCGGAAATGACAGCGGCCACACCCCAGCTGCTGCGGCGCGTCAGCGCCGGGGCAGTCCTCGATTTCATGCGCGCTTCCCAGGCGGTGACGGTCACGGAAGTCATGGAAGCCACCGGGTTGACCCGGGCCACCGCCATTTCCGTCTGCGAGGACCTCATGCACCGCGGCTGGATCAGGGAGCTGGAAAACCAGCGGGCCTTTGGCGGCTACCAGAAGGGCAGGCCGGCGCGGCGGTTTGAGCTCAACGAGCGCGCCGGCTACGTCCTGGGCATGGACGTGGGAATCTCCAAAGCGACGGTGGTGGTGTCCGATCTCCGCGGAAAAGCCCTGGGCCGGTCCAGCCAGCCGTTTGCCGGTGCCGAGATTACGGCCCAGGAACGGGTCGCAGTGGTGGACCGGACCGCCATGATGGCCCTGCACAGCGTGGGGGCCTCCCCCGACTCCGTTCTCGCCGTCTGCGCCGGAATCGCGGCCCCGGTGGACCGCAACGGGGACGTGCTGGTGACCCAGCACTTCTGGGGACTGTTCGACGTCGGCCTGAAGGCGGCGCTGCGGGATCTGCACGGGTGGACGGTGCTGCTGGAAAACGATGCCAACCTCGCCGCCCTGGGCGAGCGCTGGCGCGGTGCGGCGGCCGGCGTGGACGACGTCGTGGTTATCCTCGCCAGTGAGCGCCTCGGTTCGGGTGTGGTCGACGGCGGGCGGCTGCTGCACGGCCGGGGCGGCGGTGCCGGTGAGCTTGCATTCCTTGACATGGTGGAGGGGGTGGGTGACACCTTCGGCATCGCCTATCTGGCCCGCACCTGGGCTGCGGACGCCCTCGCCGGAAAAGCCAGGACCTCGCTCCGGGAGCATGCGGGAGATGGCGTCGAAGCGGAGCAGGTTTTCGCCGCGGCCGCCGCCGGGGATGCCGTTGCACTGAAGATCCTGGAGCGGCTGGCAGACAGGATGGCAAGGATCATTGGAGCCGTGGCAACCGTCATCAACCCGGAGTTGGTGGTCATTGGAGGCGCCGTGGCCAACTCGGCCGGGGTGCTGCTGGGGCCGATCGCCGAACGCCTTCCCGGGTTCACGGCCACTCCCCCGGCCGTGGCGGTTTCCCCCCTGGGCGACTCAATCGTGACCGTGGGAGCCGTGCGGTGCGCCCTGGATTACGTGGAAGAGAACACCCTCGACCTGGAGCTGGCGGTCCCTGCCTAAGGTGCCCCGTCGCAAGAGCGCGAACGGACACTTGGGGCCCAAAAACCCATGGATTTAAGGGCCGCAACTGTCCGTTCGCGCTGGATTACTCCGGCATGATCATGGTGCGGAGGTCCAGCTGGCGCAGCACGCGGTCCGCCACTTCCGGGTCCATGTCCGGTTCATTCCGGGCAGCCACCACTTCCTGGCGGGCGGCATCGAGCGCTATGGTCTGCACGGCAATGGCCAGTTCGCGCCCGCGCTGCCGCTTCTCCACCAGGGATTCGTTCCGCAGGCTCCCGTCCAGGAGCTCGGCGTGCAGCCGCGTCATCTTCTCCTTGACCAGTGCCACCTTCTCCGGCGGGAGCTCCTTCATGAGGTCGTTGTCCTTCAGGGCGGCGACGGCGGCCTGCTGCGCGCGCTTCGCCAGCACCCGGGCTGCGTCGCGTTCCTCCGAGCCGTCCCCGGTGGCCTCCAGGACTTTCATCAGCCAGGGCAGCGTCAGGCCCGGCAGCACCAGCGTGGCAAGCAGCACCGCACAGGCGGTGACCAGCAGCTGGTCCCGCGCCGGGAAAGGTGTGCCGTCCGCCAGCGTCAGGGGCAGTGCCAGCGCAAGCGCCAGGGTGGCGAGGCCGCGCATCCCGCACCAGGTCAGGATGAGGACTTCCTTGGCCGAGGTGGGCTGCAGCAGGTTCTCCCGTTTACGTGCCGAGGCAGCCAGCAGGCCGAGCCACAGGAACCGGACCGCGAACACGATGACGCACACCACCACGGCGGTGCCGATCATCCCGTAGACCTCAGTGCCTTCGTCGTGGATGACCTGGCGGATTTCCAGCCCCACCAGCCCGAAAGCCAGCCCGGTCACCAGGAGTTCCACCACATCCCAGAAGGCCGTGCGGGTGACTCTTTCGGCGGCGTCCTGCGGACGCGAATGCCGCTGCATTTCCAGGGCGGTGACGACGACGGCGATCACGCCTGAGGCGTGCACCTCTTCGGCCAGGATGTAGGCGGCAAACGGCACAACCAGGGTGACGGCGCTTCGCGCCACCATGGAGGTCACCAGCCGTGTGATCAGCGCCGTGACCCAGCCCATGGCGATGCCCACCAGCACCGCAACCGCAGCACCCACGAGGAACTTGAGGACGACGTCGGACCCTATCCTGCTGCCGGAGACGGCCGCCGCCACGGCAGCCTGGAAGATCACGATGGCGGCGGCGTCGTTGAAGAGGCCCTCGCTTTGCAGGACGGTGATGAGCCGCCGCGGCATGTGCACCCGGCCGGCCACGGACTCCACGGCCACCGGGTCCGGCGGGGCCACCATGGCGCCCAGGGCGATCGCGGCGGGGATTCCGATGCCCGGGATCATGAGCCAGGCCGCCCCGGCGACGGCCGCGGTGGACACGACCACCAGGGCCACGGCGAGCATGATCAGCGTGCGCCAGCGGACCCGGAACACGGCCCATGAGCTGCGCTGAGCCGTCGCAAACAGCAGCGGCGGCAGGAAGATTGGCAGGATCAGCTCCGGCGAGATATCCATTTCCGGAAAGCCGGGGATAAACGTCAGCGAGGCCGCCAGGATCAGCATCAGCACGGGATAGGGCAGCCGGAGCCTATCCCCCAGACCCACCGCCACCACCGTGGCAAGCAGGAGTCCGATAATAAGTGCCAGCTGGTCCATGGGCTTACTTTCCCCGAAGCGGAGGCGCCGCGCTGATGCGCAGGCGCCTCCCTCCACGATATCGGGTGCCGGCCGGGGGCCGTTCCGCCTAGACGATATGAAGTGGAACGGTTCCTGCCCGTCAGGGCAACGGTCCATTATCGCCGGACGGTCCTGGCAGCGCCAGCTTCCTGTGATTCGCCGCCTATTGGGGTAAAGGGAGGCGCTGCAGGACTTGTTCCCGGCGGTGATGTCCCTTATCCCGGACGGGCAGGGTCAGGACGAGGACGAGGACGAGGGGGCCGGGGCCTTCTGTTTCACAGGGTCCGTGGGTTGCCGTTGGCGGCTCCCTTGGCCTGTCGGCTTGTCGGGGGTGCAATGGTAGTGCCACATGTGAAGTTTGGGAGGTCCCGGCTATGTTTGAGCATACTTTCATTGGGCTGGATGTTCACGCGGTGAACGTCGTGGGCCATGCACTGAACCCCGCCACCGGTGAAATTAGCAACCACACGATGGCCTCAGATCCTGCGCTGGTGCTGGAGTGGCTCGGCCGGTTCACCCCGCCGCTCAAGGTCGTCTACGAATCGGGCCCGAGCGGGTTCGTCCTGGCCAGGTACCTGCGCGCCGCGGGCATCAACTGCGTCGTTGCGGCGTCCTCGAAACTGCTCCGTGCTCCCGGGGACCGGATCAAAACTGATCGGCGTGACGCCCGGGTGCTGGCCGAAATG
>NZ_JYCN01000023.1 GCF_000876655.1 Arthrobacter sp. SPG23
TGCTGGTCACTGGCCGCCCCGCTCCAGCAAGGAGACCGCATGACCGCGGCCTGACCCGAACGTGCCCCCGGACGTGGTGAGAGTGGCGGCAGCACGCAGGAGCTAACTCGAGAGCCCGCTATGAGCAGACGGGGTCAAACCGTCGACGCTCGATCCTAGACACCCGACATGCTCCAGCCGAACAGATCGTCATGCGGTAACCAACCCGCGAATGTCAGCCTGACACTGCAGTCGCAAAGGACTCGCCACCACGGTCACCACAACCGGCCGGCACACGATGAGCGGCCCCCGGGAACCAAAACCCAGAAGCCGCTCATCCCTGCTCTCTTGACAACCAGACCTACATGTCAGCGGGCGGGCTGCAGCGCCGCTGAGACGGGCAGGGTGCCGTCCCGGAACTCGATGGTTCGTCCTGCGGTGTCCGGCAGGCCCAGGACGGCGGCCGTCACCAGCGCCACGTTCGCCCGTGACGTCTCGGTGCCTGCTGAGGTGTCCTCCGGATTGACGTCGATGAGGCCGTTCCCTGGGCCGTCCGTCAAGGTTCCGGGGCCCAGGATGGTCCAGTGCAGGTCCGTGCCGCGGAGGTACTGGTCCGCGGCGGCCTTTGCCTCGGCATAGGCATGGAAGCTGTTGTCCGCCGGGACTCCGTGGTCCGGCCCTGCACCGAAGTAGGACACCATCACATAGCGCCCGACGCCGGCCTCAGCCGCCGCGTCCATCGACCGGATTGCGGCATCCCGGTCCACGGCATAGGTGCGTTCGGGGCTGCCGCCGCCTGCACCGGCGGACCACACCACGGCGTCGTGGCCGCTGAGTGCGCCGGCGAGTTCCGCCGTCGTCGTATTTTCTACGTCGAGGACCGACGGCGTGGCGCCGGTTGCCGCGACGTCCTCCGTGTGGTCCGGGTTGCGGAAGAAGGACGTGACGTCCTTACCGTCCGCCGCGAGGATTCTGGCCAGTTCCAAAGCCACTTTGCCGTGGCCGCCGATAATTGCGATGCGCGTCATTGACCCAGCTTACGAGTACTTGAGGCTGAGAAGCAGCGCTTTCAGCTGTGCGTACCGTTCGCCCGCCATCCACTCCCTCGCCGCTTCGGGGGTGGCGAAGACAGGCTGCTTGTCGGCGTCGAAGATGACGTAGGCCGACAGCACCCCGTTGGGCAGGGGAATCTGGTTGGTTCCCGAACTGTCCTGCGTGGGCAGGAACTCCTGGGCCAGCCTGACGTCCATGAAGTAGTAGAGGGCGTTGCTGTCCGCGGGCTGGGTAGGCTCCGGCATTCCGGGATAGGAGACGGGAAGGATCTGGTCTGCGGCGAAGCCGAACTCGGCAGGGTTCCCTGACGCGTCGGTGATCCCGGGCACGGGCGTGTGGTCAAGGACGGTGCGCCTGACGCTGCCCGCCGCCCCGTCGCCGTACATCCCGCTGAGGACCCGGGCCACCTCGGAACCGGAGTCGTCAGCCACCACCGCGACGACGGATCCGGCCTTGGCCTCTTCAGTCAGGTACGGGCCCTGTTCCGTCCGGACGCTCCACCCGTCGGGGTAGGTGAAGGACAGGTGCCCATCGGGGAAGACGAACGTCTGAACGGACGAGGCCTGGGTGGGCGTACCGGTCGGGGCAGGCCCCGCCGGAACGCTGGCAGGATCACTGCTGGTCTGCGGCGTAGCCGGCGATCGTGTTGCCGATCCGGTGACTGTGGATGCCGGCCCCGGGGTGGACGTCACCGGACCGAGGTTGGTGGCCGCCAGGACTCCGGCGGTGACGGCCGCGGCCGCCAAGGTGATCACGCCGGCCAGCCGGGCGCGCCGCAGCCGGCGCTCCTCGAGGGGGGTTGCAACGGCCCGGAAGTTGTCGCTGAACGCGGCCGGTTCGGTCAGCATCCGGCGAAGGGCCGCTTCGCCGTCGGGCGTGGAAGGATCGTTGCGCACGGGGTCCGTCGCGGAAATCATGTTCTTGATCGGATCCATTTCAGGCACCCATCCTCTGTGTGATTGTTTCCGCTCCCGCGGGCATCTGTTTCCGGAACGCTGCCCGCGCCCGGTGCAGCCGGCCCTTGGCGGCGGGCTCGCTGCACTGCAGCACGCCGGCGATCTCCGCGGTTCCCAACCCGTCCCAATAGGCCAGCTGGAGGATGTCGCGGTCCTTCTCCCGCAAAACGGCCAGGGCATCATGCACGGCCAGGTTTTCGGATCCGTCTCCGAAGCTCAGGACCGCCGTGGTGCGCAGCTTCTCCTGCAGCGCCCGCTGCCGGTCGCGGGTCCGGTATGCATTCCCGATCAGGTTCCGTGCCACAGTGAGCAGCCAGGCGATCTCCGTCCTCGGCTGGCCGCCCCATTTCTGCCACACCACCCGGAAGACGTCGGCGGCGATTTCCTCCGCCACCTCCGGGGATTCCACCCTCCGGCGCACGAACCTGAAGACCGTTGGATAGCTGTCTTTGTGTAAGGCTATGAACGCCAATTCATGCTCGGAAAGCACCATATCCCCCTGATGAGTAGTCCTGAGCCTCTTTCTATCTGTATTGTTTCCGGCCCGCCGCAACGCGTTACCCACCCTAGAGGAAATTTTTGGGCGCCTGCCGCACCAGCGTGATCAGGGCGCGCTATCGGGACCAACGGCCCGGTCCCTGACCAGGAACTGCTGGGCCAGGGTCCACGCGTTGGAAACTGTCCAGTAGATCAGGACGCCGATGGGGAACACGATGCCGCCCGCGCCGAAGATGACCGGGAGGATGTAGAGGATCATCTTCTGCTGGATCATCGCCGGACCCGCGGTGACCTCGTCGGAGGCGCTCCTGGCCATGATCAGCTTCTGCGTGAGGAACTGCGCGGCAGTCATAGCCAGGATCATCACGATGGCCAGCACGGCAACCGCAAGAGCATCGCCCCCGCCGCCGTGGAGCAGCGACGCGGACAGCGGGGCCCCGAAAACGCTGGACTGATCGAACTCCACCACCTGCTCATGGCTCATGGCCCCGATGCCTTTTCCCTGGCCGGCCGCGCTGGAGATGCCCGCGAGCACCTGGAAGAGGGCCAGGAAGAACGGTGTCTGGATGAGTAGAGGCAGGCAGGCCGAGAACGGGTTGGTGCCGTGTTCCTTGTACAGGGCCATCTGTTCCTGCGCCATCGCCTGGCGGGACAACTGGTCCGTCTTGCCCTTGTACTTGTCCTGCAGCTTTTTCAGGTCCGGCTGCAGCCGGCGCATGCGGCGCTGGACGTTAACCTGCTTCAGGAACACGGGGATCAGGGCGGCACGGATGACCAGCACCAGCCCGATGATGGACAGCGTCCACGTCCAGCCGTTGGCGGCCGGCATACCAAGGGCGCCCAGTCCATCGTGGAAGCCCACCATGATGGTGGAAACCAGCCACTTGAACGGAAGCATGATTGCTTCAAAGAAGTCCACTGAAATCCCCATCCGCCATGTGCTGCCAAGCTACTGCGGAACGTTGCACTTGTCACGGTGACGGCCGTCGGCGCAGTCCACGGGGATAACAGGAAAGCCCCCGGAATCTCAAGGATTCCGGGGGCTTTTCCTGTAGCGGTGGGGAGGCTCGATCTCCCGACCTCACGATTATGAGTCGTGCGCTCTAACCAACTGAGCTACACCGCCACGAATGAGAAAAACCTGCATCAAGCCGGTCAAAAACCGCCTTGACACAGGCCCTCATCCAGAGCCCCCCACCGGAATCGATCCGGTGACCTCGTTCTTACCAAGAACGCGCTCTACCACTGAGCTAGGGGGGCAACGAGTAAATACTCTACCGGAAGATTCCGCTCCCAACAAATCGGCGGCGGGAGGGGTCCGCGAGGCGGGCTAAACCATCGAAAAGCCCGGAAATCCGGGCCCAAACCTGCATCCGACAAGCCCTGCGAAAGCTGCCGCGGCCGCCCCGGCCATCCGGTGTGACGAAGGATACACGGAAGGAGAACGGAGGCGACGGCTTAAACGAAAACGGGCCGGCTCGAAAGCCGGCCCGTTTTCAGTGCCTGGTGCTGCTAAGGCTTACCACTTGCCCTTGCGGTTGAAGTCGCGGTGTCCGCCTTCGTTGCCATGGCGCGGCTTGCGTGCACCGTCACCGTGGCCGCCGAAGCGGGAGTCGCTGGCCTGTCCGCGGCTGGCACCGCTGTCAGCGCCGACGCTGCGCTCCGAGCGGTCGCTGTAGGAGCGGCCGCCGCGGTCAGCGGAGGAACGCTCGCCGTCGTTCTTGCGGAATTCCTTCTTGAACCCGCCATTGCCCTTGAAGTTGCCGCCACCGTCTCCGCCACCGGAGTACCCGCCGCGGTCGCCGCCACGGTTGCCCTGGTAGCTGCCACGCTCGCCGGACGGCTTACGGCCGTTATCCAGCTCGAGGTGGATCAGCTCGCCGCCGATCCGGGTACGGGACAGGGCACGCAGCTGCTCGGGGCTGAGGTCCGCAGGAAGCTCCACGAGGGAGTGGTCCGAGCGGATGTCGATGCCGCCGATCTGTGCCGAGGAAATACCGCCTTCGTTGGCAATGGCGCCAACGATGGAACCCGGCATGACGCGCTGCCGGCGTCCGACCGCGATGCGGTAGGTGGCGTTGCCCTCGGTCAGGGTGCGGGTCGGGCCACGGGAGCCAAAGCCGTCCTTGGAGCGCTCGCGCTTCTGGAACTCGGGAGCTGCGGGCAGTTCCTTCACCAGGAGCGGCTGGCCGCCCTGCGCCATGACGGCCAATGCCGCGGCGATCTCCGAGGCCGGGACATTGTGCTCTTCCTCGTAGGAGGAGATGAGGTCGCGGAAAGCTGCAACGTCCTCGGACTCGAGGGTCTCCGTGATGCGCTCGGCGAACTTGCCCAGACGCAGCGTGTTGACGGTCTCGGCCGTGGGCAGGTGCATCTGCTCCACCGGCTGGCGGGTGGCCTTCTCGATGGAACGCAGCAGGTACTTCTCCCGCGGCGTCATGAACAGGATGGCGTCGCCGGAACGGCCTGCACGGCCGGTGCGGCCGATGCGGTGGACGTAGGACTCGGTGTCGTGCGGGATGTCGTAGTTGACCACGTGGCTGATGCGCTCCACGTCAAGGCCGCGGGCGGCGACGTCGGTGGCCACCAGGATGTCGATGCGGCCTTCCTTCAGCGCGTCGACGGTGCGTTCGCGCTGCTGCTGCGGGATGTCGCCGTTGATGGCGGCAGCCTGGAAGCCCCGCGCCTTCAGCTTGTCGGCCAGGTCCTCGGTGGCCATCTTGGTGCGCACGAAGGCGATGACGCCGTCGAACTCTTCCACCTCGAGGATGCGGGTCAGCGCGTCGAGCTTGTGCGGGCCCATGACCTGCAGGTACCGCTGGCGGGTGTTGGCGCCGGTGGTGGTCTTGGACTTCACCGAGATCTCGGCCGGGTTGTTCAGGTACTGCTTGGACATACGGCGGATCTGGCTCGGCATGGTGGCCGAGAACAGTGCAACCTGGCGGTCCGAAGGCGTCTGCTGGAAGATCTGCTCCACGTCTTCGGCGAAGCCCATGCGCAGCATTTCGTCGGCCTCATCCAGCACCAGGTACTGGAGTTCGGAGAGGTCCAGGGAACCCTTGGAGATGTGGTCGATCACGCGGCCGGGCGTACCGACAACAACCTGGGCGCCGCGGCGGAGGCCGGCGAGCTGGGGGCCGTAGGCGGAGCCGCCGTACACCGGGAGGACCGTGAAGTCGTCAATGTGCTTGGCGTACGAGGTGAATGCCTCAGCAACCTGGAGCGCCAGCTCGCGGGTCGGGGCGAGGACCAGGGCCTGCGTCTTGCGGGACGGGCCGTTGAGGTCGTGGAGCTCGGCCAGGCGGGACAGTGCCGGTACTGCGAATGCTGCAGTCTTACCGGTGCCGGTCTGGGCCAGGCCCACGACGTCGCGGCCTTCGAGCAGCAGCGGGATGGTTGCTGCCTGGATCGGGGAAGGCTTCTCGTAGCCGACGTCCTGCAGTGCGGCGAGCACGCGGCCGTCGATGCCGAGGTCGGCGAAACGGATGCCTTCGGCTTCAGTGTCAGCGTCGCCACTGCTCGGGTCAGCCTTCGGGGCTTCAGCGGCAGGGGCTTCGGTCTTCGGGGCTTCAGCGGCAGGCGCCTCGGCAGCCGGACGTTCTTCAGCGGCAGGCGCTTCGGCGGGTGCCGGGGCCTCGGTGAAGACGGGAGCGGAGCCGGCTACGGGAGCAGCGGTCTCGGGGGTTTCTACGGCCGTTTCGGCAGTTGCTGCTTCGGCGGTGGCGTCGTTGTGATTTTCGGGCATAGGGAAGTTTTCCTCATCCATAGGGGGCCAGGCGGCACAACCCGAGGTGAGCGGAGCCGCAGTACATGTGCCGTTTGGGGCGCCGGGCAGACATTGACCGGCCGGTCACGTAGAAGTCCGGCGCTTTCGCAATCCCGTGGCAGGACTTCCCGCTGCATCTCTTGGCTGCTATCCCAGCAGTCTGTACAGCGTTTTCTTTAGCCGGCTCTCCCTATGAAAATGCCCGCATCGCTTGTGCGGGCCCCAACACTTGCCAGTCCTGCCTCAAAAATTGGGCAGGAATAAGGGATTTCCGGAGTGGGGGATATTTCAAGTGTAAGGCATGGTTCCGCGTGGCACTAACCCGCCCGGCGGTGACGTTGCGCACACAGGTCGCTTCAGGCGCGGTGGCGCTAGGCGCCCAGCCGCCGCTGTAACTTCTCGAATTCGTCGTGGTATTCCGGCTGCAGGCGGATCTCGCCGTCCGCGTCCGCGTCCCGCAGCGCGTCCATGACCTCGATGGTGGGGGCGCTGAACCAGTTGCCGATGGTCACGCCGTGGGTGGGAACGAACACGCGGTGGATGTGGTCGCCGGCCTGGATGGTCCCGGTCTTGATCACGCGAAGATAGGTGCCCACCCGGCCCGCCTCGGTGAACCGCTTGACCCACCGGGCCTCGTCCATTCGCCGCTGGAAGGTGGCGCAGGGAACGCGGGGCGACGTTACCTCGACTTCGACGTCGAGGCCGATCTTCCACCGTTCGCCGATCACCGCAGTGGTGGTTCCGATACCGGCCACCCGGAGGTTCTCGCCGAAAACTCCCGGGGGCAGTTCCCGCTGCAGCTCCCCCACCCAGTAGTCGGCGTCGTCCTGCGAATAGGCGTACAGCGCCTGGTCCACGCCACCGTGGTGGACGCGGTTCGCCTGGATGTCCCCGTGGAGCCCGAGTTTGTGGACCCTGACCGGACCTTCGACGGCACGTTTGTCGATGGCCGTGACGCCCATGCTCCCCTCATCGCTCAGAAGCTGGTGTACCCGGCATACGGCAAGCACAGATGCGGTTTCCATGGCTACAGTCTAGGTTCTTCGGCCCTGATTGCCCGGGCAAGTTCCGCACCCGTCTCAGGCAGGCGGCCTTAGGGGCGTCAGGCAGGCGGGGTCAGGGGTCGAAGCGGTACCCCATTCCGGCCTCCGTGTGCAGGTGGCGCGGCTTGGCCGGGTCCTGCTCCAGCTTGCGCCGCAGCTGGGCCAGGTAGACGCGTAGGTACTGGGTCTCCTTGGCGTACGCCTGGCCCCAGACCTGGGTGAGCAGCTGCTGCTGGCTGACCAGCTTTCCCGCGTTGCGCACCAGCAGTTCCAGGATGTTCCATTCCGTGGGGGTGAGGCGGATTTCCTGCCCGTCCCGGATTACCTTCCGGGCCGCCAGGTCCACCATGAAGTCCGCGGTTTCCACCGTAGGGGCCTCGCGCTGGGCCGGCGAGCGCCGGGATGCTGCGCGCAGCCGTGCCAGCAGCTCGTCGAGCCCGAACGGCTTGGTCACGTAGTCATCCGCCCCGGCGTCGAGCGCTTCCACTTTGTCCTCCGAGGCGTGGCGGGCGGAAAGCACGATCACGGGCACGGAGCTCCAGCCGCGGATCCCCCGGATCACCTCAACTCCGTCCATGTCCGGCAGTCCGAGGTCCAGCACCACAATGTCCACCGGGTGCTGGGCGGCCAGCTTCAGCCCGTCCGCTCCCAGGCCCGCGGTGATTGCCTGGTAGCCGTGGGCGCGGAGGTTGATCTGCATGGCCCGGGCCAGCTGGGCCTCGTCTTCGATGATCAGCACCAGGGTCACGGCAGCGGTCCCTCCCACAGCGGCAGGGTGACCACCATGGTCAGCCCGCCGCCCGGCGTCGGCTCCGCTGCCAGGGTTCCTCCCATGGCTTCGGTGAAGCCGTTGGCAACGGCCAGGCCCAGCCCGATCCCCACGGTGCGGCCGCCGCCGGTGCGCTGGGAATCGTTGAGCCGCTGGAACGGCTGGAACATGTCCAGCACCGCCGCCGGCGCCACCCCCGAGCCCCGGTCCACCACACGGAATTCGCTGGCAGGCCTGCCGGCCAGCGCGATCCCTTCCCCCGCCCGGGCGGTCAGCACCACGTCCGCCTCCGGCGCGTATTTGAGCGCGTTCTCCACCAGGTTCGCCACCACGCGTTCCAGCATCCCGGCGTCGGCCTCCACTCGGGGCAGGTTGGGCGGCACTTCCACCCGGATCCGCGCCGCAGGCAGCCCCCTCAACGCATCGGGCAGCACCTCCGCCCAGCCCAGTCCGCGCAGGAGCGGGTTGACCGAATCAGCCGTGATCCGGGACATGTCCAGCAGGTTGCCGATCAGGTGGTCCAGCCGGTCGGCTGAATCCTCGATGGTGGCGAGCAGTTCGCGTTCGTCCTCCGGGGAGAACCGCACGTCCTCCTGGCGCAGGCTGCTGACCGCCAGCTTGATCCCGGCCAGCGGGGTGCGCAGGTCATGGCTGACGGCCCTCAGGATGGACGTTCGCATCTTGTTGCCCTCGGACAGCCGCTGGTTGTCCTGCATGCTCGCCACCAGTTGGCGCCGTTCCAGGATGGCCACGAGGAACGCTCCGAAGGCGGCCAGCATCCGCTGATGCTGGCCTGAAAACGCCTGGCCGGCCGGCGGCCCGCCGTTGATCAGCAGCGTGTACCGGGAATCGACGACGACGGCGTGGTCGGCGGCCGCTCGCGTCACCGGCGCGCTCGTCCCGGCGCTGGCAAGCACGGCCCACTCGGTAATGCTGCCGCGCCCCCAGTCCGGCCCGCTGCCTGCAGCGGGCCGGTCCGGTCCGACGCGGCGGCCTCCCGGGGGGCCTCCCGCCACCAGCGTGACAGCGTCCACATCCAGCCTGCTGCGGACCTTCTCCAGGAAGGACTCCAGGCTGCCGTCGGAACTGAGGATTCGCAGGGCGAGCTCGCTCAGCGCCGTGGCTTCGGCCCCGGACCTGGCGGCTTCCTGCGCCCGGCGCGTCGCCAGGCCAACAGCCAGGGCCACGCTGCAGGCAACGGCGAGGAAGACCAGGAGGGTGAAGAGGGTGGAAGGATCGGCGATGGACAGCGTGCCCACAGGATCGGCGGAGAAGTAGTTGAGGAGCGTTGTGCCCAGGACGGCTGCCACGACGGCGGGCCAGAACCCCCCGATGGCGGCGACTGCCACGGCAACGGCGAGATGGAGCAGCATGATGATCGCGAAGTTCCGGTAACCCGCCAGCGTTACCAGGACTTCCACCGCGGGCGGCAGGACCACAGCGAGCGCCATGCCGACGACGAAGCGGCTCCGCCCGATTCCCTGAAGCTCCGGGCGTGCCGTTCCGGAACCGGCGGAGCCGGCCTGGCCGGACCTGCCGGCGCCGCCACGGGCGGATTCAACTGCTGCCATGGCTCCATCTTGGCATGGGCAGTTCTCCCCCGTTTTCCGTTAACAGCACTTCCTGTCAGGCACTAGGCTGACTTCAGGATTTACGCACCAGTGTCTTGCCGGGACGGCCATGCCGCGCCACCTTGACGCGCGCGTGCACGGTCACGTTTGAGCATGGACAAGCAAGGGGAACCCATGGAGCCGCAGGACCCGGATCAGGATCCTTCAAAGGACCCGACGAAGGATCCAAAGAACACCCGTCCCGGCCAGCAGCGCCCGGATGGCCGGCCTGCCGGAGCCGGTGGCCCCGGAGCCTCCCAGCCCGGGTGGATGACTGCGCCCGAGGATTTCACGCCGCAGCCCCACGACCCGGCGACCGGGCAGCTGCCGCCCTGGCAGGTCCCTAAACCGGAGCTCCGACCGGAACTGCTCGGCGATGGGGCACCGGGAGGAGCCGCGCCCGCACCGGGAAAGGCCGGCGGACGGCCCGGACGGCGCCAGAAGGGCCCGGCCGCAGGGCAGGCTGCGGTGCCGGGCGCGGCTTCGGCGCCGTCGCCCGGGACAGCAGGACCGGGACCGGTGATCGACCCCTTTGAACGCGAACGCGAGCGGGAAGCAGCGGTACGCAAGAAGCGCTCGCAGCGCCGTACCGTCGTCGTCGGCCTCGGCGTTACCGCCCTGCTGGCAGGCACCATCACCGCCATCGTGGCCAGCAATGAGGCGGAAGCCGACTACGCACAGGTCTGCTTCAACGATGAAACCGGCGAGCGCGTGGACGATGCCCAGTGCGACAACAGCAGCAGCGCCGGACGCAGCTCCGGAATCTACTCCTGGTACTTCTACTCGCGCGGCGCCAGTGTTCCGGCGGTCGGGCAAAACCGCTCGCAGTACACGGGCTTCACCAAGACTGTGCCGCAGGGGGCGAAGACGTCCACGGGCTACAGCACCAAGGGCGGCACGGTCAGCAGGGGCGGCTTCGGCAGCAGCTCCAAGGGCGGAAGCACGGGAGGCTAGGCGTGAAGAGACTCAGTGCAACCCCGCGGCCCGACTGGAAGCGGAAGATCGAGGAGCAGGGGCTGGTCTTTTCCACCACCACCATGCCGGACGGCAAGAAGATCGAGTACTGGAACGAGTCCGCGTACTACGAATTCACCATGGACGAGGTGGAAACACTCGAGAAGACCGCCGAGGACATGCACCTGATGTGCCTGGAGGCGGCCAAGTACCTGGCCACCGGTGCCATGGGCAATATCGGCATCGGTCCGCAGGCGCTGGAGCTGGCCGCGGAATCCCTGCAGGCCGGGGACATGGACATCTACGGCCGCTTCGACTTCGTCTACGACGGCCGGGGCGGCCCCGCCAAGATGCTCGAGTACAACGCGGACACCCCCACCGGGCTGATCGAGGCCTCCGTGGCGCAATGGTTCTGGCTGCAGGACGTCTTCCCGGAGAAGGACCAGTGGAACGGCATCCACGAAGCCCTGATCCGGCAGTGGAAGAAACTCCAGTACCGCACCGGCATGAGCACCCTGCACATTGCGCATTCCGAAGCCGAGCAGTCCGGCGAGGACTGGATGACGGCGGCCTACATGCGCGACGTCGCCGGCCAAGGCGGCTGGACCACCATCGGCATCAACATGTCCGACATCGGCTGGGACCCCAACCTGAACCGTTTTGTGGACCTGGACAACTTCATGATCAGCACCATCTTCAAGCTGTATCCGTGGGAACTGATGATGAAGGAGCCTTTCGGCCAGCGGTTGCTTCAGCGTGCCCACAATCCGCGCTGGGTGGAGCCGGCCTGGAAGATGCTCCTGTCCAACAAGGCGCTCCTGGCCGCGCTGTGGCACCTGTACCCGGACCACCCGAACCTCCTCCCGGCTTACCTGAACGAGCCAGGACCGCTGAAGGAATGGGTGGCGAAGCCGCTGCACGGCCGCGAGGGAGACAACATCAAGATCCACGCCGCCGGCATCAACATGGAACAGCCGGGCGGCTACGGGCGCGAGGGCTGGTGCTACCAGCAGTTCCACTCCCTTCCCGATTTCGACAGCAACCATCCCGTCCTGGGCCTCTGGGTGGTGGACGGCGAATCCGTAGGCTGCGGCATCCGCGAATCGGACGGACCCATCACCGATTATTTCTGCCGATTCGTCCCCAACACGATCGACGCCCCTGCACCCGTTTCACTCCAGGCCGCTTCGGCCTCCTCCAGCAAAGCAGGTATCGCACTATGACCACAGGGACGACGACGGCGGAGGTTCCGTCCAAGGGGCTGCGCGCCGGCATCCTGGACCTGGGCGACTCCGTGATGCTGGGGCTCGCGTCCACCGCCCCCGTCTATTCACTCGCCGCCACGCTGGGCCTGATCGTGGCGGTCAATGGCAACTACACCCCGCTGATCCTTCTCCTGGGCTTTGTGCCGGTGCTCTTCATCGCCTACGCCTTCCGGGAACTGAACAGCGCCATGCCGGACTGCGGCACCACCTTCATCTGGGCCCGCCGCGCATTCGGCCCCTGGGCGGGCTGGCTGGGCGGCTGGGGCGTTGCCCTCGCCGGCATCGTGGTGCTCGCCAACCTGGCCCAGGTGGCCGGGCAATACCTGTGGCTTTTGGTCGGCGATGGGTCGCTGGCGGAGAACGAACTGCTGGTCACCGCCACCGGCGTCGTGTTCATCATCTTCATGACCCTGGTGAACTACCGCGGCATCCGGCTCGGCGAGCACGTCCAGCGGGTGCTGACATATGTGCAGTATGTCTCGCTGGGCATATTTGCGCTGGCCATCGTGTTCCGGATTACGGGCGGAGCGCCGGAGGGCCAGGCGTTCGACTTCGAATGGTTCAACCCGGCCGGTGCCTTCGCCGATCCCGGCGCAGTGGTCCACGGTGTCCTGCTGGCCCTGTTCATCTATTGGGGCTGGGACACCTGCCTGGCCGTGAACGAGGAAACCGAGAACCCGTCCAAGACGCCAGGCCGCGGGGCCGTCATCTCCGCCTTCGTCCTGATGGCGATCTACGTTTCCGTGGCGCTCCTGGTGATGATGTATGCCACCGTGGGCACGGACGGCATCGGCCTCGGCAATGCCGAAAACCAGGATGACGTCTTCCTGGCCATGAAGGATGTTGTGCTTGGCCCGTGGGGCTGGCTGATCGTGGTGGCCGTGCTGGCCTCGGTACTGTCCTCCACCCAGACCACCATCCTGCCCACCGCCCGCGGGACGCTGTCCATGGGCGTCCACGGCGCCCTGCCGGCCAGGTTCGGCGACGTCCACCCGCGCAACCAGACTCCCGGGTTCTCCACGCAGGTGATGGGGGCCGCCGCCGTCGTGTACTACGTGGCCATGAGCTTCCTGAGCCAGAACCTGCTTTCCGACTCCATCAGCGCCATCAGCCTGTTCATTGCGTTCTACTATGCGCTGACCGGTTTCGCGTGCTTCTGGTTCTTCCGTGGCACCCTGCGGGATTCCGCCCGCAATCTCTGGTTCCGGGGCATCCTGCCGCTGCTCGGCGCACTGATGCTGACTGCGGCGTTCTTCATCTCCGCCGTTCAGATGTGGGACCCGGCGTATGGCGATACGGAGATCTTCGGCGTGGGCGGCGCCTTCGTCAGCGGCGTGTTGCTGCTGGCGCTGGGCGTGGTGCTGGCCGTGGTGTGCCGCTTCTCCCCCGCCACCCGGGACTACTTCGTGGCACGCCAGGCGGAGCCCAGCAAGCTGTAGGAGCAACGAGTGCGAGCGGTCCGGAGGAGCAACGCCGTAGGATGCTCCAATGAGCAACGCCGCCGACCTTCCCGCTGTTTCCGACACCTCCGATGTCCTGGGCCTTGACGCCCTGCTGACGGCCGAGGAGCTGGCCGTCAGGGAGCGGATCCGCGATTTCACGGAACAACGGATCAAACCGGATATTGCCCGCTGGTACGACGACGCCGTCTTTCCGCTCGATCTTGCCCCTGAACTGGGTGAACTGGGCGTGCTCGGCATGCACCTGGAGGGTTACCGCTGCCCCGGGCGCTCCGCCGTCGAGTACGGCCTTGCGGCCATGGAGCTGGAGGCCGGGGACTCCGGAATCCGTACCTTTGTCTCGGTGCAGGGTTCCCTGGCCATGACCGCCATCCACAAGTGGGGTTCCGAGGACCAGAAACAGGAGTGGCTCCCCCGGATGGCCGCCGGCGAAGTAATCGGCTGTTTCGCCTTGACCGAACCCACTGCCGGATCAGATCCGTCCTCCATGTCCACGGTGGCCCGCCGCGACGGATCAGGCGAGGACGCCGGATGGGTGCTCGACGGCGCCAAGCGCTGGATCGGGCTGGCTTCCGTGGCCGGGGTGATGGTGGTGTGGGCCATGACCGACGACGGCGTCCGCGGCTTCCTGGTGCCGGCCGGAACACCCGGGGTCACCGCGACACCGATCAACCGGAAACTTTCGATGCGCGCCTCGATCCAGTGCGATGTGGCGTTCGACGGCGTGAGGCTTGGTCCGGAGGCCCTGCTGCCGGGTGCCCGCGGCCTGCGCGGGCCCTTCAGCTGCCTGAACGAAGCGCGGTACGGAATAGCCTGGGGTGCCATGGGTGCCGCCCGAGACTCCTACGAGGCGGCGCTCAAGTACTCGCAGGACCGGCTCCAGTTCGGCCGGCCGCTGGCCGGGTACCAGCTCACGCAGGAGAAACTGGTGAACATGCTCCTGGAGATCCAGAAGGGCACCCTGCTGGCGCTCCACCTGGGCCGGCTCAAGGACGCCGGCACGCTTCGGCCGGAACAGATCTCACTGGGCAAGCTGAACAACGTCCGCGAGGCCCTGGCCATTGCCCGTGAAGCACGCTCCATCCTGGGCGGCAACGGGATCACACTGGACTACTCGCCGCTGCGGCACGCCGCGAACCTCGAGTCGGTGCGCACTTATGAAGGCACCGACGAGGTCCACACCCTCATCCTGGGCCAGCACATCACCGGCATCGGCGCCTTCCGCTGACCCCTGTCCCAACTGACTCGCAGTTAACGTCGTGAAACGCGCTTTTCACGACGTTAACTGCGAGTCAGTTGGGCTGGGACGGGGAACCTAGGCCGAGAAGCCGCCGTCGGCCTTGATCAGCTGCCCGGACACCCAGCGGCCCTCCGGCGAGAGCAGGAATGCCACGGTTCCGGCCACGTCCGTAGGTGTTCCCAGGCGGCCGCCGGGCTGCTGCCGGGTCAGGTCCTCCCGCAGCTCCGCGTCCATCCAGCCGGTGTCCACCGGGCCGGGGTTCAGCACGTTCGCGGTGATGCCGAGCGGCCCCAGCTCCCGGGCCGCGGCAATGACGGTCCGGTCCAGTGCTCCCTTGGACGCGCCGTACGGCAGGTTGAACGCGGTGTGGTCACTGGTCAGCGCAACGATCGCGCCGCCGTCGTCCGCCGCCTGCCGGGCGAAGGCAGCGATCAGCTGCCAGCTGGCACGGGTGTTCACGGCGAAGTGCCGTTCCCAGCTGGCCAGCGTGGTGTCCAGGACGCCGGAGTCCACGGATTCGGCGTGGCTGAGCACCATCCCCTGCAGGGTTCCGACCTGCTCCGCCACTGCTGCCACGAGCCGCTCCACTGCCAGCGGATCCTCCAGGTCCGCCGGTACAGTAAAGACGCGGGCGCCGGTCGCTTCCAGCTCCGCCGTGAGGCGTTCGACGTCGTCCGGCTGGACTCCCCAGGGCATCCTCGAGTCGTACTCCTGCCAGTACGTCAGCACCAGGTCCCAGCCGTCGGCAGCGAGGCGTCGGGCAATGCCGGCACCGATTCCGGCAAGGCGGCCGACGCCGGTCACCAACACCGTCCTGTTCATGCGGGCACCTCGGCCAGGGAGCCCCGCCGGAGCACCACGAGCCAGCAGGCCAGGATGGCCACCGCGCAGAACACGCCGGCGCTGGAGGCCATCAGCCAGGGCTCGGGCGTCTGGAAGTCCAGGTTCTCCGCGCCCAGCGCCGCGCCGATGCTCTTGGGGGAAAAGAAGAACACGATGATCGAGGCCCCCAGCACGCCGCCCATCAGCCAGCGGATGGCGCGGTGGCGGTGCGGCGTCTCGCGCAGGGTCCAGGCGAAGGCCGGGAGGACCGCCGCCATCCAGACCCAGTGGTGGGACCAGGAGACGGGGCTGATGAGCAGCATGGTCAGGGCCGTGGCCGAAATGGCCACCACCCGGGCGCCCTGGTCGCTGGCAGCCCTGATCACCAAGGCGCCAACGCCTGTCACCAGCAGGCTCAGCAACAGCCAGGGAACGGTGACCCCGGCTTCGGGAACGCCGAAATGCAGCAGCGCACCCTTGATCGAGAGGTTGTCCACGTAACCTGCGCCGCCGATCCGGGACGTGTCCGGGAGGATCTCCAGCCAGAAACTGAACGATTCCGCCGGGCGGACCAGCCAGCCCAGCAGCACGGTAAAGGCGAACCCGCCGGCCATGTTGAACAGTCCGCGCCAGTCCTTGCGCACCAGGAAGTACAGTCCGAAAACCAGCGGCGTCAGCTTAATGCCGGCGGCCATTCCCACCAGGAAGCCCCGGCCCGGAAAACCCTGGTTCCAGCGCTGGTTCCTGGCCAAAAGGTCGGCCGCCATGATCCCCATCAGCAGGATGTTGATCTGGCCGAACGCCAGCGTCTCGCGCCACGGGCCCAGGTTGATGACGGCCAGCAGCAGGATCACGGCGCCCCACCTGTTCCGCGTTGCCTGGAACCCGGGGGCGGCGAAGGTGCCCCGCCAGTCCTGCTTGGCGCTCCAGTACCGCACTCCCCGCACGGCGACCCACACGGCGACGGCCGCCCCGGCGGCGTTGAACAGCATCAGGGCGGACTCTTCCGGCAGCCGTGCCAGCAGGCTGAACAGCAGCGCGGCGAACGGCGGGTACGTGAACGGCAGCTCCGGCCCTCCGGCCCAGCCCACGGTCAGGCGGTAGAGGCCCGACGGCGACTGGCCGGCATCGTTGAGGATCTTGCCGCCGTGCCAGTACACGCTGAAATCGAGGCCCTGCTCGCCCCACACGCCAAGGCGTTGGACGACAAACACGGCTGCGGCCAGGACGGCCAGCAGCGTCACCAGCTCACCGCCCATGCCCAGCGCCAGCCGGCTGCGGTACCAGGATCCAGCGGTCCCGATTTCATGGGTTCCGGTGCGTGGCCGTGATTCCGCCCCCGCACGTGGGCGCGCCCCGGCGTCGAGCTCTTTTTCGGCGTCGAGCAGTGCCATCCCGTGTCCCCAAACGTTGTTCCTGCAGAGCGGCGCCACTGGAGGCGCGTTGCGCGCGAATCGCGATGTTATGCCGGCCGACTCGCGCCGGATCCGGCGCGTCGTCCTCACATCCTACTGAAACAGCGGCCCTGTCCCCTGCTGCCCCGCCCCGGCGTGGCATCACAAATCGGCCAGGAACCGGCCTCCGGGCTTTACGCGCCAGGCTGCAGGGCCAGGCGGCCGGCGCGTCTGTGCTCAGCCCTCGGCAGCCCTGGCCTCCACCAGGACGGGCTCCCGCGCCCCGGCATCCTTGCGGATGGTGGCGCTGATGACGGCGGCGATGGTGCACATGGCGGCTGCGCCGAACCAGGCATAGGTGTACTGGCCGGTGGCGTCACGGATGGCGCCGGCGGCCAGGGCCGCGGCGGCTGCGCCGAGCTGGTGGGCGGCGAAGACCCAGCCGAACACCACGCTGCCGTCGGCCCCGAACACCTGGCGGCAGATGGCGGCGGTAGGTGGAACGGTGGCCACCCAGTCCAGTCCGTAGATCACCACGAACACGATCATGCTGGGCTGGACCGTGGCGCTGAGCAGAAGCGGCAGCACCAGCAGCCCGATGCCGCGGAACTGGTAGTACACCGCCAGCAGGATCCTCGGGTTGAAGCGGTCCGTCAGCCAGCCTGATGCGATGGTGCCCACGATGTCGAAGATGCCGACGACGGCGAGCAGGCCGGCCGCGGTGGTCGCCGCCATACCGTGGTCGTGCGCGGAAGGAATGAAGTGGGTGCCGATCAGCCCGTTGGTGGTGGCCCCGCAGATGGCGAAACCGGCCACCAGCGCCCAGAAGGTACGGACCTTGCTGGCGCGTTTGAGCACCTGCAATGCCCGGACCGCGGCGTTTCCGCTGGGCTCGGCACTCCCGTCAGGTACTGCGCCGTTGCCGCCGGGCGCCGGCGAGCCCGGCGCCGGCGAAGAGGCAGGTTCCGCGACGGCCTCGGCCCCGTAGGGCAGCACTCCGGCGTCGGAGGGTGAGTTCTTGAGGAATTTAAGCACCAGCGGCACCACGGCCAGGGCACCCGCGGCGATGAGCAGGGAGGCCTGACGCCAGCCGGGATCCTGCGCCAGCATGGCAATGAAGGGCAGGAACACCAGCTGCCCCGCGGCACTGCCGGCGGTCAGGATGCCGATCACCAGGCCGCGGCTCTTCGCGAACCACGTGTTGGCGATGGTGGCGGCGAAGACCAGTGCCATGGATCCTGTGCCCAGTCCGATCAGCAGTCCCCAGGTCAGCAGGATCTGCCAGGACTGGTTCACCAGCACGGTCAGGGCACTGCCGGCGCCGATGAGGACCAGCGCCACCGAGGTCACGGCGCGGATGCCGAACCGTTCCATGAGCGCCGCGGCAAACGGTGCGGTGACGCCGAAGAGCACCAGGTTGATGCTGACGGCGGCGGACAGCACGGTGGTGGACCAGCCGAATTCGTTCTGCAGCGGAACCATCAGGACCCCCGGGGCCGCCCGGAAGCCGGCTGCGCCCACCAGTGCAAGGAATGCGACGGCGGCCACGATCCACG
The DNA here is from genome assembly GCF_000876655.1 of Arthrobacter sp. SPG23. Classification (GTDB taxonomy): domain Bacteria; phylum Actinomycetota; class Actinomycetes; order Actinomycetales; family Micrococcaceae; genus Arthrobacter. The sequence continues at coordinate 18,366 of NZ_JYCN01000023.1, forward strand.
CGGGATGCAGCCGGCGGCGGGTCCTCTTCCCGGGAGCGGACGGCAGGGTCGTCTTGGGAGCGCTCATGCTGCGGTTCCGCTCTGTGGGGCTGCCGTGGCCAGCGGGACCGGTTCCGGGGTGCGCGTGAGGCTGTGCCAGCTGGTGTTGTCCGCGGTGAGGCGCTCACCGCAGGCCGTGCAGGTGTCCGCGGAGGAGGTCCGCTGCCCGCAGGCGGTGTGGATGACGAACATGTGCGCGTTGTCGGACGGTGCGGGGAGGTGCTTTTCGGCCCAGATCACGACGGCGTTGAGCACCGGCAGGGCATCCTCGCCCTTGCCGGTGAGGACGTATTCCTGGCGGGTGCGGCCGCCGTCGTCGTACGGTTTCCGCTCCAGCAGCCCGGCGTCCACGAGGCCAGCCAGCCGTTTGGTAAGCACGGAGTCGGCCACCATCAGCCGTTTCTTCATGGCGTCGAAGCGGCCATTGCCGAAGAAGACCTCGCGGAGCACCAGCACGCTCCAGGGGTCGCCGAGGATGTCCAGGCCGCGCGCCATGGCGCAACTGCGTTGGGACCAGTCAGAACGGAGTGCCATGCAGGCAACCGTAGCTGACTTTCTTGAAGAAAGCTAGGTTACCCGGGCGCCAGGTTTCCCGGAGGGAGTTGAGCGGAGCGAGGCCCGTGAGGGACGGTACGCGAGGGCCCAGTAAGCCAGCATGGCAATGCCGCACACCACGCCGAGGCTGGAGACCGTGAGCTGCCACTGCGTCTGCGGGTCCTTGCCCCACTCCGCTGCCCCGGCCCAGACAGCCAGGTTCTTCGGCGTCATATAGAAGGCGATGGTGGAAAAGACCACGATGACCCAGCCGGCGGTCCGCATCCTGCCGCTCCGTGACGGCACGCGGTGCATGGCGAAAGCCATGCCGGGCAGCGCAACAGCCACCCAGACCCAGTGGTGTGACCAGGAAACCGGGCTGATCAGCAGCATGAGGACGGCGGTGGCGGAGACGGCGATGAAGTTCTCGTCGACGTCCACCGCCCACTTGATGACCAGCGCAGCGAGGACCACCAGCGCCAGCGAGAGGACCAGCCACACCAGGGTGGTCGCTGACGAATCCGGCATGCCGACGTGCAGCAGCAGCCCCTTCAGGGAAAGGTTGTCCACGTAGGCCGGACCGCCGATGCGGCTGGTGTCCGGAAGGATTTTGGTCCAGAAAGCCAGTGACGCCTGCGGCAGGATCGCCCAGGAGAGCGCTATGGAACCAAAGAAGCCCGCCGCCATCCAGCCGAGCGCCTTGAAGTCGCGGCGCACCAGGAAATACAGCCCGAACGCGAGCGGGGTGAGCTTCACTCCGGCGGCCAGGCCGATCAGCAGTCCGGCGGGCCACCGGATTTCGCCCGCGCGCGACTTCCCGTATAACGCGAAATCAGCCAGGATCACGCCCATCAGGATGATGTTGATCTGGCCGAAGACGAACGTGTCCCGCCATGGTCCCAGGAGCAGGATCGCCCCGGTTCCCACCAGTGCGGTGGTCCGGAAGCGGTAGTCGGCGAAGGCTGCGCGCCACGTCTTCATGCCGAAGTAGTGCCGGCCCAGCCAGCCGGCCACCACCGCTGCACCGGCCAGGGCCGCAACGATGAAGACCAGGCTGCCCGCGTCAAAGTCCATCGTCGCCAACAAGGCAAAGAGCAGGGCAGCAAACGGCGGGTACGTAAACGGAAGGCCGTCACGCGGTGCGTAGAGCTCGTTGACGCCGCCTTCACCCGATGCGAGTACGCGGCCGCCGCCGTAGTAGTAGACCTCGAAGTCGTTCAGGAACGGTTTGTAGTCCGTGTACAAGAACCACACTGCTACGGCAAGGATGAGCGCGCCGGCCGCCGTCACGACCCAGCCGCGGGTGGCGGGCGACATGGCACGAAGCGAAATGCTCACCGGCTGCTAGCTGCCCGTCCCGATAAAGGTGAAGGCGTGCTCCAGGTCCGCGATCAGGTCCTCGACGTCCTCGATGCCGCAGGAGAGCCGGATCAGGTTGACCGGAACGGCCAGCTCGGTTCCCTTGACCGAAGCGTGCGTCATGTCCGACGGGTAGTTCATCAGGGATTCGATGCCGCCGAGGGATTCGGCCAAGGTGAACACGGACGTGTTTTCCGCGACGGTCCGGGCTGCGGCCTCGCCGCCCTTGAACTGCACCGAAATCATGCCGCCGAACTTCTTCATCTGCTTCTTCGCCAGCTCGTGGCCCGGGTGCGACGGGAGTCCCGGGTACAGCACGGCTTCCACTTCGGGGCGCTGCAGCAGCCATTCGGCCACCGCCTGGGCGTTGTCGCTGTGCCGGTCCATCCGGACGCCCAGGGTCTTGAGCCCGCGGGTGGTGAGGAAGGCATCCATCGGACCGGAGACGGCGCCGACGGCGAACTGGACGAAGCCGATCTTCTCAGCGAGTTCCGCGTCGTTGACCACGATCGCGCCGCCCACGACGTCGGAGTGGCCGCCAATGTACTTGGTGGTGGAGTGCACCACGATGTCGGCGCCGAGGGCCAGCGGGGTCTGCAGGTAGGGCGAGGCAAACGTGTTGTCCACCACCAGGAGGGCGCCGGCGTCGTGCGCCAGCGTGGCGAGCGCTTCGATGTCGGTGATCTTCATCATCGGGTTCGAGGGGGTTTCCACCCACACCAGGCGGGTTTTGCCGCCGCCCGTTCCGCCCGCGGCGATGGCCTTGGCCACGGCATCGAGGTCCGCCATGTCCACGGGCGTGTTGCCGATGCCCCAATCGCCCAGCACACGGCTGATCAGGCGGTACGTTCCGCCGTAGGCGTCGTTGCCCAGCACAATGTGGTCGCCGGGGCGGGTGAGGGCCCGGATGAGCGAATCCTCGGCGGCCAGGCCCGAGCTGAAGGAGTACGCGTGCGAGCCGCCTTCGAGGGCAGCGAGCTGTTCCTGCAGGGCGTCGCGGGTGGGGTTGCCGCCGCGGCCGTATTCGTAGCCGTCGCGCAGGACCCCGATGGCCTCCTGGGCGTAGGTGGAGCTGAAGTGCAGCGGGGGCACCACGGCGCCGGTGCGCGGCTCGAAGGCCTGGCCGGCGTGGACGGCGCGGGTGTTGAACCCTTGGTTTTCTTTAGACATGGTTCTCCTTTTGATTGCGGACGCAGGGAGGATTCAGTTGCTGAGGTAGGCGAGAAGGTCGTGGCGGGTGAGGATGCCCACCGGGGCGCCCACGAACGTGACCATCACGGTGTCGACGTCGGAGAGCAGTTCGCGGGCCGCGGAGATGGTCTCCAGCGAACCGATCACGGGCAGGCGCTCCCCCATGTGTTCGGAGATCTTGTCCGTCAGCTTCGCCTCGCCGCGGAACAGCTTGGAGGTCAGGCTCCGTTCGTCCACGGCTCCCAGGACCTCGCCCATGACCACCGGCGGCTCCTGGGACAGGACCGGGATGTGGGAAACGCCGAACTCGTTCATGATGTTGATGACATCGCGGACGGTTTCGTTCGGGTGGATGTGCACCAGCTCCGGGAGTTCACCGGTCTTGGACTTGAGCACCTCACCGACGGAGGCCTCTTCGCCGCCGGACAGGAAGCCGTAGGACCGCATCCACTGGTCGTTGAAGATTTTCGCCAGGTAGCCGCGGCCGGAATCGGGCAGGATCACCACCACCACGGCGTCCTCGGGCAGGTCCTTGGCGACCTGCAGGGCGGCCACCACGGCCATGCCGGAGGAGCCGCCCACCAGCAGGCCCTCCTCGCGGGCCAGCCTGCGGGTCATCTCGAAGGACGCGGCGTCGCTGACGGCAATCACCTGGTCCGGGACGGATTTGTCGTAGTTGGCCGGCCACATGTCCTCGCCGACGCCCTCCACGAAATACGGCCGGCCGGTGCCGCCGGAGTACACGGAACCTTCCGGGTCGGCGCCGATGATCCGGACGCGTCCGCCGTCGGCTTCGGGCCGGTTGGCGGAAACCTCCTTGAGGTAGCGTCCGGTGCCGGTGATGGTGCCGCCGGTGCCGGCCCCGATTACGCAGTGCGTGATCCGGCCGTCAGTGTCGCGCCAGATTTCCGGTCCGGTGGTTTCGTAGTGGCTGCCGGGAGCGGCCGGATTGGAGAACTGGTCCGGCTTGTAGGCGCCCGGAATCTCGGTGACCAGGCGGTCGGACACGCCGTAGTAGCTCTGCGGGCTGTCCGGGGCGACGGCGGTGGGAGTCACCACCACTTCCGCACCGTATGCCTGCAGGACGGCGCGCTTGTCCTCGCCTACCTTGTCCGGCACCACGAAGACGCAGCGGTAGCCCTTCTGCTGTGCCACCAGGGCCAGGCCCACACCGGTGTTGCCGGACGTCGGCTCCACGATGGTTCCGCCGGGGAGCAGCTTTCCGCCCCGTTCCGCCTCCTCGATCATCTTCGCCGCGATCCGGTCCTTGATGGACCCTCCGGGGTTCAGGTACTCCACCTTCGCCAGGACGGTGGCTTTGATGCCGTCGGTGACGTGGTTGAGCTTGACGAGAGGCGTGTTGCCGATGAGGTCCAGGACGGACTGGGCGTACTTCATAGGTACAAAGTTACCGTCTTGGGCCTCTTCCCCGTGCCTCCGCGGCCGCCTGCGCCCGTGCGCGCGAGCGCCGCTCGCACGCTCAACCGGCGGCGGATGCGACGATTGGGCGGTGAAGCGGTTCTCGTGGTTGACGAAGATACGGACTTACCTCCTGCCGGGGGCCATGCTCGCGGCAGGCTTGGCTGCCCTGGCCGTCGGCGCACTCCCCGTGCCTGCGTTCGGGGAACTGGCCTCACGCACCATTCCGATCCTGTCATTCGTGCTGGCAATGTCGCTGGTCACGGAGCTGTTGGACGAGGCGGGGCTGTTCCGCGTGGTGACGGACCGCCTGGCTGCCCTGGGCCGGGGGCGGGTCTTCTCCCTGTGGTTCCTGGTCATTGCCGTGGCCACTGTCTCCACGGTTTTTCTGTCCTTGGACACGACGGCGGTGCTGGTGACGCCCGTGGTGGTGCTCCTGGCCGTCCACGCCCGGATTCCGCCGCTGCCGTTCGCCCTGACCAGCATCTGGCTCGCCAACACGGCCTCCCTGCTGCTTCCGGTGTCCAACCTGACCAACCTGCTGGCCCAGGACAGGCTCGGGCTCAGCCCGCTGGGCTTTGCGGGCCTGGTCTGGGCGCCGGCCCTGGTGGGATTGCTGGTCCCCCTTGCCCTGTTGTGGCTGGCGTTCAGGCGGGAGTTGCGCGGAACGTACGGGCCGCAGCCTGTCCATCGCGTGCGGGACCGCGGCCTGTTGATAGTCGCAATCGGAACGGTGCTGGTGCTGCTGCCTGCGTTGGTTTCGGGAGTGCCCGTGCAGTACCCCGCGATGGCGGCCGCGGCTTTCCTGCTGGCGGTCTTCCTGCGGCGACGCCCTGCCGCGCTGCGGTGGTCCATGGTTCCGTGGCGTCCATTGATGCTAACGGTAGGCCTGTTCATGCTCGTGGAGGCCCTGCACGCCAACGGCCTGACGTTGCTCCTGGCCGGGGTGGCCGGATCAGGTGAGAGCCTGCCCGCCCTCCTGCAGGTGGCGGGACTGGGCGCGGGCGCCGCGAACGCGGCCAACAACCTTCCGGCCTACCTGGCCCTCGAGCCGGTGGCCGGCTCGCCGGCCAGGCTGGCTGCCCTGCTCATCGGCGTGAACATTGGCCCGCTGGTGAGTCCGTGGGCCTCCCTGGCCACGCTGCTCTGGCATGAGCGGCTGCGGGCGCTGAACGTCCGGATCAGGTGGGGCGGATTCGCGCTGGCGGGATTGGTGGCGGCAACGCTGACGGTTCCCCTTGCCGTCGTAGGGCTGTGGGCGGTTTCAGGAATGCACTGAAGCGTTACGCACCGATGTCGTTCGCGGCGGCGTCAGGGCTGACGGCGGAGCCGGCTTCGGCGTTCTGCCACAGGCCCACGATGTTTCCTTCGGTGTCCTTGAAATACGCGTTCCAGCCCATGCCCGGAACCTCCATCTTGCCCCGGAAGACTGAACCGCCCACGGCGGCAATCTTCGCCAGGGCGGCGTCGATGTCCTCCACGTCAACGGTGACCACCGGTGCCGCCATCTCCCCCTCCCTGCGGAACATGCCGCCGTTGATCGAACCGGCCGCGGACGGCATGCCCGTGTCATCAACCGGCGTTGTCATGATCAGCGTGTAGCTCATGTCCGGCAGCGGGTTCATCTCCCAGCCAAACGCCGAACTGTAAAAGTCCCGTGCGCGGTCTTCGTCGTCGGCGGGGATCTCGAAGTGGACTACTCCTCCGGCCATTGTTTTCACCTGGCATTCCACAGTCTGGCCGCAATCGGCCCGGCGCGGGCGGTCCACGCCACACCTGGAGTCTAGGCCCGGGCATCGGTGACGGGCAGGGCCGTTCGGCCTTGCGCGTTTCCGGCCCTGTCGGCCCCGCATGGGACGATGGTTCCATGACCATCGCAGACGTCCCCGCCGGCCTGGCCGCCGCGGCGGACGCCGCCCTGAGATGGCATCCCGGCGGCCCGTTCAACCTCCTGCAGACCCTCGGAACAGTCATGCGCGGCAACGGGGATCCGGCCTTCGCTTCCCGCCCGGATGGGCTCTGGATGGCATTCACCACCCCGCGCGGGCCCGCCACCCTGCGCCTGACCGTTGCCGGGGACCCCCGCGAACCGGCGGTGGACGTACAGGCGTGGGGACCGGGTTCGGAGGAGGCCCTGGCCGCCGCGCCGCGGCTGCTGGGCAGCGGCGACGACTGGTCCGGGTTCGACCACCCGGAGTTCCACTCCACGCTCCCCCGGATGGTGGTGGAAGCCCGACGCCGGAACCTGGCGCTGCGTCTCCCCGCCACCGGCCGGATGGTTGACTCCCTGGTGCCCACCATTCTTGAGCAGAAGGTCACCGTCATCGAAGCCCGGCGGGGCTACCGGTACCTGATGTACCGCTTCGGCGCGCCAGCACCGGCTGCCGGTACGGCCGCGCCGGCCGGGCTCCGTATTCAGCCCACACCGGAGCAGTGGCTCCGTATCCCGTCGTGGGAGTGGCACAAGGCCGGGGTGGGCCCCCAGCGTTCGGCCACGGTGATGCGGGCGCTGCGTTCCGCCGTCGCGCTGGAACGCCTGGCGGCGGTGCCGGCAACGGAGGCAGCCGCCGGGATGCAGACCATTCCGGGCATCGGCGTCTGGACCACGGCCGAGGTGGTGCAGAGGACGCACGGCTGCCCGGACTCCATCGCGGTGGGCGACTACCACCTGGCGGCGTATGTGGGTGCGGCGCTCACGGGCCGGCGGACCGACGACGCGGGGATGCTGCGGCTGCTGGCGCCGTGGCAGGGCCACCGTCAGCGGGTGGTGCGGATGATCGGCCTCAGCGGGTATAGGAAACCCACGTTCGGCCCCCGGATGACCATCCAGGACCACCGCAGGCACTAGGCGGCAGCCGCGAACGGACACATGAGGCCCCCGCAGGGCCCGGGCGGGCAACCCAGGCCCTAAGGCTAGAGCCCCAGCCGGGCCACGGCTTCCTGCCGCATCTCCACCTTGCGGATCTTCCCGGAGACAGTCATGGGGAAGCTGTCCCGGACCTCCACGTAGTGCGGGATCTTGTAGTGCGCCAGCTTCCCGCGGCAGAACTCGGCGACGGCGGCTGCGTCCAGCGGTTCCGCGCCGGGTTTGAGGATAATGCAGGCCATGAGCTCCTCGCCGTACCTGGCATCCGGGACGCCGATCACCTGCACGTCCTGGATGGACGGGTGGCTGTACAGGAACTCCTCGACTTCACGCGGGTAGATGTTCTCGCCGCCACGGATCACCATGTCCTTGATCCTGCCCTCGATCACCACGTAGCCGTCGGCGTCCATCCGGGCCAGGTCGCCGGTGTGCATCCAGCCGTCGGCATCGATCGCTTCGGCAGTCTTGTCCGGCTGGTTCCAATATCCCTTCATCACGGCGTACCCGCGGGTGCACAGCTCGCCGATTTCCCCGCGCTCCAGCACGTTGCCTGTCACCGGGTCCACCACCTGGCTCTCCAGCTGCGGCATGGTCCGTCCCACGGTTTCGGTGCGCTGCTGCATGGTGTCGCCGGCGCGGGTCATGGTGGATACCGGCGACGTTTCCGTCATTCCGTAGCAGATGGCCACGTCCTTCATGTTCATCTCCGAGATGACCCGGTTCATCACCTCGATGGGACACAGGGATCCCGCCATCACACCGGTGCGCAGCGTGGACAGGTCATACGAGGCGAAGTCCGGCAGCGCGAGCTCGGCAATGAACATGGTGGGCACGCCATACAGGGACGTCCCGCCAAAGTCCTGGACCGCTTCGAGCGCTGCCGCCGGAGTGAAGGAGCGTCCCGGAATGATGGTGGCGGCGCCGTGGCTCAGGGCATTCAGGTTCCCGATCACCATTCCGAAGCAGTGGTAGAACGGCACCGGAATCACCACCCGGTCATGCTCCGTGTAGCCCAGCAGTTCCCCGATGGAGTAGCCGTTGTTCAGGATGTTGCGGTGCGTGAGGGTGGCGCCTTTGGGGAAGCCCGTGGTGCCCGAGGTGTACTGCAGGTTGATGGGGTCATCCGGGTCCAGCCCCGCCAGGCGGGCCTTGAGGACGGAATGCCCGACGTCGTCAGCCCGCTTGAGCAGCTCGGCGTACGTCATTTCCGCAGCAGTTTCAGGGTCGCCCGCCTGCAGCAGCGGCTGGCCGCCATCGGGCAGGAACACCAGCTCCTTCAGCTCCGGGCATTCGGCGAGGGCCTGCCTGGCCATCGCCGTGTAGTCGCTGCTCCGGTCCGACGGCGCCGCGACGAGCATCCTCATGCCGTTCTGCCTGACCACGAACTCCAGTTCATGGCTCCGGTAGGCCGGGTTCACGTTGACCAGGATCGCTCCGATCTTGGCGGTGGCGTACTGCAGGATGGTCCACTCCGCGCAGTTGGGGCTCCAGATGCCGATCCGTTCCCCGGCGGCGACGCCGCGGGCCAGCAGCGCGCGGGCCAGCCGGTCGACGTCGTCGTTCAGTTTGGTGTAGCTCCAGCGGCGGGCGTCCGCTCCGGGAACCGGCGCCGCCTCGATCAGGGCGTCGTGGAACGGGAACCTGGCCACTATCCGCTCAAAATTCTGGCCGATGGTCTCGTCAAGCAGCGGGACGTCAGTGTCCCCGGCTGTATAAGCGCGCATGCTGGCACGCTACCAACAGAGCCGTGGCAAGAGAAGCCTAAAACTAGGAAGTCCTACAAAATATTCGGGGAGGGGTGGGGACGGACCGGTATTGTGAAACGCATGAGTGCACCCATTGACCTGAAGGCAACGTTCATCCCCAACGACGGCGAATTCTTCCGTGTGAAGCTCGCCCTCGAAATCGCGATCGACGAGGTGGTCAACGAACCCGGCTGCATCCGGTATGAACTGACGGAGGCCACCGAGGAAAAGCTGGTATTGACGGAGCAGTGGGCTTCCGAAGAAGACCTGGCGAAGCATTCCAAGGGCACTGCAGTCCAGGACCTCAACGAATCGCTGAGCGCCCTGCTGGCCGAGCCCGTTCAGCTCGAACGGCTGTAGTCCTTTTCCGGAGACAACAACGCGGGGGCTC
>NZ_JYCN01000024.1 GCF_000876655.1 Arthrobacter sp. SPG23
CGGCGAGCGCCCGCGTTGGAGTTTAAGGCGGTGGTAGCCCGGGCGGACGCTTAGGCCTCCGGAATCTGCGTGCCGTCCTGCTTGCCCGCCGCAGCGGCCGACTCGGCCTGGGACCGGGCCACGTGTGCGTGGACCTCCTCCATGTCCAGTGCCTTGACGGCGTCAACCACCTGCTCCAGCTGCTGGGCGTTGAGGGCGCCGGGCTGTGAGAACACCAGCACCTTCTCGCGGAAGGCCATCAGCGTGGGGATGGACGTGATGCCCGCCTCGGCGGCCAGCTGCTGTTCGGCCTCGGTGTCCACCTTGGTGAATACGACGTCCGGGTGCTTCTCTGAAACTGCGGAATACGTGGGTCCAAACTGCTTGCAGGGACCACACCATTCGGCCCAGAAATCAACGAGGACGATGTCGTTGTTCTCGACGGTAGATGCGAACTGTTCACCTGTAATGTCTACGGTAGCCATGGGTCAACGGTACGCGAGCCTCCCGGCGATGTCCCGTGCGTTTCGCTCTTGGCACACCTCTTTTGCGTTACGGCTTACCGGCCTAATGCCAGAGGTGGGGTGCGGGGCGGCGTGCCCCGGGCAGCGCGTTGGTTTCGCGCCACTCGTGGATCCACTCCGGCAATTCGAGCCCGGCAGGAGGCTCGCCGAACTCCCGGAAGATCTCCTCCTGGCTCACCGGCTTCCCCTTGCTGACCAGCCGCGTTGCGATATACGCGCGGGCATAGATTTCACCTTCGGCCACCATGCGCTGCTCGAAGTAGATGGCCTTGGTGTCGAGCCCGATGATCCGCGATTCGATGGTGTACTGCTGCCACAGCTGCAGGGACTTCCGGAAGGCGATGGTCTCCCCGGCGGCCACGGGCGACCACCCCCGCCGGCGCATCTTCTTCCAGGTCCCGCTCCGCGCCATCAGATCGAATCGGCCCAGGTCCATCAGCGAGAAGTACATCCCGTTGTTGACGTGCAAGGCGATGTCGATGTCCGTAGGCAGGACGCGCAGCGGGAGTGAGGACGTATCCCAAATGCTTAGGGGCGCTCGGCGCGAGGACGTGAACAGGAGCAGGAGCGTTCGCAAAAGCAGGTGCATCCCTTTATGTTACCCGCGAGTAACATTAGCGCCAAGAGCCGCCACCCATAGGATTTCCCCTATGACGCAGCAACGCTACAGGGACATTGCCGAGTGGCCTTTGATGGGAACAGCGCTGGTCTTCCTGGCGGCTTATGCATGGCAGGTGATCGGGCACATCGAGGGACGGCGGGCCGAGTTCCTCGAGAGCGTTATGTGGATCACCTGGCTGTCTTCGTGGCCGACTACGCCGCCAACCTGTGGCTCGCGGAGAACAGGAAGCGCTGGTTCGTCCTCAACCTGCACGAACTGCTGATTGTTGCCCTGCCGTTTTTCCGCCCGCTGAGGCTGCTCCGGCTGGTGACCCTGCTGTCCGTGTTGCACCGGACCGTGGGCGAGACACTTCGCGGCCGGGTGGTCACCTACGTGGCCGGCTCCGCGGTGCTGCTGGTCTTCGTCGGCGCCCTGGCCGTCCTGGACGTCGAACAAAATGCACCTGATGCCAAGATCCTCACTTTCGGCGACGCCGCGTGGTGGGCCGTCACCACCATCACCACCGTGGGCTACGGAGACCTCTTCCCCGTCACCCCGATTGGCCGGATGGTTGCCGCAGCCCTCATGATGAGCGGCATCGCAGTGCTGGGCGTCGTCACCGCATCCATCGCATCCTGGCTGGTGCAAAGAGTCGAGGAAAACACCGAGGCGGTCGTGGAGTCGGCCGAAATCCCGGTCCGCGCGGAGGTCCGTGAATTGTTGGCAGAGGTGGCTGCACTAAGGCGGGAACTGGCGGAACTGCGCCGCGAACGTGAGCACTAAACCGTCCCTGCAGGTGGGACTACTTTGCGAAAGGGCAGCCATTCGGTCTTTGCGACCGCGGACTGCCCTTTTTGATGAATTAATCCATATGAGTGAAATATAAGAAGCATCAAGATTCCCTCAAATATCCTGGAATTTCCCCGGGGGCACCTAATTAACCAGCGGCCCAACCTGCACGTAGGCGGCACACCCGCAGGGCCGGGCAAACCGTGGAATAAAGCGCAATACCTGTCTCCAGGCGAGTAGGCACTTGCCCCTTTTGCGAGTACCCGCGCTACCCAACAAAGAGTCCATTACGTACCTCATACAGAGGCGCGGGTGCCGGGTACGAATAGTCGGGTAATTCCCACTCGTGCGGTGAATAACTCCCCATTCATAGACTCAATATTCCTAGGGCAAGCAGCATTCCGGAATTACACATGGCCACTAAGTGGGCATGGGTCTAATCATTCGGGCTTCCGAAATAACTCATCATTTCGGCAGTTCACTTCATGCGCCTCCAGGCCCCGGGCTGCACCCCACTGCCGCCCGCCGCCGGCGCACCGCCGCCCTGGGGCCCGCTGTCCTGTTGACCCCAAGGCATTGACTCTCGGGGGGAACCGATGGATCACAACGAGCTTGACCTTGAGGACAGGACACCTGTCCCGGCATCTTCAACATTCCGCAGTGGAAGAACCAGGCTACGGACTTTACTGGCCACGGGAGCGGTGGTTACGGCGGTTGCTGTGGCCGCCGTCAGCTACTCCGCCTCCGCCCAGCCGTCCGGCGTCAACGATGCCCAGACGGTTACTGCACCGGCGCCTGAGGCTGACCAATCCGTAGACCCCGCGTCTTCTGCAACCGTCGGAGCCGGCACGCCGGAGGCCGCCGTTGCAGCCGTTGCTGCCGTTCCGGAGCCCGCCGCACCGCCGCCTGCCCCGCCCGCCGAACCCGCTCCCGCTCCCGCTCCGGCACCTGAGCCGGCCCCGGCACCTGCGCCTGAGGCGTCCAACCTTTACACGGTGGTTGCCGGGGACACTGTGGGGGCAATAGCTGCCCGCTTTGGCGTCGACATGAACGCCATGCTGGCAGCCAACGGGCTGGGCCTGTACTCGCCGATCGTACCGGGACAGGTCCTGAAGCTGACGGGGCCGGCCGTCGCCGCCCCGGCACCCGCTCCAGCGCCTGCTCCGGCACCCGCCCCGGCGCCCGATCCTGCGCCTGCGCCTGCGCCTGCGCCTGCTCCGGCAGTCCGCACGATCTACGTCGCGGGTGCCGGCGGGCAGTCGATGGTGGACGCCTGCATCGGTCCCATCCACTTCACGCCCACCGATGCCTACGCCCTCTTCATCACGGAGCATGACTTCTGCGGCGGGTGGGCCCGGTTCTCGGGGATCGGCGTCGGCGAGACTGTCAGCATTCCCGGCTACGGGACCTACACAGTGGTGGGACGGGGACAGGTACCAAATCCTGGAACCACCAACAATGTCTCGGCGATTTTCGGCGGCTTCCCGCGGGTCATTCTGCAGACCTGCATCCCGGGGACCAGCCAGATGCTGGTGATCGGCCTCAACTGACGCTCCCGGGCTTGTCCGCGGTTCCGAACCTCCAAGGCCAGGAGCCGCGGCCAAGACCCTGCCAGACGGCAGCACATATGGCCGGACAACGAAAAAGTCTCCGGAACCTGATGGTTCCGGAGACTTTTCCTTGGGTGGCAGATGAGGGATTCGAACCCCCGTAGGCGTTGCCAGCTGATTTACAGTCAGCCCCCTTTGGCCGCTCGGGTAATCTGCCGAACTTCAAAAGAAGATCACTCGCGGATTCCTTGGTCAGAACGGCTGTTTCCAGTCCGTTCCGCTTCCAGCAACCGCGGGCAAGACAACTTTACAGAACTTCTGCCGAAGAATCGAATCGAGCCTCAAAGGACCCTAAATACCCCGGAAATCCGCCAACAATCAGGCTTCGCCAAGAATGCGTCCGGCCAGTTTCGCCTCGAACTTCGCTGCCTGCTCCTCGGTGATCTGGTTCAACTGCACCGCCCGCATCAGATCCGAGTGCACACCGTCCAGGCGGGAGGAGGCCTCAGCCACCGGGCTGAGGATGATCGAAGCGGCCACCGCGGCGGCGGCCACGGACGTGGCTGCGGCGGCGAGGGTGGTGGCCGCAGCGGTAGTGGAGCGGGTGACGTAGCGGACGGCCTTCTGGTGCATGTGCTTTCCTTCCGGGGCAGCTCTTCCAACACCTCCAACTCTGGAGGCCAAGGCTTCGTTCCCGCCGTGCGTCCCCTTTGAGGAAACTGTGAATCGTCCGCACCCCGTCGGCTGCGGGCGACGCATTCGCCGCGAAGACCGGGAACCCGTCCCGGGCCTGGAGCCTTCACTTGGCCGCCATCCGTACTAGGCTGGAATGCAGACAACACCGCCCCTGAAGGGGCATCCAGGCGATTAGCAGGAGGACAGTTATGGCAGGCGAATCCACATTCGACGTCGTCAGCAAGGTAGACAAGCAGGAAGTTGCGAATGCCCTGAACCAGGCACAAAAGGAACTCGCCCAGCGCTACGACTTCAAGGGCGTGGGCGCCGAGGTCGATTTCAGCGGCGAAAAGATCCTGATGAAGGCCAACTCGGAAGAGCGGGTGCTGGCCGTCCTGGACGTACTGCAGTCCAAGCTCATCCGCCGCGGGATCTCGCTGAAGTCGCTGGACACCGGTGAGCCCTACGCATCCGGCAAGGAATACCGGCTGGAGGCCTCCATCAAGGAGGGCATCGCCCAGGACCTCGCCAAGAAGATCAACAAGCTGATCCGCGACGAGGCACCCAAGTCCGTGAAGTCCCAGATCCAGGGCGACGAACTCCGCGTGACGTCCAAGTCCCGCGATGACCTGCAGGCCACCATGGCCCTTCTGAAGGACTTCGACGAGGCCGACCTTCAGTTCGTCAACTTCCGCAGCTAAAACGCCCACGCGGCGCCAGGACGCAGAAACGGGCTGGGGACACCGGAATCCGGGTGTCCCCGGCCCGTTTCTGCGTCCTCAACGCAAACGCACGACGGCGGCGCTCAGCTGACCGGGCCCCGCGCCATCAGTTCCAGCCGGGTGATGCGGTCCTGCATCGGCGGGTGCGTTGCGAACATTCTGGTCACACCGCCGGCACGGAACGGGTTGGCGATCATCAGGTGCGAGGTGTTCACCAGCTTCTGGTCCGCCGGGAGCGGCACCATCTGTACACCCTGATGGATCTTCCGCAGGGCTGAGGCGAGCGCCAGCGGATCGCCGGTGAGTGCGGAACCGTCCTCGTCGGCGTCGTACTCCCGGGTCCGGGAAATGGCCGACTGGATCACCACCGCCGCGAGCGGGGCCAGAAGCGCCATCGCCATCATCGCGAGCGGGTTTGCATTGCGGCGGTCCCCTCCGCCGAAGAACAGCAGCATCTGCCCCACCGAGGTGATCACGCCGGCTACCGCCGCGGCCACGGATGACGTGAGGATGTCCCGGTTATAGACGTGCATGAGCTCGTGGCCCAGCACCCCGCGGAGCTCCCGGACGCTCAACAGCCGCAGAATGCCTTCAGTGCAGCAGACGGCAGCGTTCTGCGGGTTCCTGCCGGTGGCAAAGGCATTTGGTGCCGGCGTGGGAGAGACATAAATCCGCGGCATGGGCTGGTTGGCCCGGGCGGACAACTCCCGGACAATCTGGTAGAGCTGCGGGGCCTGGTCCTCAGTGACCGGGTAGGCCTGCATCGACCGGAGCGCGAGTTTGTCGCTGTTCCAGTACCCGTAAGCCGTGGTGCCCACGCCAATGAGGGCCATGATCCAGATGGGGGTGGTGCTCCGCATGCTGCTGCCGATCACGGCACCCAGCCCCAGCAGCACCGCCCAGAGCACCCCGAACAGAGCCGCGGTCTTCAGTCCGTTGTGGTGATTATGCACTGTGCCTCCTCACGAAGTTACTGCCCTCACGAAACGACAGCCGGGCGGCGCCGCTACGGAACGGGATTCCGCGCGTCGTACGCGAGGAAACCCGACTGCCAGCGCGCCACCGTCCACGCCACGACGATGCACAACAACCCGCCCAGCAACAAAACCCAACCTTCACTCAAAAGTTTAGTGCCGCTACCCGCCAGCATGTCCCCGATCCGCGGACCGCCCGCAACCACCACCACAAACACTCCCTGGAGCCGCCCGCGAAGGTGGTCCGGCGTCGCCGCCTGGAGGATGGTGGTGCGGAACACGGCGCTCACGGAGTCCGAGATGCCGGCAAGGGCGCAGCAGAGCGCGGCGGGCAGCAGCCACCACGTCACCCCGTCGGCGCCGGAACGCCCGGCCAGCACCACCACCAGCCCGAAACCGGCGATGGACGCACCCCATCCCATGACGGACCACACCACGGCGCTCCCCTGCCGGCGGATGCCGCCCAGCGGCCCGGAGAACAGCCCTGCCAGGAACGCACCCACGGCAGTCGAGGCCAGGAGCACGCCCACGGTGGCCTCGCCCCCGCCGATCATCACTGCGCCGATTGCCGGCATCAGCGCCCGTGGCTGCGCGAAGATCATGGCCACGAGGTCGATCACGAACGTCATGCGGAGGTTTGGACGAGTACCCAAAAAACGGAAGCCCTCCACCACGGACCGCAGCCCGGCGCGGTGTGCTGCCTTTCCCGGCGGCATCGGCGGGAGCTTCAGCAGGGCCCAGAACGCAAACGCAAAGCTCGCTACATCCAGCGTGTAGGTCCAGCCGAAGCCCACCCACGCCACCAGCACGCCGGCCAGGAGCGGACCGGCGGTCATGGCCAATCCAAAGCTGATCATGCTCAGGGCGTTGGCCGCCGGCAGGAGTTCCTTGCGGACCAGCATGGGAATGATGGCACTGCGGGCGGGCTGGTTGATCGCCTGGGCACCGCTCTGCACAGCCACCAGCAGGTACAGCAGCCACACGCTGCCCACCTCGAGCCAGGCCTGCGCCGCCAGCCCGGCAGTGGTCAGCCACAGTACGGTAGTCGCCAGCAGGGCGACCCTGCGGCGGTCATGGGCATCGGCGATGGAGCCGCCCAGCAGGCCTCCAAGCACCAACGGCACCAGGGCAAAAATACTCAGCAACCCCACGTAGAGGCTGTCCTGCGCCAGCCGGTACACCTCGAGGCTGACCGCCACCAGGGTCAACTGGCTGCCAAGGTTGGAGATGGCTGATCCGAGCCAGAGCCGGCGGAAGTCAGGGCTCTCGCGCAGCGGAGTGATGTCAGCCAGAAGTCTTCCCACCGGGCAACTCTAGCGGCGGGGGCCAATGGAACCGGGCCGTTCGGCGTCCACCGTGCCGGGGCGCCCCCGAACGACGGCCCGCACCTTGATAGTCTCAGGCGGGGAAACACCACGGGGGAAGGAAGACGCATGCAGTTGTCCAGACGGCTGCTTTTCGGTTCGGCGGTTTGGGAAGTCACCCGGCCGCGCACTCCGCTGACTTCAGGGCACCTGATGATCCGGCTCAGCAATCCGGCAACGGCCCTGGACCAGCGGTCGGCCGCCGACTGGCTGCGCTGCCACAACGCAGCCCGCCGGGCACTGGCCGATGTTCTCGGGGCGGACACCTGCACCCTGCTCTTCGCGCACCGCTGGCATCCGCTCGGCGCCGCGATCGGCGAACCTGCCGCGGAATCGTCCACCCCCACCTTCCACCTGTTCGGCCGCTGGGACGGCGAGCCGGTCACCCCCGCCGAGCAGCTCTCCCTGCCGGCGCAGCGCCGGAAGCCGGCGGAGGACCGGGATCTGGACACGTACGACGCCGGGCTCCGCTCCGCGTTGCTGAAGGCGGCAGCTGCCGCCGCGGCTAAGGCACCGGACGGTTCGGCTACCGAACCCCGTGCGGAAACTCTCCCGGCAACCGGCCCGGAAGAGACGGCGCCGCTGCCCGCCATCCGCGCCTGGACGCCGTCGTCCCCTGCGGGGTCGGACCACACGGTCCTCGCGCCGGATCGGCCCATCGGTTCCGTGGAGGATGTGACCCCGCGGGAACTGCTTGCCCTCGCCGCCGCCCTTGAGACCTTGGCTTTGCGGCCGGCCGTCACAGGCCTCAGCTGCGTGGTGCCGGACACTGCCGTCACGGACGGCCGCCTGGAACTGCACGCGCTGGGCCGCTCCGCCGGTGAAGCCGTCAATCCGTTTGAAATGTTGCTGCGGGCTCCGGAAATTAGCCCCGCCTTATTGTGATTTAGTCATAATAAGTGCTTGAATGGGGCTATGACAGTTCACGAGGCGGGCCAGGATGCATGGGCTGCCGCCCTGCGCGCCCACGGCCGCCGGGTGACCAAACAGCGGATGGCGGTCCTCACCGCCGTCGAACGCCACCCGCACTCGCCGGCCGAAAGCATCCTTGCCGCAGCGCGTGAAGAACTGCCCGAAATGACTGCACAGTCCGTTTATGTGGTCCTCGGTGACCTCACGGACCTGCACATGCTGCGCCGGTTCGAACCGCCCCACTCCCCCGCACTCTACGAGACGCGGGTGGGCGACAACCACCACCACGCCATCTGCATCAGCTGCGGACGGGTGGAGGACGTGGATTGCGCCGTGGGCCACGCGCCCTGCCTCACGCCGCACTGGGACGAGAACTCCGAGCCGATGACCATCCAGATCGCTGACGTTATGTACCAGGGCATCTGCCAGGACTGCCAGCGCACCCAAAAGCTACCCGCCGAACGAAACTAAGCAAGAAACCCAACCAAAGGAGAAAGATGACTCTGAACATCTCTGCGCCCGCTGTGTCCACCACACAGTCCGGCGCTCCCGTCACGTCCGACGCTCACTCACAGGCTGTCGGCGCTGACGGCGCCATCATCCTGACCGACCACTACCTGATCGAAAAGCTCGCTCAGTTCAACCGCGAGCGGGTTCCGGAGCGCGTAGTGCACGCCAAGGGCGGCGGCGCGTTCGGTACGTTCAAGACCACCTCGGACGTCTCCAAGTACACCAAGGCCGCGTTCCTGCAGCCGGGTGAGGAGACCGAGATGCTGATCCGCTTCTCCTCCGTCGCCGGCGAGAGCGGCTCCCCCGACACCTGGCGCGATCCCCGCGGTTTCGCCGTGAAGTTCTACACCTCCGAGGGCAACTACGACCTCGTGGGCAACAACACCCCCGTCTTCTTCATCCGCGACGGTATCAAGTTCCCGGACTTCATCCACAGCCAGAAGCGCCTCCCGGGCACGCACCTGCGCGACGCCGACATGCAGTGGGACTTCTGGACCCTGTCCCCCGAGTCCGCGCACCAGGTCACCTGGCTCATGGGCGACCGCGGCCTGCCGGCTTCCTGGCGTGAAATGCAGGGCTACGGCTCACACACCTACCAGTGGATCAACGCCGAGGGCGAGCGCTTCTGGGTGAAGTACCACTTCAAGTCCAACCAGGGCGTCAAGAGCATCACCGGGGACCAGGCTGAAGAACTTGCCGGCTCGGATGCCGACTTCTACATCCGCGACCTGCAGGAAAACATCGCCGCGGGCAACTTCCCGTCCTGGGAGCTGCACGTCCAGGTCATGCCGTACGAAGACGCCAAGACCTACCGCTTCAACCCGTTCGACCTCACCAAGGTGTGGCCGCACTCTGACTACCCGCTGATCCACGTGGGCACCATGGAGCTGAACCGGAACCCGGAGAACTACTTCGCACAGATCGAACAGGCCACCTTCGCGCCGTCGAACTTCGTGCCGGGCATCGCCGCTTCCCCGGACAAGATGCTGCAGGCCCGCATCTTCTCCTACGCCGACGCACACCGCTACCGCGTGGGCACCAACCACGCCCAGATCCCGGTGAACCAGCCGAAGAACCAGGTCAACAACTACAGCCAGGACGGCGCCGGGCGTTACCACTTCAACGCCTCCTCCGTTCCGGTCTACGCCCCCAACTCGGTTGGCGGCCCGGCTGCCGTTGAACCGCAGAACCCGGCAGGCGGCTGGGAGAACGACGGCCAGCTGACGCTCTCCGCCCACTCCCTGCACGCCGAGGACGGCGACTTCGGCCAGGCCGGCACGCTGTACCGCGAAGTGTTCGACGACGGCGCCAAGGCCCGCCTGCTGGACACCATCACCGGTGCTGTGGGCGGCGTGAAGAACGCCGGCATCAAGGAACGCGCCATCCAGTACTGGACCAACGTTGACGCCGAACTCGGCGCCAAGCTGCGCGCCAACCTCGGCGCCGGCCAGACGGAATCCGACGCTGAAGCAGCCAACAAGCTGTAGCCCCTTCGGCGGCGCCGCCCGGCGCCACTGACGGCGAACGAACAGAACACCCCGCCACGGATCATCCGTGGCGGGGTGTTCTGTTTGCTTGCCGAATTCCTAGGCGGTTGTCGAGCCGGCCGCGGCGGGGCGGTGGCCCTTCTTGGCCAGCTGGATCTGCTCGTACACGTGGTGGCGGAGCTCGGTGAAGCGTGGGAGCGCCCTGGTGTTGAGCTGGTCGCGTTCGTCGGGGAGGTCGATCACGATGTCCTCCTGAACTACCGTCGGGGAGGACGACAGGATGATGACGCGTTCGCCGAGGTAGACGGATTCGTCGATGTCGTGGGTGACAAAGAGCACGGTTACGCCGAGCTTCTTCCAGACCACCCTGATCAGGTCCTCCAAGTCCGCCCGGGTCTGTGCGTCCACTGCGGCGAACGGTTCGTCCATCAACAGGACCTCCGGCTGGTACGCGATGGCACGGGCGATCGCCACGCGCTGCTGCATGCCGCCGGAGAGCTGCCAGGGGTAGGAGCGCGGGACGTGGGACAGGCCCACGGCTTCGAGCGCCTCATCCACCAGCGTGTCGCGTTCCGCCTTGGGCACGCCCTGGTTCTTCAAGGGGAGCTCTACGTTCTCGCGCACCCGCATCCAGGGGAACAGGGACCGGCCGTACTCCTGGAAGACCACGGCCATCTTCTTGGGCGGCCCGGACACGCGCTTGCCGTCCAGCAGGACCTCGCCTGCTGTGGGCGCCATCAGGCCGGAGATGCACTTCAGTAGCGTGGTCTTGCCGGAGCCGGAGGGGCCAACGAGGCAGGCAAGTTCGCCGGGGCGCAGGTCGAAGGTGAGGTTGCGTACGGCCTCGATGTCCCCGCCGTCGGTCTGGTATACCTTTTTCACGCCACGGACGGAGAGCATCACCTCCGGCAGGGTCTTCCCGGACGGCGGTGTTTTCCCGGCTGGCGCCGGGGTTGGGTCAGGCTGCATTTTCTACCTCTTTCTGGCCGTGGTACCAGCGCAGGATGTGCCGCTCGGCCCACTGGAAGATGAATGACATGGCCACGCCCAGCAGACCCAGCACCACAATGCCGGACCACATTTCCGGTATGGCAAAGGAACGCTGGAACTGGACAATGGTGAAGCCAAGCCCCGAGGACGAGGCGAACATTTCGGAAATGACCATCAGGATCAACCCGAGGGACAGCGACTGGCGAACGCCGGCCATGATCTGCGGGCTGGCCGAGGGCAGCACGAGGTACCGGACACGGGCCCAGCCATCGATGCCATAGGTGTGCGCCGAATCCGAGAGGACACCGTCGACGGCACGGACCCCTTCGATGGTGTTCAACAGGACCGGCCAGACGCAGCCGGAGATGATGACCGCGACCTTCATGGAATCGGTGATGCCCATCAGGAGGATCAGGACCGGGACCAGGACCGGCGGCGGGATGGCGCGGAAGAATTCCAGCGTGGGTTCCAGCAGCGCACGGAGCCACTTGACCGACCCGATCAGGACACCGCCCACGACGCCGATCGCAATCGCGGCGACGACGCCCACCAGGAGCCGGGCGATGCTGGGCAGGACGTCGGTGAAGAAACGGGGCCCGAACCAGACCTCGCCGAACTTGCCTACCAGTGCGGCCGGAGTGGGGACAAAGAAATTGACCGCCCCGAGGGTTGAGGCCCACCACAGCAGGACCAGGAGCACAGGCAGCGCAAGAACGTAGCCGAGTGTCTTCAGGGCTTTCATACGATCACCTCGGAACGGACGGAGGAGTGCCAGGACAGGGTCTTCTTCTCGATGGAGCGCATCAGGACGTTGATCAGCACGCCGATCAGGCCGGTCGCAAGCACCAGGGCGTACATGCCGGAAATGGCGCCGCCGGACTGCGCGAGGGCGATTTCACGGCCCAGGCCCGGGGACCCGATCACCAATTCCGCCGTGATGGCCAGGACCAACGCCACCGTGGCGGCGAGCCGGACGCCGGTCATGAGGTACGGCAGGGCGGTGGGGAACACAACGTAGCGTATCCGCGCCATCCGGCCCAGTCCGTAGGTCTTCGCGGTGTTGTTGGCCACCATGTCCACGTCGGCCACCCCGTAAAGGACCTGGATCAGGACCTGCCAGAAGGCGGCGTACGTGATCAGCATGAGGGACGATTCAATCTTCACGCCGAAGAGGAGCACCGCTAAGGGGATCAACGCCACGGAAGGAATCGGGCGCAGGAACTCCACGGTGGAGTTGGTCGCCTTCCGCAGGAAGTCACTGGAGCCGATAACGAATCCCAGCAGCACGGCCAAGGCCACCGCGATGATGAGGCCCAGGAACCACGCTGCCATGGTCTCGCCCACCGAGATCCAGAATGCGGTCAGGCCGAAGTCCCGCACCAGCGCCAGGATCACTTCGCTGGCGGGCGGCAGGTAACGCTCATCGATGAGGCCGAGCCGGGGAATCAGTTCCCAGGTGGCGAGGAATCCCACGATCCCGGCCAGGCCGAGCAACTGCTTTGCCGGGAGCCTGCGGACCGGCCGGCGGTCCCGGCCCGCGCTGGGGGCGGGACCGCCGGAGGCTGGATCGTCGGAACTCACGGGAGGAGGTCGCCGGCGTTCGGTGCCTTGGTCAGTGTGCCGTATTTGGCGGCGGCGTCACCGAGGGTCTTGAAGGCATCTTTGTTGAAGTCGACCTTGTAGCGCGGGAGCACGATCTTGGCTCGCGTTCCCTCGTCGATCTTGGTGTAGGTGCCCACGATGTCGCGGACCTCCTGCGGGTGCGCCTGCGCGTACTCGAGGGACTTGTTCATGGCCCGGGTGAACTTCTGTGTGAGCTCGGCCTTGCCCTTGATGGTGTCCCCCTTGGTGAAGTATCCGGCGATGTCCAGGTCCGGACTCATCTCGGCGAAGTTCCAGGAGACCACCGTGCCGCCTTCAGCCACGGCCTTGGACAGGAAGGGCTCCAGGATCCACGCCGCATCGACCTGTTTGTTGGCCAGGGCCGCCGGGGCGTCCGGGAAGGCCACCTCAACGAACTTCACGCTCTTGGGGTCGCCGCCGTCCTTTTCGACGACCGACTTGATCGTGGTGTCGCCGATGTTGGAGAGGTTGTTGACCGAGACGGTCTTGCCCGCAAGGTCCTTGGCGGACTTAATGCTGGAGCCGGCAGGAACGACGACGCCGCCGATGTCCTTGCCCTTCTCACCCGTGGTGGAGGCGCCGTTGGCGACGAACTTCAGGTCGAGGCCCTTGTCCTTGGCGACCATCACGGAGATCAGGTTGGAAAAGGCGAAGTCGAAGCTGCCGCTGACGACGCCCGGGACGATTGCTGCGCCGCCGGTTGCGGTCTGGATGTCCAGCTGGAGTCCCTCTTCCTTGAAGAATCCCTGCTTGTCACCCAGGTAGATCGGCGCGCAGTCGACGATCGGTATCACGCCGACGCTGACTTTAGTCAGTTCCGCGCCGCCGGTGCTTCCGCCTGAGGCAGTTCCGCCTCCCGTGGAACTGGGCGAGCCGGACCCGCAGGCTGATAGGCCCAAAACTGATGCTGCGGCAAGCACAGCAATGGCAGTACGACGATTCATGTTCACTCCTTTGTGGACTGGCTTGGGAGCTGAACGGCCCCCAAGCCCCGCTTGTCCGCTGTCCGAACAAACGTTCGAGGTAAGTCTATTGGCACCAGAAGGTTGAAGGTCAAACTGACCACTCATCGTTATCCTCCTGATACTGGCATAACCGGAAGTCGGAAAGAAGGCGCCTTCGGTTCGGGTGGATGCGCCGGACCCTGCGGTTTCCACATACGCGCCGCCAGCTCTGGCTGGCGCTCATTCCGCTGCCTAGGATCACTGCATGACCACATTCGAGGGCATCCCCGCGGCGGCCGCCGCGTTCTATGCCGACCTTGAGCAGAACAACAACCGGGAGTGGTGGCTCGAGCACAAGCCGCGCTACGAAACTCTCGTCCGGGAACCGCTGACGGCACTGCTGGCCCAGCTGGAACCCAGGTTCGGCCCGGCCAAAATCTTTCGGCCCAACCGGGACGTCCGGTTCTCCCCGGACAAGTCCCCCTACAAGACAGCCCAGGGAGCGGTCGCATCCTTCCAGGAAGGAGTGGGCTACTACGTGCAGCTCAGCGCCGACGGCCTCCTGGTAGGCGGCGGCTGCCATTCGAGCTCGCCTGCCCAGCTGGCCCGCTTCCGGAACTCGGTGGACGCCACCGGGACCGGCGAGTCGCTGGAGCGGATCGTCCGAACGGTCACCGAAGCGGGGTTCCAGGTTGAGGGCGACCGGCTCAAGACCGTGCCGAGGGGCTTTCCGCGCGACCATCCCCGGGCGGAGCTCCTCAAGTACAAGTCGCTGTCGGCCGGCAAGGAGCTGGGGGAACCGGACTGGCTATCCACGCCCGCAGCCGCGGAGGAGGTTTCCCGGCTCTGGGAACAGCTTCGGCCGCTCGTTGAATGGGTGGGCCGCCACGCCGCGCCCTAGGAGGCTGCAGCGCCGCGCAGGGCCGCGCCGCGCCCTAGGGCTGCCGCGACGCGCAGGGCCGCGCCGCGCTGGTGCGCCCTGCTGGCGTCCCGGGCGTACCGGCGTCAGACGTGCTGGCCTTCCGTAGCCAGGCGGTGCTCAAGGTTCGAAAAGAACACAGCCACCATCAGTTCGAAAGCCTTCGTCGCTTCCTCGGGCTGGTTCATGACCACAAAATCGAACTGGAGCCCGTAGAACGTGGACGTAAAGAGCCGGGCGTCGGTGTCTGCGAACTCCGGGCGGATGCCCTGCACCACCAGCCAGTCGCGCGCTTTTTCGTGGAGCATGCGGAAATGGTCCTGGGCTGTGCCGCGGGGCGAGGCGGCCACGACGTCCTGCGCCGTCGCCTCGAACTCAAGCCTGGCCAGGTGGCGGTTGCGCTGGGCCATGGTCCACTGCCAGGACTCCATTAGGAACGACCGCCAGGCTTCCCGGTCGATGTCCCGCACGTCCGTGGTGCGCATGCTGTCCAGCCGGGATTCGATGGAGCGGATGATCTCGTTGACCAGTTGTTCCCGGTTGCCGAAGTGGTACACCAGCACGTAGGAGCTGATGCCCAGGCCGTCCGCGAGGCTCCGGAAGGTGAGTTCGGCCAGGGTCTTGTCCATCAGGTAGTCCTGAATGGCGGACAATAACTCCACCTTGCGTTGCGGTTTAACAGCTCTGGCCATGACTCCATCTTATGGAGTCATGGCCAGAGCGGATTCCGGGCCCCGGAGTCAGTTGCGGGTGAGCGCGTCCTCGTCCCCCGCTGCGACCGGGGCGCCATTGACGGCGGCCTTGGCCTCAGCGAACTTCTCATTCAGCCGGGAGTGCCGCTGGCCGTAGGAGAAGTAGATCACCACACCGATGACCAGCCAGATAGCAAAGAAGATCCACGTCTCCACCGCGAGGTTGGTCATCAGGTAGAGGCACAGCAGGGCCGAGACCACGGGGAGAACCTTGCCGAACGGGACGCGGAAGGCCGGCTTGAGGTCCGGGCGCTTCTTCCGCAGGACCAGGATGCCCAGGCTCACCATCACAAAGGCGGACAGCGTGCCGATGTTGATCATTTCCTCCAACAGGTCCACGTTGGTCAGGCCGGCCACCACGGCTACAGCCGCGCCGCAGATCACCTGGAGCCGGACCGGTGTTGCACGGATGGTGCTGGTCTTGGACAGCGAGCGCGGCAGCAGTCCGTCGCGGCTCATGGCCAGGACCACGCGGGACAGGCCCATCAGGAGCACCATGATCACCGTGGTGAGGCCCACCAGTGAGCCGAAGGCGATGACCTTGGCGGCGTCGGTGTTGCCCACGGCTTCGAACGCGGTGGTGAGGGTGGGGTTCTTGGCCTCCGCCAGTTGGGTGTAGGACACCATGCCGGTCAGGGCGAGGGACACGAGGATGTAGAGAACGGTGACTATGGCCAGGCCGCCGAAGATGCCGCGCGGCAGGGTCTTCTGCGGGTTCTTGACCTCTTCTGCCGAGGTGGCAACCACGTCGAAACCGATGAAGGCGAAGAAGACGAGCGCCGCGCCGGCAAAGATGCCCAGCGTGCCGTACTGCGCCGGTACGGCTCCGGTCAGGAAACCGAAGAAGGACTGCTTGAGCACGTCGGCGGTGCCGGAGGCGGCAGTGGGTTCGGAAGCGGGGACAAACGGCGAGTAGTTTTCGAACTTCACGTACGTGAAGCCGACCACAATGACGAACAGCACCACGGCGATCTTGATGAGGGTGAAGATGTTGCCGACGCGGGCGGACAGCTTCGTCCCCAGCACCAGCAGGACCGTGAAGACGGCCACGATCAGGAAGGCGCCCCAGTAGAGGTCGATGCCGCCGAGGGAGATGGCGGGCGGAATATCCAGGCCCATGAGTGCGAAGACTTTGCTGAGGTAGATGCCCCAGTACTTGGCGATCACGGCGCCGGCGGTGAAGAGTTCCAGGATGAGGTTCCAGCCGATGATCCAGGCCAGCAGCTCACCCATGGTGGCGTAGGTGAAGACGTAGGCCGAACCTGCAACCGGGATGGCCGTGGCAAATTCGGCGTAGCACATGATGGCCAGCGCGCAGGTGACGGCGGCAATGGCGAACGACACCGTGACGGCGGGGCCGGCAAAGTTCGCAGCGGCCTTGGCGCCGACGGAGAAGATCCCGGCTCCGACAGCAACGGCGACACCCATGATCATGAGGTCCCACGTGCTCAGGGAACGCTTCAGCTTGCGTCCGGGTTCATCGGCGTCGGCGATCGACTGCTCGATGGATTTCGTCCGGAAAAGGTTCATAGGAAAGTCCACAATCTCGATAGCTTGCTGGAAACAGACTTATCAAGAGTAGTGTCCATCCAGTGGACGGTCACATTTATCCCAGATAGTGAGACGCGGAAAAGCGCGAACGGACAGTTGGGGTCCTCGTGAGAGGGGCCCCAACTGTCCGTTCGCGCTATCGGAGCCGGCCGCTCAGGAGGGCCAGTCCATCAGCGTTGACCGGATTAGGAACCGCTTGCCTTCCGGCGCCTCCACCGAGAAGCCGCTCCCCCGGCCCTGGACCACGTCCACGGTCAGGTGGGTGTGGCTCCAGTAGTTGAACTGCTCCCTGGACATCCAGAACTCGAGCGTCTTCGGCTCCACGCCGTCGGCAATATCGAACAGCCCCAGGAGGACATCGGCCTCGGCGGTGATGAAATCCCCCGCCGGATAGCACATTGGGGAGGAGCCGTCACAGCAGCCGCCGGACTGATGGAACATCAGGGGCCCGTGCTGGCCCCAGAGTTTCCGCAGCAAATCCACGGCCGCCCCGGTGAGCGCCACCCGGGAGAAGTCCTCCCCGGGCAGCGTCACCGCGGCGTCCAGCCTGGTTCCGGGCATCAGAACCTCAGCACCACGCGGCCGTCGATCTTGGCGTGCTTCATCTCGTCAAGAACCGCGTTCACTTCCGAAAGTTCCCGCGTGGACACCGTGGGGTGGATCTTGCCCTGGGCGTAGAAATCCAAGGCTTCCTCCAGGTCCTGCCGCGTTCCCACGATCGAGCCGCGGACGGTCAGGCCCTTGAGCACAATCTCGAAGATCGGCGCCGGGAAGTCACCCGGCGGCAGGCCGTTGAACACGATAGTGCCGCCCCGGCGGGCCATCCCGATCGCCTGCCCGAAGGCTGACGGGTGCACTGCCGTAACCAGGACTCCATGGCAACCTCCGGTTTCGCGCTGGATGACTTCCACCGGGTCCTCATGGAGGGCGTTGACGGTGAGTTCCGCGCCGTGCTTCTTGGCCAAGGCGAGCTTGTCGTCGGCGATGTCCACGGCGGCCACCCGCAGGCCCATGGCCACGGCGTACTGCACGGCGATGTGCCCGAGTCCGCCGATGCCGGAGATGGTGACCCACTCTCCGGGCCTGGCTTCGGTCATCTTCAGGCCCTTGTAGACAGTGACGCCGGCGCAGAGCACGGGGGCGACTTCCACAGGGTCCGAACCGGCCGGGATGCGGGCGGCGAAGCGGCTGTCCACCAGCATGTACTCGCCGAAGGACCCGTCCACGCTGTAGCCGGCATTCTTCTGGGCTTCGCACAGTGTTTCCCAGCCGGTGCGGCAGTACTGGCAGTCACCGCAGGCGGACCAGAGCCAGGCGTTGCCCACGAGGTCTCCGACAGCCAGGTCGGTGACACCCTCGCCGAGGGCCACCACTTCACCCACGCCTTCGTGGCCGGGGATGAAGGGCGGTGTGGGCTTAACCGGCCAGTCGCCCTCGGCCGCGTGAAGGTCCGTGTGGCAGACGCCGGTGGTGATGACCTTGACCAGTGCCTCTCCGCGGCCCGGTGTGGGAACGGGGAGGGACTGGATCTGAAGGTCTTTTCCGAATTCGGTTACTACGGCTGCTTGCATTGTCGTCGTCATTGGCGAAATCCTTGCGTCGTTAAAGCATTGCTTGGGGTGGGGCTGTAAAGAGTCGTGCTGCCTTCCTGAGGGGTGGCCAGGTGGTGCGGGCGGGGACGGATGCGTGCAATCCGTCCCCGCCCGGGCTCATAGCGGCCTAGAAGAAGCCGAGCTTGTTTTCGTTGTAGCTGACCAGGAGGTTCTTGGTCTGCTGGTAGTGGTCCAGCATCATGGAGTGGTTCTCACGTCCGATGCCGGAGGACTTGTACCCGCCGAACGCGGCACCGGCCGGGTAGGCGTGGTAGTTGTTGACCCAGACACGGCCCGCCTGGATTTCCCGGCCTGCCCGGTACGCAACGTTGCCGTTGCGGGACCAGACGCCGGCGCCGAGGCCGTAGAGGGTGTCGTTGGCGATGCCCATGGCGTCGTTGTAGTCGCTGAAGCGCGTCACGGAGACCACCGGGCCGAAGATCTCCTCCTGGAAGATCCGCATCTTGTTGTGGCCCTCGAAGACGGTGGGCTG
Source organism: Arthrobacter sp. SPG23 (assembly GCF_000876655.1). GTDB lineage: Bacteria > Actinomycetota > Actinomycetes > Actinomycetales > Micrococcaceae > Arthrobacter. The sequence goes on from NZ_JYCN01000024.1 coordinate 18,952, forward strand.
GACGTAGAAGCCACCGGCTAGGTCGCCGGGGAGTTCGGCACGGGCGCCGCCGGTGAGCACCTTGGCGCCCTCCTGCTTTCCGATGTCGATGTAGGAGAGGATCTTCTCGAGCTGGTCGTTGGAGGCCTGGGCGCCCACCTGGGTTTCGGTGTCCAGCGGGTTGCCCTGGATCATTTTCTCCACCCGGGCCACGGCGTCCGCCATGAAGGAGTCGTAGATGTCTTCCTGGACCAGGGCGCGGGACGGGCAGGTGCAGACTTCGCCCTGGTTGAACGCGAATAGCGCGAAGCCTTCCTGCGCCTTGTCGTAGAACGCGTCGTTGTTTTCGGCAACATCGTTGAAGAAGATGTTCGGGCTCTTGCCGCCCAGCTCCAGGGTGACCGGGATCAGGTTCTGGCTGGCGTACTGGCTGATCAGGCGGCCCGTAGTGGTTTCGCCGGTGAAGGCGATCTTGCGGATCCGGGGGCTGGAGGCGAGCGGCTTGCCGGCCTCGACGCCGAAGCCGTTGACCACGTTGATGACGCCGGCGGGAAGGATGTCGCCGATGAGCTCCATCAGCACCAGGATGGACGACGGGGTCTGCTCGGCCGGCTTGAGGACCACGGCGTTGCCGGCAGCCAGGGCCGGGGCGAGCTTCCAGACGGCCATGAGGATGGGGAAGTTCCACGGAATGATCTGGCCGACGACGCCGAGCGGCTCGTGGTAGTGGTACGCCGTGGTGTCGTCGTCGAGCTGAGACAGGCGGCCCTCCTGGGCGCGGACGGCGGAGGCAAAGTAGCGGAAGTGGTCGGCGGCCAGCGGAATGTCCGCGTTGAGGGTTTCGCGGATCGGCTTGCCGTTGTCCCAGGACTCGGCCACGGCCAGCATCTCAAGGTTCTCGTCGATGCGGTCCGCGATCTTGTTCAGGATGGCTGCGCGCTCGGCTACCGAGGTCTTGCCCCAGGAGGGTGCGACCTTGTGCGCGGCATCCAGCGCCAGTTCGATGTCCTCGGCGGTGCCGCGGGCCACCTCGCAGAATGCCTTGCCCGTGACCGGGGTGATGTTGTCGAAGTACTGGCCCTTGACGGGGGCAACCCACTCGCCGCCGATCCAGTTCTCGTAGCGGTCCTTGAACGTAACCTTCGAACCTTCGGTACCGGGCTGTGCATAGACAGTCATTGCTAGCTCCTTTGCTGTGCAAGATGATCAGCGGCCTGTGCTGGCGGCCGCCGTTGCATTCAGCGTAGGAGCTAGGAGGTTGCAGTCAGGTTGCAACCATGTGAGTCAGCTCACGTTGGGGCGCTTTCAGGCGCTGAGTTCCGTTTCCAGCCGTTCGAGGTCGGCGACGACGGCGGCCCGCTTGGGCGAGCGCGGCGGCAGGAGCTTCAGCGCGGCGGTGCGGACGCCGACGTCGTCCTTTGCTTCCGGCAGTTCCGCGTACTTCAGCAGCGCATCAGCGCTGCCGTCGGTGAGCACCGCTTCGCGCAGCAGTGACGAGACGCGGTCCCGGAGGTCCACGATGCCCGGCGCTTCGGACCGCGGCAGCACGGCGCCGCGGTAGATCTCCAGCGCGATGCGGTGGGCGCCGCGCTGCAGGCAGTTGAGGACCTGGCTGGAATCCGGCATCAGGTCCATGGGCAGCCGGTACGGCCGCGAGCCGGGGACGGCTTCAGGGCTGAGCTGCTGCAGGACCTTGCGCAGGCGCACCATCTCGGGCCGCAGGGTCATGGACGAGCCGTCTCCCGGGTACAGCAGGGTGCAGAGTTCCTCGGCGGTGAGCCCGTCCGGGTGAACGCTGAGCAGCGCCAGGATTTCGCTGTGCCGGGCCGAAAGCGCCACGGTGCGGCCCTCGATGCTGAGCAGGGCCTGGTCCCGGCCCAGGAGCTGGAGGCTGTTGCGGTAGAGGCTGCCGGAACCCGCAGCGGAAGCGGTCCGTGCCGTGGAAGCTGCCGTCCGGCGTCGTGCCGGCGCTGCCTGGCGGGCGGCCGCCAGCTGGAGCCGTTCCACGCGCAACTGGGCCTGGGCGGCAGCCACCGTTGCCTCCACGAGGGACAGCGTGTGCGGTGCGACGGCGGACTCGGTGCCGGTAATGTCCACCACCCCCAGCAGGGCGCCGGAATCCGGGTCATGGAACGGGACGGCCGTGCAGCTCCACGGGTGGACCGACCGCTTGTAATGTTCGGCGCCGGAAATCTGGATGCTGCGACCCACGGCGAGCGCGGTGCCCGGGGCGCTGGTTCCGACGCTGGCCTCGGACCAGTCGGCGCCCGCCACGAACATCATGCCTTCGGCCCGGCGCTGCATGACGGCGTCGCCTTCCACCCACAGGAGCCGGCCCACTTCATCGCCCACGGCAACCAGCAGGCCGCTGTCGTGGCTGGGCAGGACCAGGAGCTTATGGATCACCGGCATGATCGTGGCCAGGGGGTGCTGCCGGCGGTACTCATCCAGCTCTTCCCGGTCCATGGCCAGCGGCGCTTCGGGGTTGTCCGGGTTGGCCCGGAACTGGACAGAACGCTGCCAGGATTCCTCCACGAGACTGCGCAGCCCGGGCACCCGCACACCCGCAGGGCCGCCGGCGCTGCCGGTGATCAGCGGGCCGGGCCCGGTCAGCAGCTCGTGGCCCGCCAGCGCATCCCGCTGGAGCAGTGCTGCAGCGTCGTTTCTGTCTGCGGTGCCCGCGGCAGCCGGCTGCAAGATATTCCTCATTGGACTCCCCTGCCGGCACAGCGGTGTGCCAGGCGTGACGTCATGCCGAAGTGGCGTGGTCCGGTCAGTCTAGTTCCCGCCCGGCCCGGCCGCCACAGGGTTAGCCGTCGGTGCTGCGGGAAATGCGGATCATTTCCTCGCGGGGAACAACCTTAATGCGTTCCCGCACGACGCCGGTGTCCGCTTCGGCTTCGGTCCACGCCTTCCCGAGGGCTGCTTCGTGCGCGTCGAGCCTATTCCAGCCTTCCCAGGTGGTGTACTCCACGCCGCGCTCCTCGAGCAGGGCGATGATGGCGTGCGGGTCCGGGTCCTGCGCCGGGGGCAGCGTCAGCCGGTCCTCGAGCAAGCAGCCGATGGTTTCCAGGGCGTCGCCCTTCGTGTGCCCGATCAGGCCCACCGGTCCGCGCTTGATCCAGCCGGTGGCGTAGATTCCCGGAACGGGGTTGCCGTCGGCGTCCAGCACGCGGCCGCCTTCGTTGGGAATCACGCCGGCCTTGGCGTCGTATTCGAGTTCGTCCAGCGGCGAGCCGTGGTATCCGATGGCCCGGTAGACGGCCTGGACGGGGTAGTCGATGTACTCCCCCGTGCCCTTCACGTGGCCGGTGCCGTCCAGCTGCATCCGCTCGAACTTGATGCCCGCGACCTTGCCGGCGGCAGCGGTGTTGCCGGCGGCGGTGTTGCCGGCGGCGTCATAAATCTCGACCGGGCTGTGCAGGAAGTGCAGGTGGAGCCGGCGCGAGGAAGGCACCTCGGCTTCGGTGTGCTCCTCGACCAGCCAGTTGGTCATCGTGTTGACCATGGTCTTGGTCTGGTTGTTGCTGCGGATGGCTTCCTCGGACGCTTCATCGAACTCGAAGTCCTCCGGGTAGAGCACAATGTCAACGTCCTTGGCGTGGCTCAGCTCGCGCAGTTCCAGCGGGGTGAACTTCACCTGGGCGGGGCCGCGGCGGCCGAACACGTGCACGTCCGTGACCGGGGATTTCTTCAGCGCCTGGTAGACGTTGTCCGGGATTTCCGTGGACAGCAGTTCGTCCGCGTGCTTCACCAGCATGCGGGCCACGTCCAGGGCAACGTTGCCGTTGCCGATCACGGCGATTTCCTTGGCCTCCAGTGGCCATTCGCGCGGCACGTCGGGGTGGCCGTCGTACCAGGAGACGAAGTCGGCGCCGCCGAACGATCCTTCAAGCTCGACGCCGGGGACGTTGAGGTCGGCGTCCTTGATGGCGCCGGTGGAAAAGATCACGGCGTCGTAGAAGGCGCGGAAATCGTGGAGTTTCAGGTCACGGCCGTATGTCACGTTGCCCAGGAACCGGATGTCACCGCGGTCCAGGACCTTGTGCAGGGCGTTCACGATGCCCTTGATGCGCGGGTGGTCCGGAGCCACACCGTATCGGATCAGGCCGTACGGGGCAGGGTAGGCCTCGAAAAGGTCGATGCTGACTTCGAAGTCGCCGTCCTTGACCTCATTGGACTTGGTCAGGATGTCCGCGGCGTAGACGCCGGCCGGTCCGGCGCCGACGATCGCGACGCGGAGGGGACGTTTGGGAGTGGTTTCGGCCGAATTGGACACCGGGAGCCCTTCTGGAACTGAGAGACTGCGCCAAGTCACTGAGCGCACAATTCCCCCATTCTAGTTGCTCAGCCCGCTTTCTTCGGGGAGCTGTTGAGGGATACGACGTCGCCTTCCCGGTACAGCATGGCGCGCAGTTCCGCTTCCGCCGAACCCGTCCGGCGGGGGTCGATCGTCTCCCCCGCGGAAAAGTGATCCAGCAGCCGCGGATCCACGTAGCTTTTCCGGGCGATCGACGGCGTGTTCCCCAGCACAGCGGCAGCGTCCTGCATCGCCAGGCTGATGGCCCGTTTCCTCGCAGCCACCGTGGCCTGCGGCCCGGTCCGGGCCAGGCTGACGGCAGCCGCCACGGTGCCGCGGAGCGTCCGGAAGTCCTTGGCGGTGAAATCCCCGCCCGTGCGTTCCTTGACGTACTCGTTGATTTCCGAGCTGCCCACGGGGTGCCAGCTGCGCCCGTTTTTGTACGCCAGGAGCCTGGCGTTCCCGCCGCGCCGCTTGAGCGAGCGGACCAGGGCGGCAAGGTCGGCGTCGTCGATTTCCGAATCCCAGGTCTTCCCGCTCTTGGCCGGAAAACTGAGCCGGAGGCTCTCCTGCTTCACCTTCACGTGGGCGCACAGCAGTGTGGCCAGGCCGTGGCTGCCGTTCTCATTGGTGTACCGCTCGGATCCCACCCGCAGTGACCCGGTGTCCAGCATCCTGAAGGCGCCGGCCAGGACGCGTTCGCGCGAGAAGCCCTCGCTGCGGAGGTCCAGGGTGACCAGCCTGCGTGCGGTCGGCAGGGATTCGGCGAGCTGGAGGGCGCGGTCGAACTTGAGCCGGTCCTTCTTTTCCCGCCAGGCGGGGTGGTAGATGTACTGCCGCCGGCCCACGGCGTCGAGCCCCGTGGCCTGGATGTGCCCGTTGTCGTAGGGGGCGATCCACACATCGGTCCAGGCTGGCGGGATGCCGATGCTTTCCAGCCGCTCCCGGACGGGACCCGGCGGCAGCGTGGAACCGTCCAGGTCTTTGTACGTGAAGCCGGTGCCGGCAGCCAGGCGCCGGTAGCCCCTGCCCGAGGCGTTACTGTGGCGGAGCCTCATCGTGCCGGCCGCTCAGGATGCGAATTCATAATGGTAAGCGTACTGAGTACCGCAAGTGCCCGGGATATCGCTAACGGGAATCTGTACCGTGTTGGCGGAATACAGCCCGCGGAGGTGGTGTTATTGATCGTGTGCCTACACCCGACGGAACTGCCTCAGCACCTGCCGTGACCACCACGGGTACGCCCGCTTCCAGCGGGCATTCCAGTGGGGCTTCCGGCGGACAGCCGCGCCGCCCCGGCGTAGAACTTAAAGCGGTGGACAAGGACACGACGGCGGGTGTCCTCTTCGGGATTGGTGCCTACGGACTCTGGGGGCTGCTGCCCCTGTACTTCTTCGTCCTGCAGCCCGCCGGCGCGGTGGAGATCGTCGCCAACCGGGTGGTGTGGTCGCTGGTGTTCTGCACCCTCCTGATCACGGTCACCCGCTCGTGGCGGGTCCTGGCGGCTGCTTTCCGGGACCGGACCGTTTTCGGCACGCTGTCCATCGCTGCGGCCCTGATCGCGGTGAACTGGCTGACGTACACCTACGGCGTGACCACCGGCCAGGCGGTGGAGGCGTCCCTGGGCTACTTCATCAACCCGCTCGTCTCCGTCCTGCTGGGCGTGTTCGTGCTGAAGGAAACGCTGCGCCCGCTCCAGTGGGCCGCCGTCGGGATCGGCTTTATTGCCGTAGTGGTCCTGACGATTTCGTACGGCAAGCTCCCCTGGATCGCGCTGACGCTGGCGGTGAGCTTCGGGCTCTACGGGTTCGTGAAGAAGCGGATCGGGCCCAAGGCCGACGCCGTCACCAGCCTGACGATGGAGACAGTGGTGCTCACTCCCCTGGCGGCCGCCACGATGATCTTCCTGGCAATCAGCGGGACCAACACGCTGGGGACGCAGGGCTCCACACACTTCTGGCTGCTGGTTTCCTCAGGCGTGATCACGGCCGTGCCGCTGCTGTTTTTTGGAGCCTCCGCCCGCCGCCTGCCCATGACCACCATCGGGCTGCTGCAGTACTTCGCCCCCGTGCTCCAGTTCATCGTGGCCCTGGTGGTGTTCAAGGAAACCATGACCCTGGACCGCTGGATCGGCTTCGGCGTGGTCTGGCTGGCGCTGCTGGTGCTGACGGTGGACATGCTGGCGTTGACCCGCCGCAACTCCGTGGCGAAGAAGCGGGCCCTGGCCGGAGCGCGAACGGGCACTTAAGCCCCCACAGACCCCCGCGCGAACGGGCAGATAATGCCCTGTTTTTCGCTTTTTGGGGGCATTATCTGCCCGTTCGCGCTTATCCGTTCCCGCTCAAGTAGCCAGTGGGTCAGGGGGCCATGGCGGTGTCCACCCGCTCGTACTCGCGCGGGATGACCACCATGGGCACCGGCAACGCGCGGAGCACTTTGTTGGCCGTGCTGCCGATGAACAGCTTGTTCCGCTCCGCCAGGCGCGAGGATCCCACGATCAGGATCTCCCCGTCATCCCAGTCAAGGTCGTCGATGCACTCCTCGATGGTGCGGCCGTGCGCCACCTCCACCGCGACCTTGTGTCCTTCGGGGAGCCGGCGCGAGGCTTCGGTGAGAACGGTGTTCGCATGCACGTGAGCCGCGTTGACTACTTCTCCCGGATCGCCTTCAGCGTCCAGTTCCACCAGGGACACCATGCGCAGCGGGACGCCGCGGCGCTCTGCGGATCCGATGGCGACGTCGATCGCGGCGTCAGCGCCGGCCCGCTGGCCGACGGCGAGGGTCAGCCGGGATATTGGCTCGGTCCGGCGGTAGCCGCGCGGGGCAAGCGCCACCGGCACCGGGGAAGCGTGAAGCAGTGCGTTGGCCACGCTGCCGATGGTGTGGCGTTTGAACAGACCGTTGCTTGCCGCGCCGACCACGATGAGGCCGGCTTCGATGTCGACCGCGGCTTCAATCAGGCCCGCAGCGAACGACTCCGCGTGGCGTACGTGAAATTCGACGGGGACGTCCTCCGCGACCAGGCCGAGCCCTTCGCGCTGCGCATCCTTCACGGCCTGTTCGCGGGCGAGGTCATGGCCGCTCGCCACCTCGTGCGCAACGTGCAGTCCCTTGTCCACCACATAGACGAGGTCGAGCTGCGCGCCCTGCGCCCGGGCCAATGCGGACGCCAGGGCAACTGCATCGGCGCCGCGCTCGTTTGGTGTGTAGCCAACTACGTATCGCATGGGTGAACCCCTTTGTGAGTCTGGGGCAGAATCCAGCCTCGCCCGGGGTGCCCGGGCGACGTCGGCCGGTCTGCGTTCCTGCAGTGGTACTGCTGACTCTAGCCCACACCGGCACAATCAGAGGTGATTTCCTGGCTCCCGCAGCAGCACCAACAGAAGAGCCGCGGACCGTGGGTCCGCGGCTCTTCCATTCGCAAAGATTCTTGGCTAAGCGTGCGCCTTGATGGCAGCAGCCAGCACCTCGAGGCCGTCCATCAGCAGCTCGTCGCCGATGACCAGCGGCGGCAGCAGCCGGATCACGTTGCCGTAGGTGCCGCAGGTGAGGATGATGACGCCTTCCTTGAGGCAGGCGGCGGCAACGGCCTTGGTCAGTTCCGGGTTCGGTTCCTTGGATCCGGCCTGCACGAGTTCGATGGCCAGCATGGCGCCGCGGCCGCGGATGTCGCCGATGACGGACACCTCACCCTGCAGTTCGCGGAGGCGTGCGGTGGCCAGTTCCTCGATGTGCTTGGCACGGGCGTTGAGGTCGTATTCCTCCATGGAGCCGATTGACGCCAGGGCGGCGGCACAGGCAACCGGGTTGCCGCCGTAGGTGCCGCCGAGGCCGCCCGGGTGGACCGCGTCGAGCAGGTCGGCGCGGCCGGTGATGGCGGACAGCGGCATGCCGCCGGCGATGCCCTTGGCCATGGTGATGATGTCCGGAACAACACCTTCGTGGTTGACGGCGAACCATTCGCCCGTGCGGCAGAAGCCGGACTGGACTTCGTCGGCGATGAAGACGATGCCCTTTTCCTTGGCCCACGCGGCAAGGGCCGGCAGGAAGCCGTCGGCCGGGACGATGAAGCCGCCCTCGCCCTGGATCGGTTCGATGATGATCGCGGCGACCTGCTCGCCGCCGATCTGCTTCTCAATCGCGGTGATGGCGCGCTTGGCGGCCTCGGCACCGGTGATCGCAGGGTTTTCCTCGCGGAACGGGTAGCTCATCGGCATGCGGTAGACCTCGGGCGCGAACGGGCCGAAGTTGGTCTTGTACGGCATGGCCTTCGCGGTCAGCGCCATGGTCAGGTTGGTACGGCCGTGGTAAGCGTGGTCAAAGGCGACGACGGCGTCACGGCCGGTGGCCAGGCGGGCCACCTTGACGGCGTTTTCCACGGCTTCGGCGCCGGAGTTGAACAGCACCGTGCGCTTCTCGTGGTCGCCCGGGGTGAGGCGGTTCAGCTGCTCGGCGACGGCAACGTAGCCTTCGTACGGGGTGACCATGAAGCAGGTGTGCGTGAAGTGCTCCACCGCTTCCTTCACGGCGCCGACGACGGCGGGATCGGATGCCCCGACGCTGGTCACGGCGATGCCGGAGCCGAGGTCGATGAAGGAGTTGCCGTCAACGTCGTGGATGATGCCGCCGTCGGCGTCCGCAACATAGACGGGGACGCTGGAGGCGACGCCGGCAGCCACAACGGCCTTGCGGCGTTCGGTCAGGGCGACGGACTTGGGGCCCGGGAAGTCCGCCTGGACGCGGCGCTTCTGCTCGAGACGGTAGGTAATGTCACTTGCGGTGGTGGTCATGGGAGAAGCCCTTTCTTTAAAGCTGGGGATGAGGCGTGGGAAGAAGCTGGATCAGGCGTCGAGTGCACTCATCACGTGCTTGATGCGCGTGTAATCCTCGACGCCGTACATGGAGAGGTCCTTGCCGTAGCCGGACTGCTTGAAGCCTCCGTGGGGCATTTCGGCGGTCAGCAGGATGTGGGTGTTGATCCACACCGCGCCGAAGTCCAGGTCGCGGCTGACGCGCATGGCCGTGCCGTGGTCGGTGGTCCAGACGCTGGACGCCAGGGCGTAGTCGACGTCGTTCGCCAGCTCCACGGCTTCAGCCTCCGTGCTGAACTTCTGGACGGTGATGACCGGCCCGAAGGTTTCCTTCTGGACGACGTCATCCGTCTGCTTGGCACCGGTGATGATGGTGGGTTCGAAGAAGAAGCCCTTCTCCCCCGCGCGGTGGCCGCCGGTAACGATCTTGCAGTTCTCCGGCAGGTGCTCCACCACCGACGTGACGGCGTTGAAGTGGTTTACGTTGTTCAGCGGGCCGAAGTAGTTGTCTTCGTCGTTCTGCGAGCCGGTGTGCAGGGTCTTGGTGTGTTCCACCATGGCTGCCACGACGTCGTCGTGAACGGAGTCCTCCACCAGCACCCGGGTGATGGCCGTGCAGTCCTGGCCGGCGTTGAAGAAAGCGAATTCGGCGATGGCCGCGGCACTCTTCTTGATGTCGGCATCCTTGAAGACGATGGCCGGGGCTTTGCCGCCGAGCTCCAGGTGCGCGCGCTTGAGGCCCTTGGCCGCTCCCGACGCGACGGCGATGCCGGCGCGGACGGATCCGGTGATGGAAACCAGGCCGGGGACCTTGTGCTCCACCATCATGGCGCCGGTTTCGCCGGTGCCCAGGATCACGTTGAGGACGCCTGCCGGGAAGATCCCGCCGGCGAGGCGGGCCAGGACCAGGGTGGATTCCGGCGTGGTGTCCGAGGGCTTGAGCACCACGGTGTTGCCGGCGGCGAGTGCGGGGCCGATCTTCCAGATGGCCATCAGGAACGGGTAGTTCCAGGGGGCCACCTGGGCCACGACGCCAATGGGTTCGCGGCGCACGTAGGAGGTGTGGCCTTCGAAGTACTCGCCGGCGGACTTGCCTTCGAGGATGCGGGCGGCGCCGGCGAAGAAGCGGAGCTGGTCGGCGCCGGCGGCCACTTCCTCGGAAGCGATGAGGCTGCGGACCTGGCCGGTGTTGCGGTGCTGGGCCTCGACGAGTTCGTCGCTGTTGGCCTCGACGGCGTCGGCAAGCTTGAGGAGCATGAGCTGGCGCTGGCCCGGGGTGACGTGCTTCCAGGTCTTGAATGCCTCGCTGGCCGCCGTCATGGCGGCGTCGACGTCGGCCTGCACGGAGATGGGCGATTTCGCCACCACTTCGCCGGTGGCGGGGTTCACGATGTCCAGCAGTCCGGTGCCGGCGGGCGTGACGAACTCGCCGTTGATGAAGTTCTGCAAGGTTTGGACCACGGTGTTCAACCTCTTTCCTGCGGGGTGTCTGCGGCCGGTTCCAAAACCGGCGCAGTGTTGCGACTGCTCACGAGCCTATGCCAGCGCCGATACGCAGGGAATAGCCACCTGCACACCTTCTCCGGAATCCTTTAGTGCGGTTGCCCAGCACGCGGCTATCCTGATTTCATGGCAATTTCCCTCGCCGCCCTGCTGGGCGTGCAGTCGCTCCAGCTCGTGAAATCCGGCCTCGCCGAAACCACGTGGCACCAGGACATCCATTGGGTCGCCGTTACCGAGCAGGAGGACCCGCAGCGCTTCCTCAACGGCGGCGAGCTGGTGCTCACCACCGGCATGCGGCTGAAGTCGGCCCCGGAGCAGCGCCGCTTCGTGCGGCAGGTGCAGCGGGCAGGCGCGGTGGGGATCGGCTTCGGGGTGGGGCTGACGCACGACGCCGTTCCGCCGGCACTGATTGCCGAGGCCAACCGCTGGGGCCTTCCCGTGGTGGAGGTCCCCTACGAGACACCCTTCATTGCGATCACCAAGCTGGTGGCGGATGCCCAGTCGGCGGATCATTACGCCAAGCTGGAACGGCTCATTGCGGGCCACCAGATCCTGGCCCGCGCCCTGCTGACCGGCGGCGGCCTCTCCGAACTCCTCAAGAACCTCGGCTCCATGCTGCGCACGGATATTGTGCTGACCCAGTTCACGGCGCAGCTCTACAACAGCGTGCCCGGGAACCCGGCACCCACTGCGGACACCTGGGCGTCCTATCCCATCCCCACCGGCCGGCGGGACGCCTGCACGCTCTGGGCCCGGCAGCCCTTCGAGGATTCCGGCATCGTGGGGTACGCGCAGAACCTGATCAGCGTGGAACTGAACAACATGGTCAAGCAGCGGCAGGCCCAGCGGGCGCTGTCCGGCCAGGTCCTGGAGGACGTGATCCACGGGACCCTGGAGGCCAGCGAGGCGTCCCGGCGGCTTGCCGGCATCGGTGTCAACAGCACCCGGAAAAACGTTGTCCTGCTGGCCGAGTCCGCGGCGCACCCCAAGCAGCTGGCGAGTTCCTCCGTGCCGCGGCCGTTGGAGCACGGGGTGACTGCCGTCGTCGGGAAGGACCTGGTGGTTGTTGTCACGGACGACGGCAGCGGTGCCAGTGCGCTGGCCAAGGGCCTCAGCGACCATCTTGCCGAGGCCGGCATCCACGCCACGATCGGCATCGGCGGGGCCTACACCAAACCGAACGGGCTGCGCTGGAGCTACTTCGAGGCCCGCGACGCGGCAAGCCACGGGCTGCCCGTCAACGAGCCCGAACGGCTCAGCCTGACATCGCTGCTGCTGGCCAGCGAGGACGTGCCGCTGGCGGACATGGCGAACGAGTCCCTCAACCCGCTTCGGAACTTCGACGCCCTGCACGGGGCCGAACTCATGGCCACGCTGGAAAGCTACCTGAACAACAACGGCTCGGTGGCCGCCGTCGCCGAAGCGCTGACGCTGCACCGCAACACCGTCCGGTACCGGCTGGCACAGATCACCGAACTGACGGGCTACGACCCCGCCCAGACCCAGGACCGCGTGCAGCTCTGGCTGGCACTGGCCGTGCAGCGGCTGAACCACCGTCAGCAGCGGTAGGAGGCGGCGGCCGGGCCCTCCGGAGATCCCTGCCACATCTTTACAAACATCAAACGTCTAACGTCTAATGTTTAAGTATGGCAACCACGACGACGGCACCTCCCGGAACTGACACCCCACCCGCCGCACGGACCGGCGCAGCCCGGCCGCGCGCCGTCGTCGTCCTCGGGATTGTTGCCGTGGTGCTGATCGGGCTGAACCTTCGCGCCGGCATCACCGGAGCCGCCGCCCTGCTCCACGACCTCCAGGAAGTCCTGGGCTACGGGGCGTTCATCGCCGCCGTCATCCCTTCCATTCCCACCCTGTGCTTTGCGGTGGCCGGCGCGGCCACGTCCTGGCTGACGCGCCGGATGGGCGTGGAAAAAGCCATCCTGCTCTCGCTGGGAATGCTGGCCGCGGGACTGCTGCTGCGCGGCATCCCGTCCACCGGCATGCTGCTGGCCGGGACGGTGGTGGGCATGTCCGGGCTCGCCGTCTGCAACGTAGCCATGCCGTCATTCATCCGCGAGCACTACGCGCACCGCACGTCCCTCATGACGGCGCTCTACACGGTCACCATGACCACGGGCGCCACAGTCACGGCCGTGCTGGTGGTTCCGGTTGCCCAGATGCTTGGGTCGGCGTCGGCGGGACTGGGCGCCATCGGCCTGCTCTCCGTGGCCGCCTTCCTGGGCTTCCTGCCGGTGGCCCTCCACGCACACCGGAATGCCGCGCCGGGCCGGGGCACCAACGTTTCCCCGTGGCCGCTCCTGCGGACCCGCACGGGCGCGCTGCTCACCGCAATCTTCACGCTTCAGGCACTGCTCGCCTACGCCGTGCTCAGCTGGTTCCCGTACATGCTCACCACCACCGGGCTGACCGCGACGGACAGCGGGCTGATGTTCGGGCTGATGCAGTTGGTCTCAGTGCCGGCCGGCATGGTGCTGATCGCCATAGGATCCCGGCCGGGGATGCTGCGCCCGGCTTTCTACCTCGCCAGCGTCACCATGCTCCTGGGCGTGGCCGCCCTGATGCTGCTGCCTGCCATGCTGGCCGCCGTCCCGGCAGTGCTGCTGGGATTCGGGCTGGGCATCTTCCCGCTGGTCATGGTGATGATCAGCCGCAGCGGGCGCACGACGGCGGAAACCACCGCCATGTCCACGCTGGCACAGTCAGTGGGCTACCTGCTCGCCACGGCCGGTCCGTTCGGCATGGGCCTGCTGCACAGCGCCACGGGCGGCTGGACGGTACCCTTGGTGTTGCTGCTCGCCATCGCCCTGGCCCAGATCGTGGTGGGGCACCTACTGACGGCAAGGACCCGGCAATGACCCTCACAGCTTCGCACCGGCCCGTACTGGCCGACGAAATCACGGACAAGCTCCGCGGGATGATCCACTCCGGCGAATGGAAGCTGCAGCAGAAGATCCCCGCCGAGCCCGAACTGATGGCCCGACTGGGCGTATCGCGGGGCACCCTGCGCGAGGCCATCAAGGCGCTGGCCCACAGCGGAATGCTGGAAGTCCGCCGCGGCGACGGCACCTACGTCCGGGCAACCAGCGAGATCTCCGGCGCTGCGCAGCGGATGTACAAGGACCACACCCAGGAACACATTCTCGAGGTCCGCATAGGCCTGGACACCCAGGCGGCCCGGCTGGCAGCCCGCAACGCCAAGCCGGAACACCTTGCCGCCCTGAAGGCCCTGCTCACGGAGCGCCGCGACGCCTGGAACTCCGAGGACTACGCCGCCTGGGCACGCGCCGACTGGGACTTCCATGTTCTGGTGGCGCAGGCATCCGGGAATCCGCTGCTGCACGAGCTGTATGTGAGCTTCGGCGGCGTGTTCCACGCGGACCTGCTTCGGCAGCAGCGCCGCAGCGGCTTCAACGGACTACCCGACGAAGGGCACGGCGAGCTGGTGGAAGCCATCGAGGCGCACGATGAAGCCGCCGCCGTGGACAGCGTCAACCGGAACCTGAACTCCTGCGCGGAGTGGCTCGGGGTATAGCCGGGGCTGCCGCCGCCCAGCGGGAGGCCGGGGCGGCCGCCCGGCGGGAGGCCCTGGCCGCCGCCCAGCGGGAGGCCCGGTAAATCAGTAGGCTTAGCTGTTTGGGAGTTCCCATCCCGGCCTCAGCCGGATCGGGCGTCCCGTTCTTGCACGCTGACGAATTGGAGTACCCCATGGCCAGATCAGTCGACATCACGGTGGACGGCAAACGCCCGGACCCCTGGGCAGACGGCCTGGGCAGGGTGGGCGTTCGCTCGGCCCAGATCCTGCTGGTCCTCACCGTGGTGGTGGTGTCCGTCTTCGCGCTGCTGCAGATCCGGCTCCTGGTCATTCCCGTGCTGATCGCCCTGATCCTGGCAGCTGCTATTGCGCCGTTCGTCAACCTCCTGAAGCGGCGGGGCCTGCCCGGCTCGGCGGCAACGGCTGTGGCTTTTGTGGCCCTGCTCGCCGTATTGGCCGGCGTCACCACGGTCATTGTTGCCTCCATCCGCAGCCAGTGGGGTGAACTGGCCAGCCAGGCGTCTTCAGGCCTGGACGAACTGCAGTCCTTCCTGCTCAACGGCCCCATTCCCGTGGACGGAGAGCAGATCGAGCAGGCCCGGGCAGCCATTGTGGATTTTGCCGCCAGCAGCCAGGTCCGCTCCGGAGCCATCACCGGGCTGTCCGTCATCACTGAGTTCCTCGCCGGGGCCAGCCTGATGGTGGTGATCCTGTTCTTCTTCCTCAAGGACGGGACCGGGATCTGGAACTTCTTCCTGCGGCCCTACACCGGCGCACGCGAGGCCAAGCTGCGCCGGTCGGGCGCACGAACCATCCAGGTCCTGGGTGACTACGTGCGCGGCACGGCCATCGTTGCCCTCGTGGACACCGTGGCCATCGGCTCTGCGCTGCTGATCCTGCAGGTTCCGCTGGCCATCCCGCTGGCCATCATCGTTTTCATCGGCGCGTTCGTCCCGATCGTGGGAGCCACGGTGGCGGGCATCCTCGCGGCACTGGTGGCACTCGTGGCCAACGGGCCCGTGGTGGCGCTGATTGTGGTGATTGTGGTGATCGCCGTCAACCAGCTTGAGGGCAACCTGCTTCAGCCGGTGGTCATGGGCAAGTCCCTGCAGCTGCATGCTTTGGTCATCCTGCTGGCGCTGACAGCAGGAACCATCCTTGCCGGCATCATCGGCGCCGTGCTTTCGGTTCCGCTGGCCGCCGTGGTCTGGGCGATCATCCAGGTTTGGACAACGGACAGCAAGGACCCGGACCCCGCGGACTCCGCGACGGCCAAACCTGGCAGTGACGAAGCGGAATCCGCGGACCCGGACCTGGCTGACGCAGACAGCGGCCGGTCTGCTGGAAGCTGAGATCCGGCCGGGTATCGACTGGCTGGCCGGTGGCCCCTAGCTGGAACGGTGCAGCAGGCCCTGCAGAACGTTCTTCGGCCGCTGCATTTCGCCGTGCTGTGCACCCAGGACGATGACCCAGCCGGCAAAGACCGGGATGGCCCACTGCAGGATCTTCAGCTGCTTCTGGGCCGACTTGAGTTCGTCCGAAGCCCCCCGCTTCGGTTCGGTTGCGCCTTCGGCGCCTTCACCGGCGAGCTTCTCCACCTTGCTGCCCAGGATCCCGGCGTACAACGTAACGGCGGCGCCGGCCAACGTAACCGCCGTCTTGTAAACGTTGAGGCCGGCCACACCTTCCTGCGCCGCCGTGCGGCCCTTGTTCTCCCAAGTGATGGCCAAGCCTGACAGCAGGTGCGCCGCAAACGCGCCGGCCTGCACGGGCGCCCACTTCTTCCAGCCCAGGCTGGAGAGCCTGGTGCGCTCGGTTGGATCCTTGGCCGCAGCGGCGGCCCCGTTAAGCCCGATCGCACCCATGAGCGAGCCCCCGAACCACGCGCCCGCGGTCAGGTCGTGAATGGAGCGGGCAACAAGATTTCCTGCCATGATGATCTTCCTAACGTGAGTGCGGATAGCGAGGCTATAGTAAGCACACTTATCAATATCTTGGTAGGGTGGATGATGCGTAAAATCAGCGATATGAACGGGTCCGGAACGCTTTTCGGTTGGGCTTTTGGTGACCTTTCACGGTCCGGAGACGAGGCGTATCTGGACGAACTGCGCCGCGACGCCCTGGCCAACGCCGCCCAGGATGCCGTCTCCCGGGGCTTCGGCGTCGAAGAGGGCACCGAAACGTACACGGTCATCAACCCGGGCGACACTCTGGCGGATGTCCACACGGCACCGGAGCAGCTCATTGTCCGCTGCACGGTGAAACTTACCGGCCCGGGCGCCGATGAGGTCCATGCCGAAGGCCCCATGAACGGCTAACGATGGCGGAAGAAAATACGGCCCTGGGCGAAGCCGCCGATGCGGCCGAGGCGGTGTCGAACACCAAAGCGCTGGACGTCGTCGCCCGTTCCGGTTTTGCCGTGATGGCACTGCTGCACATTGTGATCGGGGCCATCGCCATCGCCTTGGCGCTGGGCCAGCCCGGTCAGGCCGAGCCCACGGGAGCCATCGAGCAGCTGGCCGCGAACCCGTGGGGTCCCGCCGTGATGTGGGTCGGGCTGACCGGCTGTGCGGGCCTGGCGCTGTGGCAGCTCAGCGAAGCCACCCTCAGGGCCCGCCACCTTCCTGCAGGCCAGCGTCTCGGCAAGCTGGTCTCATCCGGTTTCCTGGCCGTGGCCTACGGCAGTGTGGGGCTCACCTTCGCAGGGTTCGCGGTTGGACAGCGCGGGGACTCGGGCGATTCCACAAGGGACCTCAGCACAGCCCTGGTCCGCGGACCCCTGGGGGTTCCGGCGCTCATTGCGCTGGGGCTGACGGTGATCGGCGTCGGAATCTACTTCATCGTCAAGGGCGTCCGGAAGCAGTTCAAGGAGGAACTGCACCATTTCGAGGGAACCAGGCGCGGGCGCATCATCAGCGGACTGGGCGTCGCCGGCCATGTGGCGAAGGGCGTCGCCCTCATCCTGGCGGGACTGCTGTTCGTCGTGGCGGCCGCCACCAACCGTCCGGGCGAATCGACCGGGCTGGACGGCAGCCTCAAGGCGCTGCGGGACCACCCGGCCGGGCCTTACCTCCTGGCGGCCATTGCGGCCGGCCTCATCAGCTACGGACTGTTCGCCCTGGTCCGGGCAAGATTCGGCCGGATGTAGGCCGGCGCAACCCGCAGTCCCCAGCAGAAAGCGAGCACAACATGGCTACTGTTTCGAAGAGTTTCCTCACTCCCCCGGCCGACGTCTGGAACGTCATCGCCAACGGATGGCTCTACTCGGGGTGGGTGGTGGGTGCATCACGGATCCGGGATGTGGACGCACTGTGGCCTGCTGCCGACGCGGTGCTGCACCACTCGGTCGGGGCGTGGCCGCTGCTGATCAACGACAAAACGACAGTGACGGCGTCGGATCCGGGGAAGTCCATCGAGCTCATGGCGCGGGGCTGGCCCCTCGGCGAGGCCAAAGTGGTGATCACCGTGGAGCCGGAGGAAACCGGGTGCAAAGTGACCATCGCCGAGGACGCTGTCAAAGGACCGGGCCTCTGGGTCCCCAAGGCCATCCGCGACCCCCTGATCACGGTCCGGAACACCGAAACGCTGAACCGGTTGGAACTCATGGCCGCGGGCGGCGCGGGGAACGCGGGCGGCGCGGGGACTTAAACCAAAGCGCGAACTGGCAGCTAATGACGTCAACCGCGTGGTTTGCGGTCATTAGCTGCCAGTTCGCGCTGAAGAAGGGCGCGGCTAGACCTGGGCGGCCACCCCGTCGCGGGAGATGGACACCATGTCCTCGCGCGGCACAACCTTGACCCGTTCGCGTGCAACCTCCACGCCGTGCGACCCGGTCTCGGTGGCCTTCTCGCCGAGGGCGCGCTCGTGCGCGTCCAGTGCCAGCCAGCCTTCCCAGCTGGTGTACTTCACGCCGCGGTTTTCCAGCAGTTCGACGACGGCGTCCGGTGCCGGCGCAGCGGCGAGCGGCAGGTTCGCGCGGTCTTCGAGCAGGTAGGTCACGGTCTCCAGGGCGTCGCCCTTGGTGTGGCCGATCAGGCCCACCGGGCCGCGCTTGATCCAGCCGGTGGCGTAGATGCCCGGCACGTGGGTGCCGGCGGCGTCCAGGACGCGTCCGCCGTCGTTCGGTACAACACCCTTCTTGTGGTCGAACTCCACCTCGGGCAGCGCGGAACCGAAGTAGCCGATCGCGCGGTAGACGGCCTGGACGGGGTAGTCCACGAACTCGCCGGTGCCGCGGGCGTTGCCCGTGCCGTCCAGCTCGGTGCGCTCAAACTTGATGCCGGCTACGCGGCCGGGGGTCTCGGCGTCGTCGTACACCTCAACCGGGCTGTGCAGGAAGTGCAGGTGCAGGCGGCGGGAGGCCGTGAGCTCGGAAAGGTCTTCCGGCTGCTCGGCGATCCAGTTGGTGAGCGTGCCAACCATGGTCTTGGTCTGGTTGTTGCTCTGGACCTGGCGGTCTGATTCCTCGTCGAACTCGAAGTCCTCCGGGTACAGGATGATGTCCACGTCCTTGGAGTGGGCCAGTTCGCGCAGTTCCAGCGGGGTGAACTTCACCTGGGCGGGGCCGCGGCGGCCGAAGACGTGCACGTCCGTCACGGGCGAGGACTTGAGGCCGGCGTAGACGTTGTCCGGGATTTCTGAGACCAGGAGGTCGTCGGCGTGCTTGGAGAGCATGCGGGCCACGTCCAGGGCCACGTTGCCGTTGCCGATCACGGCGATTTCCTTGGCATCCAGCGGCCATTCGCGGGACACGTCGGGGTGGCCGTCGTACCAGGAGACGAAGTCCGCGCCGCCGTAGGAGCCCTCGAGCTCGATGCCGGGGATGTTCAGGTCCGCGTCCTTGATGGCGCCGGTGGCGAAGATGACGGCGTCGTAGTGGGTGCGGAGGTCCTCGATGGAGAGGTCCGTGCCGTAGTCCACGTTGCCGAAGAACCGGATGTCGCCGCGGTCCAGGACCTTGTGCAGGGCGTTGACGATGCCCTTGATGCGCGGGTGGTCCGGGGCCACGCCGTATCGGATCAGTCCGTAGGGCGCCGGGTAGCGGTCAAAGAGGTCGATGCTCACGGTCAGCTCGCCGCTCTTGACGGCTTCGCTCTTGGTGAGGATGTCGGCGGCGTATACGCCGGCGGGGCCGGAACCCACGACGGCGACCCGGAGCGGGCGGGCGGCAGAACCTACGGTGGTGCTAGTTGACACGGCTGTGTTCCTTTTTTCTGTCACGGGCCCAACTGACTCGCACTTAACGTCGTGAAAACGGCTTTTGGGAGCGTTAACTGCGAGCTAGTTGGGAAGGGGCTACGGGGCTACGGGACTTCGGGGCTACTTGGTCAGTACGCGGGGCTGGTTCGGGGTGGTGGTGCTGTAGTCGGCGGTCTTGAAGTGCGACGGCGCGAACGGGCTGACGCGGACAACGTCGCCGATCACGATCACCGCGGGATTCGCGACGCCGGTGGCCTCAGCCTGGTCAGCGATGGAACCGACAGTGCCGATGGTCACGCGCTGGTTGGGCAAATAGCCGTTCTCAACGATGCCAACTGGAGTGTCCTGAGGCAAACCGGCAGCGGCCAGTGCAGCGGCGGATTCGCGGAGCTGGCCCACTCCCATCAGCAGCACGATGGTGTGGTCCGCGCGGGCCGGGACTTCGGAGAGTTCCTCGTGGCCGGTGACCACGCTGAAGCCCTTGGCCAGGCCGCGGTGCGTCACAGGGATGCCGGCTGCCGCGGGAACGGATATCGCGGAAGTCACGCCGGAGACCACTTCAACCTCGACGCCGTGCTGCCGGCAGAACTCGGCTTCCTCGCCGCCGCGGCCCAGGACGTAGGGGTCGCCGCCCTTGAGCCGGACCACGCGGTGGCCGGCCAGGGCTTCCTCGACGAGGATGCGGTTGATCTCGGCCTGCGGCACGGGATGGTGCCCGGGGGTCTTGCCCACCTCGATAACGCGGACGTCCGGGGCGAGTTCGTTCAGCAGCTCGCGGGGGCCCAGGCGGTCCGCCACCACGACGTCGGCCTGGCCGAGCAGCCTGCGGCCGCGGACGGTGATGAGCCCGGTGTCGCCGGGTCCGCCGCCCACGAGGGCCACGCTTCCCCGGTGGGCCCGCTGGCGGCGCAGCGGGAGGTCGCCGGTTTCCAGGGCGGTGGCCACGGCGTCGCGGAGGGCCATGGCGCGGCGCGGGTCTCCCCCGGCGTTGACGGCGATCTGCACGTCGTCCACCACGGCGACGGCGGGGGTCCAGGCGGCGGAAGCTTCGTGGTCCGACGCGTTGACGCACCAGATGCGCTGCGCCTCTGCGTCGGCCGAGACCCGGGCGTCCACCACGGAATCGCCGGTGGCCGTCTGGACGAACCAGGCGCCGTCGACGTCGGACGTGCGGTAGGTGCGCTGCTCCCAGGTGATGAGGCCGGCGTCGGCCAGTTCCTCAAGTCCGGCGGAGGCGAGGGGGGCAACCACGGTTACCCGGGCACCGGCGTCGAGCAGCCCTTTGGCGCGGCGCGTGGCCACCGGCCCGCCGCCCACCACCAGTACGGGGCGGCCCAGCAGGCGCAGTGCCGTGGGGTAAATGTCCTGAATTGCCATAAATCGACGATAGGGCCGCGTCATATACCGGAACAACGGCGCGGAAACACCAGTTCACGTAAGGTAACGCTGCGTCACATTGCTGGTGGACCGGCCGTGGCATCCGCAGGCCCCGGGTTCAGGCAGGTGGGCCCGGGGGAACCTGCCCGGCGAGGTACAGCCCGCGCACCGCGATGAGCCCCTCCAGGTACCGGCGCAGCACCAGCCGCTCCGCAATCCGGCCCAGCAGCCCGAACGGGGTCGTGAACTCCACCCGGTCCGTCATGATGCTGCCGCGGCCTGTGGCCTCGAACTCGTGGACGTGGCGGAAGGCCTTGAACGGCCCGCGGACCTGCTCGTCCACGAACCTCTCCGGGTAATCCATGGAGGTGATGCGGCTGGTCATGCGGAAGGGCACGCCGAAATGCCGTGCCCGCCAGGTCACTTCCTGCCCCTCGCCGATCAGGCCGGACGTCACACCGGCCACGGCCCGCTCCCCCGCCTCGGCCTGCGAGTCAAGGTGCGCATCAATGCTCCGCGCGAGGTCGAACAGGCGCTCCCGGGGCAGGGCGGACTCTGTGCGGCACACGAAGCTGGCGGTCATGGCGCCAGTCTGCCAGACCGGTCTGCTGCGGGCGCCATCTCCGCCGTCGCGGGGCACATTGACGCCGATTCAGCCCCGGGCGGGGCCTACGCCCGGCGTGTCCGTGTCGAAGTGCCCTGATTCGGTCACCGCACCCCACGCTGCGGACCCCGACGAAAAGCCAACAGCAGAGCCCGACGGCGGGACTCGCCGTCGGGCTCTGCTGTTTGGTTCTGCGCGGGTTGACTGGTGCGGCGGACCCTAGCGGGTGCTGCCGGCAAGGAGGCCGCGGCGCCGGAGGAGGCGCTTTTCAATCGGCGCGAACACCAGCAGTTCGATCAGGATGCCCACGGCCAGGATCAGCAGGATGGCAGACATCACGATCGTCATGTCGGCGAGGTCGCGGCCCTGGTTCAACATGGACCCCAGGCCGAAGCCGATGGTGCCGCCCACCGCGATGATTTCCGCCGCCATGAGGGACCGCCAGGAGAACGCCCAGCCCTGCTTCAAACCGCTCAGGTAGCCTGGCAACGCGGCCGGAAGGACGATCTGCAGGGCCATCTGCAGCCGGTTGGCGCCCAGGACGGTGCCCACGCTGCGGTACTGCGGCGGGATCTGGTCCACGCCGGAGATCAGCCCGTTGATGATGGACGGGATGGCGCCCATGAACACCACGAAGTACACCGTGGCATCCGTGAGGCCGAACCAGATAATGGCCGCGGGCACCCAGGCCACGGACGGCAGCACCTGCAGCCCGGAGATGAGCGGACCGAAGGCGCGGCGCAGCGGGGCCACCTGTGCCAGCAGGAGTCCGATCGGGGTCGCAATGACCACGCTGATCAGGAAGCCGGCAATGCCGCGCTGCAGCGACGTCCAGACGGCTTCCTGCAGGGACCCCTCGGCCCACAGGGTGCCGAACTGCCCCAGTACGTCCATTGGCCCGGGCACCAGGTCCCGGCGCTTGAAGCCGAGCGAAACATAGAACTGCCAGACCAGCACCAGGACCACGAGCGCCGCCACGGGAAGCAGGATGCGGCTCCAGTCGATGCGCGCCGCGCGGGCCGCGTCCGACTGCAGGGAATCAAGGCCGGATTCAAGCTCGCGCAGGTCCTCGTTGCCCGTGGAGGACCGTGTCAGTGCCGCGTGTACTTTGCGGGTTTCGGGCACGGGGCCGGCTGCCTCCCCGCTTACGGGGGCTTCTGCCAGGGGTGTCGGGTTACTTGGCATGGCGGCGGATCTCCTCTCGCAGCCGGGCGGTAATGACCCCGGTCAGCTGTCCGGCAAGTCCGGCGTCGGTTCGGTGTTCCTCGGTGACGTTCCATTCCTGGACGACGCGGCCGGGGCGTGAGGACAGCAGGAGCACCCGCTGGCCCAGCCGGACCGCTTCGCGGACGTTGTGCGTCACAAAAACGATGGTGCGGCCGGTTTCCTTCCAGATCCGTTCCAGTTCATCGTGCAGGAGGTCACGGGTGATGGCGTCCAGGGCGGCGAACGGCTCGTCCATGAGCAGCAGCTGCCGGTCCTGCGCCAGCGATCGCGCCAGGGAGACACGCTGGCGCATGCCGCCGGAGAGTTCGTGGGGGCGCTTGTCGCCGGCTCCGCCCAGGTGGACCAGGTCCAGGAGTTCGTTGGCTTTGGTGCGCCGCTCGGCCTTGCCCACGCCGCGCAGCTTCAGGGCGAGCTCGATGTTCTCCCGCGCCGTCAGCCACGGGAAGAGCGCGGCGTCCTGGAACATAAAGGCAGCGCCGTCGCTGGGGACTTCAAGGGCGCCCGACGTCGGGAGTTCCAGTCCCGCCATGATGTTCAGCAGGGTGGACTTGCCGCAGCCGGAGGCGCCGAGGAGGGCGACGAACTCGCCTTGGGCGATGCTGGCGTTGACGTCGTCCAGCACCGGGGCGCCGTCGCCGAAGCGTTTGCCCAGGTTTTCCAGTACGACTGGCATGGTCCTGTCCTTACGTTGATGGGGCTGGAGGTGGTGCTTTGGGGTTAGTCGTTGCCGAGGCCGGCAGCGGAGACCGGGCTGCCCCCGGTTTGGGCGGTGACGCTGTTTAGGGCGGTGAGGTCGAAGATCCCGTTGATGTCCGCCTGCTTGGTGGTGCCGGCCTTCACGCCGTCCTCAAGCAGTTTCTTGTAGGTTCCGGCCAGCGGATCCACGGTAAAGACGATGTTCTGCAGTGACCGATCGATGACGTCGGCCGGGAGTTCGGCACCTCCGGATTCCTTCAGGGCAGCATTCAGCTCGCTCGCCTTTTCCGCGGCCGGTGTGTTGTTGAGCCAGGCCACGGACTCGGCGTGGCCCTTCAGCAGGGCTTTGACGGTGTCCGGGTGGTCGGCGGCGAACTTCTTGTTCACGATCAGGATGGTGGTGGGGAACTCGCCCGGCTTGCCCGTCAGCGACCCGTCCCACAGATCCTTCTCGTCCACCAGGACCTTCGCGCCGGCCTGCAGCACCAGCCGGGACGCCCAGGGCTCGGGCAGCCACGCGCCGTCGAGCTTGCCGTCCTGGAACAGCTTCAGGGTCTGCGCGTTCTCGGTGGGGTTGATCGCCACGTCCCCGCTGCCGTCCGTGCCGGTCTTGTACCCCTGGCCGGCCAGCCACGCCCGCAGCGCCACATCCTGGGTCCCGCCGAGCTGCGGCGTGGACAGG
>NZ_JYCN01000025.1 GCF_000876655.1 Arthrobacter sp. SPG23
GCTGCCTCCCCACTGAAGGTGGCTTGGTGGCTGTTGCCGAGCGAGTCCGCGAAGTAGACCGCCACAAACGATGCCGGAACGTCTTCAACGGTCCAATCAATCGTCACCGTGTCACCCGGACGCGCAACGTCAGGAGACGTACGCTCGATGCTCAACAACGACGACGGCACAGACAAATCCACGGGCGTTTCAACGTTGATGTTTAGCTGGCTGAAGTCGAACGTGGTCGTCTTCGGATCCTGCAGACCCGAGGGGTACTTATACAACGAGCCGCTGGGACGATAATCAATCACGCGATTGTCCGCCTGGACATAAACGGACTGAACAGTCAGCGCGCCTGCGGCATATCGGGAACCGTCTACAACAGCTACAGCCGTCCCCGAGTAAGCTGCCTCCCCACTGAAGGTGGCTTGGTGGCTGTTGCCGAGCGAGTCCGCGAAGTAGACCGCCACAAACGATGCCGGAACGTCTTCAACGGTCCAATCAATCGTCACCGTGTCACCCGGACGCGCAACGTCAGGAGACGTACGCTCGATGCTCAACAACGACGACGGCACAGACAAATCCACAGTAGACTCCTGGGCTACTGCGGGCCGAGCAAGGCCGGTGAATAAAAGGGCAAGAATCGCTGCCAACGCCAAAAGTCGTGTCGCTACATAACGCAATGTCAATGTGGTCCCCAGAAAAATTGCAGGGCCCGTCGAATTAGCCCGTTCGAGAAAGATGCTACCCGCAATACCTGTCGGAAATATCCACGGCGGGTGTGCCAAACAACGGCCCGATGAAGCCGCCGTTTTGAGGCTGGTAGAAGTCGTGTCAGTCTAACCGCCGAGGTAGACCAGGACCGGCTGGTGCTTCACGATCGCATTCGGAACCACCATCTCGGCGGCAGCGCTCTCGCCTGCCGCCATTTCGGGTTCCAGAGTGGTGACCAAGCGGCGCTGTCGGTCTCCGTCTTCCTCAGTCTCGTGCGCACAGAACTCTACGCCGCCGTGGTCCGCGAACACTGTGCTGCCGAAGATGTGGCCGAAGTGGGCGCGCGTGTTCAACCCTACGAGCGCCAACTCGTCTCTGCTAAGGAGAACCAGCCTAAGCCCACGATCACACGCTGGATTCAAGCAGAAATTCATGGCGGGAGAACATCAAGAAGTCGGCTCTGCCGGACTCATTCGTAGTACGAGTAGTCCAACTCCTCACTTGAGCACCGGACTGGGAATATGGCCCGAGCCACGGTGTTGACCCCAATAGCTGAGAGGAGGACTATGGCGCCGACGATGGAACAGCCTGTCAACGCCACATCCCATAAGTTGGGTCGGTCAGGCTGCGGTCGTCGCCACGAATCGTTGTGCATCAGAGTCATCATGTACCGAGGGTAGGTTCGCAGATTGCTCCGCGCCCGAGTGGTGGGTACCTGTTTTTGACGCGACAATACTGGCGTCCCGACGAATGTGCACGGACCTTGAAGCGAGTATGCGGCAAGCCGCCTTCGCTGCTACTGGAGTTCCCTAGTGGTGCGCCTGGGTCTCCTGTAGGCGCTTGATGAACCAGCGGGACTGCTCCGGCCCGTAGGGCAGGACAGGGATCGCCTTGGTGGCGTCACTGGGTGTGTCGCGGATGGACTGTATGGCCTGGCGAACGGCGGTGGACATGGTGTTGGCCATGGTCTTCACGAACTGGTCGCTGCAGGGTTCACCGTGGCCCGGGATCAGGAATTCGTAGCGGTGACGCAGCGCCGAGATGTGCCGCAGGGCATCGGCCCATTCTTCCGGAAACGCGTCCCCGAAGGAGGGGTGTGAACCCTGCTCCACGAGGTCTCCGGCGTACAGCGTGGTTGACGTGCCAACCAGCAAGTCGCCGTCGGTATGGCCGCGGCCCAGGTAGAAGAGGGTGACTGTCTGGCCGCCGAGGTCCACCAGCACTGGCTGGTCCTTCACGATGGCGTTGGGAACCACCAGTTCGGCGTCGGCGCCTTCGCCGACTGCCATTTCGGGTTCCAGGGCGGCGACCATGCGGCGCTGACGGTCCCCGTTCTCCTCAATCTCCCGTGCACAGTTCTCGTGGGCATAGAACTCCGTGACACCCTCGTCCGCGAAGATGGCGTTGCCGAAGAAGTGGTCGAAGTGGGCGTGGGTGTTCACCACCACCAGCGGCAGCTGGGTCTTTTCGCGCACGGCGGCCAGGATTTCCCGCCCTTGCCGGGGTCCGCCGCCGGTGTCGATCACCATGGCGCGTTCGGCCCCGATTATGAGTCCAGTATTGAGCTTCCAGCCTTCGGTGGTCAGCACATGGTTGCCCAGGCCGACCTCCATCCATCGCGACATTCTGTTCTCCGTATTCATGCGTTCCGGCGATCGTAGGCCTCGATTCTACCCACGCGTCGCCGGTGGAAGCCTGAGGAAATGCCCGACAAGGCGGAACAAAACAGCGGTAATCACCACGTTCGGCGCGGGCGAGTGGCCTGTGCCGAACTTCAGTTGCCCGGCCGAGAAGCGGAGGCGCCCGCATGGTACCCAGAACGTCCCTGTAGCGACTGGTGGGATTCAGCGACGCCGTTTTTGCCATCGAACTGCCCCTGCTGACCCTGGAATTCTCCGACGCTGTGGCTCTTGTCCTGCCGTTCCGCGTGTTTATCCCATTGGATGTCCGTTGGGTTTTTGGAACGGGCATGGCCGCAAACCCTCCCGAATTTTGATTCATTGCCGGTCGAACACGGAGCTTGACTTATCTTTCTAGGTGGTCTGGACGGTGGACCGCTCCGGGAGTCTGGCACTATTCCTGGAAGAGGGATTGGCTTGCGAAGGAGTTGAACCTTCACCCAGGGGGAATTCCTGGGCCGGCGGTCCGGGAGGCAACTGAGCCTCGACCGGACCGCCTTACCCACGGGCGCAAATCGCTTCCTAGGGCACCATCACCCCGCAGGTATCACGCACACTATCAATCCCTCCGGTGTAGCGAAAGCCTTTCCAGCCGTCAAGCTCGGCAACGGCGGGATGTGGACGGGCCCGGCCGGGCCAGGACCAGGCAGAGCAACACCGCCGCGGCACTGTTCCGAACAGCGGGCATTCGGGTGGGTGGTCTTAAAGGCAAATTTGCGGGCTCGCGTCCCTGGGCCGTTGGACAGCAAAGATTTGGAAGTGGCCGCGGCACTGGCACCGGTCATAAAATTGCGGGTTCTCAATGACTTATTTCGGCCGGTATACCGCCCTGCAGTTGTGTCACTTGTTTTCATAGCTGTAACCAATGTGAATCCAAGTCATGCTTATGATCTGGCTATGGCCACCAAACAGCACAAGACATTCTGCGCCCCGTGCGGCATCACAACGAACCATGTCACGTCCTACGGATCCCCCGACGGTGGCGGCACCTCAGTGATCAGTGTCAGGTGCGCGGAGCACTCGGACGTGCGTAGATAAAAGGTGGGCGTGCCACCGGAGCAGTCATAATGTTCGCTCCACATTTTCAGGTTCGCTCTGACAATCGGCGCAGAGACCTACAAACTGATGCGGGCAGTCCAAAGGATCGTTGCCCTCCCCAAGGGACACCGTAATTTTCATGGGATTATGTATAGCACCCCATTCGCGGCCTGAGCCAAACCACACTTGCCGCGCCCTGTCATGCGGCTTATTCTACGGTCACGCTCTTGGCCAGGTTGCGTGGCTGGTCCACGTCGTATCCCTTGGCCGTGGCAAGTTCGAGGGCGAAGATCTGCAGCGGCACGGTGGCCAGCAGGGGCGCCAGGAGCGTGGGCGTCTCGGGGATGTAGAAGACGTGCTCGGCGTAGGCCTTGACGGCCTCGTCACCCTCTTCCGCGATCACGATGGTCTTCGCGCCGCGGGCGCGGACTTCCTGGATGTTGGAGACCACCTTGGCGTGCAGCGAGTTCCGGCCGCGCGGGGACGGGACCACCACGAAGACGGGCTGGCCTTCCTCGATCAGGGCGATGGGGCCGTGCTTGAGCTCGCCGGCGGCGAAGCCCTCGGCGTGGATGTAGGCCAGTTCCTTGAGCTTGAGTGCGCCTTCCATGGCCACCGGGAAGCCGACGTGGCGGCCCAGGAACAGCACGGACTTGGCGCCGGCCATGGAGCGGGCCAGATCCTTGATTTCCCCTTCGTGGTCCAGGATTTCCTGGATCTTTGCCGGGACCTTGGCGAGGTCGGCCAGGATGTCCTTGATCTCGCCTTGGAACTTGTTGCCGCGCAGCTGTGCCAAATACAGGCCCAGCAGGTAGGCGGCGGTGATCTGCGCCAGGAACGCCTTGGTGGACGCGACGGCGATTTCCGGACCGGCGTGGGTGTAGAGCACGGCATCGGATTCACGCGGGATGGTGGAACCGTTGGTGTTGCAGATGGAGAGCGTCTTGGCGCCCTGTTCCTTGGCGTACCGGACGGCCATTAGGGTGTCCATGGTCTCGCCGGACTGGGAGATGGACACAATCAGCGTGTTCTCGTCCACGATCGGGTCCCGGTAGCGGAACTCGTGGGAGAGCTCCACCTCGGTGGCGATCCGGCACCAGTGCTCGATCGCGTACTTGGCCACCTGGCCCGAGTACGCGGAGGTGCCGCAGGCGAGCACGATGATCTTGTTGATCTTTTTCAGGTGCTCGGGGTCGATGCGCATTTCATCGAGGGTCAGCTTGCCGTCCAGGTCCGAACGGCCCAGGAGGGTGTTGGCGACGGCGTCGGGCTGGTCGTGGATTTCCTTCTCCATGAAGGACGGGTAACCGCCCTTTTCGGCCGAGGCCGGGTCCCAGTCCACGTGGTATTCCTTGCCGTGGGCCGGGGCGCCGAAGAAGTCGGTGATTTCCACGGTGTCCGCGGTGATGGTCACGATCTGGTCCTGGCCCAGTTCCACGGCCCGGCGGGTGTAGTCGATGAAGCCGGAGACGTCCGAGCCGAGGAAGTTCTCCCCCTCCCCCAGGCCCACCACGAGCGGCGAGTTGCGCCGGGCGGCCACGACGACGTCGGGCTGGTCCGCGTGCACGGCCAGCAGCGTGAAGGCGCCTTCGAGCCGCTGGCAGGCAAGCTGCATGGCTTTCGTGAGCCCGCCGTTGGCGGCGTTGCCGTTCAGCTGGTTGCGGAAGATGTCGCCGATCAGCGCGGCGGCCACCTCGGTGTCCGTCTCGGACGCAAACACAGCGCCCTTTTCGAGAAGTTCAAGCTTGAGCTCGGCGAAGTTTTCGATGATGCCGTTGTGGATCAGGGCCAGTTTGCCGCCGTCGGCCAGGTGCGGGTGCGCGTTCTGGTCCGTGGGTCCGCCATGGGTGGCCCAGCGGGTGTGGCCGATTCCGGTGACGGAATCCGGCAACGGCCGCTCTTCCAGTTCGGTGAGCAGATTGCTCAGTTTCCCGGATTTCTTGCGGGACGAAATGGTCCCGTCCGCCACCACAGCGACGCCGGCGGAGTCATATCCCCGGTACTCCAGACGGCGGAGTCCCTCAAGGACAACGTCCAACGCGCCGTGGCCAACATTTACCCGGCCTGACGAATGGCCAACGTATCCTACGATTCCACACATAGAGGCAAGCTTATATGGCGGCCGCTACTTCGAATTGTCCGTGATGTTATCGAGCTTAGATATCGCATCACGGGTGTAAAGATTGGCGTTTAGATCGCCAACAAGTATGACAAGTCCATCTGGTATTGAGATGGGCTCTGGACACCTGCCTGTTCCGCGCTGGGCTCGACCACAATCACGTCGCAGGAGAGGTTGAGTGCCCGCATCTACTCCGATTTCTTTGCAACAACCGTGGCATGGGTACTGCACTCGGCACAGAACAACGACTCAGAAATATCCCCGCAACACTGACACCGGTGTTCTATAGCATTTGCTTCAACAATGTACGTGGTCATACGGTCATGTTCCTCCGGTCACGGAACAGAGCAGTAGAGTAGCCGGTACCTGTCTTTAGGCGCAGCTTCCCCTACCTACGGCGAGAATTGCAGGCTTAGGGTGGACGTCCGATGAGCCAGTGGCCCTGTAGCCTACAAACGCCAGAAGCATCGAGCGCAATCTATTTGATAGATATTGAGAGCTTGCTCTGCACACCCAACTCAGTCACATGTCAGCCAACACGCCACCCGGGTTCTCAATTGCGTCAGCCACATACCTGAGGAATCCTCCGGCCGTTCCGCCGTCGCACACTCTGTGGTCGAACGTCAGTGTCAGCTCGCTAACCTTGCGGACGGCAAGCTGCCCGTTCACCACCCACGGCTTGTCGATGATCCGCCCAACGCCAAGGATCCCAACTTCAGGGTGGTTGATGATCGCGGCAGAGCCGTCCACCCCGAACACCCCATAGTTGTTCAACGTGAAGGTGCCGCTGCCCAGCTCCGACGGTGTCGCCTTGCCTTCGCGTACGACTGCGGTAAGCCGCCGGATTTCGGCATCCAACTCACGGGCGCTCATCTTGTCTGCGTTGCGTATGGATGGAACCATCAGTCCGCGGTCCGTTTGAGCTGCGAAGCCGAGGTTGACGCCGCTAAACGCAATAATCTCCTGGCTCTCCCCGCCCGCGGCGTCCTCCATGGTGACAATCCGCGTGTTCAGTTCCGGGTACTTCTTCAACCCAGCGGTGACAAATCGCGCGATGAATGCCAGCAGGCCGGGAGTGGTGTGCGGGTCCGCCTTCTTCAGCGCTGCACGCATTTCCACAAGCGCCGTGGCATCCACGTCGACCCACACTGTGGCTTCCGGAATCTCGGAGCGGCTGCGGGTCATGTTCGCGGCCACTGCCTTACGGACGCCCCGGACAGGCGTTCGGCCTGTGATGCCAAGTCCCGTGCGGGAGTCGGTTTCGTGGCGGCGGGTTTCGACAGGCTCAACCACCGGGCGCGGGCGACTGGTTTCGACAGACTCAGCCACCGGTGCGGGAACTATGGCTGCTTCGACGTCCTTGCGCATGATCAGGCCACTTGCTCCTGACCCTTGGAGACCACCCAAGTCAACTCCATGGTCACGGGCCATCCGGCGGACGAGCGGAGAAATCACAGCTCCGAGTTTGCCAGGTACTCGGGTGCGCATAAGAAGGAGATCATCGGCGGATTTCTGCGCACTTGTGGTCTCGACAGGCTCAACTGCCAGGGCACGAGTTGCTACAGCACCGGTCTCGACAGAGTCGACCGCCGGCTGCTTCCGCGCGCGCGTGCGGCGGGCTACACCGTGGCCGCCGGGTGTTCCGTAGCCGATGAGGACGTTGCCGGAGCCGGCTTTTTCCTCTTCTCGGTAGGTTTCGATGGTCTCGGTTTCTACAGGCTCGGTTTCAGCTGGCTTGGTCTTGACAGGCTCAACCGTCGGCTTGGCGCCAACGGGCGTCACCGAGATTAGGGGCTTCCCCACATCCAGAGTCTGGCCCGGTTCCCCGTGCAGCACGGCAACGGTGCCGGCGTACGGGGACGGGACTTCAACCATGGACTTCGCGGTCTCAACCTCGGCGATGGGCTGGTCCACCCGGATTTCGTCGCCCACGGCCACGAGCCAGTTCACGAGTTCGGCCTCCGTGAGGCCTTCGCCCAGGTCCGGCAGCAGGAATACTTTCGTTTCGCTCATCTGATCAGTCTTCCCACTGGAGGTCGTCAACGGCGTCGAGGATGCGGTCCACGCCGGGCAAGTAGTAGTGCTCAAGTTTCGGCGCCGGGTACGGCACGTCGAAGCCGGTCACGCGGCGGATCGGTGCGGCCAGGTAGTGGAAGCAGCGTTCCTGGACCCGGGCCACGATCTCCGAGGAAACGGACGCAAAACCGTGGGCTTCGGCGATGACCACGGCGCGGCCGGTTTTCCGGACGGAGGCGCAGACGGTCTCATCGTCGAACGGCACGATGGAGCGGACGTCGATCACTTCCAGCGAGCGTCCTTCCTCTGCCGCTGCAGCAGCGGCGGCCAGCGCGGTCGGCACGGACGGACCGTAGGCGATCAGCGTGGCATCTGTGCCGGGGCGGGCGATGGCGGCGCGGCCTTCCGAGGACGTTCCCCGCACCGTGTTGTCGGCGTGCTCGGCGCGGAGTCCTTCCAGGTCCACCAGGTCCTTGGACCAGTAGAGCTTCTTGGGCTCCATGAACATCACGGGGTCGTCGGAGTCGATGGCTTCGCGGAGCATGCGGTAGCCGTCGGCCACGGTTGCCGGGGTGAAGACCTTCAGGCCGGCGGTGTGGGCGTAGTAGGACTCGGAGGAGTCGCAGTGGTGCTCCACTCCCCCGATGCCGCCGGCGTACGGGACGCGGATGACGATGGGCAGCTTGACCGCGCCCTTGGTCCGGTTGTGCATCTTGGCAACGTGGCTGACGATCTGCTCGAAGGCCGGGTAGGCAAAGGCATCGAACTGCATTTCGATGACGGGGCGCATGCCGTTCATTGCCATCCCCACTGCCATTCCGACAATGCCGGACTCGGCCAGCGGGGTGTCGAAGCAGCGGGACTCGCCAAAGGTCTTGGTGAGGCCATCGGTGATGCGGAAGACGCCGCCGAGCATTCCGACGTCCTCGCCGAAGACCAAAACGGAGGAGTCGGCATGCATGGCGTCGGCCATGGCGGTGTTCAGCGCCTTGGCCATCGTGATGGCCTGCGGTCCGGTTGCATCAGCAGAGGCTGCTGCCTTGGCGGCGGCGCGGGCGGTTGCCGCGCTGACGTTGCCGTTGACCTCGGAGGATGTGGTGACGGTGGGGCTCATTTTGCGGCCTCGTCCCGGGAGATTTCGTTGGCGAGCATGGCGGACTGTTCCTTCAGCTGCGGGGTGGGTGTGGAGAAGACGTACCGGAAGAGGTCCTGCGGATCGACCGGGACGTCCTCGCCCAGGCCTTCGCGGAGCTGCGTGGCAACCGCCTCGGCTTTTTCCGCAATCCGGGCGGCGCCGTCGTCGTCCAGCAGACCTCGGTCCGTCAGGTAGGTCTGCATCCGCTTCAGCGGATCCTTGGCCACCCACTGGGCCACTTCGCTGTCCTGGCGGTAGCGGGTGGCGTCATCGGCGTTGGTGTGGGCCTGCATGCGGTAGGTGTGGGCCTCCACCAGGAGGGGGCCGGAGCCTTCGCGGGCGAGCTTGACTGCGCGGCCAAGTACGGCGAGCAGTGCAACGACGTCGTTGCCGTCCACGCGTTCGCCGGCCATGCCGTAGCCCACCGCTTTATGGGCGAGCGATGGCGCCACGGACTGGTGGGCCAGCGGCACCGAGATGGCGTACTGGTTGTTCTGGACAAAGAAGATGACGGGAAGGTGGAAGACGGCCGCGAAGTTGAGGGCCTCGTGGAAGTCGCCTTCGCTGGTGGCGCCGTCTCCACACATGGCCAGGACTACGGTGTCCTCGCCGCGGAGTTTGGCGGCATGGGCAACGCCGACGGCGTGAAGCAGCTGGGTGGTGAGAGGCGTGCACTGGATACCCACCTTGTGCTTAAGGGGGTCGTAGCCGCTGTGCCAGTCGCCCCGGAAGAGGGTCATGGTCTGCACCGGGTCCACGCCGCGGGCCATCACGGCCACGGAGTCGCGGTAGGTGGGAAAGATCCAGTCGTCGTCGGCGAGGCAGAGGGCGGCCGCCACCTGGCAGGCCTCCTGGCCGTGGCTGGAAGGGTAAACAGCCATGCGGCCCTGGCGGACCAGGGCGGAGTTCTGGTCATTGACGCGGCGGCCCACCACCAGCTGTTCATAAGCAGCCATCAGTTCGGCATCGCCGGGCAGCGCGTATTCATGGCCGGGCTGGGCACCCTGCTCGGTGTGGGGGTTCAGGGTGCCGTCCTGGTCCACCATCTGGATCTGGTGGCGGGCCGGCAGCATGTAGTCCTCCACCGTGATGCCGAACTTGCGCACAGCCTCG
Organism: Arthrobacter sp. SPG23; assembly: GCF_000876655.1. Lineage (GTDB taxonomy): Bacteria > Actinomycetota > Actinomycetes > Actinomycetales > Micrococcaceae > Arthrobacter. The sequence continues at coordinate 9,797 of NZ_JYCN01000025.1, forward strand.
GCTGCGGCGTCTTCGGTCACGTGGGTCTCCGCCGGCTGTTCCGGCGAGTCCTGCCCGAGGGCGGTGTGGTCCGCGGAGATCGTCATTGGTCCGTCCTTCTGTAGCCACTATTCGCTTCCAGTATGGTCCTGAAGGAAGTTTCGTATCCAGCCCCGGCCGGAATCGTGGAGAAGTTTGGATTTCTGCCATAGTCTGAAAGACGAATCGTAAGTGTGGGCCGCGTTACCCGTAGGAGTTGTGGACAAATGGCGGAAACAGAAGCGGAGCAGGTGCCGGTGCCGCTGGATGACGTGGACCGGAACATCATTGCGGAGCTGACCCGGGACGGGCGGATGTCCGTCACGCAGGTGGCCGAGAACGTCCACATCTCACGGGCGCACGCGTATACGCGGATCGCCAGGCTGACCGGCGAGGGCGTGCTGACCAAGTTCACGGCGCTGGTTGACCCTATTAAGGCGGGGCTCAAATCATCCGCCTACGTGACGCTGAAAGTGCGGCAGCATTCGTGGCGCGAACTTCGGGAACTGCTGCGGGCGATTCCGGAGGTGCACCACATCGCCCTGGTGGGCGGGGACTTTGACGTCATACTGCTGGTGCGGGCCGTGGACAACGTGGACCTGCGGCGGGTGATCTTCGACCAGCTGCAGTCCATGCCGGGCGTGCTGGATACGCAAACGTTTTTGGTGTTTGAGGACGTTGATACGCGTTAGGGACACTGCCCTTAAGGACGTGCCTCCGGCCCGCTCCAACTCCCGAGCGGCCTCCAGGACGAGCGGACAACGTTGGCCTCCCACATTCTCCCGAGCGGCCTAAAGGCGTTTCCACGAGGGACGACTCGTAATCCAGCAGCATGGGCAGGGGCGCCGTCGGCGGTACCCGGCAAGCGGTGCGCCCAGTGACGGGACGGGGGGAACGGGCCGGGGATTGCCATGAAACCGGGCGGCGCGGCGGTCCGTAAGCAGCACCCCCTATGACAGGCCCTAAAAACAGCGCCAGGACAATAGGGCCGGCAGCCCAGAAGGTATCGAGCCCTAGGCCGTGCGTGGACGGTTCTTTGAATCGGAAAGGGCATCACCGGGCGAGCCCCGGCACCGGGCCGTTCCAGCCTGCACCGGTCAGCAGGAACCTGAAGCCGGGGGTCAAGTTTGGCCGAAGGTTCGCCCGCGGGTGAGGTCAAAATCTGAGCAGAAGTGAGTTCAAGGGTTCGGTTCGTTTTCTGCCCGAAATGTGTCCCCGGTGCCCAAATGTCAAATTCGGGCAAGCGTAAACTTTGCCTGCATCCATGGTGGTCAGTTCAACGAGCATTTGCGGCGCACCCGGGTAGGTAGCTCAAGGCGCCCTTGTCAGATGCGTGATCTTCGCGCCTGTTGGGACTGAACGGCTTAACTTTTATGTTAGTTAGTCGCTCCACTACTTAGTCCCTTTCCAGTCACCTGAGAGCCAAATTTGAGTACCACACGTACCTAAGGAGTACTTGCTAGCCAATAAGACGCGTAACCTCCACGGTGGTTGGGCAACTTATGACCCAATAGTTTCTAAACATGACTAAAGTGATTGGTGTTGGGGATCAGCCGGAATCAGAAATCGATTCCGGCGTAAAGCGCCGAGGCCTTCTCCGACTGGGAACCCTGATAGGTACGCTGACTGGTGCTTCCGCAATTTCGGCTATCGGCGCAGAGGGTGCCCAAGCTGCCCCAGGCGATAAGACCCCGCCGACCCAATATATTCCCGTTGCGGAAAAGGGGGCGCCGCTGGGCGTCGCAACCTTAGATGCGAATGCAAAGATACCTTCCACCCAACTTCCTGACATTTCTGCCATCTATGCGCGACTAGCGCGCAACCCAAACACGTTCCCTGCGGGGACATTTATCGAACGTGCATTCGGCGGCCGGCAGATAATCGGTATTGACGGCACTAACAGTCGGTACTTACTCATCAATTCCTATACCCTGTGGGAGTTGATGTCCCCTAGTTTTGCCGCATTGCAGAAGAATCGAGGGATGCCGAGTGGTGTGGGTCAGAGCAATATGGGAAACGCAAAAATAATTTGGTTCAAAGGGACGTATTACCTCTCCGCGCTGTCTTCCGGCCGTGCATCGATCTGGCGCGTATCCGATCCGAACCCCGTCAACGGGGAATCGTGGTCATGGTCCGCCATCTTGAAGCAGGGAGTCAGCGGATCCACCGTGATGGGACCGGCATTCAACACAGATGGCGAGTACCTTTACTGGGGCGAATATGGCTCTCCAACAGGAGGTCCGAGCCTGTACCGCAGTATAGACGGCACGACGTGGGAAACCTGCCTCACCGTACCGAACCCCACCAACCACTGCCACGGAATCAACGCCGACCCATACCAGCCCGGACACGTGTACGCCACTTTCGGCGATGCATCGCAACTGAAGCACATGCGGTCTACAAACTATGGCGCGCCCGGCAGTTGGTCTGAACTGCCAAACTCAAGTTCCGTTACCTGGCAGGCTGTACAGATCAGCTTTACGAAGGATCATGTTTACTACGGATCGGACTCTAACCTGGCGGGGTGGACCGCGTTCCGATGGGACAAGGCAAACAACCGCATGGAATCTCTCAGTCATGATTGGCATTACATGAGGGCCGTTCCCGGCGGACGGGCGGGCCGGTTCATTGCAGACCTGGCATTCACGGACGGGTCAATTACGATGACCTCCAACAGCGCTAATTTCACCTTGGCAGACGTGGGGGCAGTAATCCGCGGTGCGCATTCGGCGATAGTAGATAACACCTACATAGTGGCGGTTGCGAACGCCACGACAGTGACGGTATCAACTCCGGCCGTGGCAGAGTCGGGGACAACCACCGCAACCGTCACGGGGGATATGTTCTACGGGGCGGCGTTTTACGGGGCGATAGACCCCGGAACAAACATCTACTACTGCGTAGCAAATGATGGTTCCGCAGTAGGCAATACCCCAGGTCTGTTTGCAATCACTCCCGATGGGCGTCTGCACCTGCTCAAGGTCCTACCCGCCAAGTTTGAAGGTGATCTACACATTGCTAACGGTTACGGATGGTACGGCCAATTTAAATGGCCTCTGTTGAGCGCCTGACCGATATCTCCGAACGGGCCATTATCGCCGGGCCGGTCCTGGAGCGCCGGCTTTACGTAATTCTGTGCCTCCTGCCGGGACGTCGGCGCGGAGGGACCGGAACCCCGGCGGTGGTTTCCTCTACCGGACGGGCAGGTGCCAACGAAAGGGTACGAGGGCCGGGTCGTGTGTTTCATACGGGCTTCCGTGGGATGCGATCGACGGTGCCCTTGGCCTGTCGGCACATCGGGGATCCAATGGCAGTAACTCCTCCAGGTCGTCAAGTTGTTGCGGTTTGGGCGTAGAGGGCGTTCAAAGCGCGGTGGGAGATGGAAGGCAAGGTAGCGTTTGAGGCAGCGACTAATCTCTCAGTTCGTGCGGCCTTCTGCTGGTTGACGCTCGCAACACGGCGCGGATTCCGGCACGCTGCCACGGGCTTCGCGGGGCTGACCGACACGGCAGCGTGGCATCTTTCTCCGCTAAGTCCCTCGCGCTGGATGCCATCACGTAAAGCCTACGCATGGAACTCGTTTCGGGCACGCGCATCGCACCTCCACCCAGGCCCTCATCGGCTGGGCGGGAGGATTTGGCCGGGCGCTCCCGATAGAACTGCGGAGAAGGCGAGTGTCTAGCGGGGACTTTACCGATGTCCTCATGTCCGCAGCCCGGGCAACCAGCAGGGCCGGAAGTGACGATAGCGAGCGAGTCGGCGTGCGACGCCCCATATGGAGGATCACCGCAGCCTGCTAGCTGGCCAACTTTGCGGGCGCTTCTAGGAGCCATTTGGCGCGTACAAACAGAAGTAGCCTGTGGGCTCCGAGGCACGCGGCAACTACGGTTACAGTGGCGATGCCTGGGTACGCTGCTCCAAGCGCTGTGCCGTTGACTGCAGCCCCATAAGAATCGCCCATGACGCCGAGTGCAAGGGCGTTCAGAAGGGCGATAAACAGCGCCTGCATCAGGAATATCGACAAGGCTCGCTGCCCCACGGCAGCGAACGGACGCCGCAGCACCTGCCACCGCGTGGCGACGGTTGCCAACTGCACGGCGAAGACAATAGCAATCAAACCGGCGACAAGGTCAGCGCCGAACCAGTGTACAAAGTCGGGCGCCGCCAACAGTCCAGCCGTGGTAGCTAGGAAGGCCGCGCCCGCTACTGTCAGAGTCTTCCAAGACGTGGCATCCGATATCGATCGGAGCAACCATGGGCCGTAGGCGCCGGCCATGAAATACACAAGGTTCTTCAGGATGGACTGCCACATTCCGAAAGAGTCAGGCAGCACGATAGAAGACCCGACCACGCAAAGTGCTGCGGCAGCCGCAAGCACCGGCCACCTGTTCATGTTCCGGAGAGCCTTGGTTAGTGCGAAGTACATGGCTAGCGCCCATAGATACCAGAGCGCAGTATGCGGGGCGACGAGCTGCAGCAGCGCATCGCCCACTCCATGGACAGCCTCTGGCATGTCAGGAAGCGGTGCGTAGAACAACGCGTAGATCGAGAGCCACACCACGTAGAGGAAAGCGCCGTTCACAAGCCGGCGCTTGCCACCCTGCTGCCAGGGCCTCATGACGGCGCCGTGGGCGAGCATCCCGGAGATCGCGAAAAACAGAGGCATCCGAATAGTCCCGGAAACTGCAATGAATGCGTCCCATGCTGGGCGGCCCGGGAACTGCCACCCCAAGAACAGGTAGTGCCACTCCCGCACGTGCAGGAGTACAACCAGGATTGTTGCAGCACCGCGAGCAACATCCGCCCAGGCCTCATGCCCCGTCGTGCGTTTGATTGGCGCGGTTCGCCCGCTCTGCATGCCAATTAAGTTCATCTCAACACCCCCAGTTTGCCGGATCGGCTTCAACTTAAAGAACATCAGTAACAGGAGTTACACGCAAGTCACATCCCTGCGGCAAGAGTAGAGCCCGCCCACGCAGGTATTGGTGACTCAAATAAACGCGTAGTCACCACGGTGTTTAGATTTGCCCAAAGTTAATACCTTCTAGAGAAGACAGTTCGGGAGAATTGAGAGGCTCACATGTTGACTCTAGGAACAGCGGACACGGGTGGCGAGATAGAACGCCGCGGGCTGCTCAGGATTGGGGCACTGGTAACTGCGTTGACCGGCGCCTCTGCTATTTCCATTGCCGGAGCGCCGGCCGCCGAAGCGGAAACCAGCGATGCCCTTGCGGCCGCCACGTACGTTCCCAAAGCGGAAAAGGGTCAGGCGTTCGGCGTGGCAACATTGGACGACCACGCCAAGGTGCCATCGGCCCAACTACCTGACCTGTCAGCAACGTACGAAGTGAAAGAAAACGCAGCCGTAGGCCTACTGTTCGCTGGCCTCGCCTCGAGCAGCGTGACCGCGTGCAACATCGTGTTCACCGGATCCTCCACCACGGCCGGCAACAACGCCACGGCGGAGAGCCGCCGATACGTCAACATCCTGACGGCCGCGATCCAAGCCGCGTTCCCAGCCCCTGGGGGCACTGAGGCCGGCGTCGTCGTGCACACCGAAGCGCTCTGGGGCACGCCTAGCGCGGCACCCGGTGTTCACTCATACAACGGCGCGCAAGGGGGCACCTCTAGCGAAACCTACATGAGCGACACCGAAGCTGAACGCATCATGAGCCTTTCCCCTGCCATGGTTCTGCACATGATCGGTTCAAACGACTACGCGTCCAACCTTCCACCCACCACGTACAAAGCAGCCGTGTTGGGGCGTGTGAGCAAGCTCGCCGCACTTTCCGAGAAGCCCTTCGTGCAAATCCTGGTGCACTCATATCACCGGTTTGATGTGACGGGCACGTACCTATGGAGCGACTACGGGGATGCGCTACGGGACATCGCCGCCACGTCAGAGAACATAATGTTCGTGGACCTTTCCGGCTTTTACACGGCAGCCAACATTCCGGGCGATGATCCGTACGGACTAATCGACACTGACCTCGTCCACCAGACCGACTCTGGCCACCGCATGATGGCTGACCTCCTCACGCGGGCCCTGCGCATACCCCCAGCCAAGATGGCAACGAGCGCAGCCGTCCCCATGGCCGTTCCCACGGTCGTCAATTCACGCATCACTTCTGATACGTTTTCCGGTCCAGACGAAGCCGACATCGGCGGCCGCGCCGCAGACGCAATGCTGGGCGGAGCCACTAGAACCTGGGCCAAAGACGGCGCCAACCAAGTCGCAGTTGTAGCCAACGCAATCGCGAGGGGAGCTGGGCCGCTGAGCAATTTCTCGGTCAACATCCCGGAGCAGACGATGAACATGGAGATCAGCTTCACACTTACATCCGTACCCGTGGGTGACAACCTGCTCGTGGACATCCACCGCCAACGCCCGACAGTGGCCGGCTCGCCGGACACGTACCGGATGGTCGTGGGAATAGGCGGGGCATTATCTATTGCCAGGCGCCTTAGCGGGGCACAGACAACGTTGGCCACCGGCGCCACAGCCGCTGCTCAAGACCGGGTGGCTTTCAGGTGCTACAAGGGCTCATTGGAAGTCCGCAAGAACGGTGTCCTCGTCCTAGTTGCCACCGATACTGCCATCCAGACGATCGGTCATGTCGGTATCAGCGGGACCACCGCCCTCCGCACTTTCGGTCTGGACGACCTGGCCGTCGACGCCGTCACGTGATATCTGGCGTCTAGACCGTGACCCGCTGAGCCTCACGTCTCTCGGAAACGTCTGGTTCAAAACGGTCCTTGAGCCGCAGGAACGGACGCTCCACCAGATAGTAGCTGGCTGTGGCAAACGCAACCGCCGCAACCAGTTGAAGCACCTTTCCCCCCGGACCATCCAAGAACGGGTCAGTAGCCCTGAAGACCAGGGTGTGCCACAAGTACAGCGAGTACGAAATGCGCCCCACCCACACAGCAGGGGCGGACGATAGCGCCGTGGACGCCAGGGTCTTGCTGGACGCGAGCCCGGCAATCAGTAGAGCCGCCGCGACGGAAGCCAAAGGGATCAGCACGCCGAACGTAACCGGCTGCTGAGGCCAGTTATGCGGCATCAGCGCGACTAGTGCTAGCAGAACAGCCAACCCAACCCATGTCGCCGGCCGCCCCCAACGTTCCATCAGCCGACGCCCAGCCTCATTCACGAACGCAACTGCCAACATGCAGCCGAGGAGGAGTCCACCAGCGCGGGCATCGGGACGATAGTACGACAGGGGTGTGAGCCCGTCGGGACGGACCTCAAACAGCGCCCACATCAGGAAGAACGACCCTGTAGCAGCCACACCGAGCCCCGCGAGCAGCCTGCCAGTGAAGCTCACCTTGCGCCGGAACCTGTAGACAGCAATGAGCACGATCGGCCAAACAAGGTAGAACTGCTCCTCCAGCGCGAGACTCCACGTCGGGTCCAGCGCCCCAAGCTTAATCGCCCCGAAGGAAACGAACAGGTTGGACGTGTAAGTGACCGCGGCGAAGCCAGACATCAGGTAGTCCCCTTCACCTGGACGACCTATCACGGGAGAAGCAACGACTGCGACAGTGACCATCAGTAGCAGCGCGGGGAAGAGGCGTAGGACCCGCCTCCACCAGAACCGGCCCAGACGAACCCGCCCAGTCGTCAGTCGCTCCCCCAAGAGGATCGACGTGATGAGGAACCCTGACAGGACCAGGAACACATCGACACCCAGGAACCCACCCCAAGTCAATGGCACGCCCAGATGGTATCCCACCACAAGTCCTATCGCCAGTGCACGCAAACCATCCAACTGCGGCATGTATCCCAGCCGCACCCCCAATTTAGACATGAGGCTGATAGTACTGGACCACTCGCAAGGTTTCCGAAAGTCCGTTTAAGCTTCCAAGAAAAGTAGCCTTCCTAGTAACAGCCGGGCCAGCGCCGTGACCTGAGTTGGCTGCCAATACCGACGGTGGGGGCAGCCCGGTTCACCCCTAGGACGAACAGCACCGGCGTAGAACACCGGTTGCTCACTCGGTGCGATCACGATCAAACGGTCGGGGGACCGCCGTGGAGACCACCTTCCTCAAATCCTGCTACGTCCCCAACGGGGAGCATAACGTCGAGCACTGGGGGCTGTTGCCCAGCATGTCCGACATACCTGTGGACCCCAAGACCTCTACCCGAACCGGGGTTGTGGGCTACTCCAGCGAATCCGGGATGAAAGCGTCACTGGCCGTCTCGGCCCTCCCACACGCGAGCGCTCTTCGAATTCCGAGATTGGAGGTCCCATTCCACTCGAACGCTTTCGTGCGGACGTCGAAGGGCACGGGGCTCAAAGAATCAATGCAACGGATCGACGCGTGTGCAGACAATGTCACCGTGGAATCGTTCTTTTCACTCCTGCAGAACAACGCGCTGGAGAGCTAACGCGAGATGAGATCAGCGCCTTGGCCATCGTGGCTGGATCGAGAAAACGTATCAGCGAAGAAGCCGATCGGCTTTGAGTCAATCAATAGCCCACCCCAAGACCCTCTAGCACCACTGAACCCCGCGAGTCAACGAAATCCCCGGCAGTCCCGACCGAGTTTGACCGGTAGAATATCGTGGACCGCACTATTAAGACCGATGCGCCTACGCGCACGGAGCCAGGACGCGAGCTATCTCTCAGGGGGAACTGGATTGGATCTGCATGACTATCTGCGCTTGGCGCGTCGCAACTGGCATTTGATAGTTGCATCAACTCTGATCGGGCTTGTCCTAGCGGGCGCTGCTTCGCTGGCGGTCAAACCGACTTACACGGCCGCAACACAACTCTTTGTGGCGATACAGAGCTCAGGCAGCGTCAGCGAACTTCAACAGGGCAACACGTTTAGCCAGGCTCGAGTCCAGTCGTATGTGAAGACTGTCACCACGCCGGTCATCCTTCAGCCGGCCATCGACTCGCTAGGACTGGACGTACCTGCAGGCCTCCTTGCCAGCAAGGTCCGGGCGACATCCGAACCGAGTACTGTGCTAATCAATATAGAGGTTGACGATAGTTCGCCCGTCCAAGCTGCTGCGATAGCTCAAGCCGTGGCCGATAGCCTCATAAAGGGGATCGACTCTCTGGAGCGTCCTAAAGCTGGCGGGATCTCACCGGTAAGCGCGTCAGTCATCACTCCCGCTACAGCGCCAACCTCACCGTCCGCACCCAACACGCGTCTGAATCTGGTCCTCGGTATCTTGGTTGGCCTGATCTCTGGAATAGGCCTCGCTGTCCTACGAACCACCCTTGATAATCGCATACGAGGAGAGGCAGACTTCCGGAAGGTGTCGAATTCACCCATCCTAGGTGCGATTGCTTTCGATCAAGATGCAACAAAGAAGCCCCTTCTGACACAAACGGCGCCGCAAAGCCCGCGTGCTGAGTCCTTCCGGCAGCTACGGACCAACCTTCAATTCGCCAACGTTTCGGGAGCCGCAAAGACGGTCTTGGTTACGTCTTCTCTACCCGGTGAGGGCAAGAGCACCTCGGCGACGAACCTCGCGATAGCGTTAGCTCAAGCTGGACAGACCGTGTGCATAATAGACGCCGACCTTCGTCGACCCGCTGTCAGTGATTACCTGGGTCTGGATCGAAACGCCGGGTTGACTACAGCGCTCGTCGGTCAAGCTGATGTGCATGATCTACTTCAGCCTTGGGGTACCGACCAACTTTTTGTGTTGGCTTCGGGACAAATCCCACCCAATCCGAGCGAACTCCTTGGATCGGAAAAGATGCAGTCACTCCTACAGGAGCTCGAAGAATCATTTGACACAATCGTGATTGACGCCCCGCCGCTATTGCCGGTCACCGATGCTGCGGTCCTGGCACAGTACGTCGGTGGTGTCTTGCTTGTCGTCGGTTCCCAAAAGGTCAAACGACAGGATCTGGAGAAAGCGCTCCAGACCCTCCAGCTGGTTAAGGCCAACGTTTTGGGCGTGATTCTGAATCGGCTACCGTTGAAAGGACCCGACGCATATTCATACTCCTATTACACAACGGAAGAAACCCCTTCAGCGCGGCGTCCCAAACGCTCCACCAAGAACTTCCCCAGCGCAGGGCGAAGTGGCGAAGAAAGCAACTGGTCTGATTCCGAGACAGGCTCGGAAATGTCAGACGGCCGGCTACCTAGTATTTTTCCCGGATCAAAGGTCCGCTGAAAAGGAGCTACTCCGCAAATAAGCTTGGTTGGGCGGTCTGAGAGTGCCTGCGTCGGAGTGCTCGTCGTTGGGGCCAGGCGCGAATAGAGAGGGCAGGGCTCTTTGAATTGGCAGTAACCAATCAAACCAATGTCATGACGGACCCCGGCATGAATGACTCTGCATCTGGTCCGGTGGCCGCTGGTGCACGCTGCCGATGCGCTGCTCGGTATCGGCATCCACGTCCGCTCCGATCCAGTTGGGGCGCCGTGGCGACCCCGCCACGGCGCCGGCAGATCCGACTTCGCCGTCACCGATGTGTAACTACCCGTTCCTAATGCGGCTTCTGGGGGCCGGGCGGCGCTTTCGCCGCTTCCTGGCTTCAAAACGGCAGTTGCCCTTGCCCTCCGCACGGACCGGAACCGATGTTCATTGATCACCTGAGCTGATGACCGCGTCAACGGCGTGGCCCCGGCGCCGTCCGGCGGAGCGGGCACGGCGCGGCACCTGGGCGGTGGATTCGAAGAAAGAAGGCCGGGCACATTTGAATTCCTCGTAGTACCAGCAGTGATTGGACCAGGGGACCTCGCCGGCGCCGGCACCGACAAGGATGTCCCGGATCCGCTGGAAGCGCCGTTTCTTCCGCCGCGTCGCGACGCCACCGCAGAAGGGACATTCCGGTGGCTGGTCTGTTTTGACTATGATCTGCCCCGGCCATCAGCCAGCACGGTGGCCGAGATGACGCGGTAGTCGGGCAGGTTGAAGATGATGGTGCAGCGTCGGCCGCCCCGGTAGCCTCCTTCACGTTCGTGGTCCTGTTCATGTTTCTACGGTAGACACACTCATCCCAGCAGGACCACGGGTCCCTCTTTCAGCTGCGGCACGCAATCAATTCCCGGCCCTTCGCATTTAGGCATGGTTGGTCGATTTGATCCGGTAGGGGCGGTGGCCGCCGGCTGCGAGTAGGCATCTGATTCTGTAGTTGGTGAAGTTGCGGAAGCCGCGGGCGATTCTGCGGGTGGTTTCAATGACGCCGTTGATTGCTTCGGTGGGCCCGTTGGAGGCGCCGTTGGTGTCGAAGTAGGCGAGGATCGCGGTCTTCCATTGTTTGAGGGTCCGGCCGAGGCGGGCGACTTCCGGAATCGGGCAGGTGGGGAATGATGTGATGACCTCGTTGACGAGTTCCCTGCCCCGTTCCGGTCTGGCGTGATAGATCGCCCGGAGCTTTTGGTAGCACTGCCAGGCCAGAGTGACTTCGTGGTCGGGGTCCCCGGCGGCGAGTTTCGCATCGAGGCGGGCGGCCTGTTTGTCGGTGAGGTGTTCAGCGCCGATCTGCAGGGTCCTGCGGATCCCGTAGAGCGGATCGCCCTTACGGCCCCGGTGGCCCAGGGTGTCCTGCTGGACCCTGCGGCGGACTTCATCGACCATGGCTGAGCCGAGCTTCACGACGTGGAACGCGTCCAGCACGGTGATGGCTTCGGGTAGTTCGTCGCGGATCGCGTTGGCGTAGCCGCGGAACGGATCCAGGGCGGCTGTTTTGATCCCGGCGGTGAAGCCGGCACCGCGGTCTTTGAGCCAGTCGGCGTAGGCCTTCCCGGACCGTCCCGGAACCAGGTCCAGCAACCGGGCATGCACCATCCCGTTGGCGTCACGGGTGTGGTCCACGATCCCGGTGACCATGCCGGATCCCGGCGGGCCCGTGTGTGACCAGACATGCTCGTCGACGCCGAGCGCGTTCACGCCGGCCAGCCGGTCCGTGATGCCGATGCGCCTGGTGGCCTCTGCCTTGATGGCGTCCCAGACGGTGTGCCAGGAGACGCCGAGCTGGTGGGCCAAGGCTGAGACCGAGGTGTCGAAACGCTGCAGCGCGTCGGTCGCCCATGCCACTGCTCGGGCCGTGAGTTTCGCCCCCGGCCCTGCCAGCGGGTGTTCCTCGGTGAAGGTGTTCCCCGGACAGTCCGGGTCCGGGCAGCGCCAGACGCGCTTGGCCCACAGCAGCTGCACCGGCCTGCCGAAACAGGGAATGTCATGAAGCCGGACCTGGCGGCGTCCGTGGCCGATCGCGATGACGCCGCAGTCCGGGCAGCCGCTGAGGGTTTCGGCCGGTTTCGACGCGCAGAACCAGGCCGTTCGCGCTTGCCGTGACGGACCTGATGTGGAGGCCCTCGACACCGAGCAGAGCATCCGCGCGTGTGCACCAGCGGCCACCAGAACAAGACATAGAGTTATTCATGTCAGGGTCTCTTTTGGGTATTGGTTTGCTTGGTCGCAACCAATTCAAAGAGGCCCTGACCTCTTTCTCACCGCAACACGCCGCACCGAAAACGTCGAACGCCGGGCCGCGGGGGCTCAGCCGGCCCTAACCATGCTCATCTGCGAAGGGCCGGTTTCGGAGACGGGCCGCCCGGAAGTGATGACCGCGTCCACGACGTGGTCCCGGAGCCGGGACGTGGACCGGGCGCGGCGCGGGACCTGGGCGGTGGATTCAAAGAACGAAAGCCGCGGGCAGGCCCGTTCCTCGCAGTGCCAGCGGTACTTTGACCAGAGGACCTCCACGGCGCCGGCGACAGGGATGTCCCGGATCCGCTGGAAGCGCCGTTCCTTCCGCCGCGTCGCGACAACACCGCAGCTCGGGCAGCCCGGTGGCTGGTCTGTTTCAACGATGATCTGGCGCCGGCCGTCAGCCAGCACGGTGGCCGAGATGACGCGGTAGTCGGGCAGGTTGAAGATGCTGGTGGCAGCGTCGACCGCCGCCCCGGTAGGCTCATTCAAGGCTCGTGGTCCTGTTCCTGGTTGAATGCTAGACACACTCATCCCAGCAGGGCCACGGGCCCCCTTTTTAGCTACGACACGAAATCAATTCCCCACCAACCGTGAAGCGCCCCATTAGTACTCGACGACCCTGCCGGAATAGACGTTCTTCAACGTACAGAGGTAGAGCTTGCCCTCAGCGGTGGGGTGCCTGGTGACGTAGCCGTTCGTCTCTTAGTGGCCCTTCGACGACCTGCGCCCGGGTTCAGCAAGAGCGCGGTCAGTAGCAAGAGCACAAAGATCCACTCACTCAGAACCAGTGCCATCACGAACTCTGAAGACTCAAAATTCCTAAGAAAAAAGCCCAAGCCTATCTGCACAACCAAGACAGCAGCGTAAATACCCGCTAGTGTCGAAAAGCGTCCCGCGGCCAGGAAGAAGGCAATGAGCACTGTGCTCGCCAGTGACAGCGGCACCTGCAGAGAAATCGTCTCAACTGCCCTCACACTGTCGACGGATTCCGGACCAAACATAAGAGGAACAAACCATTTCGCGGTCAGATGAACCACGAGTGATATGAAGCCACCAAGTATCAAAACAGACACGATATGAAGACATAGGGATCTCATAGATATAGCCACCCTCGAATATCGGGGAAGCAGTAGGGAACCTAAGAGCTGTGCCGGAATCACAAGCAGCAGCAATATACGCGTCGCCAGAGCCACGTCAACAAGCTGCGAACCGCCACCGAAGTTCTGAGCCATGATTATCAGACACGAAGAGTAACCGTGGAGGATCACGGTGTAAGAAGCCAGCGCCAAGTATTTCGAACGGCCGACGCTAAGAGACCGCCAAGGAATCCGGCCAAATATCTGAGTGGGACCAACCCCCGCCCGATGATTCACGTACAGCATTGTGACCAATGCCCCCACGCTATATGAACTTGCAATAACCCAAAGGGGCAGGCCCATAAGACTCGTCACAATACCCATCGCACCAACGACTGTGTTGCCAAGCACGCGGGATACTGCCAGGCTTTTAGCGTCCAGACGACCCTGCAGCACATATGTGGCTGACGCCGCCACTAACAGCGGACCGAGAGCTAGGCCAATGGCCACAAGCGAGCTAGTTTGTGCGAAAGCAATTGGAACGACGAGCGCGCTAGCCAAGAGGGCGAAAAATATCTGCAGCCTGGCGGTCTCGCGCACGACAGCATCCGACCGCTCACCGCTGGCGATTCGCCGAACAGCTTCAGTTCCTAGACCAGCGTCACCGGCGACCGTGGCGTACGCAATGATGGACTGCGCCAGAGCCAGAACAGCCAGTGCCTCCAAACCGATCTGTCGCGCAAGCACGAAAGAGACAGAGAAAGCCAGGAGCCGAGAAACCAGTTCTGCTGCAAGGAGTAACGCTCCGTCCTTGAAGAATTTAGTGCGCATTCAGGGAATCACCCGACAACTTCAACTGCATACGAGAGCTATCGCGTCGAGAACTAATCGTATTGAACTTACTCCCAACCGCAGAACTCCAACCCCACGCAAGCCCCACAAAAATCCACGTCTCCAGCAGCCATAATGCACTCGTTGCAATCGAGAATGAGAGGTAAGGGACAGCAAAAGCAAGCAACAAACCAACACGCCTATTTCTAACGACACACAGCACGACCGCCGCAACTGCCAAGCCGACCCACAAAATACCAATTAATCCAGCATCGTAGGCAATCTGTACTGGCAAGTTACCGATATATCCAGGCACAAGGAGCGCCGGCTGGGTTTCGTCGATGTGGCGTTGACCAAAACTATTCCATCCCAAGCCGACTAGTCGGTTGGGCGATGACCACCATTCTTCTAACGCCACATTATTCACGCGATATCTGAGCCCGCCCGTCCCCCCATCGATATCAAAGACGTCAGCAAACTTACCTAGTCCCTTGTCCGTGCCGCTGAATAACAAGATCGTGGCCGAGATGCCACCAACAATCACGGATGCGGCCGCAACTTTCCGTGCGTCCGGCCTCAAAATAAGACACGCCAGAAGACCGAGGACATAGGCGACCAAGGCTGCCCGCGTATGTGTAGCCACAATAGCTACGGGCACCAAGACGGCCAACACCAACCTAACCAAGGGCGGAACGGCACTCAGCGGATTATAGACGGCAATCAATGCCCACAGGCAAAGCAGTCCGCCGAGAATATTGGCTTCTATAGAAAAGACATAAGCGGCAAAACCTCCATATGCGGGATCTGCCTGCACACCAAAATTGAAGAGTGAAAACGTAGCTGCTATCCAAAAGGCTATCGCCAATGCTGAACAGACTAAGGCAGCCATGGATCCCCAACGAATTATCCAGTACCAAGAATTCGGAGTGCGAGCAATCCATACAGCAGTAAGGACGTTGAGCACACACCAAATCAGTACGGACAAAGACTTCTGCGGCATCGGCGGAATGTTTAGCGACGTGACGGCAGCAAACATTAACCAGGCTGCCACACAGCTAACAGACCATCTGACAGCGGCGGAGAGGGGTCGTCCGGAACGAGATAGAACGTCATGTATGATGCGCAGTAAGCACAAGCCGCCTACGATGAGCTCCAACCGGATGTTGAGTCCTCCAACGTCAAATGCAGGCCGAGTAACAAAAGCAGCAAGGATGACTAGGAAAGACAGCCGTCTGGTGGAAGACACGAAAAATGCAGCCAACACGACGCCGATTATGACAACCAGCGCACCGGCTAAATCCATCTAATTCTGCTCATTTCAGTTCGATGTGGCCCAGCTAGAAAAAATCCGCATGTGGAGAACGACCACAGTACATCAGGCTGTCGAGACAAGTGAAAGCGCTCGTGTCATTGTTCCATAGCGAATCATATCTCCACCCTCAAGCAAGTCACTTGTTCGTAAATCAGCATCACCGGCGCAACTAAAGAGCTCATCCCATTCTTCGAGATTCTCCAGAATCTTGAATGTGTCCGGATATCTTTCATTCCATTCGCGCAGGCTAGCAAGATCGGTAGCACCTATCGTGACGCCAGAAGCAAGATAATCCAATATCTTGAGGAAATTACTAGACTCGGTGAATGAGTTGGAGACAAACGGAATGAGACCGATTCGAGCCTGCGACAGCTCACGCAGGACGGTGTCGTAGGGAACATCCCCGAAGAACTTGACATTACTGAAATGCGAGAATCTTTCATCGGGATCAGCCCCGACAAAAGCAAATTGCCACTCCGGATTTCTTCGAACGAGTTCGGCTAAAAGCTCGTGGTCCAACCTTTCGTTCCAGCCGCCGGCATAGACTGCCGTATTCGAGCGGACGCCAGGACCATTCACAGCTGAACGCTTCACCCGTTCGAGGTCGATGGCGTTGGGTAATAACTGGGGTGCGACGTTGCCGCTTAGTTCCGTCACAAGGCCCTCGGAGACGCACACGACCTTGTCAGAGACACGAGCGGTTTCTGCTGCCAAATCGAAGTTCCGTTGGCGCACTTTCGAGTTTGGCTCGTATGCGTAACCCCAGTGACGGTCGATGACGTCGAACACGCGGCGCCGCCAAATTTTCATACTGACGAGCTCTGGAAACATCCACCAGTAACTAACGAGGACGGGCCTTTCCCACCGGAGCCTTGAAATCGTTCTTCGGACACTGCACTGGATAACCTGGGAGACCAGTCTTCTTGACGCCTCAGGATGAATTAGCGGAAGTAGGTCTACTATCCGGGGTAGGACGAGCAAGAAGCGATTCGAGTCCAAGCGACTTAGCCCCGGGCCAAGCTTTGTGGAGGTCCTGCCTAGAGCGCCCTTGAATATGCGTCTGATAATCGACCCCTGGTACCTTCTGCATACGTAAAGAACGGGGTGTTGAGTACCTATTGCGTCGAACATCTGCAGAGAAGTCTGATTTGCCGAGGGCTCAAAGGGCGGGCCGCCCAGGACAACATATGGACCGTGCGGCAGCGATTCTGTCACGTCGCCCATCATCCTTCGCCCTTGTCGGTCGACAATAAAGGATCCGCGCAACCCCTAGAGGAGACTTTCGGGTTTGACAAGGAGGTTAAGACTGCGGACAACTTATCGGCACGGTTTTGAAATGAAAGCACAGATCGAACGCCTTCGCTCTTCGGCAACTTTTCCAACGCGTCCCAGTCTGCTCGAGTGGCGGCCAGGGCCTCCGCGATTGTTTCGACGTCCGATGTGGTTCTTTTTATGACTATGCCGCCAACGAGCTGTAGCACTTCCGCAGCCCCTCCTTCAGCGTAACCAATACTGCGAATACCGCAGTCCCAAGCCTCTACAGGAACCAGACCAAAAGACTCGGGCTTCGTCGGGAAGACAGCAACGAGATCAACCTTCGGGTGAAGTTCTCGCAATGATGCGACCTCTCCCGCGTATGTGATCCGGGAATCGGAGTCTACTATGGGCATAACTTCATCCAACGCGGCTTCCTGGCCTGGAAATGGTGCGCCGGCTAGGACCAGCCGCCAAGTCGGATCTGTCATCCCTGAATGTTGGAAGGCCTGAGCTACCTCGCGGTGGCCCTTGCTGCCGTTCACCCTGCCATAAACTGCAACCGTAAACAGTTCGGACCCATTCTGGACTTTGCGCCCAGTTGCTGCGCTACTGGCCTCCGAAGCACTGAGCACCGGGTACGTCACCACGATTCGGTCATCGCGAACGCCCAGAGACCTCAGCCATGCGGCCGCCGCGAAGCTACATGCCGTTATTGGAAAAGCTCCCCGTAGGAGGATGCGAAAGACGACTCGTGCTCGGCGGTCTTCCAATAATTCGTGGACTGAAACATAGAACTTCTTGCGCGCCAAACGGAGCAAAGGGATGTAGCCAGCTAAGCCCAATGTCCACACCACCACAATGTCTGCGGATGCCATCTCGTCGGGAAGCCGAGGAGCTCGCAATGCATCCTTTATATTTGAACGACGTAGGACAAGCAACTGCGGAACGATGGTAATTTGCGCGCTTGCACCCCGCTTGGCTATCTCCCCACAGAGCGGACCACCATTGGGAACCAGGAGCTGCACGGAATGACCCAACGACAACAGGCTATCTATCTCCTGCAGCAGTACACGGCTGGCACCATACGTGTCGTTACTCCCATGAGCTATGGTGATCTTCACGCGTCCTGCCTTAGGTCAGACAGTGCCGCCGACCAGTTCTTCGAAAACTCGGACTTCGTAAAACGGGCAGCGTGTGCGCGTGCCTTATCACGAACGGCTCGCCAGTGATCCTCTGACAGGAGCGCCAGCACCTGGTCTTTCAGATCTCCTAGGTCTTCGTCAGGATCACTCTTTGCGCTGTCATGACGTGGTATAACTTCCGGCAGAGCTCCTCTGTTTGCGTGGACAACT
The DNA here is from genome assembly GCF_000876655.1 of Arthrobacter sp. SPG23. Taxonomy (GTDB): domain Bacteria; phylum Actinomycetota; class Actinomycetes; order Actinomycetales; family Micrococcaceae; genus Arthrobacter. The sequence continues at coordinate 28,052 of NZ_JYCN01000025.1, forward strand.
GGGACCCCATTTTCGCAGCCTTCCAGCGCCGGCAAACAGAAGCCTTCATCTAGGGACGAAACCAGCACGCAAAATGCGTTCCGGTAAAGAGCAGTCAGTTCGGAGTCATCAAGCCCCGACCGAAGGACAATCCATTCACCGTTTGGATCGGCCTTCGCACGCGTATGTTCGAATGCCTCGCTGTCATTCCCGTCGCGTGTAACGAAAATGAGTCGAAAGTCGATGCCTGACTCCGCGCGGGCAGTTTCCACTGCCCGAATAGCAAGTGGCAATCTCTTATGCTTATCCATAGACGAGACGACCAGAATGTCTAGCGACAGCGCACGCTGTGGCGCGACGTACTCTACGGAGTCTGCCTCTTGCCCCGAATTCGAGTAGGCCGGCCAAGGCACTACCCGCACGCGTGCGCCCGGCCATCTCGATAAAATCCTGCGTTTGCTGTGATGGGATGGAGTCACCACCAGGTCCGAACACCGGACCGAAATCGCCATGCAAACACTTGCATATGCCACAAAGAACCGATTGAAAAGGCGAGGGTGGTCTAAAACCATTGTGTCGTGAAGTACGACCACCGATTTTGTCTTCCCAAATCCGATCCCAGTATTAGTCGCATGAATAACGACGTTGGCGCCGAGCAATCGGGCTCTAAAAGGGACAACCAAAAAGTCCCACGAAATCATGTTACATAAGCGAAAAAACCGACCTTTGGGCTCCCGTGTAGGGCGCAGAATCTTTACAGATTCTGCATTCAATTCCAGAACTTCAGATATGAGATTGGCACCTCGGCTTGAGCCGCTCCTCCCGCGTACACCGATAAAGTCATTTAGGACGGCCTTCATGCTGGGACTCCAGGTGCGTGTTCGTAAATCTTGGCGAGATCGCGGTGAAATCTATCGAAAGAATATTGGGCGGCCAGATCGCGCGCCTCAAGTCGAGCCTCTGCTAGAGCAGACGCGGACATGGTCCAGTGCTCTATTCTGGCGAGTATCTCATTGATTGCATTTTTGGGCAGTGATAGCCCCAACGACTGGTTCTCCCAAGGTATGGGGTCCTGGAGGAGGAAGTTGGCTGAGCCGACGACCTCTTGAACAGACGTATTCCTGTATGCGATCACAGGGCAACCAGACGCCATGGCTTCTTGGGGCGGAAGGCCTTGCCCTTCATATGCGGTCGGATAATACATTGCCGTGCTTCTTGAATAAAGGGCTGAGAGCTCAGAATCAGACAAGGCGGGGATGACGACAGAATTGGGAAAATTCTCCTGTGAGAGACCCCTGCCGGTCACGACCATGGGGAGGTTGACAGCCTTTAAGGACGCAGCCACTTCGTCGATCCAGTGGTACCGCTTCCGAGGGTCGGGGGTTCTCAAATCGGCCAGCGCAACTACATAGTGACCGGACATATTCACGCCGTGCTGTTCGAGTAGGGCCGTGACCCGAGTCATGTCCTTGTCCGACGGAAAGGCATGAAACGTCTCCGAGATCGGTAGAGGACAGGTCAATACTCTCTCGGGCGCGATCCGAAGTTTTGCAACAATTCGCTGCTTGGTATATTCGGAATTTGCCACGATGAGGTTCGACCTTCGGGCGTTTGCGAAAAGAAGCTTGGACTTGACGCCAAGATTTCGATAGTTAGCCAAATCCAGGGCTATCACATCTTGGATGGAGCAGATCCAAGGTCGAGTTTTAATCAACGGCAAGTGATAAACAGAAGTTGCATGGTAAGAGACGCTTTTTTGAAGCTTCGATCTCATAATGTCTAGCTGAATACGAACCACTTCCGGAACAGACGCCGAGGAACTGGTGGGTGATAGCTTCCTAACTGATAGGTGCTCTAGGGCCTCGACGCCCGTCGTGAGGAGAGAGGTGTAGCGGCCGAGGCCTCTATCCGCGCCCAGTTTGCTCAGAGCATACTGATCTATCAACACAGTTTTTGTCATCTGCGCAGTCGCTCTCTACCGGCAAGCCGGCCATGCAGGGGATGAAGCTTCTTACTTACCTGCGCGTCCAGCGTTTCTTCGAGCGCTTGCTCGTAGGCTCGGCAAACCCCATCCCACGTATATGCTGTAGCGGCCCGAACCTTGGCCTGAACCGACAGCTCTTCTTGACGCGCCGGGTCCTTCAGGACCTGTTGAAGGGCAAATGCAATTTCCGGTGCTGTTGGCTGAACGAATATGCCGGCCGATTGGAGGACCTCGCGATTATAAACTGTATCCCTCGCCACAACGGGAGCACCGCAGGCCATTGCTTGTACTAAAGCCGGGTTGGTGCCACCGACACTGTGACCGTGAAAATAGACACCGGAATGCTGCCAAAGCGCCAACAAATGGTCGTGATCATGCACATGACCCAGCCACTGTACATTGGGCCGCTCCTCCGCCAAGGTCTTCACTGCGTTATCCATTTCGCCGCCATTCCCTGACGACCCCACAATCACCACCGGCGTGGACTTGGGGAGCAGTTTCACAGCTTCTATGAACTCCCAAATTGAGTTCTCTGGGACAAACCTTGCGACCAAAAGTACGTAGCGTCCAGAAGTGACACCTTCCGGCGCTGGTAGGGTCCCGGGTTCGTCGCCCCCGTAGGAAATCACGAAGCCCTCGAGTCCGAACTCCTGGCGCCAACGCTCGGCGATGGCCCGTGCATCGTATACCATACTCGTTCCCCATCGGGCAGTTGCCCGCGCGCCCGCGCGGAATATGGTCTTAGCGAGCCGGCCCCACTTGGCGCGCTCCCATTCGATCCCGTCCACATTGACAAGAGTTGGGATTCCCCGGAGCTTCAGCAGGGGGAGCCAGAATCCGTTGGCCACGTTCATCACGAGAACGACGTCCGGCTTTCGCACGACAGCGTCCAGGACAGCCGTTAGCCCGAAGGACAGTGTGCTCAATGATTTGGTGTCCAGCCCAGCGGTTATCCGTGACTCAACGCGGGCATCAGTCCCCGGGTCTTCCGGCCTGACTGCGCCCGGGCGGCCATAGACAGTCACTCCCCAACCCTGATCAGCGAGATAGGGAGCAAGTTTGCGGACCGCCGTCTCAAACCCACCATAAAAACTCGGATACCCTCGAGTTCCAATAATCGCAACAGATCTCTGCATGCCAACCCCCATGGTCTTTCACTAATTCTTGTCTAACCCAGAAATACCACGACACGGGCGTTCGCACTGAAGACTACCATTGGGTGCTCGACCTGCTAATCGGGAGCGGGGCGCAGCCGAGACCGTATCGCGCAGTCGCCGCGCCGGAGCCGACGCGCCCCTGCCGCTGGTCATGCTGACAATCCACGCTCTGCCTCAGTGTCGAAATATGACGGCGCAAGTGAGACGAGTACTCGGATTTCTTTCGCAGTGCGCCTGCTGCAACCAGCAGCGAATTGCGCTGCCGAGAGCCGCCTGATGCCGCACCTGGGCGCTATAGCCTGGTTGCGTCGGGCACCGACTTGCTTCGCTCCGAAATTACGACGAATGGATAGGCCGACTGTATTCTGTCGACGGGAATGTCCCGTTGAGAGCGAATCTACATTTTGGGGAATCAAGTGACCGCTGTGTCTAATTGGCGAGCCCGGACTTCGCGGGTTCTAGGCTTGGTGGACGCATGCGTCGTAGTTTGGGCCGTCGCGGGAGCCTTCATAGTACGGTTTGGGCTCGAACCGAGCTTCGTCGTTTCCGGCCAGGAATCGACATATGTGTGGTTGTCCATAGTCTTGGCTATACTCTGGTGGTTCATGCTTGGGGCGTGGAACAGCCGTCAAAGCCGCATTCTTGGTGCTGGCCCGGACGAATACAAGAGAGTCGCTGCGGCATCACTATGGCTCTTCGGCCTCATCGCAATTTTCTCTTACGTTTTCCGAATAGACACGGCTCGAGGATATGTCGGCATCGCGCTCCCAGTGGGACTGGCAGGTTTGCTTCTCGGTAGATGGTTGCTACGTCAGCATCTGAGTGTGGACAGAACGCGAGGCGACAGTATGTCCCGGCTGCTCCTTCTCGGCGGTCCAAGCGCGGTGGCGCACCTTGCAACGTCGCTGGAACGTGCTCAGCATGCGGGTTACCTTCCAGTGGCCGCCTACACACCGGGCGTGTCGGCTACTTCAACCGAGCAGCATGATGGCCTGCCCGTCCTTGGATGCGGGACGGACGTGCCTTCGATATTGGACGCAATCGACCGGTGTAAAGCTGATGCCGTCGCCGTATCTGCCGGGGTCCAATTGCACCCGCAGACATTGCGCCATCTGGGCTGGGAGTTGGCAGCCCGAAACGTCGGTTTGATAATGGCACCGGCTTTAACGGACATCGCTGGCCCCCGAATTCATACTCAACAAGTTGCTGGTCTACCACTAATCCACGTCACCACTCCAACACTGGAAGGCGGTCAGAGGGTCGCGAAACGGTTATTCGACGTCATAGTGTCCGCAGTGCTGATCCTAGGGTCGCTGCCAGTCATGGCAGTCATAGCCGCGTTGGTGAAGATCGACAGCCGCGGCCCCATTTTCTTCAGACAGGAAAGGGTTGGCATTGAAGGCGTCCACTTCCCGATGCTCAAATTTCGCTCCATGGTGGTTGACGCCGAGTCGAGACTCACCGATCTTGCTGAGAAAAATGAGGGCAACGGCGTCCTCTTCAAGATGAAGAATGATCCACGTGTCACTCGAGTTGGACGATTCCTGCGCAAGTACAGCCTCGATGAGCTCCCTCAACTGTTTAACATATTCTCCGGTTCAATGAGTTTGGTCGGTCCTCGTCCGCCATTGCCCCGAGAAGTTGAGGCATATGAACACGATGTCCGCCGCCGGCTTTTGGTTAAACCTGGTCTGACCGGACTGTGGCAAGTTAGCGGAAGATCCAACTTGTCTTGGCAGGACTCTGTACGGCTTGACCTATATTACGTAGAGAACTGGTCCCTTGCCGGCGATCTCGTCATCATCCTCAGAACAGTCCGGGCTGTTTTCCACAGTACTGGCGCCTACTGATCGTTTCTCTTCTCTCCCCAATCCGAAAGGATGCCGCTCGTCATGACGGATGAAAGACAACCTACTCCTGAAAAGGAGAAAGGTTCGAACCAATCGGGCGGCCGCAAGATTAGACGTCGGCGGTTTGGCCGCCGTGCCTTACTTGCCGCCACTTTGGGATTGGGCGCTGCCGTCCTTCTGGCAGCTACCATAGGATGGCTCGGGACCCGGGCGTCTATCATCAAGGCTGAACTCAATGCCGTGGCACAGCTAATTCCACAGCTCAAGGACAACGTCACTTCTGACAAGCCGGAGGAAGCTGCCGCAACGGTCAAACAGTTACGCTCTCACGCAGCAAGCGCACGTAGTGCTGCTGAAGATCCCTTGTGGACGCTGGCCTCCGCGACCCCGATTGTTGGGCCAAATTTCAGTGCCGTAGCGGAGATTGCACGTTCAACTGAGGACGTCACAGCACTGGGAATTGCACCATTAGTCAACGTTTTCGGTTCGTTGAACTGGGACAACCTGCTACCGAGCAGCGCAGGGAGGGACTTGACCCCACTGCAGAAGGCCTCACCGAGCATAATGTCTGCAGCCCACGCGGTCCGGGTGTCGGTTGAGCGGCTCGAAACAATAGATGAAACAAGCCTGGTGCCGCAAGTTGCTGAGCCTCTAACGCGGGCCCGCGAACAGTTACGGGGCGTAACCGGAGCCCTTGACGCATCGGCCAGTGCCTCGAAACTCGCACCTAGCATGTTGGGCGCCGACGGTCCCCGGAATTACTTGCTCATGATCCAAAATAATGCTGAAGTTCGCGCGTCCGGAGGTATCCCCGGGGCTCTGGCGGTAATGTCCCTCGACAACGGCAAGCTATCCCTAGAGGAACAAAGCACCGCCGGGGATGTGGGCGTCATGCAACCCGCCCTGCCCGTTGACACAGAACAGCAAGAGATCTACTCGGTGCGTTTGGGAAAATTTATGCAAGACATAAACCTGACGCCGGACTTCCCCACCGCAGCCCGCACCGCCCAGGCTATGTGGGAGAAAAAGACAGGGCAGCACGTTGATGGCGTGGTCTCCATCGACCCCGTCACGCTCGGCTACATGTTGGACGCAACGGGCCCGGTCAAACTCAGCAGTCCAGAGCTTGTTGCCTTGGCGAGTGGCGGTTTGCCAACTGAACTTAACGGTAAAAACGTTGTGTCGACCTTACTTTCTGATGTCTATTCAAAAATCGAACAGCCGAAACTCCAGGATGCTTACTTTGCCGGGGTGGCGCAGGAAGTCTTCGCAGCCCTCTCCAGTGGTAAAGGCGACGCGAAGGGACTCATCGAGGGCCTCACGCGTGGAACAGCCGAGAGCCGTGTCCTTCTTTGGTCTAGTCGACCGGACGAGCAGAAAGCAATTGCCGAGTACCCTTTGAGCGGCTCGATTGCTGGACCCAGCGTCGCCCCAGCCCAGTTCGGCGTCTACTTCAACGATGGCACGGGCGCCAAGATGGACTACTACGTCAAGCGAACTGTCCAGCTGGTCGAGGAATGCACTGGTGATGAATACGGGCAGGTGAAAGTGCGCATAACCAGCACCAACACCGCTCCCGCGGACGCTGCAAGCTCCCTGCCAGCCTATGTAACTGGCGATGGCGCCTTCGGTGTGCCTCCGGGAACGGTCCAGACCAACGTCATTGCTTATGGTCCTGTCCAATCCAACGTAGAAAACGCAATTGTCGACGGTGAGAAATCCGACTTCGCTGCGCATATGCATAGCTTCCGGCCCGTTGGATCCGTGACTACGACGCTGGCACCAGGGCAAAGCAGCACCGTGGAACTGACATTCGGGAAAATTGTCCAGCACGCAGTACCTAATTTGGTTGTTACGCCCACTGTTCAGCCGGTCAACGACGTAGTTCTCGCCACGCAAGCAGCAGAATGCGTTCCGGCGACATAGACATCGCGTTAACACTAAGTAAAGCGACTTGATGCACTTTGGTAACACCGGCCACAGGGTGCTAATGTCTTTCTGGGCACACAATTGAGATTTCAACCTACGGTCACTCGGGGGACTCGGAAATCTCCACCACATCACGTGACACATCGTTTTTACGGTCTCAGGGGGACTCATGAAGAAAACACTCACAGCAATCGCACTCGCAGGTTCCATCGCACTTCTCGGCGCCGTTCCGGCGATGGCAACAGACCGATACCCGGCCGACCGGGCAGTCGTTGCAGTAAGCACTGCTTCACCGGGCCCCGGGGAAACATTCACCTTCCGTGGCCGCGCAGCCTTCTTCTTCAACAACGAGCCGCTGTCCATCACGGTAACCCCGGTTGGCGGCCCGGCTGCCGCCGGCGCCGGAGCATCCAACGGTAGCCGGACCGTGACCGGCAAGATCACCCTTCCGCTGGCACCCCAGACGTTCTCCACCAAGACTGCAGCCGACGGCAGCTTCGCCTTTCCGCTCAGCATCAGCGAGACCGGTACATACAGGCTCACCGCAACCGGCCTCACCTCGGGCAAGACTGCAACCGCGGTGGTCACCGTTCAAGGCGCCGGCCGTGGGAACGCGGGTGGCGCACCGCTGGCTAACAGCGGCGCAGCCCTCGCCAACACCGGTGCAGACGCCAGCCTGGTTCTGTGGTCCCTGGTGGGCGCAGGCGCACTGGCTGCCGGCGCAACCTCGGTAGTTGTGGTTCGCCGCCGCGCCAAGGCTGAGGCCGCAGCCTAAGGCTTAACCAACAAGCACAAAGAGGGTGGGCGGTTCTCCGGGAAACCGGAGAACCGCCCACCCTCTGCTTTTAAGGTTCGACAAGCTCAACCACCGCAGTGTGGTATTCATAAGAGTTATGGGGAGACATTGGCGCAGACCACGCTGGCAGTTCGACTTCGCCGTGCCGCTTCCGCCTCCACAGGTACTCCCCCACCTTCTGCTGGGGCTCCTTGCCATTGCTGCGCTGGGAGTAGCCACCCTGGCACTTCTCCGGACGTCCTGAGGCCCGCTTGAAGCACTGGGAGCAGCCGTCTGTCTGGCGGGCAATCCTTCTTGCCATGTTGGTCCCGCTTGCGCTGGTGGCCTTCTGGCCCAGCCCTGTAGACAAACCCGTGCAGGGCGAACTAGCAGGCTTCCTCGTCCTTATCCACGCCCTGGGAATTCCACGTTGGCTTAATTACTCCTTCATTGAGGCCACAGCAAACGTGGTACTTTTCGTGCCCGTGGGCGTAGTTGCTTCCCAAGCCTTTCCGAGCAAGCGCATTTGGCAGCTGGGCGCCTTTGGGCTGGTGATCTCCGGCTGTATGGAGCTGGGCCAGCAGCTCTTTCTCCACGACCGATTCGCGAGCCCGCTGGACCTTGTCACAAACACAGCCGGCTGTGTCATAGGGGCTGTGGCAGCACGGGTGGGTATCTGGGAGCTAAAACGCCGACGGGCTCAACGCCAGCCGGCGTTGAGCCCGTCGAAAAGCAATTTGTGATCTTGCCTATTCGATCACGAATTCCTTCATCCACGCCTTGAGGTCTTCGCCAAAGTCGACGCGCTCCGAGGCAATGGAAATGACCGCCTTGATGTAGCTGAGCTTGTCCCCGGTGTCATAGCGGCGCCCACGGAACACCACGCCATAAACACCGCCGCCCTCGCCATCAGACGTTGCCAGTGTCTGCAAGGCATCCGTCAGCTGGATTTCGCCACCCCGGCCCGGCTCGGTCTCTTCGAGGACATCAAACACAGCCGGATGCAGCACGTACCGGCCGATGACGGCGAGGTTGGACGGAGCCTCGTCCACGGAGGGCTTCTCCACCAGACGGTTCACCTGGAAGTAGTTCTCGCCGTCCACAGGAGTAATGTCCGCGCAGCCGTAAGCACTGATCTGCGACGGATCCACTTCGATCAGGGCGATAACAGAGCCGCCGGTCTTCGCCTGCACTTCGATCATGGTGCTGAGCAGCTCGTCGCGGGCATCGATGAGGTCGTCGCCCAGCAGGACCGCAAACGGCTCGTCCCCCACGTGCTGGCGGGCGCACAAAACCGCGTGCCCAAGCCCCTTCGGGTCGCCCTGGCGCAGATAGTGCAGCGGGGCCAGGCTGGACGCGTGCTGAACGGCCTCCAGACGGTCCATGTCGCCCTTGAGCTCCAACGTCCGCTCCAGAGCAGGCGCCCTGTCGAAGTGGTCCTCCAGGGCCCGCTTCTGGCGCCCGGTGATCATCAGGAGATCATCCAAGCCGGCTCTAACTGCTTCCTCCACCACGTACTGGATTGCGGGCTGGTCAACAACCGGCAACATTTCCTTCGGCATTGCCTTGGTGGCGGGCAGGAAGCGAGTTCCCAAACCGGCAGCAGGAATGACGGCTTTTCTTACTGATTTCCCCAAAGTCATAGCTGAACCATACAAATCGATTGTGGAAACTGGCAATTCGTTGCCGAGATTTCGACGATTTCGACAGGCTCAATCACCGGGGTCGATGGGGAGGCCTGCCCATCGCAGGGCGACGCATATTCGGACATACTTCGGGTGCAACTTTCACGAATATTGGGGGAAATCATGAATAACGACCAGCAGCCTGGCGTACCGCCGCAACCGGGGCACAACGGATGGCAGCAGCCCGGCCAGCCGCCCTATCCGCCGCGCGCGGACCAGTACAACTTCAACCAGCCTCCGTACGGCCAGCCCGGGCCGGGACATTTCGGCCAGGCCCCGCCCAAGCGCGGTTTCCCCGTCTGGGGCTGGGTGGCAAGCGGCGTGGGCGGCGTGGCAGTCCTGGCAGTGGCCGGCGTAATGGTGCTGGGCGGCCTCGGCTCAAATAAACAACAAGAAGCGGCTCCCGGCCCCACGGAGACCGCGGGCAGTTCGGAGTCGGCCGGGGCCACCGAGGAATCTACGACGGACGGGTCCTCGGCCGCAGCCTCCGGCGAAGAAGACTTTTACATCTTCCAGGACGCCGACTTCACCTCGGCACCTGTCTGGTCCACCAAAATGCCGGAAGGTTGGACCACGTCAGAGGTCAAAGGCGGCACCATTCAGTACCGCAGCAAAGAAAGCCCCTGCAACTTCACTACGCACCAGGCCATCCTGCCGCCCCGCGCCGAAACCACCGACGAAGAAGCCACCAATGCCTCGATGCAGCTCGAAATCGACGGCATCAAATCAACGGTGGGAAAGCCGGTCACCGTTGTGACGGACGCGGACTCCCTCTACACCAAGCTGCGGAACGCCGATGGCCGCGTCATCGAAATGCAGGAAGCCGAACTTCGGTTCAAGAACAAGAGCGACGTGGACGTGGTGTACCGCATCGCCTTGCGGTCCATGCCGGCCGGCGACGGCCTGATGGAACTGATCCTGGCCTGCCCGGCCAACCTGCCCACGGAATCAGACCTGTGGACGGAACTGACAGGCAGCGTGACTATGGTTGACGATCCGGCAGCCTGATTTCGACGGGCTCAATCACCGGCCTTTGAACTCCGGGGTCCGCTTCTCCTGGAACGCCTTGAAACCCTCCGAGTAGTCCTCGGACTTGCACAGCCGGGCCTGCTCCGCGTTCTCCTCCTCCATGGCCTCCCAGAGGCCAAGGCGCTGGTCGCGGATGTGGGCCACAAGGTCCTTGCTGGCGTTGAACGCACCCGTGGCGCCCGTGGCAACCTTCGCCACGATGCCGCGGGTGTTTTCCAGCAGCTCGTCCTTGGGCATGGCGCGGCTGAACATGCCCTGCGCCACGGCCTCGGCGCCGGTCATCAGCTCCGCCGTGTAGATCAGGTCCAGCGTCCGGTGCATGCCCAGCCGCTCGGTGAAGTACCAGTGCCCGCCGGAATCCAGCGTGGCGCCCAGCTTGGCGAACGGCGAACCGAACTTGGCGTCCTCCGCCACATACACCACGTCCGTAGCCAGCAGCAGGCCCAGCCCCACGCCCAGGCAGGCGCCCTGCGCCGCCGCGAACGTGGGGGCCGGAAACTCAGTCATCTTCTTCAGCAGCGGCTGCAGCAGCCCGCCCAGGTACCCCTGCACGTCGTCCGTCTCCGGCGTCACGCCGGCAATGTCCCGGCCGGCGCAGAAGGCGCGTCCCTCTCCCCTGAGCAGCAGCGCCCGCACCTCACCGCGCGAGGCGGCGTCAGCGGCGTCGTCGTACGCCTGTGTTAAATCCCTCAGCGCCTGCTCGTCCAGTGAGTTCAGCTTGTGCGGGGCGTTCAGCACAACCTCGGCAATACCGCTGGCGATGGAGAGGGAGATCATGGGGCTCCTGTTCGTGGCCATGACAGCCGGGGTGGAAAGGCTTAGACGTCGAAGTCGACGGTGACTTCCGGGGTGGTGGGGTGGGACTGGCAGGTGAGCACGTAGCCCTTGTCCAGTTCATCCTGCTCCAGGGCGTAGTTCTCGTCCATGGTGACAGCACCCGTGACCACCTTGGCGCGGCAGGTGCCGCACACTCCTCCGGCGCAGGCGAACGGCACGTCCGGGCGCACCCGCAGGGCGGCGTTGAGCAGCGATTCGCGGGCATGGGTGGGGCTCTCCACCTTGCCCTCAAGGCCGTCCAGCTTGAACGTGATCTTGTACGTTTCCTTGGACTCGTCCGCGATCACCGGCCGGCCGATGTTGCCCTCGGGGCGGTCCGGCTTCCCGGAAGTGAACAGCTCAAAGCGCACATGCTCCGGCTCCACGCCGCGGGCTGCCAGGGTGTCGCGGCATAGCTGCACCAGCTCGAACGGCCCGCACAGGAACCACTCGTCCACATCGTCCGCGTGGATGGCGGTGCCCAGCAGCGCCTGGAGCTTCTCGGAGTCGATCCGTCCGCTCAGCAGCGGCGCGATGCGCTGCTCGCGGGACAGCACGTGGTGCAGGGCCAGGCGGCTGGGGTATTTGTCCTTCAGGTCCGCCAGCTCCTCCAGGAACATCACGTCCATGGCGGCCTTGTTGGCGTAGATCAGGTCGAAGCGGGTCTCCGGGTTCGCCGCCAGCAGCGTGCGGGCAATGGCGATCACCGGGGTGATACCGGAACCGGCGGCGATGGCCACGAAGCTGCCGGGCTCCCCCACCAGGTCCTCCGGGTGGTTCATGGAGTTCATGACGTTCTGCTCCACGGCCTTGCCGTCGCGGCCGTGCTTGGAGACGAACGCGCCCATGGGGCTCATCACGTCCAGCTGGTCGCCGGGCTTCAACTCGGCATTGGCCCACGTGGAGAACAGCCCGCCCAGGTCCTTCTTGATGGCCACGCGGATCTCGCTGCTGCCGTCCGCGAAGCTGCGCGGCTCGGCGCAGATAGAGTAGCTTCGGCGCACCTCGTGCGGCTGGCCGTTCTCATCCGGCATGGTGGTGCGCAGGGCCACGTACTGCCCGGGCAGGTAGTCGTACTGGCCGGCAAGCTCCGCCGGGACCCCGAACGTCACCTCGATAGCATCGTCCGTGAGCCGGCGGACTTCCGCCACCGTCAGCGTGTGGAAGGACGCACGACGGCGGCCGGTGGCCGTGGCCTGTTCGGCGGCAGTCTGGCGGACAACAGTCATGGGAGCACCTGTTCCTTACAAAACTTTGAAGTAGTCGAACGGTTCCTTGCAGTCCTGGCAGACGTACAGCGCCTTGCAGGAGGTGGAACCGAAGCGGGTGAGTTCTTTGGTGTTCAGGCTGGAGCATTGAGGACACTTCACAGCCATTTGCAGGCGGATCGGGCCTGCGTGGCGGGCCGCATCCGAGCGGCCGGTGGGCGGCGCAATGCCGTATTCCTTCAGCTTGGCCCTGCCGGACTCGGTCATCCAGTCAGTGGTCCACGCGGGGCTGAGCACCAGCTCCACGTGCACGTTGGGGTAGCCCGCCTTGGCGAACGCCGCGCTGAGGTCGTCTCGGATGGCGTCCATGGCCGGGCAGCCCGAGTACGTGGGCGTGATGGTGACCTGTACGGCGGGAACCATGCGGCCGTCGTCGAACAGCTTCACATCCCTCAGGATGCCCAGATCCGCAATGGTGAGCACCGGGATTTCCGGATCGCACACCGTGGCGGCGAGGTCCCAGGCCTTCTGCTCCGCGGACCTGTTGTCCGCGGTGCCCGCGCTTTCGGCGTCCGCGGTGGGGTGGCTGACGTACATGTCCGGCATGGCTACCAGCTCGCTCCGGGGTGCTGGCGGGCCAGCACCTGCATCTCTGCCAGCATGTAGCCAAGGTGCTCGGAGTGCTTGCCCCGGCGTCCGCCGCCGAGGGCGGCAGGAACCTGCGGGACGTCGAGTTCCGCCTCGGCCAGGACCTCGCCGGTGAGCCGGTCAAAGTCCGCGCGCAGGCTGGAAGGTTCGACGGCGGCACCCGCCGCCGCGAGGCGGGCGGTGAGTTCGTCGTCGCGGAACAGTTCGTCCACGTAGGGCCAGATGACTTTGAAGCCGTGGATCATCTTGCGGCGCGATTCGTCCGTGCCGAGGGCCAGGCGCAGCACCCACTGGGCGCTGTGGTCCCGGTGGTAATCCACTTCCTTGACGGCCTTGGCGGCGATGCCGGCCAGGGTGGCGTCCGTCGACTTCGTCAGCCGGCTGTAGAGCTCGAACTGGTAGTAGCTCACCACGAACTGCCGGGCGATGGTGACGGCGAAGTCGCCGTTGGGCTGCTCAAAGAGTTCGATGGAGCGGAATTCGTCCTCGGAGCGGAAGTACGCAAGATCGTCCTCGCTCTTGGCTGTTCCGTCCTCTCCGAGGGCTCCGCCGGCGTAGCTGAGGAAGGAGCGGGCGTGGCCCAGCTGGTCCAGGGCGATGTTGCCCAGGGCGATGTCCTCCTCCAGCTCGGGGGCGCGGGAGATCCAGTGGCCCAGGCGCTGCGCCAGGATCAGGGCGTCGTCGCCCAGGCGCAGTGCGAACTCGGCCACGTCCTCGGTGGGCTTGGCGGTGCCGCGGCTGACGGCGAGCGCGATGTCCTCCGGGCGGAGGGCGTTACCCGGCGTGATGCGCGTGGCGCTGGCGGTGGCGTCTCCGCTGGTACCGGCGGTGGCGACGCCCACGGAGATGTCCCCGTGGCCGCCTGCTTCTGTTGTTGTTTCGGGTGAGGTGCTCACAGGTGCTTCACGCCCTCGCTCTTGGTGTAGTACGTCGCGTGCCGGTAGTCCTTGCCCTGGGGCGATTCGAAGAAGGCGCCCTTGGAGTCCGGATCGCTGGAGGCGATGGCCTCCGCGGGGACAACCCAGATGGACACGCCCTCGTTGCGGCGGGTGTACAGGTCACGGGCGTTGCGCAGCGCCATCGCTGCGTCCGGCGCGTGCAAGGAACCGGCGTGAACGTGGGACAGGCCGCGGCTGGAGCGGACAAAGACTTCCCAGATCGGCCAGACGTTGCCGGCGGGGGTTTCGGGGCTCATGCTGCGGATTCCTTCTCTGCTTGCTTGCGTGCGTAGGCGGCTGCGGCTTCGCGCACCCAGGTACCGTTCTCGTGTGCTTCGCGGCGCCGTTCCAGGCGCTGGGCGTTGCAGGGGCCGCGGCCCTTCAGGACTTCATGGAACTCGTCCCAGTCAAGCGGGCCGTGCTCCCACTTCTTGGTTTCTTCGTTGAAACGGATGTCCTTGTCCGGGAGGGTGAGCTCCAGGACCTTGACCTGCTCCATCATCATGCCGACGAAGCGGTTGCGGAGCTCGTCGTTGCTGAAGCGCTTGATGTTCCAGGCCATGGACTGCTTGGAGTTGGGTGAATCGTCATCCGGCGGGCCGAACATCATCAGGGCCGGGGCGTACCAGCGGTTCACGGCTTCCTGGGCCATCTGCTTCTGCTCGGGGGTGCCGTGCGAGAGTTCCAGCAAGATCTCGAAGCCCTGGCGCTGGTGGAAGGACTCTTCCTTGCAGACGCGGACCATGGCCCGGCCGTAGGGGCCGAAGGAGGCGCGGCACAGCGGAACCTGGTTGGCGATCGCGGCGCCGTCCACCATCCAGCCGATGGCTCCCATGTCCGCCCAGGTGCGTGCCGGGTAGTTGAAGATGGAGGAGTACTTGGCCTTGCCGTCCATCAGGTCCTGCATCATCTGATCGCGCGGCTGGCCCAGGGTCTCGGCGGCGGAGTACAGGTACAGGCCGTGGCCGGCCTCGTCCTGGACCTTGGCCATCAGGATGGCCTTGCGCTTCAGGCTGGGGGCGCGGGAAATCCAGTTGGCTTCCGGCTGCATGCCGATGATCTCCGAGTGGGCGTGCTGCGAGACCTGGCGGATGAGGGTCTTGCGGTAGCCCGCCGGCATCCAGTCGCGGGGCTCGATGCGCGAGTCCTCCGCCATGACGCGGTCAAAGTACGCCTGACCTTCTGCCTCGTGCCGGGCTGCCTCTTCCGCGCTGATTTCTTGCCGTCCCGGCGTGAACTCAGCGGGCACTGACTGCAGGGTCTGCGATGCCATGGTTGCTCCTATGCATATCCGATAAATAATTACCGACCGTTCGTTCAGGATATGCGGAAGCCGTGAGATGCGTCAAGCACCCGCGGTGTTTGGTTGGGGTAGCTTCGGGGCGTGACGCAGCCGCCCGCCGGAGCGCCGCCGGAGCGCCGGTGGGGCGACAGCGGGGCGCCGGCAGGGCGCCGGTCACGAAAATCCGAGTGTGTAGGCTGTGGGCATGACGGCACCGCAGATCTATGTCAGTTTCCCCGGCACGGCGCGCGAAGCACTCACCTTTTACCGCGACGTCTTCGGTGGAGAGCTAGCCCTCTACACCAAGGAGGACTTCGGCAGCAGCGACGGGCCGCCGGACCACATCGCCCACGGAGTCCTCAGCGGCACTGTGGCCCTGGCCGGATCGGATGCGCCGGCCGGCGGGAAGACGGTCCGGTTCGAAGGCCTCATGCTCTCGTTGCTGGGGACCGCCGAACCCGAGACCCTCCATGAGTGGTTCGATAAGCTCGCCGTCGGCGGCCAGGTGGTGGACCCCCTCGCCGCCAAGCCGTGGGGTGCATCCGATGGCCAGGTGATTGACCGGCACGGACTTCACTGGCTTATCGGCTACGAACCCGACGGAGCTGGCTGAGGTCTTTGAGCATCCTCGGCAGCCCGCGAAGGAACCGGGCCCACCGGGCCCGGTGTAGCCGGAGGCGGCCTTTTAATGACATGTCCGCGTAGACGTTCCGTGACAGGTGCACTTCCGGGGCCGGGAACACCGCGCGAAACAGCATCTTTGGCTTGTCCCGCGACGGGGCCTGGGCAATCGCAATGATCCGGGCGCTGCCCGGCTCCTTGGCCATCAGGCGGTTGCGCCATTCCGTGGACGCCTCCGGCCAGGCAACCGCCGTCGCCTCTTCAAGCACGCGCTCGAGGAAGGGGCGCACGGCTGCCACGGATCCGGTGGCCGTGGAGGTCTCCAGAATGGTGTGGGTGATCGACTCCCGGTCCGTGAGGTCCGCCAGGAACTCGAGCTCCTGCCGGCACGCCGGCAGGTGGGGCGAGCGAAGAGCATGCAGGGCAAGAATGAGGATTCCCAGCGCCTTTGACGGGACCCGCACCTCCTGCCCTGCAAGTTCAAGGGCCCCCGTGTGCGCCCACATCGTCTCGAAGCAGTCATCAGGGTCCATTTCCATGCCGGGGAACCGGAAGTGGACGTCGATGCAGCAAGGCCAGGAGGGGTGGTCGATGGTGATGGAATGCTTAGGTAATGTCCTCGTATCCGTTTCCACCGGACGTTCCCGCCAGCCCCGCTCCCGCAGGCCTTGCAGCATCGTGTCCAGATCGGCCGGAGCCACGAAAACGTCCACGTCCACGGAGGTCCGGGGCAGGCGCAGCCCCTGAATCACGCTGGCCGGCCCCTTGATGAAGAAGGCCCGGATGCCTAAGCTATCCGCCACCCGTTGCACCATGGCATGGCCAAGGAGCACGGCTTCGGGGATGCTCAGCTGGGTTTCATCGGCCGGGTTCGGCATGGCGGCACCTAGTTCCTGACGCGGCGTCCGGCTGACAGAGGTTCCAGGACCTCTTCAGCTTCGGTGTCCCGGCGGCCTGCTTGCACAGAGGCATCGGGCTGCGCGAAGTCCGGCACGTCCGTGGTTTCGGGCGCGGATGCGTACGTCCCGTAGTAGGAGTGCGCGTCGGTGCCCTTGGTGGGCACGTAGTTGAGAACGGCGCCCAGGATGCGACCCTTCACCTTTTCCAAGTTGCCCAGCGACTGCGCCAGCTGCTCCTGCGTGGTCCTGCCGGTCCGGATCACCACGATGGCGCCGTCAGCCACGCGGGACAGGACTGCAGCGTCGGTGACCGGCAGCAGCGGCGGGGCGTCGATCAGGACGATTGCATTCTCGGCCAGCGCGTTGAGCATGTTCTTCATGGCGCGGGACCCGAGCAGTTCGCTGGGATTCGGCGGAACGCGGCCGGAGCCGAGCACGGACAGGTTCGGCAGGGCACCCCACGGCTGGAGAACGTCCTCCAGTTCCGCAGTGCCGGTGAGCACATCTGTGACCCCCACACCCGGAACCAGATTGAAAACGTCCACCAAAGTGGGGCGCCGGAGGTCGCCGTCAACCACCACAACGTTCTCGCCGGCGGCCGCCATGGTGACTGCCAGGTTGGCCGTTACTGTGGACTTGCCTTCGGCCTGCAGGGAGCTGGTGACCACGATGATCCGCGGCGGCTGGTCCACGTCCAGGAAGCTGAGGTTGGTGCGCAGTTCCCGAAGTGCCTCCGCCATCGCCCCGCCGGCGTCGTCAAGTTGCGCTGCGGTGCCGGCATCCAGGATGGTGCTCTTTTCGTCCAGGCGGTGGTCCACGGGAAGGGTGCCGATCACCGGGACCTCAAAGAGGCGCTCGACTTCCGCGGCGTTACGGATGCGCCGGTCCAGGTGCCGGCGGACCAGCGCGTAGGCCGCGCCCAGGGCCAAGCCTGTGAGTGCACCGAGGGAAAGCGCCAGGTTGACGTTCGGGGAAACCGGGCTGGTGGGAAGCACTGCCTTGCCCAACGGGAGGATCCTGACGGCGGAGGCCGTCGCCGCTGGTGCGGTGGCAGCGTCCGGCGAGGTGCCGGCGTCGGGCGCTGCTGTTTCTGGGGTGGCTGTTTCGATGGCTTCGACCTGGGCGGCGAGGCCGTTCACCCAGGCGTCCGCGACGCGCTGGGCGGTTGCCGGATCGGGCGACTGGGCCGTCACCCGGATCTCGGCGGTATCCAGCGGAACCTTTACGCTGATGGTGCCGAGCAGGGCGTCTGCGGTTGTTTTTAGTTCCAGGGACGCGATGACTCGGTCAGCGACGAGGCGGGACTTGGCCACGGACTCGTAGTTCTTGACCTTTGCCTTGGCCAGGCTGTCCCCGGCAAGGGAAAGGCTCACGTTGTCCGAGCCCGGCGTGACCACGATGCCGCTGGAATCGGACGAGTAGATCTTCGGCTGCAGGACCGTCCAGCCGAACGCCGTCAACGTGGCCAGCAGGGTGAAGGCGACGATTGCCTTCCAGTACACCCGCACCACCCGAAGGTAGTCGGCCAGGTCCAGGCCGGCAGGTGCTTCGGCGCCGGGCGCGATGTTGACGCTCATGGTGGTTCCTTCCAAGTTTGTGTGTTTTCCTGCCCGGTCTTCGTTGCCGGGTTACTGCTTCGAGTGGTCACCCACGTTCGGGTGGTCCCGCACGTTCGGGCGGTCCCGCACGCGGTGGGCGGCTAGTGCCGCCCTGCTTTATTCGCCGCCCTGTTCCAAGACTGATTTCGCGATGAGCTGGCCCGCGGCTGCGGCGACGGCGGCCCGGTAGTCGTCCGGCCGGCCGTGCACTTGTGCGACTTCCTCGGCCAGTTGGTCCAGCGTTACGGCGCTTGCCGTGGTCTCCCAGATGGCCGGTCCGATGCCGCTCAGCCGCACGATCTCCGACTCCAGCATCACCAGCAGGTCGCCGTCGATGGCCACGGCGTCCTTCGGTTCCACCCGGCGGATCCAGCCTTCGGGGATTTGTGTTGTTTCGGTTACTGCTGTTGCCGCTGTTGCTGCTCCTCCTGCTGCTGCGGCCGCTCCTGCGGCCGGGCGGGCTTCCCACGTTGGCTTGGAGCGGCGCTGCTTTTTGAAGAGCGGTTCCAGGGCTTGGGGCAAGTCCGCGGCCTCGGAGTACGTCACCTGCCACACTCCGCCCACACGGTCGATCAGGCGGCACAGCGACTGCAGCGGCTCGTCGATCTCGGCCTGAGAGGACGAGTCCGGGATGAGCGCGAGCAGCGCGTCCGCCAGTGGGACTTGGCGGAGGGTTGGTTGTTGGTTTGTGGCTTTGTCCGATTCAGTCCGGTCCAGCAGGACGATGGACTGGATGAACGGCTTCGCGGGTGCCGGCTGGAGCCCGAGTTCATCCGGACCCACCTGGTGCTTGGGTGCGCCCGGTCCCTGCTTCACGGACAGCGGCTTGGGGTACGGCAGAACGGATCCGTCCGGTGCGATGGCGACAGTTTCGTCCGTGACGTACCCGTACGTTCCGGCCAGCACCGACGCCGCGGTGGTTTTGCCTGTGCCGGACTTGGCCACAAGCGCCACCACTGCCCCGGTAGCCGGGTCCGCCACTCCGCAGGCGTGGAGCATCATGAACTCGCCGGCGTTCTCCAGGATGGCCGCGACCGTAAGTCGGGAGGTGAGGTGCTCAGCCAGCTCCTCAAAGGAGGCTGCCTGCAGGGCGAACGTACCGCCGTCGTGCATCAGTGACATATACGAAACGGAGGCCGAGAACGGGAGGGATTCCGTGGGTTCCTTCGCGAGCGGGGGAACCAACGGCGCCTCGGTGCCGGCACAGCGCGACCAGGCCGAGCGCATGCTTTGCTTCTGCTCCAGCGTGACCGAGCGGCCCCAGCGGATGGCGAATTGCGTGCCCAGGACGTCGAGGCTCAGGATTTCCCCGCCGCCCCGGAGGTCTTCAACAAGCCACTCGCCGGGGAAGTCCCATTCGAGCTGCGAATTGGCTCCGCGCTCTTTGTCCTGGCCCTTCATGGCTCCCCCATCAGTCTTGCCGGTTGGTGCTTGGTTACTTGTCTGCGCTGGTTACTGGTCCGCGCCGGCGGCGGTGGCTGCGTCCGCGCTGGCCGCGGTTTCGATGAGCCGCTGGGCCTCCAGGCTGGCCAGGAAGGCCTCCACCTGGGGCCCCAGCTCACCCGACGCGTCTTCAAACGCCGCTTCCAGCTCGGCAATGACGTCCGACTGGTCGCGGCGGCCGTCGAGCAGTTCCCAAATGGCCGCCGCAGTGCCGTCCAGAACCACCGGCTGGGTTGCGTCCAGGTGGAGCAACGCAACCCGGCCGGCGGATTCGGTGCGGACTTCGGCGACGTCGGTGGAGTGGTGGTAGATCATTTGAACTTGATGGACAGGTTTGTCTGCGTTTGCACGGTTACGCCCGAGACGGTAACCGCAATTGTCGCCACGTAGTTGTATACGTCGTTGGGCTTGGGTTTTGTCGTCGGCGAAGTATCCTCTGCGGCGGTGAAGGTGACAGGAAAAACCACCTGCGATCCTGCCGCATGGGTGAACAAAGTCGTGGACTCGTACCCGTTGAAGGTCGTGGCCTGGAATTCCCCGGATGCGGGCTGCTGTATGCCGATCTTGGCGTGAACCGTACCCACAGGCGTGATTGTCACGCTTCCGCTAATGGTTCCAACCGCATTATCGACTTGGAAGCCTGTGGGACCGTTGCCGCCCTTGCCCCCTCCGACGAAGTTAATTGCTGAACCAGCGCCGAGGACCGTAACCGATGCGGGAGTTGGCGTTGGCGTCGGCGTCGGAGTCGGTGACGCCGCTGCAGCCGGAGCCGCGATGGCTGTGACGATAACGGGCACTGACCAGGCCACACCTTTGACTACCCTGCGGCGGCTGAAACCGCCCTCTTCGCCGCTCGTGACCTCTGCGTTCAGAACCTCAGACAATTGCGCCCCCACATGGATTTCGACTGGGGCCAGCCCTCATGGACCGGCCAGATGCTTTCACCGCGTTTCCGCCGGTTGCACCCACTTTCCCCAACGACGCGAAAGGTTCACGCAACCGTTTTGCAAGATTCGGTCAAGGTTTCCTGTGCATGGAGATATTGAGCAACCACCGTGCTCAAGACGGGTCGCGGCGTTGAGGTTTGCCGCAGGCAGCGAGCTTAAATGTCGGACCCCCTTGGCAGAGTTATCCCATGGAAGCCGTTGGAGAACTCGCCCCGAACCAGGCCCTGCGCCTTGGGCGGTTTTCCAACGCGCCTTTCGAGCCGGAGACTCCAAAACGGACCCTGCGGGCCGTGCCGCCGGATTCTGTAGTGGCCGACGGCGGTGGTGCCGGTGATCTGGCATGGAGCCTTGAGCTACTCAAACGTGCCGCTTCGACGGCGGTGGCGAACGCTGCGGTGATGCGCTTCCGGGAGGCGGCTGACTTCGCCGCCAAGGTTGAGGAGATTTCCCGGACCCTTGAATATCTGCAGGTGGTTGCTGCCGGGGAGGTGGACCGGGCGCGGCGGGAGGCTTCTGATGCTGCGCGGGCCGGCTCGGGCTCGGGGGCGGCGGTGGGCTGGACCACCGGATGGGGCGACGCAACTGCTGTCCACGGTCCTATCGGCTGGGCTACCGGCGCTCCCCATCAAGCGGATAGCGGCATGGGCGAGAGTGATCGGGCCGATGGCGGCCCGGGCGGCAGCGATCGAGGCACAGAGGCCACGGTTCCCGGAACGAACTCCGAGGTGATCAACGCCGGGGAACCGGATCCGGCGGATGACGGGTGCCGGAACACCACCGAGTTCCTCCGCGCCCGGCTGCGGATCGGTGCCGCGGAAGCGCGCCGCCGCCTCGCGCTGGCCGAAGCGGTGTTGCCACGGACCGGGATCACCGGCCACGCCGAACCTCCGGAAAGGCCCGTGCTGGCCGCCGCGGTGGCGTCCGGGTCGGTGGGCTCCCGTTCCGCGACCCTCATCACCCTCGCCCTGGACCGGGTCCGGCACCACGCCCCCGAAGAGACCATGGCCCGGGTGGAACACACCCTGACCCGCACCGCGGCGGAGAACGACACCGATTTCGTCGCCAGGATCGCCCGGCAACTGGTTGACGCGATCGACCAGGACGGCACAGAACCCTCCGAGGAAGAACTGCGGCACCGGCAGGGCGCCTTCATCCGGAAGCCCCGGCGGGGTTTGTACCACGTGGAAATCTTCGCCACCCAGGACCAGTACGAACCCCTCCTGACCGTGATGAACACCGCCGCCAACCCCCGCACCCGCGCCGGTGCAGCTGAAGGCAACGACGGAACCGTTAATAGCGGTGATCTGGACCTGCGGACCCGGCCCCAGCAACTCCTGGACGGCCTGGTCGGCGCCGCCAAAGTCGCCCTCGCCAGCGGGAACCTCCCCGCTGCGGGCGGGCTCCGGCCCCAGGTCATGGTCACCATCGACTACCGCGACATCCTCGAACGACTCGACCGCCTCGACCACTCGAGTGATGCAGCAGGCGGCACTCCCGGCACCGGCACCCCAGGCACCCCCGGCACAGGCGCCCGAGGCATTCCTGGCATCCCGGGCACGGGCTCATTCACGTTCACGGGGCCGGTCACTGCGTCCACGGTCCGGAAGATCTCCTGCGACGCTGACATCATTCCCGTCCTCCTCGGCAGCGAGGGCCGCATCCTGGACATCGGCCGCACCACACGGATCTTCCCGCCCCACATCCGCAAAGCCATCACCGCCCGCGACCAGGGCTGCGCGTTCCCGAACTGCACCATTCCGGCCCCGTGGTGCGAAGCCCACCACATCAGCTACTGGTCACACGGCGGAACCACCAGCACAGAAAACGGCACCCTGCTCTGCTCCCATCACCACCACCTGATCCACAAAGAGCAGTGGCAGATCCAGGTCAAAACCGGGATCCCCTGGTTCATCCCGCCACCCCACATCGACCCACAACAAAAACCCCAACGAAACAACTACTTCAGACTCGAGTGACCCCGCCCTAGAGGTGGATCAGGGCGCCGGAAACCAGAACTGTCTGCTCCTGCTTGCCATGCTCTTGGAAAGTGACCTCGGTGGTCACCGAGAAGTCGCCGCTGTCGCTATGCCTGCCACGGTAGCTATGGCCGCCGAAGTCGAACTCCAGCTCGGATGAACCGGCTGACGCAAGCCAGGTGAAGGCTGCAGTGAACGTGTTACCCGCGCGCTTCAGCGTCGGTGTAAGGGACACCGTCCCGACGTCCACGCATGAAAACGACACCGACACGTCACCCGGGACCGGCGCGATCGGCGTGACCGGGCTGATGGTCACCTGAACGTTCACGGAACCGGTGACGCAGCCGAGGCCAGCCAGGCTGAGCCGGACGGGGACTTTGACGGCAGGGCGAAGGTGGGCTGTCCCATGACGATGCGACGCCGAAGGAAGCGACCGAATACCCGAATGGAACACAGCCGACGCCTCCGTGACCGTAGCCGTGGCCGCAGCAGGCACCGGACCCGGCGTGGGAGTCAGTGTTGCCGGCGTCCGCCCGGCCGGTACGGGGGTGACGAGGGCCGGCATGGGCCGCGCGGTTCCCCACACTGGCGTCCGGCGGTTGACTCCGGCACGTTGCTTTGTTCGATAGGCAAGCTCTGACATCTTCGTCCCCCGTAGCATTCGTTTGGGCCTCCCCCGCCGGGCCGCCCAGGTACTTTCGCCGTATCCTTCACCGGTTGAGCCCACTGTGCCTGTTGGAACTCTAATTTCCTGCAAACGACCCGCAATATTCGATCAAGATCTGCCGGTGGAGAGCCACCCTGGAAGGCCTCTCTCCGTGGAATCGGCGTCGCCCGGTCTACGTAGGGTGCACTTGGTAGGTTGCAGTTACTGCCAGAGAGCGTCGGCGTTAAGGATTCGTTAAGACCGTTCCGCACCCGGCGGTGGGCTGAATCCGCGGTGTTACGCTCCGAGAAGTTCCCGGCGGGACCACGGATCCAGGACCGGACCGGGACGGCATACCGGACGGAAAGGACCACCCGATGCGGGCACCTGACAGGGCTGCTCCCCGGCCCGGCTTTGGCGGAGCTTTGCGTTCACGCACGGCCCTGCTGCTGGCGTTCTCGTTTGCGGTCATGGCCGACCCCGTGTCTTCGGTGGCCTACGCGATTGAAGCCGCCCTCCGGGCGTTGAACGGTGATCTGGCCTTGCTGGTGCCCACCATGGTCCTCGTCGTCGCGATCATCGCGCTGGTCATCCTGAACTACCGGCAACTGGTGATGCGCTACCCGCAGGGCGGCGGCGCCTCGGCCGCAGTAGGCGAGGCCTTCGGGGACCGCTGGTCCTTCATCCCGATCGGGGCGCTGGTAGTGGATTTCGTCCTCACGATTGCCATCAGCGTCTCGGCGGGAGCGTCGGCAGCCATCGCCTACTTCCCCGTCCTGGCGCCGTGGCGGTTGCTGCTGGCGCTGGCGCTGGTCATCCTTGTCGGTGCCGGGACGTGGTTCGGGCACCTGGGACGTCTGGTGTTTGCCGCCATGACCGTGGCATTCATCATCGTCTCCGCCCTCGTCCTGTTCTACGGCCTGGGCGCCACACCCCACCCGGTGGGAACCATCACGGACACACCAGGACACGCCCCGCTCATCGCGGTGGTCCTCGCCTTCCCCGTGGCCATGGCCCTGGCCACCGGCGTGGAAGCCCCGTCCTCCGCGATTGCCCAGCTGGGCCAACTGGACGACGCCGGCCGGAGCCGCTTCGGGCGGGTGACCCTCTGGCTGACCCTCGCGATCGTCGGAACCATAACCCTGGGCCTGACACTGGAAGCCGCCCACCTGCAGGTGGGCATCCCGCCTGAGGACAGCACCCAGATCGCCGAACTGGCCCGGCTCGCCGCCCCCGAACCGGTCTTTGCCGCCTTCCAACTTGTGACCGCCCTGCTGCTTCTTTCGGCCGCCAGCTCGTCGTTCCAGGCGGGACCCGGCCTGCTCAAAGCCCTGGCCCGCCACTCCAATAAACAAGGCGACACCGTAGGGATCCTTCCTCCCGCGCTGGGCCACACGAACACCCACCACACCCCCTACTGGGGCGTGGCACTGTTCATCGCTCTGGCATGCGCTGTCACCGCTGCTGCCGGCGGCAACGACCAGGAACTTGTGCTCTTCTACGCCGTATCGGTCTTCCTGAGCTTCCTGGCCGGCTTGCTCTCCATGGCGCTTTTCTCGCACCGGGACGGCCGCCGCGGGTACCTCATCATGAACATCGCAGGCGCCGCGGTGGTGGCCTTCACCCTGATCGCCAACCTGTCCCGCGGCCTGCCGATCATCAGCCTGGCCGCAGCCCTGGTCATTGCGGCCGTGCTGTACGTTGCATGGGTCAGCGCCGGGCGGCCGCGCGGGATCCGCAACGTCGCGGCCGAAGCCGAAGAAGAGTCCGAGTGAGCTCCGGCGGCAGCGGTGCGGCTGGACGAACCCGGGTCCGCAGGAAACGCTGGTGCCATGCCCAGCGTGTATAAGAACCCGCGCGGTCAACATGCTGTGCGGCAGTGGTGTTCAGAGACGCTGGCGCATGCCGATCTTCCCTTGACCAGCACCACGTTGGACACCAGCGCGGGCCGGGTGCATCTCACGTCCGCCGGAACCGGACGGGCGCGGATCGTCCTGGTGCCCGGGACCGGCTACAACGCCGCGATGGCCCTGCCATGGCTGCGGGCGTTGTCCGCCCGCTGGCCCACCACGGTGGTGGACCTGCCGGGCCAGCCCGGCCTCAGCGATCCGCACCGGCCGCGCCGGGCACGGCTGGCCTGGTACGGCCGGGCGCTGGATGAGATCCTGGCCGCCATGGACGCCGACGGGGTGGTGCTGGTGGGCAACTCACTGGGCGGAGCCGTGGCCCTGGCAGCCGGCTCACCAAGGATCGCTGCCCGGGCGCTGGTCGCACCTGCAGGCTTCATGCGTCTCAGCGTGGAGCCGGAAGTGGCGCTGGCGTCGGCCGTCTGGCTGCTGCGTCCCACTCCGCGCCACACCCGCCGCTTGCTCCGGTTCTTCGTCCCGCCCGGCGCGAAGCCGCCGGAGACCGAAGTGGAGTGGATGACCCTCATGGCCACGCACTGCCGCACCACGCTGGCCCCTCCGCCCCTGGCCCCCGAACTGCTGGGCCGCCGCGCCGAGCAGCCGTGCGTCGTCGGGGTTGGAGCATACGACAGGTTCCTGCCACCGCGCCGGCTGGGCCCGGCCGTGCGGCGAACCATGAACTCCGATCTTCGGGTCTTCCCCGACGCGGGCCACCTGACCATCCCGTCCCGCCTCGAGGACGTGGTGTCCCTCGTGGCCGAAGCGGCCGCACAAGCCGCCCGCTAAGCCGCTGCCACCCGGTAGGCGGCCACCACCCGGCCAGGCGGCTGCCAAGGGACAGGTGACGAACGGAAACGTGACGAACCGCGGTTTCGCGGAGCGGGCTGCGCACCGGGCGATTCGACCCGGGGCGGAAGGGCCCTGCGTGTTAAGTTGAAGACCAGGGATCGCACCGATCTGACAGCCCCTCCGGAAAGAGCCCTCACCGTGGAATCGCCAACGCCCGTTCGGATCCTCACCGTCTGCACGGGAAACATCTGCCGCTCCCCCGTGGCCGAACGACTGCTGCAGGCCGGCCTGGACCAGGTCCTGCCCGGCGGCTTCGAAGTGCGCAGCGCCGGCACCCGCGCCATGGTGGGCAGCCCCATCCAGCCGCTGTCCGCCGAGATCGTGAACATGTACGGCGGCACGGACAAGGGTTTTGCTGCCCGGCAGCTGACGCCGAAGATCCTCCGGGACACGGACATCGTGCTGACCATGACTTCCAAGCACCGCGGCGAGGTGCTCCAGCTGGACGCCTCCCTGCTCAAGCGCACCTTCACCATCCGCGAATTCGCGCGGATGCTGGAAGCCCTCGAGGAACGCGACGCTGCGGCCGATGCCGCCGGCACAGCACCCGCCGAAAAGTCACCCGCCGAACAAGCGTCCGACGCCGGTGCGATGTGGCGCGGGCTGCCCGCCCGCCTCGCCTCGGTGCGGCACCTAGCCCTGGCCGCGGACAGCGGCGACAACGAAGTAATCGACCCCTACAAGCGGGGCCCAGAGGTGTACCGCCAGATGGAAGACGAACTGGCCCCCGCCATCCTCACCATCCTCCGCTACGCCCGGCTCAACACGCCCGCATAGACAGGACTTTCGGCGTCGTTCTTTAACGCCCCGGCGGTGGTAGCGTCCGGTTATGGACAACCAGTCTGATCCGGAAGGAGCGGCTGAAAGCAAGCCGCCGCAGGGAAACTTCGCATGGCTCCCTGCCTGGCTGCGCCGGCAGCCCACCTGGCTCAAAGCGGTCCTGGCGATGGTATTGGTGATCGCCCTGGGCAGCACGGCATACGCCTTCTCGCAGTTGGGACGCGGCGGACAGCCCGCCCCCACCGCCAGCGGAATCACGACGGCGGAAGGCGCCACCGCTACCCCGTCACCGTCCGAGCCGGCTCCCGCGCCCGTGCCGCCTCCGGCACCCGAACCGCCGGCCGTTGCCATGAACATCCTGATCATGGGCAGCGACAGCCGCGGAGACTTCCGGGCCGAAGAAGCCCAGGCCGCCGCCGGAACGCCGGCCGACCAGCGCGCCGACGTCCTCATGCTCGTCCATATCCCGGCGGACCGGCAGAAGATCTACGGCATCTCCATCCTTCGCGACACCTGGGCGGATATCCCGGGCTACGGACAGGCCAAAATCAACGCGGGGCTGGAACTCGGCGGGATCCCCCTGATGACCCGAACCGTGGAGACTTTGTTCAACACGCACATCGACCACACGGTGCTGGTGGACTTCAAGGGCCTCTGGGACGCGACGGACGCCCTCGGCGGGGTGGACGTGAACGTCACCGTTCCGTTCACCTCAAGCACGGACTCCCGGCACTACTTCCCGCCCGGAGTCAACCGCATCGGCGGCGCGGAAGCCCTGCAGTTCGTCCGCGAGCGCTACGCCTTTGCCGACGGCGACTTCCAGCGGGTCCGCAACCAGCAGACGTTCCTGAAGGCGTTCATCGGCAAGTTCATGAGCACCGGCACCCTCACCAACCCGGCAACCGTGATGAATGTGGTGAACGCGGTACTGCCGCACGTGATGGTGGACGCCGCGCTCACCCCCGAGGCCCTGGTGCGGCTCGGCTTCAGCCTTCGCGAGGTGGGTCCCGAGGATGCGTACTTCTTCCGGCTGCCCGACGGCGGGTTCGGCACCAGCAGCGACGGGCAATCGATTGTTCTTCAGAACCCGGGCGCGGTAGCCGCCGTGTCCGCAGCACTCGCCAGCGGAACCCTGGCCGACTACGTGGCGGCCAACGGCTTCCAAGGAGGGAACTGAGGGCGGGAACTGAGGGGCGGGGAATCAGGCAGCCGTGATCAGGCCGCTGCCGCGTCATGCCGGTGGGACCAACGCCGCACAGCCTTTTCAGCCTCCACGATGACCAGCACGGTGGACCCCACGGCAACGCACAGCAACCATTCCCACGCGTTCAGCGGGGTAAGTTCCAGCACGCCCGCGCTGACCGGCCAGTTCATCACCGCCCAGTGCAGCGCCAAAGCTCCGAGGGAGGTGTAGAGAAGCGGCTTGTTGGCCAGCAGCCTGAGCTGGAAGAGGGACTTGTTCTCGGCCCGTGAGCTGAACACCTGGAAGAAACTCAGCATCACGAACATGGTCAGCGCCATGGTCCTTGCGTGGACTTCCGGGTAGCCGGCATGCAGTTCCACGATGAAGGTCAGGATGACAGCCAACGCCATCCAGGCTCCGGTGATGCCGGCACGGAACCACAGCGTGCGCGAGAGAATGCCCTCGGAGGGGGCGCGCGGCGGGCGGCTGAGTTCATCGCCCTCCCCCGGTTCAAAGGCCAGGGCGATGTCCTGCACGCCGTTGGTCACCACGTTCATCCACAGCATCTGCACCGGCAGGAACAGCAGCGGCGTGTCCGCGAAAACGCTCAGGGTCACGGCCACCAGGGCGGCGGCCCCGGTAGACAGCAGGAAGTAGGTGGTCTTGCGGATGGCGGCGAAGGTGACCCTGCCTTCCTCCACGGCGTGCACGATAGTGACGAAGTTGTCGTCCGTCAGGACGATGTCCGCCGCTTCGCGCGCCACGTCCGTTCCGGACCTACCCATCGCGACGCCGATGGCCGCGGCTTTGAGCGCAGGGGCGTCGTTGACGCCGTCGCCCGTCACTGCGACCACCCTGCCCGCCCCCGTCAGTACATCAACAATCCGCAGCTTGTCCACCGGGGACACCCTGGCGGCCACGCTGGTCTGCTCAAGGCGGGCTGCGAGCATGTGGTCATCCAGGTCCGCCATCTCGGCGCCGGTCAGGGCGGGCTTTTCCGTTGGCAGGCCCAGCCGGGCGGCGATGGCCACCGCGGTGACGGGGTGGTCTCCGGTGATCATCATGACCTTGATGCCCGCGCGCCGGCACTTCTCCACGGCAGCGGCCACCCCGGCCCGCGGCGGGTCGGTCATCCCTTCCATCCCCAGGAATGTCAGTCCGGACGGAGGCGGCAGCGGCACGGTGACGTCCTCGTCGTCGGAGATCATGCGGGAGCCGGTGGCAATGACGCGCAGTCCTTCCCGGCCCATTTCCTCGTTGGCCGCATGGATCCGGGCCGCATCCAGGGGCAGGTTGCCGCGCGCCCCCGCCATGTCGACGGCGGCGTGCAGCAGGGCCTCGGGCGAGCCTTTGACGTACAACGTCAGCTTGCCGGCGGCGTCCCGGTGGACGGTCTGGGAATACCGCAGGTGCGGTTCGTAGGGCTGGTGGGCCAGCGGTTCTGCGGTGCGCTCCCGTTCCGTGATGGCGCCGCGGACGACGGCGGTCTTCGCCATGGCGGCGTCCACGGCGTCGCCGGAGTACTCAAGGTCCTCCTCGTCCTCTGCCGAGAGCGTTGCCTCGTTGGTCAGCGCACCGGCGCGAAGCACCGAGCGGGTGGGCAGCGGGTCCGCGGCGCCGCCGTCGTCGTCCCCGTCTGAAATATTTAGGATCCCGGCGGTGGTCCAGATCCTTTCCACGGTAAGCCGGTTTTCGGTGAGCGTGCCGGTCTTGTCCGAGCCGATGACGTCGGTTGAGCCGAGCGTTTCGACGGCGGGCAGCGTGCGGACGATCGCGTTTCGCCTGGCCATCCGCGACACTCCGAGGCTCAGCGCCACGGTCAGGACGATGGGCAGCGATTCGGGGATGGTGGCCACTGCCAGCCCGACGGCGGTGCGGAACATTGTGGACACGTCGTTGCCGAGCACCAGCCCCGCGATGATGATGAACACCAGCGCGGCAAGCACGATCAGGCCGATGCGGCGTTCCAGGCTATGGGTGAGCAACTGTAGCGGCGACTTGCCCGGGGGCCCCTGAACGAGCGCGTTGATCTCACCCAGGGCGGTCCCGGCCCCGGTGGCTGTGACAACACCCCGGCCGCGGCCACTGCCCACGAAGGTACCGCTGAACGCCACGTTCGCCTTATCGGCATCGCCGACATCCTCCGGCAGCGGCTCCGTGTGCTTGGTGGCGGCGAACGATTCGCCCGTCAGCATCGACTCGTCCACCTGGAGGCCGTTCGCGTCGAAGAGCCGCAGATCGGCGGGCACCCGTTCGCCGCTCTCCAGCAGGACCACATCCCCGGGGACCACCTCCCGCCCGGCCACCACCTGCTCGGTGCCGTCACGCAGCACCCGGCACGTCGGCGTCGAAAGCGACTGGAGGGCGCGCACGTCCGCCTCGGCCTTGCGCTCCTGGACAAACCCCAAGGCGGCGTTGATGGACAGGACCAGGAAGATGGCCCCCGAGTCCACCCAGTGCTGCTGGACGAGGGTAACGACGGCGGCCGCCAGCAGGATGCCGATCAGCGGACTGATGAACTGCCGCAACAGGACCCGCCACCACGGCGTGGCGCCCGCGAAGCTCAGCTCGTTGGGCCCGGCGTCGGCCAGCCGGCGCGAAGCCTCAGCGGAGTTGAGCCCTTCCGGCCCGGAAGATAACGCCGCAAATACGGCATCCGCGGTGAGGGCGTGCCAGGCAATTGGCCCCGCCGGCGCGGAATCCCCCGCCGTGGTCCTGGACTGAGCTGGTGGCGAGGCAGGCGCTGGCTTGTGGGCCATAAGGTGTCCCTACGGTGGGGTCGACGGAAACTACGCCGACCAGACTTCCCGGCTCACCTTCGGCCAGTGTACTGGACCCGCGCATCCAGCGCCCGTACCAGGGGCTCTCCGCCCAACTACCAACTGCAGGCGATTGAGGACCTACACAGCTGGTGGTTAGGAGGCGGGACCGCCGCTGGGCGGGGCAGTGTGGCGGGGTCCGCCGTCGTACTTCTACCGCTGTATGCCTGCCGCTTAGGCGGCGAGGCTCATGGCCCGGTTCCTGATCCGGGTTGCAGCGTGCGTGCCCAGCCGCGCCGGTGCCAAGTCCGTCGGAGCCAAAACGCTGATGTTGCATTCCGACTGGAGCGGATCAATGGATTCCGGCAGGTGGTGGGATTCCGAACATGCCTGCAGCTGCTCCATTGCAGCCGGCTCAACACGTGCGTGGCTCACATCCACCACCAGGTGGAGTCCTTCCTTCAAATGATTTGCCCTCTTCACAACCACATACAGTGCCTGGAGGCTTTTCGCCGTCACATGCCCCTGGGCTGCTACTTCAGCCTCTCCGCAATCGAGGTCGAGCCGTACTAAAACCTTGAGTTTGTGGTTCAAGTGTTTCCCCTATTCCTGCATGGCCGCGACGCTGCGACCTCCATCAGCCTAGGGAGCGAATGTGACCTACGCAACACTGGGCGTCACATGTGGACCGAGTGACGTTATGAACGGCGCGGGTCGTTGAACCCTGCCGCGCCCTGGGGTAATGGGTCGCCTACGATGGTGCCAGTGAGGATCAGGACGTTAGTGGCATGGATGGAACGCCGCCAGATCGGCCTGTATCTTGCCGCGATTGTGGCTGGCGGCGCCGCGGGATTCCTGGCGCCCGGGACGGCTGCAGCCATGGAACTGGCCATCAATCCGGTGCTGGGGCTGCTGCTCTACGCCACGTTCCTGGGCATCCCGTTCGCCTCACTGGGGCGGGCTGTGCGCGACGTGCGGTTCATGGCCACCGTGCTGGTGCTCAACTTCGCCGTGGTGCCGCTGGTGGTGTTCGGGCTGAGCCGCTTCGTCGCCGGGGACCAGGCGCTTCTGGTGGGCGTGCTGCTGGTGCTCCTGACCCCGTGCATCGACTACGTGATGGTGTTCAGTGGCCTGGCCGGCGGTGCCAGCGATCGGCTGCTTGCCGCGTCCCCGGTGCTGATGCTCGGCCAGATGATCCTGCTACCGCTGTATCTCCTGGTGTTCGTGGGCCCGGAACTGGTGTCCGTGATCGACCCTGCACCGTTCGTGCAGGCCCTGGTGGGGCTCATTATGGCCCCGCTGGCCCTGGCGACGCTGACGCAGTGGTTTGCCCGGCGGGAGGGCGGCAGGGAAGGCGACCCATCCGCCGTCGGGCGTTCCGGCGTCGGGCGCAAAGGCGTCGGCCGCACCGGCGTCGGGCGTTCCGGCGTCGGCCGCAAAGTAGTGACGGCGATGCAGGCGCTGATGGTCCCGCTGATGATGGCAACGCTGGCCGTGGTGGTGGGTTCGCAGATTGTGGGCGTGCGCCAGGAGCTGGGCGCGCTGATGGCCGTGGTGCCGCTTTACGCCGCGTTCCTGGTGGTCATGGTTCCGCTGGGCCTGCTCGCGGCCAGGCCGGCCCGCCTTGACGCGCCTTCAACCCTGGCCGTGGTGTTCAGCGGCGCCACTCGCAATTCGCTGGTGGTGCTGCCGCTGGCCCTTGCGCTTCCGGAGCCGCTGGCCCTCGCCGCGCTGGTGGTGGTCACGCAGACCCTGGTGGAGCTCGTGGGCATGGTGGCCTACGTGCGCTTCCTGCCGCTGCTGGTTCCGGCTAGGAAAACCGCGGTGTGACCGTCACCGATCCCACGTTGGGCAGGGCGTGGCGCACGGCGTGGTCGAGGCTGCTGGTGAGCTGATTCAGCTCGCCCAGGTCGCCTGCCGGGGTGAACGGCACGCTGATTTCCACGTGGAGCCTGTGCCCGGACCAGCGCAGGCGCGACGTTGTTCCTGCAGGGGCCGAGTCTTGTGTGACGGCGCTGAGCTTGTCGGTCAGCTTGGGGTCCACGCCATCCATCAGGCGGCGGCCCACGTCCCTGACGGTCCCCCACAGCAGCACAGCAATGGCCGCGGAGATCAGCAGCCCCACGATCGGATCGGCAAGCGGGAACCCAAGCCAGATGCCCACGACGCCCGCAACGACTGCCAGGGATGTGAACCCGTCGGTCCGCGCGTGGATGCCGTCAGCAACCAGCGCAGCGGAGCCGATCCTGCGGCCCACCCGGATGCGGTAAATGGCGACGAGTTCATTTCCGGCGAAGCCCACCAGCCCGGCAGCCAGCACCCACCCCAGGTTGTGGACAGGCTGGGGTTCGAAGAAACGGCGGACGGATTCGACGGCGGCAACCACCGCGGAGAGCGCGATCATGGCCACGATGAAGAGGCCCGCCAGGTCCTCGGCGCGGCCGAAGCCGTGCGTGTAGGTGCGGGTGCCCGGGCGGCGCCCGAGCAGGAAGGCGATCCACAGCGGCACGGCCGTCAGCGCATCGGAGAAGTTATGGACGGTATCCGCCAGCAGCGCCACCGACCCGCTGACCAGGACGATAATCAGCTGGAAAACCGACGTGGCGCCAAGGCCCAGCAGGGAGACCTTCACGGCGCGGATGCCCTGGGCGCTGGTTTCCAGCGCCGTGTCGATCGAATCGGCGGAGTCGTGCGAGTGCGGAACAAACAGCTCGTGCAGCCACCCCTTCAGGCCCGTGGGGTGGTCGTGGTCATGGGCGTGCTCATGGTCGCCGTGCTCATGGGCGTGGTCGCCGTGGGCGTGGGCGTGGCCATGACCGTGCTCGCCGGCGCCGTGGGCGTGGTCGCCATGGTCGTGCTCGTGGTCGTGCTCGTGCTCGCCGTCATGCGCGTGCGTGTGCGAACCGACGTCACGGCCGGCCGGCGGGATAGGGCGGCTCATGACGCGGCCTCTACGCTGGTTCCGTGCGGCGCGAGTCCGTGGTGGGGTGCAGTGCCGAGTGCGTGCTCAGCCTGGTGGATGGCGTCGGCCACGAGCTCCCACGCGTGGCCGTCCTGAAGCCGGTAATAGACCTTGGTGCCTTCCTGGCGGGTGGCCACCATCCTGGCGAGCCGCATCTTGGCAAGATGCTGGGAGACGGCGGCTGCGGACTTCCCGGCCTTCTCCGCGAGGGCGTTGACCGGAAGCTCTCCATTGCGAAGCGCCAGAATCAGCCTGACCCGGGTTGCGTCCGCCAACATGGCAAAGACCTCCACGGCGAGCTCCACGTACTGGCTGTCGGGGCCCAGGGTGCGAGCACTATTATCTGCATTCATACGCAGATACTTTCATAGCGGCTGCCCGACTACAAGCTCAGTGGCCGCTGAGTTTGCCGCCAAGGCGCTCGCGCATGAGGGTGCTGGCGTCGTTAAGGCCGACGATCTGCACGTCCTTGCCGTGGTGGTGGTATTTCTCGGTGATGGCGTCCAATGCCGCGATAGTGGACGCATCCCACAGGTGGCTGGCGTGCATGTCGATGACCACATGCTCGGGATCCAAGGCGTATTCAAACTGGGTGTAGAGGTCGTTCGAGGAGGCGAAGAACAACTCCCCGTCCACCACGTAGGTGGCGGTTTCGTGGCCGCCTACAGTGCCGACGCTCCGTTCAACGGTGACGAAGTGTGCCACGCGGCGGGCGAACAGCACCATCGCCACGAGCACGCCGACTCCCACGCCGATAGCCAGGTTGTGCGTTGTTACCGTGCCGATGACAGTGGCCACCATCACCAGGGTTTCGCTCTTGGGCATCATCTTCAGCGTCCGGGGGTGGATGCTGTGCCAGTCGAAGGTGGCCCAGGAAACGAAGATCATCACGGCCACCAGTGCGGCCATCGGGATCAGCGAGACAATGTCACCCAACACCACCACCAGGATGAGAAGGAAGACGCCGGCCAGGAAGGTGGAGATCCGTGTGCGGGCGCCGGAGGCCTTGACGTTGATCATGGTCTGGCCGATCATCGCGCAGCCGCCCATGCCGCCGAAGAACCCGGTGACAACGTTGGCCACACCCTGCCCCCAGGCTTCGCGGGTCTTGTGGGAGCGGGTGTCGGTGACGTCATCCACCAGCTTGGCAGTCATGAGCGACTCGAGCAGGCCGACGAAGGCCATGGCCAGGGCAAACGGGAAAATGATCTGCAGCGTCTCAAGGCTGAACGGCACGTTCGGGATGAACAGTGTGGGCAGCGAATCGGGCAACTCGCCTTTGTCACCCACGGTGGGAACGACGACGGCGGCCAGGACAGTAATCAGGGTCAGCACCACGATCGCGACGAGCGGGGCCGGGACGGCCTTGGTCAGCTTCGGCAGGCCGAAGACGATGACCAGGCCAAGAACGACGAGGGGGTACACCAGCCACGGAACGCCGAGGAGTTCGGGGACCTGGGACATGAAGATCAGGATGGCCAGGGCGTTGACGAAGCCCACCATCACCGAGCGCGGGATGAACCGCATGAGCTTGGCGACCCCTGAGAGACCCAGGACGATTTGGAAGACACCGGCCAGGATCACCGCGGCAACGAAGTAGTCCACCCCGTGGGAATTCACCAGCGGCGCAATCACCAGGGCAATCGCACCGGTGGCGGCGGAGATCATGGCCGGGCGACCGCCCACAAAGGCGATCGTGACGGCCATGGTGAACGAGGCGAACAGGCCGATCCGCGGGTCCACCCCGGCGATGATCGAGAACGCGATCGCCTCCGGAATGAGTGCCAGCGCAACCACCAGGCCGGCGAGGACCTCGGTCTTGAGCCGGCGCGGCGACATCAGGGTGCCGCGGACCGATTGCAGCTGTTCAGGAGTGAAGGCCGGGGCATCCCCGGCAGTTTTGACGGCCATTGCTGGCTCCGTTCGTAGTCAAGAAGGCACAGGGCAGCGCCTTCGTTGTGCAAATGAATGAGGGGCGCAGCGTTGCGCGGTGAGTGGCGGCGGAGGAAAGGGCTCTACCCTTGAAGGTCACACCGCTCATTTCAAACTCTACCCTAACGTGAGGGTAGAGTTAAGCCGACGACAGGACGGAGGTCTCTGATGACAGCGCGCACCAGCACCATGCACATCGGTGAACTGGCAGAAAGGACGGGGCTGTCCCTGCGGACCATCCGCCACTACGACGACGTGGGGCTGCTGCCGGCAACGTCCCGAACGGACGGCGGTTTCCGCGTGTACTCCGAGGACGACTTTGAGCGTCTCACCGTCATCAAGCAGATGAAACCCCTGGGGTTCTCGCTCGAGGAGATGGCTGAGATCCTGGACATCCTGGCATCACAGGACGCCGCCGAGGCTAACGACGGAAAGGCCGGCAGCGCGGCCAAGCTGACCGAGATCCTGGAGAAAGCCGTCCATCAGAGGACGAAGATGGCGCGCAACCTGGCGCAGGCGGACGAGTTTATCCAGAGGCTCCGCGGACTCTGAGCTGCAAACTCTGAGCTAAGGGCCGGCGGCGCCTGGGGAAGCCTCG
Organism: Arthrobacter sp. SPG23; assembly: GCF_000876655.1. Lineage (GTDB taxonomy): Bacteria > Actinomycetota > Actinomycetes > Actinomycetales > Micrococcaceae > Arthrobacter. The sequence goes on from NZ_JYCN01000025.1 coordinate 64,432, forward strand.
GTCTCAGAAGGCTTGTCACCGCCGGCCCAGCTCAACGTGATCCGGATCGTTGTCCGGGCCAGTTATCGGACTGGCGGGAGTTCCCAGGGGGACCAGGTCCTCCGCCGACCGACTCCTCAAGACTATTTACCGCCCACATCCTGTGCGTGAGTGGCCACTACTTGTCTTTATGTTGCTCAAGTAACGCGCTGTGCAGGGCGCTACGCAGGGCTAAAGCGGACCACTCTATCCCCCGGTAGCGAACGCGTGTGCCTGCGGCGGAATAGCTTTATATATTGAGTCAATGACCCAGACTCCAGTGCAGCACCCAGCCGACAACACCCCTGCGGCCGCCGCCCCCGTAGCCAGGAAGGTCCCGTTCGAACGGACCCACCACGGCGACACGTTCGTGGACAACTACGAATGGCTGCGGGCCAAGGACTCCGCGGACGTGGTGGAGCACCTCAAGGCGGAGAACGCCTACCAGGAAGCGGTCACTGCCCACCAGGAGCCGCTCCGCGAAGCCATCTTCCAGGAAATCAAGGGACGCACCCAGGAGACGGACTTGTCCGTACCGAACCGCAAGGACGGCTGGTGGTACTACACCCGCTCCGCGGAGGGCAAGGAATACGGCATCCAGTGCCGCGTCAAGGCGCAGAACACCGGGGACCCGGTGGCCGACTGGACGCCCCCGGCGGTGGAGGCCGGCGTCGAACTTTCCGGTGAAGAAGTCCTGCTGGACTGCAACGTCGAAGCTGAAGGCAAGCCGTTCTTCGCGGTGGGCGGCACGGCCGTGACCGTGGACGGCAACCTCTACGCCTACGCCGTGGACAACGCGGGCGACGAGCGTTTCACCCTGCGCTTCAAGGACCTGCGCACGGGTGAGATGCTGCCGGACGTCATCGAGAACATCTTCTACGGCGTCTCCTTCTCCCCCGACGGCACGCGCCTGTTCTACACCGTGGTGGACGACGCCTGGCGCCCCTACCAGGTGAAGTCCCACGTGCTGGGCACGCCGGTCACCGACGATGAGGTGATTTACCAGGAGGACGACGTCGCCATGTGGCTGGGCTTCGACCTCTCCTCCGACCGCCGCCACCTCGTGCTGAGCATCGGCTGCTCCGAGTACAGCGAGACGCGGCTGCTCCGCTTTGACGATTCCGACGCCGGCCTCAGCACCGTGATTTCCCGCGACGAACGCGTCCTCTACGAGGCCGAGCCGTTCCTCCTTGACGGTGCAGAGAAGATCCTGGTGACGCACAACCGGGACGCCATCAACTCCATGGTGTCGGTGGTGGACGCGGCCGAGCTCGCAAAGCCGCTGGCCGAGCAGCAGTGGACCACCGTCGTCGAACATTCCGACCAGGTGCGCGTCAACGGCGCGGGCGTCACCTCCACGCACCTGATTGTGTCCGTCCGCAAGGACACCATCGAACGCGTCCAGGTGCTGCCCCTGGCCGGGCTGGGCACGCCCGCGCAGGGCGACCCGGTGGAGCCGGCGTTCGACGAGGAGCTGTACACCGCCGGCGTGGCGGGCTCCGACTACGAGGCCCCGGTGATCCGGATGGGCTACACGTCCTACTTCACGCCGTCGCGCGTGTACGACTTTGTACTCCCCACGCCCGAGCGGCCGGCGGGTGAGCTGCTGCTCCGCAAGGAGAGCCCGGTGCTGGGCGGCTACTCCCCGGCCGACTACGTGGCCACCCGTGAATGGGCGACGGCGGCCGACGGCACCCGCGTTCCCCTTTCGGTGCTGCGGCACGCCTCGGTTGCCCGCGATTCCTCCGCGGCCGGCCTGGTGTACGGGTACGGCTCCTACGAGATGAGCATGGATCCGGGCTTCGGCATCCCGCGGCTGTCGCTGCTGGACCGCGGGATCGTGTTCGTGATCGCGCACATCCGCGGCGGCGGCGAGCTGGGCCGGCACTGGTACGAGGACGGCAAGAAGCTCCACAAGAAGAACACCTTCACGGACTTCATCGCGGCCACGGACTGGCTGGCTTCATCTGGCTGGGTGTCACCTGACCGGATTGCGGCGATGGGCGGATCCGCCGGCGGGCTGCTGATGGGTGCCGTGGCCAACCTTGCGCCGGAGAAGTACGCGGCCATCGTGGCGGCCGTGCCGTTCGTGGACGCGCTCACCACCATCCTGGATCCGGAGCTGCCGCTGTCCGCCCTGGAGTGGGAGGAATGGGGCAACCCGATCACGGACCCCGAGGTGTACGAGTACATGAAGTCCTACACGCCCTACGAGAACGTTGGCCCCCTGCCATATCCGAAGATCGCCGCCGTGACCTCGTTCAACGACACGCGCGTGCTGTACGTGGAGCCGGCCAAGTGGGTACAGGCCCTGCGTTCTGCGTCCACCGGGGCGCAGCCGATCGTGATGAAGATCGAGATGGACGGCGGCCACGGCGGAGCGTCAGGCCGGTACGTCCAGTGGCGCGAACGGGCCTGGGACTACGCCTTCGTGGCCGACTCCGTGGGCGCGGTGGAACTGCTGCCGGGGGCCGGGGTTAAGTAGGGGGTTGCTGGGGTGGCTGGGCGCGCCTGCCGAAACCCCGGGCGCGCAGCCTCGGCGATGTGCCGATTTTGGCCGCTATGCGAGGTGCATAGCGGCCATTTTCGTCAAATGGATGAGCGCGAGGGCCCAACCACGGGGTTACCGCTGGGCCGGATCCAGCGGGAGCGGAACGATGGGCTGGTCATTGGCTGTCAGATCGATGCCGAAATCCTTGGCAAAGACGAGCCGGGTGTCCTTGTAGATTCCCGGGTGGTTTTCGTCCAGTTCAAAGACGCGCGCACCCCGCAGACGGTTCCGGTCAGCGCCGGGCAGTCCATAGGCGCCGAATCCCGTCCCGGGTGCGTAGCCCAGCTGCACTCCGTAGTAGTTACCGACGTAGGTGTTGACGTGGTCGTGCCCCACGAAGTAACCGAGCACATCCCCACGTTCCAGGAAGGCGTTGAAGAGGCCGGAGTTGATGGGGCCGGGGCATTCATCTTCATTCCGTTCCCCGACGATATTGTGCTTCGTGAGTGCCCGGGCGTGATCGGCGTCCGTTCGTGAATCAAGGCTGGAGAACCACATATTGCGGTGCTCATGAAGCGCGATGTGGCCCCACATGAGGGACGGTACTTTCTTGCCGTATTTCTGCTCGGTTGCGATGGACAAATTCCGGTACCAGCTCACCTGGTCCATACGCACCCAGTCCCAGTCCGGGTAGCCCTCGAAGTCCTGGCCGTTGATGGTGCCCGGGGCGTAGCGGCCGGTGTCGATGAGCCACAACCCAAAGGCCGGGGCCTTGGACCGCGAGGACTGCACCAGCAGCTGCGAGTTGGAGGTGCCGGTGAGTTCCGGGGCGGAATCGGCGTTCATGTTGAATTCGTAGCTCTGCAGGAACCGGAGCATTTTGGCCTCGGTCATGCCCGTTCGCTGCACTGAATCTTCGTCGTGGTTGCCGAATGTCACAGCCCACGGGATCTGCCGGGTTTCCATGGGCTGGACTACGTGGTTGAGTGCCTGCTTGACCTCAAGTTCGGAGTCGCAGCCGCCGTTGATCACATCTCCGTTGATCACCACGAAGTCCGGCTTCTCAGCATCCAGGGTGCGGTTCATGAGTTCGATCGTGCGGCGGTCCGTCTGCTCGTCATCCTGGGTGTCGTTGAACTGGACAACCCTGAACGTGCCGTCCGGGCGGAAGATCAGGCTCGGCTTGGGCACCTTCGCTCCCGGCGCCGCATGGCTGCCCGCCGCTGCGGCCGCTGTGATTCCCAGCGCCCCAAGCGTTCCGGCAGCAGCCAGTGCCGCCCTCCTGCTGAGCTGGGGCTGGCTGATACTGATGTTCATCGCTACCTCTCGTCGCAGACGCGGCCCCTATTCCGGGCCGCTGTTATGCCCAGACAGTAGGAGGGAGAAGCATCCCGCCCTGAAACAGGCGGTGAATAGCGGGTGCATACCCAAAAGATGATCACCATGCTTACTATTGACTGGCATTAGGCACATCGGTGTAGAAACTGCTCACTGGGGGCAGCAGAAACCGTGCCGGAACTGGAGTTATTCGTGAGCACTGAACAGGGTTTGACCCCGCTTTCCGATGAAGAACTGATGGCACAGGGCGGCACCGCGCTTCCGGACAAGGAAGTAGCCTCCGTCCTGGACCTGAACGCCGACCTTGACCTGGGCATCAACGCTGCAGCACCCATCGACCTTGCCGTGGCAGCCAACGCCAACGTGGCGGCCCCGATCGACGCGGCAGCCTCCGCAAACATCCTCTCCTACGGGTCCGAGTCCCAAGCCCTCGCAGACCAGGGCGTGATCATCGATCAGGGGATCAACGCTGACGCCACGGCGGATTCCACCCAGGACAGCACCATTGACCAGGCGGCCGAAAGCACGGGCGCCGGCGCCACTGACGGAACCACAGCGGACGGAACCACCGACGGCGGCCTGCTGCCCGAGGACACAACGCCCGACGTCGGCGCCTTGCCGGTGGATCCCTCCACCGCCCTGGACGGGGACCTCCTGAATGTCAACGTGGACCTGGCCGCCGACGCGGACATCGCGGCTCCGATCAATGGCGCGGTTGCAGCCAACGCCAACGTGGCCGCACCGATCGACGCAGCCGTGGCCGCCAACATCGGATCCATCGACAGCGACGCGTTCGCTGTGGCCCAGCAGGACGCCATCATCAGCCAGCACATCGACGGCGAAGCCACCGCCACCGCCGATCAGCAGTCCGATCTCCGCCAGTAACGCCGGAATCCGACGTCAACGATGAGCACTCCTTAATGAGTTCAGTGCACGGCGGGCCGTCCCGGCTGGACGGCCCGCCCGCTTCTTCCGTGCCCAGCGCCGGAGGCCAGCCGGAAGACTCCGGGCCCGCTGTTACCGCGCCGGGCGTCTCCCTGCCCGGGGTTCCCGTCCGTGCCGACGGCATAGAGCTGATCGGCGAAACACAGGGCTCCGGCTACCGCGAGCCGCCCTCACTGGTCAGGCGTGCCGACGGGCAGGCCATCCAGCTCACCCGCCTGCTGTACCTGGTACTCGAGGCAATCGACGGCAGCCGCAGCGTCGAGGAGGTTGCAGAGCACGCCAGTTCCAGCTTCGGCAGGCTGGTCAGCCCGGACAACGTCCGCACGTTGATCAGCTCGCAGCTGCTCCCCCTGGGCCTCCTGAGGCTGGCCGACGGTTCCCAGCCGGAGGTCAAAAAAGCCGACCCGCTCCTGGGCATGCGCTTCCGGTATACCGTGACCGATCCGGACCGCACGCGGAAACTTACTGCTCCGTTTGCAGTGCTCTTCAATCCCCTCATCGTTGTGGCCGTGTGCGCTGCGTTCCTGGCCGCCTGCTGGTGGGTGCTGATGGTCAAGGGACTCGGTTCCGCCACACACGATGCCTTCGCCAACCCGGCCATGGTGCTGCTGGTCCTGGCCGTAACCGTCCTGTCCGCCGGTTTCCACGAGTTCGGACATGCCGCCGCCGCACGCCGCGGCGGTGCCACGCCGGGAGCGATGGGTACCGGCCTCTACCTGATCTGGCCCGCCTTCTTCACCGACGTCACCGACTCCTACCGGCTGGGCCGCGGGGGCAGGATACGCACTGACCTGGGCGGACTGTACTTCAATGCGATCGTAGCCGTGGCCATCATGGGTGTCTGGTGGGCCACCGGCTTTGACGCGCTGCTGCTGGTAGTGGTCACCCAGATCCTGCAGATGGTCCGGCAGCTCCTCCCCCTGGTCCGGTTCGACGGCTACCACATCCTGGCCGATGCCACCGGCGTCCCGGACCTCTTCCAGCGCATCAAGCCGACCCTGCTGGGGCTGCTGCCCTGGCGCCGGACGGCCCCGGAGGCCCAGGTACTCAGGCCATGGGCCCGGGCCGTGGTGACCACCTGGGTGCTGGTCACCGTACCGCTGCTGCTGTTCAGCCTGGCAATGATGGTGATCTCGCTGCCACGGCTCCTGGGCACGGCGTGGGCCAGCGTGCTGAAACAGCAGTCCCAGCTGACCGAAAGCCTCGCTGCCGGGGACATCGCCGGCGCCGCGGTGCGCGCCCTGGCGATCGCCGCCGTCGCGCTTCCCGTGGCGGGCATCTTCTACGTCCTGCTGCGCCTGGTCCGTCAGCTGACCACGGGGCTCTGGCAGAAGACCCGCGGCAAGGCCATCCAGCGCGGGGCCGCGATGGCCGCCGTCGCTGCTGTGACCGCCGGCCTGGCCTGGGCGTGGTGGCCCGGCGCAGAGACATACCGGCCGGTGCAGCCGTACGAGCGCGGCACCCTGGCGGACGTTACGACGGCGGTGTTCCCCACGTCGTCGTCCTCGACGCTTCGGGAAGGCCGGGCCGGGAAGACACTCGCGTTGTGGCCCGCGGGCGCAGCCAAGCCCACGCGGGAACAGCCACAGCTGAGCATGGTGATGGTGCCCCGTACGGATTCTGCTGCCACCAGCGGCCCGGCTGCCGACGGCGGTGCTGCCGCGCCACCGTCGTGGGTGTTCCCGTTCGACCAGCCGGCCGCGCCCGAAGAGGGCGACAACCAGGCGCTGGCGGTCAACACGCAGGACGGGACCGTGGTGTACGACGTCGCGTTCGCGCTGGTATGGGCCGAGGACGGCGACACGGTAGACACCACCAACGAGGCCTACGCCTTCGCCAGCTGCTCCGACTGCGCAGCCGTTGCAGTGGGCTTCCAGGTGGTGCTCATTGTGGGCCAGGCGGACGTGATCGTTCCGGAGAATCTTTCCGCAGCCGCGAATTACAACTGCGTCCGGTGCCTCACGTATGCGCTGGCCAACCAGCTGGTGCTCACCCTTGACGGGCCGCTGAGCGAGGCCGGCATGAACCGGCTGAATGCGCTGTGGGCCGAGATTGCCGAGTTCGGGCGGAACCTGCAAAACGTTCCGCTGTCCGAAATCCAGGAACGCCTCAACGCGTTCAAGGAGCAGGTCGTGGACATCGTCCAGAACGACCCGAGCGCCACCAAGGGCACCCGGACTTCGCCAACGCCGGGCACCACCGCTACCCCGACGTCCGGCACTAGCCAGGCTCCCTCCCCCGGCGCCACCGGCACGGCCTCGGCACCCGCAGGAACGACGACGGCGGATCCGGCGCCCGCGGCTCCCTCCACCGGAGGTGCGGCAACGGAGACCCCAGCTGCGACTGCGGAGCCGACCGTCGCGCCGACTCTCATACCGACGGAATCGGCGCCGGCCGCTCCGGTACCCACGTCAACCGGCGGATAAGGATGGGCGGTGGTCAAGTCCGCCGATGGGTGAGCCTGTCCGGCGGTTGAGGCTGTCCGGCGGTTGAGGCTGTCCGGCGGTTGAGGCTGTCGAAACCCCCGGGTGCGCACGATTTGCCGATTTTGGCCGCTATGCGACATGCGTGGCGGCCATTTTCGTCAAATGGATGAGTAGGCGGAAGTTGGGCGCCGGTCTTGTCCAATAGGGCTGCCGCCTGAGCCGCCCAAAAGTCGGGATTATTCCACTACGAGATTCTGGTGTCCGTCGATCAGCTCCCGAACAATGTCCAGGTGGCCCGCGTGGACGGACGTTTCAGCAAGCACGCGAAACAGGACCTCACGCCCATCGGACATCGGTGGCGCGTCGAACACGCCGGCTGGAGGCCACCAGCGTGGAGGGGCATCAAAATCTAGCTCCGCAAGGACCTCATCACTTCGAGCGATCTCACGTTTGTAGATGTTGATGGCCTCGGCCCCGGTCATCGATTTGGACGCCCAACCATTGTGAAGTCCGGCGATTGCCCTGTCATCACCACCGAGAACAGCCGAAATCCAGAACATCTCGTCATCGAAGGCCAGGTGATTGAGCAACTGCGTTATGGTCCAGCCTGAAGGGACCAATGCCCGTCGCATCTCATCGTCTTCGAGTCCGTCGACTGTTCGAAGAACATGTCCTCGCTCCCCCGCCAGTTGAGCAAGCAACTGTGCGTCGCTCACGCTGCAGGCTCGTATCCGACAAGCCAGTGAAGTCCATGACGATCAATGACCTGGCCATCGAAAGCGCCCCAAGGCTTGGGCGAAAGTGGATCGAGCACCGACCCGTCGACGGAGAGCTTATCGAACCACTCATGAAGGACTGCCGGTTCGGCGGTTCCCAGCAACGAGAGCATGATGCCTTCGAGCCGGACCGTTGTTTGGCCTTCGGCTGCATCCGATCCTGCCAGGGCAACGACGCCGCTGAGCACTCCATGGGCTACGGCTTCTGGCGGGCCGTCGGTCCTGCCGAAGTCCTCGTACGTGTGCAGGGAAATATTGCCGCCGAAAATATCCGCGTAAAAGTTCAGTGCATCCCGCGCCGTTCCAGGAAAAAAGACATACATCTGAGGCCCCGCCGTGCGCCCATTGGTCACGGCGGTCATGGCGGCGCCGTCCTTGACCCGGTCGATGGTGGCACCCCAGCCCTCATGGATGCCACCGAGCATGAGTTTTCGCACCTCCTCGATGTCGAGAAGCTCTGAGAACTGAACCGTGAAGACGAGCTCCGTTTCCGTGCCGAGCTCGTTTAGCTGCACCGTGACAACGGGGGCACTCAGCTCGTTATCGCCATCGAGTGCAGGCCAGCCTCCCACTGCTCCCCAGCGGAAGACGAGTCGTTCGTCGGGAACAATCTCCAGGTAGATCCCCCCAGTTGGGTAGCTAAGGTCATCATCGACGATCATCTGCTGTTTCCACGTTCCCCCAACACGGAGGTCGACCTCAATCGGTGTGGTGGGCGTGGGCATGTCCGGGTTGTAGAACCAGGCCAGGTGCTCAGGATCGGTCCACGCTGTGAACACGGCATGCCGCGATGCAGCCAAAATTCGGGTAAGGGTGAAGCTTCGATCCTGTGTCGGGTAGTCGGCCATCATCTATCCTCCGGTTCTGGGAACTCATCGGGTCGATCGGGTGTTGTGGCGAGCTGAGCGTCAAGGCGATCCAACCGCGCGTCCAAGAAATCGCGGTACGGGCGCATCCATTCCTCAACCTTCTGTAGCGACGCCGGTTGGAGGCGGCAGTTCCTCCACTGGGCAGATCTGGACTTAGTGATCAGCCCGGCCTGCTCGAGCACTTTCAGGTGGCGTGACACCGAGGGCACGCTAATCGAGTGCGGGCCGGCTAATTCGGTAACCGTCGCCTCACCCTGCCGGAGTTGGCCCAGCAGAGCACGGCGCGTTGGATCCGCCAGGGCAAAGAAGATCTCACTCAGTTCGCCCATTTGCACTTCAGCCTAATTACGCACTGGTGCAAATACGAGACTTTGGGGTCGCCTTTCCTAGCCGGCACCGATGGGACTGCAATCCCAAGGCCTGGAGACCCACCTCAGATTGACGTTCTTACCGGGCAGCCCATTCGTCACGGAGCATGGCATAGACAACTTCCGTGGCCCATTCGCCCTTGTAGCGCCACTTGTCCACGTGCGTGGCCTCAAGGCGCATGCCCAGCCGTTCGCAAATGGCTGCCGAGGCCGTGTTCAGCGCATCCAGCTTGGCGTCGATCCGGTGGAAGTTCAGGCCCTCGAAGCCGAGCTTGAGCACAGCCTCTGCGGCCTCGGTGGCGTAACCGTGGCCGCGCGCGCCGGGCGCCAGGCTCCAGCCCACCTCCGCCTGCCCGAAACCCGGCAGCCACTTCAGTACCACTTCTCCGATCAGTCCGGGCGAATCCGCGGCCTCGATGGCCAACGCCACCCAGTCGCCCTCCTTGTCGAAGACGAAATTGGCGTACTGCCCCACCCGTTCCATGCACTGCGTGTAGCTCTTGGCCTCCCCGGGCAGGAACCGTGCGGTGCCTGGCAGTGAATGGTAGGCATGGAAGGCATCGAGGTCCGCGGCCTCAAAGCGCCGCAGGATCAGTCGGTCAGTACGGATGGGCAGTCTGATGTCCGGCATGGCTTGAGCGTACCCTCCTGCACTTCGCCCGGCTGGGGGCGGGAGCGCCAGGCCGGCAGCACGGCCCTGCTTCTACGTTTCGCTGGGGCCGAGCGGTTCCTCCGCCTCACTGTCCGATGGCCGGGCAGAATCCTTAAGCTCGACAAAGAACGTGTGGGTATCGGTTTCTCCGATGTTTTCGCCGGAATGGTGCTGCGCCGGCAACCACCGGGCCGCTCCGGCGGGCAGCTCCACTTCCACGGAGTTCCCGTTGGAGGAAATACGACGCCGGAAGGCACTGAGCGTGATCATCACGCTGTCAGGGTGGTTGTGCTCGGTCGTCGTGTGCCCCGGCGAGTCCGTGTACTCCAGCACCCGGACCCGCTCGTTTTCAAAAGCCACCCGGTAATTTTCCGGATTCGTTTCAACAGGATCGTTCGCCATGAACGGACTGTACGCCTGCGCAAGCCTCCGGGACCAGAGTCCTCTGAGCTCCCGGTTGTCTTGGCCCGACACCCCGCCCGTGGCGGTCCCGTGCCCCGTACCCGTGACCCCAGAAACTAATCATGCTTACTATTGTGTGCACCTCATTTCCAGCCGAGGGTTCAACTGTCGGGACCACACCGAAGGAGCAGTCATGGCGCTAAGCAAGGGAACGTCCGTGGAGTGGAACACGCCCCAGGGGCCCACCCACGGCAAGATCGTGGAGAAGAAGACCAGCGACTTCGAGCTGGACGGAAACCAGCACCGGGCCAGCGAGGAGGAACCCCAGTACGTGGTGGAGTCCGCCAAGACCGGTGCCCGCGCGGCCCACAAGGCATCCGCCCTGACGGAGAAGGGGTAGGGCCGTGGCCGGCCAGGAGCACCATGACGTCCTGATCATTGGCGGCGGAAATGCCGGGATCTCCCTGGCTGCCCGGCTGCACCGCTACGGCGTCACCGATGTGGCCGTGGCTGAACCCAAAGACCACCACCTCTACCAGCCGCTGTTCTCCCACATTGCCGGCGGCCTGGCCACCGCCTCCGAAGCCATCCGGCCGCAGGCTTCCGTCACCCCGCGGGGAGTGATATGGCTGCGGGATGCCGCCACCGGCATCGACGCCGCCGCCAACACCGTGACGCTGGCCTCCGGTGCCAGGGTCACGTACGGCCAGCTGGTGGTGTGCCCCGGACTCCACCTGGACTGGGACCAGGTGCCCGGGCTGGCCGACGCAGTCCACTCGCCGCACGGCGCCTCCCACTACGAGTTCGAGCTGGCACCGAAAGCCTGGACGCTGCTCAGCAGCCTCAAGGCCGGCACCGCGGTGTTCACCATGCCTGCCGGACCCATCAAGTGCGGGGGTGCCGCCCAAAAGCCGATGTACCTTGCCTGCGACTACTGGCGCGAACAGGGTGTCCTCGATGACATCCGCGTGGTGATGGTCCAGCCCTACCCCACTGTTTTCGGCGTCCCGGGCGTGGATGAGGAACTGGACCGGAAGGTGGCCGAATACGGGATTGAGCTGCGGCTCAACAGCGAACTGGTGTCCGTGGACCCGGCGGCGCGGACGGCGCGGATCCGGAACAATTCCGACGGCGGCACCGAGGACCTCGGTTACGACGTCCTGAACGCGGTCCCGCCGCAGTCGGCGCCGGACTGGCTCAAGCGCACCGACTTGCCCGCGCCCGGAGATTCCGGCGGTTTCGTGCAGGTGGACGCGGAAACCCTGCAACATGTCCGCTACCCCAACGTCTGGTCCCTGGGCGATGCGGCCGGCACCACCAACTCCAAGTGCGGCGGCGCACTACGCAAGCAAGCCAAGGTGCTGGCCAAGAACCTGGTGGCGGCCCGCAAAGGCAAACCGCTGAAGGCGAAATACAACGGCTACGCGGTGTGCCCGTTCACGGCGTCCCGCTCCACCGTGATCTTCGCCGAATTCGACGACCGGTACCAGCCGATGCCCACCATCCCGAGGGTCCCCACCTGGAAAGAAAGCCGGGCTTCCTGGGTGGTGGACCGCGACATCTTCCCGCAGGTCTACTGGAACCTCATCCTCAAAGGCCGCGCCTGAGCTACAGCGGTTTGCCACAAATGGCCGCTATAGGAGTTCGATAGCGGCCATTTTCGGCAAACGGGCAGAGCCACCGGGGGTTAGGAGGCGGAATGCACGACGGCGGCGGTCGCCTCCGCGATGGCGCGCTCCTCGTCCGTGGGCACCACCAGGACGGGGATCAGCGATTCGGCGGTGGAAATCACGCGGGGTTCCTTGGACCGCCGACTGTTCAGCCCGGCGTCGATCTCTATGCCCAGCGCACCCAGCTTCTCCCCCACCAGCGTGCGGAACTGGTGCGAGTTCTCGCCGATGCCGGCGGTGAACACCAGGGCCTTGGCACCGCCAACGGCAACGTGGTACCCGCCGATGTACTTGGCCAGCCGGTAGGAGGCCACGGCGAGCGCCATCGACGCGCGGGCGTCGCCGGCCTCGGAGGCTTCCACCACGGAGCGCATGTCGTTGCTGCCGGCGAGGCCCTTGAGCCCGGATTCGCGGTTGAGCAGCGAGTCGATGTCCTCGGTGGACCAGCCGGCCCGGCCCAGGAACACCAGGATGGAGGGATCGAGGTCGCCCGAGCGGGTGCCCATCACCAGGCCCTCCAGCGGGGTGAAGCCCATGGACGTGTCCACGGACTTCCCGCCCCGGATGGCCGTGACGGAGGCGCCGTTCCCCAGGTGGGCGATCACGCCGTCGAACTCGTCCACCGGAAGGTCCAGCAGCGCCGCCGCCTGGTGCGACACGTACTCGTGCGAGGTGCCGTGGAAGCCGTAGCGGCGGATGCCGTGGTTGGTGTACAGCGAGTCCGGCACCGCGTACCGCCAGGCGTGCTCGGGCAGGGTGCGGTGGAAGGCGGTGTCGAACACGGCAACCTGCGGCATGTCCGGCCACTTCTTGGCGATGGCGCGGATGCCCAGCACGTTGGCCGGGTTGTGGAGTGGCGCCAGCGGGTTGAGCCGCTCGATGGCGCGGGTGATCTCGTTGTCGATCAGCACCGGCTCGCCGAAGCGCTCGCCGCCGTGCACCACGCGGTGGCCCACGGCATCCAGCGTCCGGTCCCCCAGCACTTCGTGGATGGCGGCGTCCACCTGTTCCAGCGCCTCCGCGTGGTCCCGCGGGCCCTCGATCTCGCCGTCACCTTCACCGCCGTTGCCCATGCCGATCTTTTCGATCAGTCCCTCGGTGAGGACGCTGTGCGATGCCACATCCCGCACCTGGTACTTGAGCGAGGACGAACCGGAGTTGATGACGAGGACGAGCACTGGGCCTCCTAAGCCTTGGCTGCTGCGGTGGTCGGTGGAAGTTCGATCGTAGCGCCATTGCGAAAGGTTCCGCGGGCGCTTAGAGTCGGCGGACAAATTGGACTACGCGAGGAGGGCCTTTCCATGACTGACAACGCCAGCGAGCCGGTCAGCACCGATCCGGACACCACTGCGCCGGAGAGCACAGAACCTGACACCGGGGCGAAGAAGCAGGATCCCACCGGCGTCGAAGGCGCCAACCCTGCCCTGGACGACACGGGGAAGGTCAAGGCCGCCGAGGTGGGCGAGTCCCCCGAACCGCCCGAAAACGTGGAGGACCTGGACCTCACCCCGGAGGGCCTCTCCGACGAACCCGCCAAGCAGGAGGACCCGGACAGCCCGGCGGAGCCGGAAAACAGCTAGCCGGAAAACAGCTAGCCGGAGAACAGCTAGCTACGCGTGCGCGGCCGCGGCTGCCGGTTCCACGGCCGGTCCCACGGACTGCGCCTGCACGGCGGTGATGGCCACGGTGTTCACGATGTCCTCCACGGTGCAGCCGCGGGAGAGGTCGTTCACCGGCTTGCGGAGCCCCTGCAGGACGGGCCCGACGGCGACCGCCCCCGAGGACTGCTGCACCGCCTTGTAGGTGTTGTTGCCGGTGTTGAGGTCCGGGAAGATGAACACGGTGGCCTGCCCGGCCACGGACGAGCCGGGCATCTTGGACTGCGCGATCGCGGCGTCGACGGCGGCGTCGTACTGGATGGGACCTTCGACGGCGAGGTCCGGCCGGCGCCCCTTCACGAGTTCGGTGGCCTGCCGGACTTTGTCCACGGCCTCGCCGGTTCCGGACCCGCCGGTGGAGTAGGACAGCATGGCCACGCGCGGCTCCACGCCGAACTGCAAGGCGGTCTCGGCCGAGGCCAGCGCAATGTCCGCCAGCTGCTCCGCGTTGGGGTCCGGGTTGACCGCGCAGTCGCCGTACACCAGCACCCGGTCCGGCATCAGCATCAGGAACACCGAGGAGACGATCTTCACGCCGTCGCGAGTCTTCACGAACTCCAGCGCCGGGCGGATGGTGTGGGCGGTGGTGTGCGCGGCGCCGGACACCATGCCGTCCACCACGCCCAGCTGCACCATCATGGTGCCGAAGTAGCTGCCGTCCAGCATGACTTCCAGGGCCCGGGCCAGGTCCACGCCCTTGTGCGCGCGGAGCTCCGCGTACTTCTCGGCAAACTGCTGGCGCAGCTCGGACGTGGCGGGATCCACGATGGTCATGCCGGAGAGGTCGATGCCCTGGGTGGACGCCAGCTCACGCACGTCCGACTCGTTGCCGAGGATGGTGAGGTCGCAGACGTCCCGCCGGTGCAGGATCTCCGCGGCCCGCAGGATCCGCACGTCGTTGCCCTCAGGCAGCACGATGTGCCGGCGCTGCAGCCTGGCCCGTTCAATCAGGTCGTGCAGGAACCGCAGCGGCGTCATCCGATCGAGCCGCGGCAGGTGCAGGCGCTCCACCAGCTCCGCGTCGTCCACGCGTTTGGCCCACAGCCCCAGGGCCGAGGCCACCTTGCGGCGGTGCCCGGACCAGATTTCACTGCGGACCTCGGACACCCGCTTGGCCGTGGTGTAGGTGTCGTCCGGGCTGGCGAACACGGGGAACGGCGCCTGCGCCAGCATCGAGTAGATGTTCGGTTCCGGGGCCAGGCCGCCGGTGAGGATCAGCGCTGACGGCACCGGGAACTCCGGCGAGAATGACGACGCCAAACACGCGACCATCACGTCCGCACGGTCACCCGGGACGATCACCAGCGCGCCGTCGTCGAGCACGTGCAGGAAGTTGGCCACGCTCATGGCCGCCACCTTGATGGAGTGGACGTCGCGTTCCATGTCCTGCCGGCCGGCCACCTGGCCGACCCCCAGCGCAGTGGCCACCTCGCCGGTGGTGGGCCGGGCGATGTCCTCCAGCTCCGGGAAGACATACACGGGCCGGCCGGACGCGCCGGGCTTCACGGCGGCCACGATCCCGTCCACGTCCTCCGGGTCCGCACGGTTCACCATGATGGCCAGCAGGCTGCAGCGTTCCGCCGCCAGTTCCTTGCGGGCAACCTCGACGGCGTCAGCCGCCTCCTCGACGGTGCGCCCCTTCGCGCCCACCACGGCAACGATGGACGCGGCCAGGTTGTTCGCGAGGCGTGCGTTGAGGTCGAATTCGACGGCGGCGTCCTGGCCGGTGAGGTCGGTGCCCTCCACGATCACCACATCGCAGTGGCGCGACATTTCGGCGAAGATCTCCACGCAGCGGGCGTCTATCTCCGCCCGGTTTCCGTCGGCCAGCAGGGCGCGGACCTCGGCATACGTCAGGCCGCCGCGGCAGCGGTCGTCGTCGAGATCGAAGCGGGACTTCATCAGGGCCACCATGGGGTCCGACGCGGCGTCGGGTCCGTGGACCACAGGCTTGAAGAAGCCGATGCGGTCCGCATGCCGGTGCAGCGTGTCCGCCAGCCCCAGTGCTATGAGCGACTTACCGGATCCCGGTGTGGTCGCGCTGACGTAAATCCCCTTGGCCATGATCCGCCCTTAGGTAGTGACGTGGTGGTGCTCCGTCCCTCCATACTTTCACTTGTTGGCCGGGTTTCTCCACGAGGCTTGCGGGGCCGGCCCCGCCGCCAGGTCGTTGATCCGTTCGGTGGCGGCCCAGCTGGCGAGCAGCCGGAGGCGTTCATCCGACGGTGATCCCGGCACTGCCGGATAGACCGTGAGCCGGAAACCGGGGTCCTCGGCAAGATCCATGGCTTCGTAAGCGAGCTCGAGCTCCCCCACTACCGGGTGGTGGAACACCTTGGTTCCGGCGTAGTGGCGCCGCACGTTGTGGGCTGCCCAGCGGGTCCGGAATTCCTCGCTGCGCGTGGACAGTTCCCCGACGAGGTCCGCCAGGCGTTTGTCGAACGGGTTCTGGCCGCTGTAGGTTCGGAGGATTGCCACGTTGGTGTTGGCCGCCAGGTCCCAGTTGGGGTAGAAGTCCCGGGCCCGGGGGTCGAGGAAGATGAACCGGGAGTGGTTGGCCGGCCGGGCGGGCCCGCGGTACATCTCCGAATACAGGGCGTACGCGAGCTGGTTGGCCGCCACGATGTCCATGTGCTGGTTGCCGATGAACGCCGGCGCTGCCGTGATGGAGTCCAGCATGAACTGGAGGGCGGGCCGGACGGTCCCGCTCTGCAGGGGCCGCTGCCTGGTCCTGCCGGAAGGGCTGGCCGCCCGTGCCAGGTTGTAGAGGTGGTCCCGCTCGGCCTCGTCCAGTTTGAGGGCCCCGGCGATGGCGTCTAGGACGCTTTCGGAGGTGCCGGCCAGGTTTCCGCGCTCAAGCTTGGTGTAGTAGTCCACGCTGACCCCCGCGAGCATGGCGACCTCTTCGCGGCGCAAGCCGGGGACCCGGCGTCGTCCGCCGTAAAGCGTCAGTCCGGCCATTTCGGGGGTGATCTTGGCGCGTCTTGAGGCGAGGAATTCGCGCACCGCCATCCTGTTATCCACCCGTTCACGCTACACCGGGGCGCACCCGCTGAGGGAGGTACTGCCAGAACCCGGATAAGGAGAACCGTCGGTAGGAACGGCGCGGCCCGGTTGAATGGGAAACCACCCCGCATCATCAACTGGAACGGAGCCAGCATGACCGCCACCGGCGCCCCTGCGCACGCCACCGCACCCGGCCCCGCGCCCGCATCTGCACCGTCCGTCGGGCGGCCGCTGGCGGTTGTCCTCGGCCTGCTGACCATCTTCGGTCCGATCTCGATGGACCTCTACCTGCCGGTCCTCCCGGCCCTCACCGCCGAGCTCCAGAGCACCACGTCCGTGGCGCAGCTGACTATCACCGCCTGCCTGCTCGGCCTGGCCATCGGCCAGGTGGTTGCCGGCCCCCTCTCGGACCGTTTCGGCCGCCGCACGCCGCTGCTCATCGGCGTGGTCGCCTACACCGTCACGTCGGTCCTGTGCGCCCTCAGCCCCACGGTGGAAACCCTCATCCTCGCCCGGTTCGTCCAGGGCCTCGCGGGCGCAGTGGGCATCGTGATCGCGCAGGCTGCGGGCCGGGACGTGTACTCGGGCGGGAAGCTGATCCGCTACTACGGCCGCCTCACCGTGCTCGGCGGGTTGGCCGCCATCATCGGCCCGGTGATCGGCGGGCAGCTCGCGGCGGTCACCGACTGGCGCGGAGTCTTCCTGTTCCTCGCAGCAGTGGGTGTGGCCATCCTCGTGGCGTGCCTGGTGGTCTTCCGCGAGACGCTGCCGGCAGACCGGAGAGTCACCGGAGGCCTCCCCCACACGCTCAACGACTTCCGCCGGCTCGTCGCCGACAGGATGTTCGTGGGAGCAGTCCTGATCACCGGCTTCACCTACTCCGCCATCTTCGCCTACCTGAGCGGGGCGACCTATATCCTCCAGGGCATGTACGGGCTCTCCCCGCAGGAGTACTCGTTCGCATTCGGGCTGAACTCCGTGGGCTTTGTAATCTTCGGGTTCATCGCCGGCCGCCTGGCCGAGCGCTGGTCCGAACGCGGAACCCTTGCCGCGGGCCTGGCCATGGCCCTCGCCGGCGCCCTGGGCCTGCTGGCCACCGCACTCCTGCACCTGCCCCTGATCGCCATCATCCTGTCCCTGTTCACCATGGTCAGCGGCGTGGCCGCCACCAGTCCGCCGGCCACCTCGCTGGCGCTCAAGGAGTATCCGGACATCGCCGGCACAGCCTCGTCGCTCCTGGGTCTGGCCCGGTTCGCCTTCGGCGGCCTGGCCGCTCCCCTGGTGGGCATCGGCGGTGCCAACGATCCGGTCCCGTTCGGCATCGTGGCGGCCGCCGCTGCAGCGGCAGCCGCGCTCTGCCTGGGACTGGTCCGCCGGCGTCGAAACCCTGGTGGCGAGGGTCAGCGGGGCTGACGGGCAGCGTCCGCGGTGAGGCGCTGGGGAGGCTTAGGCCGACGCTTCATCCTGGCGGGTGCGCTGGCGGGCCGGCCGGCGGTGGCGGGCATGCACCAGTTCCTGAATGACACACCCCAGCGCGCCCGCGTCCGCCGGGTTGTCGGCCAGGGCCACGAGGCCGCACGCCACGGACGCGAGTTTGATGTTCCTGTTGTTGCTGTAGTTGATCAGCAATTTGAAGGCGTCATCCGATCCAATGCCGAGCCGCCCGATGAGGATGCCTTCGGCCTTCGCGATGGTGCTCCGCGTACCCACCGCGCCCCGGACGGCTTCGCGCGCGGCAAGCTCTGTTTCCCGCTGGATCGTGGAAGTCAGGTCCAGCATGATCCCCGAAACCGTGACCAGGTTCCCGGCCTCGTCCAGCACCGCTTCCCCCGCCGTCAGCACCTTGCGCTCGCGGCGCCGGGCATCAACCAGGCGATGGTAGATGGCCACATGCCCGCCGTGGGCATACACCCCGCGGGTGATCTCCTGAATGCGCGCCAGGTCGTCAGGGTGCTTGTGCGCCATCGTCAGCTCCAGCGTTGGAACCACGTCCCCCCGGCTGTAGCCGTGGATGGCGTAGACCTCATCCGACCAGTCCATGGCCCGGGTCTTGGCGTCCAGGACAAACGTGCCGGCCAGCAGGGCTGACGGGCCCAAGGCGCTGGAGTATGTCTCCGCCCGCCCAAAAATTCCGTTCATCGGACCCCGCCTAGGGCCGCCGCGATTTCCGCCGCCCAGGCATCCACCGCATCCCAGTCCCGGAAATCGCCGGCCGGCAGCGCATCCTTTGCGGCGGGCACGAGCTTCATCAGCCGTTCGGCCAACCCGCCGGGCGGCGCATCCGGATCCCAGGCACCAAAAAACACCTGTTCCCCGCGGGTGTGCACAAGGCCGGACAGCTTCTCGAATTCCTTGGGCCTGGCGGACTCAAGAACATCATGGCCCTCGGCATCCACGCGGTCCGTGCCCAGCGGCCCGCTGCTGAACAGCCAGACCGGCCGTTCGGACAAGAGGACCTCGTGGCTCTTGATAAAGGCCGTGACATCCTTCATGACATGGGCCATGTAGGTTGCCCCGCCAATCACAAAGGCGTCGTACGGGGCGGGGTCGAAGTACTCGCTGATTGAACGGGCCTCGGCCGCCAGTCCGGCAGCCCCGAGGCCGGCAGCAATCCGTTCGGCAATCCCGGCTGTTGCTCCGTGCCGGCTCGCATAGGCCACAAGCACCTTCATCGGAGTTCCCCTCTCAACCTCCACGCGGCAGCGTCCTTTCAGCAACTGGTGTTGTCCCATGATCTCCGGAGACGGCTGCAGGCAGGTAGGGGCTTCCGGCCCGGACCCGGGCAGGGGCCGGGGCCTCGGCGCCGGCCAGGACTCCGGTCTGGGCAGGTGTCAGGAAGCTGGCCCGGAGACCGAAATCAGCCCCACCTCTTGACAGCATGCCCCAAAATGGGATTACCTAATGAACATTCGGTAAATAAAGCTGGAGGCAATGACGCATGGCTGAAGTAACACTCTCCGGGGCCACCCACCCCATCCTCGAAAACGACTATGCCTCCGAATGGATGGGCATTGAAGTCCTTGCCGTCAGCGAGGGCTACGCCACCATCCGCATGACCCTCCGGCAGGAAATGCTCAACGGCTTCGGCATGGCCCACGGCGGAATGATCTTCGCCTTCGGCGATACCGCGTTCGCCCTGGCCTGCAACCCGGCAGGCCCGCCTCCCGGCTCAGCGGGAGCCGGCGCAGCCAGCGCCGGCAGCGACACGATCACCGTAGCCTCCGGCGTCGACATCAATTTCCTCAAGCCGGCCTTCACCGGCCAGGTGATCACCGCCGTCGCCAACCGACGCGCCCATGCCGGCCGCAGCGGTCTCTACGACGTCCAGATCTACGCCGCAGATCCCCACCCCGCCGGCTCCCCCGCGGGACCATCCGCCGGTGCCGGCTCAGATGAAACCCCGGGCGAGCTCATCGCCGAGTTCCGCGGCCGCAGCCGCACCATCTCCAAGAAATAGAAACAGGGACCCCCAGATGACCCTCCACGCCACTGAACCAGCAGCTGCCACCGACGCCGTGCTGGACCGCGAAGAAACCATATCCCGCGACGAACTGGAGGCACTGCAGCTGAGCCGCCTCCAGCACACGGTCGCATACGCCTACGACCGCGTTCCCCTGTACAAGCGCAAGTTCGACGAGCACGGCGTCCACCCCACGGACCTCCGCGAGCTCGCCGACCTGGGCAAGTTCCCCTTCACCACCAAGGAGGACCTCCGGCTGGAGTACCCCTTCGGCATGTTCGCCGTGCCGCAGCACGAGGTGGCCCGCATCCATGCGAGCTCCGGCACCACCGGACGCGCCACGGTGGTGGGCTACACCAAGAAGGACCTCGCCGACTGGGCCAAGCTGGTGGCGCGCTCCCTCCGCGCGTCCGGCGTCCGCCCCGGCATGAAGGTCCACAACGCCTACGGCTACGGCCTGTTCACCGGCGGCATGGGCGCCCATGCCGGCGCCGAGGCCCTGGGCTGCACGGTCATCCCGATCTCAGGCGGCCAGACCGAACGCCAGATCACCCTGATCCAGGACTTCAAGCCCGACGCCATCCTGGCCACCCCGACCTACCTGCTGACCATCGCCGACGCCATGATGAAGCAGGGCATCGACCCGGCCTCCACCTCGCTCAAGTACGCCGTGCTGGGCGCCGAGCCGTGGACCGAGGAAATGCGCCACGAGCTCGAAGTGACCATGAACATCAAGGCCTGCGACATCTACGGGCTCTCCGAGGTCATGGGCCCCGGCGTGGCCGGCGAAGCCGTGGAAACCCAGGACGGCAGCCACATCTGGGAGGACCACTTCCGCCCCGAGATCATTGACGCGTTCGACCCCACGAAGGTCCTGGGCGACGGCGAACACGGCGAACTGGTGTTCACCTCGCTCACCAAGGAAGCGCTGCCCATCATCCGCTACCGCACCAAGGACCTCACCCGCCTGCTGCCCGGCACCGCCCGCCCCGCGCACCGCCGCATGGGCCGCATCACCGGCCGCAGCGATGACATGATCATCCTGCGCGGCGTGAACCTCTTCCCCTCTCAGATCGAGGAAATCGCGCTGCGGATCCCCGAGCTGAGCCCGCACTTCCAGCTGGAACTCACCCGCCCCGAGGGCCAGCGGATGGACCAGCTCACGGTGAAGATTGAACGCCGCGAATCCGTCACGGTTGAAGGTGTGGCGTCGGCCGCAAAGGTCCTGCAGCAGCAGATCAAGATCCACGTCGGGTCCTCCTGCACCGTCAGCGTCGTCGAGCCCGGCTCGCTGGAGCGTTCAAATGGCAAGCTCCGCCGGATCTACGACATGCGCCCCAAGGCGTAGCAGGCCTACAAAAACAGCACCCGGCGGCCCCGCACGGGCCGCCACTGGAAGGGTCCGGGATTACTCCCGGGCCCTTCCGGCGTGCCGGGAAAGCTTTCCCGGAGCGCTCCGCCCGCACCCGTATTGCCTTTTGTTGCCACAATTTAGGCAATCGGTTGCCAAACTGCGCTTTTTACCCCTAGTCTGTAACAGCACCCACGCAGTGGTGGGCGCTTTCTCCAGAATAGGAACAGCAATGACGCATACTCCCTTGCCTACGGGAACCCAGCACCACGGCGCACTACATCCGGCCGCCGTCAACAAGTCCGAGCTCCGCCGCGCCGGCTGGGCAGGGTTCATCGGAACCGTTCTGGAAAATTACGACATGGTTGTCTACGGCGTAGGCACGGCCATCATCTTCAACACGCTGTTCTTCCCCAACGTCTCCCCCGCGGTAGGTTTCATCGCCAGCTTCGGCGCCTACGCCGTCGGCTTCGTTGCCCGGCCCATGGGCGGACTGTTCTTCTCCCGCTACGGCGACAAGATCGGCCGGAAGTTCGTGCTCGTGGCCACCCTGGCCCTGATGGGCACGGCCACCTTCGCCATGGGCCTGCTGCCCACCTACGAATCCGTGGGCATCCTGGCCCCCATTCTGCTGACCGTCCTCCGGTTCATCCAGGGCTTCGGCGCCGGCGCGGAAATGGCCAGCGCCGTGGTGCTGCTGGCGGAATTCGCACCCAAGGGCAAGCGCGGCGCCATGACGTCGCTGGTGTGGGCCGGCGCCGCCGTCGGCTCCGTCTTCGGATCCGGCGCCTGGATCCTGGTGCAGCTGCTGCCGCGCGAAGACCTCGAATCCTGGGGCTGGCGCCTGGTGTTCCTTTCCAGCGCCCTCGTGACCGTGGCCGCGTACCTGATCCGCCGCAACATGAAGGAATCGCCGGTCTTCGCCGAGCTCAAGAAGGAACACGTCGAGGCAGCCTCCCCGGTCTCCGAAGTTCTCAAGAAGGGCCGCCGTCCGCTCCGCCAGGTGTTCCTCATCAACATGGGCACGCACGCCCACTCCTACATCTACCAGGCGTTCCTGGGCACGTTCCTGATCTCCGTGGTCAACATCGACAAGGCACTCATCCCCCAGATGCTGGCCATGGGCGGCCTCTTCGCCATCCCCGCCGCGCTGATCGCCGGACGCGCCACGGACCGCTGGGGCCGCAAGCCCGTGAACGTCTTCATCCTCGCGTTCCTCTTCCTGTTCTCCTTCCCGGCATTCTGGCTCAGCAGCACGGGCAACGTCTGGCTGATCGCCCTGGTCTACGCCGTGGGCTTCACCTTCGCCGTGGAGGGCGGCATCGCGGCGCAATCAGCCATGTACGCGGAGCTGTTCGGTTCCAAGTTCCGGTACGCCGGGGTGGCAATTGCCCGCGAGTTCTCAGCCATCTTCGGCGGCGGCATCGCCCCCATCATCTGCTCCGGGCTGCTCGCCTGGGCCACCGGCTCCTACTGGCCCATCGCCGTGTACATGATGGTCATCGTGGGCATCTCGCTGGTCCAGGCGATCAAAGCCCCGGAAACCAGGGACCGCGACCTCACGCTGGAAGAGAACGCCAGCTAAGCGGGCCTTCCTGGCAACGCACGACGTCGGAAAGTCACCGACATGGGGATGGTCCCCGGCTGCTGCAGCCGGGGACCATCCTTTTACGGGAGGCTTTCAGTGCACTGCTGCCAATGCGCGACAGCGCTGTGACGTGCCGATGGCTAACCGCCAGCCGGGCAGCCCAATGTGCCTGATCCCGTCCCGGTCTATGAAACTGTTGGAGCGCGTACCGGCCGCCAGGCCGGTGGTTACTCCTATAAGTTTTCTAGCACCGGGGCACCGCGCAGGCAAGGCATTTCTGAACCATGACACCCGATGCGCCTATCGACCGAACGTTCATGAGAAAATGGCCGGTATGTCCACTACTGATGCACCCACCAAGCGCGGCCGCCCGGGATACGACCAGCAGTCGGTGCTGCAGATCGCCGTCGAGGTCTTCAACCGTCACGGCTACGACGCCACGTCCATGGGCATCGTTGCCGAAAACCTGGGTATTTCCAAGTCGGCCATCTACCACCACGTGCCGTCCAAGGGCGACCTCCTCAAGCTCGCACTGGAAGAAGCGCTGGGCGGCCTGGAGGCCATCCTGGAGCAGCCGCAGGCCCAGTCCGGAAGTGCCGAAGCCCGGCTGGAGTTCGTGCTGCGCGAGACGATCTCCGTACTGGTGGAACGGCTGCCGTTCGTCACCCTGCTGCTGCGCCTGCGCGGCAACACGGACATTGAGCGCGACGCCATGGAACGCCGCCGCACCTTCGACCACAAGGTTGCGGCCCTGATCTCCGCCGCCCGCGACGAGGGCTCCCTCCGCGCGGACATCGATCCCCGCACGGTCACGCGCCTCCTGTTCGGCACCATCAACTCGATCGTCGAATGGTACAAGCCGGGCGGCTCGCTGTCCCCCGAAAAGCTGGCCGACGACGTCATCACAATGGCGTTCAACGGCCTCCACGCGGCACGCTGACACCCTCCCTCACCACCTGTTCCACACCGGGACCGGAGAGCTGCCGGGACAGTCATTGACGGCGGGAAAAGTGGCGATCACCCTGTAGTCATGGCCACGAAGTTATCCGAAGTCATCTTCGGCACGTTCCCCGATTTGCGGTACCAGCCCACCCCCAAAAGGGTCCGGGCGATGACGGGCGGGAACACCGTCGTCGACACCTCCTACGCGATCCTGGTGTGGGAGCCCAGACGCGTCACCCCCGTCTTCGCCGTCCCCGAAGTGGATCTCCGGGCCGAGCTGGCGCCGCCCGGGCAACAGGCGGGCGAGGTCCCCGAATACGGGGTGAAAATCATGCTGGACGCGCCGCCGTCGCTGGATCCCCGCACCGGTTTCGGCCGGCACACGGCGGCCGGTGAGGAGTTCGACGTCGTGACCTCCGACGCGAGGCTGCCCCGCGCGGCCTTCCGGCCGGCTGACCCCGACCTCGCCGGGCACGTTGTCCTGGATTTCAACGCCTTCGACTGGCTGGAGGACGACGAGGAGATCATCGGCCACCCCCGCGATCCGTTCCACCGCGTGGACATCCGGGCGTCGTCGGTCACCGTTGAGGTGAGGCTCGACGACGTCACGCTGGCCGCGACCAACGGCGCGCAGCTGCTGTACGAGACCATGCTGCCGGTGCGCTACTACATTCCTCCGGCGGACGTCCGGCTGGACCTCATGGACGCCGGCGACAAGAAGACGGTCTGCCCCTACAAGGGCACTGCGAGCTACCTGAGCTACCCGCCGGCCGAGAACGGCCGGAACGTCGCGTGGATGTACGACCAGCGCTTCCGGGACGCCGCGCAGATCCACGGGCTGGTGTGCTTCTTCAATGAACGCGTGGACATCACCGTGGACGGCGTCAGGCAGGAGCGGCCGGTCACGCCGTGGTCCACGACGCCGGCCGGCTCACCCTGAGGGGTTCCCGGCGGGTGACCGGTCCGCGGTTACCGGCCCGCGTAGTCAAGGCCGGGAAAACCGTGCACATTGGTGTACCAGCCCATGTAGGCCAACACCGCGGACAGCAGCAGAACGGCCAGGCCGAGCAGGATCGCATGGTCCTTCTTGAGGAGCAGAGCTACCAGGTTGACCACCAGGACGCCCACAACCACCAGTGCCTGGAAGACGCTGTTCGCTGCAATGGCCCGAGGCGACTCGAACATGCCGCCGGCACCGATGAGGAACGTGATGAGATACCAGGACGGCAGGACCCAGACCGGGAAAGCCAGCATGGCCAGGTCCAGGATCCCCGCCGCCTTGCCGATCCTGGTGCGCGGCAGCCACCCGAACCTGCGGCGGATCCGGACCGGGTGCGCTTGCCCCGGCTGCGGGTGGGTCATGGTGTGGCTCCTCGCATCGGCTCAATCGGGGCGGCTGAAAGGGAGAGTTAACGGAGAACAGCGCCCCGACGGACCGGGGCGCTGTTCCTCAGGCAGGGTGCCAGGGGTTGCGGGTCAAAGCTGGTAATCCGCTACTGAGCCGATGTTCTCGTGCAAGCAGAGGATGTTGTGCTCGGAGTCCATAAACCAGGCGCACTTCTCGGAGTCAGTTGTACAAATGTGGTTCTCGGTCTTGATGTCCGGGAGATCGTAGTCCTGGAATGCGACGCCCTTGGCTTCCATTTCCCGGACCGTGCGTTCGATCTCGCTGACTTCGAAACTCAGGGTGGTGTGCTCTGAATGCATACCGTCCTTGACCGGCATCAGCTGCAGCATGGGGCCGCCTTCTGAGCCAAACAATTCGCTTCCGTCATCTGCCACGCCCCGGTGCGGGAGCCCCAAAGTGTCCGCGTAGAAATGCCGGGCACGCTCTACATCATCGACTGGCAGGACTGTTGTGGCTTTGTTGAGTACTAGGGACATTTCGCCACCTCCTACGCTGAAAATCTTACGCCGGGGCGGCCCGGAAAGATCTTACGAAACCCTCGCTGACTGGTTGCGCTACCACTTGTGGCGGCCATTTCGGCGTTTTAGCAGCCACAAGTGATAGGGCAGGGGGGAGGGTTACTTTTCGACGAGGGTGAGGACGTCGTACGTGGCTACGATTTCGTCGTTCTGGTTGGTCAGGACGGCGTCCCAGGCCACTTCGCCGTACTCGTCGGTTTCACGCGGTGTGATCTTCTTGGCGGTCAGCGTCACACGGATGGAATCGCCCGCGGCCACCGGAGTGATGAAGCGCAGGCTCTCCAGGCCGTAGTTGGCCAGCACGGGGCCCGGAGCGGGCTCCACGAACAGCCCGGCGCCCCATGCAAGCAGCAGGTAGCCGTGCGCCACGATGCCGGGGAAGAACGGGTTGGCCTCCGCAGCCTCCTGGTTGGTGTGGGCGTAGAACGTGTCGCCCGTGGAGTCGGCGAACTTGCTGATCTCCTCCAGGCTCACTTCACGCAGCTCGGAGCGGATCGCGTCGCCGATGTGCAGCGTGCTCAGGTGCTTCCGGAACGGGTGCTGGCCTTCGGTCTCGAGCGTGAAGTTCCGGTCGGCGCCGGTGTGCCAGATCCCCGTGACGGCGGTGAGCATGTTGGGCGAACCCTGGATGGCGGTGCGCTGCATGTGGTGCATCACCGAACGGATGCCGCCCAGTTCTTCGCCGCCGCCGGCACGTCCCGGCCCTCCGTGGACCAGGTGCGGGACCGGCGAACCGTGCCCGGTGGAGCTGCGGGCGTCCTCGCGGTTGAGCATCAGGACGCGGCCGTGGTGCGCGGCAATCCCGGTGACCAGTTCGCGGGCAACCTCGGGATCATTGGTACACACCGAAGCCACCAGTGAGCCGCCACCGCGGGCGGCGAGGCGCACGGCGTCTGCAAGGTCGGTGTAGCCGATCACCGAGGACACCGGACCGAAGGCTTCCAGGGAGTGGACTTCCTCGGCTTCGGCGTCCGCCCAGCTGAGCAGCACCGGGGACATAAAGGCACCGTCTTCGACGACGGCCACTCCCCCGTCAGCTTTGGTCACCTTGGGCGAATCGAGCGTGCCGTACGCAAGCTCGCCGCCGGCATCGAGCATTGACTGAACGGCGGCGCGGACGTCGGCCAGCTGCTCAAGGGACGCGAGCGCACCCATGGTGACGCCCTCGGCACGGGGATCACCCAGCACCACGCGTTCCTCGATGCGGGCACCCACGGCGGCAACGACGTCGGACACCATCTCCCGGGGCACGATGGTGCGCCGGATGGAGGTGCACTTCTGCCCGGCCTTGACGGTCATCTCCGTGACCACGGACTTGATGAAGGCATCGAACTCCGGCGTGCCTTTGACCGCGTCCGGGCCCAGGATGGCCGCGTTGAGCGAGTCAGTCTCCGACGTGAACCGGACGCCGCCCTGCACCACGTTCGGGTGCGACTTCAGCGAGTTGGCCGTGGAGGCGGAGCCGGTGAAGGACACGAGGTCGCGGTAGTCGAGGTTGTCGAGGATGGTGCGGGCCGAGCCGGAGATGAGCTGCAGCGAGCCCTTGGGCAGGATGTTGGACTCCACGATGGCCTTGACCACGGCCGCCGCCACATACCCGGTGGGAGTGGCGGGCTTGACGATGGTGGGAACGCCGGCGATGAACGCGGGCGCGAACTTCTCCAGCATGCCCCACACCGGGAAGTTGAAGGCGTTGATCTGCACGGCGACGCCAGGGATGCGGGTGTAGATGTGCTCGCCGGCGAAGGAACCGTCGCGGGACAGGACCTCCATGGGGCCGTCCACCACAACCTGCGAGTTGGGCAGTTCGCGGCGGCCCTTGGAGCCGAACGTGAAGAGCACGCCGATGCCGCCGTCGATGTCCACCATGGAGTCGATCTTGGTGGCGCCGGTCTGGGCGGACAGCTCATAGAAGTGATCGCGGCGGGCGTTGAGGTACTGCGCCAGCTCCTTGAGCTTCAGGGCGCGCTGGTGGAAGGTCAGCGTGCCGAGTTCCTTCTGGCCGGTGGTGCGTCCGTACTCCACGACGTCGGCAAGGTCCAGTCCCTCCGTGCTCACCTTGGCGAGGAGCTCGCCGGTGCTGGCATCCAGGACGGGGACAGCGGAAGCCGCGGCATCGGCGTCGGGCGTCCACCAGGCGTCCCGGACAAAACTGGGAACGGTCTCCACAGTGTCCAGCGAGGATTTCGGAGCAGTTGCAGTGGTGGTCATCGTTGACGGGTCCTTCCAGCGGGGGCAAGATCATCACGGCCAGTGCATTACTGACCGTCCGTTCGGTAATATGTCTACAGTACATGAATGTGCCTTGCTGCACACTAGAGGAACCCCAACGAAAGAGAAGTGGCCATGCAGCCAGAAACCGGCAGCGCCGAACTGTGGAAGATCACCCTCGGGGAACTCGACGAGAAGATGGGCGTGAAGATCGTCGAGGAATCGGTGGAACGCGTTGTTGCCACGATGCCAGTGGAGGGCAACCGGCAGTCGTTCGGGCTGCTGCACGGCGGAGCCTCGCTGGCCGTGGGCGAGGCCGTGGGTTCCTGGGCGGCGGTGATCCACGCCAGCACCATGGGCAAGACCGCCGTGGGCGTGGACGTGTCCGCCACCCACCACAGGTCGGCGCGCGAGGGCCGGATCACCATCACGGCCACCCCCATCCACCTGGGCGGAACACTGACCACCCATGAGGTCCTGCTCACCAACGAGGCGGGCCAGCGTCTCTGCACGCTCCGGATCACCAACCTCCTGATGGACCGGAAAAACTGACGCCAAAAAAAGATCCATGACATTGCATCCACAGAGGACGTCCCGCAGGTAGTAAGGGCGTAAGCACAAACACAGCCCGTCACCGGGCATCCCTCTGAGGAGTTTGAAAATGCGCAAAACAACGTATGCCGCCGGAGCACTGTCGCTCGCGGCCGCACTGGCCTTCGCGACCCCGGCCCAGGCCGGCGGCTGGCACCACGACGACGACCCCGCCAAGCTCTCGGTCCTGCACGGAGTGCCCGGCCTGACCGTGGACGTGTGGGTGGACGGCAAGCTCACCCTGGATGACTTCACGCCCGGGACCCTGGCCGGCCCGCTGGAGCTGGATGCCGGCGACTACGACATCGCCATCACCGCCTCGGACGCCACCAGCGCCGACAACCCGGTGATCGGGCCGGTGACCGTTGAACTCGACGAGGGCGGGGACTACACCGCCGTGGCACACCTTGACGCCGACGGCGCCCCCACGGCCACGCTCTTCACTAACAACACCAAGGCTCCCCGCAACGACAACAAGGGCAAACTGACGGTCAGGCACGTAGCCGCAGCTCCCGCCGTCGACGTCCTGGCCGGCGGGTCGGCAGTGATCGAGGGACTCAGCAATCCGGACGAGGCGACCCTGAAGCTCAAGGCCGGAACCATTTCGGCGTCGGTAGCCGCGGCCGGGACCACCGATCCGGTGATCGGGCCGGCTGACATCACCGTCGAGGCCGGCAAGAACACAATCGTCTACGCCTGGGGAAGCCTGGCCGACGGCAACCTTGCCGTGGCCGTCCAGGTTGTTGACTCCGAGCCCCGGTGGCACGGCCGTCACTGACGCGGCTCGCGGGAACGAGGGACGCAGAAACGACGTGCGCCATCACTGACCGCCATTGCCGGCGGGGCCGCCTGACGGGCGGCCCCGCCGTCTTGTCAGGCGCCGGTCCCGCCGTGTCCGGCGCCCGTCCCGCCGTCGTCTCCGGCGACCATCCGCGGCTGTCCAAAGACCCCGCTCTCTGGCGGTGCACCGGCGGGCACGGCATAATGTGGTTCCACAGGTCTCACTGCCGCTCGAAGGAGCCATTGATGACGCCTCCCGGCCCGCATGATTGGGACGCCGCTCTCGATCATGCGTTCGCGGCCGGCGAGGAAGCTGCGCTCGCCGAGGCCTACCGGCGGCTGAGCCCGCTCGTGTACACACTGGCGCTCAGGTCGCTCGGGGAACGGGCAGCGGCCGACGACGTCACCCAGGAAGTGTTCATCCGCGCCTGGAAGTCACGCCTCAGCTACCGGCCGGAGGCTGCCCGGCTGCCTGCGTGGCTGGTGGGGATCACCCGTAACGCCATCTCCGACGCGCTGTCCGCCCGGATGCGCCGGCAGGAGCTGGAACATGCTGCGGGTCAGTTTGTCGGCGATGAGCGCACCGCCGGACCGCTGGCAGCTGACGTGGAAGCCGTGGCGGACCGCATAACCTTGGAGGAAGAGCTGGAGCGGTTGGGCGATCCACAGAAGGCGATCATGAAGCTGGCGTTCTACGAGGACCTCACGCACGATCAGATTTCGTCGCGCCTGCAATTGCCCCTCGGCACCGTCAAGAGCCACATCCGGCGCAGCCTCACCCGGATGCGGACCCGGTTGGAGGTGGGCGGGCCATGAAGCATCTTGACGACGAGCTGCTGAGCCTGATGGCCCTTGGTGAACCCGCCCTGACGCCGGCCGAAGCGGACCATCTGGCGTTCTGCCGGGAATGTTCAGGCACTCTGAAAGCCCTCGAACGCACCGTCCGCGCCGCGACAGTCGATCCCGCCGAGGTGGAGCTTGCCACGCCCGGACCGCACAACTGGGCAGCCATCCACCAGGCGCTGGGCCTCTCCCCCGAACAGGCGCAGGACCCGTTGAGCCGGCTGGCCCCTTGGGAAAGCACGACGGCGGAAAGCACGACGGCGGGCGCCGGCTCCGCGTCGCCTGTCGCCACCGCGCCCCCCGCCACTTCGCTCGCCGCCGCGCCGCCCGCTACTGAGGAGCCAAACGCGCCGCCCGCTGCTGAGGAGCCAAGCGCGCCTCCCGCTACCGAGCAGCCAAGCGCGCCGCCGCCGGGCGCATCTCCGGCGCAGGCTACCGCGCCGACGCTGCTGCGGCCGCGCGCCGGTGGCGTGAGGCCAGGTTCGGCACGGAGGAACGGGTCCTCCGGGACGGGTTCGGGTGCCCGGCGCTGGGTGGCCATGGCCGCAGCGGCGGGGATCATGGTGGGCGCGGCCGCAGTGTGGGCCGGCTACAACGTCCTCGGGCAGGGCCCGGAAGCGGGGCCCTCACCCACGCAGACCGCTCCCCAGGCCGTGGTGGTTGCCGAGGCTCCGCTGCAGCCCCTGGCGTCCTATACGGCCAGCGGCAAGGCCCTCGTGGAGAAGCTTCCCGACGGCACCCGCCAGCTGGTGGTGCAGCTCTCCGACGCCCCGATCAGCGGGTTCCGGGAGGTCTGGGTGATCTCGCCGGACCTCTCCAAGCTCGTCAGCCTTGGCATGCTCGATGGCGAGCCGGGCGTCTTCGCCATCCCCGAGGGGCTCGACCTGGCCCAGTATCCCATCGTGGACGTGTCCAACGAGCCCTTTGACGGCAACCCGGCGCATTCCTCGGACAGCATCGCGCGCGGTGAGCTGGCCGCGGAAGGCTGAGCCGCTATCCGCCGGCCCTACACCCATTTTCCGGTCCGGTGAAGTGCCGATCGGCCCGGAAGTGGACCGGCCCCGGCTGTTAGGTTTGCTGTGCCGAGCGACGAACCACCGCCTGCACTAACCGGCAAGACCGGAAGGGATCAATCATGCTCTCAGACACCTCTTCTCCTGTCATCAAGGCAACGCTGCCTGTAGTTGGCGAACACATCGAGGAGATTGCAAAACGGTTTTACAAGCACATGTTCGAAGCGCGTCCGGACCTCCAGGACGGGCTCTTCAACCGGGGCAACCAGGCGGACGGGCGCCAGCAGCAGGCGTTGGCAGGGTCCATCGCCGCGTTCGCCGGGTTCCTGGTGGACAAACCCGATCAGCTTCCGGACCATCTGCTGTCCCGGATAGCCCACAAGCACGTCTCGCTGGGCCTGGCGCCGGACCAGTACCAGGTGGTCCACGACCACCTGATGTGGTCCATCGTGGACGTGCTCGGCGATGCCGTCACCCCCGAAGTGGCCGCTGCCTGGGACGAGGTCTACTGGCTCATGGCCAACATGCTCATCAACAAGGAACGCGGGCTCTACAACGCCGTGCACCTCTCACCCGAGACGATCTGGCGGACCTGGCGTGTGGCCCGGCGCATCCAGGAGACCGACGACGTGGTCACGTTCATCGTTGAACGCACCGACGAACGCGACGTCAAGCCCTCCCTGCCCGGACAGTACGTCACCATCAAGATGAAGATGCACGACGGCGTGCACCAGCCCAGGCAGTACAGCCTCACCAAGGCCGACGACGGCCACCACCGGCAGTTCGCGGTGAAGCGGGTCCATGGGCTCCCGACGCCCGACGGCGAGATGTCCAACCTGCTCCACAATGAGGTCCAGGAGGGCGACGAAGTGGTGCTCTCGGCACCTTTCGGTGATGTGGTGCTGGAGTACACGGACCGGCCGGTGGTGCTGGCCAGTGCGGGCATCGGCATCACCCCGATGGCCGGCATGCTTTCACACCTGGTGAAGTCCGGTTCCCAGCGCAAGGTCATGCTGCTCCACGCGGATGACACACCGGCGTCGTTCCCGCTCCGGGCCCAGGTCACCGAGGACCTCGCGTCACTGGCAGACGGCTCGTTGAATACGTGGTTCCTGGAGCCGAATGGCTCGGACAGTGCGTCCTCATTCAAGGGGTTCATGGACGTCAACGCGATGGAGCTGCCGGACGACGCCGAATACTACCTCTGCGGCCCGCTGCCCTTCCTGAAGTCCGTCCGGAGCGCGCTGGTCGCACGGGGCGTGCTCGCCAGGGACATCCAGTACGAAGTGTTCGGCCCGGACCTCTGGCTGGCCGACTTCCAGTAGCGTGGAGTTTTTGTCCACTTATCGCGAGCTACAGCCCCTCTTGGGCGCGATAAGTGGACAAAAACTCTCGTCACGGGCGGGAGCGCCGCCTGGCAATGAGCAGCGCGGCACCGCCGAGCAGCAGCACACCGGCTCCGACCCCGGCCGCGGTCAGCAGGCCGTCGGCGCCGGTGGCCGGCAACTGGCCTGAGACGCCGGCCGGAGT
This sequence comes from Arthrobacter sp. SPG23, assembly GCF_000876655.1. Taxonomy (GTDB): domain Bacteria; phylum Actinomycetota; class Actinomycetes; order Actinomycetales; family Micrococcaceae; genus Arthrobacter. The sequence goes on from NZ_JYCN01000025.1 coordinate 97,286, forward strand.
GATACCGGCGGGAACAATCACCGGTGCGGGGTCAACCACGAAGGTGAGGTGCACCGGCGCCGAGGCCACGCCGTCGACCCCCTGGTTGGCTGTCACCGTATGGGTTCCGGCGGCGAGCCCGGCCGGAACCGGCACGCTCCAGGTCCCGTCCGAGCCGGCCCGCACCGCGGTGCCGTCAACCGTGACGGTCACGGCCGCGCCTTTCAGCGCTGATCCGGTGATCCGCTGCGGAACGGCGTCGTGGGCGAAATGCTGGCCGTCCTGGATGTTGGCAACAACGGGCGACGGCGGCACCACTGTGAAGGTCCGGCTCGCCGCCGGGCCGTCAGCGGCGCCCCGGGCGGTCTGCACCGCCGTGACGGTGAAGGTTCCGAACTTCACATCGCCGGTCACCGGCACTTTCCACGTGCCGTCGAGCCCCACCACGGCCTGCCCGGTGGCGTCGCCGGAGAGTTCCACCGTGGCACCGGGCGTTCCGGTCCCCTCGATTCCCTCAAGCGTCGTGAGGGAGGCGCCCTCCGCCGGGCTGCCAATGACAGGTGCCGGGAGCTCGGACGGCAGCACGGTGACGTCGAAGCTGCCGGCCCCCGAATGGCTGAAGCCGTTGATGGTCTCGGCGGTAAACCGCAGCCGGCCGGCCGGGGACGGTGCAGTGAACTGCCATTGCCCGGCGGAGTCCACGGGTACTTCCACGGGCTCCTGCCCGGTGACCGTGATGCGGACTTTCGAACCCGCGGCGACGGCGGAGGCCGGGGCCGCCGGGACCTGTCCGGTGATGGTCTGGCCGAGTGCCACGCCGCCACCGTCGGCCGGTTCGGTGAGCAGGGGCTTGTTGAGGAACAGCTGAAGCTGGACGCCGGGAAGCCGGGTCATGGCGTCCTCCAGCGTGGTGGCCACGGCGAAGTTGTTGACCGGCTGCCCGGGAACCACCTGGTCTCCCGCGGAATGGGTGCCCACGGCGAAGTTCCCGCTGATCCAGGGGCCGCCGGAGTCGCCGCCGCTGGACTGGACGGAGGTGGACAGGAAGCCGCGGAAGGCCCGGAGGTCGGCCGGGTCCGCGGTGAAGCCGCCCACGACGTAGATGCCCACCTCATCCACCGTGCCGCAGGACCAGCCGGCAGTCCGGCCGGACCGGCAGACGGCCTGCCCGGGCGACGGCAATGCGGTTCCGATAATCTTCACTGCCGTGGATCCCGGGTCCGTGGGCGCATCCCAGCGCGTGGTTGCGGGCTGGACTTCGAGGCCCGGCCGAATATCCCTGATCACCGCGATGTCCGTGCCGACGTTTCCGGGATTGGCTTCGTCGCCGGTGATCCGGGAGTTGCCCGGGCCGCCGAACTGGCTGAAGCCCAGGGTGCCGAGCAGCCTGTTCGCGGGTGATTCGGGGCGCTCCACGTTGGCCGTTGTGGCCGTGCCGTCTTCGGTGCAATGGCCGGCAGTGAGCACCAGCGGTTTTCCGTCGGGGCTGTACGCGCCGTAACCGGCGGAACAGATGATGCCGGTATTGAAGACGTAGCCCTGCCCGCCGAAGAAGTCCTCCTCCGGCGCAATCGGGGCGCCTTCTTCCAGGCGGACGTTGGAATACCGCGCCACGAATTCGGACGGCGAGGGCGACGCCGCTGACACTCCGGGGGATGCAGGGTTGGCCGGGGCACCTTCGGCCTCCGGCTGGTTGGTGCCGCCGGTGCGGATCACGAAGCTGCCGTTGGCATACGCCACAGCCTGAAGGCCTTCGGCGCCCACCTCGCGGACGTAATCCTTGAACAGCTGGTCCGTGCTGGCTGCCACCCGTTCCGGCGCGGAAGGTTCGGCCTGCGCGGATGCTGCCGGCGTCGTAGCCGGCGTGGACGTTGAAGGCGCCGGCTGTGATGGTGGCTCCAGCGTGGCACTGGACGCTACCAGCACAAAGTCACCGGGCCCCGCGGCGTTGAGTTCAGCTACCCGGTCTTCGAGCTCCGGTCCGGTGCCCTCCACCACAATCCGGCCGTCTTTCAAGCTGATTCCCACATAGCCGGGCAACCCGCGCAAGGAGGCAACGGCGTCGGCCGCGCGTTTGCCCTGCTCACCGGCGGCGTTGAACTGCTCCAGCGTCATTCCGAGGTCGCGGAGGACGGCCTCCGCCAGGCCGGCGTCGCTGATGCCAGGCGCGGAATCGCCCGCCGGGGATGCCGGGGTGGATCCGGCGGGTGCCGGGGATGACGTCGTCGCGGGCGCCGGGGTGGATCCGGCGGGCGCCGACACGGAAGGATCGGGAATTGGCGCACCGGACTCTGCGACGGCGGGGACCGCCAGGAAGGTGCCGCCGAACGTGAGGGCGGCACAGGCGGCGAGCCCCAGGGCGCGGTGGAACGGGTTCCGGCCGGAGTGATGCGTCAAGGTGTCCCCCATAGTGTGTTTACGTCGTCACCCTGGTTGCCAGCCGGGAACGGATGGCAGCCAGTTCGGCCACGGTGACCCCGTGCCGCAAGAGATAGTCCCGGGTATCCAGGCCGCGGACAAATTCCAGGGTTCCGCCGCCGCGTTTCTCCAGGAGGGGCACCAGCGCGCCCTCCTCCAGATAGCGCTCATGTTTATGCGGCGGCCCGACGAGCCGGTGGCGCTCGTTGATGCCCCGCATGGCCGCCTGGTAACCGGAGACAATCTCATGGTCGCCGGCGCCGGAGAGGTCCTGGAGCATGGCAGCCACCATTCCGCTGCGGTCCCGGCCCGCCGAGCAATGGATCACCACACCGGCGGGGGCCGCAGCCACCGCCTTGAAGACAGCCACGAGCTTTTCCGGAAACAGCCGGGCATTGGCCGCGTAGCAGGCGGGGTCGTTCAGGTACGGGGAACACAGCTCCCTGAACTCCGGGTGGTCCGGATCCTCGGTGGGGGCATGCACGACGTCGAACGCCGCCAGCACCTCCGCGTCCACGGCGGGGTCGGTGTCCCTCAGCCCGCGTTCCGAGGGGTTCCGGAGGTCGATCACGGTGCGGACGCCGTCGTCGTACGCCTGTTTCCAGCCCGTCTCGGTGACCCATTCCCGGCGTCCCATCCGGAACACGCGGCCGGAAATGCGCCACGCATTCACGGCTCCGTCCCAGTTCACGGGCTGTCCAGGCTGTTCCATCCAGACAGCTAATCACAGACCCCTGACATCCGGCACGGGTACCGGCCGATAAATAGGGTGGCGGCCGGCAAATAAACGGGTATTCCGGCCCGTATCCGGCGGCCGGGCGGCCGGGTACCGTTGGGCATACTTGCGGCTTGGCCGCCGGCCCGCGGCCGAACAGCCCGGCCCACAGTTCAGAACAAAGGGGAAACTGATGAGTGACCGGACATTACGACGGCGGCAGGCGGCGTTCGCTGCCGGCCTGGCAACGCTGGCCCTCGCTATGGGAACCTCGGCGGGGCCGGCGGGAGCGGCACCTGCGGGGGAACTTGATTACATAGCAGTAGGTGACTCCTACACCGCGGGAACCGGCGCGGGAGCAGCCACCAAACCCGCCGGGACAACATGCTGGCAAAGCAGCCCGGGGTATGTCGGCGACGTCGACAAAACAGGCCGAGTGTCCCTGGTGGTCAATGCCGCCTGCCATGGGGCACTCCTTTTTTCGGGCGACGACCCGCTCCAAAAACAAATTAGCGTCGAAACCCAGCTCACGGGTCTCGTCGCCGCGCAGAAACTGAATCCGTCCACCGGCATCGTCACCATCACCGCCGGAGCCAACGACGCCGGAGTGAGCCAGGTGCTGGGCGCCTGCGCCGCCTACGGCGTTGAAGTGTGCGCCGGTGCTGTGGCGTCCTCCGAAGGCGGGATGAGTCAGGTAGGTGAGGCGCTCGCCTACATCTACGGGCAGATTCACGCGGCGGCTCCGTCCGCGAAGGTCGCCGTCCTGGGCTATCCGAGGCTGTTCGAGCCGGCGGACGGGAATCCGTACTTCTCCGCGGACGAGCAAAGGCTGATCAACCAGGCCACGGACAAACTCAATGCCGCCATCGCCACGGCAGTCTCCAACGCCAATGCTTTCGGGGCGAACGCGCAGTTTGTCGACGTCACAGCGAGGTTTGCCGGGCATGCCGTGAACTCCGCCGATCCGTGGATCGCCTACGACGGCGGGAATCCTCTGGCGGATTCCAACTTCCACCCGACGCCCACCGGGCACCGGGCCTATGCAACGGCCGTGATGAGCGAGGTCAAGCCGGGCACGTTGGCGAGGTAGCTCAGCGCTGCTTCGCCAGCCTGAACTCCAGGCCGGCACGGACCTGGGGCCACTCGTGCTCAAGGATCGAGAACACCACAGTGTCCCGGAGCTGCCCGTCCGCCGTCCGGGTGTGGCTGCGCAGCACGCCGTCCTGCTTGGCGCCCAGCCTCGCAATCGCCTCCCGGGACTGGTGGTTGAACCAGTGCGTCCGGAACTCCACGGCCGGGCACCCCAGCGTTTCAAAGGCGTGCCGCAGCAGCAGCAGCTTCGAATCCGGGTTGCTGCCGCTGCCGTGCGAAGAAGCCGCATTCCACGTGGAGCCTATCTCCAGGCGGGGAGTGGCGGCGTCGATGTTCATGTACGTGGTCATCCCGATCACCCGGCCGGGACCGCCAGTGGCGGCGTCAACCAGGCGTGTGGTGAACGGGAGCATGGAGCCGGCTTCCTGCAGCCGGAGCCGGCGGTCGATCTCGGCCGCCATGCCTTCAGGCGTAGGCACGCTGGTGTACCAAAGCTTCCAGAGTTCACCGTCGCGGACAGCCTCCACCAGGCCGTCGTGGTGCGCATGGCTCAGGGGCTCCAGCACAACGTATTGACCGGTCAGCGTGATGGTTTCGATGGAAGTCACCGGACCATCCTAGGGGCAGCGGCTAGGCTGTGGGGATGATCACAGTAGCGGGAACCGTCAGCTCTCCCCTCGGGGCAGAGGAAGCCTTCACCTACCTGTCAGCCTTCGAGCACACCGCGGAATGGGACCCCGGCACCCCCGTGGTGAAGAAGCTCTCCGAAGGTCCCGTTGCCGTGGGCCACCGGTACCACGCCGAAGCGGAGTTCCGGGGCAAACGGCAGACCCTCATCTACGAGGTGGTGGAGCTGACCAGAAACCACATCAAGCTCCGGGGCGAAAACAAAACCGTCATATCCGAGGACTCCATCGACGTCTCCCCGGACGGCACCGGCTGCACGGTGAAGTACACGGCCGAGTTCCAACTCAAGGGTGCACTCAAACTCATTGAACCCATTATGAAGCCGGCGTTCACGTCGCTCCGGGACCCCGCAATGAACGGACTAAAGTCCGCCCTCGACACGCGGGCCGGGCGCTAAGCTCTCCGGGCGCTTAGGGCCGGGCGCTAAGCCCGGGCGCTAGGCAGCGGGCCCTACGCCGGCCAATCGAAGAACCCCTTGCCGGTCTTGCGCCCCAGTTCGCCGCGGGCCACCTTGTCGCGCAGGATCTGCGGCGGCGCGAAGCGCTCCCCCAGGGTCGACTGCAGGTACTCCGCGATGCCCAGACGGACATCCAGGCCCACAATGTCAGTGGTCCGCAGCGGACCGGTGGGGTGCTTGTAGCCCAGTACCATGGCGTTGTCGATGTCCTCGGCGGACGCGACGCCTTCCTCCACCATGCGCATCGCCTCCAGGGCAATGGCCACGCCCAGGCGCGAGGAGGCAAAGCCGGGGGCGTCATTGACGACGACGGCGGTCTTGCCGAGCGCCTCCACCCACCTTTTCGCTGCGGCGGCCAGGTCCGGTGACGTCTGCTCGCCGAGCACCACCTCGATGAGCGTGGACGCGGGGACCGGGTTGAAGAAGTGCAGGCCCAGGAAGTGTCCCGGGCGCTTGAGTTCGCGGGCCAGGCCGTTGACGGACAGCGAGGACGTGTTGGAGGCAAGGTAGGCGTCGCGGGAGAGGCGCTCCTCGATTCCGCGGAGTGAGGAGACCTTCAGGTCCCAGTCTTCGGGAACGGCCTCCACCACCAGCTGGCGGTCCTTGAAGTCGTCGTAGTCCACCGTCACGGAAAGCCGGGAGACCATTTCGTCCAGGTTGCCGTCCGTGGCGCCGCGTTCGATGCTCTTGGCGGCTGCGGACTCCACGCGTTCCCGGGCCGCTTCGGCCGAAGCCTCGTCCCGCTCCACCACCAGGACGTTGGCACCGTTGATCAGGAAGGCGTGGGCGATGCCCGCCCCCATCCGGCCGCCGCCGAGGACGCCTACAGTGGCGGGAAGGCCCGCCGGAAGTACGGAATTGCCCATGGTTACTTCGTCCCGTCTTGCTGGTTGGAATTCTTGTCTGTGGTGTTGGCCGATTTCTTGGCCGCTTTTTTATCCAAGAAGGTCTGCATCCGGTCGAACTTCGCCTGGGATTCGAAAAGGATCCCCTGCGCCAGCTGGTCGATCAGCGGGTGCGCCTCTGCGGGGGCGTGGAATACGGACTTGGTGATCCGCACGGCCAGCGGGTCCTGCCGTGCAATGCGGTCCGCGAGGCTGTGGGCGCCGTCCATCAACACGGGGGCCTCGTGGATTTCTGTGATGAGGTTGACGGCGAGGGCCTGTTCGGCGCGCAGCACCAGTCCGGCCAGCAGGATCTGCTTGGCAACGGGTTCGCCCACCAGCTCCTTTAGCCGCCAGCTGGCGCCGGCCGCGGCCAGGATGCCCAGGCCGGTCTCGGGGTTGCCGATGCGGACGCTGGGTGTTCCGATCCGGAAGTCCGCTGCGTACGCGAGTTCCGCGCCGCCGCCCAGGCAGTAGCCGTCCAGGGCCGCAATCACGGGCATCGGCAGCTTCGCGATCCGGACGAAGATCGTCGAGTTGATGCCCTGCAGGGCGTCGTCCCGGCGCCGTTCACGCAGCTGGGCAATGTCCGCACCTGAGGCGAAGACGCCGTCCACGCCCGCGATGATGAGCACCTTGGGGTTCTGCTCCAGCGCGGCGCACACGACGTGGAGCTCGTCCACCATCTGCTGGTCGATGGCGTTCCGGACCTCGGGGCGGTTCAGTTGCACCACCACCCGGTCCTCACGCTCCTCGACCAGGAGGGTGCGGAAGTCCCTGTCGGTCAGGTCCGGGGTGCCCAAGTGTCCGTTCGCGCTTTCCGGGGCCGCCATTAGACGCGCTCCAGCAGCATCGCGGTGCCCTGGCCGACGCCGATGCACATGGTGGCGAGGCCCATTTTGGCGTCTTCGCGTTCCATCCGGCCCAGCAGGGTGATGGCGATCCGGGAGCCGCTGGAACCGAGCGGATGCCCCAAACTGATGGCGCCGCCGTCGCGGTTCACAATCTCCGGGTCCAGCCCGAGCCGGCGCATGCTGGCCAGCGACTGCGTGGCAAAGGCTTCGTTAAGTTCGACGGCGCCAAGGTCACCCACGCTGTAGCCGCTCCGGCCCAGCACTTTCTGGGTGGCGGGGACGGGGCCGATGCCCATAATTTCGGGTTCGCAGCCGGCTGAGGCGCCGTCAACGATGCGGGCCCGCGGGGTGAGGCCCAGCTTCTGGATGGCCGCTTCGGACGCCACGATGATGGCGGAGGCGCCGTCGTTCAGCGTGGAGGAGTTGCCGGCCGTGACGATCGAGCCGCCCTTGACCACGGGGCGGAGCCCGGCGAGCACGTCCATGGTGGTCCCGGCGCGGGGGCCTTCGTCGGTGTCCACCACTGTTTCGCCCTTGCGGGTCTTGACCGTCACCGGGACGATTTCGTCCTTGAACCGGCCGGCGGCGATGGCCTCGAGTGAGCGTTCGTGGGAACGGACCGCAAAGGCGTCCGCGTCTTCGCGGGAGATACCGTCCACGCGGCCCACTTCCTCGGCGGTTTCCGGCATGGAGTAGGTCATTTTGCCGTCCCGGGAGAGCTCCCCCTGCTGGAACAGCGGGTTGGCGAACCGCCAGCCGATGGAGGTGTCGAAGATGGCGCCGGGCTTCGCGAAGGCCGTCTGTGGCTTTTCCTGCACCCAGGGCGCCCGGCTCATGGATTCAACGCCGCCGGCAATCACGATGTCCGCGGCTCCCGACTTGATCATGTGGCTGGCCATGATGATGGCGCTCAGGCCGGAGGCGCACAGGCGGTTGACCGTAATGCCGGAAATATGGAGCGGAAGCCCGGCCAGCAGGGTGGCCATGCGGGCCACGTTGCGGTTTTCCTCGCCGGCGCCGTTGGCGTTGCCGAGGATCACTTCGTCGATGGAATCGGGGTCAAGGCCTGCGCGGGAGACGGCCTCGCCGACCACGAGGGCGGCAAGGTCGTCGGGACGGACAGCGGAGAGCGCGCCTCCGTAGCGGCCCACTGGTGTGCGGGCACCGCCCACCAAAAATGCCTGCGGTCCTGCTACTGCTGAGGCCATGGAAACACCCTTCACGCGATTAACGGCAATGTCATCTGCGGCGCCAAACAGCGTTTGAATCAACAACCGCTAATTTACCGACCGTTCGTTCTATAAAGATTACACTGCGGCCGCAAGGGGTCAACCAACTTCCCGGTACTTACAGAACCGTGACGCCGAGGTGGGCTGCCAGCAGCGGGGCCAGCAGGGTCAGCTGATAGTCGTCGATCACCACGCCGGACAGGCTTCCGAGTCCGCTGATGGTGCGGAAGTCCGTGCCGCGGAGGTCGAAATCCTTGAGTTTGGCGCCGGCGAGGTCGAGCGTGCCGATGGTGCAGTTCTTCAACGCCACCCGGGTTCCCGTCACCGACCCCAGGTCCAGCTCATTGATGATGCAGTCGCTGATCTGCACATCCGTCAACCTGGAGCCGCGCAAGTTCACATAGTCCAGCTTCCCGCCGTCAATCCGCACCGACGTCCAGCCGCTCTCGTACAGCTCCGCCGAACCCCACCGGGGATTGGCGATCTCCACATCCCGCAACGTGGCCCGCGCCGCGGTCAGTACCGGGGCGTACATTTCGGCCAGTATGCAATCCCGGAACGTCGCGCCGCGCAGCTGCGTCTCGTTGAAGGAGACCCCTTCGAAGGCACACTCGGCGAAGTCCGTGCCGCTGAGCTCGAGGCCGTCCGCATCGGCGCGGCTGAACCTGAGGCCGTCATACCGTTCGCCCCGCTGGAAATCCGGTGCGGGCTCATCGCGTATCTCTTCCAGCCTGACCGGGGAAAGCCTGGGGGCCGTCACCTTGGGCGCTTTGGGTGCCTTGCCTGCCGCGCGACCGTCCGCCATCAGAGGGACTCGGCCTTCGCTGCGATGTCGGCGACGTCCTTGGCCAGCGCCTTCCGGGTAATGCCCATGCCGATCCTGCCGAAAAGTGCCAGCATGACCTTGCTGAGGAGGGTGGGCCTGACGACTTGGGCGCCGAAGGTCAGCGTGAGGTCAGTCCCGCCGTCCCGTCCGGCAAGGATGAACCGCGTGGTGTAGTGGGCACCGCCCTGGAGCGCCTTGACCGTGGTGGTTCCGGCCCGCGTTGGCGACGGCGGCTCAGCCTGGGACACCCACATCTCGACGGTTTCCGCCTGGCCCATCATGGCCCGGGTTTCCTTCCACCGGGTACCTTCACCGTATGCGCCCTCGCTGAGCATCTGGACGGACTCGACTCCGGAGAGGGTGGCGGCGGAGCCCGGGATGTCCGAAATCACGACCCATACCTTGTCCGGACTGGCATTGACGTGATGCGTGAGCGTGGTCTTGTGGTCCATGACCTCGAGCCTATCCGCGAGCGCGGGCAGGCGTCACAGGAGACGCCCGGCAGGGCGGCCCAAAGTGGCGAAAGCACGCCTGAATCGGCGTCCTTGATTTAGTAAGCATGCTTTGTGTTAGGGTAAAAGTGCTTAGTTTTTAACCGGCAACGAGAGGTGGAATACACCATGGGTATCGGCGACAAAATTCAGAACGAAGCAGAGCACCTTGGCGGCAAGGCCAAGGAAGCGGCCGGCAACGCCACGGACAATGACCGTCTGCGCGCAGAGGGTCAGAAGGACCAGGTTGTTGCTGACGCCAAGAAAGTTGGCGAAAACGTGAAGGACGAGTTCAAAAGAGACTAAAGCATCCCGGGCGGGGGCCACGGCCACTGCCTAGGAAAAAACGGCGGGCATTCCTTTGGGGGATGCCCGCCGTTTTTGTGAGATTCTCGGGTGGACAGCAACCGCCAACGGAAGGTCCGCACCATGACGATCATCGACCTGGGCGGTGCCGGAAGTAACGCGGCCACGCCCGCAGACACTGCCGGGACCGGCTCCCCCAACCTGCGCGGGTACCTGGCTGAACCCGCGGGACAGGGCCCGTTTCCCGCCGTCCTGATGATCCACGAAGCGTTCGGCCTCAACGACATTTCACGCCGCCAGGCGGACCGGCTGGCGGCCGCCGGCTACCTGACCCTGGCGGTGGACCTGTTCAGTGACGGCGGCATGCGGCGCTGCATAGTCTCCACCATGAGGGCGATGGCGTCCGGATCCGGCCGGGCCTTCACGGACCTGGCCATCGCGCAGGCCTGGCTGGAGAACTCCGGCCGGACCAACGGCAAGATCGGCGTGATCGGCTTTTGCATGGGCGGCGGCTTCGCACTGCTGCTCGCCAACAAAGGCTTCGACGCAGCCGCCGTCAACTACGGCAGGCTGCCGAAAGACCCGGAGGAGGCCCTGGCGGGCGCGTGCCCCATCGTGGGCAACTTCGGCAAGGCGGACCGCACGCTGGCCGGCGCTGCAGCGGAACTCGAAGCTGTGCTGGACACGCTGGGCGTCGAGCACGACATCAAGGAGTTCAACGGCGCCGGCCATGCCTTCATGAATGACGCCGAAGAGGGACCGCGGATCCTGCGCCCGCTCTTCCGGGTGATGGGCATCAAGCCGGACCCGGAGGCGGCGGCGGAAGCATGGCAGCGGATCGAGGACCACTTCGCCCGCCACCTGAAGGACTAGTCCCCATCGATTGCTCCGCAACGGCCTTTTTGCGGCCCCGTAACGGCGTTTACGGAGCAACCGATGAGGGAAATGGCGGACGACGGCGGCGGCCACCTCGTGAGGTGACCGCCGCCGTCGTCGTACTGCTTGGGTGAACAGCGTTAGCTGAAGAGCTCGCTCTTCGGTTCGTTGTTCCTGACCTTCTTCCAGCCGAGCCACAGCACCAGGACAAAGAACGGAATGGTGGCGAGGGTCCAGAGGCCGAGGTGGAAGACCTCACCGGTCTTGCTGGTCATGGTGTCGAAGCCGATCAGCACGGTGATGGCCAGCAGGGCAACCAGGCCGGCCCAGCTGCTCCAGGTTCCGCCGGGCGCGGGCAGGGAGGAGACCTTGCCCTTCGTCTTGCGCAGCGCGATCTGGCTGGCGAAGATGGCACCCCACGTGAAGATCACGCCGATGGACGCGGAGTTGAGCGCGAGGTCGAAGGCGTGCGAGCCGCCCAGCCAGATGTTCAGCAGGATGCCGACGAGGTAGACGGCGCCGATGGCCAGGATGGCCGCGTACGGCACGTGGCTCTTGGACATCCGGGTCAGCCACTCCGGGGCGTGCCCGTTGTTGGCCATGGTGCGGAAGATCCGGCCGATCGAGTACAGGCCCGAGTTGCAGGAGGACAGCGCGGCGGTGATGACGATCATGTTCATGACGTCGCCCATCCAGCCCAGGCCCATCTGGCCAAAGACGGTGACGAACGGCGAGGTGCCTGCCACGTACTGGTCCGAGGGCAGCAACATGGCCAGCAGTGTCACCGAACCGACGTAGAACACCACGATGCGGAAGACCACGGCCCGGATCGCCTTGGGTACTTCCTTGGCAGGGTCCTGCATTTCGCCGGCCGTGATGCCGACGAGCTCAATCCCGTTGTAGGCGAAGATCACGGCGTTCAGGACCAGGATCATGACCAGGGCACCCTTGGGGAACATTCCGCCTTCGGCTGCGAAGAGGTTGTTGACCGAGGCATGGCCGTCGCCCACCTGGGCGTTGGTGACCACCATGAAGGTGCCCACGGCCAGGAAGATGAGGATGGCGCCGACCTTGAGGCAGGACGCCCAGAATTCGAATTCGCCGAACGCCTTGACGCTCATGAGGTTGACGCCCACGAGCAGCAGCAGGGCAGCGATGGCGGTCAGTTCAACCGGCACGTTGGGGAAGAAGAACTGGAAGTACAGTCCGATCGCGATGAGCTCGGCGATGCCCGTCATGGCCCAGTTGATGAAGTACATCCAGCCGGACACGTAGGCGCCCTTTTTGCCGAACATTTCGCCGGCGTAGCTGACGAACGAGCCGGACGTCTGGCGGTACATGATGAGCTCGCCCAGGGCGCGCATCAGCAGGTAGGCGATGACGCCGGCAAGGGCGTAGGAGAAAATCAGCGCAGGGCCGGTGGAGGCCAGGCGTCCGCCGGCACCCATGAAGAGGCCGACGCCGATGGCGCCGCCCATGGCGATCATGGTGACCTGGCGGCCGCTCAGGGACTTCTTGTAGCCCTCGGCACTGAGGGTGGAGTCGACGACGGCGGATTGCACCGTCGGGCTCTTAAGTTCTGTTGGGGTACTTTGTGGCACAACTGTTCCTTGTGGGTCGGGGTATGGCCGGCTCAGGAACGCAGAGCAATTCTCCGGATAATTCGGGCTTATCCCTCGTCTGGGCAATTATCCGGAGGAAAACTCGCAAGGCGTCGAAGTTCGCGCGGCCTCCCCAGTTTACAAGGCCCGCGGAACCGTCAGTGACGCAGACAACAGCAGCAAGGAGTTATGCCGAATAAATTCGGCTACCTCGCGGAGGTTCGCAGAATAATATTCTGATGGTTGTCGATTTGGACGTCATAGCTGGTCAAAGGTTCGGCGCCGGTGGTGGAGCATCCGGTATCCAGCCTGAAGGCGTTCTGGTGCAGCGGGCACAGGACCACGTCCTGGTCGATGGTGCCGTCCGCGATCGGACCGCCCTTGTGCGGGCAGACGGCGGACAGCGCCCGCAGGGTGCCGTCGCGGAGCCGGAACACCGCCACCTGCTCGCCGTCGACGCCGAACGCCCGCCCCTCCCCGAAGGGAATCTGGCCGACGGGCCCGAGGTTGCGGCCGGCATTCATCGGACCGGCACCCGGGGAAGCACCGTGAGCGGCAGCGAGGTGCGGAACTGCCCGGGCGTGAGCGGATCATCGCGCTCGGTCCAGGGATCCACATAGCTGTCCACGGAAGCCTGCATGGCGGCGTCCAGCCCGGCCGCGAGGCCCTCCGCATCCTCCACCACCACGGCACGGACGCGGTCAATGCCCACCCGCGGCACGAAGGAGTAGGTGCGTTCCAGCCAGTTGGCGTTTTCGCGGTAGTACTGCATGAACCGGCCTGAGAGCACCTTGACCTCTTCAGGATTGTCGACGGTGGCCAGCAGGTCACCCTTGCGGATGTGGGCGCCGGCCGCTCCCCCGACGTAGATTTCCCAGCGGCCGCCTTCCACCGCCACCACGCCCACGTCCTTGACCAGCGACTCGGCGCAGTTCCGCGGGCAGCCCGAGACCGCCAGCTTCAGCTTGGCCGGCGCCTCGATGCCCTGGAACCGGGTTTCGATCTCGATGCCCAGCTTGGTGGAGTCGCCCGTGCCGTAGCGGCAGAAGTCCTTGCCCACGCAGGTTTTGACGGTGCGGAAGCTCTTTCCGTACGCGTAGCCGGAGGGCATGTCCAGGTCCGCCCAGACCTGCGGCAGGTCCTCTTTGGGCACGCCCAGCAGGTCGATGCGCTGGCCGCCGGTCAGCTTGATCAGCGGAATGTTGTGCTTCTCGGCGACGTCGGCAATCCGGCGCAGCTGCTGCACCGACGTCACGCCGCCCTTCATCTGGGGAACCACGGAGAATGTGCCGTCGCGCTGGATGTTGGCATGCACACGGTCGTTGATGAACCGGGCGTCCCGCTCGTCGATGTACTGGTCAGCGAGCATCATCTTCATCAGCGAGGCGAGGCCCATCTTCGATTTCGCGTCCTCGGCGCTGCCCGGCGCCAGCGCGGCGAACACCGAAGAGACCGAGCGGAGTCCTTGTTTGCGGATGGCCGCCATCAGCGAGGCCTTGTCCAGCGGAATTCCCGGCACGTAGTAGCTGGCGGCCGGGTCCTCGGCCACGGCGCCGTCGGCCGCCCACTCCACCACCTGCTTCACCAGCAGCTTGCAGGAACCGCAGCCCTTGCCTGCCCGGGTGGCGTCCATGGCTCCGGCCAGGGTGTTGCACCCGCCCTTGACCACATCCACGAGTGACTTCTTGCTGACGCCGTTGCAGTTGCAGACCTGGGCGTCGTCGTCGAGTTCGGCCACGCCCTGTTCCTCCGCAGGGCCGCCCAGATCGAACATCAGCGAGATCCGCTCCTCGGGCAGTGGCAGCCCCTTGTCGAAGGCCTGGGTCAGGTAGGCCACCTTGCGGCTGTCGCCGAGCAGGGTGGCGCCCACCATCTTGTTGTCCCGGATGACGATGGATTTGAACACGCCGCGGCTGGGCTCGGAGAAGACGATATGTTCATCCGTGTCCCGCTCCGGTCCGTGCAGGCCCATGGATGCGACCTCGACGCCGGCAACCTTGAGTTTCGTGGCGATCCGGGAGCCGAGGTAGGCCGAGGACGTGTCCGTGCCGGTGACGTGATCGGCGAGCACCACGGCCTGCTCCCACAGCGGGGCCACCAGCCCGTAGACCTCGCCGCGGTGCTGGACGCATTCGCCCACCGCGTAGATGTCGTCCTCGTCCACCACGCGCAGCTGGTCATCCACCACGATGGCGCGTTCCACGTGCAGTCCGCTGAGCACGGCGAGGTCCACGTTGGGCCGGATTCCCGCGGCCACCACCACCATGTCGCAGGCGATGTCCGGCTGGTCCCGCAGCCGGAGGCCGGTGACCTTGTCCGTTCCCAGGACCGCGGTGGTGCGGCTTTCGGTGTGAACCCGGATTCCCAGCGCTTCCACGCTCCGGCGGAGGATGGCTCCGCCGTCGGGCCCCATCTGGGCGTTCATGAGGTGCCCGCCGGAGTGGACCACGTCGACGTCGATACCGTGGCTTTGGAGCCCGCGCGCCGCTTCCAGCCCCAGCAGGCCGCCGCCGATGACCACCGCCCTGCGTTGCCTGTCCGAGGGGTGGCTGTTTGGGTCATCCCCGTACCGTGCGTGCTGGACCATGTTGCGGGTGTCGTCGATGGTGCGGAACGTAAAGACGCCGGGTTTGATGGAGCCGCTGGGCGTGTACAGTCCGTCCATCGGCGGCATGAACGACTGGCTGCCGGTGGCGATGATCAGCACGTCGTACGGCACCACGTGGCCGTTGTTCGCGAAGACGTACTTGGTGAAGCGGTCGATCCGTTCCACCCGGACCCCGGCGTGCAGTGTGATGTTGTTGTCCTGGTACCAGTGCAGGGCGTTCAGGAAGATGTCCGCGTCGCTTTCCTCGCCGGAGAGGACGTGGCTGAGCATGATCCGGTTGTAGTTTCCGTACGGTTCGTCGCCGAACATGGTGATGGTGAACTGCTCGGCGCCGCCGCGGGCCAGGATCTCCTCCACTGCCCGGGCGCCGGCCATGCCGTTGCCGATCACCACCAGACGGCGGCGGGCGTCCTGCCTGCCCTGCCGTGCCTGGTGCTTGGGCTGGAGCCTGCCCTTTCCGAGGGGCCCCGGCAGGGTGGGCCGGGTCTTGTGCTGGGCCTTGTCCTGAGTCTTGTCTGCGACAGTGGTCATCAGTGTTCCACCATGCCCAGGTCAACCACCAGGTAGCCTGTGACGCCGTCGGCCGCCAGGAGGAACACCTCGATCACCGAGCCGCCCTCGATGTCCTCCACCACGCGCAGCGGCACGTGGACGTCGCTCTTGGCGCCGATGGGGAAATACCGCATGGGGACGCCGTCGCGCATCAGGACGGCGGTGATCAGCTCGGAACTGGAGTTGCCGCCCCGGAAGTAGAGGGTCTGGTTGATGATTCCGTCCGGAACGAAGTGCGCGAGCTCCCGGTGGATGGGAACGGGCTTCTCAAGTCCGGCTCCCTGAAAGGGGAAGACGCCCTGCAGGAAAAGGTTCTTGGTGATCACGGGACGGATCCTTTCGGCCGGCTGGGTAGGCCCGGCGGCGGAGCGCGCGGGTGCTACTTGAGCGTGGGAATCACTGACTCCCTTCCATCCTGCTCCGCTGATGTTTCGGCCCGGCGCGCGGGGAGTAACGATCCTTTAACGCAAACCTCACCGTTTTTCCGGCCGTCCTGCGGACCCCGCAGGTGCCCCGGAGCTACACCAGCGCACCGTCCCGCATGGTGTACCGCAGCCAGTTCCCTGCCCCTGCGCCGGCACCCGATCCCGTGCCCTCACGTGCGGCGCATTTGCTGAACCACTCCCCCAGTGCGCGGTCGTGGCTCACCATGACCAGGGTTCCGCCGAAGTCCGCCAGTGCCGCCTCCAGCTGTTCCACCAGTACGGGCGCCAGGTGGTTGGTGGGTTCATCAACAAGCATCGTGCCGAAGCCGCCCAGCAGGAGCCGGGCCAGGGCAAGCCGGCGCTGTTGACCGGCGGACAGGCTGCCGACGGGCACATGGAATTCGGTGGTCCGGAAGAGGCCCAGCCGCAGCAGGGCCTCGGCATGTTCGTCGATGTTGCCGCCCAGGCCGGACACGAAGGCCGGAAGAAGCCGCTGCCCGGGGCGGAGCGGCGGCTCCAGTTCCTGTTGCAGATAACCGACCCTGCCGTGCCGCACCACCGTGCCGGCGTCCGGTTCCAGTGTCCCCGCAAGGACGGACAGCAGCGTGGATTTCCCGGCGCCGTTGGGCCCCGTGATCAGGATCTTGCGGCCGGCTTCCACCCGGAAATCCGTCCGTTCCAGGCGGCCGCGAACCACGACGCCGCAGGCTTCCAGGGCAGGGTCTTGGCTCTCACCGGGGCCGGCGCCGTCGGCGCCGCGCGCACCGGGGTCAGCTCCTTCACCGATGCCGGACGCCCCGGCTGGCTGGAGGTCCGCTGCCAGTTTCAAGGGAACGGGCGGACGGTCCACCGGGTTGGCTTCGAGCCGGCGCAGCCGCTCCTGGGCGTTGCGGACCTTGCTGCTGGCCGCCTGCTGCCAGGTGCCGGCCTTGAAGTCGAAGCCCATTTTGTCGCCGTCGCGCCGGCGGGCGTAGCCCATCTTGCCGGCCACGGTGTCCGCCTGAAGGCGTTCGGCGGCCATCGCGTCCAGCCAGCCGCGGTATTGCTGCACCCAGCGTTCACGCTCGGCCGCCTTCTCCCGCAGGTACCCCTCGTAGCCGTCCCCGTAGCGGTGGACGGCGCAGCGTTCGGCGTCCACTTCGATGATGGAGGAGGCTACCGTGCGCAGCAGCGCCCGGTCGTGGGAGACCACGACGACGGTCCCCCGGTGGGCGGCCAGCCGCGCCTCGAGCCACGCCGTGCCGCTGGCGTCCAGATGGTTGGTGGGCTCGTCCAGGAGGAGGATGTCCGCAGGATCGGCCAGCACGCAGGCCAGCGCCACCCGGTGCTGCTCACCGCCGGAGAGCGAACCCAGCGTCCGCTGCCGGTCCAGCCCGCCCAGGCCCAGACGGTCCAGCGCCGCCTCCACCCGCGACTCCGCGGCGTAGCCTTCCCGGAGCTGGTATTCGGTCTGCAGGTTGCCGTAGCGGTCCAGCTGCTCCTCATCGGCATCCGCAAGTCCGGCTTCCAGCCGGTCCAGCTCGGCTTCGAGGGCGCGGAGTGATGCCAGCGCGTCGTCGACGGCGTTGCCCACGGTGAACGTTGCCGGCAGCCCGGTGGTCTGGGCAAGGTAGCCGACGCGGCCGTGGCTGACGGCGGCGCCCTCGTCTGGCGCCTCGAGCCCGGCCAGGATCCGCAGCAGGGTTGATTTTCCGGCGCCGTTCTCGCCGACCACGGCCACGTGCTCGCCGGCGCCGATGGCGAGGTGGACGGCGGCAAAGAGTTGGCGGTCACCGTAGCCATGGGTGACGCCGGCCAGGGAAAGGTGTTCAGTCAAGGGAAGTCCTCGCGGGTCCGAAGTGTGGCGCCGGAGACTGTGCCGAACGGGGGTCGGTGGTCTCTGCGGGGCCTTGGTACCGGTGCACAGCCCGGCCGTGCTGCTGCACAGCGTGCCGGCGCTGCTTCTTAGGACTTCATCCGTCCAGCCTGCCCGGCCGGGCCCCCAACGTCAAGCACCGCCGTCGGACGGCCGGTGTCCGGCGGGGGTCCACCCCAAATGCGCGCGGAAGGTAGTAGCGCCGAAACTCTACTTTTCGGTATGCCTAAATTAAGCTATTCTCGTCCTATCAGCACCCCCGATGACGAGGAACAACGATGGCTATCTCCACCCTCCCGGTAAAACCGGCCAGCGGCAGGAAATGGTCGCGCCTACTGCTTATGGGGCCGGCGTTCGTCGCCGCCATCGCCTATGTGGATCCGGGAAATGTCGCCGCCAACCTAACCGCCGGTGCAAACTACGGATATCTGCTCGTCTGGGTCCTTGTTGCCGCGAACGCGATGGCCGTCCTGGTCCAGTACCAGTCCGCCAAGCTTGGGCTGGCGACGGGCATGAGCCTTCCGGAAATCCTGGGCAAGCGCCTGGGCACCCGGCGTCGGAGGCTGTACTGGGTCCAGGCGGAAGTCGTGGCCGGGGCCACGGACATGGCGGAAGTCATCGGCGGCGCCGTGGCGCTGAACCTGCTTTTTGGGCTTCCCCTGCTGGCCGGCGGCGTCATCATCGGCCTGGCATCCATGCTGCTGCTGGCGTTGCAGTCCTCCAAGGGCCAGAAGTCTTTCGAATACGCCATTCTGGTCCTTCTGGGGATCATCGCCGTGGGATTCGTCTCCGGGCTCTTTGTTAATCCGCCTGATGCCGGAAGCGCCCTGGGCGGCCTCGTCCCGCGCTTTGAGGGAACGGACACGGTCCTGCTGGCCGCCAGCATGCTCGGGGCAACGGTCATGCCGCACGCCATCTACCTGCACTCCGCCCTCGCCCGGGACAGGCATGGCTTCTCCGAGGATCCGGCAGAGCGGACGCGGCTGATCCGGGCCACCCGGTTCGATGTTGCGGGCGCCCTGATGCTGGCCGGCGTCGTGAACATCGCCATGCTCCTGCTGGCCGCTTCCAGCCTGCGCGGCATCGAGGGAACCGACACCATCGCCGGCGCGCATGCCGCAGTCACCTCGGCGCTGGGCCCGGTCATCGGCGTTGTGTTCGCGATCGGGCTACTGGCCTCCGGGCTGGCCTCCACCTCCGTGGGCTGCTACGCCGGCGCCACCATCATGGGCGGACTGCTGAAGGTCAAGGTGCCGCTGCTCACCCGCCGCATGATCACCTTGATCCCTGCCCTGGTCATTCTGGGTGCCGGCATCGAACCGACCCTCGCCCTGGTCCTGAGCCAGGTACTCCTGAGCTTCGGCATACCGTTCGCCCTGATCCCGCTCATCCGGCTCACCGGCAAACGCGATGTCATGGGCATCCACACGGACTCGATGGCACTCAAAGTCGCCGGATGGACCAGCGCGACGCTGATCGTCGGCCTGAACTGCGTCCTCATCGCCCTGACCATCACAGGGCAGTCCTAACGTAGATCCCGTCTCACCGCCGCGTGTTTTCGGGCGGCCTCCCTGCACCTGATGCACCGCTAGGCTGGACGCATGGGAACAGCCGTCCGCAATTCCCCGGCGCCACAGCCGGAGCTCTACCGTTTCTCCGCGCTCGACTACACCACGGTGGGGCTCTACGTGGCCGTCGCTGCGCTCTTCGCCGTTGCGGGTCCGCTGCTGCAGCCGCTGCTGCTCCAGTTGTCCCCGGACCCCACCATTGCCGTGTACTCGGTCAACCTGCTGTTCTACGGCGGCGTGGGCGTACTGGCCGTCGCCGCCGCCCGCCGGGTTGCCTCCCGCGACGTGCGGGTGCTGGCCACGAGGCCCTGGTTCACGCTGATCATGATCCCGGTGGCAGTGGTGGCCATGCTGATCCTGACAGCCATCCTGGTGGCCCTCACCGGACCCGTGCAGGGCTCCGCCAACCAGGCCAATGTGCAGGCCCTCGTGCAACAGGTTCCACCGTGGCTGATCGTACCCCTGCTGGTGATCGTGGGCCCGTTCGTGGAGGAGTACATCTTCCGACACCTGCTGACCGGCAAGCTGAGCCGGCGCGTCAACATCTGGGTGTGCTGTGTCCTGTCCACCTTCCTCTTCGCGGCACTGCACATCGTGGGCCAGGAAACACTGACCCTGCCCGTGCTGATGCCGTACCTCGCCATGGGCGCCACCCTGGTGTTTGTCTACGTGTGGACCGGGAAGAACCTGATGTTCTCCTACTTTGTCCACGCCGCCAAGAACCTGCTGGCCGTGGTGTTCATCTACGCCATCCCGCCCGAACTGATGGAACAGCTGCAGCAGGTCCAGCCCTGACCCGGGCGGCGTCCTGATGGGGCGTCGAGGTGGCAGATCACCGCAGTTCCGGGCGGAAACACTGCCGTTAAATGCCCACTCGCGGGCATGTGCAGGTCCGCGGGCCCCTTCCGGCGGGGACGCCGGCGTCGTAGTTTTGAGTAATGGGACTCAACATTCAGATAGCAATCGACTGCAGGAATCCGCATGAGCTTGCCGACTGGTGGGCCGAAACCCTGGAGTGGGCGGTGGAGCCGCAGGACGAAGCATTCATCCGGTCCATGATCGAGCAGGGGTTCGCCACCGAAGCCGAGACCACCACCCATCACGGCAAGCTGGTCTGGCAGGCCGGTGCGGCGATCCGCCCGGCGGAAGAAATCGACGCCAAGGCACCCGCGCGCCGCATGCTCTTCCAGACCGCACCGGAGGAAAAGACCGTCAAGAACCGCGTGCACTGGGACGTCCGCCTTGTGGGCAAGGACAAGGACGTGGCCCGCCAGGAACTCGAAGCGCGGGGTGCAACGTTCCTCTGGAGCGCCAGCCAGGGCCCGCATTCCTGGCACACCATGGCGGACCCGGAAGGCAACGAGTTCTGCATCAGCTGAGGCGATTACTAGACTCGGTCTGTGAGCAACGTATTCCCAGCCAAGGTATCCGACGTCTTTGACCCCTCGCGGTGGCGCACCGTGGCCGGCTTCGACGACTTCCAGGACATGACGTACCACCGGCAGGTGGAGCGGGATTCGGACGGCGCAGTGCTGCGGGACCTCCCCACGGTCCGCATTGCCTTCAACCGCCCGGAGGTCCGGAACGCCTTCCGCCCCGGCACGGTGGACGAGCTCTACCGCGCCATGGACCACGCCCGGATGACCCCCAATGTGGCCACCGTGCTGCTCACCGGCAACGGGCCATCGCCCAAGGACGGCGGGCACTCTTTCTGCTCCGGTGGTGACCAGCGGATCCGCGGGCGGGACGGCTACCGCTATGCAGAGGGCGAGACCAAGGAGACCATCGACCCCGCCCGCGCCGGCCGGCTCCACATCCTGGAAGTCCAGCGGCTGATGCGCACCATGCCCAAGGTGGTCATCGCCGTCGTGAACGGCTGGGCTGCCGGCGGCGGCCACTCGCTGCACGTGGTCTCCGACCTCACCATCGCCTCCCGCCAGCACGGCAAATTCAAGCAGACGGACGCCACGGTGGGAAGTTTCGACGCCGGCTACGGCTCCGCGCTGCTGGCCCGCCAGATCGGCCAGAAGGCCGCGCGTGCGATCTTCTTCCTGGCCCGCGAATACTCGGCCGAGGACATGGTGCGGATGGGCGCCGTGAACGAGGCCGTGGACCACGACCGGCTCGAGGACGTGGCGCTGGAGTATGCGGCGGACATCGCCCGGCAGTCGCCGCAGGCCATCCGGATGCTCAAGTTCGCCTTCAACCTGGCCGACGACGGCCTGGCCGGCCAGCAGGTGTTCGCCGGCGAAGCCACCCGGCTGGCGTATATGACGGACGAAGCCGTGGAGGGCAAGGAAGCCTTCCTGGAGAAACGCGATCCCGACTGGTCGCAGTTCCCGTACTACTTCTAAGCCCGACCTACCCCGAAGGCAGCCTGTGACTTCCCAGCCCCCGAACATCGAACCCGCGCTGAAAGCGCTGGCGGACGCCCTCCACGGTGAGGGACCCGCCGTCGAACTTTCCGCCGGCGCCGACGGGAACCTCGTGGTCTCCGCTGTGGAAAAGCCGGGCTACGAGGATGCCGCCGTGGTGGTGCGAACCTCCGGTTCAACGGGCACGCCCAAGGCGACGGTCCTCACGGTGGAGGCCTTGGCGGCGTCCTCCGTGGCCACCGCCTTCGCGCTCAAGGGCGAGGGCCAGTGGCTGCTCGCCCTCCCCCTCCAGTACGTGGCCGGCGTCCAGGTACTGGTGCGTTCCCTGTTCGCCGGAACCCGCCCGTGGGCCATGGACCTCTCGGACGGGTTCACGCCGGAGGCGTTCACCGCGGCAGCCCAGGAGCTCACGGACAAGATCCGCTTCACCTCACTGGTTCCCACCCAGCTCCAGCGGCTGCTGGACTCGCCCTCGGCTGAAACGCTCGCCGTTCTGCGCCGGTTCAATGGCATCCTGCTGGGCGGCGGCCCCGCGTCACCCGAATTACTTGCGGCAGCCCGCGACGCCGGCGCCCGCGTGATCACCACCTACGGCTCCGCGGAAACCTGCGGCGGCTGCGTGTACGACGGCTTCCCGCTCGAAGACGTGCTGGCCCGGGTGGACGGGGACGGCAGGATCCTGCTGGGCGGAGCAACGCTGGCCGCCGGCTACCTCGACGAACCCGGCCTCACTGCCGATGCGTTCTTCGAGGAGGACGGCGTGCGCTGGTACCGCACCAGCGACCTCGGCTCCATTGACGCCACCGGGAAGCTCACTGTGCTGGGCAGGGCCGACGACGTCATCATCACCGGAGGCGTGAAGGTTTCCGCCGCGCACGTGCAGGCAGAGCTGGAAAAGCTTGATGGCGTGCGCGCGGCTTTTGTTGCCGGCGTACCGTCAGCGGAGTGGGGCCAGGCCGTGGCGGCTTACCTTGCAGTGGAGGACGACTCCCCCGCCGGCGTCGAAGACTTCACCGAAAAGCGGCACGACGCCCTGGGCGTTTTGGGTCCGCTGGCGCCGAAAACCGTCCTCGCAGCCGGCGAACTGATGATGCTGCCCAACGGCAAACCGGACCGGCTGGGCATGACTGTTCTGCTGGACGCCCGGCATCAGGGAAAATAGAGAAGCTCTTCCCAAGCTGAACCGAACAACGAACCAATCGGAGTACTTACCGTGGCTACAGCCGCACAATGGATCCAAGGCGCCCGCCCGCGCACTCTTCCGGCTGCCATCGCGCCGGTCCTGATCGGCACCGCCGCAGCCTTCGACCTGGACGCCTTCAAGCCGCTCAACGCCGTCCTGGCCGCGCTGGTGGCGCTGCTGCTCCAGGTCGGGGTGAACTACGCGAACGACTACTCGGACGGCATCCGCGGCACCGACGAGGACCGCGTGGGCCCGCTCCGCCTGGTGGGCTCCGGCGCCGCCAAGCCGGAAATGGTGAAGCGCGCGGCGTTCACGGCATTTGGCGTGGCCATGCTGTTCGGCCTGGTCCTGGTGCTCATCACGCAGGCGTGGTGGCTGATCCTGGTGGGTCTGGGCTGCGTCCTGGCCGCCTGGGGATACACCGGCGGCAAGAACCCCTATGGCTACATGGGCCTGGGAGACGTGTTCGTGTTTGTGTTCTTCGGCCTGGTGGCCACCCTGGGCACCACCTACACGCAGGCGGGACAGGTCAGCCTGCCAGCCGTCATCGGCGCGATCGGCACCGGCTTGATTGCGTGCGCTCTCCTGATGGCCAACAACGTCCGGGATATCCCCACGGACATGCAGGCGGGCAAGAAGACGCTGGCCGTGCGGCTGGGCGACAAGCACGCCCGCGAGAGCTACGTCCTGATGCTTGCTGTCGCCATCCTGCTGGTGATCGTCCTGGCACCGGGACGCCCGTGGATGCTCGTTGTGCTGCTGCTGATCCCCGCCAGCCTGATGCCGTCATGGCTGATGATCAACGGCCGCAAGCGCAAGAGCCTGATCCCCGTCCTGAAGCAGACGGGCCTGATCAATTTGGGCTACAGCGTGCTGTTCTCCCTGGGCCTTGTGCTCAGCCACGGCCTGTAAGCGGAACGGCTCAGGCTTCCTTGCCGGGAGCTTCCGTGCGGGGGATTTCGGAGCGGACGGTGATGTCCGGGTTGGCATCCACGAGGGTGTCCTCGGCGTCCGCGTCTTCAACCTCACCGGCGCTGCGGATGGGCTTGGCCCGGCCGGAGAACCGTTCATGCAGGGTGGCGGTAGCGGCGTCGCGCTGCTTCTGGAAGAACAGGTAGCTGATGGCGAAAGCGATCAGGCCGGCGCAGACTGCGGAGAGCAGCATGCCGAGCTGGAGGAAGCTGAACAGTACGAACAGCGGCACAAAGAGTGCCAGACGGATCAGGGAGTATCTCATAAAGGCCACAGTCCAAGTTTAGCCGTCCGGCACCGGCGTACCTGACGGTAGACTGGTGGTATGCCCCGTGTACTGGTCGCCGTTGCCGTTCTTGCCATATATGTCTATGGCATCGTGGACGTGATCCGGACTGACAAGAACCTCACCAGGGGCATCTCCAAGACTGCCTGGATCGTCGTTGTGGTTGTCCTTCCCGTTGTGGGTGCGGCACTGTGGTTCATCATCGGACGGCCGCGGGGCAACCGTCCCGTTCCGCAGACCTACAGCCACACCACGGCACCGGATGATGACCCCGATTTCCTGCGCAACCTCGAACTCCGCCGGCGCAACCAGGCTGAAGCGGACCGCCTCAAGAAGCTCAAGGACGAGCTGCAGGCCAAGGAACGCAAGGTCAACGGCGGCACGTCCGGCGCGGGCGGCGCAGAGGGCACCGGTAAGCCGAACGGGGGCCGCCGTGGCGACACCCACCCCGAGGAATCACACCACCCCGAGACCGACTCGCACGGCACTGACGAGGTCAAGTAAGGCCTGGGAGCACCCCTCCACCCGTCGGCCCACTCTGCCATCGCCCCGGCACGCGCCGCGCCCGCTCTGCCATCGCCCCGGCACGCGCCGGCACGTCACCCGTTTGCCGATTTTGGCCGCTATGGCCCGTCTTAAGCGGCCAATTGTGGCAAGAGGCCGCGTCCGCGGGGTGCCCGTTCCCGCCCGCTCCGCCCGCGTCCGGCGTGCCCCGCCCACGCCCGTCGCCCGGCACTTCTCCTCCACATCAGCACCAGACTGTGGATAAGCCGAATGCCTTCATTCCGCCGGGGCACAATGCTCCTATGCGCCCTCCACCCCAGCTCCCCGAGGCTCTCCGACACCGGCCCTTCACGCTGGAGCAGGCCCGGTCAGCAGGCCTCACCAGGCGTCGTCTTCGAGCCCGCGACCTGGTGCGGCCGTGCACGGGGGCACGGATTTCAGCGGCGGCTGAGGACACCCTGCTGCTCCGCGCCTCCGCCCTGGGCGCGGTCACGGGGGCCGTGGTGAGCCATCTTTCCGCAGCGGCCCTGTGGGGATTTCCGCTTCCGCTGGAGTGGCCAGGTATTGAACTCATCCATTTGACCTCTCCCCTCGGTCAGCGGGCGGTCCGGCGGAAGGGTGTGGTGGGCCACCAACTGGACCTGGCACCCGGCGAGATCACAGCCGGCCGGCACCTCCGGTGCACCTCTCCCCTGCGGACCTGGTTCGACCTTGCCGGCATTCTTGGCCTCGATGACCTGGTGAGCGCCGGAGATTTCCTCATCCGGCGGAAGGATCCGTTGTCCTCGCTTGCTGAGCTGGACATCTTCCTGGCGGGCAAGGCCGGCAGACCAGGCTACCGCAGCGCCATGCGGGCCCGTGTCCTGTTGCGGGCCAACACAGACTCAGCCAAGGAGACGGAAGTAAGGCTGCTGCTGTGCCGCCACGGCCTTCCCGAGCCCGCCATCAACGTACCCATGTTTGATGAAATGGGCCGCTGGATCCAGGACCCGGACATGTCGTACGAGCGCGAGAAAGTGGCCATCCAGTACGACGGCGGGCACCACGCCTCGGCAGTTCAACGGCGAAGCGACATCTTCCGCGACGAGAATGCCAGGGAAGCCGGGTGGCGGGTGGTGGTGTTGACCCAGGCGGACCTCGACGTACTCGCACCCGGGATGGAGCCCCGGGCCGTCACCCGGGTCCGCAAAGCGCTCGTGGATCGGGGCTGGACACCGGAACCGGCCCGCCGTCGTCGTTGAACCAACGCAATACATTGCCCGTTTGACGCTTAAGGCCGCTAAACCATTGGCTTAGCGGCCAAAAGTGGCAAAAGATGCGTCCAGCAGGGCGGGCGCCCGAGCCGAGATCCCGGGCAGGATTCCCGCCGTCGTTAGCCTACAACCCGTCGTCGCCCGTTTGACGCTTAAGGCCGCTAAACCATTGGCTTAGCGGCCTTAAGCGGCAAATCATGGAGCCCATCGCGCCGCGGGGACGCGTGTGCCGGCTACAGCCCCGAGTAGGAGTGCAGGCCGTTGAAGAACTGATTGACGATGGTGAAGTTGAAGATCACGCAGAGGTAACCCACGATCGACAGCCACGCGGCACGGGTACCCGTCCAGCCGCGGGTGGCACGGGCGTGCAGGTAGCCTGCGTAGACCACCCAGATCACGAACGTCCAGACTTCCTTGGTGTCCCAGCCCCAGAAGCGGCCCCAGGCCTTCTCGGCCCAGATGGCACCGAACATCAGGGTGAAGGTCCAGCCCACGAAGGCGATCGCGTTGATGCGGTAGGACAGGTTTTCCAGGCTCAGCGCGGACGGCACCAGGCGCATGAAGCCCAGCTTGTCCTGGCCGCCGGCCGCGATCGCCTTCTGCCGGTGCGCCTGTACCAGCTGCAGGGCGGACATCGCGAACGTCAGGGTGAACAGCGCGGAGGACATCACGGCGATGGACACGTGGATGATCAACCAGTAGCTCTGCAGCGCCGGCACCAGGTGGCCCACGGGCGTCCAGTAGGCCACGGAGGCCGCCACGAGCATGATGATGGCCAGGCCGATCACGAACGTTCCCAGGAACCGCAGGTCGCGGCGGATCAGCACCAAGAGGAAGACAGCCACGGCCACAAAGGCGCCGGTGGTGAGGAACTCGTACATGTTGCCCCACGGCACGCGGCCTGCACCGAGGGCACGCGTGACCACACCCGCGGCGTGGATCACGGCACCCAGCACCGTCAGGGCAACCGCAACACGGGCGGGGACGCGGCGTTCGGCGGCATAGCGCATGTCGCCGTCGGCGGTCTGCCCGGCGCCTGAACCGGCACCTTTGGACGCTCGGCCGGTAGCCGACGACGGCCGCTCGGCCCGGCCGGCAGGCCCGCTGACGTCCGAAGCTGCGCGGTCAACATCAGCATCGGCATCGGCGCGCTCAACGGAGCCGCCTGCACCCACGCCGGCGCCCACCGGGACCTTGGCGGTCGCGGTCGCGGACGCGGCGGCGGCAGCTTTGAGGTCAATCGCCCGGAGTGCCTTGCTGCTCTTGGCCAGGTCCCAGGCGAAGGCGATAAAGGCAACGGTGTACGTGCCGGCAGCCAGGAGCATAAAGAGCTCGCTGTACTGGCCCATGGTTTCGTTGATGGGGAACATTACTGGTCCTTCTTCGACTCGGCTGAGCCTGCTGTTGACTGGATGAAGTCTTCGTTGCGCGGTTCCGTGGACGCCTCGTTGGGGGCACTGCCTGCATGGACAGTGTCCGCCGGGCCATTATCCACCGTCCCGCTGGGAGCTTTCTGGGAGTCCAGGCCCCATTCGTCCGTCAGCAGGCCGCGTATGGTTTCTGCTTCAGCCGCGAGGCGGTGGTCTTCGCCGCGGGCCAGGAGTCCGTATTCCACCATGGTGCGGCCGTCCGGATGCGTGCCCGTGCGGACCCACACCCTGCGTCGGTTCACATACAGGGACGTCACCAGCCCGGCCACGGCAAGCAGGGCGAAAATCAGGGCGTACAGCTGGCCCGGGTTATGGTGGATGTCAACGCCGATGTAGCGCTTCACGCCGTCGAAGCTGATGGAGCCCTTGCCGTTCGGGAGCGTGTAGGTGCTGCCGGGAGCCAGGGTGATGCCGCCGGCGTCAAGGTTCCGGGCGTTGAGCGGCGTCAGCTTCTTAACATCGAGTTCGAAGACGTTCTGCGGGGAGCCGGCGTCCAGGCCGAGATCACCGAAGTACGAGTTCAGCGTGAGCTGCGGGTTGATCAGCTCCGGGTCCCCGCTGAAGGAAACGCCTTCCTCGGTGACGAATGCGGTGGGCAGGAAGAAGCCGGCGAACCCGAGCTGGTCCGGCCGGGCATCGGGTACCTTGATCACCACGGAGGAGTAGTAGTTGTCCCCCTGCAGCTTGGCCACCACGGGTCCCTGCATGGCAACATTGCCGGCGCCGTCGCGGATGGTGACCACGGGGGCGTAACCGTTGCCGGTGAGGTAGATGCTGGTGCCGCCCAGGCTGACGGGATCGTTGACCTTCAGCACCTGCTTCTCGGGCGCCGCGTCCGGGGTTTCCCGGGTGGTCACGTCCGCCTTGAAGTCGATGGGCTGGCCAAACTTGCCCTTCGATTCGCGGTCGAACGTGATCTGGAACTTGTCCAGCTGGATGGAGTAGGGCTGGAGCTGGCTGCTCTGGAAGTTGGTGCCCGGGGTGAACTGGTCGTAACCCACCAGGGTGTTCACGAAGGTGTCGCCCTCCACCAGGATCCGCTGCCCGCTGTAGCCGAACAGGCCGCCGGCCGCCACGGACACCAGGACGCCGATCAGCGAGGTGTGGAACACCAGGTTGCCCACTTCCTTCAGGAAGCCGCGCTCGGCCCCCAAAGAGGGCCGCGCGCCGTCGTCGCCCCTGACATCCACGCGGTAGCCGCGCTTCTTCAGCTTCGCGGCAGCGTCCGTAATAGCGCGCGACGCCGGGATCCCGGCGTCCGCGGGGATCACGAGTGTGCCGTATTCGGGCAGGCGGGAGAGCCTGGCCGGAGTCCGCGGGGGCTGGGAGCGCATTGCCTTGTAGTGGGCAATGGCGCGGGGAACCACGCAGCCGATCAGCGAGATGAACAACAGGATGTAGATGGCGGAGAACCACGCGGAGGAGTAGACGTCGTAGAGCTGGAGGGAATCCAGGATCTTGCCGTACTCGGGGTGGTCCTTGATGTACTGCGTGACGATCGAAGGGTTCGCGGGCCGCTGCGGGAACAGGGATCCGGGCACCGCGGCAACAGCCAGCAGCAGGAGCAGGAACAACGCGGTGCGCATGCTGGTCAGCTGGGTCCAGGCCCAGCGGAGCATGCCCTTGATTCCCAGCGCCGGAAGGGCGGCTTCCGCCTTGGCGTTGGCCACCGGGGTGGCTGTAGCGTTGTCCGGTGTTTTTTGCGGTGCAGGCTTCTTCTTGTCGTTCACTCGCTCGCTCATCAGATCGGCAATTTCACATCGGTTTGGAACCAGTACTGCAACCCGGAAACCCAGGCACCCCACACGCCGCTGGCCATCAAGAGGCCGAGGACCACCAGGATTCCTCCGCCGATCCGCTGGATGGCGAGCCGGTGCTTGCGGAAGAAGGACATCACACCGACGCCCCGGCGCACGGCCAGGGCAATCAGCAGGAAGGGGATGCCCAGTCCGAGGCTGTAGACGAAGGCCAGGAAAGCGCCCTTGGCGGCGGAGGACCCGCCGGACATGCTCAGCAGTTGGACGGCGGAGTACGTGGGGCCGATGCACGGCGCCCACCCCAGGCCGAAGGTGATGCCCAGCAACGGCGCTCCCCACAGCCCGGCAGGAGGCTTGGCGTGGATCTTGGCGTCCCGCTGCAGCCAGCCGAAGCCACCCATGAACACCACGCCCATAATGATCACGAGGACGCCCAGCACCTGCGTGATCCAGGCGTTCTGGCCGCCGCTGATCATGGATCCCAGCTGGCCGAACGCTCCGCCCAGCAGGACAAAAATCACCGAGAAGCCGAGCACGAACAGGCCGATTCCGGCCAGCATCCGGCCGCGCTTCTGCTTCTCCAGGTCCACGCCTGTCAGTCCGGTGACGTAGCCGAGGTAGCCCGGCACCAGCGGAAGGACGCACGGTGAGAGGAAGGAGACGAGTCCGGCGAGCAGTGCCACGGGAATGGCAAGCAGCAGGGAACCGTTCAGGATGGCTTCGGCGAAGGGGCTGTTCACGGTACGGGCGCCGCCGTTACTCTGCCACGGCGGCGGTAATGAGGGCCTTGAGTGTGCCCTTTTGGATTTCGCCCAGGACCCGGGAGGCTACCCGGCCCTGCTTGTCCAGCACCAGCGTGGTGGGCACGGCACCGGGAGGAACTAGCCCGGACACGGCCAGGAGCACGCCGCCGTCCTTGTCATTGAAGCTGGGGTAGGTCAGGTTGAAAGTCTTGTCGAACGCCTCAGCGGCCGCCTTCTCGTCCCGGAGGTTCACGCCGTAGAACTGCACGCCCTGCCCCTTGAATTCCTGGTGGAGGGCTTCCAGCGACGGCGCCTCGACGCGGCACGGCGCACACGCAGCGAACCAGAAGTTGAGCACGGTGACCTTGCCGACGAAGTCCGCGGGCTCCACTGCGGTGCCGTCGAAGAGGGTCCCCTTGATGGTGACGGCGGACTTACGGTCGGCAGCGGCGAATTCGGTCACGGACCCGTCGCCGGCCACGTAGTTCTTGTTGTCCCCGGCCTTGGCCTGTTTGGCCAGTGCATCCTCCTGGGCGCACGCAGAAAGGCCCAGGGTAAGGGCGGCCAGCCCCAGACCGCCTGCGGCCAGGACACTGCGGCGCGAGGCGCAGCGCATCACTTTGCTGTCCGCGCTGCCTGAGTTGTTGACGTTGGATCCGGACACGCTCAGGCCCCCGGAGTGCTCGAGGCGCCGGGCAAAAGCGCGGCAGCGGGCTCACTGTAGTCCACGCGGAGGAGGGTGCCGTCGTCGTCGAACACCAGCGAGGTGATGGACGTCAGGGTGCATTCCCGCTTGCGGGGATCGTGCCAGAGGGGTTTACCCTCGGCGCTCAGGCGGGTGGACCAGATGGGGAGCTGGTGGCTGACCAGGATGGCCTCGGCATCGTCGCCGCCCAGCTCGATGGCGCGGCGGCGGGCATCCTGGACGGCGGCAATAACGCGGGCCGCCTGGTCCTTGTAGGGCTCGCCCCATGACGGAACAAACGGATTGCGCAGGTGCAGCCAGTGCTTGGGCTTGAGGAGCTCCGCCTTGTTGACCCGGAGTCCTTCGAAGTGGTTTCCGGCTTCAATGATGCGGGCCTCGGTGTGGATTTCGAGGTTTAGCGCTTCCGAAATGGGGAGGGCGGTTTCCTGCGCGCGGGTGAGTGGCGAGGCCACCAGATGCACAATGTTCGCCCCGCCGGCAACGCGGTCGCTGAAGTGCACAGCGAGCGTCCTGGCCATCTGCTGCCCGAGTTCGGAGAGGTGGAATTCCGGCAGCCGTCCGTAGAGGACGCCGTCCGGATTATGGACCTCGCCGTGGCGGAGGAGATGAACAGTGGCTTGGGGCATGTGTACCAGTTTCTCAAAGATGTCGGGTGATCTGAAATCTTCTACAAGGAGTAGAACTTAGGAGTTTTCAAAAATGTTCCCCGGAGTTGGAATAAAAGATGCAAATGCATGTTTATACTGGGTGAAGCAGTTAGTTGAGACTTCAAGCAAGAAGGATCAGCTGGCGATCAGATGTCCTTCCGCAAGAGTCTTTCCACCACAGATCACAAGGAGCAACACCATGGCACTGCCCGCCAACGTCACCACCGGCACCTGGACCCTCGACAACTCCCACAGCGAAATCGGCTTCACCGTGCGCCACGCAGGAATCAGCAAGGTCCGCGGCCAGTTCAAAGACGCCGCGGCGACCCTGGAACTTTCCGAGAACGTTGCCGAATCCAAGGTCAACGCCACCATCCAGACCGCCAGCTTTGACTCGGGCGACGTCAACCGCGACGGCCACGTCCGCGGCGAAGACTTCTTCGACGTCGAGAAGTTCCCGGAAATCTCCTTCGTTTCCAACGCCATCGTTCCCAAGGGCGACGCCTACGAGCTTCAGGGCGATCTGACCATCAAGGGCGTCACCCGCCCCGTGGCCCTCGAGACCGAGCTCCACGGTGTGGCTGTCGATCCCTTCGGCAACACCCGCGCCGGCCTGACCGCCGAAACCACCATCAGCCGCAAGGACTTCGGCCTGACCTGGAACGCCGTCCTCGAAGCCGGCGGCGTGCTTGTCAGCGACAAGGTTGGCATCAACCTCGAGCTCGCGTTCATCGCACCTGCCGCGTAGTTACTGCGCTTAGTCGACACACAGCACCCGCACCGTCACCGCGACGGAGCGGGTGCTGTGTTTAACGCGGTTTGCTATGCCTCACGCTCCCGCGTGCGCCGGCGCGCCCGCCGACGCACCCCGGGCCGCATCATCCGGCCGCATCATCCGGCCGGCCGGAATACCTCTCCGGAATGATCCACCCTCGAGCCAGAGCGGGGTACGGTTGAACCAAACCATGCTGGGGGCAGGGAACCGTTTCTGATCCCGGTACCCGTTTAGTCAGTTGTCGACCCGCAAAGGACCAACTATGAGCACGCCCCCAGCAAACCCGGCCAACCCGAACGAACCGGAGAACGGCAAGCCTGGCCCCGACGCTCCGCAGCCCGGCCAGCAGCCCCCGGCAGCGCCCCAGTACGGCCAAAACGCCCCGCAGTACGGGCAGCAGCAGTATGGGCAGAACGCTCCCCAGTTCGGCCAGCAGCCATACGGCCAGGCGCCGCAGCAGTATGGCCAGTCCCCGTACGCCCAGTACCCGTCCGAACAGCCGCAGGGTGCCGCAGCCGGCGGGGTCCCGAAAATGGTCAACAATGCGTTCTGGATGATCGTTGCGGCGGGCGTCCTCTATGTCATTTCCATGCTGATAGCCATCCCCGCGCTGAACGATCCGGCTATGCGGAGCCAGTTCGAGGATCAGATGAGGGCCAGCGGGGCGGACGTGGATTTCGAGTCCATCAAGCCCGTTATCATCGGCATGATGGTGGTGATCGGCCTTATCGGCGCCGGCCTGTACGCCCTGGTCGCCTTCAACGTGCGCAAGGGCAAGAACTGGGCACGCATCCTGGGCACCGTCCTGGCCGCCCTGTCGATTTTCAGCCTGTTTCCGTTGAGCATCGGCACCATCTCGGCACTGCTTGGCATCGCGGCCATCGTGATGCTCTACCTCCCGGCGTCGGCACCCTACTTCCAGAAGCAGCAGCCTTTCGGCGGCCCCTACTCGCAGCCGGGTAACCCGTACGGCCGCTAACCGCGTCAGCACCACCGTTCCACAGCCAGAGGGCGTGGACTTTGGACGGCCCAGGCGAGATCAATCGCCAGCCTCCGGAGTCCGCGCCCTTTGCGTTGGTCCGGATGCCTCTTGAGCCGAAATTGAGGCGGAAACTATGCACAGATAGCCCCTGCACGCGGTACCGTGTTAGCAAAATCACGCTGGGGGCAGGATGATGTGGCTGATCCCGGTGGGCCCGTTACTCAGTAACCGACTTGCAAAGGATCAACCATGAGCACTCCGCCCGTCCCGCCGTCGTACCCCGGCGATTCCGCATCCGGCGGTCAGTACGGCCAGGCGCCGCAGTACGCACAGCCCCCATACGGCCAGGGCCCCTCACAGTACGCGCAAGCGCCCCAGTACGCGCAGCCCCAGTACGCGCAGCCCCAGTTCGGGCAGCCGCAATACGGTCAGGCACCCCAGTTCGGGCAGCCGCAGCAGTTCGGGCAGCCGCAGCAGTTCGGGCAGCAGCAGCAGTACATGGTCTACCCGTCGGAAATGCCGCAACGGGGAAACTCGGCGGCAAGCGCCGCTCCCCCGCTGGTGAATGCCTCCTTCTGGCTGCTGGTCCTCGCCTGCCTCCTGTGGGCTGGCTCGGTGTTCCTCTCGCTGGGTTCAATCGACGACCCCGCCATGCGCCGGCAGTTCGACGCAAGGCTGGCAACCAGCGGGGCTGACATGGATTTTGAGGCCCTCAAGGGCATCATCGTCGGAATGGTGGTGCTGATGGCTGCCATCGGGGTGCTGATGTATGCGCTGGTGGCGTTCAACATTCGGAAGGGGCGGAACTGGGCCCGGGTCCTTGGCACCGTCCTGGCGGCATTCTCCCTGCTGGGCGTTCTGCAAATGGGGCTGGGCACGCCGGCCATCCTGGCCGGGGTCGCTGCGATGGTGCTCCTGTACCTCCCCGCCGCGGCGCCGTATTTCAGGAGGTACCACCCGTTCGCAAGCCCTTACGGGCAGCCGGGTTACCCTTACGGCCGCTAACGCCTGAACGGAGGGTGTACCGGCCGCCAACGGCGGTGCTACTCGCCGTCGTCCGGGGACTGGATCCGCTGGGCGTGGTAGGCCAGGATCTGGAGCTCGGTGGCCATGTCAACCTTGCGCAGGTTCACGCCCGGCGGCACCTGAAGCATGACCGGCGCAAAGCTGAGGATGCTCCGCACTCCGGCGGCGATGACGCGGTCGCACACGCCCTGCGCCACGGCGGCTGGCAGTGCCAGCACCACCATGTTGGCGCCGGTCCGCTGGAGGACCGGTTCGAGGTCCGCTACGTCGCTGACCCGCAGCCAGCCCACCTCATTGCCCACCACCATCTGGTCGGCATCGAAAATGGCCACGACGTCGAATCCCCGCGATTCGAAGCCGCCATACCGCGCCAGGGCCTTGCCGAGGTTACCTGCGCCCACGATTGCCACTTTCCAGTCGCGGGTGAGTCCGAGTGCGGCCGAAATGTTGCGGCTGAGGTACTGCACTTCGTAGCCAACCCCGCGAGTGCCGTAGGACCCCACGTGCGAGAGGTCCTTACGGAGGGTGGACGAGCTGACGCCGGAAGCTTCCGCCAGGGACTCGGAGGAGACGCGTTCCACGCCTTCGGCCAGCATGGTGGTGAGGGCGCGCAAATAGATGGTCAGCCGTGCCACGGCCGCGGGCGGAATCTGCTTGGCCGCAGTTCCGCTGTCCCCGTGCACAGCCTCGGGGGATGAATCCAGCGAAGTCACTATCTGCTCCATTGCGTCGCGTTGTGAGTCCACTCTAGAGCCCCGTCCGCGCTGCCAACAAAGCAGGAGTCGCCGCGCCTACTTGGCCACGGCCTGGCGAAGGATCCGTTCCAAGCGGGTTTCATCGATCTTCCAGAAGTCACGCTGGATCCCGTCCACCAGCACCACGGGGATCTCTTCTGCGTAACGCTCGCGCAGCTCCGGCTGGTTATCCACCAGTTGTTCCGTCCACTCAAGTCCCAAAGCGGCAGTGACCCGTCCGACGGCGTCGCGCGCGGCCTCGCAGAGGTGGCAGTCAGCTTTGGTGATCAGGACGACGTCGGGTTTTGCCATGCCTTAACCGTAGCCCGGGCTGCCGCCCCGCCGCGACGGCGGGGCCACGACAGCCGGGCCGGGACAGCGTGGAGTCGACCATTGACTAGACTCAAGTCATGCCCGAGGAGAAGTACGTCGCCGTAGTCCGGCAGCCGGCCGGTGCGTTGCAGCACGGCGAGGCCGCCTTCTTCGACGTCGACAACACCCTCATGAAGGGCGCCAGCCTCTTCCACGTGGCCCGGAAAATGCATCAGCGCGGCGCGTTCACCCTGCCGCAGGCTGCCGGGATGGCATGGAAGCAGTTCAAGTTCATCCTGCGCGGCGAGAACATGGACGACGTCCATGCAGTCCGGGATTCGGCCCTGACGCTGGCCGCCGGAATCACCGTCGAGGACATCAAGGCCCTCGGCGAAGAAGTCTTCGACGAAATGATCGAGTCCAGGATCTGGCCCGGCGCCAAGGCACTGGCCCAGCAGCACCTCCGGGTGGGACGCATGGTGTGGCTGGTCACGGCGACCCCCATTGAGGTGGCCACGGTGATTTCCACCCGGCTCGGCCTGACCGGTGCACTGGGCACCGTGGGCGAAATCGAGGACGGCGCCTACACCGGCCGGCTGGTGGGCGACATCCTGCACGGCCAGGCCAAGGCGGTGGCTGTCCAGGGCATCGCTGACGCCGAGGACCTGGACCTTAAGCGCTGCTGGGCCTACAGCGATTCCCACAACGACATTCCGCTGCTGAGCATGGTGGGCCACCCCGTGGCCATCAACCCCGATGCCCGACTCCGCCGCCACGCCCGCGAGAACAACTGGCCGGTGTACGATTTCCGCTCGGGACGCCGCGCCGCCACGCTTGGCCTCAAGGCCGCCACGGTTGGTGGCGCCGTGTACGGCCTCTGGAGGGGCTTCACCCGCTTCCGCGGCCCCACGGTCTAACGCGGCCCCACGGTCTAACGCGGCTTCCGCCTGCCCGCCCCGAAGCGCTGCTGCCGGAACCACACGGCCCAAAGAAAAATGCCCGCTGCCAAAGGCAACGGGCATCTCACGCTGTAGGAAGTATCTCTACTTCTTGTTACGGCGCTGGTGGCGGGTCTTACGAAGCAACTTGCGGTGCTTCTTCTTGGCCATACGCTTGCGACGCTTCTTAATAACTGAACCCACGAAAGTTCCTTACAAACTAGATGGAGTACCTGTCTGATGGAAGAGGTCCGTGGACTAGGCAACAGACTAAACAACAAACAGATTCTTACAATAACGAAAAACGTTCCCTAACAGGGTACCGCTTATCCGGCGCACCCACTGACCGCACTCCCGAAGGGACACCTCCGGGGCGGCCGCGAGGAGCTCAGGCGGTGTCCGACTGGCCTTCCACAACAGCACCCTTGACGTACTGTTCGACGGCGGACTCCGGAACCCGGAAGGACCGGCCGAAGCG
Source organism: Arthrobacter sp. SPG23 (assembly GCF_000876655.1). Lineage (GTDB taxonomy): Bacteria > Actinomycetota > Actinomycetes > Actinomycetales > Micrococcaceae > Arthrobacter. The sequence continues at coordinate 133,810 of NZ_JYCN01000025.1, forward strand.
GACGGCCGGCATCTCTCCGGAATGGACAAGGCGGTACACGGTCATTTTGGAAACGCGCATGAGCTCGGCCACTTCGGCCACAGTCAAGAACTGAGCGTTCGAGAAGTTCGACTCTGCGGACATTTCCCTTATTCCTTTGTTAACAGCTGATAAAGGCAACCCCATTGAAACCCCATTGCGGTGTGCCGATGCTGAGCCATCAACCTACCCTGTGCTAGTTACTCTAGTGGCTGATGGTGCCATTGTGAAAGTCATTGGGCGGTACCAGTTTTCGGTGTATCCCCGGGAAAATTCAGCCCGCCAAGGCCTCCCGCCGCTTGCGGGCGGATGCTGCCAGCTGGCCCAGTACCGACGCCGTAACGTCCCACTCCATGCACGCATCCGTCACGCTCTGGCCGTAGACCAGCTCGTCAGTACCGGCGGCGTGCTCGGCAACGTCGAGGTTCTGCGCCCCGCCCACCAGGAAGCTCTCCAGCATGACGCCGGCAACTGCCGCGGCCGCTGCTCCGCCGTCCTCCAGCTGCGCGCCGATTTCCAGTGCCACCTCGGCCTGGCGGTGGTGGCTCTTGCCGCTGTTGGCGTGGCTGGCGTCCACAATGAGCCTCGGATTGAGCTGCTTGCCTGCCAGTTTGGCCGACGCTGCTTCGACGTCCGCCGCGGAGTAGTTGGGGCCCTTGCGTCCGCCGCGGAGGATTACGTGGGTGTCCGGGTTGCCGGCCGTGGCCACGAGTGCGGCCCGGCCGTCACCGTCGATTCCCAGGAATGCCTGGGGGGCCGCGGCGGCACTGCAGGCGTCGACGGCAATCTGAAGGTCGCCGTCGGTCCCGTTCTTGAATCCGACGGGCATGGACAGCCCGGAAACCAGCTGACGGTGGATCTGGCTTTCGGTGGTGCGGGCACCAATAGCGCCCCAGGAGACGAGGTCTGCCATGTACTGCGGGCTGATGGGTTCCAGGAATTCCGTGGCTGTGGGGAGGCCCAGCGAGGTGACCTGTTTGAGGAACTGGCGGGCCGCGCGCAGCCCCGTGGCGATGTCGTGGCTGCCGTCCAGGTGGGGATCGTTGATGAGGCCCTTCCAGCCCACCGTGGTGCGGGGCTTCTCGAAGTACGTCCGCATGACGATCAGCAGGTCTTCCTTGTGCTTCTCGGCCTGGCTCACCAGCCGGCGGGCGTATTCCAGGCCGGCCTTGGGGTCATGGATGGAGCAGGGTCCCACAATCACCAGCAGGCGGTCGTCCACGCCGTCCATGATGGCCCGGACTTCGTCCCGGCCGCGTTCCACGACGTCTGCCACCCGGGAGTCCAGAGGCAGTTCCGCGATCATGTCCTGGGGAGTCGGCAGCGCCTGGAATTCACTGACACGCAGGTTGGACGTGGATTTCTGCGCGGACGCAGGGCCTTCCGGCGAAGAGGAAGGCTGTGTTTCGGTAGCGGCTGCGGTGCTCATGTGTGCGGGTCCTGTTCCGGGTGGTGCGGAGCGGGCCCAGATCAGAACCCGCCGGAGAAATGGCGAAGGGCAGAGAATGATCTCTGCCCTGTTGGCTCTGAAGGAAAGTTGGATGCGTGTCAGTTAGACGCGGGCCCCTCCAGAGCACAACGAAAAATACGCATACCAACGGTTAGTCATAGCCAAGACCATAACCGCCGAACGAACCGTCCGCAAATTCATGCACATTTCGCGACCTCATATTGCGGGCCTTAACCGCGCGGCCTCTCCCAACTGACTGGCAGTTAACGCTCCGAAAACGCGATTTCGCAGCGTTAAGTGCGAGCCAGTTGGGTGGGCCGGGAAAGCGGAACCTCAGCCGAGGAGCTTGCGCAGGTACTCCAGCTGGCGGTTCCACTGGTGTTCCTGGCCGCCCTCATGGTTGTTGAAGCGGTACACCTCGATGTCCTTCGCCGGAGCCTCGTTTCCAGCGGCCGTTCCGTAGGCGTTGAAGCTGGCAAAGACGGTCGACGGCGGGCAGATGTCGTCCGCCTGCGCGGCCGAGAACAGCGCCGGGGCCGTTGCCGCCCGTCCCAGGTTGACGCCGTCGAAGTAGTTCAGCACGGCCAGGACAGACTCGTAGCGGTCGCGGTGGCGGGCCAGGAATGAGGCGATTTCGGGATAGGGCCCGCGCGGCGTGATGTCGATGGCGCGCGGGAAGTCCTGCAGGAACGGCACGTCCGGCAGCGCGGCGATCACGCCGTCGAGCCTTCCGGCCGCGAGGCCGGCCACCGCAACGGTGATGCCGCCGCCCTGGCTGACGCCCGCCACCACGACCTTTGAGGCATCGACGGCGGGATGCGACTGCGCCGCTTCTACCGCACGGAAGGCGTCCACGTAGACCCGACGGTAGTAGTAGTCCTCGCGGCTTGAAGCACCCCGGGTCATCAGTCCCGCGTGCGCCACATCGCCCGCGGAAGGGTGCGGGTCCGCCGTGTGGCCCAGGAGTCCGCCGTAACCCTGCCCGCGGGTGTCCATGATGAAGTGCGCATAGCCGGCCTGCGCCCACTTGGTGTCCTGGTTGGACAGCCCGCGCCCGCCCGAATAGCCCGCATACTGCACGACGACGGGAAGCGGCTCGTCTGCCAGCCTGTTCGCCGGCAGGTGCAGCCAGCCCTTCACCTGGGAACCGCCAAAGCCGGAGAACGTGACGTCGAAGGTGTCGATCACGGTCAGGTAGTTGTCCACGGGCTCGAAGACTGCGTCCAGCGGGCGCTCCCGGGCTTCGCTGATGGTGCGGTCCCAGAAGGCGTCAAGGTCCGCGGGAGCGGTGACGGCGGACGTGTAGTTTCGGAGCTGCTCAAGCGGGAGGTCGAAGAGGGGCATCGGGATTCCGGTTCTGTGAAGCGGGCTGATAGGTGCGTAGTGGTGATGGTGTCAGGCACGCGCGGCAGTTTCCAGCAGCCACTCAGACCAGCGCCGACTGGTAGCTTTCCAACGGCTGCGAGCCGCGCACCAGTGCCCTGAGTTCGCCGAGGCCTCCGGACACCGCGCCCGCCGCCCGGGCCTGGATCAGGACGTTGCCCAGGGCGGTTGCCTCGACGGGCCCGGCGATGACGCGTTTTCCGGTGGCGTCGGCGGTGAGCTGGCAGAGAAGCCGGTTTTGCGAGCCGCCGCCCACGATGTGCACCACATCGACGGGCACGTCCGCGAGGCGTTCGGCGTCGGCGATGGTCCGGGCATAGCCCGCGGCGAGGCTGTCCAGGATGCACCGGGTGATTGCCGCGGGGTTGTCGGTGAGGACGTCGCCGGTGTTGCGGACGGCGGCGCGGATACGTTCGGGCATGTTGTCGGGGGCGATGAAGTAAGGATCGTCGGCGTTGATCTGGGGTCCGCCAAACGGCAGCGCGGCGGCGGCTGCCAGCAGTTCGTCCAGCGCGGCCGTGTATCCCTGCTGTGCCCACGTCCGCTGGCATTCGCTGAGCAGCCAGAGGCCGCCGACGTTGCGGAGGTACCGGATGGTGCCGTCCACGCCGCGCTCGTTGGTGAAGTTCGCCTGCCGGCTCGCTTCGGTGAGCACCGGCTTCCGGAGTTCGACGCCCACCAGCGACCACGTCCCCGAGGAGATGTAGGCGAAGTTCTCCGCCCCGGCAACGCCGGTTGTCCCGGCGGGCACGGCGGCAACGGCGGAGGCGGTGTCGTGCGAACCGACGGCCACCACCTTCGTTGCCTGGTCCAGTCCGGTGCTGGCGGCCATACCGGGCAGCAGGGTGCCCACGGTTTCCCCCGGCTGGATCAGCGGCGGGAAGAGCTTTGCAGGCAGGTCCAAGGCAGCCAGGAATTCGGTGGCCCACTCCCCCGCTACCGCGTCGAACAGGCCGGTGGTGGAGGCGTTGGTGGCCTCGGTCCGGCGCTGGCCGGTGAGCAGGAACGCAATCAGGTCCGGGATGAGCAGGGCCTGCAGCCCGTCCAGGTTCCGCTCGCTGGCCAGCTGATAGATCGTGTTGAACTGCAGGAACTGCAGGCCGGTGGTGGCGTAGAGACGGGCCGGGTCCAGTTTGTCGTGGACCCGGGCAACGGCGATGCGGCTGCGGTCATCGCGGTAGCTGAAGGGCTGGGCAACGAGTTCACCGGCGGCGTTCACCAGGCCGTAATCCACCGCCCAGGTGTCGATCCCGATGCTGGTGATGGCCTCGCCCCGCTCGCCCGCAACGCGGGCCGCGGCAGCCAGGCCGGTGAGCACCTCGGCAAAAAGTGCGTGGAAATCCCAGCGCAGGCCGCCGTCGGACTCCACCACGCCGTTGGGGAAACGGTGGACCGTTTCCAGCGTCGCCTTGCCTTCAGAACCGGCACTGCGGTCTGCAATGCGCCCCAGGATGACCCGCCCGGAGGAGGCACCGATATCGACTGCGGCGAACACACTGCCGGCGAACACCGCCCCGGCAGGTGCCGGGACGGTTTTCGGAGTTGGCACGGCGCTCATCGCAGGAAGGCTGCGGCCACACCGGCGTCCACGGGGATGTGGAGGCCGGTGGTGTGGGACAGTTCGGCGCTGGTGAGTACGGCGGCGGCGTTGGCCACGTGCTCCGGCAGGACCTCGCGCTTGAGCAGGGTGCGCTGGGCGTAGTACTTGCCCAGTTCCTGCTCGTCCACGCCGTAGACGGCGGCGCGCTTGGCGCCCCAGCCGCCGGCGAAGATGCCGGACCCGCGGACCACACCGTCGGGGTTGATGCCGTTGACGCGGATGCCGTATTCGCCCAGTTCGGCTGCCAGGAGCCGGACCTGGTGGGCCTGGTCGGCCTTGGTGGCGGAGTACGCGATGTTGTTCGGGCCGGCGAACACGGAGTTCTTGGATGAGATGTAGATGATGTCCCCGCCCATGTCCTGGTCGATCATGACCTTCGCCGCGGCCTTGGCCACCAGGAAGGAGCCCTTGGCCATGACGTTGTGCTGCAGGTCCCAGTCCTTCTCGGTGGTTTCCAGCAGCGGCTTGGAGATGGAGAGCCCGGCGTTGTTGACCACCAGGTCCAGCCCGCCGAATGCCAGTACCGCTTCCTGGATGGCCGCGGCGATCTGAGCTTCGTCAGTGACGTCCGCCTGCACGCCGATGGCCACGTCCGCGCCGCCCAGTTCCGCGGCAACGGCCTGGGCGTTCGCCAGGTTCAGGTCCGCGATGACCACGCAGGCGCCTTCCGCGGCGAGGCGGGTGGCGATGGCCTTGCCAATGCCCGACGCTGCACCCGTCACCAGCGCGATGCGGGTGGCGTGCGACTTGGGCTGGGGCAGCCGGGCCAGCTTGGCTTCCTCCAAAGACCAGTATTCGATCCGGAACTTCTCGGATTCCTCGATCGGGGCGTAGGTGGAGATCGCCTCGGCGCCGCGCATCACGTTGATGGCGTTGAGGTAGAACTCACCGGCCACGCGTGCGGTCTGCTTGTTCGCCCCGAAGGAGAACATGCCCACGCCCGGCACCAGCACGATCGCCGGGTCCGCGCCGCGCAAGGCCGGACTCTCCTGAGAAGCGTGGCGCTCGTAGTAGGCCTGGTAGTCCTCGCGGTAGTCGGCGTGGAGTTCCTGCAGCCTGGCGATGGAGTCCTCGACGGACGCGTCCGCCGGCAGGTCCAGGATCAGCGGCTTGACCTTGGTGCGCAGGAAGTGGTCCGGGCAGGACGTGCCCAGCGCGCCGAGCCTCGGGTGCTCGGCCGCCGCCAGGAAGTCAAGCACGACGGCGTCATCACTGAAGTGCCCCAGCTGCGGTTTGTCCGTGGACGCCAGGCCACGGATCACCGGCGCCAGCGCGGCAGCCTTGGCGCGGCGCTCGGCTTCGGGAAGAGCGCCGTAGCCGGGCAGCTTGGGACCGAAGGGTTCCGGGCGGCCGTTTTCGGCGATGAACTTTTCAGCCTGGTCGATGATCCACAGCGAGTTGGCCTCTGCCTCTTCGCTGGTGGCGCCCCAGGCCGTGATGCCGTGGCCGCCCAGGATGGTGCCGACGGCCTGCGGGTTGTCGTCCTTGATCGCGGCGATGTCCAGGCCCAGCTGGAACCCGGGGCGGCGCCACGGAACCCACACCACCTTGTCACCGAAGATCTTGGTGGTCAGTGCCTCCCCGTCCACGGCCGTGGCAATCGCGATGCCGGAATCCGGGTGCAGGTGGTCCACGTGCGCGGCGTCCACGAGCCCGTGCATGGCGGTATCGATCGACGGTGCAGCGCCGCCCTTGCCGTGCAGGCAGTAATCAAATGCGGCCACCATTTCGTCTTCACGGTCCACCCCGGGGTAGACATTCTTCAGTGCGTTCAGCCGGTCCAGGCGGAGCACGGCAAGGTTTTCCTTCTTCAGCGTGCCAAGGTCCCCGCCGGAGCCCTTCACCCAGAGGAGCTGGACGTCATCGCCCGTGACCGGGTCCTTCTCCGTGCCCTTTGCCGAGGTGTTGCCGCCGGCGAAGTTGGTGTTCCGCTTGTCCGCACCCAGTCGGTTGGACCGGGCAATCAGTTCTTCAACAGTTTTGTTAACAGTGTTTTGCATATTCATGCCTAGGCGCCCCATCCGGCTTGCTGGCCGCCCACGCGGTCCTCGTTGATCTGTTTCTGGTAGCCGCTGGCTTTGAAGGCGGCCATCGGGTCCGCGGGCAGGCCGCGGGATTCACGCCATGCGGCCAGGGCCGGTCGGACGTCCGTGTAGAAGGCGTCGTTGAAAACGGCGTTGGCGGCCAGGACATCGCCGTTCCGCTGGGCCTCACCCAGGGCCGCGGTGTCCACCATGAGCGCACGCGCCGTCATTTCCTGGACGTTGAGCACTGAGCGGATCTGGCCGGGGATCTTCTCCTCCAGGTTGTGGCACTGGTCCAGCATGAGAGCCACGCCGGAATTCCTGCCGAAGCCGCCGCCGCGGATCACCTCATACATGATGCGGAACAACTGGAACGGATCCGCGGCACCGACGATCAGGTCGTCATCCGCGTAGAAGCGCGAGTTGAAGTCGAAGGAGCCCAGCTTGCCCAGGCGCAGCAGCTGCATCACGATGAATTCGATGTTGGTGCCCGGGGCGTGGTGGCCGGTGTCGAGGCAGACGAATGCCTTCTCCCCTAGCGCAAGGGTCTGGGCGTAGGAGGTACCCCAGTCCGGAACGTCCGTGTGGTAGAAAGCGGGCTCGAAGAACTTGTACTCGAGGACCAGCCGCTGGTCCTCTCCAAGGCCTGCGTAGATTTCCTGCAGGGACTCCGCCAGGCGGTCCTGCCGGCCGCGGATGTCGTCCTGGCCCGGGTAGTTGGTGCCGTCAGCCAGCCAGATCTTCAGGTCCCGGGAGCCGGTGGCGTGCATGATGTCGATGCATTCCAGGTGGTGGTCGATCGCCCTGCGGCGGACCGATTCGTTGGAGGACGTCAGGGAACCGAATTTGTACTCGTCGTCCTGGAAGGTGTTCGAGTTGATGGTGCCAAGGCCCACGCCCAGGCCCGCCGAGTACTCCCGCAGGGCGGCGTAGTCGTCCACTTTGTCCCACGGAATGTGCAGGGCAACGGTGGGTGCCAGGCCGGTGAGCTCGTGCACTTTCGCGGCGTCCGCCAGCTTCTCCTGCACCGTCCGCGGCGTGCCCGGCGTGCCGAACACCTTGAAACGGGTGCCCGAGTTGCCGTAGGCCCAGGAGGGTACTTCAATGGCAAGCTCCTCGAGCCTGCCCAGCGCCGTTGCTACGTCATTCATGTTGGTTCTTTCCGGTCTCTCGTAGTGCTTATGTCTGCTGTCCGCCGGCTCCCGCGTCGGCGGCATCTGTTCGGTGCGTCCCGCAAATCACTGATGTTCGTTGGCCAGCGATCGCGGCTCTGACGCTTCCTGGTCCGCGGCATTGGCCGTTGCCAGCTGGTCTTCCAGGTTGAAGATTTCCGCGAGCGCCACAAATCCTGTGTCTGGGGGCTGCTCGGTGTCCTCGAAGAGCGTTGCCATCTCCGCCTGCCAGCGGGCGTTGACTTTGGTGAGCGCCATCCGCGCCCTGACGGCGTCGAAGTCGTCGCATTCCACGTAGCCAACCAGCAGCCCGTCCGCATCCAGGAAGAGGGAGTAGTTGTGCCAGCCTGCATCCTTCAGCGCACGGAGCATCTCCGGCCAGACGGCGGCGTGCCGGCGCCTGTACTCATCGATCAGTCCGGGCTGGACTGAGGAGCGAAAACACACCCTCATCTACGACTCTCCTGAATTTCCGATTCTTTGAATCGTTTCATTGTTACGATTCAAAGTACTCTTGAAGTCGAGTAGGTGTCAAGCAATTGTCAGTGGATGGAAAGCCCTTTATCCGGCCATATGCCGTTTCGCTCGTCACGGAACGCGGCCGGGCAAGGACAATTGACCCGGGGGGGTGATCCAGCGGTTGCACACGCCGCCCCGCAAGAGAGAGCTTGGAGAAACATGTCACGGTCAGCCAGCATCAAGGATGTTGCCAACCATGCCCGCGTGGCGGTGGGAACGGTGTCCAATGTCCTGAACTACCCGGACAGGGTTTCCCAGCGGACCAAGGACCGTGTCCTGCAGGCCATCGACGAACTCGGCTTCGTCCGCAACGACGCCGCCCGGCAACTCCGGGCCGGACACAGCCGCACCATCGGCCTGATTGTGCTGGACGTGGGCAACCCCTTCTTCACCTCCGTGGTCCGCGCCGCCGAGGATGCCGCCGCCCTGCAGGGAAGTGCGGTGCTGCTCGGGGACAGCGGGCACGATGCGGGCCGCGAGTCGAACTATATCGACCTCTTCCAGGAGCAGCGGGTCCAGGGCCTGCTGATCTCGCCGGTAGGCGATGTCACCGAACGCCTCGACCAGCTGCGTGAGCGCGGCGTGCCCACCGTGCTCGTGGACAGGCTGGCTGACGAGGCGAAGTACAGCTCCGTGTCCGTAGACGACGACGCCGGCGGTTACCTCGCGGCGCGGCACCTGCTGGACACCGGCCGCCGTCGGCTGGCTTTCGTGGGAGGCCCGACGTCGATACGCCAGGTGGAGGACCGCCTCCAGGGGGCGCAACGCGCCGTCGCCGAGGTTCCGGACGCGTCACTGGAAATACTGGATTCGGCCGGGCAGACGGTCCTGGCCGGCCGGGGCGTGGGCGATCAGCTGGTCCGCCGCGCCGCCGGGGAACTTCCGGACGGGGTGTTTTGCGCCAACGACCTGCTGGCCCTCGGCGTGATGCAGTCCCTCACCATGCTGCACACCCTGCGGATTCCGGAGGACATCGCCCTGATCGGCTACGACGACATCGACTTTGCCGTGTCCGCCGTGGTGCCGCTGTCCTCCATCCGGCAGCCCACGGAAGCGCTGGGCCGGACGGCCATCGAGCTGCTGGCGGAGGAACTGGATTCGGACAAGCCCAGGCACCGGGCCGTGATTTTCACCCCGGAACTGGTGGTGCGCCAAAGCACCGCCGGCCCCGAGGGTTCTTCCGCGGAAACACGATCGGGCAGTTCCGAAGAAGCAGCCGCTACCGCGGGGTGAGGGGCTAGATCTTCTCGACCGTGAGGTTCCGGTAGGCGGCACGCAGCGGTGCCATCTGCCGGAAGCCGAGATAGCCTCCGCCCAGCACCTTGTCCGAGGTGTCCGTCCACTCGAAAAGGGGCAGCCCGTTGATGGAGAACGCCACGCGCGGGCCATCCTTCACGAGTTCCATGCGGTAGAAATCCCGGGCGTCCTCCGCGGGCGGCAGCGGGTCCGCGCCCTGGGCCACCAGTTCAAACCCGGCGCTCTTCCTGAGGTTGCAGGTCCGGAAGGCCCGTTCGGCGTCGTACTTGTGCCGGAAGTAGGAGACATGGAGGGCATCGATGTCCCCCGAGTGGTACTGCGGGTAGTAACCGGTGCGCGGTGCGAGGTCCGCCGAAAACAGGTCCCGGCCGGCGTGGCCGGTTGCCGCGAAGAACACCATGGCCAGGCCCGGTTCCGCGAGGGGCAGGAACTCCCAGCTGATCCGGATGCCGTCCGGGAACTCCACGGGGCACCAGAACGTCCAGTGCGCGTGGTCCCCGAACTCGTCATCATTCAGGGCCCCCGACAGCTCGAGCCCGCCGTCGCGGGCGCCCAGGCTCAGGGGTCCTTCCGCCACCCAGCCGGCCACGTCGGCCGGCCCGGCAAGCGGGTTGCCGTACAGCAGTTCCGTGCTGAACGTCTCTTGACTCAGCAGTGGCCCGCCCACCTAGCCCCTTCCCGCCGTCGAGAGCCCCGCCGTCGTGCCTTTCCGGGAGTCCGGCAGGGCATCCCCGCCGAAGCCAAGCAGCGCAAGCCGGCCGGCAACCTCCTCGGCGACCAACGACGCACCGCGACGGGAAAAGTGCGTATTGTCCGCCAGCCCGTCCGGCCAGTGGGCGTGCTCGCCGGGACCGAAATGGCAGAACAGCGATTCCGACTCCGCAACGCCCAGCTTCGTATACAGCGCGCGGGTCCAGGCGTTGAGGTCCACGACGGCGAGGTGCAGCTCGAGCGCGATCTCGCGGACCACTTCGGGATAGTCCTCCAGGCTTTCTTCCAAGCTGTCCTCGACGGTTCCGGGCAGGAAGTGCCGGCGCTCCACCGACGTGCAGAGCACCGGCACCGCACCGAGGGTCCGGACGTCCGCCACCATGCGGCGCAGGTTCGCGGCGTACCCGGTCCTGGCGGCAAGGTGAGGGCGTTTCTGGTCGTTGTGGCCGAACTGGATGAGCACCAGATCGCCCGGCCCGGCGGTTTCCAGGAGCTGCCCCCACAGCCCCTCCTCGCGGAAGGACTCCGTGCTGGCCCCGCCCTTGGCGAAGTTATGCACGGCAGCCCAGGTGTAAACGTGCGGGGGCAGCTGCGCGCCCCAGCCGCTCATGGGGTACTCGTGGGTGGGACAGTTGGCCACCGTGGAATCTCCGGCGAGCAGGATTTTCATGCTGTGCTTTCTGTTGGGACTTGCGGGAAACAGGGCGTTCCAGGCAGCTAGCCCTTCACCGACCCGATGAGCATGCCCTTGGCGAAGTGCTTCTGCAGGAACGGGTAGAAGATCAGGATGGGCAGCGTGGCCACCACGATCACGGCGAACTTGATGCCCTGTTCCGGCGGGATGTAGTTCGGGTCAACGTTGCCGGTGCCGAGGAGGTCGGACGAGGCAGTGACCTGGCGCAGGTACATCTGCAGGGTCCATTTGGAGTTGTCGCTCAGGTACAGCAGCGGCGACATGAAGTCGTTCCAGATGCCCACGGCGTAGAACAGCGCAAACGTGGCCAGCACCGGTTTGGAAAGCGGGAGCAGGATCCGCCACAGGATCCCGATTTCCGTGGCGCCGTCCATCTTGGCGGACTCTTCCAGCTCGGCGGGGAGCTCCTGGAAGAAGTTCTTGATGATGATCAGGCTAAACGGGTTGATCGCAGCCGGCAGGATCAGCGCCCAGTAGCTGTTGAGCAGGCCGAGGTCCTTGATCAGCAGGAACGTGGGGATCATGCCGCCGGAGAACACCATGGCGAAGACCACCAGGGACAGGATCAGCTGGCGGCCGCGGAGGTTCCGCTTGGCCAGCGGGTAGGCCATGGTGACGGTCAGGATCAGCTGCACCACCGTTCCCACTGCGGTGACCAGCACCGTGGTGACCAGCGCGCGGATGAAGGCCGCGGTGGAGAAGATGTACTCGTAGGAGCCCAGGCTGAACTGCTCCGGCCAGACGAAGAAGGCACGGCGGGTAATTTCCGCTTCGGTGGCGAAGGAGCCGGCGAACACGTAAATGAAGGGCAGCAGCGTCAGGACGCCGATCAGCACCAGGAAGACGTAGTTGGCGGCGTCAAAGATCCGGCCGCCGCGGGTGTTATGGATCTTCATTAGAACAGTCCGCTCTGGTTGAATCGCTTGGCCAGGGCGTTGGTGCCGAAGATCAGCACGATGCCCACCAGGGACTTGAACAGGCCTACGGCGGTTGAGTAGGAGTACGCGCCCTGGGTGATGCCCACGAAGTAGACGTAGGTGTCAAAGACGTCGGCCACGCTGCGGTTAAGGGCGTTGGTCATCAGGTAGATCTGTTCGAATCCGGTGTTCAGCATCTGCCCTATAGCCAGGATGAGCATCACGATGATGGTGGACCGGATGCCCGGAAGCGTAATGTGCCAGACCCGGCGGAACCTGCCGGCGCCGTCGATGATGGCGGCCTCGTACTGGTCCTGGTCCACGGTGGCCAGCGCGGCCAGGAAAATGATGGTTCCCCAGCCGGTGTTCTTCCAGATTTCCTGCAGCACAATGAGCGGCCGGAACCAGGCGGGGTCGGACAGGAAGTCGATGTTGGTGCCCAGCACGGAGTTGATGAACAGGAACAGCGGCCCGAAATCAAGGGCGAACAGCAGGAAGCTCAGCGACGCCACGATGGTCCAGGACAGGAAGTGCGGGATGTACACGAGCGTCTGGACCGTGCGCTTCAGGATGGACAGCCGGACCTCATTCAGCAGCAGCGCCATGACGATGGTCAGCGGGAAGGCGATCCCCAGGTTGAGGAACGCGAGGATCAGGGTATTGCCCAGCAGCCGGCCGAAATCCGGGTTGGAGAAGAAGTCCTCGAAGTGCTGGAAGCCCACCCACGGGCTGGCGTTGACGCCCAGGAACGGGACGTAATCCTTGAAGGCAATGCTGACGCCGTACATGGGGGCGTACCGGAACACCGCAAAGTAGATGACGCCCGGCAGCAGCAGGAGATAGAGCCACTTGTAGTGGGCGAAGTGGACGGCGAAGCGGCGTCGCCGCCCCGGGGCAGGCACTGGTGGCGGCGCCTGCTCCGGGGTTTTGACGTCAACGGTGGACGTTGTCACTTGCTGTCCTGCCACAGCTTATTGATCTCTTCCTGGACCTTGTCGCCGCCGCTGGTCTTCCACAGCTTGATGGCATCCTTCAGGCCCTGCTCATCGATCTGGCCGGCCAGGTACTTGATCCGGGCGTCGGCCACGATGTTGTCCAGCTGCGCGCCCTTGGCAACATAGGTGGGCGAAACGAAAGCCGCGGCCGGGTTGTAGACGGCGCTCTTCAGGTCCTGGGCCATGACCTCAACCCGCTTGTCGAAGACTTTCTGCTCATATTCCGAGGCCTGCTTGACGGGGTAGAAGTTGTTGCCGGTGACGTTGGTGCCAAGCTGCGCGTAGCTCTTGATGTCCGTGGACACGGCCTTGCCTTCAGGGGTTTCGGGCTTGATGGTGGCGGCCTTGCCGTCCTCCACGGTGAAGTTCACGCCCTCGATGCCGTTGTTCAGGAGTGTGGCCGCGTCCTTGCCGTTCATCGTGTTCAGGAATTCCAGGACGTTCTTCAGGCCAGCCTCGGTGCGGACGCTGGTCTTGGGGACGGCCAGGAACCCGGAATAGCCATCCGTCGGGTGGGCGTGCAGTTCGCCGTCCGGGCCCTTGAGGTTGCCCACGAAGCCCACTTTGTTCTGGAAGTCGTTCGGGTTGGCCTGCTTGAACAGGTTGATCAGCACGCTGACCCGGGAATCGACGTCCACAATGATGCCGCCCTTGCCGTTGAAGAACGGCTCGTTCCACTTGGTGCCGTCGAAAGTGGCGAAGTCCGGGTTGATGAGCTTCTCGTCCACCATCTTCTTGACGAAGCGGTTGGCTTCCAGGAACTCCTCGGTTTCGAAGCTCGGAACCAGCTTGCCGTCCTTTTCGGTCCAGCGGTTACCGGCGCCGTACCACTCCTCGATGATGTCGTAGGGGCTGCTGGAGCCCAGGGCGCCCCACTTGGGAATGGTGATGCCCCAGGTGTCGTTCTGGCCGTTGCCGTCCGGGTCCTGCTCGGTGAAGGCCTTGGCCACCTTGTACAGGTCCTCGGTGGTTTCCGGCGCCTTCAGTCCCAGCTTGTCCAGCCAGTCCTGGCGGAACATCACGGCCGCGCGCATCGGTCCGCGTGCACGGAAGACGCCGTAGACCTTGCCGTTGACGCTGGCGTTGTTCTGCACTTCCGGGAAGGTGGTTTTCAGGTTGGGGTACTGATCCAGCTTGTCGGTGAGGTCCCAGAAAGCGCCGGCCTCGGCGTTCTTGACGAAGCCGGGCGACTTGCCCTGCACCACCATGACCTGGGGGATCTCGGACGAGGCCAGCGTGATGTTCATCTTGTCTTCGTAGGAGGCGTTGGGCGCCCACGTGATGTTCACGTCCTTGCCGGTGAGCTCCTCGAGCTTCTTCTGCACGGCGCCGTCGGCGGACGGCGGCTGCGCCTCCAGGAACGGCGCCATGATGCTGATCTTCGAGGAATCCGCAGCCGGCGCTTCACCCCCGCTGCAAGCCGTGAGGGTCAGTGCGGCGGCGGTCACGACGGCGGCCGCCAGGCTGAGTTTTCTACGGATCATGGTGTTTTCCTTTTCCACTTCTTCGGGGTTTGGTTCCGGGGTTCGGGGTGAGTTGCAGGTCAGTTGGTGCAGGTCAGTTGGCGGGGAGGGCAGCGGCGCAATATTGATACGTTTCATTCATGGCCGCAGCCACGGCGCAGCCGGTAACGGCGGACCCTTCCGGCCGGTGTGCCGGCGGGCAGGGCCCTCCAGCCGGCACGTCGGGGGCGTCCGACGCCTCAGGCAACGGGGGCTCCAACGGTTACAGCCGGGGTTCCTAGCGTGGCGCCTGCCGCGTGGCCGACGGTGGCGGCCTCCGCGGCGGCCCCGGTAATGGACTCATCGTTCGCGGCGAAGAACCGGTCGCACAGCCAGCCGGTCACGTAGAGCCACGCTCCGACACTGAAGAACGGGATAAGCCCGGGCATTGCGCGGCTGGCGAAGAGCACGGCGGCGGTCACGAAGAGCAGGATTGCCGTGCCCGCGAGGTGCCGGAGGGCAAACCGCGAGGACATCAGGAGGTACTGCGAGAGGGGAAGGTCGTAGCGGGCAAACATCGGAAAGACGTGGCAGGCCACCGCCACCAGGAAGATCGCGGCCACAAACACGCCGGCAGCCATCAGCTGCGACAGGAGGTCGCCGGAGCGGGAGAAGTAGTTCCAGTTCAGGGCCAGGGCCGCGCCGGCCAGCAGGACCGGCAGCGCCAGGGCGTTGCCGCGGCCGAAGTTGCGGCCGTATTCCCTGGCGAACGAGCGGAGCAGCGGAGCGGCCTCGCCCCGAACCCGGCGGCGCACCAGGATCTGCGCCGCCGCCGTGGCGGGGCCCACTCCGAGGACGCCCAGTCCGGCAAGCGAGAACACCACCCACAGCAGGTTCAGGCATGCAATCCACAGCAGGGTGTCGAAGAATGAATATGCCTTGGCGCTAAAACTTCCAGCCAGCACAGCTAGCCCCCTTCGGATCTCCATCGTTGCAGAAACGGGGGCCATAGTGGTCCACGTCACGTTAGTAAGCGGTTTCTCGAAAATCTAGACGCTTTTGAAGCGGTGGTCAAGGCGAATTTTGAATCGTTACATAATGAACCGCCTCGGGTTAGACTGTTGGCGAAAGCAAGATGGAAAGCGCTTACCACAAGCTTCAGCGGGCCGCACCGGCCTACTCTGATAGCGGCGGACAGGGGTGTACCTGCCCCCGCGGTTTCCGCACCGACATCGTCGTCAGACACCCCGTCCCGGGGACAGAAGAGGAGAGCCATGGGCACCGTGTCCGCGCCCGTCCCGGAAGAACGCGAAATCCCCGCAGCGGAAGGCGGAATGATCTCCGCCGCGGCCAGGGTGGCCCTGGTGGGGGTCCACGGTTTCGGAACCCACCACCTCCGCAACCTGGAAAGGCTCCAGCAGGCCGGGGCCGTTACGCTCGTGGCTGTTGCCGACCCGAATCCGCCGGCGGACGGCGTCCTCCCTCCCGACACCGCAGTGTTCGGCACCCTCGACGACCTGCTGGCTGCAACGCCGGGGCTCGACGTCGTCATTGTGGCCACGCCCATCCAGACGCACGCACCCTTGGCACTCACAGCCCTCCCCCATGCCGACCTGTATCTGGAAAAGCCCCCGGTGGCTTCCCTGGCCGACTTCAACCGGCTGCAGGATGCCGCCGCGACGGCCGGGCGGAGTGTCCAGGTGGGCTTCCAGAGCCTCGGTTCGAATGCACTGCGGGCCATCGAGGACCTGCTCGCCGGCGGGGAAATCGGCACCCTCCTGGGCATCTCAGCCACCGGCCGCTGGGTACGGGACCGCGCGTACTACAAGCGGTCGCGCTGGGCCGGGAAGCGCAGCCTGGACGGCGTCGACGTTGTGGACGGCGTGGCCACGAACCCGCTGGCGCACGCCATCGCCACCGCCTTGAGGATCGCCGGCGCGCGGACCGTGGACGATCTCGCCTCCGTGGAAACGGACCTCTACCGCGCCAACGACATCGAATCGGACGACACCTCCGCCATCCGTGTCCGCACCGCCTCCGGCCTTCCCATCACCTGCGCGCTGACCCTCTGCGCCACCGAATCCGTGGAACCATATGTCACCCTGCAGGGCAGCGAAGGCACCGCGGTGTTCCACTACACCGAAGACCGCCTCAGCATCAGCACTGCCGCCGGCGAACGCCACGACGTGTTTGGCCGGGACGACCTCACCGAGAACCTTCTGGACCACTTGCGGCACCGCGGCCCGCAGGGTCAGCCTGGCCGCACGAAGCTGATCAGCTCCCTCGCGGACAGCGGCGCATTCATGCGCGTGCTTGAAGCCATCCGCACCGCCGAAGCCCCGGCCCTCATCGCCGGGCAACACCTGGAGTGGGTGGGCGACGGCGACTCAGCCCACGCCGTGATATTCGGCATCGAAGACGCCCTGGAACGCGCGACGGCGGCGCACGCCACCTTCAGCGAACTGGGCCTGCCCTGGGCCCGGCCCGCGGCCGGCGTGGCGGACGCCTTGTCACTTTCCGTGCAGGACGCCGGGCACGACGGCGACCCAGCAGCCGCCGCGCGCAGCAGCGCCCCCGCACTGGCCACCCTGCGGAACGGCTCCGGCATTGGGGCCCGGCTCTCGCCCCGCCCCTACCTGCATCCGGTGCGGTCGCTCGGCGGCGTCACGGTCACCGACCACTTTCCGGCGGACCACCCGTGGCACCTCGGCGCCGGCATCGGCCTGCAGGATGTGAACGGTACGAACTTCTGGGGCGGCAAGACCTACACCCGTGCCTCCGGACGATACGAGGAACGCCCGGACCACGGGCGGATCGAGCAGTTGTCCGCCCGAGCGGAACCCTGGTTGCCGGGCGGCGACTCCCTCCGCCAGGAACTCAGCTGGCAGGCGCCGGACGGTGGCGAGCTGCTCCGCGAGCGCCGCACCACCCGCGCCAGCCGGGTGGATGCCCGCACCTGGCGGCTGGACCTGGCAACGGAACTGACCGCGGTCGTCGACGCTTCGCTGGGCGGCCCCGGCTCCAACGGTGCCGCCGGAAGCGGCTACGGAGGGTTCTTCTGGCGGCTCCCCGCGTGTTCCGCGGCGGAAGTCTTCACGGCAGAGCGGCAGGGCGAGGCAGCCGTCCATGGCTCCGTCTCGCCCTGGCTGGCCTGGATGGGGACCTTCCCGCAGGGCACGGCCAGCCTGGTATTTGCCGCCCCCGTCGAGGCGCCGGACCCCTGGTTCGTCCGGCTGTCCGGCTACCCCGGCGTGGGCTCGGCCCTGGCCTGGGACCGGCCGGTGATCCTCGCCGCGGGACAATCCGTCCGGCGTTCCTTCACCGTGTGGATCGCCGACGGCACGCTGTCCGCGGCCGAAGCTGCGTCATTGGCCGATCACCGCTAACCCGCGTTGGCGAGGTGCACCGGCCGAGCGCGCTAGCCAGTGCGCTCTTGAGCTCCTCCATCGACTTCTTCGCGGCTTCCTCCGGGCTCACCCTGCCGAAGTGGACCTCGGTGGTGAATCGGGTCAGGATCTCCGGGGCCGGGCTGGACCCTGCCGGCGGCACAACGGGAGCGTCTCCCACCTCATCCGCAATGTCATTGATGAAGGCGGCCGTGGCGGCGTCGGCCGCGCTCAGCTTGGGCGTGATCGCATCACGCACCTCGGTATTGCCGGGGATGCCGCGGTCAGCCAGCGCAATCCCGCCGGCCTCGACGCTGTTCGCCAGGAAGAGCTTGGCCCAGTAGCCGGACCACTCACCGTATTCACCCTCGATCTTGATGTTCGGATTCTTGGCCTCGAACGCGTCAATGAGCTTCTGGGTCATCCTCTGCCGGACATCCGAGCCCGCCAGGTGAACCGCAGCGTCACCGGGCCACAGTCAAGGAGTGGCCTGCCTTTTGCCGTCTTTGGCCGGAATAACCTGCGCTTAGCGGCCAAAGACGGCAAATTGCGGCCGGAAACCACGCCCGCCGCCGTCAGGCAGCCGCGGGCCCTTAGGCAGCCGAGGCCCGCCGTCGGGCGTTCAGCCACAGCAGCAGTCCGATGACTGCGGCGGACAGCATGCCGAGCGCGCCGGTCACCACCAGCCCGGTCCTGACGCCGAACTCTTCAGTGAGCCACCCTGCCAGCAGTCCGCCGAGGGCATGCCCGCCCAGCAGCAGCGGCAGGTAGAGGGCCAGGACGCGGCCGCGGACTTCCGCGCCGGCCTCCAGCTGGACGGTGGTGGCTGCACTGGTCAGGAAGAGCAGCGTCATGACGCCCACCAGCACCAGCATGGCCACGAACAGCTCCTGCGTGGGCATGAGCGCGGCTACGAGCTGGGTCAGCCCGAACAGCCCGGCACTCACCACGATCCCCCGCCGGCCCAGGGTCCGCAGCCGCGCCGCCAGCAGCGCGCCGGCAAGGGCGCCCGCCGCGCTGAACGTGTTGAAGATCCCGAATCCAGCGGCGCCGCTGTGCCAGACGTCTTCGGCGAACGCCGCGAGCACCACCGGCCCGTTCATGCCAAAGGCACCGAGGAGCCCGGCCAGCAGCATGACCAGCAGCAGGGACGGCCGGCGTCGGACATAGCGGAAGCCCGCGAGCACCTGCCCGCGGCCCCGGAGAGGCGGTGCGCCGGCATAAAGCTGGGACGTCCGGATCGCGGTGATCAGGCCCAGCACCGCCAGGCACACCACCGCGTTCGCGGCGAAGGCCGCGGCGGAGCCAGCCTTGGCGATCAGCAGGCCGCCGAGGGCGGGTCCCACCATCGCCCCGAGCTGGCCGATCGCGTTGTTCAGCCCGATCGCGGGACGCAGTGCGGCGTCCCCCACCACCTCGTTCACGAACACCTGGCGGGCCGGACCGTCGACGGCGGACGTGATGCCCAGGGCCACGCAGCAGGCGTACACGGCCCAGACGGTGATGCCGCCGCGGGCGTCAAGGACCGCGAGGGTTAGGGCCAGCAGGGCGGCGATGGACTGGCAGATCAGCAGGATGCGGCGCTTCGGGAACAGGTCCACCAGGATGCCGCTGAGCGGGCCCACCACCAGCATGGGCAGGAACTGCAGCGCCACCGCCACGCCCACCGCAGCGGGACTTCCCGTCAGCTGCAGGACCAGCCAGTCCTGGGCGAGGCGCTGCATCCACACGCCGGTGCTGCCGGCGAGCTGGATGGCAACGAAGAGTCGGTAGTTGCGCTGCGCCAGCGGGTGGTACCAGCGCAACGGCCGTTCTGAGGACTGTCCGGGGCCTTGGAGGGACTCAGCGGACTGGGTGCGGTCGGAAGACACGTCGGGCTCAACTCGGTAGTGAAGTGGACCTGCTGGGACGGTGTTGCGGCGCGGGTGGTGCTAGGCGCGCGCCGAGCGCATCTTGACGGCGGCCGAGGCCAGGATCAGGGTGCCGGGCACCACCACGAACAGGGCGGCCAGCATCCAGACGAACACAACGGCGGCAAAGAGGGCGGTGGCCAGCAGGAGGGAACCGGTCCAGTCGCGGAACGAAAGCGTCTTGGCGGCATCGAGGGCCCCGGCCCAGGCACTGCGTGGAGCCGTGCTGCCGGCGGCGTCAGACCATGCAGCAGCGGTGCGCAGGAGCAGGATGGCGCCGGCCGCTGCGAGCACGAGGGTGGCGGGAAGAACCACTTCCCGGCCGGGCAGCTGCCCCACCGTCGCGAGCAGGAGGTTCAGGACAATCACGACGGCGGCTGCCGCCGTCGTGATTCCCAGCTTCCAACTGCCCGGCAGGGCCGAGCGGAACGTGCCCCAGAGGGCACGGAGGGAGTCATCCCTGCCGGAGAGGTGGCGCTCAAGGTGGGCGATCCCCGCGGCATAGGCAGCGGGGATGGTCACCAGCGGAATGGACAGCACCAGCACCAGCACTCCGGCCAGCAGGGTCTCGGAAAACAGGGCGAAGCGGTTTACCGGGATCCGGTCGTCGTGGCCTGAGGCGGGCGTGGTGCTGTCCATGATGCTCATTTTCTATCTCAGTCTTCCGTCAGCCCTTGAGGCCCTGGGTGGAGACGCCTTCAACAATGTAGCGCTGGAAGACCAGGAAGAAGATCAGCACCGGCAGCAGAGCCAGGACGGACATGGCGATCATCGCGCCGTAGTCCGAACTCTGGGTCTGGTCCACGAAGAGGCGCAGGGCCAGCGGCAGCGGGTACTTCTCCGGGGTGTTCAGGTACAGCAGCGGGCCCAGGAAGTCGTTCCAGCTCCAGATGAAGGAGAAGATGGACGTCGAAATCAGCGCCGGTTTCATCAGCGGGAGCATGATGGAAGTGAAGATCCGGACGTGGCCGGCGCCGTCGATGCGTGCTGCCTCGTCCAGTTCCGCCGGGAGGTTGCGCATGAACTGGACCATCAGGAACACGAAGAACGCGTCCGCGGCCAGGAACTTTCCGATCAGCAGCGGGATGTAGGTGTCCACGAGGCCCAGCTGCTGGAAGATGATGTACTGCGGGATGATCACCACGTGGAACGGCAGCAGCAGGGTGGCGATCATCATGCCGAAGAGCGCGCTGCGGCCCGGGAACTTGATCCGTGCGAAGGCATAGGCCGAAACGCTGGCCGACAGGATGGTGCCCACCACGGCGCCGATGGCCAGGACCAGCGAGTTGGTGAAGAACTGCAGGGTGGACACCCCGCCGATCCCCTCCATGGCGGTGGTGAAGTTGTCGAAGCTGAAGTTGCTGGACCACAGGGAGGTGTTGGTGCCGCCGATTTCGGCGTTCGGCTTGAACGAGGAGGCCACCATCCAGAGCGCCGGGTAGAGGACGACGGCGGTGAGGGCGAGCGCCACGATGTGGAAGATGACGCTCTTGGCCCGCTTGGCCCCCACGGACTCGGATTTGGGGTTGTACTCGGGTGCCTGAACGGGTGCGGTACCGCCGGCTTTCGGCTGGGTGGGTGTTGCCATGGTTGTCATTTCGAATCACCGCTGTAGTGGACCCAGGACTTGGAGGTTTTGAAGAAGATGAGGGTGATGATGCCCACCACGACCACCAGGAGCCAGGCCATCGCCGAGGCGTAGCCCATCCGGAAGTCGCTGAAGCCCCGCAGGTAGAGGTAGAGGGTGTAGAAGAGGGTGGAGCCGGCCGGGCCGCCTTCACCGTTGGAGATGATGTAGGCCGAGGCGAAGATCTGGAAGGCGTGGATGGTTTCCATCAGCAGGTTGAAGAAGATCACCGGGGAAAGCATGGGCCAGGTGATGTTGAAGAACTTCCGGACCGGACCGGCACCGTCCATGGAGGCGGCTTCGTACAGGTCCGCCGGGATCTGCTTGAGGCCGGCGAGGAAGATCACCATCGGGGCACCGAACTGCCAGACGGTCAGCAGGATCATCATGGGCATGGTCATGGACGGGTTGCCCACCCAGCCGCCCAGGTTGATGCCGAAGAAGGACAGGCCCTGGTCCACCGGGCCGGAGTCACCGAACATCGCCTTCCAGACGATGGCGATGGACACGGACGCGCCGATCAGGGACGGGGCATAGAAGGCCGAGCGGTAGAACCCCTGGCCCTTGCGCTTGCTGTTGAGCAGCATGGCGACGGCCAGTGCGGCGGCGAGCTTCAGCGGGGTACCGAAGACCACGTAGGACAGGGTCACGCCCACCGACTGCAGGAACCGTTCGTCCTGGAACAGGGTGGTGTAGTTGTCCAGCCCGATCCATTTGGGCGGTTCGAAGAGGTTGTAGTTGGTGAAGGACAGGTAGAGCGAGGAGATCATCGGGCCCACGGTGAGGGCGATGAATCCCAGCAGCCAGGGCAGCAGGAAGGTGTAGCCGGCGCGGGCATCCGCCCCCCGCTGCCGCGATTTGCGCGGCAGCGGGGGCGAGGACGACGACGACGAACGCCTGCTCAGGGTTGGGCTTTGGGTCACGAGTTCATTCCGTCAGTTGTGAATGCCGGGCAGACAATACGCTGCTCAGGCGTTCTGCTTGATGAGGTCTTCGGCTTCCTTGAACCAGGCGTCGGCCGCGGAGTCAACGGTCAGCTTGCCGAAGTTGAGGTCCGAGCTGATCCGCTTGAACGAAGCCTCCAGGGTGCCGAAACCGACGATGGGCGGCTCGGGAGCATCCTTGAGGTACTTCTCAATTGACTTCTCGTAGTCCACCACGATCTTGTCAGTGCCTTCGAAGGTGGTGCCGTCGCGCTGGGTCTTCGAGGCGGGAACGCCGCGGGAAGTCTTGAAGATCTGGCCCACCTCGGGGTCGTTGATCATGAAGTCGATGAAGCGTGCGGAGGCGTCCTTGAACTTGGTCTTGGCGCTGGCAACCATCAGCATCGACGGCTTGAGGAAGAGGCCCAGGTTGTCCGGATCGTCGGAGGGAACGGGAACGATCTTCAGCTCCTTGGCGCCGCTGTCAGCGAGGTAGCCGGCCATGAAGTTGTCCCAGGTGTTTTCCGCAACGGTCACGTTGGAGCCGAACGGGGATTTCGGGGCCAGCTGGGTGGCCCGCTCCTCGGAGACCAGGGCTGGCGTCCCGCGCAGGTCCGACGCCATGTTCCACCAGGTCTTTAGGTCGTCCTTGCTGAAGCCCAGCTTGCCGTCCTCGGTGAAGGCTTCGATGTTGTTCTGGCGGAGCCAGATGTTGAACTGCCACCAGATGCCGGTGAAGTCCGTGGACCCGAAGATGGTGCCGTTGCCCTTGGCGCCGACCTCCTTGAGCCAGGACTTGTATTCGTCATAGGTCCAGCTGCCGTCGGGCTCGGAGACCCCGAGGGACTTGAGCTTGGCGGGATCGTAGTAAACGGCAAAAGCGTTGGTGCTGGTGGGGATGCCGTAGGTCTTGCCCTTAATCTGGCCGGACGGCAGCAGCGACTTATCGAAGCCCGAGGTGTCAATCTTCACGGTGCCCAGGTCAAGAAGCTGGTTCCGCTGGCCGTAGTCACGAAGGTAGGAGAGGTCCCACTGCATCACGTCAGGCAGGCCGCCGCCGGCAGCTTCGGTGGCGCGCTTCTGCCAGTAGCCGGCAAAGTCGGTGAAGTTGCCGTTGACCTTGATATCCGGGTTCTTGGACTCGAACAGTGCGATGGCCTTGCGGGTGCGGGTGGCGCGGTCATCGTTGCCCCACCAGGTGTAGTTGATGGTGACCGGGTTCGCCGCCGAACCCGTCTGGGCGGGGGCCGGGGAGCCACAAGCCGCCAGCGCAGCGGCAGATGCGGTGCCCAGCGCCACGGTGGTGAGGAAATTCCTTCTGCTGATCATTAGAGCCTCCTTGCTCGGTTGTGTAAGCGCGATTCCCTGTGATTCTCTGCGACGAGAGCAGTGACGTGGCTTACACGTGCTTTCTGAAACGATACAATATCCTCATTCACAGATTTGGGCAAGCGTTTTCCAAACATCAGCTTTCATGCCACGATCGGGTACCAGCATCGACGAAGGAGTCCCATGTCATCCCAGGAAAAATCCACTCCACCAGCGGTGTGGGGCAGCCTTGAAGGCATCGCTTACGGGGGCGACTACAACCCCGAACAGTGGCCGGTCAGCACACGGCTGGAAGACCTCGGACTCATGAAGGAAGCCGGTGTCACCTTCCTCAGCGTAGGCATCTTTTCCTGGGGCCTGCTGGAACCGTCCGAGGGCAACTACGACTTTGGCTGGCTGGATGACGTCCTGGACAACCTGGCGGCGGCAGGCATCAAGGTGGCCCTCGCCACCGCCACCGCTGCTCCCCCGGCATGGCTCGTGCGCAAACACCCGGAAATCCTCCCGGTCACGGCTGACGGAACCGTGCTGGGACCGGGATCCCGGCGGCACTACACGCCGTCGTCGGCCGTCTACCGGCGGTACGCAACGGGCATCACCCGGGTGCTGGCAGAGCGGTACAAGGACCACCCGGCACTGGCGCTGTGGCATGTGGACAACGAACTCGGCTGCCACGTTTCGGAGTTCTACGGCGACGAGGACGCCGCCGCCTTCCGCCGCTGGCTCGAGCGGCGGTACGGGGACATTGATGCCCTGAACGCATCCTGGGGAACGGCCTTCTGGTCCCAGCACTACGCCTCGTTCGAGGAAATCCTGCCGCCCGGAGTGGCGCCGTCCACCCTGAATCCGGGCCAGCAGCTGGACTTCCAACGCTTCAATTCCTGGGGCCTAATGGACTATTACCGGTCGCTGCTGGAGGTGCTGCGGGAAGTGACTCCGGGAGTGCCCGCCACCACCAACCTCATGGTTTCCAGCGCCACCAAGTCCATGGACTATTTCGACTGGGCAAAGGACCTGGACGTCATCGCCAACGACCACTACCTCGTGGCCGCCGATCCGGAGCGTCAGATCGAGCTCGCCTTCAGCGCGGACCTCACCCGCGGCGTTGCCGGCGGTGACCCCTGGATCCTGATGGAACATTCGACGTCGGCAGTGAACTGGCAGCCCCGCAACCAGCCCAAGATGCCCGGCGAAATGCTGCGCAACTCCCTGGCGCACGTGGCCCGCGGAGCGGATGCCGTGATGTTCTTCCAGTGGCGGCAGAGCTTCGCCGGCTCGGAGAAATTCCACTCCGCCATGTTGCCGCACGGCGGGCGCGAGACGCGGGTCTTCCAGGAGGTGGTGGGGCTCGGCTCCGCGCTGCAGAAGCTGGCGTCCGTCCGGGGATCCCGGGTGGAGGCGCGAGTGGCCATCGTGTTCGACTACGAGGCATGGTGGGCCAGCGAACTCGACTCCCACCCCAGCCAGGACGTGAAGTACCTGGACCTGATGCGCGCCTTCCACCGGAGCCTGTTCCTGCGCGGAATTTCGACGGATTTTGTGCACCCTGCGGCCTCGCTCGAGGGGTACGACCTGGTCCTGGTGTGCACCCTGTACAACGTGACCGACGCCGCGGCCGCGAACATCGCCTCGGCTGCGCGCGCCGGCGCAACAGTCCTGGTCAGCTATTTCAGCGGCATCGTCGACGAACAGGACCACGTCCGGCTCGGCGGTTACCCTGGCGCGTTCCGCGACCTGCTGGGGGTCAGGGTGGAGGAATTCCACCCGCTGCTGGCCGGGTCCACGGTCAAACTCAGCGACGGCGGAGCGGGGACGGTGTGGAGCGAGCATGTGCACGTGGCCGGAGCCGCGGGGGCCCCCGGGGCCGAGCCGGTGCAGACATTCACCGACTACCCGCTGGAGGGCGTTCCCGCCCTGACGCGGCGCTCCGTCGGAACCGGCTCGGCCTGGTACCTCGCAACCTTCCCGGACCGGGACGGCATCGAGGCACTGGTGGACCGGCTGCTCGCCGACTCGGAAGTTTCCGCAGTGGCCGAAGCGGACCAGGGAGTCGAATTGACGCGGCGACGCTCCGGCGACGGCACCAGCTTCGTCTTCGCCATCAACCACTCACGCGCCGACGCCTCCGTGCGCGTGGCCGGGGCTGAGCTGCTGTCCGGAGAGCAGTTCACCGGCACAGTTCCGGCAGGCGGCGTGGCGGTGATCGCGGAGGACTGACCCTGTTCCGAGATGGCATTTGGCGGCAGTGCGGGCGCCCCGCATCTCCGCCAAATGCCATCTGGGGGCGGCGACAAACGTGCCCCTATCCGAATCACTAGGCAGATAGGGGCACGTCTGTAAGGAACTGCGGCGAAGCTGACGCTCCTGCTAGCTGCTGATGGCTGATTTCATTTCATCGACCGCCTTCTTGCCGGCTTCCTCAGTGGACAGCCGGTTGAAGAGAACCTCCGAGGTGTAGCGCTTGACGATTTCCTGGATGGCACCCGCCCCCTTCGGCGGCGGCGCCGGGGCCTCGCCGAGTTCGCCCTTGATCTGGTCAATGAACTTGACCACCTTGATGTCGGCGGGGGTCAGCTTGGGTTCGATTGCTGCCCGGACGTCGGAGTTGGGGTAAACGCCGCGGTCGGCAAGGAGTGTTTCGCCGGCCTTGGTGTTGTTGGCCAGGAAGTTGATGAATTTGGCGGTTTCCTCCGGGTGCTTGGTGCGTGAAGAGGCTGACCAGAACTGCGAGGCCTTGTACCAAAGCTTGGCGTCCGCGGAGGTGCCGGTCTTGGACGGGAACCGCAGGATCTGAAGCTCTCCGCCGGCGGCCTTCTCCAGCGCCGGAAGCTGGTTGGACCACCAGAACGCGAGCCCGTTCTTGCCGGTCGCCAGGCCGCTCTGGTCCAGCGGTGCCGCCTCGGCCTCAACCACCTCTGATGCCGAAGGGACGGCCTTCTTTTCGCTGAGTTCCTTCAGGAACGCCCACCATTCGGCGATGTCGCCCGGCTCGAAGCCCAGCTTCCCGTCACTGGTGTACAGCGATTTTCCGTTCTGTCGAAGCCATACGCCGAGCGAAGCTTCGTCCGTGCCGTAGGCCGCAGCCCCGTAGGTGCCCTTCGGGGACTTTGCGGTGACCTCGGCCGCGATGCGCTCGAAATCTTCCCACGTCCACTTGCTGTCGTCGGGAAGTTCAACGCCGGCAGCCTTGAAGACGGCCGGGTTGGCCAGGATGGTTGCCGCGTTGATGCCGGCGGCAATGCCCGTCAGTCCATCCTCGCTCTTCCCGGCGTTGAGGGCGGCTTCGTCAAACTTTGACGTGTCAATGTCGTACTTGGACAGGTCCAGCAGGGCGCCGCGGCTGGAGTACTCCGTGATGTATTTCTCGTCCATCTGGATGATGTCCGGGGCGTCGTTCGCAGCAACCTGCGTGGCGAGCTTGTCCCAGTATCCGCTCCAGTCGCCGAACTCCGGCTTGATCTTGATGTTCGGGTTCTCGGCTTCGAAGGCGGCGATCGCGGCCTGCGTCAGCTGCGCCCGCTTGTCCCCTCCCCACCAGGAGAAACGGAGTTCAACCTTGCCGTCGGCACTTTGCGGGGCGGCTCCCCCGCCGCAGGCACTAAGGGCCAGGACGACGGCGGCAGCTGCGGCAACTGCGCCGGCCCGGCGGAGCCTGCGCCCGGCCCGGGCGGATGTGGCCTCAGCTGCGCCACGACGGGCGGCTGAGGCAGGGCGGGAAAATAGCGGCACTGGATTCTCCGATCTTCTTTGATCTTGATGTCGATTAAGGGGAAACAGGGTGGTTCGAAAAGTCATTGAGAAAACGTTTTCTCTTACTGAGAATACAAGCAAGATACTTGTAATACAAGATGGTAGCCTGCTGATTTTGCGGCCGTCCAACGAAAGGGGTGGACGGGCGACGAACGCCCCTCCGCCCCGTTCAAAGCTGAACCTGCAGGATTTACTTGATGCCCGTCGTCGCGATTCCCTTGATCAGGAAGCGCTGCCCGAACAGGAACACCAGGAACACCGGCAGCAGGGACACGATGGACATCGCGAAGAGCGACCCCCAGCTCGTGGCGGACTGCGAGTCCACGAAAGCCCGCAACGCCACCGGAACAGTGAACATGTCCGGATCAGTGAGGTAGATGAGCGCCCCGAAGAAGTCGTTC
Source organism: Arthrobacter sp. SPG23 (assembly GCF_000876655.1). Lineage (GTDB taxonomy): Bacteria > Actinomycetota > Actinomycetes > Actinomycetales > Micrococcaceae > Arthrobacter. The sequence goes on from NZ_JYCN01000025.1 coordinate 161,318, forward strand.
CACGTCCAGATGAACGTGAAGATGGTGGTGGTTGCCAGGGCCGGCACCATCAGCGGCAGGATGACCCGCAGGAAGATGCGGGGGTGCCCGGCGCCGTCGATCCTGGCGGCCTCATCCAGCTCCTTGGGAATGCCCCGGATGAACTGCACCATCAGGAACACGAAGAACGCATCCGTCGCCAGGAGCTTGGGCACAATCAACGGCCAGAAGGTGTTCACCCAGCCGATCTGCGAGAACAGGATGTACTGCGGAACGATGATCACGTGGAACGGCAGCATGATGGTCAGGAGCATGATGCCGAAGAACAGCTTCTTGCCGGTGAACTGCAGCCGGGCGAAGGCGTAGGCCGCCATGGAGCAGGAGATCAGGTTTCCCAGGATGGATCCCAGGACCACGATCGCCGAGTTGAGCATGTAGTGGCCGAACGGGTGGGTCAGGGCGGACCAGCCATCGGTGTAGTTGCCCATTTCCAGGCTGTTCAGCCACAGTCCGGGCTCGCGGAAGATCAGTTCGTTGGGCCGCAGCGAGGACACAACCATCCACAGGAGCGGGTAGATCATCAGGCCGCCGGCGACGATCAGGATGGCGTGCTTCATCAGCGCCTTGCTGCGCTGCGCCCGGCTGAACGCCAGGGTCCCCCTGGACTCGCGCACCTTGGGCTTGCGGTTCGTAGGCTTGCCGGCGCCGGGCGTCTTGTCCGGAGCGGGCAGCGTCTCAAGCTTAGTCGTCATAGAAAACCCAATACTTAGAAGCGATGAAGTTGATGGCGGTGAACACGCCGATGATGACCAGCAGGAACCAGGCCATGGCCGAGGCGTAGCCCATGTCGAACTGGCCGAAGCCCTTCTGGTAGAGGTACAGCGTGAAGAACATGGTCGAGTCGGACGGGCCGCCATTGCCGCCGGAGACGATGAACGCCTGGGTGAACGACTGGAACGAGCCGATGATCTGGAGCACCAGGTTGAAGAAGATGATGGGGCTGAGCATCGGCATGGTGATCCGCCGGAACTGCTGCAGCGTACTTGCACCGTCCACCTTGGCCGCCTCGTAGTACATGACCGGGATCTGCCGCAGGCCGGCCAGGAAGATGATCATGGGAGCGCCGAACGTCCAGACGTGCAGCAGGATGATCGAGCCCAGGGCCGTACTGGGATCCGAGATCCAGCCGGGCCCCTGGATGCCGAACATGGCCAGGACCTGGTTCACCAGGCCCGTGGTGCCGAAGATCTGCTTCCACAGGATGGCAACAGCAACTGAGCCGCCCAGCAGGGACGGCAGGTAGAACACCGAACGATAGAACGGCAGCCCGCGAAGCCCCTTGTCAAGGACCAGCGCGATCAACAGCGCGACGGCCAGCTGGAGCGGTACGCCAACGAAGACGTAGGTGAACGTTACCCGCAGCGAATTGTGCAGCCGGGCGTCGCTGAGCATGCGGGTGAAGTTGTCCAGGCCGGTCCATTCCGGCGGCTGGAGCAGGTTGTAATCCGTGAAGGACAGGTACAGGGACATCAGCATGGGGCCGATGGTGATGGCCACGAGCCCCACCAGCCATGGCAGCAGGAAAATGTAGGCGGCCTTGTTGTCGCGGCCGTTAGCCTTCTTCTCCTCTGCGGTGGCTTTGCCCTTGCGGCGGGAGATTGAGCTGAGTTCGCTAATGGCGCTCACTGCATCGACTCCGTCCGGAACAGCGGGCGCGCTTCCACCGGCAAGCCTGCCGGGCGCGCAGCCCTGGGAATGTGTTTAGCGGCCATGTGGTCTCCTTTGGTCATCGTGGCCCTCCACGTCTTGGTGATCGTCGGCGCGATCAGGTCATGCACTGTTCTGGCGGCCGATCCGGCCGTACTGCAGGATTCCCCGCAACAGCCTCTTCCGGCACCTTGCGACGGTGCTGAATAACTGCGGCTTTGTACCAAAGTAAACGGTTTCTTGACTCCTGTATAGCCCTTTGTTAGTTTTTGAGAAAACGTTTTCTGTTGCGCCGGTCACTCACCGTCGTAGCAACAACTGAGGGGCAGGACAATGAAGTTAGCTCTCAAGAAGTTTGCCATGGGTGTTGCCGGCGCGACGGCGGCACCGGCGTTGGTACTGACCGGTTGCGGCAACGAACAGTAGGCAGGCCAGTGAACGAAACCATCCCGCCGGTCCGGCCCAGCGCGATCGCCGGCTACGAGGACTGGCCCGGCTGGGTCCGGCAGCACCCCCGGTACCAGGCTTACGGGCCGGCCGCACAGGAACTTTCCGCCGCCCTCGGTGTGCCGGGTCCGTCCGTCCCGGTGGACCTGCAGGTCCACTGGGAGGACACGCACGACGGCGTCACCACCTCCCAGCTCAGCTGGCAGCTGGGCTTCGGCCCCCGGACGACGGGCTGGCTGGTCCGCCCGGCAGGAAGCAGCAAGCCCCTGCCTGGCGTCCTTGCCCTGCACTGCCACGGCGGGAACAAGTTCGGCGGGGCGGACCGGCTCGTGGAACTTCCCCGCACCCACCCCTCCGCTGCGGCGGCCCGCGCGGGGCATTATGACGGGCACGCGCTGGCGACGGACGTGGCGCGCCAGGGCTTCGCAGTCCTGGCACATGACACGTTCGGCTGGGGCAGCCGCCGCTTCGACCTGGCGGATCCGCCGTGGCGGACAGCCTCGGGGTTGGCCGCACGCAAGGCGCAGTGGCGGGAGGACGGCGTCGAGCCCTCCGAAGCGGACCTCTACAATGCCGCCGCCGGCTTCCACGAGGATACGGTGGCCAAGGCGGCCGGACTGCTTGGCACCAGCCTCGCCGGAATGGTGGCGCACGACGACCTCGCCGCCCTGGAAGTTCTGGCCGCCCTGCCGGAGGTCAGCCAGGACCGGCTGGGCTGCATCGGGTTCTCCGGCGGCGGCGGCCGTTCGCTGACTCTGGCAGCCTTGAGCCCCCGGATCCGGACCTACGTGGTGACCTGCATGATGACCACGTTCCGGTCCCTGCTGCCCGCCTACCTGGACGCACATTCCTGGCTGCTGCAGACCCCGGGGCTCTGGAAGCTCGGTGACTGGCCGGAGCTGACCACCAGGTCCGGTGCCGGCAGTTTCCTGGTCCAGTACGCCCTGGCGGACCCGCTCTTTCCAGAGGCCGGCATGAGGGACGCCCACGGCAAACTGGAGTCCCTGCATCCCCGGGGCGCCTACACCGGAAGTTTCTGGCCCGGCGGCCACGTTTTCACCGCCCGGATGCAGCATGAAGCAACCAGTTTCCTGGCAGCAGCCCTGGACGCCCGGGGCAGCGACCGCAGGCCCCTTCCCGCCTTTCAGCCCCCTAGCCATTGAGGACCACTTCATGACTCAGCAATCCGTCGCCGCGGATTTCGGCAGCCGCACGGCTGCTGGCTCCGCATACCCGGCCGCCCGCCCGCGCATAGCCCTGGTGGGCGTGCACGGATTCGGTGAGCGGCACCTGGCCAACCTCGTGCGGCTCGAGGAAGCCGGCGCCCTGGAACTGGTGGCAGTGGCTGACCCCACTCCCCCCGCCCCCGGGAGACTCGCTGACACTGTGGCCGCCTTCCAGGACCTGGAACAGCTGCTGGGCTCCGGTCCGGCCCCTGACGTGGTAATCCTGGCCACGCCCATCCAGACGCACGCGCCGCTGGCCCTTGCCGCGATCGCCGCCGGGGCCGATGTCTACGTGGAGAAGCCGCCCATGGCGTCCCTGGCCCAGTTCGACGCCGTGCTTGCCGCGGCCCAGGCGGCCGGCCGGCTGGTCCAGGTGGGCTTCCAGAGCCTGGGCTCCCACGCCCTGCCGGCGCTGGACCGGCTCGTGGCGTCCGGGGAAATCGGCGAGGTCCGCGGAGTGAGCGCCGTCGGCACGTGGGTGCGCACCAAGGGCTATTTCAAGCGATCACGCTGGGCAGGCAAACGCAGCCTGGACGGCACGGATGTGGTGGACGGCGTAGCCACCAATGCTTTGGCGCATGCGGTGGCCACCGGACTGAAGATCGCGGGTGCGGAATTGGCCGATGACGTCCTGTCCGTGGAAACGGACCTGTACCGTGCCCACGCGACCGAAAGCGACGACACCTCGGTGCTCCGGGTCCGCACCTCCGGCGGCACCGTCCTCCTCTGCGCCCTGACCCTCTGCGCCGACGAACAGACCGCGCCGACCGTCACTGTCCACGGCACCCTGGGCCGGGCAGACTTCTTCTACACCGAGGACCGGCTGGCCGTGACAACGCCCGACGGCGAGCGCACCGAAACATACGGCCGTACGGATCTGCTGGAAAACCTCCTGGCTGCCCGCCGTTCCCCTGGCAGCGCGCAGCAGCTGCTCAGCCCGTTGGCCGGGAACGGCGCTTTCATGAAGGTGCTGGAGGCCATCCGGACGGTGGAGCAGCCCCGCGCGATCGGCGCGGCGCATGTGGTCTGGGAAGGCGAGGGCGATGACGCCCACCCCGTGGTCCGCGGAATCCGCCAGCTGGTGCGCCGGGCCGCCGCGGCGCAGGCCACCTTCGCGGAGCTCGGCGCGCCCTGGGCCCGCGAGCTGCCTGCAGACGAGCCGCGGCCCGCATTCACGGTGAACGGGAAAGCGGTGGCGAGGCTCGCGGACGGCAGCCGGATAACACCCACGTCATCGCCCCGCCCCTACCTCCATCCGGTCAGCACCCTGGCCGGCACCGTGGTGACCGATCATCTGCCCGAGGACCACGTGTGGCACCTCGGAGCGGGGGTTGCCATCCAGGACGTGGACGGCGTCAATTTCTGGGGCGGCCGCACCTATACCCGCGACGCCGGGGCCTACGTCTGGCGGAAGGACCACGGACGGATCGTCACCCTCGGGGTGGAAAGCGGCGTCCACAGAGGCTCGCGGACCGAAACCCTGAGCTGGCTGGCACCGGACAACTCCACGGAACCCGCGGTTCCCCTCCTCAGCGAACGCCGGACGTGGAGCTGGGCCGCCGTCGACTCCTCCACGTGGCAGCTCACGCTGGATTTCACACTGACGCCCTCCGGGCCGGACCCGGTCGCGCTCGGCAGCCCGGGCTCGAACGGCCGCCCGCAGGGCGGCTACGGTGGCTTCTTCTGGCGCCTTCCCGCCGTCGACGGTGCAAGGGTGTGGACAGCCTCCGCGGAAGGGGAAGACGCCGTCCACGGCGCTGTCCCCTCCGCTGCGGCGCCGTGGCTGGCGTGGGCGGGCACCTTCCGGAAGGGAGAGCCCGACGGCGGACCGGCCACGCTCGTCTTCCTGCCCCGGCCGGAGCCGGAGCAGCCCCGCGATCCCTGGTTTGTCCGCATGTCGGGGTACCCCGGCGTCGGGCTGTCCCTGGCGTGGGAGCAGCCGGCAACAGCCAGCCATGCCACCCCGCTGCACCGCACCGTCACCGTCCTGGTGGCCGACGGCCTCCTGTCCACCAGCGATATCGAACAGCTCATCACTACTTTGGGGGAATCCACGTGAACACCGCTACGCAACAGGCACAGCAGAACGCCGCATCAGCAACAGCCGCCCCCGGGAACCCGGCCGACCGGGCAGTCAAACGGCGCCGAGTCCTGGATATCCTGGACGCTGTGGGCCGGGACTCGCTCCTCCTGACCACCAACACGGCACTGACCTGGTACCTGGACGGGAGCCGCGTCCACATCAGCCTGGCCGGCGACCCCGTCGCGGCCATGCTGGTTGACCGCGACGGCGACCACCTGGTCACGTACAACAACGAGGCCGCCCGTATCGCCGCGGAGGAGCTGCCCGACGGCGTCGCCCTCCACACCGTGCCCTGGCACGGGCAGCTGCATGCCGCCGCAGCCATGCTCGCCGCCGGCGGTAAGCCGCTCGCAGAGGCTGACGTCGCTGCAGAGCTGAGGACCGCACGCCAGCAGTTCCTGCCCGGCGAGAGCGCCCGGTACGCCCGGCTGTGCGCTGACGCGGCCGCCGCGATGACCGACGTACTCGCCGGCGCCACCCCGGAAACCACCGAGTTCGCTGTGGCTTCGGCCCTGGCCGCGCGGGTCGTGGCGATGGGCGCCGAGCCGCTGGTTCTCCTGTGCAACGGTTCCGCACGCAGCGCGTTCCGCCACCCGCTTCCCACCCGCGCGCCGATCGGCCGGCGGGCCATGGCAGTGGTGTGCGCACGGCGCAACGGGCTGGTGGCCAACGTGACCCGCTGGGTGCGGTTCGACGCCGGGACCCCGGAAGAGCTCGACGCCGAAACCCGCATTGCGGCAGTAGAGGCGGACATCTTTGACGCCACTGTTCCGGGGGCGCGGCTTGGCGGCATCTTCGCGGAAATCCAGGAAGCCTACCTCCGCCACGGGTTCGGTGCGGACCAGTGGACCCTCCACCACCAGGGCGGTCCGGCCGGTTACGCGGGCCGCGATCCCCGGGCGACTCCCGGTACCGACGACGCTGTGGTCCCTCACCAGACCTTCACCTGGAATCCCTCCGCCCCGGGAGTCAAGATCGAGGACACGGTGCAGCTCACCGACTCGGGGATCACCGTCCTCAGCGTGGACCCGCGCTGGCCGGCCGCCGTGGTGAACGGCCTCCGGCGGCCGCTGACCCTGGAGCTGTGAGCGCGCAACATGACGTCACTGGTATAGACCGGCAGGTACTTTCGGGAAGGAACCGCCGGAATTTTTTCGCCCCGAAGGCCGATGAAATCCCCCATCGAGTGGATTTGACTTGAAAACCTAGCCTGATTCGGTGGGGCCGGGCCAGCTCCCTGCAGCGGGGAAACGGGCGGTTCACCCGGCCTCCGCGCCGGGAATGTTGAGCTTCCGTTACGCGGCGGGAGCGGTTCCTGGGCGTGTTCTTTGTCACGATCTGGTCCCTTGCGGGCTGAACTGGAGCGTCAATAGCGTGGCACGGGACCGCGAAGCACCAGCGAAGGACTGCAATGCCACCAGCACCCGCCAAGACGGACTCGCCCGCACAGACAGGCCAGAACCGGAAAGAACAGGATCCCGCCACAGCCCGGGGAGGTTCGCCTGACCAACCAGGCACCCGGAGCCTCCGGAGTTTCCTGACAACCGGTCTCCGTTGGGACCTGCCCGCATCGCTGGTGGTGTTCCTGGTGGCCGTCCCGCTGTCGCTGGGCATCGCGGCCGCCTCGGGCGCCCCGGTCATGGCCGGCCTGATTGCCGCCGCCGTGGGCGGGATCGTTGCCGGCAGCCTGGGCGGCTCACCGCTGCAGGTCAGCGGACCCGCCGCCGGCCTGACGGTCATCGTTGCCGGCCTGATCGAACAGTTCGGCTGGCCCGTCACCTGCGCCATCACAGCGGCGGCCGGCGTGCTCCAGGCGATGCTGGGCCTGGCGCGGGTGGGCCGCGTCGCGCTGGCCATTGCGCCGGTGGTGGTGCATGCCATGCTCGCCGGCATCGGCATCACCATCGTGCTGCAGCAGCTGCACGTGATGCTCGGCGCAGAGTCGGCAAGTGAAGCCTGGCAGAACATCATGGCCATGCCGGGGAGCTTCATCGCCGCCGACATCGCCGCCGCGGCACTGGGTGCGGTGGTCATCGCCCTGCTGCTCGGCTGGAAGCACCTCCCCGCCGCTGTACGCAGGGTTCCCGGGCCCCTCGTTGCGGTCATCGCAGCCACCGTCCTCTCCCTGCCCTTGAACGTGGACCGGATCACCTTCGATGGATCCCTGCTCGGCGCGCTGGCCCTTCCCGAGCTGCCCGACGGTAACTGGGCAGCCGTCGTCATGGGCGTGGTGACGATCGCGCTGATCGCCAGTGTGGAATCCCTGCTCTCCGCCGTGGCCGTGGACAAGATGCACCACGGCCGGCGAACGGACTTCAACCGCGAGCTCCTGGGGCAGGGTGCCGCCAATGTGACCTCCGGGATGCTGGGAGGCCTGCCCGTCACCGGGGTGATCGTCCGGAGTGCCACCAACATTGAGGCCGGCGCCCGGACTCGGAAGTCCGCGATACTCCACGGCGTCTGGGTGCTGGTCTTCTCGCTGCTGCTGGCAGGCCTGATCCAGCTGATTCCCCAAGCTGTCCTCGCAGGCCTGCTGATCGTCATCGGCTCCCGCCTGGTCCGGGCGGCCGACATCAGGACCGCACGGCGGACCGGCGACCTGACCGTCTACGGTGTGACCCTGTTCTGCGTGGTGTTCGTCAACCTGCTCGCGGGAGTTTTGACCGGCCTGGTCCTTGCCGTTGCACTGGTTCTCTGGCGGGTGGCGAGGGCCAGCATCCACGCGGAACCGGCCGGCACCGGCGACGGCGACCGGAACCGCTGGCGGGTGGTGATCGACGGCTCCTGCAGTTTCCTCTCCCTCCCGCGCCTGAGCGCCGTGCTGGCCTCGGTTCCTGCCGGTGCGCACGTCACGGTAGAGCTGGAGGTGGACTTCCTGGACCATCCCGTCCACGACACCCTTGATGCCTGGCGCAGCAGGCACGTGGGCAACGACGGCACCGTGGTCATGGAGGAAAGCGGCACGGCCACGCTCCACGATGCGCAGGCGGGCCCGCCGAGCCGCGGCAGTTCACGCTCCGCCCTTCGGAGCGGATTCGCCCCCTGGCGCAGCTGGCAGCGGCGGATGCTTGCCGGGCACGCGGCCTCCGGGACGGCTGTTGCAGGAACGGAACTTTCGGGGTCTGAGGTTGCAGGCACCGGGGTTCCGGGACCGCTGCGTTCCGTGCTGACCGGCGTGGACAACTACCACCGGCGCAACGCGCACCTGGTGCGTCCCCATGTCCAGGAGCTGTCCTCGTTCCAGGATCCGGGCACGCTGTTCGTGGCCTGCTCGGACTCCCGCCTGGTGCCCAACCTGATCACCAGCAGCGGCCCGGGCGACCTCTTCACCGTCCGGAATGTGGGCAATGTGGTGGGAGACGACGGCAGGGACGCTTCCATCGAGGCAGCCTTGGAGTTTGCCCTCAACGAACTGTCGGTGGAGTCCATCGTTGTCTGCGGGCATTCGGGCTGCGGTGCCATGACCGCTCTGCGGGCTGATCCGGACGGGGCTGATCCTGACGGCGCGGACGAGCGTGGGGCCATCGACGTCTGGCTCGACCACGCACGGCCAAGCCTGGCCGCCTTCCGCGAGGGGCACCCGGTGCAGGCCGCGGCAGCCGAGGCGGGTTACGGTGCCGTGGACCAGCTGGCCATGGTGAACGTTGCCGTGCAGCTGGACAGGCTCCGGCGCCACTCCGGCCTGCAGGAACCGCTCGAGTCCGGGCGCATCCATGTTGCGGGGTTGTTTTATGACATCTCCACGGCACGGGTCCTGCGGATCACGCCGGACAGCATCAGCCACCTCGACCCTGCCGCGGCAGTCACCCGCTAAGCGGGCCTGGCTCAGGCGTTGGAGAACCACACGACGTGCGGTTCCCGCCGGGCTGCGCGCGGAGCGGCGAGCCGCTCCGCGCGGGCCACCTTGTCCACGCGGGCAGAATCCACCGCCACAGTCTTTTCCACCCTGACTATTTCCAGGGCTTCCACGTCCAGCAGCTTGCGCGCCCCCGTCCGCGAATCCACGATCCAGAACAGGTCCGCAGACGGGATCGTTTCCGTAACCAGACCCCGGTGGAACAACCGCCCCCTGTGCCAGGCTTCGATTTCTTCCCCGGCCGACAACTCCGAGCTGGTGCGGACGATGGTATTGCCGCCTGTATCCACGATGAGCCCCTCCCCTGGTGCTACTCCTGGGAACAGCATCCCCCGGCAAGATTGCAGCAACGTTTCCGGAGGGTGATTTTCCTGTGTCACTTGCGCCCCAACCGGCCCATGAGGCTAAGGCAGCACCAGTGTGCCGTCCACACGCCGCGGTATTCCCAGCGGGTTGGCTTCCCGCAGGGCGGGGTGCAGGACTGCTTCGGGAGCGTCCTGGTAGGCCACGGGGCGCTGGAAGCGGCGCACCGCCGTCGCCCCCACCGATGTGAACAGCGAGGTGGTGGCCGGGTACGGCCCGCCGTGCTGCTGGGCCCAGTTCACCGCGACACCGGTGGGCCAGCCGTCGAACAGCACGCGGCCGGCGAGCCCGGACAGCTGCTCCACCATTCCGGAAACGTCCTCGCGCGGCTGCGCGTGAACGGTGGCGGTCAGGCTGCCGGGCACCAGCGCGAGCGCCTCAGTCAGCTCATCGTTGCCGGAGTATTCGATCAGCAGCGTGGTGGGGCCGAAGCACTCCTCCAGCAGGTCCTCCGGGCGCTCCAGGACGCTGGCTGCGGTGGTCCTGAAGATCACCGGTGCCGCGCCGTCCGCTGCGGCATCCTGGTCAACCGAGCCGCTGACCACCTGTACGGCGGCCCGGCCGGACCCATCCGTCAGTGAAGCCACCGCCCGGAGTCCGTCCGGGTAGGCGTCGGCGATGCGCTCCGTCAGCATCGGGGCCGCGCCCTTGTCCTTGGCGGCTTCCGCCAGCAGCCCCGGGAAGTCGGTTCCTGCGGGGATGAACACGAGTCCCGGCTTGGTGCAGAACTGGCCGGCGCCGAGGGTGAAGGAACCCGCGAGGCCTGCAGCGAGCTCGCCGGCGCGGGCCTTGAGCGCCCCGGCCGTGACCACGACGGGGTTAAGGCTGCCAAGTTCGCCATAGAAGGGGATGGGTTCGGGCCGGGAGACCGCGAGGTCGAACAACGCCCGGCCGCCGGGAATGGACCCGGTGAAACCCACGGCCTTGATGGCGGGATCCTGCACCAGCGCGGTGCCGGCGTCCCGTCCGCTGACCAGCGCAAACAGGCCGTCGGGAGCACCGGCCGCGGCCAGTGCGTCCGTGACGATTTCCGCCGTCCGCTCGGAGAGCCTGAGGTGGCCGGAGTGCGCCTTCACAATGACGGAACAGCCGACGGCGAGCGCCGATGCGGTGTCGCCCCCCGCCACCGAGAACGCAAACGGGAAGTTCGACGCCGAGAAGACAGCCACCGGGCCGATCGGCTTCAGCAGCCGCCGCAGGTCGGGCCGGGGCGGAGTGGCCGAAGGGTCGGCGTGGTCGATGACCGCTTCAAGGTAGGAGCCTTCGGTGATCACCGCGGCGAAGAGCCGGAGCTGCCCCGAGGTGCGGGCCACCTCGCCGGTGAGCCGCGCGGTACCCAGCCGGGTCTCCGCATCGGCAAGGGCCACCAGTTCAGTCACGTGGGCGTCCAGCGCATCGGCGACGGCGTTCAGCCAGGCTGCCCGTTCGACGTCGGGCGCTGCCGCGGCGGCTTTGGCCGCCCGTGTGGCGGCGGCCGTCAGGGCGGTGAGTTCGAGGGTTGCTGTTGTCACAGTGAATTCCTGTTCTGGTTGTCAGCGGATGGTCCGGAGAAGGCGAACCCCAGCCCGGGCCGGCCCGTGAGGGTGAGCCGGCTGTTGCCGACCCGCACGGGTGAGGGTTCGTCCAGCACGCCAAGCTGTTCGAAGGAGGCGTCCTCGACGTCCTCCACCAGGGTGGGCTCGGCCATGGTCAGCGCGAGCTGGCCGGAGAGTTCCGGCAGCAGGTGCGGCATGACCCTGATGCTGTGGGTGCGGGCGAGTTCCACGATGCGGCGGAACGGGGTAATGCCGCCCACCCGGATGATGTTGGGCTGGATGATGTCCACCGCTCCCGCCTCGATGAAATCGCGGAAGCGGTAGATGTTGTGCAGGTTCTCGCCCAGCGCGATGGGTACCGGCGAGTGCTGGCGCAGCCTGCGGTAGGCCCACAGGTCATCCGCCCGGAGGGGTTCTTCCAGCCATTCAAGGCCGAACTCCCCCAGCACGTCCAGGGCGCGGAATGTCGCGGGCAGGTCCCACCGCTGGTTGGCGTCGATCATGAGCTTCCGGTCCGGGCCCAGCACCTTCCGGACAGCGGCCACGCGTTCGGAGTCTTCCCGGATGTCCGGCTTGCCCACCTTGATCTTGACCGCGTTGTGCCCGGCAGCCACCCAGCGTTCCACCTGCGCCACGAGCTCCCCGAGGGAGTAGTGCAGGTTCACGCCGGAGCCGTACACCTCCACGGAATCCTGGCGCTGGCCCAGCAGCCCGGTGACCGAGGTTCCGGCCCGGCGCGCCTGCAGGTCCCACAGGGCAAGGTCCGCACCGGCCATGGCGATGGTGGTCAGACCCCCGCCGCCGGCTTCGTGCAGCCTCTTCCACAGCTGGTCCCACACTCCCTCGGGGTTCGCTTCGAGCCCGGTGATGAAAGGCGCGACGTCGAAGTCCAGGAGGGCCTTGACCGCCTGCGGGCCGATGGTGGGGGTCCAGGAGAACCCGTGCCCGGTGCCGCCGTCGTCCGTCCGGACTTCGGTGACGATCACATGGTTTTCCGGTGCCTCCGCACCCCAGCTGCGCAGGAGCGGAACCGTCAGGAGGCGGCTCGACAGCCCGGTGATCCGGGGCATGGTCCGCACTGCCGTTTCCACTTCTTCCACGGCGGCAACCATTAGTGGCCGGCCAGCTCGTAGCCCTTGGCCAGGATGGACTTGAGCTGGACGAGCTGTTCCTCGGTGGGGTCAACCAGCGGAGCACGCACCGGACCAACCGGCAGGCCGCCCAGGCGCAGCCCGGCCTTGATCAGCGAGACGCCGAAACCCGGGGTCTGGTCGCGGAGCCGGACCAGCGGGGCGTAGAAGTCTTCCAGCAGCGCGTGCCGCCGGTCCTCGTCCCCGGAGGTGTAGGCGTCATAGTAGGCCTTGGCGATTTCCGGTGCCATGGCGAACGCGGCCGAGGAATAGAGCGGGATGCCCAGGCCGCGGTAGGCGCCCTGGGTCAGTTCCGCGGTGAGGAGGCCGTTGAAGAGCAGGAAGTCCTCGCGTCCGCTGGCGTTGATGGCGCTGACGATCTCCTGGGCCAGGCCAACATCGCCCAGCCCGTCCTTGAAACCGATCACCTTGGGGTTGGCGGCCAGACGGGTCATGGACGCGGCTGTGTACTTGGCGTTCCCGCGGTGGTAGACGATCACCGGCAGGCTGCTGGCCGCGGCTATCGCTTCGATGTAGGCCACCAGGCCGTCGGTGGGGCCGGTCACGAGGTACGGCGGGAGGACCAGCAGGGCGTCCGCTCCCGCTTCCTCGGCGACGCGGGCGGCCTCGAGCGCGTGGCCCAGCGGCCCGCCGGCACCGGCAACCACCGGCACCTGGCCCGCTACGGCTTCGACGGCGGCGGCCACCACGGTGCGCACCTCGCCAATGCTCAGTGAGTGGAACTCGCCGGTGCCGCAGGCCGGGAACACGCCGCCCGGCCCATACGGCAGGCGGGAGGTGATGTGCTCCTTGAGGATGTCCACATCCACGGTCCCTTCCGGTGTGAAGGGCGTGACGGGGAAGAACAGTACGCCGTCGAATTTCATGGGGTCTCCTTGGATCCTGTGCCGGCCGTGACCAGCACGGCAGGTGTCTCGTCGTTGAGGGATGGTCTGCTGGGGGATGGGGCGGTGAGCGGTGGTGCAAGTTCGGTCCGCCAGCTGCGTTTGGGTTCCCAGCCGAGCAGCTCGCGGGCCTTGGTGATCGAAAATGCCGGGCTGGTGCCCGTGAGTCCGGCGGCAAGCTCCGAACTGCCGGGCAGGAACCGGGGCATCAGGTCGGCAAGCGGTGCGGTGGCCAGTGCGTCGGCGGCTCCCACGAAGAAGGTCTGGCCGTTGGGGATGGTGTCCATCCTGGCCAGCAGCACGTCCAGGAAGTCCGCCACGTCACGCGCATCCACGTAGTTGAAGAGTGCCGGCGCGGACAAGGCGGGATCGTCCAGCCGTTCGCGGACGGTGTGACCCTGCTGGGTGGGCGCGCCCGCCCACTCCTCGGGCGAGATCACGTAGCAGGGCCGGAAGGCCGCGTAGCGGATGGCATCCCCCTGGGCTGCGGCGAACATCTGCACGGTCTGTTCGGCGATGAGCTTGGACAGCGCATAGGCGTTCCAGGGCCGCGGGGTGGTTTGCTCGTCCACCGGGAAGCTCTCCGGCAGCCAGCCCGCCGGTGAACCGTAGCCCAGCACCGTGGGGCTGCTTGCCGTGACGATCTTGCCGATGCGCAGTTCCGTTGCCGCGCTGATGACGGCGTACGCCAGTCTCGTGTTGGTGCTGAAGATGACGTCTTCCGGCGCGCTGAACGGTACGGCGATCGCCGCGAGGTGGACGACGGCGTCGGGCTCGGTTTCGCGCAGGAGGCGTTCCGCCTCCCCCGGTGCCAGGAGGTCGGCAGTGCGCTGCTCGACGCCGTCGGGCAGCTGGGCGGCGGGAACGGCGTCGCGGTCAACGGAGATGACATGGTGGCCTGCGCCGGCCAGGCCGGCAACGACGCTGCGCCCCAGCCGGCCGGAGCCGCCGGTGACAAAAATCCTGCTCATGGTGGTGGGATCCTTACTCGGTCTGTGGGCTCAGGTCACGGGGTTCCGGCGAAGGTCGGCGCCGAGCCCCAGGTCCGTGGTGCGGACCGGAAGCCCGGATTCCAGGGACGCATTGCCCGCGATGCCGACCGACACGGAGCGAAGCCCGTCCAGGTAGCCGGAGGGCCGCCCCAGGGGGTCTTCGCCGGGGCCGTTGAAGAGATCGGACAGGAGGAGTTCGTCGCCGCCCCCGTGGCCGCCTTCGCCATTGACGATGGGGACTTCGTAGGCCGGCTCCCAGTGCCGCTGGACCACCAGGCGTTCGCCGTTGCGGCGCACAGCGTCCTCTTCCTCGACGGGCGTCGCGGACGGGTCCACCACGGTCTTCCTGTCGGTGCTGTGCAGGACGGCTGCGCGTTCAACCACTTCAAGTTCCGCCCGGCCTTCGGTGCCGTTGACTGCCACGCGGTAGCCTTCCCACGGGCTGTGGGCGTTCAGCGAGTAGCTGAGGACGGGGCCGCCCTGGTAGTCCACCACCAGCGCCAGGTTGTCCTCGATGGTGATGCCGGCCGTGAAGACGTCCTGGTCGCGGCGGTAGCCGTCGAAGTGTTCGTTGTCCAGGAAGAGCGCCTTGAGGCGTTCGTCTTCGCGCAGGTCCAGTGCGAAGGGGTCCTTTTCGGCGCCGCCTGTTCCGGCGGCGGAAGCACCGGCGTCGGGCGTTCCCCGCTCCGGACGCGGGCCGAGGCCGCGTTCGGCGGCGTTCTTGTCGCCGTAGAACTTCAGGCCGCCCGAGGCGAAAACGCGCTCCGGGACGTCGTCGATCCACCAGTTGACCAGGTCGAAGTGGTGGGATGCCTTGTGGATCAGCAGGCCGCCGGAGTTCTTCTTTTCGCGGTGCCAGCGGCGGAAGTAGTCAGCGCCGTGGACGGTGTCCAGGACCCAGCTGAAGTCGATGGACGTGACCTTGCCGATCACGCCGCTCTGGATGA
This sequence comes from Arthrobacter sp. SPG23, assembly GCF_000876655.1. Lineage (GTDB taxonomy): Bacteria > Actinomycetota > Actinomycetes > Actinomycetales > Micrococcaceae > Arthrobacter. Next base: position 176,488 of record NZ_JYCN01000025.1, read on the forward strand.
TTTCCTTCAGGGCGCTGTTGCGGGGCGAGTAGCGGTAGTTGAAGGTGACCACAACATTCCGGCCAGTTTCTTCGACGGCCCTGGTGATCCGGCGGCAGCCTTCTGCATCGATGGTCAGCGGCTTTTCCACCACGACGTCGGCACCGGCTTCCAGTCCTTCCACGATGTAGTCGGCGTGGGTGTAGTCGGGTGTGGTCACCACAACGCGGTCAATGTCGTTGTCCCGGATGAAGGCGGTCAGATCGGCGGGATCGAAGGCAGCAACCGGGCCGGGAGCGCCGAGTTCCTGGATGAGCTTCTGGTAGAACTCCACGCGGCCGGGGTTGACGTCGGAGAAGGCCACCAGTTCGGCGGTGTCCGAGTGCTTGCCGAAGATCGCGCGGATGTACATCTCCGAACGGCCGCCCGTGCCGATCAGGACGATCCGCGCTTTACGGACCGGGCTAGCGGCGGCGCTTGCGTCTGCTGCCCCGGCGGGGCGGACAGCGCTGGCGGGGGCGGAAGCGGCGACAGTTGTGTCATCGGCGGCGACGGTGCCGCCCGGATTGACGGTGTTGGCTGTGGTGCCCATTGCGGTGTAACCCTTTCGGAAGGCAGGAATCCGGCCGCTTGACGGCCGGTGGTGGTGCGGTGAGAATGATGAGAAAGCGTTTTCTCAGAACGTTATAAGCTTTGTATCAAGACTCTGGCGGTCACGTCAACCATCGCCCCGACCGGGAATGCCCGTAGCGGAAGACGGCGAAGGAGTCGGAGAAGCCCGGAAAGGGGCCACTTTGGGCAGGAGAGCCACCACCCGGCGAATCGGCATTGCCGACGTCGCCCTCAAGGCCGGCGTTTCGCACGCGACCGTATCGCGCGTCATGAACGGCAACTTCACTGTCGACCCCGCCATCGCCGCGCGCGTCCGGGCCGCAGCCACGGAACTGAACTACCAGCCGAACCCGGTGGGACGCAGCCTGGCGCTGGGAAAGACGGACACCATCGGCATTGTGGTGCCGGACCTCTCCAACCCCACCTTCCAGGCCATCCTCCGCGGCCTCAGCATGGCCGCCGCACAGGATGGCTACCGGGTTCTGATCGCCGACTCCTCCGAAGTGTCCAGCGAGGAAGCCATCCTTGCCGGCGAGGCCCGCCGGCGCTGCGACGGACTGGTGCTCTGCGCACCGCGCATGGGCGACGCCGAACTGGAAGAGCTCGCGCCGTCACTCCAGCCCATGGTGCTGATCAACCGCACCACCGTGGACACGCACACGCCCAGCCTGATGGTGGACTACGGCCAGGGCATCCAGGAACTGGCCGAACACCTCGTGGACCTGGGCCACACACGCCTCGCCTTCCTGGCCGGACCGGCCCGGAGTGCGTCGAACGGCCTGCGCCTCGTGGGCCTGAAAAAGTTCATGACGGCCCACCCGGAGATTGAACTCACGATGCTCGACGGCGGCTCCACCTTCGAGGCGGGGCACCAGTCGGTGGACGCGGTCGTTGCCAGCGGCGCCACCGGCATCCTGGCCTTCAACGACCTCGTGGCCATGGGCCTCCTGAGCGGGCTCCACGAGCGCGGCGTCAGGGTCCCGGAGGACATTTCCGTCACCGGCTTCGACGACATCCCCTTTGCCCGCTACACCACCCCCACCCTCACGACGGCGGCGGTTCCCATCACCGAGCTGGGCCAGCAGGCGTGGCACCGGATGCGGGACCTGATCCGGCATGTCCCCTCCGACGCGGTGGCCGAAGGACCAACGGTGTTCCAGCCGCGGCTCGAAGTCCGCGGCAGCACGGGTGCGGCGAAGGGCTAGGCTTCCGGCCCAGGCCGCGGATTCAGGCCGCGGGCGGCGGCCTAGTCCGCGGGCGGCGCAAGCAGCACGTCGACCAGTTGTGTCAGGCCGTCCGCCATGTCAACGTTTTTGTCGTAGAGCCACTGCAGCTGGAGGCCGTCAAAGGTGGCCACAACCAGCCGCGCCAGCTTTTGCGCGGGCACATCCCGGCGCACTTCGCCGGCCTCCTGGCGGCGGCCAATGTCCTCGGCCAGCTCCTCCACCAGCATGGCGTAGCGTTCCTGGAAGTACGGGTGTGAATCGTGCGCCGGGTCATTCGCCGTGGCCGAAGCCACCGCATAAAGCGTGGTGAGCCCGGGCTCCTTCCGGTTGCGTTCGGCAACAGGTACCAGCAGCCGCAGGCCCACTTCCTCGTGTTCACCGGCGGCCAGGCTCCGCCGGTCCCGCTCGGCGAGCACCGCCGTCAGCAATTCCTGCTTGCCGCGAAAGTAATGGAACAGGGTGGCTTCCTTCACCCCCACCAGCTCGGCTACGCGTTTGAGCGCCGTGCCCTCGAAGCCTTCCGTGGCAAAAACGTCCGTGGCCGTCTGGATTATCTGTTCGCGGCGTTCCGCTCCCTTTGCGTACTGGCCGCGTGGCTTCGACGTTGACATTGAGTCAGTGTATTTCACGTCTTTCCACAAAAATCTAGTCAGACTTGGTTTTTGTCGCTACCATCATTGTCAGGACCCAACGGAGGGTCACTTTTCGTCAGGAGGCAATGTGGCCGTCAAGACCATTCCCCAGGATTCCCCGGCTTCTCCGGCCAGAGGAACTTCGCTCAGCAGCACTTCAACCAGCACCACCCCTATAGCCGAGGCGCCAAAGGAGTCAAGTAAATGAACCCCGCACTCTCACCGGCCGTACTGGCCCCGGCGTCGGATTCCCCGGACGCCGAAGCCCGGATCCGCGAACTCGCCCAAAGCCTCACCCTGGAACAGCAGGTCCGGCTGCTGACCGGAGCGGACGTCTGGGCCACCCACTCCATCCCCGAAATCGGGCTGAGCCGCGTGGTCCTGTCTGACGGGCCGTCCGGCGTCCGCGGCGAAGACTTCGATGAGCGCCACGACTCCGTCTCCCTGCCGTCGTCGTCCGCCCTGTCCGCCACCTGGAGCGTCGAAACGGCACGCCGTTACGGCCAGGTCCTGGGCCAGGAGGCGCGCCGCAAGGGCGTGCACGCGGTCCTCGGCCCCACCATCAACCTGCACCGCTCCCCCCTGGGCGGCCGCCACTTCGAATGCATGAGCGAGGACCCGCGCCTGACGGCAACCATGGCCGCCGGGTATGTTGCCGGCGTGCAGTCCATGGGTGTCGGCGCCACGCCCAAGCACTACCTGGCCAACGAGGCCGAGACCGACCGCTTCACCGCTGACTCCGTGGTTGACGAGCGTCCGCTGCGCGAACTGTACCTGGCAGCCTTCGAGGACGCCATCACCGAGGCCCGCGCGTGGCTGGTGATGAGCTCCTACAACTCCATCAACGGCACCACGGCGAGCGAAAACAAGCTGCTCGAAACCCCGCTGTCCACGGAATGGGGATTCGACGGCGTGGTGGTGTCGGACTGGACGGGTGTCCGGTCCGTCGAAGCCGCAAACGCGCACCAGGACCTGGAAATGCCGGGGCCGGTGGGCCACTGGGGCCCCAAGCTGCTGGCCGCCGTCGAGGACGGCCGGGTCAGCCGGGACGCCATCCTGGAAAAGGTCACCCGCATCCTGCGGCTGGCGGCCCGCGTGGGTTCCCTCGAGGGATTCACGCCCGCCGTGACGGAATTTCCCGCCCCGCTGAACGGCGCCGCCGTCGCCCGTGAAGTGGCTGTCCGCGGCGCCGTGCTGGTCCGCAACGAAGGCGGCATCCTGCCGCTGGACGCCACGAAGCTCGGCAGCGTAGCGGTGATCGGCCACAACGCCGAGGAGGCGCGCACCCAGGGCGGCGGCAGCGCCACGGTGATGCCCAAGTACACCGTCTCGCCGCTGCAGGGGCTGCGGAAGGCACTGCCCGACGACGTCGACGTCACCTATGTGCGCGGCGCCAAGGTGGCCGAGGGACTGCAGGCGTTCCCCCGCACCTCGCTCCGCAACCCGGTGTCCGGCGTGCCCGGAATGCGGGTCACGTTCCTTGCCGGGGACGGCTCGGAGATTTCCGGCGAAGACCGTCTTGCCTCGCACCTGATCTGGTTCGGCATCGGAATTCCCGACGGCGCTGCCTCCATCCGCATGGAAGCGGACTGGACCGCCGACACAGCGGGCGTCCACCACCTCGGCGTCGGGACAGTGGGCCAAATCCGGCTCGCCCTTGACGGCGACGAGGTGTTCAACGGCGAGATCGAGGATGACACGGACGTCCTGGGCGCCGCGCTGTTCGATCCGCCCAGGACCGTCCACGTCATCGAAACCACGTCCTGCCAGAGCGTGCGGATCGAAGCCGAATACCAGCTGCCGAAGCAGCAAGTGATCCCGTTCACCGCCATCCTGCTGGGTGAGGAAACCGTGGTTGCGGATCCGCAGGCGGAAATCGACGCCGCTGTCGAAGCTGCCCGGGCAGCCGACGTGGCGGTGGTGGTGGTGGGCACCAACGCGGCCATCGAGTCCGAAGGTTTCGACCGCAGGGACCTGGATCTGCCCGGTTTCCAGAACCAGCTGGTGGAGGCCGTGGCCGCGGTGAACCCGCGCACCGTGGTGGTGGTGAACTCGGGCTCGCCCGTCCTCATGCCGTGGCTGGACAAGGTGGGCGCCGTCCTGCTCGGCTGGTTCGGCGGCCAGGAATTCGGCACCGCCATCGCCGACATCCTGCTGGGCAACGAGGAACCGGGCGGGCGCCTGCCCACCACCTGGCCCGCCGCGCTGGAGGATGTCCCCGTCCTCAACACCACGCCGGTTGACGGCAAGGTGGCCTACTCCGAGGGCATCCATGTGGGCTACCGGGCCTGGCTCAAGCAGCAGGCCGCAGGCGGAGCCGCCCCTGCCCTCCCCTTCGGCTTCGGCCTGGGCTACACCACATTCGAGCTGGGCACCGCGCACGCGCCGCAGTCGGTTCCGGCCGGCCAGGACGTTGTGGTGCACGTTCCGGTTCGGAACACCGGCACGCGGACGGGCCGCGAAGTGGTCCAGGTGTACCTTGACCGCGCGGAGTCCGCCGTGGAGCGCCCGGTCCGCTGGCTTGCCGGCTACGCCGGGACGCACCTGGCACCGGCCGGAACGGACAGCGTAGAAGTGCGGATTCCGGCGAAGGCCTTCGGGCATTACGACGGCGGCTGGCAGTTCGAGCAGGGCACGTTCCGCCTGCTGGTGGGCCGCCACGCGGCCGACGATTTCCAGGTGCTGGGGATAGAACTGCGCTGAGCCACCTCTCCGGGTTACTGCCGGGCCGGGTCCGAATCCCTCGGATCCAGCCCGGCTTCTTTGTAGTACCCCTCGATGTGGGCTGCCACAAGACCGGCTGCCCTGCCGCCGTCGTGGTTGTTGATGGCCGCCAGGATTTCGCGGTGTTCGGCGCGGAGTCGGGCGGCGGTGGCCTCCCAGTCCGGAAGGTTTGCGGTGAGTTTGCCGGCGTAGCTTTGGATCGCTTCCCGCAGGGAGCCCATCATGGCGCTGACCACGGCGTTGCCGGCGGCTTCGGCGAGGGCCAGGTGGAAGCGTACGTCGAGGGCCAGGAATTCGTCGGTATCGTGGCACGCCTCCATCTTTTCCATCAGCCCGGCGGCCTCTGCCAGCGCCGGGGAGTCGGTGCGGGCCCGGGCAACGGCCCAGGATTCAAGCAGGACGCGCGTCTGCACAATGTCCGCCACAGGCAGGTGCGAGGTGGCCACATGCAGGCGCAGCGCCGAACCGAGCGCGGCCGTCGGGTCCGCGATGACCACCGTGCCGGCGTCCGGACCGGAGCCCACCCCGGCACGGACAACACCCATGGCCTCCAGGACCCGGATCGCTTCACGGACCGAGGTGCGCGACACCTGCAGTTGTTCGGCCAGCATCCGCTCCGCCGGCAGGCGGCCGCCCAGGGCCAGTTCGCCGCTGGAGAGCTGGTTCTCGATCCACTGCAGGACCAATTGATGGGTACGCATGGGCCAATGGTACTTGATGTGGTTGGACCACATCCTCTAGAGTGTGGTTAGACCACAGAGCCGCCCGTCTAGAGCGACCCGCCCAGAGCCACCTGTCCAGAGCCACACCAGCACGATGCCCCGGAGGCAGCAATGACGCACACCATCCAGCCCAGCAACCCCGAGGCCACCCCGGCCCCCGACACAACGGACGTGCCGGCCACGGCCGCCGGCGCCGCGCCCGGCGCGTCCCTGACCGGGGCCGTAAACCGGGCCGCCGCTGCAATCCCCGCCGCGCTCAAGCGCCGCGTGCCCAAGTACTCAGACCTGGCGCCGCTGATGCAGTTCAAGAAGCCGGAGTTCAGCCGTGCCGCGAAGCTGCAGCGCGCCAGCACCATCTGGGAACTGCGGGACATGGCCAAGCGCCGCACCCCGCAGGCGCCCTTCGACTACACCGACGGCGCCGCCGAAGCCGAGATCACGCTGCGCCGTGCCCGTGAGGCCTTCCTGGACATCGAGTTCCGGCCGGGCATCCTCCGGAACGTCTCCAGCATCGACCTGGGCACCGACATCCTGGGCAAGCCCTCCCGCCTGCCTGTCGGCATCGCGCCCACCGGCTTTACCCGGATGATGCAGTCCGAAGGCGAGTACGCCGGGTCGCAGGCCGCTGAAGCCGCCGGCATTCCCTACACGCTCTCCACCATGGGCACCGCGTCCATCGAGGACGTTGCCGAGGCCGCGCCCAACGGGCGGAACTGGTTCCAGCTGTACCTGTGGACGGACCGCGACCGCTCGCTCGAACTCATCGAGCGCGCCGCCAAGGCAGGCAACGACACCCTGATGGTCACCGTGGACACCGCCGTCGCCGGTGCCCGCCTCCGCGACGTCCGCAACGGCATGACCATCCCGCCGGCACTGACCATCAAGACCGTGCTGGATGCGTCCTACCGCCCGGCCTGGTGGTTCAATTTCCTCACCCACGAGCCGCTGACGTTTGCGTCGCTCTCGCGCTACACCGGCACCGTGGCGGACCTGATCAACTCCATGTTCGACCCCACCTTGACGTTCGAGGACCTGGACTGGCTGCGCGAAACCTGGAAGGGCAAGCTGGTGGTCAAGGGCATCCAGACCGTGGAGGACGCCCGCAAGGTGGTGGACCACGGCGCCGACGGCGTGGTGCTCTCCAACCACGGCGGACGCCAGCTGGACCGTGCGCCCATCCCGTTCCACCTGCTGCCCGGCGTCAAGGAAGCCTTTACCAAGGACCACTCCGACGCAGCCATCATCCTGGACACAGGCATCATGAGCGGCGCCGACATCATTGCCGCGCTGGCCCAGGGCGCCGACTTCACCCTGATCGGCCGCGCGTACTTGTACGGCCTCATGGCCGGCGGCCGGGCCGGCGTGGACCGCGCCCTCCAGATCCTTGAAAAGGACATGACCCGCACCATGGCCCTGCTGGGCGTCAGCAAGCTCTCCGAGCTCACCCCGGACCACGTCCGGATCCTCGGCAGGTAACCTGCCACGCCCGGCCACCAGCCGCCTCGCCCAACTGACTGGCAGTTAACGCTCCCAAAACGGGTTTTCACAGCGTTAACTGCGAGTCAGTTGGGTGTCTGGCTACTTCTTGCGGCCGAACTTTGGCAGGTTGGCGATGAGGTCCGCAGCCTTGGTGGCGGCCCGGCCCACGGTGCGGCCGATCTGCTGCGGGACGGAGTCATCCCCTGCCGTGGCTACCGGAATCGCCACGGCAGGGCTCAGCTGCCCGCCTTCCGAGGCGCCCGGCACCACTGCCGCAGCCGGCCGGGCGGCACCCGCAGCGGCGGCCAGCGGCGACGGCGCGGCACCTGCGGTTTCCGCCATCTGCACCGGTTTTTCCTCCAGGATCTGCGCTGCCGGTGAGCTGACGACGGCGGCCCGCGGCCCGACGTCGAACGTCTCCAGCCAGCTGGCGACGCCGGCAAGCGGTTTGGGGTTCAGCGCGTAGTAGCGCTTCTGGCCCTGGGCGCGCATGCTGACAAGATCGGCCTCGCGGAGCACTTTCAAATGTTTAGAGATGGTGGGCTGGCTGGCGTCCAGTTCCTCGACCAGCTCCCCCACTGCTTTGTCCCCCGAGCGGAGGGATACCAGAATGTCACGCCGGGTTGCCTCAGCAATGACGGCAAATACGTCGTCTGTCACCATGTGATCCACCCTAGCGACATATACGCCGGATGGCATCCACTATTTCCTCCCGTGCACAACGGCCATTGCCCCGCACCGGCGGCGGTGCTACAACGGACTCACGGTTGCCCCGGGCTGTCCGGCTGCGGCCGCTCAAACATGAGGGGTGGGTGGCCATGGATTTCCTGCGCCAGCAGCTGTTCAACATCATCGCTTTTGTGTTTTTGGGCCTGTTCGTAGCGGTCTGGGGATCCGTGCTGCTGCGCGTCGGGTTCTGGGTGCCGGACGGAAGGACGGTCGCGCCGCCCCTCAACGGAGCCCTGGTTACCGCGGCGGGCGTGCTGGCCACGTCCCTGAGCTCCCTGACCGCCTCGGCCCTGGGGTTCACCATTGCCGAAGTCCGGCGCGACGAGGAAGCCCGCCGTGACCTGAAACCCGGCCAAGCGGGCGCCACCGCTGCCTTCAACCCGGCCGAGGTCACGGCCCGGCTGTCCGGGCGCATAGTGGCCGCAGTGGTGGTCTACCTCGCGGTGGGGCTGCTGGTCCTGCTGCTCTGGCTGGTCAAGGGAACGGCGTCAACGGACCTCATCGGCGCCTTCGCACTGTCGCTGCTGGGCTGGCTGATCGGCGCCGCCGGGGTGGTGTTCCAGACGGAAAAGCCGCTCACGTAGTCGAACGGCCCGGACGGGGGCTGCTAGCCGAACCAGGGGTTAATCGAACCAGGGGTCCAGGCCGTAGAGCGGAAACACTTCCTTGCGCGTGGCCATTACCGTGCGGTCCACCTCGTCGTTGGGGTCGAAACCGACTTCCCAGGAGCGCCACCACAGATCGACGTCGTCGCCCATGAATTCAGGCGCCGGCACACCGTAGAGGGCCCCGTACTTGTCCTTGACGTACTGCCGCCAGTCCTCGGGAACGGGCGTCCGGAGCGGCACCGGCCTGCCGGCCGCGACGGCAATCAGGTGGCTCCAGGACCGCGGCACCACGGTGATCACGTTGTAGCCGCCTCCGCCGGTAGCTATCCACCGGTTGCCACAGTAACGCGCTGCGAGATTCCCGACGGCGGTGGCCGCTTCACGCTGGCCGTCCACGCTGATGTTGAGGTGCGTGAGGGGATCAAGCCGGTGCGAGTCGCAGCCGTGCTGGCTCACAATCACTTCGGGTTCGAAGGCGCCGATCAGCTGCGGAACCACGGCATGGAAAGCCCGCAGCCAGCCGGCGTCGCCCGTTCCCGCCGGAAGGGCAACATTGACGGCGCTGCCCTGGGCGTTGGGGCCGCCGATCTCGTTGGCGAAGCCCGTGCCGGGGAACAGTGTCAGTCCGGTCTCGTGCAGGGAAATGGTGAGGACCCGCGGATCGTCCCAGAAGATGCTCTGCGTTCCGTCGCCGTGGTGGGCGTCGACGTCGATATATGCCACACGCTGCACGCCGCCGTCGAGCAGTTTCTGGATGGCCAGGGCGGCATCGTTGTAGATGCAAAAACCGCTGGCCCGCTCCTTGGCGGCGTGGTGCATGCCGCCGCCGAAGTTGACCGCCCGGACCGCGCTGCCGTCCAGGATCGCGCGGGCCGCCATCAGTGAACCGCCGGCAAGGCGGGCGCTGGCCTCATGCATGCCGGCGAATGCGGGGTCGTCCTCTGTGCCCAGGCCCCGCTCCAGGTCGGGGACGTCCGGGTTGAGGCTGACGCGCCGGACCGCCGCCACGAATTCGGGGCTGTGGACGGTGCACAGTTCGTCGTCGCCGGCCACGTCCGGGGCGGCCACGGTGACGTGCGCCAGGTCCAGCAGGCCCAGGCTGCGGGAGAGCCGGGCAGTGAGCTCCATGCGCTCGGGTGCCATCGGGTGCCCGTGGCCGAAGTTATAGGCGGTCATGGCCATGTCCCACACCACCATCGTTGGCAGTGCGGATTGAGCGAGTCCGGGCACGAATGTCATCAAGGACAGGCTACCTGAGCCGGGGGACCTCATTTCCCGGTCATGGCGCGGAATATAGTGGTTTACTACTGAAGGAAGCAGTTTCAACCGAGGAAAAGCCGCACATGACGCAAAGCCAGCCGAGGTCCAAGAGCCCGGCTAACTGGCACCCCGGCATGCCGGAGCGTGAGGGCCTGTGGATCTTCACGGGTATCCGCGACTTTATCGACAACATCGCCAACACGTCGCCGGCGCGGCTGGCGCTGACAGCGTTCGGTGTTGTCATCCTTTTATTCACGGGGCTGCTGTCCATGCCGGCGTCGTCCGCCACCGGCGACTTCACGCCGCTGCACCAGGCCCTGTTCACTGCGGTGTCCGCCGTCTGCGTCACGGGCCTCACCGTGGTGTCCACCGCTGTGCACTGGTCCTTTTTCGGCCAGCTGGTGATCCTGGTCGGTATTTTCGTCGGCGGCCTGGGCACTCTGACCCTGGCCTCGCTGCTTGCGCTTATGGTCAGCAAGAAGCTCGGCGTGCGCGGCAAGCTCATTGCCCAGGAAGCCATGAACAACGCAGGGCGCCTTGGCGAAGTGGGCACCCTGCTGCGGATCGTCATCACCACGTCCGTGATCATCGAAGGCTGCCTTGCACTGGCCCTCGTTCCCCGCTTCCTCTTGCTGGGCGAAAGCTTCGGCCAGTCGGTGTGGCACGGCGTCTTCTACGCGATCTCGGCTTTCAACAACGCCGGTTTCACACCGCACTCGGACGGCATCGTCCCGTATGAGACGGACCTGTGGATCCTTGTCCCGCTGATGCTCGGCGTCTTCCTGGGCAGCCTTGGCTTTCCCGTGGTGATGGTGCTGCAGCAGAACGGGCTGAACTGGAAGAAGTGGAACCTCCACACCAAGCTGACCATCCAGGTGTCCTTCATCCTCCTGGCGGCGGGAACAGTGCTGTGGGGTCTGATGGAGTGGGAAAACATGCGGACCATCGGTTCCATGGACGTCGGCGACAAGATCGCGCATTCCCTCTTCGCCTCCGTGATGACCCGGTCCGGCGGCTTCAACCTGGTGGACCAGAACCACATGGAATCCACCACCATGCTCCTCACTGACGCCCTCATGTTCGCGGGCGGCGGTTCAGCCTCCACTGCCGGCGGCATCAAGGTGACCACCATCGCCGTCATGTTCCTGGCCATCGCGGCGGAGGCCCGCGGCGACGCGGATGTGAAAGTCTACGGCCGCACCATTCCACAGGGAACCATGCGGGTGGCCATCTCGGTGATCGTCGCAGGCGCAACCCTGGTGTCCGTTTCGGCCTTTATGCTCCTGCACATCAGCGGGGCGCCCCTCGACCGGGTGCTGTTCGAGACCATTTCCGCCTTCGCCACCGTGGGCCTCAGCACCAACCTCAGTGCCGAACTGCCGCCGTCGGGCGTTTATGTCCTGACCGCGCTGATGTTCGCCGGCCGCGTGGGAACCGTGACCCTTGCCGCTGCCCTGGCGCTGCGCCAGCGCAGCCAGCTGTACCACTACCCGGAAGAGAGGCCCATCATTGGCTAATCCCTCAGGCGCTGTCAACCGCCCCGCCCACAATGCCCCCGTGCTGGTGATCGGGCTGGGCCGCTTTGGCTCGTCCACCGCCGAACAGCTGGTCAAGCAGGGCCGCGAGGTCCTGGCGATCGAACGCGACCGCAACCTGGTGCAGAAATGGGCTCCCGTGCTCACGCACGTCGTCGAAGCCGACGCCACCAACATCGACGCGCTCCGGCAGCTCGGGGCGCAGGAGTTCAGCTCCGCGGTGGTGGGGGTGGGTACGTCCATCGAATCCTCGGTGCTGATCACCGTGAACCTGGTGGACCTCGGCATCGAACACCTCTGGGTCAAGGCGATCACGCCCTCGCACGGCAAGATCCTCACCAGGATCGGCGCCAACCACGTGATCTACCCCGAGGCCGACGCCGGTGTCCGCGCCGCGCACCTGGTCTCCGGCCGCATGCTGGACTTCATCGAGTTCGACGACGACTTCGCGATCGTCAAGATGTACCCGCCGCGCGAAACTGTGGGCTTCACCCTGGACGAGTCCAAGGTCCGGTCCAAGTACGGCGTGACCATTGTCGGCGTGAAGTCGCCGGGCGAAGACTTCACCTATGCCCGGCCCGAAACCAAGGTTTCCTCCCGGGACATGCTGATCGTGTCCGGCCACGTGGACCTGCTGGAACGGTTCGCCGCCCGCCCGTAACCTGGCGGGCCGCTACCCAGCGGGCGGTAAGCCAGCGGGCCGTCAGGCCCTTAGCCCAGTTGCTTCGTGATTTCGGCTGCGCGGGCCGCCGCGGCGCGGGCGCCGTCGGCGATGATCGCGGGCAGGCCCCGTTCATCGAACGTTGCAATGGCGCGTTCGGTGGTGCCGTTCGGGCTGGTCACGGCCTTGCGCAGGGCGGTGGGGTCCGCTCCGGGTTCGGCCAGCATCAGGCCGCCTCCGGCAACCGTTTCCCGTGCCAGCAGCAGCGACAACTCGGGATCCAGACCGAGCTCGACGCCGGCGGCAGCCATCGCCTCCGCCAGGTAGAACACGTACGCCGGACCGGATCCACTGATGGCGGACAGCGCATCCACCTGTTCTTCGGGCACCTCCACCACGGTCCCGGCACCCTTGAGGATGTCCTTGGCCAACTGCAGCTGTTCGGCCGAGCAGTTCGCTCCCGGCGAGACGGACACGACGCCGCGGCCCAGCTTGGCGGGCGTGTTCGGCATGGTGCGGATCACCGGTTGACCGGCCGGCAGCGCGGCTTCCAGTTGCGCGATGGATACAGCGGCGGCAACGCTGATAACGATGGTTTTCGGGGACAGCGAATCGCTGATTTCCCGCGCGAGGTCTGCAATGCCTACGGGCTTGACGCCAAGAATCACGACGTCGGATCCGGTGGCCGCCTGCTTGTTGTTTTCCGGCTCCTCTTCTCCGGCGATGGCCGTGATGCCGGGGTGGCGCTGGGCAAGTTCTGCAGCACGCTCCGCGCGCCGGACAGTGGCCACCACGTCCGCCGGGTCCGTTCCGGCCTCCAGCATGCCGCTCATGACGGCCTCGTTCATGGATCCACAGCCAAGGAATGCGATTCGGTTGCTCATTGGTCCATCATTGCAGTTCGGCGCGCGTTGTCGCATCCGGCGGCCGCCGTGCCAGTGCGCAACGCGCCCTCCAGCGGAGCCGTGGCCGCGGACGGGGAACAGCCCCGGCCCCATTCACAGCTGGCTCACATGTTCGCCGCAGCTTCCTCACAAGCTCGGCCCCTAACGTAGTTATTACCTCATTGAGGGTGCGAGTGATGAGGCAAGCATGGGGATGTTTGCCCGGCACCGGTGGTCTGCAGCAGGTTTCCCCCATTTTCCTGCGAGGCCGCCGGTGCTTTCTCTTTTAAGTCGCCGCCAGCTTAAGTCCCCGCCGGGGCACGTATTGCCAGCCAACGCACAGGGAAATTCCCCGAAACACCCATAGTCCGTCTGTAGCTTGGAAAGTGCTTCACAGGTGCGAGTGATAACAGCCGGTTCTTCGGAACCGGCGCGGCGCCGGGCGGCTGCGGAAGGGTTCCCCCAATTCCTTCGGCAGGACCGCCCGGCGTTTTCTCGTTAACTCGGTTTCTCGTTAACTCGGCCGGCTAGTCCGCCGCCGGCAGCTCAAGCAGCCGGCCTTTCAGGAACCGGCGCTCAGCCGCGTTGCCTGCCAGCCCAAGGGCCTCCCGGTATTCCTCCCCGGCTTCCGGATAGCGGCCCAGGCGCCGGAGCAGATCAGCCCGCACGGAGTGGAACACCCCGTAGCCTCCCAACTCAAGTTCGTCCACCAGGCTGAGGGCTGCCTCGGGGCCGTGCACCTCGGCAACGGCCACCGCCCGGTTGAGCGCAACCACGGGCCCGGGCGACGCCTGCAGGAGCTGGTCGTACAGCCGCAGGATCTGTTCCCAGTCCGTTTCCGTGGCCGACGGGGAATCGCTGTGGACCGCGTTGATGGCGGCCTGGAGCTGGTACGGTCCCGGCCGGTTCCGGCGAAGGCACTGGCGCACAATGGACTGGCCCTCGAGGATCAGGTCCGTGTCCCAGAGCTGTCTGTCCTGGTCCGCCAACAGCACCAGACCGCCGTCGGGCGTCATTCTGGCTGCGTGCCGCGACTCAATCAGCAGCATCAGCGCCAGAAGCCCTTGGGCTTCGGGTTCATCCGGCATCAGCGTCACCAGGAGCCGGGCAAGCCGGACGGCCTCCGAACAGAGATCGTCCCGGACCAGTGCCTCGCCTGAGCTCGCGCTGTAGCCCTCGTTGAAGATGAGGTAGACGACGGCGAGCACGGCCGCCAGCCGCTCCGGCAGCTCGGCGCCGCGGGGCACGCGGTAGGGAATCCGGGCGTCCCGTATTTTGGCCTTGGCCCGGACCAGCCGCTGTGCCATGGTCTTTTCCGACACCATGAAGGCGCGGGCTATTTCCGCCGTACTCAGCCCGCCCAGGAGGCGGAGCGTCAGTGCCACACGGGCCGGGGTTCCCAAGGCGGGGTGGCAGCAGGTGAAGATGAGCCGCAGCGTGTCATCGCGCATCCCGTCCTCCTCCCCCGGCTCATCCATCAACAGGTCCTCGGGCGCCGCGCCCGAAGCGTCCCCGGTCCGGTAGCCAAGGATGGCGGCCTGGGCATATTTGTCGTTGCGGGCGGCATCCCGCCGGAGCCGGTCGATGGCCCGGTTGCGCGCAGTGGTGATAATCCATCCGGCCGGGCTGGGCGGGACGCCGGTGGACGGCCAGCGGTGCACCGCCGCCGTGAAAGCGTCCTGGACCGCATCCTCGGCGAGGTCAATGCTGCCGAAGACCCGGACCAGGACCGCCACGGCGCGGCCGTACTCCCGGCGGAAGATCCGGGCCATCTCGCCGGTGGAATCCCCCGAAACGGCCCCCTCCGCAGCGGGCACCCCTGAAGCGGAACCGCGCCCCGTCATCCGGCCGTCTCCGAACACCTAGTGCAGGAACGGTCGGACTTCGACCGGCAACGTCACGATCTCCGCCAGCCGGCGGGCCCAGCCCAGGGCGGCGTCGAGGTCGTCCACGTCGATGACGGTGAAGCCGCCCAGGTGCTCCTTGCCTTCGGTGAAGGGCCCGTCCGTGATGAGCACGTCGTGTCCCTGCGGCCGCAGGACGGTGGCGGTATCCGCGGGATGGAGTCCGGCGGCAAACACCCAGGCGCCGGCCGCCTTCATCTCCTGGTTAAGGCCTTCCAGGCCGCGCATGATGGGCTCCAGGAACTCCGGATCCGGCACGGGACCGTCAGGCTGGTAGATGCTGAGCAGGTACTGTGACATTTGGCTTTCCTCCTTGAGGATTGGGCCGGCCCGGTGCCGGCCTCTCACCTTCTATACGAACGGCTCCCGCCCGTATCGACACCCTCCGCCGCGTCCGTTCCGCGGAACATCCTGCTACGCCTCCCGTGCCCCGACCAGCGGGTGGCTCAGGTGCTGGCGCGCGAACTTTAGGGTTTCGTTAAGCCACAGTTCGCGCTCCCCCGCGAACTTCGCCCTCCGGGTGGAGATTTCCGCCACCACCACGCCGTCGAACCCGCTGCCGGCCAGGTGCTGCAGCGCTTCCGCGCAGCCCTGGTTGCCGCGGCCGGGAATCAGGTGCTCGTCCCGTCCGGAACCGGTGCCGTCCGTGAGGTGGATGTGCCTGAGCTTGCTGCCGAGGGCCTTGATCGCCTCAACGCTGTTGGCTCCCGCAGTGGCGGCGTGCGAGAAGTCCCACGTGACGTCGTCGTAATCCTGGCCCAACGGGTCCCAGTGCGGCAGGTAGGCTACCGTCTCCCGGCCCCGCACGCGCCAAGGGTACATGTTTTCGACGGCGATCCGCACCTGGTACATGTCGGCGAGCTGGCGAATGCCGGCCGGGAAGTTCTCCGCGTAGTTGTTCTGCCAGCGGAACGGCGGATGCACCACCACGGTGCCGCAGCCCACCTCGCGGGCCATCCGGCACGACATTTCGATCTTGTTCCAGGCCGATCCCCAGACCTTCTGGGTCAGCAGCAGCGTGGGCGCATGAATGGAGACGATCGGCTGGCGGTAGCGGTGGCTGAGCTCCAGCAGGGAGTGCGGGCTCTGGCTGGTGGTGTTGTTGGTGACCATCACCTCCACGCCGTCAAAACCAAGGTCCTGCGCCACAGCGAAGGCATCGTGCACGCTCAGGGGGTAGACGGAGGCGCTGGACAGCGCCACCGGGATCACGCGGTTTTCTTCTGGCAAACGTTCGACGTCGGCGCTCATCTCAGTCATCCCTCCCGCCGGCGTCGGTGGTTGAGCCTGTGCCTGTGCCGGCGAGCGTGGCCGCGACCGGAGGCAGCAGCGCCTGGTGTGCCGGTTCCAAGGGGCCTTCAAAGATCAGCTGGTCCAGCCTGCGGAGGATCAGTCCTTCGCGAAGCGCCCAGGGACAGATCTTGACCTTCTTGAATTCGAAAAGTTCCAGGGCCGCCTCGGCCACGAGTGCTCCCGCGAGGAGCTGGTTGGCGCGGGCCTCGGAGACACCGGGCAGGTGCAGCCGGTCTTCGGTCTTCATGGCTGAAATCCTCTGCGCCCAGATGCCAAGATCCGTGGCGCCCAGTTCGCGCTTGACGTACGGCCCGGCCCCGCTCGGGGCCGCCCCGGCTATCCGGGCCAGCGAACGGAAGGTCTTGGACGTTCCCGCCACCACGTTGGCCCTGCCAAGCTCGTTGAAACTTCGAACCGCAGGTTTGAGGGTTGCCCGGATATAGCGCCGGAGCTCCTTGACGCTCTTCGCGGTGGGCGGGTCCTCGTGCAGCCAGTCCCGGGTGAGGCGGCTCGCGCCCAGCGGTACGGACGTGGCCAGCTCAGGGAGCTCGTCCTGGCCCAATGCCATTTCGAAGGAGCCGCCGCCGATGTCAAGGTTCAGGATGGGTCCGGCGCCCCAGCCGTACCAGCGCCGGACGGCAAAGAACGTCATGGATGCTTCTTCGCTGCCGGTGAGTTCCTGGAGCGTCACGGTGGTTTCGTGCTTGACCCGGGCCAGCACCGCGGGCCCGTTGGTGGCTTCGCGGATGGCCGAGGTGCAAAAGGCCAGCAGGTCCTGGGCCTTGTGTTTGGCCGCGAACTCCCACGCTTCCAGGACGAATTCGATGAGTTCGTGCTGGCCGGCGTCGTTGATGTTTCCCTCGGCATCGAGGAACTGCACCAGGGAGAGCGGGCGTTTATGCGAAGCGAAAGGAACCGGCCGCGCGCCGGGGTGCGCGTCGACCAGGAGCAGATGGACAGTGTTTGAACCGATGTCGAGGACGCCTAGACGCATTCTGCCATTATTCACCGATGGCAAGCCGCCGGCGCAACTGCGTCGGCGGCTTGCCGGTTCGAGTCGGAATGACGCCGGAGTTACTCGGCTGCCGCGGCGCCGGAACCCTCTGCGGGCTGGTCCGCGGGCTGGTCCGCGGGCTGGTCGGCACGCTTGAAGTCGCGCCGGATGTTGGCCACGCCTTCGGGATCGATTTCGAAGCCGAAGGCGCTGCCGGGGTTGATCACCATGCCGAGCTCATCACCGAGGTTGCCGATGATGGCGGCTCCCTGGGTGCCCAGGACGTTGGGGGCGGCGTCGAGGAACTGCTGGTCCACCCGGCTCGGGTGTGAGAACACGGCCAGCACGGGCTTGCCTTCGGCGTTGGACAGCACCAGGGGTTCCACCTGGGCGTCCTCGCCCTCAAGCGCGTCGGAGCTGATGATGTAGACCTCGTTGTTGAGGAAGGACAGGATGACGTCCACCGGGTTGGCATCCGGCTGGTCACCTGTGGCGAGCTTCTCTTCGAGGTCGTTCAGTGGCTGGATTTCCGCGGGTGCAGGCTGTTCAGTCATGTCTCTACTCGACCACGTTTGCCGGGCGGGGCGCAATTCCTCCTTGCCGGGATCCGACTTCGCTGCTGCGGGCCGGGGGCTGGGTGCCGGCACGGAGCCCCCGGTCCGCACCCGCGATCTCAGCCACTCAGGAGCCGGAGCAGGCGCACTTTCAGGCTCCGCTCGTCGAACAGGTCCTTCCAGCCGATGCGCAGGATCCGCCACCCGAGTTCGGTCAACAGCTTCTCCCGCTCACGCTCTTCGTAAATCACCTGCGCCGTCGGTTTGTAGTCGAAGTACTTTGACTTTCCATCGAATTCCAGGGCGGCCCGAAGATCCGGCCACGCAAAGTCGAATCGGTAGGTGCCGCGGACTGTTTGAACCGGAAACTGAAGCACAGGCGCGGGGAACCTCAGCCGCGCAATGACGTCCCTCGTCAGTGACTCGCCGGGCGACTCTGACAGAGGGTTGGCAAATGCCAGTGCCCTGCGAAAGCCGGCAACACCCCGGACTCCTGTCAGTTCGGCGCAGGCCGATTCAAGTCGCTGTTTCTCGCATCCGATCCGCAGCCCATGATCGAGGAGGATCAGGGCCTGCCGGTAGTTGAGCATCAGGGCGCAGTCCAGCACGGTCCGGTGCAAGCAAGTCACGGGCAGGCCATCTATCTCTAGGCGGTCGCCGGGCAGAAGAGGACTCGAATGGGCCCTGACGTCGGCGGCGTGCGAGCCCCGGGCGGCATGGTACGGAATGGTTACGTGTATCAGGTTGTCGGCTCGCCACAGATACAGCCGATGCAGGCGCGCTGCGGACGTGTGGCTGAACGTCAGCCCGTCAGCCGAGGCCGGCAGGGTCCGCTTGCTGTACGCGGCAAGTCGGGCCCGCTCCCTGTCGCCGTCCGAGAGGCCATTCCAGAAACTTCCGCGGGCCATGACGCCCGTGCGGACCCTGACAAGGGAGCCTGCCCGGAGGTGTTCATTGATTCGCCGCTTGCTGAGCCCCTGCGCAAGTAGCTCGTCAGTGCGCCACATGATTTCGCCTTTGGGGAGCGGAAATGCGGCGACGGCGTGATCAGGCGCCAGGGAAAGAGACACTGCGCGGCTGGAGCCGGAAGGTGGACCCGTCACCTCCGGCATGGGAGGCACTATGACGGCCGCGGGTGAGTTCCGCGAGACCCGGCCATCCGCCTGCGAGGTCACGATTTCGGCCCAGATGTCAGCGAGCGGATCCGTTGCTTCATGCGGGCGGGTGTTTGCCTGACTGGTCATTCCATCAGCTTCCACCGGCGGCGGACAGCTTGAAAGCGCCCGCCCGGGCCATGTGGAAAACTGCCGGACGCGGGTGCGGGCCGGGGGCTGCGTTCGGTAACGCAGCCCCCGGCCCGCACCCGCGGTCTCGAAGGACTACTTCTTAGCGACAGCTTTCTTCTTCGCCGGGGCCTTGCGCGCTGCCGGACGCTTGGCCGGGCCCTTGGCGCGCTTCTCCGCCAGGAGTTCCACAGCCTGTTCGCGCGTCAGTTCCTCGAGCGAGGTGGAGCGCGGGACAGTGATGTTGGTGATGCCGTCGGTGATGTACGGGCCGAAGCGGCCTTCCTTCACCACGATGTTCTTCTCCGAAACGGGGTCCGGTCCGAACTCGGCCAGCGGCGGGACGGCCGCACGGGCACCGCGCTGCTTGGGCTGGGAGTAGATCTCCAGAGCTTGCTCCAGCGTGATCGTGAAGATTTCCTCTTCGGAGCCGATGGAACGCGAGTCCGTGCCCTTCTTCAGGTACGGGCCGAAGCGGCCGTTCTGCACGGTGATGACGTTGCCTTCGGCGTCCTCGCCGAGCGCGCGCGGCAGGCTCATCAGCTGCAGCGCCTCGTCGAGGCTGACCGAGTCCACGCTCATCGAGGCGAACAGCGAACCGGTGCGCGGCTTGGCCTTGACAGGCTTCTTCGGCGGCTTGGGCTTGCCGTTCTTGTAGTACTCCACGGGCTGGTTGGCCAGCTGCTCGTCCGTCATTTCCGGAATGATTTCCGTGACGTAGGCACCGTAGCGGCCGTTCTTGGCCACGATCGTGTGGCCCGTGTGCGGGTCTTCGCCGAGGACACGTTCCTCCGGCGCCGCCGTCTCCATCAGCTCAAGGGCCTTGGCCGGGGTCAGCTCGTCCGGGGCCAGGTCCTCGGGGACGTTGGCGCGGGCGGACTCCACCACCTCGCCGGTCTTGGGATCGATCGTGGGGACCGAGCTCTCCAGGTACGGACCGAACTTGCCCACGCGCAGGGTAATGCCCTCGGCGATCGGCACGGAGTTGATTTCCTTGGCGTCGATTTCGCCAAGGTTGTTCACGATGCTCAACAGGCCGGGATCGGAATCTTCGCCGTAATAGAAGTGCTTGAGCCAGGCAGCGCCCACGGCCTGGCCGTTGGCGATCTTGTCCAGGTCGCCCTCCATGTCGGCCGTGAACTCGTAGTCCACGTAGTCATGGAAGTGCTGCTCGAGCAGCCGGATCACGGAGAAGGCGATCCAGCTGGGGACCAGCGCGGACCCCTGCTTACGCACGTAGCCGCGGTCCTGGATGGTGGAAATGGTGGAGGCGTAGGTGGACGGGCGTCCGATGCCCTTCTTTTCCAGCTCTGCCGTCAGGGAGGCTTCCGTGTAGCGCGGCGGCGGCGAGGTCTCATGGCCGACGGCGACGATCTCCGAGGCAGTGAGCGCATCGTCCTTGGCCACGTTGGGAAGCCGGCGTGCTTCCTCGGAGTCGTCGTCTCCGCGGCTCTCGTCCTTGCCTTCTTCGTAGGCGGCGAGGAAGCCGGGGAAGGTGATGACGGTGCCGGAAGCCGAGAACTCTGCATCGCGGCCGTCCGCGGCCACCGCGCCGAGGCGGATGGTGGCGGTGGAGCCCTTGGCATCGCCCATCTGGGAGGCAACGGTGCGCTTCCAGATGAGCTCATAGAGCCGGAATTCGTCACCCGAGAGTTGCTTGGCCACCTGCGCCGGGGTGCGGAAGGAGTCACCGGCGGGACGGATGGCTTCGTGGGCTTCCTGCGCGTTCGCTGCCTTTCCGGTGTAAACCCGGGGTGACTGCGGCACGTACTCGGGGCCGTAGAGCTCCGAGGCCTGGCGTCGGGCAGCCGTCACAGCTTCGTCGCTCAGTGCGGACGAGTCCGTACGCATATAGGTGATGTAGCCGTTTTCGTAGAGGCGCTGGGCCACCTGCATGGTGCTCTTGGAGGAGAACCGCAGCTTGCGGCCCGCCTCCTGCTGCAGGGTGGAGGTGGTGAACGGAGCGGCCGGACGGCGGGTGTACGGCTTGGTGTCGACGGAGCGGACACGGAATTCCGCGTTCTGCAGCCCCGCTGCCAGCGACGTGGCGAGTTCCTCATTCAGGTGCGTGACGTTGCGCGAGGTGAGTTCGCCGTCGTCGTTGAAGTCCCGGCCGCTGGCCACCTTGGCGCCGTCCACGGCGGCGAGCTTCGCCTTGAATGACGACGTAGCGCCGTTGCCTGCACCGAACTGGCCGGTGAGGTCCCAGTAGGACGCGGCCTTGAACGCCATGCGTTCGCGTTCGCGGTCCACCACCATGCGGGTGACCACGGACTGGACGCGGCCGGCGGACAGGCCCCGGGCCACCTTGCGCCACAGCACCGGGGAAATTTCGTAGCCGTAGAGGCGGTCCAGAACGCGTCGGGTTTCCTGGGCATCCACGAGGTCCTGGTCGACATCGCGCAGGTTGCCCATGGCGCGCTGGATGGCTTCCTTGGTGATTTCGCCGAACGTCATCCGGTACACGGGGACCTTGGGCTTGAGCACTTCCAGCAGGTGCCACGCGATGGCTTCGCCTTCGCGGTCCCCATCGGTTGCGAGATAGAGGGCGTCAGCGTCCTTGAGCGCAGCCTTGAGCTCAGTCACCTTCTTCTTCTTGTCCGGGGACACCACGTAGTACGGCTTGAAGTCGTGTTCGATGTCGACGGCGAACTTGCCGATGGAGGTTTTCTTGAGTTCGGCGGGGAGCTCGGACGGCTGCGGCAGATCACGGATGTGACCGATGGAGGCCTCAACGATGAAGCCCTCGCCCAGGTACTTGGCGATGGTCTTGCTCTTGGCCGGAGACTCCACAATCACGAGTTTCTTGCCGGTTTTGGCCTTACTTGGCACGGTGCTCCTACAGAAAAAGGTTGGCTCGGGCAGATGGGCCCATACTCGCCTAGTTCACCATATTTTGGAGGATGATGCGCATTCATGTGGAAAACGGGTGCCGTGCATCACTTACGATCGTCCGGAATCAGGGACCACATTGTGGCCATGCGTTCCGCACCCTCGGGGACCTGGTCCGGATCCTCAAGCTCGTATTCCTTGAGCAGCCCGAACACCTTCGCAGTCAGCTCCGACTGCTGCGCCGGGGTCAGGTACAGCAGGGTGCTGGACAGCACCACCACCCCGGGCGCCTCGGTCGATTCGTTGTTTTTCCTGCGCTCGTCGCGGACCCCGGCGTACGCGTCGACCCTGCGCCGGAAGGCGTCCAGCTCGAGGTCCAGAACGGCGAACTCGGGACTGGCCACGCCGCCGCCTGAGTTAATGGTGAAGTCCGTCCCGGCGGCACGCCATCGACGTTCCCGCGCGTCTCCCGCTGTGGCGGCCGGCTCCACGATGCCCCACTTCTGCAGGGCCCGCAGGTGATAGCTCATGGCACTCGGCGTCAGGCCCGTCTGCGTGGCAAGCTCCGTGGCCGTCCGGCTGACCTGTGTGGAATACAGTTCCGAGATCACTTCCAGGCGTGCCGCGTGGGCAAGCGCGCGGATGGCCTTGGGATCGGTGATCTCCACCTTCTTCTCCGGCCGCATCCTGCGTTTGGCAGCCTCTGGCGCGGCCGGCTCCGGCTCCGGAGTTTCTGCGTTCACGTCCCCATTCTATCGGCCATCCGGCAACTCTGAAAGAAACGCTTGACATCCGCGCCAGCCGGGGAGTAGTTTCGCGGACATGGGGGACACGGCCAGGCCATCGCCTGCCTTATTACAAGTAAATCCAGCACTCTGGCGAAACCGGGATTTCCTGTTAGCCAGCAGCGCCCGCTTCATGGCTGCCGCCGGTATGGGTGCAGTTGTGGTCAGCGTGATGTTGCATCTGCAGGCCGCCGCGGCGGCCGGCACGATTGCCTTTGCCGGTTCCTGGGTGGTGGCCGCCTACCTTCTGTGTTCCGCCTTGCCGCTGGTGGTCCTTGCCCCGTGGGCCGGGAGGCTGGCGGACACGCGCGATTCCCGGACGCTCGCGACGGCGGCTTCCGCTGGAAGTGCCGCCGCCGTGGCGGGCATGGGCCTGAGCATGCACTTCCTGGATAACTATTTTCCCGCGCTCTTCCTGCTGACTCTTGTGCTGAACGCCTGCCAGGCGGTGGCCGGACCAACGTTCCAGGCCCTGTTGCCCCGGATCGTCGGTGAAGAGCGCACACCCCGCGCTGTCGGGACCATGCAGGCAACAATCATGATCGCCGGAATGGCCGGACCCGCGGCGGGTGGCCTGCTGAGTGGCTGGGGCGGCTCAATACTGGTGTTTTCCGTGGCGAGCGCCTGCTACGTCCTGATGGGGGCGGGCGCCTTCCTGATCCGCACCCGGAGGGGCACTGCCGCCGAGCGTGCCGGCCGGAAGCAGCCTGCCCTGATGGACGGGCTCCGCCTCATCCGGCGGGACAGCCTCGTCTGGGCACTGGTCCTCGGCGCACTGTTCTTCATTGCCGTGGGAGAGGCAACCAACGTCCTCGAAGTGTTCCTCGTTCGCGGCGAAATGGGCGCCTCCGAAACGCAGTACGGCCTGCTCGTTGCCGCTTTTGCTTTGGGAATGGCGGCCGGAGCCGCCCTCGCCGGCCTGATCAAAACACCCCGGGCGCGGCTCCGCATCCTGCTGGGATCAATGGCGCTGACGTCCGCAGTGCTCGCAGTCATCGGGCTGGTACCCACCGTGGACATCATGTTCGTCGCCTACACCGGGATGGGTGTTTCCTGCGGCGTCCTCAACGCCTGTTTCGGGGCCATCGTGATCCTCCGGATGCCCGAGGAAGGCCGCGGCCAGGCGATGTCCATGATCGGAGGCCTGACCCGCGCCATCACCATTGCCGCATTGGCCTTCGGCGGACTGCTGGGGGCCTTGCTGCCCGTCCGGACGGGCTTTCTGCTGATCGGCGGCACCGGCGCGGTGGTGTCCCTGGCCATCGCCATCACCGTGCTGTGGCGCTTCGGCTCAGGAGACGGCCCGGAGGACCCTGCCCGCCCGCACGCGGGCCGGGGTGCTGCAGCCGAGCCTGCCGTTGCCGGGTCAGGCCGGGAGGAGGAACCCGTCGCGGACCAGGTTCCGGACTTCGGCGAGGAGACCGTCCCGGAACGCCTGGCCGTCGAATCCGTCGCCCCCGCCCAGCAGCGCGTCCAGGGCACCGATGATCTGCCCGGCGGACAGATCGCCGTCGCACGCTGACACGAAACCGGCCAGCTCGGTGCTCAGCAGGTTGGTGCGCCGGAGCCCCGCGCCCTGGCGCAACAGGATCACGCCGGGATGTTCCGCCCCCGGGCGCTGGTGGCGCTCCTCCGTGACGTCCTCGGCCACAAGCAGGTGGGCGGCGGCCAGATCGTTGGCCGCCAGCCAGTCGGCCCGCTCCACCGCTGCTCCCAGGTGCGGGCCGATGGGCTGCTCGATCGGATAGGTGATCTCCTCGAACCGGCTGATGACCGGCCGGGCGCCGGCAGCGGGCCGCCGAAGGAAGATCATGCCGAATCCGATCCCCGCCACGTTTCGCGAGGCAAAGTCGTCCAGGTAGGCGGCGTAGGCGTCCTGGTAGTGCCGGCGGTCGCGGGACTCGGAGGCGTCCTGCAGCCACGTTTCGGCGTATTGTTCCGGCCCCACCAGTTCGCGCTGGATGAACCAGGCATCCACGTCCGTTCCGGCCCAGCTTTGCGGCCTTTCCTGCCATGACGTTCCCGCGGCGACCTCCCAGTTACCCAATAGTTGGGCTGTTCCGGCCGGGGCAAGGACGGATGGCAGGTCCCGGACCAATGACGCAACAATGTCGTCGCCGGGAAGGCCGCCGTCACGGTAGGTGAACTGGTCCGCCGCGGCCTCCCCCGGGCTCCGCGGCGTGATGACGAACGGCGGGTTGGACACCACCAGGTCAAAGGTCTCCCCTGCCAGGGGTTCCAGCAGCGAGCCCAGGCGCAGGCTCACGCGGTCCTCCGGCCGGGCCGGGTCGACACGGAGCGCTTCGGCGTTCAGGAGCAGGTTGAACCGGGTAAAGGCAAGCGCCCTGGCGGAGATGTCCGTGGCTGTCACGTGGTCCGAATGCTGCAACAGGTGGAAGGTCTGGATGCCGCAGCCGGTACCCAGGTCCAGTGCTTTCGACACATGCCGGCGGATCGTGGTCTGCACCAGAGTGGTGGAGGCCTGCCCGATTCCCAGCACGTGGTCGTGGCGCAGAACGCCGGGCTGCTGGTGCGCCGCGAGGTCGCTGGCCACCCACAGGTCGGTGCCCCCGCTACTGTCCGCACCTGCCTCGTCCGCGTCTGTTGCGGTGTCGCCGCCCCAGCCGTAAGGCCGCAGATCCGCCTTCGCCCTGACGGTTCCCCACGCAGGATCCGCGCCGTCTTCCGCCGCCGTGGAAGGTTCCACGAGTCCCAGCGTGAGGAGGCCCTCGGTACGGATCCCCGGGAGGGCGGCGTCGAGCACTTCGGCGCGCTGTGGCACCGCCAGCAGCCACAGGCGTACGACGGCGGCAAGCGCCGCCGCGTCCGGGTCACCCTTGGCGGCTTTTTCGGTGGCGATCAAGGAGGGGATGATCTGGTCACGGCTGAGGGCGGAATAGGCGGAGTCGCCGAGGAGCCCGGCCACTCCATCCACGGTGAACCCGACGCCGCGCAGGTCCGCGGCGAGGGCGGCCAGCAGCTCCGGGAGGTCGCTGCGGGGGGCGTCGGAGGTGTTGCCGGCCGTGAAGTCCATAGCTGTTTCAGTCACTGTGCAAGTCTATGGTTCGGGGCTGCGCCCTTCAGGCCGGGTTCGCCCCGTTCCGCGCCGCCCGGGGCGGGATTGTCGGCAGTACCACCTATGCTTCTGAGCATGAGCCGCAAAAGTGTGATCTTCGTTGACGCAGGTTTCCTTCTGGCAACGGGCGGGCTGCGGGTCACCGGGAACTCGCTGCGCTCTGCCTTTTCCGTCCAGTACAAGAGCCTGGTGGACGGTATCCAGGAATTTGTCAGCGAGCGCGACAGCCGGGATCTGCTGAGGATGTACTGGTATGACGCCGCCAAGGACGGCGTGTTCAGCGACGAACACAAGCGGATCGGCCTGCTGCCGGGGGTGAAGGTTCGGCTGGGGCGCATGTCCTACAACGGCGAGCAAAAAGGCGTGGACCTTAAGCTCGGGCTGGACCTCGTGGGGGTGGCGCGGAACCGGTCGGCCGATGTCGCCTACCTTCTCTCCGGCGACGACGACCTCGCCGAGGCGGTGGAAGCGGCGCAGGACCTCGGTATGAAGGTGGTGCTGCTGGGGATCGAGAACCAGGGCCACCGGCTGGGGGTTACCGCGGTGGCGGAGCATCTGGCGTTGCAGGTTGACGATATCGCCACGCTTCCGCAGACGCTCCTGGACCGTTGCTTTGCGAAGTCGGCGCCGGTGGCTGAGCTTGCCGCCTTCGCCGCCGTTTCCTCCGAAACCGGGCCTGCTGAAGTCAGTATTTCCGGCAACGGTGCGGCCCACGTTCCCGGCACGCGGCCTGTTCCCGGGCCGGGTGTTTTTCCCGCCCGGGGTGCCGACGCGGCTACCGCGGCAGGTTCTGCGGCGGGGTCCGTTTCTGAGGCTGCCGGATCTCCCGTTCCTGCAGAGCCCGCAGCTGCCGCCGCCGCCGCTGCCGCCCCGGCGGGATCATCCGGCAGGCCGGTGCCGACGCCTGGCCCCCGGCGGGTGCAGCAGGACCTGCGTCCGGTGCCGGCAGCCGGCGTTGTGCGCCGGGAACCGGTGTATTCCACCGCCACCGGAGCACCCCCCGCGCAAAGCCCCTGGTTCGATCTGGTGGAAAGCGCCGAAGCAGTGGCTGTGAGTCTTGCGGACAACTGGCACGGGAGCGTCAGCCAGCGGGAACTCAACGAACTCCTCGCCGAGCGTCCGCTGCTGCCGCCGACGATTGACCGGGTCCTGATCAAGGACTGTGCCGCGAAGATCGGCGAAGCGAAGACGGACCTCCAGGACATCCGGAAGGCCATCCGTGCGGCGTTCTGGCGCCGCCTCGATGAGCTTGTGTAAGAACAGCACCGCGAGAACGTGCTGCGGCGGCCCCTGCCGGGACCGCCCGCGGGACCGGGCCGCCCTTTTCAGCGGGTAAGTTGGAGGTATGCTTTCACGTTCTTCCGGGCCGCAACGACTGCCTGCACTGAGGCGCATCGTCGGCGCGGCGTCCGTGGGCGCCTGCCTTGTGGTGGCCGCCTCGGCGTGCTCATCTGCGGTTTCCATCGAGAATGCCGACGTCCCGGCCTGGAAGGCCACCGCGCTGCCGACGGCCAGCGGAACGGTGCTCGAGGATGCCGGTAAGATCCTCAACCGCGAGCCGCTGGTCAAGGACGCGGCCGACGTTCCGGCCGGCGTGTACACCCTCACCATGACGTGCGACGGCGGCGGCAAGGCCTTCTTCACCGTCACGGCCGGCGGCACGAAGCTCGCCGAGGCCGGGGCCGCCTGCAACGGCAGCCGGGAGAGCGCCAAAATAACCGTGCCCGCCGCCGGCGCCGTGCAGGTCAGCGCCTCCAGCGTGGATGCTCCGCTGATTTACGCCTATCATCTGGCCGCCGGCAGCTAGCTCTGTGACTTGCACCGTCTGCGGAGGTGCGTATGCTCAGGGACATGTCAGCTCTCTGGGGGAAGCGGATGAAGGGCGTCGCCGCAGTTGTGCCGGCTCTGGGCCTGCTCGCGGCGTCGCTGGGCGGCTGTGAATACGCGGACGACGGCGGTCCGCCGGGCGTTGCTGCGTCGGCGCCGCCGTCGAACGCCGGCCCGGGACACCCGGACTCCGGGGTTGCATCGAACTCTCCCGCGGTTCCACCTGAACAGGCCAACGACGAACAGATGAGGCGGCTTCTGGGTCCGCCGGGAACCGATGAGCTTCCATACCTCACCGCAACAGGGGCAGCGGCCGCGTGGAGCGCCGATGTTCCGGCCGGCGACTATCTCCTGACGGCTGCGTGCGTTGCCGCGCAGTATGCAGAGCTCGAGGTACGCCTGGGCGGGGCCGACGCCGAGGAGTCAAACATCCTCTGCCATACACGGCGGGTCATGCGCCTCACCCACCAGGGCGGCCTGATCACGGCAAGGGTGGCGGCCGCCGCCGACCCGCACTTCGGCGCCAGCGGCGTCCGGCTGGAACCATACCCTGAAGTACCGGGTTCATCGGCGGGTCCGGCCAACGGCTGGGCCGCGGAACAACTCGGTCCGGAGCAACCCGGAGAGGTGCGGGGCTATCCGGTGCCGGGCCAGTGGCATCGTTCCGGGCCGGTTGAGTCTCCCGGAACACTGACCCTCACCTTTGTCTGCGAAGGCACTGGCGCCGTCGAGATAACGGTATTCAAACCCAACGGTGACGATCTGCACGCTGGCAGCGGCTTCACGTGCGGCAGGCCTTTTCCTGCGGATATTCCTGTGGGACCGGACGGCGTCCTGGTGAGGGTGGATGCCACCCATGATCCGGTCCGGGCTGCGTACAGCCTGCTGCCGTCCACTGGGGGCGGGCAGTAGTGGCGGTCCGGGCGCCAAAACGCGCGGTGTTCCTGGTGGCCGGCGCCGTGCTTGGTGCCCTCGTCGCCGCCAGCCTGGCCGGCTGCGAATACGCGAACGACGTCGGGCCGGAGCCGTCCCGCTCCGCTGGCGCGACGGGCAGCAGTGGCGCAAGCCCCTTGCCGCTGCCTTCCACGGATCCTGAACTTTTAGCGGAATTGGACCGCAACATGGCCGCCGTCGAACTGCTGCTGGCGGATGTCCCTGTGGGTGCGGGCGGGGCTGCCGGCGCCATCAGCGGGCACGGCGGAGCCGGAGGCGGACTGACGTACAAAGGCGTACTGACCGGGGCAGGCACGTATACCGTCACGGCCGTCTGCGTGGGGGCGGAGCAGGCGCAACTGGTAGTGACGTCCCGCGGATCCGCCCCGGGCTCCCACGGCATGGACGTGCCCTGCGGGCAACCGGTCACCCAGCAGGTTGAGTTGGGAACGGGCCCGGTAACCGCCTATATCGTGAGTCCGGACGAGGGCATAGTCTACAAAGCCGCAGTGGGGGCGGTTCGGATTCTGGAGCCCTCGCCCTGACGTCCGGCCGGGGCTGCCGCCGCGCGTCCGGCCGCCTCTGGTTTGGGGGTGGCGGCGGGCCTAGAGTCAGAGTATGCACACCGTGCAGGCACCAAGGGTGCCACGGCGTACGGCCGCGGCGGCCGCCGTCGTGCTTTCCGGTGTGCTGGCCGCTGGAGCGGCGCTGAGCGGTTGTGAGTACGTGTACGACGACGGCCGCGGGCCGCTGCCCACCGCGACGGCGCCGCCCTTCACCGACGCGGCGCTCCCGCAGGACCCGCGGCGGAACCTCCCCGTAACGGGCGCTGAACTGGATGCCTGGGTTGAGCGGGTGCTCCCGGAGACAGCCGGCCAGGTCTTCCACACGGGTTTCGGCCTGCTCAAGGCGGGCACCACACGCCAGGAAAGCACCGGGCAGCTGCCCAGCGGCACGTACTCGCTGACGCTGGCCTGCAAGAGCCCTCGCAGGGTGTCATTCACGGTACGCAACGGGGAACTCTCCCTCGTGGACCTGAGCCTGCGGTGCGGAACGTCAAGGGTGAACGTGGTCCATGTGTCCAACGACGCCGTGCTCAGCGTGGAAGTGGCGGCCCAGTCGGCAGCGAACTTCGCCTACCGGATCAGCCGGATCTGAACACCGCGATGCCGAACTTATGCGGCGCAGCCTTCCGGGCAGCGGAGCGTCTCCGGGCTGGAGGCGCAATCCTGGCAGTAGAGCGTGAGCGTGCGGCAGCTCGGGTTGGAACAGTTCTCGAACTTGCTGGTGGGGGCCGAACAGCGGACACACTCGCCGATCGTCTTGGCTTCGTCGCTGAATTCCAGGTGCATGCGCTTGTCGAAGACGTACAGGGACCCTTCCCAGAGGCCCTGGTCCTTGAAGGTCTCGCCGTAGCGGACAATGCCGCCGTCGAGCTGGTAGACCTCCTTGAAGCCGCGGTTCACCATGAGGCTCGAAAGCACCTCGCAGCGGATCCCGCCGGTGCAGTAGGTGACCACCGGCTTGTCCTTGAGGGAGTCGTATTTGCCGGACTCGAGTTCCTTGATGAAGTCGTGCGTGGTGGCAACGTCGGGGACGATTGCGTCCTTGAACTTGCCGATCTGGGCTTCAAACGCGTTGCGTCCGTCGAAGAACACCACGTCCTCGCCGTTTTCCTTCTTGGCATCGACCAGCTGGTGGAGTTCCTCGGGCTTGAGATGGGTGCCTCCGCCCACCACTCCATTGGCGTCCACCTTGAGTTCGCCGGGGGCTCCGAAGGAAACGATCTCGTCCCGTACCTTGACGCTGAGCCGGGGGAAGTCCTCCGCTCCGCCGTCGGACCACTTGACGTCAATGCCGTGGAAGCCCTTGTATTCGCGGGTCGTCTTCACGTACTGCTTGACGGCTTTCAGCTCGCCGCCGACTGTCGCGTTGATGCCGTCCTTGGAGATGAGGATGCGACCGGTAAGGCCCAGCTTTTCGCAGAGGGCGCGCTGCCACAGGCGCACGGCATCGGGGTCGGCGATCGGAGTAAAGCCGTAAAAGAGCACAATTCGGTTCAAAGCCACGTATTTAAGGGTACTTGCTGACCGAAAGCGGCTGAAACGCTGAATCGGGGGCCTTGGCCTCTACCAGCGGCTCCGATCACAATTCAATAGCAAGCCTGCTTCCCGGGCCATACCCCCTGTTGCTTGGGGCAGGGCTGGAATACTCTCATCACATGAGCCCAGACGCCATGGTTGAAGACATCACCCGCCTCGTGGAAATCTGGGTGACCGGATGGGCCGGTTGCCGAGGCTACGAGACGCGAACGGAAGGCCGCTTCCCGGCCGCGCTGCGCGCGGACACCACCAAGGAATGGGAATATTTCGCCCACGATCCCTCCGATACCGAATTCGCCGAGCTGGCTGCGAAGACGGCGGAAGCGCCGGCCAGGATCCTCACCGTGCTCACCAACGACGTCGCGCGGTACACCTATCTGGCCCAGCAACATGGCCTGAACGTCACCTCCGCCTCGCAGACCATGATGATCGTGGACATGGAGACGCAGGACTCCGAAGATCCGTGGCTCTCCGATGACGACCTGCAGCTCACCACGTCCAAGGACGACGGCGTCCACCATGCAGTGGTGCGCGCCGGCGAATCCGTGGCTGCGAGCGGCCGCGTGTTCGTGGTGGGACACACGGCCGTGTTCGACAAGATTGTCACCGAACCGGCCTATCAGCGGCGCGGGCTGGGGAGTTTCATCATGAAGGCTTTGGCGGCGCAGGCGTTCGAGCACGATGTGGAAAACGGCCTGCTGCTGGCCTCCCTGGACGGCCAGAAGCTGTACTCGCACCTGGGTTGGACAACCCTGTGCCACGTGCTGATGCTGTCCTCGTCAGACGAAGGCGCCGACCTTTCCGTCGGCTGACACCGCTCCCTCCGGCGGAAACACGCTTCGGCCGACGCCGTTGGTTGGACCGGTTCGCCACGCCGGAGTTGTTGGAGCCCGGGCTGCCAGAGGCCGGGCGATTTGAGCCCGGATGAAACAATATTGAAGTGAACCCGCATGACTCCCTGATTCCGCTGCTGGGCCGTGGCCCGGACCCGGAGCAGCTGCGTCATGTCCGCACCATTCCCGCCCGGGAGGCCGTAAACGAGCCGTGGCCGGAATGGGCCCACCCCGATCTCATCAACGCCTACGGCTCCGTAGGCATCCATGAGCCGTACCGTCACCAGATCCAGGCGGCGAACCTTGCCCACGGCGGGGAACATGTGGTGATTGCCACCGGCACCGCCTCCGGTAAGTCGCTGGCGTATCAGCTGCCTGCGCTGGACGCGATCCACCGCTCGGAACTTCGGGTACTTTCGGAGCCGGGAAAGATCCACGACGACGGCGCCGTGGCCTTGTACCTCTCCCCCACCAAGGCGCTGGCCGCCGACCAGCTTGCCGCCGTCCGCTCGCTCAGGCTCCCGACTGTCAGGGCCGAAACGTACGACGGCGACACCGACCCGGCGTCACGGCGCTGGATCCGGGACCACGCAAACCTCATTCTGGCCAACCCCGATATGCTGCACTTCGGCATCCTGCCCAACCACGCCTGGTGGGCCAGCTTCTTCCGCCGGCTCAAATACGTGATCGTGGACGAAGCCCACAGCTACCGCGGCGTCTTCGGATCCCACGTGGCCAACCTGATGCGCCGGTTGCGGCGAATCTGCGCCTATTACAGCACCAGCACGTCCCAGCCTGGTCCGGTGTTCATCGCGGCATCGGCCACTGCGTCCGAGCCGGGAACGTCCTTCGGGAGGCTCATCGGTGCGCCGGTCCGGGCCGTGTCCGAGGATTCCTCACCGCACGGCTCCACCACCGTGGCTTTCTGGGAACCTGCCCTCACTGAACTACGCGGCGAGAACGGTGCCAAGGAACGCAGAACCGCCGTGGCCGAAACCGCTGACCTGCTGGCGAACCTGGTCTCCTCCCGGATCCGGACCATCGCGTTCATCAAGTCCCGGCGCGGGGCCGAGACCATCTCAGCGATCACCAAGCGGCTCCTGGACGAGGTGGATCCCAGCCTGCCCCAGCGTGTTGCCGCCTACCGTTCCGGCTACCTCCCCGAGGAGCGGCGGGCGCTGGAGAAGGCCCTGAGGTCAGGGGAACTCCTGGGCGTCTCCAGCACCTCCGCCCTTGAACTCGGCATCGACATCTCCGGGCTCGACGCCGTCCTGGTTGCCGGCTGGCCCGGCACCAGGGCTTCCCTCTTCCAGCAGATCGGCCGGGCGGGGCGCGCCGGCCAGGACGCCATCGCTGCTTTCGTGGCCAGCGATGACCCGCTGGACACCTACCTGGTGAACCACCCGGAAGCCATCTTTGACGTGTCCGTTGAGGCCACGGTGTTCGATCCCTCCAATCCCTATGTGCTGGGGCCGCACCTGTGTGCCGCCGCAGCTGAACTGCCGCTGGGTTACACGGAGCTTGATCTGTTCGGCCCCACCTCGGAGAAACTCCTCGACCAGCTCGTCGCCCAGGGTTACCTGCGCAAACGTCCCGCCGGCTGGTTCTGGACCCACCCGCAGAGCGCGGCGGCCATGGTGAACCTGAGGGCGGACGGCGGCGGGCCGGTAAGCATTGTCGACGCCGAGACGGGCTCACTGCTCGGCACCATGGACTCGCCGCAAACGCATTACCAGGCCCACACGGGCGCCGTGTACGTGCATCAGGGCGACAGCTATGTGGTGGAGGACCTGAACGAGGCGGACCACTGTGTGATGGTGCGCCGCGCCAACCCCGATTACTACACCACTGCCCGTGACGTGACCCAGATCGAAGTCCTGGAAACGCAGCGGACCGCCCAGTGGGGCGACGTCGCCGTGCACTTCGGGGACGTGAAGGTGACAACACAGGTGGTTTCCTTCCAGCGCAAGGCACTGATTTCGAATGAAATTCTGGGCGAGGAACCGCTGGAGCTGGGCGCCAGGGACCTGTTCACCAAGGCTGTCTGGTTTGTGGTGGACAACCGATCGCTGACGGGGGCGGGCTTGATCGAAGCCCAGTTCCCCGGCGCCCTGCACGCGGCCGAACACGCCGCCATCGGGCTGCTCCCGCTCGTCGCCTCCAGCGACCGCTGGGACATCGGCGGGGTATCCACCGCCATACACGCCGACACCGGGGTGCCCACGATCTTCGTGTACGACGGGCACCCCGGCGGCGCGGGCTTTGCCGAACGCGGCTTCGACAAGGCCAAGGTGTGGCTTTCCGCGACCCGTGACGCCATCGCGGCCTGCGAGTGCGACGCAGGCTGCCCGTCCTGTGTCCAGTCGCCCAAGTGCGGCAACAAGAACAACCCGCTGGACAAGGCGGCGGCGATCACCTTGATAGACGTACTTCTGAAGGACTCCACCGAGCAGCCCGCCGAGCAGCCGCATGCTGAACTGGCGACGGGTGCCCACGCCGAGGCTGCCCGGCCGGCGGAGCACGCCGCCCGGTTCTGAGCAGGGCTCTCATGGGTGACCGGTCAGCAGGGCTCTCATGGGTGCCCGGTCAGCAGGGCTCTCATGGGTGCCCGGTCACGGAGGAGGACCCGCCCGTGCGTGACCGGTGGCTGCGCCGACCATGCTTCGGTTCAGGAGCTCCGTTCGGACCTCCACGGTGTCATTTCCCCCTTCCGAGCAACTGGTTATCTTCGCACCTTGCCGGCCCGCAACATCGGCCGCAACGGAGCACGGCACGCCCTGGCTGATCCCCCGCAACGCGTCGGCTGCCGCCAGCGCGGCGAGGTCGGCGGCCGACGCCGCCCTGGACGCCATTACGGCGGACTGGGCCAGGAGCAGCACTAGCGCCATGGCTACAATCACCACTAGTCCGAGCCCGGCGGCAAGGACCGTTCCGGATCCACGTTCATTGGTCCGCCCCCGCTCGCCGGCCTCCGGTCCGCGCGCTGCCACATGCCGTGGTGCCGCAATTCCCGGTTCCGGATAGCCCGGTTTTCGGTGCCGCGGCGGCTTCACGAGGCCGCGGCTTCCGGACGCCGTTCCCACGCCTGTCCGGCTCGTGCCGGTGCGGGCCAGGCCTCCGCCGGCGGGACACCTGCGGACTCGGCGGTTTGGCTCCGGGCAGTCTCGCTCCGGGCCAGGGCCCGGGCTGACAGTGCCCACGGCACGACGGACCCGACGGGACCGGAGACCCTGTCTGAAACCGTGACACTGAGCCATTCACCCTCAGCCACGACCACCGATGACGCCGAGGCCCCGGCGAGGTGCCGGACGATCCCTTCCACGGCTCCGGGGTCTTCCCCGCGCGCCAGTGCCCTCGCCCCGGCCCGTGCCGCTTCTTCGAGCCGCAGCTGGGTAATCCCGGCCCCCGATCCCGCGAGCAGGAGTGCAAGGAGAAGGAGGACCGCCGGCAACGCCACCGCGAATTCCGCGGTGACAGCTCCACGGTCCTTCCCCGAACCGTTGGGACCCGGACCTCGCAATCCCGCGCCCGGCAACCGCAAACCGCTGGACCCGGACCAGCTGTGTCCCCGACCGCCGGGCTCCTTCATCGCCGGCATCCGCTGCCGGCGCACCGCTGGCGTCATGGCAACGCCAGCGCCGTCCGGATGAGGTTCAGCAGGAAACCCCGGACTTCGTCACTGCGAAGGATGAACACCAGGATCCCGGCGAAACCCACGGCCGCCAAGGTGGCGATGGCGTATTCCGCGGTAGCCATTCCCACCTCGGATCCCATGAGCCGTCCGCGCGTCCGGCCGGAGACGGGCGCCGCGTCCCGGGCGCCGGGGAAGATTTCCAGGACTTCCGCGTCCTCGTGGCCGGTCTGCGCGGCGGCTCCGGACTGGGCATACTGACGGTGGTTGGAGGTGATTGACATGGCAGTTCCTTTCATTTGGTTTCCGGCTGACTTGCCGGCTGGTTCGACTCTCCCGGCCCGGCCGGAAGGAATTAAGTGCGAGGTTCGGCTAAGTGGAAAAGCCCGGAAAGTCGGGGCTGTGGA
This sequence comes from Arthrobacter sp. SPG23, assembly GCF_000876655.1. Classification (GTDB taxonomy): domain Bacteria; phylum Actinomycetota; class Actinomycetes; order Actinomycetales; family Micrococcaceae; genus Arthrobacter. The sequence continues at coordinate 211,993 of NZ_JYCN01000025.1, forward strand.
GGAACACTCCGACGTCCCCACACGGGACCCCTCCGTCAGCTTCCGGACGGAAGCATCGCCAGCAGCACGGGCACCACGCCAAGGCAGACGAAAGCGGGCAGGGAGCAGAGCCCGAGCGGGACAACCAGCCTGACGCCGAGTGCGGCCGCACGCTTTTCCGCTGCCCGGAAGCGTTCGCGTCGCAGCCTTGCTGCCTGGGCGTAGAGAATGGCAGACGACGGCGCCCCCGTCAGGGCGGCAAAGCCGAGGGCCTGCCGCAGGACCAGCAGCTCCGGAGTCCGGGACTCGGAACTGCGCCACGCTGTTTCCCAGTCGGCCCCGATGGCCAGGGCGGCCACCACGGGCCGGAGCGATTCGTGATACTCCGGGGAGGCTGAATCCGCGACGAGTTCCAAGGCTCGGCCGATCCCCGAACCGGCGTCCAGCATGGCCCCGATCAGTTCAAGCATCATGGCGGTGTCGCTCAGGCCGTCCCCCGCCCGAAGATCCGGCCGAGCCGCTGGCGCGTCGTCGCCGTTCCTTCCGTTGTCCACCCGCATACGACTTCGCCGAAGAAACCTCCTGTGCGCGCTGCCGCGTCCTGTCAAGGCCAGTGCGGAGGCAGCGGCCAGCACAAGTGCCATGACCACCGACGGCAGCCATTCCGCCGTCATGGTGTTCCGATGGCAGAGCGGACCAGCCTGGCGGACCAGATCCGGCCGGCCACGGTCAGCGCTACGCCGGCGGCGAGCGCAGCCATCCCAAACGGCGTGCCAAGCAGGATGGACAGCGGATCCACGCCGAGGGCGGCTCCGAGCCCCAGACCCAGCAGCGGAAGCCAGGTCAGGAGGGTGACGGTGGCCTTCGGCCCAGCCAGGGCGGTCTGGCGGGCGGCTTCGGCGTCGTCCTCCACTTCCAGCTGCGCCGCCAGGCGGCTCAGGACGTCCGCCAGCGGGCAGCCGCTCGCCGCCGCAATGTCGAAACAGGCCGCGAGATCGCCCCAGATTCGCCGTTCGCGGCTTTTGCTTCCCCGGAAGGCGGCGGAGGACGCCGCCCGGATGGCGTCCGCTGCGGGAGAACCTCGCATGGCGGCAGCCCGGGCCACCGACAGCATCGACAACGACGCAGGGGTGAGCGACGGTCCGTCAGCGGGTCCGTCACCTGATCGGCCGTCCGTGGCGTAGACCATCCAGAGTTCATCCCACAGCTTTGACGGTGTTCGGCCTCCTTTGAGCAGGGCGGCCAATTGCTGGACCACCACCGTCATAGGCACGCAATGCTCTGGCTGGCGCGACTTTCCGGGCCAGATGGCGCGCCAGGCCCCTGACGCGCCGCGCCGGCCGCCCTTGCCCGTGCCGCTGCCCGAACCTCGGGCACCTCCCCTGTCCCACGACTCGGGATGCCCGGTTTTCAGTGCTTTGCGGATCCTTACTGAGCTGCCGCCGGGCGGCCGGGCAACGAGCCACGCAGCAAGTGCCAGCGCTGTAACGAACAGGACCATCATTCGCCTCCCCCGGCCACTGGTCCCATCGGTCCCGCACCGTGGTCCGCAGCGCCGGATTCGTCAATGCCCAGCCGTCGGGCCAGCTTTGGCCACGAGGGCCCCAGGCTGACCGCACCCCCGTGCGCAGCCACGGCGACCGAGACCTCCAGTCCGAGGTGGCCGTCCTCAACCACGCCGATGCATGCCACCTGGCGGACCCCGCGGGACCGCTCAACATGCACCACGACGTCCAAGGCGCTGGCAACCTGCAGACGCATGGCGTCCTGGCCCATTCCGGCGAGGGCCCCCAGCGCCGTAAGCCGGGCAGGAACGGCTGCGGCCGTGTTGGCGTGGATGGTTCCGCCGCCCCCGGTGTGTCCGGTGTTCATGGCCGTCAGCAGTTCGCGGACTTCGGCTCCGCGGCATTCCCCAACCACCAGACGGTCCGGCCTCATCCGGAGGGCTTGGCGGACGAGTTCGGCAAGGTCCACCGCACCGCCGCCTTCGAGGTTTCCATGCCTCGATTCAAGCGACACCACGTGCGGGTGGACAGGGTTCAGTTCCGAAGCGTCCTCGATCAGGACGAGCCGTTCGCCGGGCTGGCTCAGACCCAGCAGCGTTGAGAGGAGGGTGGTCTTCCCCGACCCGGTGGCACCACTGATCAGGAAGCTCAGGCGCCGGGAAACCACGCGTTCCAGCACGTCCTGGATCAAGGAGCCAAACATGCCGCCGGCGCGGAGCTCGTCCAGCGTGAACACCTCGTGACGGCGGATCCGGACGCTCAGAAGCGTCCCGGCAGTCGAGATAGGCGGCAGGACCGCGTGGATCCGGTATCCGGCTTCGAGCCTGACGTCCACGCAGGGGGAGCCATCGTCAAGGCGCCGCCCGCCTGCCGCCACGAGCCGGGCCGCCAACGAACGGACTTCGTTTTCAGAGGAGAATGACACCGCCGCCTGCTCCAGGCCGTTTCCGCGGTCCAGCCAGACGGAGTCCGGGGCGTTGACGAAGATGTCCGTCACTGATGGATCCCTGGTCAGCACTTGCAGGGGTCCCAACCCGTTGAGCTCGGCGCTGATCCGTTCGACGGCGGCCAGCGACCCTGCGGTGCCCAGGAGTCTGCCCGTGGCTTGGACCGCCGCGGCCACGCGGGACGGAGTCACGGGACCGGAATCTGCCATCACCGATTCCCGGACCGATTCGAGGAGCCCGGCGTCCAAGGCACTGTTGTGCCGCCGCCTTAGGCCTCCGGCGGGACCCGGAAACCGGGACATCCCGGGCGGTTGCGAAGGCGTGCTCACGGGAACTCACCACCCAGGAGGTCCAAAACCGAAGCGGCGAACCGGCGCACGGTGCGCCGGCGTCCCGTTTCCAACAGGCGGCCGAGCTCCGTGGCGTTGGCCGTGCCCTTTACTTCCGGGACTAGTCCCTGCAGGGGCAGCCCCACGGATTCCGCGATCAGTGGCCCGTCCAGGACAGCCCCCGCTTTGCCCCTGATCACCAGCGCCGTGTCCACCGGCGGAAGTTCCTGCAGCAGCCTGGCGGAAGAAACGGCGGCCTTCAGCTGCGCGGGGGCCACCACCAGGATGCGGTCGCAGTCCCAAGCGAACGTCCGCAGCGGCTCCGTTCCGCGGCCGATATCCACGAGGACCAGTTCGTAGCCCCGCCGGGCGGCATCGAGGACACCGCCCACGGTGGCCGCCTCCACACCTTTCTGGCGTTCACGGCTGCCTGGCCAGGACAGGAAGGAGAACCCGCCCGCGACGGGCAGCGCGTCGGACAGTTGCTCGGGATCGATGCTCCCGCTCGCCTCGGATAGGTCTGTCCACCGAAGGCCGGGTGATTCCTCGGCGGCCAGGGCGAGTTCCAGGCCGCCGCCCCAGGGATCGCCGTCGATCAACAGGACGCGCGCTCCCCACTCCGCGGCAGCCTGGGCGATCCAGATCGCAGCGGTGGTGGCACCGGCTCCCCCGCACCCGCCTGTCACGCCCAGGACGAGCCCGCCGGCTTCCGGTGACCGGGAACGGCTGAGGTATTCGGCCAGCCACGCGGCCGCGTCCGGGAGAACCGCGACGCGTTCAGCACCCAGGGCGGCGGCAAGGTGCCAGAGGCTGTCGCCCTCACCGCCCAGGCCCACGAGCACGGCGGGTGCCCGGCGGCGGGGCGGCAGCTCTCGGATATCGCTGCCCACGAGTACTACGGCTGCGGTGTCCCAGAACGGGGCGGCTTCCGTGGCATCGGCTGCGACGCGAAGCTGGCCGCCGGCTGCGGCCACGATCCGTTCAACCTCGCCGCGCAGGAAATCGAAGCCCGTTACCAGAAGCGTTTCCGCCGACTCGGCCGGAAGCCATGCGCCGGGAGCCCGCGCCGCCGGCGTACCCTTCGCGGCTGTACCGGCACGGTCTGCCGTCCGGGCCTGGGCTGGCCGCCTGCCCGCAGCAGGTTGCCGCCCGGGCGCCTGCCGGCCGCGCATCGGCCGCGCCCGTGTCTGCTGTTCTCCCGCCTCCGTGTCAGTCCCGTTCCGTTCCCGGGGCTGGCTTCCGCGCGCGGCGCCCGCACCTCCCGGCGGTGCAGCCCGCGCGGCACGGCGTGCCGCCGTGGCCGGATCCGGAGGCCCTGAAGCCGGTCCGGATGGCGGACGGGCACCTCCGCCGGAGGACCTCACGGGGGCCTGGCCGCCGAGATCCCGCGTGACTTTCGGCGTCGGTTCCGGCATGGGTTCCTGAAGATGCTGCCTGCTCATCCTGCCACTGTGCCGATCCGCCGGCCCGTCCGACAGATCCCCGGCGAGCCATGTGGACAACCTCCTGCCCCGTGCGCCTGTGGAGGGGCAGTGCCCCAGCGGACCTGCCAAGGCCCCGCCCCGGACGGAAGCTGTCCGCACGGGCCCGCTGCCGCCAGGGCGCCAGCCGCCCTGGCGCCGGCCCCGCACCTGCGCCCGGCCACACAGGCACATAGGCCCACAGGCCCACAGGCCCATGGGCCAGTCGGCGGCGCAGGCATGTCACTCCACAGGGCAGAATTAGGTCTATGTACCTGCTGCTGTCCGCCCACGCCGACGGCGCAGCCCTCCAGGAACTCGTCGCAGACGGCTCCCCTAACCCGGCAAACCCCAAACCGCGCCTCGTGAGCGCCGGCGAACTGGCCGGCGTCGTACGTGAACTCGAAAAGCGGCGCCCGCGCTGGATCTGGCACCGGACCCAGGACTGGTACCCGGCGCTGCTGGCGGCGGGGGTTGAGCTGGAACGCTGCTACGACCTCACGCTCTGCGGCGCCATCCTGGCCCATTCCGAGTTCACCGCCCACACTGCCTACGCCCGGAACGCGGACAAACTCACCCAGGATGACGACTCGCAGCAGCCGCCCCGCAGCCTGCAGCCGCCACCCCAGCCGGCACACCAGGGGGCGCTCTTCGAGGACTCAGGACTCAGCCGGGCACCAAAACATTCGCTGGAGGAGCTGCGCACCGAGTACGCCGCCCAGCAGGAGGCACTGGGCCAGGCGAGCACGGACGCGAACCGCAGGCAGCGCCTCCAGCTGCTCCTCGCCGCTGAATCCGCCGGCGCCATGATCGCCGCGGAAATGCAGCACACCGGTGTGCCGTGGCGGGAAGAACTGCACGAACAGATCCTGGCGGACTACCTGGGACCGCGCCCGCCCCTGGGCCACCGGCCCGCGAAGCTCGAGGCGCTGAACTCCGAGCTCCGCAGGCTCCTGAACTCGCCAAGCCTCAACCCGGATTCGCCGCAGGAACTCATGCGCGCGCTGCACCGGAACGGCATCGAGGTGAAGACCACCCGGCAATGGGAGCTGAAGGAGTCCAGCCATCCGGCCATCGAACCGCTCCTCGCCTACAAGAAGCTGGCACGGCTGCATGCGGCCAACGGCTGGGCCTGGCTGGACGCCTGGGTGAACCATGGCCGCTTCCGGCCTGAGTATGTGGTGGGAGGTGTCGTCTCCGGGCGATGGGCGTCGCGCGGCGGCGGTGCACTGCAGATTCCGCGCCAGATCCGCGGCGCCGTGCATGCCGATCCCGGCCACAAACTCATCGTGGCTGACGCCTCGCAACTCGAGCCGCGGGTCCTGGTTGCCCTGGCCCAGGACTCCAAAATGGCCGAAGCAGCCCGGGACAAGGACCTCTACGCCGGCATCGCAGCACAGGGATTCGGCGGTGACCGGGCCAAAGCAAAGGTGGCACTGCTCGGTGCCATCTACGGGGCCACCACCGGCGAGTCCGGGCGCCTCATGCCGCAGCTGACCCGCACGTACCCCCGCGCCGTCGGCTTCGTGGAACAGGCCGCCCGGGAGGGCGAAGGGGGTGGAACGGTCACCTCCAGGCTGGGCCGCAGCAGCCCGCCGCCGTCGGCCCGCTGGCTGCAGAGCCAGAAATCCACCACCGCTGAGGAACAGCGGAGGGCGGACGCGGTTGCGCGCTCCCGCGGGCGGTTCACGCGCAACTTCGTGGTCCAGGGGTCGGCGGCAGACTGGGCTGCCTGCTGGCTGGCGGAATTACGACGGCGGCTCCGCGCCATGCGGTCGGCCGGCGGACCGGGCGGCGAGCTGGTGTTCTTCCTCCATGACGAAGTGATGGTCCACTGCCCTGAAGACTCGGTGGATGCCTGCATCCAGGCGATCGAGGAGGCCGCCGCGGCCGCCAAGGAACTGCTGTTCGGCCGGATTCCGGTGGAATTCCCGGTGAGCGTGGCAGTGGTGGACTCCTACGACAGGGCGAAGTAGGCCCTGTAAGTCGCGCTCTGTAACCTACCTGCGGGTAGCTTTGTGAACCGTCTCACCTCCCGGTTAGGCTCAATTAGCCGGTTCGCAGCAGTGGCAGTGCAGCACCCGATACAGAACCGGCCGATGCAATGACGCATGGAGACTTGGGGAGGCAGCACAAAGTGGCTGGAACATTCGAAATTATCAACGCCGAAGAAGAAGCTTTCTACTTCCGGCTCAAGGCCGACGACGGCACGGTAGTGGCGGTTTCGCCACGGTTCAAAACACTCAAGGGAGTCGTCGCCGGCATCAACGCCGTCCGTGAGAGCGCGGCCACGGGGCTTGTCGTGAACCGCGGCCGGAGGGAACTGGCCTCCGGATAGCCCTTGACCCCGGCGCCCGTCACCGGTGACCGGCACGGGCCGCCGGCGCCCCCGGAGAGTAATGCCCGCCCCGGAAGCTATACCGGGCGCTCACACATCGATCTGGTGCAACCTCGTCCGGTCCCAGGGGACGGACCAGCCCAGGTGATCGAAAAGTTCGTTCAGGATCATCCCGGTGAACCCCCAGACCACCACCCTGTTCACCACAAAGGCGGGGCTCAGGAACGACTGGCCGGCCCGGCTGACCGTGGCCATCACCCGGTTGTCGGGGTCCAGGAGGTCCCGGACGGGGACCCGGAAAACCTGGGCCGATTCGCCGTAGTCCACCACCCGGACGGGCGAGGGCGAGTGCCACCAGGCCAGGACGGGCGTCACCAGGAAATTCCCGCGGGGCAGGGCCAGCTGCGGCATGGCACCCAGTACTTCCACACCGGCCGAGTCCAGCCCGGTTTCCTCTTCGGCTTCGCGAAGGGCTGCTTCAATGGGCGTCTCGCCCGGATCGATCCCGCCGCCTGGAAACGCCACCTGGCCGGGGTGATCGTCCAAGGTGTGGGCGCGTTCCAGCAGCAGGACATCGAGGTCAGCCGGGGCCAACGGCTTTCCTGAAGCAGCCGGGACGTTATCGAGGGCACCAAACAGCATCAGTACGGCGGCCTTGCGGGCAACGGCGTTGTCCACGGTGAGATCGCGCCAGTAGGGATTGCGCGCCGGGCCGCTCCCGGCTTCGATGGCGGCAATAAGGTCCGCGAGGTCCTGGCGGGCGGTCATTTCCCCCGCTTTTGTGATTCCATCCGGATTTCCGCAGCCCGGTGTGTTTCCGCCAGCAGCTGCGCCAGAAGCACTTCCTGCCCGGGTGCGAGCTCGTATTTGAGCAGCTTGCGGGCCTTCTCCGGATCCGTCTCCCCCGCCCCGTAGCTGGGGCACCATGTAGCCACCGCGCACGCGCCGCAGGCGGGCTTCCGCGCATGGCACACGCGGCGTCCATGAAACACCACCCGGTGCGAGAGCATGGTCCAGTCCCGCGGTTCGAACAGCTCTGCCACGTCGGCTTCAACACAGACGGGATCGTCCGATTCGGTCCAACCGAAGCGCCGGGCAAGCCGGCCGAAGTGCGTGTCCACGGTGATTCCGGGGATGCCGAATGCGTTGCCCAGCACCACGTTGGCGGTTTTCCGGCCCACGCCGGGCAGCGTTACCAGGTCCTGCAGCCGGGGCGGCACTTCGCCGTCGTACTCGTCCACCAGCCGGTTGCACAGAGCCATGACGTTCCTCGCCTTTGCCCGGAAGAACCCTGTGGGCTTGAGGATCACTTCGAGCTCGGCGGGGTCGGCTTCAGCCATGCTTCGGGCATCCGGATAGCGGGTGAACAGCGTCGGCGTGATCTGGTTGACCACCACATCGGTGGTCTGGGCCGAGAGCACAGTGGCCACCAGGAGCTCAAAGGGGCTGCGGAAGTCCAGCTCGGCATGCGCGTAAGGGTACAGCTCCGCGAGCGCCCGGTTGATCCTGCGTGCGCGCCGCTTCAGCGCCAGCAGTGATTCCCCGGACGACCGCGGCATGATGCTGCCCGGCTTCGGAGTCCCGGAAAAAGTGGCCACCGGCGGCCCGCTAGCCGCGCTCGATGTTACTGAGGTCGCGCAGCACGCCCACCCGGCCATCAGTGTGCTGGACCAGGAATTCGTGACCCCGGTCCTCCAGCGCAAGAACCCACCCGCCGGGTTCGATCACGAAAGCGGGCATGCCCGTCCGCTCGTCGACGGCAGTGCGCGGCTGGGCAACGGCGAACCAGAACGCCTCGTGGACCGGCTGATCCTCGTGTTCCTCAGGCCGGCTGTAGGGGTCGACAGTGGCACCGATGGGCTCTTGCGACTTCACCTGGGGGTTCAGCATCGTCTCAGCGGGAGCCGAGGTTGACGCCTCGGCACCCGCGGCCGCTGCGGAAGGAGCCACGGCCTCGGACGCCCGGCCGGAGGCGGGAACTGCCCCTGCCTGCGTGGCCTCCGGTGCGGAAGGAGCCGCCGCGGCGGCCTGCGTCCGCTCTGCGGCAGAAGGAACGACGTCGGCTGCCTGCGTTCTGGGCGACGTGTCGGTGACGCGGCTGGCAGCCGCAGCACCTACCGCCGCCGCCCCCGTGGCGGCGGCAGCGTTGTTGCCGGCCGCATGGCCCGAGGACGCGGCAGCGCCAGCGGCAGCTGCGGGCACGGCGTCACCCTGCCTGACACCGTCATGCTGCGTCGGCTCCTGCCGGGCTGTTCCCTGCGGGGTTGCGGCACGAGGTGCGTCGGCGGCCGAAGCCCCGGCGTAAGGACGGTCGCCGCTTGGCACCGGGCTTCCGGCAGCACCCGCGCCACCGGCCGCAGCGCCGGTGCCACCCGCGCCGGTGCCAGGCGCGGCGCCGGTGCCACCCGCGCCGCCAGCCGCAGCACCGGCCGTCAGCCGCTTCGACCAACCGGCCAGCGCGCTGGAGCCCGGGTCCTTCGCCGGCTTGGACTCCTTCGGGGCGCTGGGCTTGCGGAACGGCACCGCGGACTCACGGGCCACAACATGCGCCGGAACCTCGGCACGGTCCAGGAAGTCGCCGGCGAAGAAGGGGATGAAGCGTGCCAGCACGGTGGCCGCGAAAAGCCCCACGGATCCGATCAGTCCCACCAGCATGACCGGAATGAATTCCTGGGCGGCCGACAGGAAGAAGAAGCCCAGCGCAAATGAGGCCACCACGGAGGCAAACTGGTCGATGGACAGGGACCCGACCCGCACCCTGGATTCGGGGCTCAAGCGGCGGGCCACGAAGAGGGCGGTCACAATCAGGGGCAGGATGGTCCCCAGGCCGAGGAAGAAGAGGTTGCCCAGGTTCCACAGGTTGTACCGGGAGGCGAACATCGGGATCAGCGAGGCGACAAACAGAAGAAGCGTCGATGCGAAGACGGTGACGTCCCGCACGGTGAACGGGCCAAGGACCGCTTCGTTCTTCTGTGCCGTCAGCCTGCTTCCCGAGGGCTTGGACCCGTCGGCGCTTGCCGGCGTGCCGGAATTCGCCGGGCCGGCCGCCTGACCGGGATGCTGATGGACGGCTTTGTGCTGTCCATGGCTTTGCTGGTTCATTCTGTTCTCCTTAGCATGGCGGCGCCCTGGACGGCGCCTCCTAACGGCAGGCAGAAACCGGACCGCAAGCGGTCCTGTCGCCTCCATCGGATGTCACAACTCCATCTCAGCCTAGCCAAGTGATTGCCTGATCACTAGCTGACGGGCCGGAGGCAGGCAAGGCGAAATACTCGCGGAATACCCGCAGAATTTGCCTAGCACACCCGCCTGTTTGCGGGGTGTGCACAACCTTCCGGGACAGGTCCGCGCGGTATCCATCGGCCGTGCCCCAGGCCGCAGTACTCGCCGTACAGGAACCACTCGGCGCTTAATAAATGCCGTTCACGGTTCACTATGTGACGGGGCACACGCAGGCCGCGGGGCAGGTATTAGTGTGTATTTCGGAACAGCTCTTTGCGGTACAGCCGTGATCGGCCGCTGCCCGATGCCGCGCACGCGGCCCGGCCGTGGCCTGATGACGGTCCGTCCCGCGCAGCAAAGATCGATGAATGATGAGGTTCACCATGTCCCAGGACACACCCAGCTCCACGGCCACCGCTGCACACACCGACGTGCCGGCCAACCCGTCCATTTCCGGAGCCGAAGCCGTCTCCGGGGCAGCCGGAGGCGCATCAGCGAACGGCTCCTCAGCCAACGGAGCCGCAGCCAACGGCGCCCGGGGCGGGAACGGCGACGCCTTCGAAAATCTGTCCCAGGAGGACCGGAAGTTCGCCCCGTCAGCGGAATTCGCCGCGAATGCGGTGGTCACGGCCGCTGACTATGCAGAGGCCGACGCCGACCGTCCCGCGTTCTGGGCAAAGCAGGCCCGCGAACTGCTGACGTGGAGCAAGGACTTCACCCAGACGCTGGACTGGTCCAACCCTCCCTTCGCAAAGTGGTTCGTAGGCGGCGAGATCAACGCCGCATACAACGCCCTGGACCGGCACGTCGAGGCCGGCAACGGCGACCGGGTGGCCATCTACTTTGAGGGCGAGCCCGGTGACACCCGCACGTACACCTACGCGCAGCTCACCGAAGAGGTGAAGAAGGCCGCGAACGCGTTCGAATCCCTCGGCGTGGCCAAGGGCGACCGTGTGGCCGTGTACCTGCCCATGATCCCCGAGGCGGTCATCACGCTGCTGGCCTGCGCACGGATCGGCGCCATCCACTCGGTGGTATTCGGCGGCTTCTCCGCCGAGGCCCTGCGCTCCCGGATCGACGACGCCGAAGCCAAGCTCGTGGTCACCGCGGACGGCACCTACCGCCGCGGCAAGCCCAGCTCACTTAAGCACGCGGTGGACGACGCCCTGTCCCACGAAGGGGACGGCAGCGGCCACACCGTCGAGAACGTCGTCGTCGTCAAGCGCAACGGCCAGGACGTGGACTGGCACGAGGGCCGGGACCACTGGTGGGCCGACACCGTCGGTGCGGCCTCGCCGGAGCACACCGCAGTGGGCCATGACTCCGAGCACCCGCTGTTCATCCTGTACACCTCCGGCACCACGGGCAAGCCCAAGGGCATCCTGCACACCACCGGCGGCTACCTTGCCCAGGGCGCGTACACCCACAAGGCCGTCTTCGACCTGCATCCGGAAACGGACGTGTACTGGTGCACGGCCGACGTCGGCTGGATCACCGGCCACTCCTACGTCGCCTACGCCCCCCTGATCAACGGCGCCACCCAGGTCATGTACGAAGGCACCCCGGACTCCCCGCACCAGGGCCGCTGGTGGGAAATCATCGAGAAGTACAAGGTGTCCATTCTCTACACCGCTCCCACCGCGATCCGGACCTTCATGAAGTGGGGTAAGGAAATCCCGGCCAAGTTCGACCTCTCCTCCATCCGGGTCCTGGGCTCGGTGGGCGAACCCATCAACCCCGAGGCCTGGATGTGGTACCGGAACGTCATCGGCGCCAACGCCGGAAAGAACGGCGAAAAGAAGGAGAACCCGGCCCCGATCGTGGACACCTGGTGGCAGACCGAAACCGGCGCCCAGATGATCGCCCCGCTGCCGGGAGTCACCGCCACCAAGCCCGGCTCCGCCCAGGTCCCGCTTCCCGGCATCGCAGTGGACGTGGTCGACGAAGCCGGCGAATCCGTGCCGAACGGCCGCGGCGGCTTCCTGGTCATCCGCGAACCCTGGCCGGCCATGCTCCGCGGCATCTGGGGGGACCCGGAACGCTTCAAGGAAACCTACTGGTCCCGGTTCGAGACCATGTACTTCGCGGGCGACGGCGCCAAGAAGGACGACGACGGCGACGTCTGGCTCCTGGGACGCGTGGACGACGTCATGAACATCTCCGGCCACCGGCTTTCCACGGCGGAGATCGAATCGGCCCTGGTCAGCCACCCCGCCGTGGCGGAAGCCGCCGTGGTGGGCGCAGCCGACGAAACCACCGGCCAGGCCGTCGTCGCCTTCGTGATCCTCCGCGAGGACGCCGTGGACTCCGGGGATGCAATCGTCCAGGAACTCCGCAACCACGTGAGCAAGGAGATCGGCCCGATCGCCAAGCCCAAGACCATCCTGGTGGTGCCTGAACTGCCCAAGACCCGTTCCGGCAAGATCATGCGCCGCCTCCTCAAGGACGTCGCCGAAGGCCGCGAAGTGGGTGACGCCACCACCTTGGCTGACAACACCGTGATGGCACAGATCGCCCAGTCGCTCAGAAAGTAACTGTCGACCGGAAGCAGCAACCGCCGGAAACCCCGGATTCCAGGCAACAGTAGGCCCCGTTTTTCCCCGCTCCGGCGCGGAAAAGCGGGGCCGTTCTGCTTTGTGACGTTTCAAACACGGAATGCACCCAAAATGTTGTTTCCCGTTCTTTCCTGTTCTCTTTTGAGAGGTTATAGTCAGAGCATGTGAGGTGCCTCACACGCAGCTTTTTTCAAGGGAGAGAACATGGCAGCACAGTTTGATGCGTCGGCAACTGCTTATCCGAGCCGGCGGACCATCCTCAAGACCGTCGGCGTCGGCGCGGCAGGCCTGGCCGGCATTCCGTTCCTCGCAGCCTGTACGGGCGGGAGCGGACCGTCGGCCACGGGTTCCGACTCCCCCGGCCTCACCTTCGGTTCAGGATCCTCGGACGATGTCCCCAAGCGGGCGTACCAGGCCGTCACCGATGCCTTCACCGCCAAGACCGGCAAGAAAGTCACCACCAACGTGGTGCCGCACAACGATTTCCAGAACAAGATCAATTCCTACCTGCAGGGTTCGCCGGACGATACCTTCACGTGGTTTGCCGGCTACCGCATGCAGTATTACGCGGAGAAGGGACTGCTCGCGCCCATTGACGACGTCTGGGAAAGCATCGGCGGCAACTACTCCGAGGCGCTGAAGAAGGCCTCCACCGGACCCGACGGCAAGATGTATTTCGTCCCCAACTACAACTACCCGTGGGGCTTCTTCTACCGGAAGAGCCTCTGGGCGGAGAAGGGCTACGAAGTCCCGGAGACCTTCGACGCCCTCAAGGCCCTGGCCACCAAGATGAAGGCCGACGGCATCATTCCGATCGGCTTTGCCGACAAGGACGGCTGGCCCGCCATGGGCACCTTTGACTACATCAACATGCGGCTCAACGGCTACCAGTTCCATGTGGACCTCTGCGCGCACAAGGAATCCTGGGACCAGCAGAAGGTCAGCAAGGTTTTTGACACGTGGTCCGAACTCCTTCCCTTCCAGGACCCGGCAGCCCTCGGCCAGACCTGGCAGGACGCAGCAAAGGCCCTGGAGGCCAAGAAGACCGGCATGTACCTGCTGGGTTCCTTCGTGACCCAGCAGTTCACCGATCCCGCCGTCCTGGCGGACATAGGATTCTTCGCCTTCCCGGAGATCGCGATGGAAGGCCGCGACGCCGTCGAAGCCCCCATCGACGGCCTCCTGCTATCCAAGAAGGGCGGCCAGAACAAGGCCGCCCGCGACTTCATGGCATACCTGGGAACCGCCGAAGCCCAGGACGCCTACGCCGCGGTGGATTCGTCGAATATCGCCACGGCAAAGGGCACTGACGCGTCGAAGTTCACGCCGCTCAACAAGACGTGCGCGGACACCATTGCGAACGCAAAATACATCAGCCAGTTCTTCGACCGCGACGCCCTTCCGGCCATGGCCAACAACGTGATGATCCCTGCCCTGCAGAGCTTCATCAAGGACGGCAAGATGGACGTCAAAAACCTCGAAGCACAGGCCAAGACGCTGTACGCCGCCCAGTAGTTCCGGCCCCCGCCGGCCGCGTATCACAGGCAACCGTCCAGGAAGGAACGACGACGGCGGCACAGCCTTCCGCCGTCGTCGTTCCTTCCCGGAATCCGGACCAATCGAGAGAAAACTTCCATGAGCAGCACTGCAAGAGAACTGATTCCGCCGGAATCACGGGAGCCTGAGGGCCATTCCGCGAAGCGGACGAAAGGCGGCCGGGTCCGCCGCCTGTCCCGACAGGACAAAGTGGTCCTGTCACTGATGGTGGGCATTCCCACCCTGATCGAACTGACCCTGGTATGGCTGCCCATGCTGATGTCCGTTGGCCTCAGCTTCACCCGGTGGAACGGCCTTGACCTTGGGGACATCCGCCCCGCCGGCGTGGACAACTACCAATTTATTTCCCAGGACTACCCGCCGTTCTGGCCGGCGGTGCAGCACAACATGCTGTGGCTCCTGTTCCTGGCCCTCATCGCCACGCCCCTGGGCCTGCTGCTGGCAGTGCTGCTAGACCAGAACATCCGCGGCAGCAAGATCTACCAGAGCATCTTCTTCGCCCCCGTGATGCTGTCGCTGGCCCTGATCGGCATCATCTGGCAACTTTTCTACCAGCGCGACAACGGCCTGCTGAACTTCCTCCTGGGTACTGCCGGCACGCCGCAGGCCGTGGACTGGTTCGGTGATTCCTCCGTGAACATCTGGGCCGCGATGATCGCAGCAACCTGGCGGCATGCCGGCTACGTCATGCTCCTCTACCTGGCCGGACTCAAGGGCGTGGACCCCAGCCTGAAGGAAGCCGCCGCCATCGACGGCGCGAGCGCCGTCCAGACGTTCTTCCGGGTGGTTTTCCCGGCCATGCGGCCCATCAACATCGTGATCGTGGTCATCACCATCATCGAATCGCTGCGCGCTTTCGACGTTGTGTACGTCATCAACCGCGGCACCAACGGCCTGGAAATGCTCAGTGCCCTGGTGATCCAGAACCTGGTGGGCGAAGGCCAGGTGATCGGCGTCGGCTCGGCCCTGGCAGTGGTGCTGCTGGTCATATCCCTCGTCCCCATCGTCTTCTACCTCAGCCGCACCTTTGGCAAGGAGAACAAAGCATGAGCACCGCAACAGTCCGCGCGGGCGCGAAAGACACGGCCGCCGCGCCCCGGTCCGGCAGCCGTCCCAAGCGCCACTACGGAACACATATTTTCCTCACCGTCATGGCCGTCATGTGGCTGATCCCGCTGGGCTGGTCGGTCTTCACCGCGCTCCGCCCGGTGGCGTCCACCAACGAACACGGCTACTTCAGCCTGGCGGGCGACTTCAATTTCGATAACTTCATCCAGGCCTGGACACAAGGCGGATTCGCGACGTACTTCTGGAACTCGGTGATCATCACCGTTCCGGCCGTGCTCCTGACCCTGTTCCTGGCCTCCCTGATGGCGTTCGCCGTGAGCCGGGTGAGCTGGAAGTTCAACATCACCCTGCTCATCATGTTCACGGCCGGCAACCTGCTGCCGCCGCAGGTCCTTGCAGCGCCGTTGTTCGAGATGGCCAAGCACTTCGAGGTGCCGTACTCGTTCAGCGACTCCGGCAACATGCTGAACACCTACATCATCGTCATCGCCGTCAACACGGCCTTCCAGATGGGGTTCTGCACCTTCGTGCTCTCCAACTACATGAAGGCCCTCTCCGCCGACCTCACCGAAGCCGCCCTCGTGGACGGCGCCGGAATCTGGCGGCAGTACCGGGAGATCATCCTGCCGCTGTGCCGGCCGGCGTTCGCCGCGCTGGGCACCTTGCAGGTCATCTTCATCTACAACGACTACTTCTGGCCGCTGCTGTTCATCCAGAGCGGCAACCGGCTCCCGATCACCACAGCCATCAACAACCTCCAGGGCCAGTTCCTGAACAACTACAATCTCCTGGCCGCCGGCGCCGTTATCACGGTCATCCCCACCCTGGTGATCTACCTGCTCCTGCAGCGGCAGTTTGTTGCGGGGCTGACTCTTGGTTCCAGCAAGGGGTAGACCATGATGGAAGCTGACGGGGACAGCACTCCCCCAGCCGCAGCCCGAAAGGAACTCCATGCTCCCCGCAGCACGCCACCAGGCAATCGTGGACGCCGTCCAGCGCGAGCGGGTGGTCCGCGTCTCGGACCTCGCCCAGCAGCTGGGTGTGTCGCTCATGACCGTTCGGCGGGACATCGAGCTGCTCGAGGAGGGCGGCCGGGTGGAGAGGATCCACGGCGGCGCCAAGCTCCCCGGCGATGCCAGCACCCATGAACCCGGCTTCGAGCAGAAGTCAACGCAGCTCACGGCGGAGAAGAGGGCCATCGCCCTGGAAGCGGCTTCGCTGGTCCACGAGGGGATGGCCGTAGGGCTGGGAGCCGGGACCACCACATGGGCGCTGGCCAAGGAACTCGTCAACGGGCCGCGCATCACGGTGGTGACCAATTCCATCCGCATCGCCGATCTCTTCCATCACGGCTCATCCTCCGGGGCCGGGCGCTACGGCTCCACCGTGATCCTGATCGGCGGAGAGCGCACGCCGTCGGACGCCCTGGTGGGTCCGATTGCGACGGCGGCGCTGAAGCAGCTGCACCTGGACCTGCTGTTCCTGGGCGTGCACGGGATGGATCGCGACGCCGGCTTCACCACGCCCAACCTGCTGGAGGCCGAGACGGACCGTGCGTTCGTGGCGGCTTCCCGCAAGGTGGTGGTGGTGGCCGACCACACCAAGTGGGGCACCCAGGGCATGAGCACCATTGCAGGGTTCGAGGAGGCGGACGAGGTCATCAGCGATGCCGGCCTCAGCGCCGACGCACGCCGGATCCTGCAGGAGAGCGTCAGCCGGTTGCGGATCGTCGACGCGGGATAACCGCGCGCCCGGCACCGCTCACGGCCGGTGACCCGGGCGCTACGGGCAGCCGCAGGACTGCCGGACCAGCAGCCGCGTGGGGAAGACATGGTGGCGGGGCGGCTCGCCGCGGCCCGCTCCAACCAGCGCGCGCACCGCGGCTTCCGCCATGTCGCGCACCGGCTGTTCCACCGTGGTCAGCGGGGGCCACGAATATTCGGCCTCCACTGAACCGTCGAAGGAGGCCAGCGCAATGTCCTCCGGAGCGGAGAGTCCGGCTTCATGGAGGGCCCGGAGGATGCCCACGGCCTGCATGTCGGAGCTCGCAAAGATAGCGGTGGGCCGGTGCCCCGAGGCCAGGAGGCGTTTTCCCGCCGCGTAGCCTCCATCCCGGGTGAAGGCACTGCGCGCGATCGGGCCCTCCGGCAGGCCTGCGGCCTCAAGTGCCTGCAGCCAGCCCTGCTCACGGTCATCTGCCTCGTTGGCCGTGGTGGTGCCCATGGCCAGGCCGATGTTGGTGTGGCCGTGCCCGATAAGGTGCTCGACGGCGGTGCGGGCGCCGGCAGCCAGGTCCACGCCGACGCTCGTGACCCCCGCCGGCCTTTCGCTGTGGCTGAGCAGGACCGATGAGATCTCCGCCGATTCCAGATCCGCAAGGTCGGGTTCGGAGAGGACGCTCGCGAGCACCACGCCGTCCACCTGGCGGGCGGCCAGGTTGCGGATGTGCCGGCGTTCCTTGGCGAGGTCGCCGTCGGAGTTGGTCAGGAACAACGCGTAGCCGAGTTCGCCGGCAGCGTCCTCCACCGCGTGCGCCAGCAAGGAGAAGAACGGGTTGCTGTTGTCCGGAATGATCAGGCCGATGGTTTCGCTGGACCCGAGTTTCAGCGCCCGTGCCGCGGCGTTGGGGCGGTAGCCCAGGACGCGGATGGCGTCCTGGACCTTCGCTTCCGTAGCCGGCGCGACCCGTTTCGGGCCGCCGTTGACAACGTAACTGACCACCGCCGTACTCACACCCGCATAGCGGGCAACATCCTTGCGGGTTACCGGGCCTCGGGGCGGGTGCGTTGCGGGAATGGTCATGGAGTACATGCTAGCTATGCACCCTGCGGAGCGGCGCCAAAATCGCGGATCGGCAGCCGTGCGCCGTCCTGCAGCGCCGAAGCATGGGCCACGATTCCCGGAAGCGTGAACCTCGCCGCCACCCAGGCATTGACGGGCGGGAGCGTCCCTTCGTTCACTGCGGTCACGAAGTCGTCCACCAGGAACTGGTGGCTGCCTTCGTGCCCGTTCGGGGCGCCGAGGAATTCGTCCGGAAGCCGTCCGCGGTCGTGGACAGGGGCAAGTCCGGAGATGAACGCATCGCGAAGTTCGGGGGCGACGTCGGCCAGCGAGGGATCATCCAGCGGGATGCTGGGCCGGGTTTCCACCTGCTCGGAGATGTCGTGGACGTTTTCCTTGTCCTGCCACACGGTCACCTTGGCGAGCTGCTCGAAGCTTGCTTCGGTGCCGAAGAAGCGGAAGCGTGATTCACGGATGTGCGACGGGTAGCCCACCCGGCGCATCTCGTTGGTGCGCATGGCGCCGCCGTCGTTCAGTTCAAAGAGCGCGGTGGCGTTGGAGAAGTCGTTGCCGAACATGCTGACGTCCTTGTCGAAGACGCCGTCGTTGCGGTCGTCCCGGACTCCGATGCAGCTGACACTGACCGCATGCGACGGCAATGCGCCCAGCACGCCGCCGATGGCGTGGGTGGGGTACAGCATGGGCGGGTAGCTCGCCGTCGACTTCCACGCGTCTCCGCCGCTGTACTGGTAGGCGTCGTAGAAGCCCAGGTCCATGTCGTGGACGTAGTCGCCTTCGCTGTAGAAGATCCTGCCGAACTTGCCGGCCGCGTGCTGGTTGCGGGCGTAGACGGTAGCGGGGTTGTAGTAACTGGTCTCACCCATCGCGTAGACCAGCCCGGTTTCCTTCACGGCGGCGATGATGCGCTCGATCTCTTCTTCCGAGACCGCCATGGGAACAGCGGAATAGACATGCTTTCCGGCGCGCAGCGCCTGCTCCACCAGCGGACCGTGGGTCCAGCGCTGCGTGAAGATGGCGACGGCGTCGACGTCGGACGCCAGCAGTTCCTCGAAGCTGGCCTTGGTGCCGTCGAGCCCCCAACGCTCAAGCGCCGCGGCGGCACGTTCCGGCCGTTCGTCCACGACGTAGACCTCGCTGACTCCCGGGTGGAGCTTGAAGAGATGGGCGAAATGGCCGCCGAACTGTCCGACGCCGACGACTCCGATTGAAAACGCCATTGTTTACCTTTCCCTGATCGGCCCGCGGTACCGGGCATGGTTGGCCGCTGTGGTCATGCTGCGAGTTTTCCACCGGAATCTACTCGAGTCAACGATCGAGCCATGATCCGCTGTAATTTTCTTTGGTTACAGCCAAAAAGACTTGCTACACGAAATCTACTCGTGTAGATTCATCTGCAGTTGTTACCCACATCACAGTCAGGAAAGGGTCGAAGATGACCACCCTTACCAAGCAGCAACAGAACCCGGCAGCCCGGGCCCGCCGCCCGAAGGCGGCACAGCCCGCCCGGACGAGCCGGCTCCGAAGGCTGGGCGACTTGAAGATGGCACTGCTGTTCATCTTCCCCGCGATGATCGGCTTTGTTCTCTTCTATTTGGTCCCCACGATCCGGGGCGTCTACCTCAGCTTCACCGAGTACAGCATCCTGGGTGACCCCACCTGGATCGGTATCAAGAACTACACGGCCATGCTTGGCGATGAACTCTTCTGGAACGCGATGGGCGTCACCCTCCAGTACGTGGGGCTGAACATCGGCTTCCAGACCGTGATCGCCCTCGGACTGGCACTCCTTATGCACCGGGTGGCCAAGTCCACGTTCATCCGCGGCGCGCTGCTGTTGCCCTTCCTGGTGGCCAACGTGATCGTCGCCCTGCTGTGGTTCTGGATGCTCGATTACCAGATCGGCATTGTCAACGAAATCATCAATTGGATGGGCCTGCCGCGCATCGCCTTCTTCGGAAGCGAACAGTGGGCCATTCCCACCATCGCCGCCGTCAACGTCTGGCGGCACATGGGCTACACAGCCCTTCTGATCTTCGCGGGGCTTCAGTCGATCCCCAACCACGTCTATGAGGTGGCCTCCCTCGACGGCGCCTCCCCCACCCGGACCTTCTGGAGCATCACCATGCCGCTCCTGCGCCCCGTCATGGTGCTGGTGCTCGTCGTCACCGTGATCGGCTCGTTCCAGGTGTTCGACACCGTGGCAGTGACCACCGGCGGCGGCCCCATCAACGCCTCACGGGTCATCCAGATGTACATCTACCAAAAGGCCTTCGGCGAATCGGACTTCGGCTACGCATCGGCACTGTCCGTCATTCTCTTCCTCATTCTTGCCCTGGTGGCCTTCGTGCAAATGAAGTTCCTCAAGGGCAACGAATCGGATCTGGACTAAGGAACCCCAGCCATGAGCAACTCCACGATTACCCGCAAGAAGTCGGTCACCGCCTCCCCTCGCCGGAATTCCGCCAGGAAGCCCGTGAACTGGCGCCGCGTCGGAGCCTGGGCCCTGGTCGCCGTCGCCGTCGCCGTCACCGTGGCGCCCTTCCTCTGGATGCTCCGCACCGCGCTGTCAACCAACGCCTCGCTGGCCTCCAACGCCGGCAACCTGTTGCCCGCAGACTTCAACCTCGGCGCATTCAAGCGCGTTCTTGGCATGCAGAGCCCCGAAGAGGCCATTGCCGAGGGCGGCTCGGGTGCCGCGATCAACTTCTGGCTCTACTTGCGGAACTCGGTCATCTTCGCCACCGTCACCACCGCAGGGCAGGTCTTCTTCAGCGCGATGGCCGCCTACGCCTTCTCCCGGCTCCGCTGGCCCGGACGGAACGTGGTGTTCAGCCTCTTCCTGGCCACCATGATGGTCCCGCCGATCTTCACCGCCCTGCCCAACTTCCTCATGATCAAGAACCTGGGCCTGCTCAACACATTCGCCGGCATGACGCTGCCCTTCCTGTTCATGACACCGTTCGCCATCTTCTTCCTGCGGCAGTTCTTCCTCAGCATGTCCCGGGAAGTGGAGGAAGCCGCCATGCTCGACGGTGCCAAGCACCTGCGGATCTTCTTCCAGATCGTCCTCCCCAACGCCGCTGCACCCCTGGCCACCCTGGCCCTGCTGACCTTCATCGGCCAGTGGAACGAATACTTCTGGCCACTCCTGGTGGGCCAGGACGAAAACGTCCGTGTCCTTACCGTGGGCCTGGGCGTCTTCAAATCCCAGTCCCCGCAGGGCGCTCCCGACTGGACCGGGCTGATGGCCGCCACGCTCGTCGCCGCACTCCCGGTACTCCTGCTGTTCATTGCCTTCGGCAAGAAGGTGGTCAACTCCATCGGCTTCTCCGGAATCAAGTAACCCCTCACTTCCCTCCTCCCAAGAAACACCTCGAAAGGTCCACCATGAAGAAAACCATCGGCGTCGCAGCTGCCGCCGCGGCAATCGCCCTCTCACTGTCCGCCTGCGGCGGAGGCAGCACCGCCTCCACCGAGGCCAAGGGTGAAATCAACTACTGGCTGTGGGACGCCAACCAGCTCCCCGCATACCAGCAGTGCGCTGACGATTTCACCAAGGCCAATCCGGACATCAAGGTCAAGATCACCCAGCGCGGCTGGGACGACTACTGGACCACGCTGACCAACGGCTTCGTCGCCGGCACCGCACCGGATGTCTTCACGAACCACCTCTCCAAGTACCCCGAGTACGCGGCCAAGAAGCAGCTGCTCTCCCTCGACGACGCCGTCGCCAAGGACGGCATCAAGCTGGATAGCTACACGAAGGGCCTGCCCGAGCTCTGGGTGGGCCAGGACGGCAAGCGCTACGGCCTGCCCAAGGACTGGGACACCGTTGGCCTGTTCTACAACAAGGCCATGGCGGACTCCGCCGGCCTGACCGCCGAGCAGATGGCGAACCTGGATTGGAACCCGTCAGACGGCGGCAGCTATGAGAAGGCCATCGCCCACCTGACCGTGGACAAGAGCGGCAAGCGCGGCGACGAGGCCGGCTTCGACAAGAACAACGTGGCAGTCTACGGGCTGGGCCTGGCAGGCAGCGGCTCCGGCCAGGGCCAGACGGAGTGGAGCTTCCTGAGCGCCACCACCGGCTGGACCGCCACGGACAAGAACCCGTGGGGCACCAAGTTCAACTACGACGACCCCAAGTTCCAGGAGACCATCGCCTGGTGGGCGGGCCTGATCGAGAAGGGCTACATGCCCAAGCTTGAGACCACTGTTGGCGCCAGCCTGGCTGACAACTTTGGTGCCGGCAAGGCCGCCATCAACACCACCGGCGACTGGCTGATCGGCCAGTACAAGTCCTACAAGGGCGTGGAGACGGCGTTCGCCCCCACCCCCAAGGGGCCTGACGGCAAGCGTGCCAGCATGTTCAACGGCCTGGCCGACTCCGTCTGGGCGGGCACCAAGAACCCGGCGGCATCCGTCAAGTGGGTTGAGTACCTTGGTTCCACCGCCTGCCAGGATGTCGTGGCCTCCAAGGCCGTAGTCTTCCCCGCCATCACCAGCTCCTCCGAAAAGGCGGCCGAGGCCTTCAAGGCCAAGGGCACCGACGTTTCAGCCTTCACCACCCACGTCGAGGAAGGCACCACTTTCCTCTTCCCCATCGCGGACAAAGCGGCAAAAGTTGATGGCATCATGAAGCCCGCCATGGACGCCGTGCTCTCCGGCAAGAAGCCTGCCAGCTCCTTGACCGAAGCCAACAACCAGGTGAACGATCTCTTCAAGTAGACCGCACCTGTAGTGGCTGCGTAAGTGGTCGCAGCCACGGCCCAGGGTGCCGCCGTTTCATCCTCGCGAAGCGGCGGCACCCGGGGCGCTCCACCCTCGCACCTACAGTCGAATCACCATACGAACCCCGCCGGCAGCGTCACCGGACGCCCGCCACAACGAAAGAGAAACCCCATGGATCCCCTGCACCTCCGCTCCGCCGGCACCAGCCTGGTGATCAGCTTCGACAGCGGGGAGGCCGAGGTCATCCACTGGGGCGCCGATCTGGGCGCTTCACTCCCCGATCTGGCCATCCTCGGCGAACCAATCCCGCCCTCCGCCATCGACGCCGCCGTCCCCGCCGGCCTGCTGCCGCAGGCATCCTCCAGCTGGCGCGGACGCCCGGCCCTCCGAGGGCACCGGATCGCCGACGGCGTGCCCGGCTACGACTTTTCCGTCCGCCTCCGGGTCACGGATGTCAAGACCGGAGGACGTTCCGCCGTCGGGAATTCGGCTGTGATTGTCCAGTCTGATCCCGATGCCGGCATCACCGTTGAATCCACCGTGGAACTGCACGACGGCGGGCTGCTGGAAATGCGCCACACCGTCACCAACACCGGCACCTCACCTTTTCAGCTCGACGAACTGGCCACCGTGCTGCCGGTGGCTCCCGACGCCGTCGAACTCCTTGACCTGACCGGACGCTGGTGCCGTGAACGCCACCCGCAGCGCCGCGCCATCCAGCAGGGCACCTGGGTGCGGACCGGCCGGCACGGACGCACCGGCCACGACTCCTCCCTGTTGCTGGCCGCCGGTACGGCAGGCTTCGGCAACCGCCACGGCAAGGTCTGGGCCACCCACCTTGCCTGGAGTGGAAACCATGAGCAGTTCGCGGACAGCATTGGGGACGGACGGACCGTGATCGGGGGTTCCGAGCTGCTGGGGCCGGCCGAAGTTGTCCTCCAGGCGAACGGCAGCTACACCACGCCCGCTCTCTTCGCGGCCTACTCGGACCGCGGCCTGGACGGCATCAGCGAAGCGTTCTACAGCTGGTTCAGGAACCGGCCGCACCACGTGCTGCCTTCGGCGTCAGCCGTTTCAGGAGCAGGTCATGCGGGCACCGGCAAGGCCCGGCCTGTAGTGCTGAACGTCTGGGAAGCTGTCTACTTCAATCACGAGCTCGGCGCATTGGTCGAACTGGCCGATTCCGCGGCGGACCTGGGCGTGGAGCGCTTCGTGCTCGACGACGGGTGGTTCCGCGGCCGCCGGCACGACCAGGCAGGCCTGGGCGACTGGTACGTGGACGAAGGCCTCTGGCCGGACGGCCTCACACCCCTGATCGACGCCGTCACCTCCCGCGGCATGGAATTCGGCCTCTGGGTGGAGCCCGAAATGATCAACCTGGACTCCGACGTCGCACGCGCCCACCCGGACTGGATCGTTGGGCCCGCCGCACAGTCCCACAAGGACGGGGGCCGGTTGCCGTTGACCTGGCGCCACCAGCACGTCATCGACCTGGTCAACCCCGAGGCCTGGCAGTACGTCTTCGACCGCATTGACGCCCTGCTGCGCGAAAACAACATCAGCTACCTGAAGTGGGACCAGAACCGGGACCTCACAGAGCACGGCCACGCCGGGCGCGCATCCGTCCACGAACAAACCCTGGCCGCCTACCGCCTCTTCGACGAACTGAAAAAAGCCCACCCGGGCCTCGAGATCGAAAGCTGCTCCTCCGGCGGGGCACGCGTGGACCTGGGCATCCTGGAACGCACGGACCGCATCTGGGCTTCGGACTGCAACGATGCCCTGGAGCGCCAGACCATCCAACGCTGGACCGGGCTGGTGGTGCCGCCGGAGCTGGTCGGAGGACACATCGGCCCCACCACGTCCCACACCACGGCCCGCACGCACGACGTTTCGTTCCGCGCCATCACGGCCCTGTTCGGACACTTGGGCCTCGAGTGGGACGTGCGCCAGGTCCGCGGAGCAGAGCGGGAGGAACTCAAGCGGTTCATCGGCCTCTATAAGGAGCACCGCGGCCTGATCCATTCGGGCCGGATGGTCCGCGCCGACGTGGCCGACGATTCGCTGATGCTCCACGGCGTCGTTTCCCAGGGCACCCCCGCAACCGGAGACACGGCAGCACTGTTCGCGCTGGTCAGCACCAGGACCTCGTTCGCGGAGCGGCCGGGCCGCATCACCATTCCGGGACTGGACCAGGACCGCAGCTACCGTGTGGAGGCCATCTTCCCGACGCCCGGCGACGCTGATTACGCGCACAACTTCACCCAGGCGCAGCCACCCGCATGGCTGGCCGAGGGTGCAGAGGCCAGCGGCCGGTTCCTGGCCGAGGTGGGCCTGCCCATGCCCGTCCTCAACCCGGAGCACGCAATGCTGCTCAGCTTCACCGCCGTGTAGCTCCAACGCCTCGTAGCTCCAACGCGTCGCAGACAGCCTGCCGGCCGGGTGCCAAACCCGGCCGGCAGGCTGTCTGCTTTCCAGGACCGGTTAGCGGGCGTCGGTGAGGACCACCTCGTAGGTGCTGGCCCCGGGAACGCCGAACTTCGCGTTGACCACGGCGAGCGTATCGCCGAACAAGGCCGCCGTCGTCGGGACCTGGAAGTCAGGGCTGGTGATCACGTCCCTGACCTCGAAGGACTCCAGTTGCCCGTCCAGGCGCACGCGGCTCACCTGGTTGAGCATGTTCTGCACAGCCCACAGGGTGTTCCCCTTCGCCACAATGCCATCCACGTTCGGCAGTTTGGCGCCGGTGATCGCAGCGCTGGCGCCGGTGTGCGGGTCCACCGTGTACAGGGCCTCATCCGCGGAATGCGCCACGATCAGGGTCCGGCCACCGCGGACGGCCGCGATGCCGTTCAGGTTGAAGTCCCCGGGAGTGGCGGCCGCAGGTCCGTCCAGTCCGAGCGTACTGGCCTTGCCGGGCTTGCCGTGGCGGTCCACCGGGACAAAGTACAGCTCACCCCTGCGCGAGTTGGTGAACCAGGCGCCGTCCGGGGTCACTGCGACGTCGTTGATGAATGCTTCCTCCGTGGTCAGCTGGTAGGTGGCCACGGTCTTTCGGGTGTCCGTGTCGTAGACGTAGGCCTGGCCGGTGGTGCCGCCGGCAACGAAGAGCAGGCCGTTCTCCACGTCCACTTTCATGCCAACCGCCATCCGGCCGTCGGGCACGTCAATGAAAAGCTTGGCCGTTCCCCTGCGGATATCTCCGCGGTAGATGTCCCCCTTGAACAGGTCCCCGGCGAAAAAGGTGGTGCCCTCCCCTTCGGCAATGCCTTCGGCGGACGAAGCGCCGGGAAGCTCAATGACCTTGTCATCGCCCTTCGTCGACGGCGGACCGGCAGACGCCACGGGTGCCGGAATTATGAGTGCGGCCAGGGCCACAAGCCCCACGGCGGCACGGCGAAGTGCTTTTCCTGAATCCACATTTTTGCAGCGCATGATGACGCTCTCTCCAGATCGGGCTTTTCCGCGCGAGCTGACCGGTACGGGGAGCTCCGCACGATGGTCCTTCAAGTCTAGGCACCGCCGGTAAGGGTGGCCAGAGCCGCGGGAGATGGCGGGCACGGGCCGCCGGCTGCGCCCCCCTGGCCGTGCCAAGATGAACCATGACCGATTCGTGTGAAGTCCTGGTGGTCGGTGCCGGGCTTGCGGGGCTCCAGTGTGCCCGCGAACTGCAGGCCGCCGGGCGTGACGTGCAGGTGTGGGAAGCGGCCGATGACATCGGGGGCCGGATCCGCACGGAACAGGTGGACGGTTTCCTGGTGGACCGCGGGTTCCAGGTACTGAATCCCGCCTACCCGGCTGTCCGCCGCTGGGTGGACGTCGGCGCGCTGGAGCTGCAGCCCTTCGGCGCCGGGCTCGGCATCCGGCGCGATGACGGTTTCGCCGTGCTCGCCCACCCCCTCCGCGAACCGCTGCTGCTTGCCCGGACCCTCGGCAGCGGCATTGCCACGCCACGTGACGTGGTGGCCCTCCTCCGCTGGGCGGCCCCCGCGGTTGCCCGGTCCTGGGGGCACTATGACGACGGCGGGTCCGGCCGGGACGTCACCCTGCGGCAGGCGCTGGACGACGCCGGACTGTCGGGAGGACTCCGCCGGGTGGTCGAACAGTTTTCGCCGGGGTGCTCCTCGAAGACGACGGCAGCACCTCCAACGACTTCGCCCGGCTCCTGCTGCGGACCTTCGCGCTCGGCGTGCCCGGGCTGCCGCGCCTGGGCATGCAGGCACTGCCGAGGCAGCTGGCGGCTTCCCTCGCCGCGCCGGTGCGCACCCGGACCACGATGGAGTCCATCCGGCGCGAGGGCGGTTCCATGCTGGTCCGGGCCGCCGGAGCCGAGCTCCGGGCAGAGCAGGTGGTGCTGGCCACGGATCCGGTCAGCGCCAGGAGCCTGGCACCCGGGAACGACGACGGCGGACCGGCGGCAGACGGCAGCCCGGCGGGCGGAGGCGTGCCTGCCCTGAAAGGCGTACTGACGCACTGGTTCGCGGCGGACGAGCCGCCCACCCGGCTCAACCTGCTCTGCGTCGATGCCCGGGATCCGCGTCGCGGCCCCTTGGTCAATACCGCCGTCGTTTCCAACGCCGCTCCCGGGTACGCGCCCGCGGGCAGGCACCTTGTGCAGACATCGGCACTGTTCGGCCCGGGACGGCCGGTGCCCGGTGACGACGAGGTCCGCCGGCACGCCGCCGAGATCTACGGCTCGGATGCTTCAGGCTGGGAACTGGTGGCCAGGCACGAAGTTCCGCATGCGCTGCCCGTCCAGCCGCCGCCGCTGGCGTCCCCTCGCCCGGCCGAGGCCTCGCCTGGTCTCTTCCTCTGCGGCGACTACCGCGCCACCGCATCCATCCAGGGTGCCCTCGACAGCGGACACCACGCGGCGCAGGCGGTCCTGCGCCCCGACTTCGGCTAGCCGCATGCGGTTTTCCGTGTCACGGCACATCAAGGCGTCCGCCGCGGACGTGTGGGAGCTGCTCACCGACGTCGGGCGCTGGCCGGAATGGGGGCCTTCCGTGACAGGTGCCGAACTGGACCCGCCCGGCCTCAAGGCCGGCAGCACCGGCCGGGTGCGGACAGTGACCGGCATCAGCCTGCCCTTCAGGGTGACGGAATTCGAGGCGGGCCGCTCCTGGTCCTGGTCCGTTGCCGGCATCCGTGCCACAGGGCACGTTGTGGTTCCGGAGGGGGACGGCTGCCGGATCACGTTTACGGTCCCGTGGTGGGCGCCTGCCTACCTCCTGGTCTGTGCTGCGGCGCTGCGCCGGATCGCCAGGATCACCGGATAGGGACAGCAGCGGCACAGGGACAGCGGCTCTGCGAATGGACGCCGTGGCCTCAGCGGGTCAGGCGGCCCTCAGACGGTCGTAAAGAACCGCGCACGCCGCCCGCAAAGCGATAGATTGGCTCACATGACTGAAGCCTCCCCCGCCACCGACGCCGGCCGCGGCACCATCCTGGTCCTCAACGGGCCTAACCTGAATCTGCTGGGAACCCGGGAACCGGAGAAGTACGGCACGGCCACGCTGGCCGACGTGGAACAGCTCGCCAAAGATGCCGCCGCCGCGTACGGCCTGGAGGCTGAATGTTTCCAGTCCAACCACGAGGGCGCCCTGGTTGACGCCATCCACGCTGCCCGGGGCAAGGCCATCGGCATCGTCCTCAATGCCGGCGCGTACACCCACACTTCGGTGGCCATCCGCGACGCGATCTCCGCAGTGCAGCTGCCGGCCGTGGAGGTCCACATCACCAACGTCCATGCCCGCGAGGAATTCCGGCACCACTCCTACCTTTCGGACATCAGCAAGGCAGTGATAGCCGGCGCCGGCGTCATGGGCTACCGGTTCGCCGTCGAGTACCTCGCAGAGCTGAACGCCGGCAAGGCCTGACCATGACACCGGTGGGGACTGCGGACTGGTACCGGAACTTCGGGACTCTCGATGCGCCGTCGTCCTCGCCCTGCTACGCCGAATGGTCGCTGGGCATCGCCGACGATCCTGAACTGATCCGCCGCATCGAGCAGTGGCCGCACAACAAACGCCAGCCGCTGCTGATCCTCGCCGCCGCCCGCTTCCTCGGGGCGGAAATCACTCCGTACCCCGAGTTCCGGGAGTTCCTGGATGCGAAGTGGGACGAGGTCTCCCGGATTGTGCTCTCCCGCGCCACGCAGACCAACGAGGCCGGCCGCTGCGCCACGCTGCTTCCCTCCCTCGCCGGCATCGCCGCGTCCTCGGGCCGTCACTTGGCCCTGATCGAGGTGGGCGCCTCAGCCGGGCTGGCGCTGTTTCCGGACCAATACGCCTACGAATACGTCGACGGCACTTCCGTCACGCGGCTGGTCCCGCCAACGGACTCCACCCGGTCCTTGGCGGAGGAGCCGCCGGTTCTGCGGTGCACGGTGAAAGGCGCCGTCCCGCTTCCGTCCCGCCTCCCCGAGGTGGTGTGGCGGGCCGGGATCGACCTGAACCCCCTGGACATCAACAACCCCGACGACGTCGCCTGGCTTGAGGCGCTCATCTGGCCGGAGCAGGACTTCCGCCGTGAGCGGCTGCGCCGGGCCATCGCCATCGCGCGGCAGGACCCGCCGCTGCTCGTGGCGGGCGACCTCAACGAGCAACTGGTGTCACTGGCCGGCCAGGCCCCGCCGGACGCAACCCTGGTGGTCTTCCACAGCGCGGTGATGGCCTACCTGGATGCCGGACAGCGGGAAGCCTTCCGTGCCACCATCGGCACTCTTGCCGCAGAGCATGGCTGCCACTGGCTGTCCAACGAAGGCCACACGGTGATCGCCCAGGCTGACGGATCTTTGGTGGTGCCGGAAATGGACGATGCCCGGCTGCGGGGCAGGTTCCTCCTCCTCCAGGACGGCATCCCCACGGCCATCGCCGGCCCGCACGGCCAAAGCCTGGAGTGGCTCTAGCTGGAGTGGCTCTAGCGCCGCATACGGGTGCCTGCCGTTATTTCTGGATGCACTGCCCGGACGAAACAGGGCTGCTCAGCCCTGGCGCCTGGGCAGCCACGGGACCGAGGTCATCCATGGTGATGGCAAAGCCCAGATCGGCATCCGAGGTTGCCTTGGCGAAGATCACACCGGCCACCTGGCCTTCGGTGGTCAGGAGCGGGCCGCCGGAGTTGCCCGGCTGGACATCCCCGGCCAGCCGGTACACGTCTTCGGGTGCCGCATTGCTGCCGTAGATGTCCGGAACGAGGACGGTGGCGATGTCCTGCACCGTTGCCGGTTTGGACTGGAACGGACCGCCGTGCGGGTAGCCCGCGAAAGCGGCCGGGCTGCCGGCCGGAAGGTCGGCGCTCAGCTGGAGCGGGGACGACGGCAGTCCGTCCACGGCGAGGACCGCAAGGTCATGCTGGCTGTCGAAGTAGACCACCCGGCCGGGCATGGCTCCCCCGCCGGGAATCTCCACCACCGGCTGCGACACGCCCGCCACCACATGGGCGTTGGTCACAACGCGCCCCGGCGACACCACAAAGCCGCTGCCGGTCTGGTTCTGGCCGCACTGGTAGGCGGTGCCTGCGATCTTCAGGACGGACTCCGCTGCCCGGTTCAGCGCCGGCGTGTCCGTGCTGGCGTTCGGAATGGCCACCTGCTGGCCCTGCCCCAGTCCTTCGATAAGCGTGGGGATGCCGTCACCGATCACGGTTGAGCGCAGTTGCGCCACGGCCGCTTTCACCGGCACCGGCGTCAGTCCGTCAATGAAGCGGATGACCTTGGACTCAGCCAATTGCTGCGACACGAACGGCACGCCCAGTGCGCTGATGCTGAAGGACAGCATGGACATGACCAGGGCCGCCACCACCACATTGACGCCGCCGCCCACCAGCCGGTCCATGGCCCGCAGCGGCTGGATCCGCACGGCGCTGCGGATTTTGCGGCCGATCATGGTTCCCAGCGCATGCCCCAGGACAATGAGCACGACGGCAGCGGCCACAATCGCGGTGAGCCGCCAGCCGCTGTCCTCCACGAGGTTGCTGACGACCGGCACGGAAACGAAGGCGGCCACGGCGCCGACGATAAACCCGGCGATGCCGCCAAGGGTCACCAGGAAGCCATTGCGCAGGCCGTAGATCAGGTAGGACAGCAGCACCAGGATCAATGCCAGGTCCAGGATGGTCAAGCCGAACACACGGGCTCCTCACAAAACAGGTAAGCCCTAATTCTAGGGGCGGACCCTGACAGTTTGCCGATGAGGTCCGGCGCCGCAGCAACCGGCGATATGCCCGGCAAACCCCGGCCCCGCCGTCGGAATCTGCCGTGTATGGGCCCCGGAAGGGCCTCAAAGGCGCCGTTTCAGGCGTTTCGCGTGCCAAGTACGTCACAGAACCTTCAAAATTCTGAAACAATGGCTGAAGCGCCCCAGCCGACACATTTACTCAGGAGATTTCATGGACATCGAGGTATTGCGCCGCGCACCCCTATTCGCCACGCTCGACGACGAGGCATTCCGCCTGCTCACGGACGAGCTCACGGAGGTGGACCTGTCACGCGGAGCCTCGGTCTTCCGCGAAGGCGACCAGGGTGACCAGCTCTACTTCATCGTCTCCGGCAAGGTGAAGCTGGGCCGTACGTCCCCGGACGGCCGCGAGTCCCTGCTGGCAATCCTCGGCCCGGGCGAGCTCTTCGGCGAAATGGCCCTCTTCGATCCGAGCCCCCGCACTGCCACGGCAACTGCCGTCTCGGAAACCCGCCTGGCCGGCTTGAAGAACGAAAGCCTCAACGCCCTGCTGCGCACCCGCCCGGAGGTTTCCGCGCAGCTGCTGCAGGCGTTGGCCCGCCGCCTGCGCCGCACCAACGATTCGCTGTCCGACCTCGTGTTCTCCGATGTGCCGGGCCGCGTGGCCAAGGCCCTGCTGGACCTGGCCGACCGCTTCGGCCGCCCGGCAACCGACGGCGTCCTGGTGGCCCACGAGCTAACCCAGGAAGAACTGGCCCAGCTGGTGGGCGCCTCCCGCGAAACCGTGAACAAGGCCCTGGCCGAGTTCGTGCAGCGCGGGTGGCTTCGACTGGAAGCCCGCGCCGTGGTCATCCTGGACATGCAGCGTCTCCGCCAGCGCTCCCGCTAGGTTTATCTGCGTCCGGCCCGAGGCCGGCATTCTCTGCGTGCTGCTCCTTCGTCGCTTTGACGCACGCCTCCGTATGCCGAACCTCGGGCCTTTCTGTGTTTCCGGCCCCGTTCACGTCTCGAAGTTGCGACGACAAATGAGACAGCGTCGCAGAAAAAGCGGCAACAACTGAGAGAGCGTCGCAGCAAAGGCGAAAACAACTGAGAGAGCGTCGCAGCAAAGGCGAACCCAGCCGCGGCGCATAGCGGCACCGAGCGAATTACCGCTCGCGCTGCGGCTCTCCCGCCACCGTCTTGGCTGCTTCGACTTCGAGCATCAGCTTGCCGTCTTCTTCGACAAGCTTCGGCTGGTACACGTGGGGCTTGCGCTTGTAGCTCAGGTAGGCGATGCACCCGTTGGCGGCAGCCATCTTTTCGAGCATGATTTCGGAGCCGGGCACCAGCAGCTGGCCGAGTTTCAGGCCCACGGTGTTTTCCTGGCCCACTTCGTCGCCGAGCGCGGTGGTGTCGCGTTCGGCAATGACTTTGCTGGCGCAGACCCAGCGTCCCCACACGCCTTTGCTTCCCAGCAGGGTGGGCTGCTGGTTCACGGGCACGGTGGCGGCAAAGTAGCGGGTGTTGAAGCGGCGGTGCGCAAAGTCGGGGCTGAGCCAGTTGACCAGGGGTTTGAGCAGGTCGGTGCGGATGGACAACCCGCGCTTCGCCAGGACGTCCGTGAAGGATTTCTCCTGTTCGGCGACGGCAATCCGGGCGCGCATCCATTCGGGGGTGGAGGTTGCTTCCACTGTGGTGGAGAAGTCCGGGCCGGCGAGGAGGACGCCGGTTTCTTCGAAGAGTTCGCGGATGGCACCCACCACGTGGCGGCGCGCCAGCCCGACGTCGTTCGTTCCCATTTGTTCCGCCCAGTGCTGCGGCGTGGGGCCAAGCCAGCCGACGGCGTCGTCATCCGAGGCTTCCAGGGAACCACCGGGAAAAGCCAGGACGCCCAGAGGGGATGAACCCGGGCGGTAGCCCAGCCAGGTTTCGAGTCCCGTGGGTGAGTCACGCAGGAGGACAACGGAGGAGGCCAGGCGTGCGGCGCGCGGGGTCCGCTCGCCGTGTTCGAGCCAGCTTTGTGCTGCCCCCTCAAGATCGGGAGGCAGCACAAACAAGCGACGGGCTAACTGGGGCAAGGGAAGTGACCGGCCTTAGCTAAATTCGGCGATCAGTTCGACTTCGACCGGCGAGTCCAGCGGGAGCACTGACACACCGACGGCGGACCGGGCGTGCTGGCCCGCGTCGCCGAGGACCTTGCCCAGGAGTTCCGATGCGCCGTTGATGACTCCCGGCTGTCCGGTGAAGGTGGGGTCGGAGGAGACGAAGCCCACCACCTTGACGATCCGGGTGATGCGGTCGAGGTCGCCGATCACGCTCTTGACCGCGGCCAGGGCATTGACGGCGCAGACAGCGGCGAAGCGCTTGGCGTCCTCGGGAGAGACGGTGGGTTCGTCCGCGTAGCCTTCGGTGCCCGTGGACACCTTGCCGGTAGCTTCGAGTTTGCCGTTAATAAAGGGCAGCTGGCCGGACGTATAAACATGGTTGCCGGAGATGACGGCCGGAACATAGGCAGCCACCGGGGCTGCAACGTCCGGAAGGGCCAGTCCCAGCTCAGCCAGGCGCTGTTCGACGGCGGAAACCGGTGCTCCGTGTTCCGCTCCGGAGGCCGGATTTTCAGCGTGGGCCGGGGCTTCCGGCGCCGTGCCTGCAGGGGTTGTCATAACTACTGCTTCTCCCTCTTAAGGTAGGCAACGAGGCCGTTGCCGTCAGGACCGGTGACTACCTGGACGAGCTCCCAGCCGTCCTCTCCCCACTGGTCCAGAATCTGCTTCGTGGCGTGAATAATGAGCGGAATCGTGGCGTACTCCCATTTGGTCATGAGCTAAAGACTAGTCCTTGCCGGTAAAGTGGAAAACATGGCGACTGGTAAGAACCCTTTATTCGACACGGCCACCACCCTCGGAAAGATCCTCGCTTTCCTTGGCGTGAGCGCTATTTGTGGTGTCCTGGTGGCGGGCCTGCTGGTCCCTGCGGCAGCTGTCTCAGGCAGCACGGCAAGCGGCTCCATCGAATTCTTCGACACTCTCCCGGCGGAGCTGCAGGTTGATCCGCCCAGCCAGTCCACCAAGATCCTCGCCTCCGACGGCAGCGTGATCGCCAACCTCTACGCCGAAAACCGCACCCGCGTTTCACTGGACCAGATGTCGCCATACATCAAGGACGCAGTGATCGCCATTGAGGACAGCCGCTTCTACGAGCACGGCGGCGTAGACACCACGGGCATCATGCGCGCGCTGGTCAGCACCGCCCGAGGCAACAAGCAGGGCGCGTCCACCATTACGCAGCAGTACGTGAACAACGTCATCAATGCGTCGCTGGAAGCTGAAGGCAACACCGAAGACATCAAGCTCAACGGCGTCAACAAGGGCGTGGGCGACAAGCTCCGCGAGATGAAGCTGGCCATTGCCCTGGAGAAGAAGTTCACCAAGGAACAGATCCTCGAGGGCTACCTCAACATCGTGTTCTTCAACCGGGATGCGTACGGCATTGAAGCCGCTTCCAAGTTCTTCTTCAGCACCACAGCGAAGGACCTCACCCTTCCGCAGGCTGCCCTGCTGGCCGGCGTGGTCAACAGCCCGTCGTTCTACGACCCCATTACCAACCCTGAAAACGCCAAGAACCGCCGCGACCTGGTGCTCAAGTCCATGTACACGCAGCACAAAATCAAGCAGCCCGAGTACGAAGCAGCGGTCGCCGCCCCGGTGGAAACCAAGGTCACCCCGGCCCGCCAGGGTTGTGCCTATGCGTCCACCGCCCCGTATTTCTGTGATTACGTCCTGCACCTGCTGCTGAATGATCCGGCCTACGGTGCCGATGCCACGGAGCGCGAGCGGAAGATCTTCCGCGGCGGCCTGACCATTACCACCACCCTTGACCCCAATGCCCAGAACGCGGCGCAGGCCCAGGTTGATGCGTCCGCCGGCGCCAACCCGGACAAGTGGGGGGCCGCGGTGGTTTCGGTGCAGCCGAACACCGGCAAGATCACCAACATGGCGCAGAACACCGTGTGGTTTGCCGGGGATGGCAAGTTCGACAGCCAGCTCAACTTCAGCGTGGACGCCTACGACGCCAACGGCAACGACCTCAACGGCCTCGGCGGTGCACAGCCCGGTTCAACCATGAAGCCGTTCACGTTTGCCGAATGGCTCAACGAGGGCAATTCGATGAACACCCTCCTGAACGGCGCGGTTCGTCGCTATCCACAAAACTTCCCTTGGAAGAACACGTGCGAGACCCCGACCGTTGGCTGGTACGACAGCACCAACGGCGATTCGAAGGACCTGCAGAACGCCGAGGAGGGCTACTACCGTTCCATGACGGTCCTCGACGGCCTGGCCAACTCAATCAACACCATGACATTCGCCACCGCCGCCAGGGTGGACCTGTGCGGAATCCAGAAGGTCGTGGATGCCGTGGGCCTGCACGAAGGCCTTCCGCAGCGGGACTCCGAGGGCAAGATCACCAACCCGAACCCGCCCATCACGATGACGACGATTGGTAACCTGCTAGGTTCCAGGCAGACGTCGCCGCTGGCCATGGCAAGCGCCTTTGCCACCTTCGCTAACGACGGCAAGTACTGTGCCCCGATCGCTATCACTTCGGTGACAGACCAGACCGGCGCCCAGCTGCCGGCCCAGTCCACGAATTGCCGCGATGCCCTCAAACCGGAAGTCGCCCGCGGCGTGAACTACGCCCTCCAGGAAGTCCTCAACCGTGGTTCCGGTTCGCTCATCCAGCCCCGGATTTCCACCAAGACCAACTTCCCCATCGCGGCCAAGACCGGTACGTCCAACAACAACGGCTCAACCTGGGTGGTGGGACACACCACCGGCCTGGCCACCGCTGCATGGTTCGGTGACGCCCTCGGCGACCAGGGCCGCGCCGGCCAGAACGTCACCGTCAACGGCAAGTTCTACACCGGAATTGACGGTTACATGATCGCCGGGCCGATGTTCTCGAACTTCATGTCGCAGGTCGCGCCCGCTTACGGCACCAACCCCTTCACGGCTCCGCCGTCCAACATGATCAGCGGGACGCCCACTCGGCAGACCACCCCGAGCACGCAGGGGACGCAGGGCAGTGCACCGGCACCCGCGCCGGCACCCACAACCGCAGCCCCGGCTCCGGCGCCCAGCAACAAGGACAACGGGAAAGGCAACGGGTAGCGCACCGATGGGGGACAAAACAACGCTGGCAAGCCGCGCCCGAAGCATCGGACGCGGCTTTGCCGTAACCGCAGCAGCCGGCGCCGCAGCCGGACTGGCAACGGCAGGCTACGGGCTGTGGGAAAAGAACCAATTTGTCCTGCGCGAGGAAACCCTGCCCATCCTTCCTGCAGGTTTCGGCCCGTTCCGGGTCCTTCACCTGAGCGACATCCACTTCGTCCCCGGGCAGAACCGGAAGGCGCAGTGGCTGTCGTCCCTTGCGGAGCTGGAGCCGGATCTGGTGGTGAACACCGGGGACAACCTGAGCCACGTCAAGGCGATCGACCCGCTGCTGGAGGCGCTGGCACCCCTCATGGATTTTCCCGGCGTCTTCGTTCCCGGCTCCAACGACTACTTCGCACCCGTCCTCAAGAATCCGGCGTCCTACCTGCTGGGGCCTTCAAAAGCCCAGAAGAAGCCCGTGGAACTCGACTGGCCGCGGCTGCGCTCCTACTTCGGGATGTCCGGCTGGGTGGACCTGACCAACCGAAACCAGTCCTTGGTGCTGAAAGGGCTGCGCTTTGACTTCTCCGGCGTGGACGATCCGCATCTTAAGCTGGAGCGCTATGCCGGCTGGCCCCGCGGAACAAGGGGGCAGGACAACACGCCGCACCTGCGCGTGGCGGTTATCCACGCGCCGTACCAGCGCGTGCTGGACCATTTCACCGAGGACGGCGCGGACCTGCTGCTCGCCGGCCACACGCACGGCGGCCAGATCTGCCTGCCGGGTTACGGCGCCCTGGTGGCCAACTGCGACATCCCCACCTGGCGGGCCAAGGGACTCAACGACTGGGAAAGCAACGGACGCACGACGCCGGTCAACGTCTCCGGCGGGATCGGCACCTCCCGCTTCGCACCGGTACGCATCGCGTGCCGGCCGGAGGCCGTGCTCCTGACGCTGACAGAGCGCTGAGCGGCAAGTTTCGAAAAGGTCAACCACCGGGGTAACCATTACAGAACGCAATGACTGGGCAAGATCCCCGCGCCCCGCGGAATCCTGTGAACGGCGTCACTCCATGGCATAGGGTAGTTGCTAAAGGAAACTACATTCGCAGTTGAGCTTTAAGAAGCGGGCATGGCCAAGCAGACTCCATTCTTCACGTCAATCAGCCGACTCTACCCCCATGTGAGGCCGATCATCCCCCGGCTTCTTATGGGGTTAATGTGCGCCCTCCTGGCTAGCATCGTGGCCCTGGCCATCCCCCAGGTACTCCGGGTGCTCATCAATGATTCGCTCCGGCCGGGCGGCGCCACGGACGCCGTGTGGGTCGCTTCCCTGATCATTCTGGGCCTGGGCATCGCCGAAGCCGGGCTGGTTGCCCTCCGCCGCCAGTTCGTCATCAACCCGGCAACCACTGTGGAAACCCGGATGCGGGTGTCACTCTATGGGCATCTGCAGGACCTGACGGTCTCTTTCCATGACCGCTGGGGATCCGGGCAGTTGCTCTCCAGGGCCATGACGGACCTGAACTTCCTGCGGCGCTGGATGGCGTTCGGTGCGATCATGCTGGTGGTGACCACCCTGACGGTGGTGATCGGCGTCGTCGTCATGTTTGCCATGAGCTGGCAACTGGCACTGATCTTCCTGGCCGCGGCCGTGCCCATCATGATCTATGGTTTCCGGTTCCGGACGCGGTTCAGCAAGGTGGCCCGCCGGAGCCAGGACCAGGCCGGCGACCTCGCCACCACCGTCGAGGAGTCGGTGCACGGCATCCGCGTGCTCAAGGCGTTCGGCCGCAGCCGTGAAGCCCTGGAGAACTTTAACGAACAGGCCGAGGAACTCCGCCAGACCGAGATCGCCAAGGCCAAACACCAGGCCACCTTCAGCATGGTGGTTACCCTGCTCCCTGAGCTCGCCCTCGGCGCCGGGCTGGTGGTGGGCATCATGCTGGCCGCGGACGGCCAGCTCAGCATCGGTTCGCTGGTGGCGTTCTTCGCCACCGCAGCCGTGGTGGCCGCGCCGGTGGAATTCAGCGGCATGCTGCTGGCCATGGCGTTAACTGCCAAGACGGCAATAGACCGGCATTTCGAGGTCATGGACGCACCCAACACCATCACCAGCCCGGAGCAGCCCCGGGAGCCCGCTCAGCTCAAAGGCGCGCTCAGCTTCAACGCGGCGACGTTCGCCTTCGAGGACGCACCGGACAAGCCGATCCTCAAGGACGTCAGCCTGGACGTCCGCCCCGGCGAGACCATGGCCCTCGTGGGCATCACCGGCAGCGGCAAGAGCGCACTGCTGCAGCTGGTCCCCCGGCTCTACGACGTCACCGCCGGCTCCATCACCATCGACGGGGTGGACCTGCGCGGGTTCTCCGTCGAGCAGTTGCGCACCGTGGTGGGGGTGGCTTTCGAAGACACCACACTGTTCTCCAACTCCGTCCGCGACAATGTGCTGCTCGGAGCAAGCGAGAAGAGCCAGGAGGCGCTGGAGGAAGCCCTGGACGTTGCCCAGGCACACTTCGCCTACTCCCTTCCGGACGGCCTGGACACGCTGATCGGGGAGGAGGGCCTCAGCCTTTCCGGCGGCCAGCGGCAGCGCATCGCCCTGGCCCGCGCCATCGCGGCGAAACCCAAGGTACTGGTGCTCGACGATCCCCTGTCCGCCCTGGACGTCAACACCGAAGAACTCGTCGAAGCCCGGCTGCGCGAGGTGCTTGCCGACACCACCACGCTGATCGTCGCCCACCGTCCGTCAACCGTGGCGCTGGCGGACCGGGTGGCGCTGCTCGAAGACGGCCGGATTGCCGCCGTCGGCACCCATGCCGAGCTGCTGGCCCACAACGAGCACTACCGCTACGTGATCGCCAGCCTGGAAACGGAACCCCGGGATCTGGATTCCGAACTGTCTGACCTCTCAGAACTAGAGGACGAGTCCGAGGAGATTTCCCGATGACCACCGCCACCTTCGGCACCGCCAACGAGGACAACGCGCACCTGAGCAAAAGCGAAAGCAAAACAGTACGACGGCGGTCGCTCGCCTTGCTGGGGTCCCTGATCCGTCCCGTCCGGCTGAGGTTCTGGCTCACCATCGCCATGGTGGTCCTCTCACAGGCCGCCCGGGTGGCCGGACCGGCGCTCATCGCCTTCGGAATTGACCACGCCCTGCCGGCACTCCAGGCCGGGGACAACATGCCGCTGGTCCTCACCGGCGCCGCGTACCTCGCCGCGGCGGTCGCCACCGCGGGCCTCACCGCACTGTACGTGACCTCAACGGCCAAGCTAAGCCAGGCGATGCTGCTGGACCTGCGGGTCCGCGTCTTCCGGCACACACAGCGGCTGAGCCTCGAGTTCCACGAGAAGTACACGTCCGGCCGGATCATCGCGCGGCAGACCTCTGACCTCGAGGCCCTGCGTGAACTCCTGGACTCCGGCGTCAGCTCGCTGGCCTCCGGGATGCTGTTTATGGTGTTCACCGCCATCACGGTCTTTGCGCTGGACTGGCGCAGCGGCCTCATTGTGTTGGCCGCGGGCGTGCCCATGTACTTCCTGGCGCGTTGGTACCAGAAGCACTCCCAGATCGCCTTCCGCGAGTCCCGGGTGGTGTCCGCGCGCCTGATCGTGCACTTTGTGGAGACCATGACTGGCATCCGGGCAGTGAAGGCCTTCCGCAAGGAACGCGAAAACGCCGAGCGCTACGGCGAACTGTCCGAGGACTACCGCAAGGTGACCGTCCGGTCCATCAACCTCAACGGCGTCTTCCAGCCGGGACTGGTGCTGATCGGCAATGTCTGCGTGGCCGTGGTGCTGCTGTTTGGCGGTTTCCGCGTGCTGGGCGGTGACCTCGCCGTGGGTGTGCTGCTGGCCCTGATCCTGTCCACCAAGCGCTTCTTCCAGCCGGTGGACCAGATGGCCATGTTCTACAACTCGTTCCAGAGCGCCCAGGCAGCCCTCGAGAAGGTCTCCGGCCTGCTGGAGGAGGTTCCCACCGTGCGGCCTCCCAAGAACCCCGTAGCGCTCCGCGACGCCCGCGGCACCATCGACTTCAACGGGGTGGAGTTCCGGTACGGCGACGGACCGGTCGTCATCCCCACGCTGGACCTGCACATACCGGCCGGGCAGATCGTGGCCCTCGTGGGCCAGACCGGTGCCGGCAAGTCCACGCTGGCCAAACTGATTGCCCGCTTCTATGACGTGTCCGAGGGGTCGGTGACGCTGGACGGCGTGGACCTGAGGAGCCTCACCACCCCGGACCTGCGCCGGAACGTAGTGATGGTCACCCAGGAGGCCTTCCTGTTCAGCGGGTCCGTGGCGGACAACATCGCCCTGGGCCGTCCGGAAGCCTCGCGCGAGGAGATCGAGGAGGCCGCCCGCGCCGTCGGCGCCTACGAATTCATCATGGAACTCCCTGAAGGCTTCGACACTGACGTGAACAAGCGCGGCGGCCGCGTCTCGGCCGGCCAGCGCCAGCTCATCAGCTTTGCCCGGGCATTCCTGGCCCGCCCGGCAGTGCTCATCCTGGACGAGGCCACCTCCTCGCTGGACATCCCCTCGGAGCGCCTGGTCCAGAGCGGGCTCGCCAGCCTGCTGGAGGGCGTGGCAGGGCACGACGCCGGGCGCACGGCCCTGATCATCGCCCACCGGCTGTCCACCGTTGAGACGGCCGACCGCGTCCTGGTGGTCCACGACGGACGCGTGGTGGAGGACGGCACCCCGGAGGAACTGATCGGCGGCGGCGGAAGGTTTGCCGAGCTGCACGGCGCATGGAAGGACTCACTCGTCTAGCTTTCGCGTTGCTTCGCGGCGCCGTTCGGCCAGCCAAAGGGACGCCGATTTCACATGGGGGCAGGAATCGGATACTCTTGTGAAGTTGCTTTTGAAGCAACGGATCGGGATGTGGCGCAGCTTGGTAGCGCGCGTCGTTCGGGACGACGAGGTCGCAGGTTCAAATCCTGTCATCCCGACCAAAAGCAAAGAGGGTCTTCCATTCGGAAGGCCCTCTTTGCTTTGCCACCTCCCGACTGCGGGCCCAGTTTCAGAGGCTGTCGAAAGTGGTTCTCTGGCCGGCCTGTCCATCGCCCAGCAGGGGAATCCCGGGACGGTTGGAGCCGTCGTCCTCCAGGTAGTCCCCTCGCGTTTCGTACGTCCGGACCTGGTCCACGTACCGGTGCCGGAGCCACAGTCCGTAGCCAAAGAGCACCAGTGCCTCAAGCAGTGACGCGATGCCGACGATCCCCCACACCAGGGTTCCGGCGTCGGCCGTCCCGCCGAACACGGCGGCAATCCCCGACCCCGCCACGGCGGCCACGATCAGCGACGTGCCCGCGACGGTCCAGACCGCATAGGCACGCCTTAAGTCATTCGATTCCCTGCGCTTCATGACACTCCCCTTGCGTCGTTTGAGCAAAAAAAATGCCCCGGGACATGGTTCGCGCATGCCCCGGAGCCTGTGATCCCTTGCGGGAGGTTGTACTTGCGGCCTACATCGGGTCCGGCCAGTTGCCAATGTAGGACGGGAAAGACATGGGGTCCGGCCAGTTGCCGATGGCCTGGGCAAACTGCATGGGGTCCGGCCAGTTACCGATAGCGATGGTGCTTCCCAACTGATCCGCCCAGTTGCCGATCGGACCTGCA
Source organism: Arthrobacter sp. SPG23 (assembly GCF_000876655.1). Lineage (GTDB taxonomy): Bacteria > Actinomycetota > Actinomycetes > Actinomycetales > Micrococcaceae > Arthrobacter. Next base: position 253,426 of record NZ_JYCN01000025.1, read on the forward strand.
GACATCACTGCGGGGGCTGCGGCTGAAAATGCCAGTGCGCCAGCCAAGGCGGCGGCGGCTGCGATCTTCTTCAACATTAGGTTTCCTCAATACGAGTCGGATTCGTTACAAAGTCAGCACTGCCCTTGTTGACATACATTGTAAAATGTTTTCCACAGAGACTGTCAAGCATTTGGTATAAAGACTGTCCGGAATAAGGAGGAAACCCGTGGGGAACGGATTCGGGGAGAAGCTCCGCGCCGAACGACTCGAACGTGGGTTGACGCAAGCAGAACTGGGAAAGGACCTTTATTCTCCCAGCTACATCTCCCTCTTGGAAACAGGTCGGCGTGAACCCACCGCCGATGTTATCGAAGAGTTAGCCCGCCGGCTCGAGCTGGCCCCCAAAGCATTGGAAGCCTGGAGCCAGCCCATCTCCGTCAGCGACGCCGAGTACGTCCTGGCCGGGCTCTACGCACGGCAGGCCTGGGACCTCCGGGACTACCCGCTTGCGGCCGCCCACGCCGCCACCGCCGCCCAGATAGCCCTCGAGGGCAAGAACACCAGCGCCTGGTGGAACATGACCTACATGCAGGCCGAGTGCCTCATGAAGCAGGGCCAGCTGCAGGAATGCCAGAACATCATGCAGCACCTCCTGGAGCACCCCATGGCCACGGAGTCAGCCGGTCTGGGCGTGCGCGCCCGCCAGATGCTCGCCGCGGTGTGCCACGGACAGGGCCAGCTGGCCACCGCCGTCGAACATGCCCAGAAGGCCGTGGAACTGTGCGCCCAGCTGCCGAAAGGGTCAACGCTGATCATCGGCGCCCTGCGCGCACTCATCGGCGCGCTGGCCGAAAGCGGCCGGCTGGACGAAGCCTGGACCTACTGCCAGGCCATGAACGACCAAATGGACGACCAATCCATCTCGCAGCTCGCCGGCGAGGTTGCCTGGGTGATTGGCAACGTGGCCTTCATGCGGCATGACTATCCCGAGGGCATCAAGTACCACGAACGCGCCGCAAAGCTGCTCTCGCCCGCCAATGATATCGAGCTGTGGGCCCGCTTCAACAAGGCCTCCGCCGCAGTGCGGCTTTCCTCGGGCATCGTGGAACCGGAGACCCTCTCCGCCATCGAGCGCGCCGAACTGGCCCTGTCCATCGTGGGCGGAAACAAGACGGACCAGCTGGAAGTGGCCTTCATCCGTGCGCGCTGGCTGTACCTCACGGGGGACATCCCGGCAGCGGTGGCGAAGCTGCGCGAGATCCACGCCGAGCGGAAAGCCCTGGCCCGTCACACGGCGGGCGAAGTCTCGCTCCTGCTGGGGAAGTCGCTCAAGGCTGCAGGGGAATCCGACGAAGCCCTGGTGCTCCTCGAGGAGGCGCAGCAGGAATTCAGCGCCGCCGGCGCCTCCGACCGTGTCCAGCAGGCCATGGATGCCGTGCTGGAGATCAAGCTCGCCCAGCGGCGCGCGGCCGCGGCCCAGGCCGCTGCCGAGGCCAGCTAGGCGAACCCGGCCTCAACATCAGTCAGGCGAATTTCCGCCCGGTGAGCTTTTCGTACGCTTCAACGTAGCGGCCGCGCGTGCGGCTCACCACGTCCTCCGGCAGCGCCGGCGGCGGCACGTCCGAGGCCCGGTCCCAGCCGGACTCGGCGGACGTCAGCCAGTCGCGGACGTATTGCTTGTCATAGGACGGCTGGGACTTGCCCGGCTCATAGGTGGCCGCGTCCCAGAAGCGTGAGGAGTCCGGGGTGAGGACCTCGTCGCCCAGGACGATGGCGCCGGTAGACACGTCGAAGCCGAACTCCACCTTGGTGTCGGCCAGGATGATGCCGCGTCCGCGGGCGATTTCCTCGGCCTTGGTGTAGATCTCCAGCGTCAGCTCACGCAGGCGGCCGGCTACGTCCTCGCCCACCAGGCCCACCACGGCGTCGTAGGTGATGTTTTCGTCGTGCTCCCCCACCTCTGCCTTGGCGGACGGCGTGAAGATGGCCTCGTTGAGGCGGGACCCGTCCACCAGGCCTTCCGGCAGCGGGATGCTGCATACCGTGCGGGACTTCTGGTACTCCAGGAGTCCGGAGCCGGTGAGGTACCCGCGGGCGATGCATTCCACAGGGAACATGTCCAGCTTCTTGCAGATCATGGCGCGGCCCTCGACCGCTGCCGGGACGCCGTCCGCCACGGTGGATGCCAGCACGTGGTGCGCGACGTCAAGCTGGTCGAACCACCACAGGCTCAGCTGGGTGAGGATGCGGCCCTTGTCCGGGATTTCGCTGGAAAGCACGTGGTCATAGGCGCTGATGCGGTCGCTGGCCACCACCAGCACGCAGTCCTGGCCGAACCGCTGCGCGAGGGAGTCATCCGCGGGGACGTAGAGGTCCCGCACCTTCCCGGAGTAGACGTGGCGCCAGCCCGGGAGGTCCAGCGTTGCGGTGTCCAGACCGGCCTTGGGAGCCGACTCGAGGGGGGAATTTTCAGTCATGCTATGCCTTCGTCTTCGTCACGGGCAGCGTTCCGGTGGACGGGGCCATGACCTTGATTTCACCGCGGGCCGCCTTGCGTCCGATGTCCGTGCGGAACTGTCCGCCTTCAAGCTGAACCAGTTCCACGCCGTCGTACGCCCGTTCGCGGGCCTCCACGAGGTCGGTTCCCAGCGCAACCACGGCGAGCACGCGGCCCCCGGCGGAGACCACTTTGCCTTCCTCGTCCAGCTTGGTGCCGGCGTGGATGACATGGACGCCTTCCAGCTCGTCAACCTTCTTGAGCCCGCGGATGCGGTCACCGGTCCGCGGGGTGTCCGGGTAGTTTTCGGACGCGACGACGACGGCGACTGCGGTGTCCCTGGACCAGCGCAGCTCTTCCGCCTTGTCCAGTTCGCCCTTGGCAGCTGCCAGCAGCAGCGCACCAAGCGGCGTCTTGAGCCGGGCCAGGACGGCCTGGGTTTCGGGATCGCCGAAACGGACGTTGAATTCGATGACCCGGGTGCCGCGCGACGTCAGGGCCAGGCCCACGAACAGCACGCCGACGAACGGGGTGCCGCGGTGCGCCATCTCGTTGACCGTGGGCTGTGCCACGCGCTCGATGACTTCCTGGACCAGGCCTTCCGGAGCCCACTCCAGCGGGGTGTAGGCACCCATGCCGCCGGTGTTGGGGCCTTCGTCGTTGTCGAAGATGCGCTTGAAGTCCTGCGCCGGGGAGAGTGCCACCGTGTTCCGTCCGTCGCAGAGGACGAACACGGAAACCTCGGGACCGTCCAGGAACTCCTCGATCACCACGGAGCCGCCCGCATCGAAGCAGCTCTGGGCGTGGGCCAGGGCTTCGTCCCGGTTGTTGGTGACCACCACGCCCTTGCCGGCGGCCAGGCCGTCGTCCTTGACCACGTAGGGGGCGCCGAAGGTGTCCAGCGCATCTGCGGCTTCCTCAGCGGTGCTCGCAACGCGCGCCATGGCGGTGGGGACGCCGGCTTCGGCCATGACCTGCTTGGCGAAGGCCTTGGATGCCTCCAGCTGGGCGGCCGCCTTGCTGGGCCCGAAGACCGGGATGCCGGCTGCGCGGACGGCATCGGAAACCCCCGCGGCCAGGGGCGCCTCGGGACCAACCACCACGAGGTCCACGCCCAGCTTGGTGGCCAGGGCAGCCACGGCGTCCGGATCGTTGCCGTCAATGGCGTAGGTGGGGACCAGCTTGCCGATGCCCGCGTTGCCCGGCGCCGCGTGGACTTCGGAAACGTTGGGGTCTGCAAGCAGGGAGCGGACAATGGCGTGTTCGCGGCCACCAGGGCCAATGACGAGTACCTTCACAGTCTCCAAGGGTACTTTGTGCACCCGGTCCGGTCCTAAGCCGTGACCTGCCCCGTCAATCCTTAACGCCGGCAGCTACGAACCCCCGGCATGAAGAAGCTCACGAACTGGCTCAAGGGTCCCACCGCGCTGGCAGCGCTGGCAGGCGTGGCCGCGGCCGCCGTCGTACTTTCCGTTGCGGAACTGATCGGCGCCTTCTTCACGGCGCGGGCAACGCCGCTCATTGCCCTCGGCTCAACGTTTATCGACTTCACGCCGCCGTGGCTGAAGGATTTTGCCATCGCCACCTTCGGCACGAATGACAAGGCGGCACTGTTCGCGGGGATGGGACTGACCATCTTCCTGCTCGCCTGCGTGCTGGGCGTCGCGGCCTACCGGAAGTGGGCGCTGGGCGTAGCCGGCGTCCTCCTGATGGGCGGTGTGATCGTTGCCAGCGTCGTTACCCGGGCCGGGGTTGACCCGCTGGACGCCATCCCGTCGCTGATCGGCACTGCGGCCGGACTGGCGGTTCTGCGCCTGCTGGTCACGCGGCTGTGGCGGATGCGTTCATGGCCCGGCGTCGCCGCGGATCTTGCCGCCAAGGACACCGAACGCCCGGCCACCACCCGCCGCGCCTTCTTCGCCGCCAGCGGGATCACCGCAGTGTCTGCTGCCATCGCGGCCACCGGCGGCCGGCTGATCAGCGCGGCACGGAGCAACATTGCCCAGGCCCGCGAATCACTCCAGCTGCCGTCGCCGGCCAAGGCAGCCCCCGCTGTCCCGGCGGGCGTGCAGTCCGCCGCCCCGGGGGTTACGCCGTGGATTACCCCCAACAACGAGTTCTACCGGATCGACACTGCCCTGAGCGTGCCGGAAATCAACGCCGAGGAATGGGAGCTTCGCGTCCACGGCCTCGTGGAACAGGAAGTCACCCTGACGTTCCAGGACCTGCTCGACGCCAAGCTGATCGAGTCCCACGTGACCCTCACCTGCGTGTCGAATCCTGTGGGCGGCAACCTGGCGGGCAACGCCAGGTGGTTGGGCCTGCCCATCCGGGAGGTCCTCAAGATGGCGCGCCCCACTGAGGGAGCCGACATGGTGCTTTCCACCTCCGAGGACGGCTTCAGCGCCTCGACTCCGCTGGAAGTGCTTCAGGATGACCGGGACGCGATGCTGGCGATCGGCATGAACGGCGAGCCCCTTCCGCTGGAGCACGGGTACCCCGTGCGCATGGTTGTTCCCGGCCTGTACGGATTTGTCTCGGCCACCAAGTGGGTTGTTGACCTGGAAGTGACCCGCTTCGCGGACAGCAAGGCGTACTGGACCGACCGCGGCTGGTCCGAGCGCGGCCCCATCAAGACCATGGCCCGGGTGGAAGTGCCCAAGTCCTTCGCGCAGGTTCCGGCCGGCAAGGTGGCCATCGGCGGCACCGCCTGGGCGCAGACCCGCGGCATCACCAAGGTGGAAGTGCAGATCGACGACGGGCCCTGGACCGAGGCCGTGCTGTCCGCCGAAGCATCGGTGGTGACGTGGCGGCAGTGGTCGTTCGAATGGGAGGCCACCCCGGGGCCGCACTACATCAAAGCCCGTGCCACGGACGGCACCGGCGAGGTCCAGACAGACAAACGCGCCGATCCCGTGCCCGACGGCGCCTCCGGCTGGCAGTCGGTGATGGTGACCGTGCAATAGCCCGGTTTTCCGGTAACGGCACCATAGACTTTAGCCATGCCAGAAAATCCGCATGCCACATTCACCGTGGAGTCCGCCGTCGAACTGGCAGTCGTGGAACGAAGCGGTTTCGTTGAGTCCCGGCACATCGGCTCCGCCGTGGTCCTTGCCGCCGACGGAACGGTGGTCACGCAGCTCGGCGACATCACCACCCCCATCTACGCCCGCTCGGCGCTGAAGCCGCTGCAGGCCCTGGCGGCAATGCAGTCCGGGGTTCCCCTGCGCGGCGCACAGGTTGCTCTGGCCTGCGCCAGCCACACGGGATCCCTGGACCATATGGACGTGGTGGAGGGGATGCTGAAGGCCGCGGGAGTCAAGGAAGAGCAGCTGCAGTGCCCCGCTGCCTGGCCGCAGGACGAGAACGCCCGCCACTGGCTGATCCGGTCCGAACAGGGCAGGTCCAAGCTCGCATTCAACTGCTCGGGAAAACACGCCGCGTTCCTCTGGGCCTGCACGGAAAACGGCTGGGACACCCACAGCTACCTTGAACCCAACCATCCGCTGCAGCAGCGGGTCCGCTCCGCGATCGAGGAGTATTCCGGCGAGCGGATCGCGCACCTGGGCATCGACGGCTGCGGCGCTCCGGTGGCGGCCATCTCCCTGACCGGACTGGCGCGGGCATACTCGCGGCTGGCCAAGGCCCCCGGGGACAAGAACTCCAACGCCCGCGCCGCCACCATCGCCACGTCCATGCTGGACTACCCTTGGGCCGTCCAGGGCAAGGGCGAGCCCAACACGATCGTGATGGACGAACTGGAGATCATCGCCAAGATCGGTGCCGAAGGCGTCCTGGCCATGGCCACCACCACGGGTGTTTCCGTGGCCATCAAGGTGCTGGACGGAAACCTGCGCGCCACCACGCTGGTGGGCCTGACCCTGCTGGCGGCCTCCGGCGCGGTGGACATCCCGGGCGTCTCCAGCGTGCTGGAAAAAGTGGTGGAACCCGTGCTCGGCGGCGGACGGCCCGTGGGCAAGATCCGGTTGGGCCACGCTGTCTCGGCACTGCTGGACTGACATGGCTGTTTCACGTCGACGCATTGATATCGATGAAGGCCGCGCCGCCCTGGCCGCGTGGCTGGAAGCCGCCGGCACGGCGTCAGGCGTTACGGCGCCTGGTGTTACGGCGTCGGGCGTTCCGGCGTCGGGCGTTCCGCGGGCGGTGACCGCGACGGCGGTGCGCTACTCGCTGGAGGAGGTCACGGCACGGGCGCCGGGCAACTCGGTGGAGGTGCGCGTTCCGCCGTTCGGCGTGACGCAGTGCGTGGAGGGCCCGCGGCACACGCGCGGCACTCCCCCGAACGTCATTGAGTGCGACGCCGCCACCTGGCTGGCAATGGTGACGGGGCAGGTGGCCTGGGCCGATGCCGTGGCGTCCGGGAAGGTAGCCGCATCGGGGTTACGGGCGGACCTCTCGGAACTGCTGCCGCTGTAGGTTAGTTGACCTTGGCCGGGAACCCGGTTCAACGCGCAGCCCCGCCCCGGCGTTCCGGGACGGGGCTGCGTTTAGTGCGGTTCTGCGTTTAGTGCGGTTCTGCGGGTTATCCGGTTGTACGGCCGGCGCCTATTCGTGGTTGATAGCGGCCGAGCTGCGCTCAGGCGGACCTGCGTGGCCTCCGGGCCTGCTCATCTGGAATCCGGGGATGTCTTCGGGGCTGGGACCGCCGCGGAACTTCGGCGACGGCGCCTCTCCGCCGCTGATCCGTTCAAGTTCCTGGTCCTCGAAGTCATCCTCGACGCCAAGCATGATGGCCGAGTCGTGGTTGGTGATTTCGCCGCGGAATGCACGGACCATGACGCCGCGGTCGAACTGCCCCTCCCACTTGGAGACAACGAAGGTGGCTACGCAGTTCCCCAGCAGGTTGACCACAACCCGCATGGAATCCATCAGGCGGTCTGCGCCCAGGAGCAGGGCCACGCCGGCAACCGGGAAGATTCCCAAGGCGGCCGCGGTGGCGGACAGCGCAAGGAACGAGGAACCGGGGACTCCGGCCATGCCCTTGGAGGTCAGGAGCAGAACACCGAGGGCGGCCAGCTGCTGGCCAAGGTCCAGGTTGTGGCCGAATGCCTGCGCCAGGAAGAGCAGGGAGATCGAAAGGTAGATCGCGGCGCCGTCGAGGTTGAACGAATAGCCGGTGGGAACCACCAGGCCGGTGGTGGCCCGTGAGCAGCCGGCGTTGGTCAGCTTCGTCATGATGCGCGGCATGACAGCCTCGGTGGAGGCAGTGCCGAGTGCCAGCAGGAACTCTTCACGGGTGTACTTCAGGAAGTGCCAGAGGGGAACCCGGGCAAACCCCCAGGCCACGAGGAACAGCAGCGCGATGAAGACGATGGCTGCGCCGTAGCAGGCGGCGATCAACTTGGCGTAGGTGCCGAGGGTACCGAGGCCGTACTGGCCGATGATGAATGCCATCGCACCGAAGGCACCGATCGGCGCCACCTTCATGATCCAGGACATGATCTTGAAGACAAAATCCGCTGCCGAAACAGACGCCTGCCTGGGGAAACCCCGGCGCACACGTCAGTCTCCGCAGCGGAAAGTGTGGATTGTCCTGCTGTCAGCCACGGCCGATGAACGGCATTCCTGCTGCCGTGATGACCACCGAGCCGACGCTGGCCGTGGGCGGCATGCCTGCCATCAGGAGCACCGCGCGGGCGGCGTCCTGCACCGGGAACGTGGGCTCCACCCGGCGGCTGCCGTCAGCCTGCAGGGCGCCGGAGTCCACGCCGATGGTGCCCATGATGTCCGTGGCCGTGTTGCCGATGTCGATCTGGCCGCACGTGATGCCGAATTCCCGGCCGTCCAGTTCGATGCTCTTGGTCAGGCCTGTCATGGCGTGCTTGGTCACCGTGTACGCCACCGTCCGGGGCCGGGGGGAATGAGCTGAAATGGAACCGTTGTTGATGATCCGGCCGCCCTGCGGCTCCTGGGCCTTCATGGCCCGCACCGCAGCTGCAGCGCACAGCATGGAACCGGTGAGGTTCACCGCCACCACCGCATCCCAGTCGGCCACGCTGATTTCGTCCACCGACGCGGCCGGGCCGAACACCCCCGCGTTGTTGAACAGGACATCCACCCTCCCCCACTTTTGGCGGGCCGCAGCGAAAAGGCGTTCGACGTCGTCGGGCGCCGTGACGTCGCAAGGCACCGCCAGCGCCTGGCGGTGCCCCGCCGCGGACTCCAGCAGCGGCTCCTTACGGCGGCCGGCCAGCACCACTCGGTAGCCTTCGGCCAGCATGAGCCGCGCCACTGCCCGGCCGATCCCGGAACCCGCGCCGGTCACGACGGCGACCGGCCCCGGCCGGTGGGGTGGTACTGGCCGGTGGGTTGCAGTCATTCGTCGCTCCTTGCGTTAATGGCCTGCCCGTCAGGGCCGCGGCTACGGCGCAGCGGGCACATCCGCTGCGGTTATGGGCCAGCCTATGACGGACTTGGGCCGCGGGCTGGCGTAGGTCCGGACTTTGGATGTGGACAGCCCCAGCCGCACCAGGGATTCAGCGATGGTCACAGCCGCCGCCACTCCGTCCACCACCGGGACACCCGCACGCCGGCGGATCTCCTCGTCCAAGCCTGCCATCCCGCCGCAGCCCAGGACAATGACTTCGGCTTTGTCGTCACGGACGGCGATCAGCGACTGTTCGATGATGGCCTCAACGGCCCGCTCCGGTTCCTCTTCCAGCTCCAGGACCGCCATGCCGCTGGCCCGTACCGACGCGCACCGCGCATCGAGGCCGGCCAGCTTCAGCCGGTCCTCGATGAGCGGAACCGCCCGGTCAAGGGTGGTGACCACCGAGTACTTGTGGCCAAGGAACATCGCCGTCGAGGCCGCCGCCTCGGTGATGTCGACGACGGGGACGTCCAGGAGCTCCTGCAGCCCCTCCCGCCCGTGCTCTCCGTACCCGGCCTGGATGACGGCGTCGAACGGCTCCGGATAATTGACCACGGCGTCCATGACGGCAATCGCGGCGAGGTAGCTTTCGAAGTTCCCCTCGCAGGAATCCGCGCCGAACCGCGGCGTGATCCCGACGATCTCGGTACCCGGCGCCGCAATGGACCGTGCCTGGGCGGCGATGGAGTCCGTCATGGACTGCGTGGTGTTCACGTTGGCGACAAGTATGCGCATGGTGGTGTCTTCCGTTTTCGGTGGGGCCAGGTGGTGTTCGTCAGTGGGTGCTGACGACGGCGATGGATTCGCCGTCGACGTCTTCCAGCCGCTGCGAGCGGTCCGCGATGAAGTAGTACACCACTGCGGCAATGCCGGCCGCGAAGAACCAGGCGAAGGGGGCGGCCGCCTCGAGCGCCGGAACGAACGCGATCAGGAGGGCGACGGCGGCTGCCGGGACCAGGGCGATAATCGCCCGGGGGTTGAAGCCCTTTTTGTAGTAGTACGCCCCGGCGGGATCTTCCGTGTACAGCTCAAGTACGTTGACCCGGCCGCGGCGCAGCAGCCAGTAGTCGGCCATGACGACGCCGAACAGCGGGCCGAGCAGGGCGCCGAGGCCGCCGAGGAAGTACACGATCACGAGCGGGTTGTTGTACAGGTTCCACGGCAGGATGATCAATCCGATGGTGCCGCTGACCCAGGCTGCCTTGCGGAAGTTCAGGTGCCTCGGGAAGAGGTTGGTCAGGGCGTAGACCGGGGCCACGAAGTTGGCCATCAGGTTCACGGCGATGGTCAGGATGAGCAGCGCAAGGCAGGCCAGGACCAGGAGGAGGGTATTCGGAATGGTCTGGACAATGTCCGACGGGCTCTGGATGACCGTGCCGTTGATCTTGAACTGGCCGCCGGCCATGACCACCACGATTGCGCCGAAGAGGAGCATGTTGATGGGGATGCCCCAGAAGTTGCCGCGCACCACCGCCTTCTTGGAGACGGCGGACCGGGTGAAGTCGCAGAAGTTCAGAACGAAGGTTCCATAGATGGACACCCACAGGGCGCCGCCGGCGAAGATGGTGCGCCACATGTCCGCCCCCTCGAGGGCGTTGTCAGAAGACCAGGCGATGGAGCCGCCGGCTTCGATAAAGATCCAGACGGCGATGGCCGCCATGGTCACCAGGATGACCGGGCCGGCAAAGGCTTCGTACTTGCGGATCATTTCCATGCCGAAGCTGACGATAATCAGCTGGACGATCCAAAGGAACACAAAGGCGCCCCAGCCCAGTGTGGACAGCCCAAGGATCGAGTTGGAGTCCAACTCTTTCAGCGAGGGAACCATGGCCACGAGCATGACCCGAAGCACCACCGACGCCAGGTAGGTCTGGATGCCGAACCAGGCCACTGCCACAGCACCGCGCAGGAGGCTGGCGATCTGGGCTCCCCTGATGCCGAAGCTGATCCGGCTCATGACGGGGAACGGCACACCGGTCTTGACGCCCATGAAACCCGAGAAGCTCAGGAGGGCGAACAGCAGGACGGCACCGACGCCGAGGGCCAGCAGGATCTGCCAGCCGCCGAGGCCCAGTGCGAAGAGTCCGATGGCGAAAGCATAGTTTCCAAGGCTGTGGACGTCATTGGCCCACAGGGTGAAGATGCTGTAGCTGGTCCAGCGCCGGCCTTCCCGCTTCGTCGGGGCAAGGTCGATGTTGTACAGGCCGGGGCTGATGGTGCGGCCGGACGCGGCGCTCGCTGTTTCGCACAGGGCTCCGACGCCCGTTGCGGGATGGACCGGCTGGCCCGACGACTCTGTCGGGTTGGGAGCCGTTTCGACGCCGACTGATGGGGTCGTCTGCATCTGCTTCTCCAGTTCTAAGGGATGGGTTTGGGGGAAGCCTGGGCTTCCAAGAAAGTAATTCCATAACATGGAAATTAGGTTTTGAGGAGTGGAATAACTCTATGACCTGGGTCACCTTACGGTCAAGGGAGTGGCGCCCCGACGGGTTGTCACAATCGGTCCGCAGGGGCTTTCCGCCCACCCCGGGGACCCGGCCGTGCGGGACCGCCTTGACCACCCGCCCGCTTCTGCATAATCTCGAATGGCAAGAATGTTTTCTCACAATACGAAAACTTAGAGCCCAGACATTCAAAGATGAAAAGAGGCTGCCGTGGCTGCAGGAGAAGATACCTCCCATATCCTCAGCGGGTTGACTAACCAGCTGCCTGATCGTGATCCGGAAGAGACCGCCGAATGGATTGAGTCCCTGGATACGCTGATCAGGGAACAGGGCACCGAGCGTGCCCAGTACATCATGCGCAGTCTCCTGCAGCGTGCCGGCGCCCAGAGCGTCGGGGTCCCGATGGTCACCACCACGGACTATGTGAACACCATCCCGGTGGACCAGGAAGCGGAGTTCCCCGGCAACGAGGAATACGAACGCCGCTACCGGGCCTACATGCGCTGGAACGCCGCGGTGATGGTGCACCGGTCCCAGCGCCCGAAC
>NZ_JYCN01000026.1 GCF_000876655.1 Arthrobacter sp. SPG23
GGGTTGACTAACCAGCTGCCTGATCGTGATCCGGAAGAGACCGCCGAATGGATTGAGTCCCTGGATACGCTGATCAGGGAACAGGGCACCGAGCGTGCCCAGTACATCATGCGCAGTCTCCTGCAGCGTGCCGGCGCCCAGAGCGTCGGGGTCCCGATGGTCACCACCACGGACTATGTGAACACCATCCCGGTGGACCAGGAAGCGGAGTTCCCCGGCAACGAGGAATACGAACGCCGCTACCGGGCCTACATGCGCTGGAACGCCGCGGTGATGGTGCACCGGTCCCAGCGCCCGAACATCGGGGTGGGCGGGCACATCTCCACCTACGCCGGCGCCGCGACCCTGTACGAGGTCGGGTTCAACCACTTCTTCCGCGGCAAGGACCACCCCGGCGGCGGGGACCAGGTCTTCTTCCAAGGCCACGCCTCCCCCGGCATGTACGCCCGCGCGTTCATGGAAGGACGGCTGACCGAGGAGGACCTGGACGGGTTCCGGCAGGAAAAATCCAAGGCCGGCCACGCCCTGTCCTCCTACCCGCACCCGCGGCTGATGCCGAACTTCTGGGAATTCCCCACCGTGTCCATGGGCATCGGGCCGATGAACGCGATCTACCAGGCCCAGTCCAACCGGTACCTGCACAACCGCGGCCTGAAAGACACCTCCGACCAGCAGGTCTGGGCGTTCCTGGGCGACGGGGAAATGGACGAGCCCGAGTCCCGCGGCCTGCTCCAGCTCGCCGCGAACGAGAACCTGGACAACCTGAACTTCGTGATCAACTGCAACCTCCAGCGCCTGGACGGGCCGGTGCGCGGCAACGGCAAGATCATGCAGGAACTCGAAGCGTTCTTCCGCGGCGCGGGCTGGAACGTCATCAAGGTCGTCTGGGGCCGGGAATGGGATGCCCTCCTGTCCAAGGACGCCGACGGGTCGCTGGTGAAGATCATGAACGAAACCCCGGACGGGGACTACCAGACCTACAAGGCCGAATCCGGCGGGTTCGTCCGGGAACACTTTTTCGGGAAGACCCCGCAGACCAAGGACATGGTCGCGGACCTGAGCGATGACCAGATCTGGAACCTCAAGCGCGGCGGCCACGACTACCGCAAGGTCTACGCCGCGTACAAGGCAGCCACCGAATTCAAGGACAAACCCACCGTCATCCTGGCCAAAACGGTCAAGGGCTACGGCCTCGGCCCGCACTTCGAAGGCCGCAACGCCACCCACCAGATGAAAAAACTCACCCTCGAGGACCTGAAGGAATTCAGGGACTACTTGAGGATTCCGATTTCCGACGCCCGGCTGGAGGAGGACCCGTACAGCCCGCCGTACTTCCACCCCGGCCCGGATGCTCCGGAGATCGCCTATCTGCTTGAGCGCCGCGCGGCACTCGGCGGTTACACGCCCGAGCGCCGGCCCAACCACGCGGCCATCGAACTGCCCGAAGCCAAGACCTTTGATGTTGCCAAGCGGGGAACGGGGAAGCAGCAGGCGGCCACCACAATGGCCTTTGTCCGGCTCTTGAAGGACCTTCTCCGGGACAAGAAGTTCGGGCACCGGATCGTTCCGATCGTGCCGGACGAATCACGGACCTTCGGCATGGATGCGTTCTTCCCGACGGCGAAGATCTACAACCCGGGCGGCCAGAACTACCTCTCCGTGGACCGGGACCTGGTCCTGGCCTACAAGGAATCCGCCCAGGGCCAGCTGATCCACCCCGGCATCAACGAAGCCGGCGCCGTCGCAGCGTTCACCGCCGCCGGCACCGCCTACGCCACCCACGGCGTGCCCCTGGTCCCGGTCTACGTGTTCTACTCCATGTTCGGCTTCCAGCGCACCGGCGACGCCTTCTGGGCCGCCGCGGACCAAATGACCCGCGGCTTCATCATCGGCGCCACCGCCGGACGCACCACCCTCACCGGCGAAGGCCTGCAGCACGCCGACGGCCACTCCCCCATCCTCGCCGCCACCAACCCGGCAGTCGTCACCTACGACCCCGCCTACGGCTACGAAATGGGCCACATCATCCGCGACGGCATCGAGCGGATGTACGGGCCAGCGGCCGCAAGCGGCGAAGGAACCGGAGCTGCATACGATAAAAACCTGATGTACTACATCACCGTCTACAACGAACCCATCACCCAGCCGGGTGAACCCGAGAACCTCGACGTCAACGGTGTGCTGAAAGGCATCTACCGGGTGTCGGCGTCGGGCGCTGAAGGCCCCAAAAGCCAGATCCTGGCGTCGGGCGTTTCGGTGCCGTGGGCTCTGGAAGCCCAGCGGATCCTGGCCGAGGACTGGGGCGTCTCCGCGGACGTCTGGTCCGTCACGTCCTGGAACGAACTCCGCCGCGACGGCCTCGCCGCCGAGGAGGAAGCCTTCCTGAACCCCGGCGAACCGGCCCGGATCCCGTTCGTGGCACAGCAGATGGCCGATGCGCACGGTCCGGTGGTGGCGGTCTCGGACTACATGAAGGCCGTCCCGGACCAGATCCGCCAGTTCCTGCCGAACGAGTTCGCCTCGCTCGGCGCGGACGGCTTCGGCTTCTCCGACACCCGCGCCGCAGCGCGCCGCTTCTTCAAGAACGACACCCACTCCATCGTGGTGAAAACGCTGCAAATGCTCGCGGCGAGGGGCGAGGTGGAGGAGGGAGCGCCGTCGTACGCCATGGACCGGTACAAGCTCCTGGACGTCAACGCCGGAACCACCGGCGGAGCAGGCGGCGACGCCTGAGGCGCGGATCCAAGAAACAGTTGACGGCAGTGTTTCCCCGGAACACTGCCGTCAACTGTCATGTGGCTGGATAGGCTGGAACCATGCGTGATTCGACCCGACCCGGCACGACGGCGGTGCTGCTCGCTGCCGGGTCGGGGTCCCGTTTGGGGCGGGGGCCCAAGGCCCTGCTGCCGTTCCGCGGCCGCACCCTGGTGGAAGTGCTCGCCGGGGTGCTGCTCGACGGCGGCTGCCGCGACGTCGTGGTTGTCCTCGGCGCTGACGCGGGCAGGGTCCGCGAAACCACGGACCTGTCCGCATACACCCTCCTCGAGAACCCTGACTGGCAGTCCGGGATGGGCAGTTCGTTCCGGCTGGGAGTTGCTGCGGCGGCAGCCGGGGACCACGTGCTGGTCGCGCTGGTGGACCAGCCCGGCCTGACTCGGGAAATCGTGTCCCGGCTCCTGTCGGCGCACCGGCTCGGACAGGTCACTGCCGCTGCCTACCGCGGAGCGGACGGCACCCTGCGGCGCGGCCATCCTCTGCTGCTGGACGCCACCCTGCGTGCCGACGCGGCTGAATCAGCAACGGGCGACGCCGGTGCCCGGCATTTCCTGCAGGCCCGCCCGGACCTCATCGACCTGGTGGACTGCAGCGACCAATCCGGTGGCGAAGACCTCGACACCCCGGACCAGCTGGGGCTGCTCGCCTAGCAGTTCAGGGCCGCATTCCCGCTGCCAGCAGCTCTTCCAGTCCCTGTTTGAACCCGGACCGGCCGCCGTGGGCGGGATGTCTGATCTTCGGCACGTCCAGGCCACTCCGGTGCAGGCTGCGGTGCGCCACATTGCCCACGGCCACCACGGTTTCGATCGGAAATAGCTCAGTCAGTGCCTGCCAAAAGGGAGTTCCGAGGGCTGCTTCGGCCGGCTTCGGAGTGCGGTTGGACAACGGGCGCCCCGGCACGTGGGTATGCCACGGGCATGCGCTCCACAGCAGGGGCAGGAATGCCAGCTCGGCCAGGACCTCCCACATCACCGTTGCGGTGGGCTCGGCCGCAACCCCCGCGGCCTCCGCCGGCAGCACGTATCCCTTCCCCGCACCGAACAGACCGAAGGTGTTGGCAGGCCCCTCAAACATGGTGCGGTTGGTGAAGGGAACGCCGGTGATCCTCATGCCCCTGAAGCCCGGGGCCTCCCCCACCAGCAGCACCTTCGGGGAGCGGTCCAGCATTTCCTGCAGGTAGATCCCCAGATTCCGGCGGCGCTGCCCATTCTCCGGCACGGCATGGTCGAAGAAGTTGTTGCATCCCGGCCCTGTTGCCACGGCCGCCAGCCGGTCAATAAAGGCATCGATGGAAGAAGAAGTCATGTGATGCCCTCTCCGTTAGCAGCTCGTCGGGCACCCAGAATATCCGGGCAGCCCCTTTAGCATGGGGACATGACGGACATGACCATCTTCACGGTGGGGCACTCCACTCATCCCACCGACGAATTCATCGGCCTCCTGAAGGCCCACGGCGTCAGGAAGCTGATCGACGTGCGCACCGTCCCGAAGTCCCGGCACAATCCGCAGTTCAATGGGGACTCCCTGGCGGCGAGCCTGCGCGCCAGCGGGATCACCTACCGGCGGATGGAATCCCTCGGCGGCCTGCGGCACGCGCGGAAGGACAGCCCCAATGGCGCGTGGCGGAACGCGTCCTTCCGCGGGTACGCGGACTACATGCAGACCGAAGAGTTTTCCTCAGCCATCGGTCAGCTGATGGAACGCGGGCGCACCAACAATGCGGCGATCATGTGCGCGGAAGCCGTCCCGTGGCGTTGCCACCGCTCCCTGATCGGGGACGCCCTCGTGGTCCGGAACGTCGAGGTGCTGGACATCATGACGGAGACGTCCGCCAAACCCCACACCCTGACCTCCTTCGCACGCGTTGAGGGAGAGCGGGTGTGGTATCCGGCGGACTAACGAGGCGCGCGTTCCAGGACGGCGGCCACGCGGACGGCAGCTGCCGGGTCGCGCCCTACCAGCGCGGGTGGATCGCTTCACGGAAGTAGCGGTCATAGATTTCGCGGACGCCGACGTCGAACGTGGCGTCAATCCCGCTGACACCCGCAGCCGCAGCGTTGGAGCGGGCCTGGTCCACGTTCCGCGCGCCCGGGATCACCGTGCTGACGCCGTCCTGCGCCGCAATCCAGGCGATGGCGGCCTGGGCGGTGCTGACGCCGTCGGGCACCAGTTCCTCGAACTCGGCCACCGCCTTGAGGCCCTGCCCGAAGTCCACACCCGAGAAGGTCTCGCCGACGTCGAACGCGGAACCGGTGCGGTTGTAGTTCCGGTGGTCGTTCTCCGCAAAGGACGTATCCTCGGTGTACTTGCCGGACAGCAGCCCCGAGGCGAGCGGGACCCGGGCGATGATGCCCACCCCGGCGGCCTCGGCCGCAGGCAGCACTTCGTCCAGCGGCTTGAGACGGAAGGCGTTGAGGATGACCTGCACGGTGGCGGTGCCTTCGTGGCGCATGGCTTCGAGGGCTTCGTCGGTCCGCTCCACGCTGACGCCGTAGTTCCGGATGGCACCCTCGGCCACGAGGGTGTCCAGCGCGTCATAGACCTCGGCGTTGCTGTAGACGGCCGTAGGCGGGCAGTGCAGCTGGACCAGGTCCAGCTGTTCCATGCCCAGGTTTCGCCTGGACCGGTCCGTCCACTCGCGGAAATTGGCGAGGTTGTAGTTCTCCGGCACCTGCTCCATCCGGCGGCCCATCTTGGTGGCCACCGTGATGTCCAGGCCCGGGTTATCGGCCAGGAACGCGCCGATGGCCTGCTCGCTGCGGCCGTCGCCATAAACGTCCGCAGTATCGAAGAACGTGACGCCCTCTTCCACGGACGCAGCCAGGATGGCCTGCGCCTGCGCGGGGTCCACGTTCCCCCAGTCCGCGCCAAGCTGCCAGGTCCCCAGGCCAACAATGGAGACGTTCCGTCCGGTCTTGCCCAACTGTCGTTTTTCCATCATCCGACTATAGGCCGTTAGCGCTCTCAAGGCGCGGGGCGACTCCCGCTTCCTTCAGTCCAAGGTAGATCTTGTCCCTGGCAATGGGCAGCTCCGCGAACCGCACCCCCGTGGCGTTCCGGATGGCATTGGCGAGCGCCGGCGCCACCGGGTTGAACGGGCTTTCGCTCATCGACTTTGCCCCCAGCGGGCCCAGCTTGTCGCTGGTTTCGGCGAAATAGACTTCACTGCGTGGCACGTCCGCGAAGGTGGGGATGTGGTACTGCCGCAGGATGTCCGTGGTGACCTTTCCGCCGTCGTCCACCTTCACTTCCTCGTACAGCGCGGCGCCGAGCGCCTGCGCGATCCCGCCTTCGATCTGGCCGCGGCACTGCCGCGGGTTGACCACCACTCCGGCGTCGGCGGCCTGGACGCTCTGCAGGATCTTCAGTTCGCCGGTGCCGGTATTAACCGCCACCCGGAAACCCTGGACGTTGAACGCCACGGATCGGGGCGTCCCGCCCCAGTGGCCTTCGGTGGCGAGCTCGACGCCGGCCTGCTCGGCGGCGTCGAAAATTTCCGTCAGGGGGACGCGGGTTCCCTCGCACACCACCGCGTCCTCCTCCAGCACGCAGCCGGAGGACTGCACCTGGCGGATGCCGGCGGCGAACGCCCGGATCCGGACTGCGAGCTCTTCGGCCGCGGCCAGCGTGGCCTTGCCCGCCACCACGGTCCCGGCCGAGCCGAACGCCCCGGTATCGTGCTGCACCAGGTCCGTGTCCGACTGCCGGACCGTGATGCGCCCCGCCGTGGTGGACAGCGCGGTGGCCGCGAGCTGGGCGTGGACAGTGGTGGTGCCGTTTCCGAATTCGGCGGTCCCGACGTCGGCCGCGTACGTTCCGTCCGGAAGGAGCCGGAGCTTGGAGTGGGCAAAGTGGCCGCGCGGCGGGACGGTGTCGATCATGGACAGCGCGGTCCCCACCCCCGTGACCCAGTCCGGGCCCAGGTCGTCCAGCCCGGCGGCCCGGTACCGCTCCAGCCCGCGGGCCAGGGCATCCTGCACCAGGCGGGTGCACTGGTCCAGCCCGTAGCTGCCGTAGTGCACGTCCTCTTCCGGGTCGGAGTGGGTGGAGAGCATGTCGTCGCCCTCCAGGACCATGTTCCGGCGGCGAAACTCCAACGGATCCATCCCGATCCCGGTGGCGAGCTCGTCGATCCCGGATTCGATGGCGAAAATCATCTGGCTCAGGCCGTAGCCGCGGAACGCCCCGGACGGAACGGTGTTGGTGTACACGGCGTGGGCGTCCACCTTCTTGTTGGCGCACTTGTACACGCCCAGGGATTCGCCGCAGCCGTGGAACATCACGCCCGGAGCATGGTTGCCGTAGGCGCCGGTGTTGGTGAGCACCTCCAGCTGCAACGCGGTCAGGCGGCCGTCTTTGCTGGCACCGGCCTTGAGGTGGATGGTGAACGGGTGCCGGGTGGTGGAGGCCGTGAACTGCTCCGTCCGGGTGAATTCGAGCTGCACCGGCCGCCTCAGCTTCATCGCCGCCAGCGCCACGACGTCCTCCGTGAGCACCTCCTGCTTGCCGCCGAAGCCGCCGCCAACGCGGCCGGCCACCACGCGGATCTGTTCCTCCGGCATATCGAAGACCCTGGATAGGGTGCGCCGGACCAGGAACGGGACCTGGCTGGAGGTGCGGACCTGCAGCCGGCCCTCCCCGTCCACGGATGCGATCGCGGCGTGCGTTTCCAACGCGGTGTGCTGCACCCGCTGGGTCCGATAGGTCTGTTCGTGGATGAAGTCGGCCTCGGCAAACCCGGCTGCCACGCTGCCGAGTTCCGAATGCAGCTCTGCCACGACGTTCTGCTCGGGCCGGCTGATGCGGGCCGCGGGTGCGTCCTTTTCCCCGTGAATCGCCGGGGCACCGGGGCGCATCGCGTCCTCGGGGGTGAAGACGGCGTCCAGCACCTCGTACTCGACTGTGAGGGCCCGGACGCCGGCTTCCGCCGCCGCCACGGAGTCGGCGACGACGGCGGCAACCTTCTGCCCGATGAACCGCACCACGTCATCCAGGACGCGGGTGTCATCCGGATCGTCGGTGTAGAGCTCATGCTGGGCGGTGGAGAAGAGCTGGGCCGGGGCGTCCTCGTGGGTGAAGACGGCCACAACGCCCGGAATCTGAAGGGCAGCGCTTGAGTCAATGGAAATGACCCGCGCGTGGGCGTGCGGTGACCGCAGGAGCTTCAGGTGCAGCAGCCCTTGCAGCTCCTCTGCGGGAACGTCCAGGGTATAGCGGGCTTTCCCGGTGACCACAGCACGGCTGGCGGGGGCGGGAACGTCGTCACCGAGCTGGCCCGGCCTGGGCTCGGGCTGGCCTTCGCCGGCGATGCCCGAACCGGGACCCTTGGGGTCCGGGTGTCCTTCATGGGCGCAGACGGCGTCCTCGATGGCCCGGTAGCCGGTGCAGCGGCACAGGTTTCCCTTCAGGTTCCGGGGCAGGTTTTCCTTCTGCTCCTCGTCGAACGTGGCTGCCGTCATCACCATGCCGGCGGTGCAGAATCCGCACTGGAATCCCTGGCGGTCCAGGAACTGCTGCTGCATCGGGTGGAGGGCGGCGTCGGATCCGCAGGTGCGGGCGAGCCCCTCGATGGTGGTGACGGCGCGGCCCTCGGCCCGGACGGCCGGGTAGATGCAGCTGTGCACGGGAGTGCCGTCCACGTGCACGGTGCAGGCACCGCAATCGCCGCCGTCGCAGCCCTTCTTGACGCCGAAGTTGCCCTGATCGCGCAGGAAGGTGCGCAGGCACTGGCCGGGACGGGGCTCCGCCGTGGCCGGGACGCCGTTGATGTCGATGCCGCGGATGGTGTGGTTGGCCATGCTCAGGCCCCTTCCTGCTGAGGCGACGCCTGCGATGTAACGGTGTGCTGTGAACGGTGCGCGCCGGGCTCCGCCGAACTGCGCTCTTCCAAACTGCGCTGCGTCAGACCGGGCCGCGGCGGCCAGAAGTCCCCGGACACCCGGGCCGGCGGGACCCCTGCCGGGGATGCCAATTCAGCCCTGATTTCTTCGGCCAGCCGGTACGTCATGTCTTTCCGCCAGGCGGGCAGGCCGTGGATGTCGTCGTGGTACAGCCCTTCGGGGATGGCGGCGTCGAGTGCGTCGACAAGCGCCGCCGCAGATGTGGACGCGCCGGACGGCTCATCTTTGGATGTCGCCGCGAAGCGCAGCTGCACGGGGCGTTTTGTGGCGGCGGTGACGGTGAGGACCAGAGTGCCGTCGGCGTC
This sequence comes from Arthrobacter sp. SPG23, assembly GCF_000876655.1. GTDB lineage: Bacteria > Actinomycetota > Actinomycetes > Actinomycetales > Micrococcaceae > Arthrobacter. The sequence goes on from NZ_JYCN01000026.1 coordinate 8,981, forward strand.
GAGCCTTCCGATCAACAGCACCCCTGATCGGCCCAGGTTGCTGAGCGACAGGCGCCGGAAAGCCACCCGGGCGGCCAGCGCAGATGCCGGGAGGTGGATGCTGCGCAGCAGCTCGCCCGGGGCCAGGCAGTTCTTGCCGTCCCCGGTGACGAACTCGGCCACCGGCACGGTGCGGCCGGTGCCGTCCGTCCCGAGCACCGTGGCCACTCCATCGAGGGCGGCGCAGAGCGACGTCATCGGGCCGGCGGGCAGCGAGGTGCAGAGGTTGCCGCCCACGGTGGACATGTTCCACACCTTGAAGGAGGCCACGAAGGAGTCGCAGCAGGGGCGGATGAGGTCCAGGGCAGGCCAGTCAGTGTCCCGGCCTGCCGCGGCAGCGGACCCGGGCAGCGCGTACAGCTCCGCCACAGTGCAGGTCGCCGCGAGCTCGATGCCCGCATCCGTCACCGTGACGGCGGGCCAGCCGGCGGAGCCGAGGTCCAGCAGCCGCCGGAGCGGTTCTGTGCCGAAGGCAAGGCTCCCGTAGGAGAAGAGCACCGTTCCGCCGGCGAGCCACGCATCGCCGTCGCGCCATTCGGCCGGGTCCTCGGTGCGGACCACCGCCTCGATGGTGTTCATATCCATGGGGTCTCCTGGTGTTGCGGGGTGTTGACGTTGTGAATGGGGCTGGCTTTGTGACTGGTGCCGGCTCCGTGGATGGGGCCGGTTCCGTGGATGGGGCCGGCGACGTCTTTCAGCGACGCCGCCTGCACGGAGGCACCGGCGGAGCGGGTGCGGCTGGCCACGAGTTCGGCCGTGATGGACACGGCCACTTCGGCAGGGGTCACGGCACCCAGGTCCAGCCCGATGGGCGAATGCAGCCTGGACAGGTCCTCGGGGCCTACCCCTGCGGCAAGCAGGGAATCGACGCGCTGCCGGTGGCTGCGCCGCGAACCCATGGCACCCACATAGGCCAGGTCCAGGCCCAGCGCGGTCTGCAGCAGCGGGATGTCGAATTTGGGATCATGGGTCAGGACGCACGCCACGGTCCGGGCGTCGATCCGCCCTGCCGCGGCTTCCTCGGCCAGATAGCGGTGCGGCCAGGCAGTGACCACCTGGTCCGCCCCGGCGAACCGCGACTGGCCGGCGAAGGCCGGCCGTGCGTCGCACAGGGTCACGTGGTAGCCCAGCAGCTGGGCGGCGGGCAGCAGCGCGGCGCCGAAGTCGTTGGCGCCGAAGATCAGCAGGCGGGCCAGGGGCAGCCGGCTCTCCACGAGCAGGGTGATGGGCTCCGGGCTGGTGGCTGAGTTCGTGGTCTGGCCCGGCGGCACGCCCATGCCGGAAAGGCAGCCCTCGGCTGGCGCGAGCCGGACCAGCCCGGTCCGGCCGCCGCGCAGCAGGGGTTCCAGCTGGGCGGCCGCCGCCCGCATCAGGCGGGCCGCCGCGCGCGGGGACAGCTCAGGCAGTCCCAGCAGCACCGCGAGTTCCGCAGAATGCTCCACCAGGAAGCTTGCCGGGTCCGGAATCACGACGGCGCCGCCCCCGTGGGCGTCCACCCGACGGATCAGCGCGAGCGCGCTGCCGGGCCCCTGACCGGCAAGGACCCGCAGGTTCTCCAGCCGGAGCCCGCCGGGCGCGGTGCCCAGGGGTTCGATGTGGATCTCCAGCTCTCCCCCGCAGGTGAGCCCGACGGCGAACGCGTCCTCCGTGCTGTAACCGAAAAACTCGCGGCGCGTGCCGCCGTCGTGCAGTGCCGCCAGCGCCGCTTCCACGACGGCCCCTTCAACGCAGCCGCCGGACAGGCTGCCCAGGACGTCGCCGGCTTCGGACACCAGCATGGAGGTGCCCAGCGGCCTCGGTACGGATCCGCCGGCCCACACCACGGTGGCCAGTGCGCAGCGCTGGCCGGTGGCGGCGGGCTGCCATTCCTTCAGTGAAGGCATCAGATCCAACATTGCTGCACTCCCTTTTCCTGTGCGGCGATGGTGTCCATATTCTCGTTCCTATCGTGCGCCGGGGGAAGCACCGGCAGTTGTGGCACCTGCACCAGTTTCATTGCAGTTTGTGGCTTGCGGTTTGGTGGACCGGGGCCGGCCCCATCTGCCTGCCCCGGTCCGGTCTGTGTGGTCCCTACGCGGGACTCCCTACGCGCCCAGCAGGGCGTTGATGGGACCGCGGGCGAAGTAGATCAGGAAGCCGGCCGTGACCACCCACATCAGCGGGTGCACCTTCCGGATCTTGCCGGAGCAGGCACTGATGACCGCCCAGGAGATGAAGCCCACGCCGATTCCGTTGGCGATGGAGTAGCTCAGTGGCATGGTGACGATGGTCAGGAAGGCCGGCAGTGCCACGGAGAACTTGCTGAACTTGATCTCGCGGATCTGGGCCATCATCATGGCGCCAACAACCACCAGCGCTGCGGCGGCAACTTCCAGCGGCACCACTGACGTGAGCGGCGTCAGGAACATCGAGCCCAGGAACAGCACGCCGGTGACCACCGAAGCCAGTCCGGTGCGGGCGCCTTCCCCGATGCCCGCGGCGGAGTCGATGTACACCGTGTTGGACGAACCCGACGTTGCGCCGCCGGCAACGGCTCCGAGGCCTTCGACGATGAAGGCCGACTTCAGCCGCGGGAAGGTGCCGTCCTTGTGCGCCACACCGGCGCTCTTGGCCAGTCCGGTCATGGTGCCCATGGCGTCGAAGAAGTTGGTGAACACCAGCGTGAACACCAGCATGGTCGCAGCGAGTCCGCCGATCCGGCCGAAGGCGCCGAACAGGTCGAACTGCCCCACCAGGGACAGGTCCGGAGCGGACACCAGCTGGCCGGAGAGGACAGGGGTGTTCAGGTGCCAGCCGCCGGGGTTGCTCGCGCTGCCGGGGCCGATTTTCATGACTGCCTCGACCACCGCGGCGAGCACGGTGGTGGCCACGATGCCGATCAGCAGTCCGCCCTGCACTTTGCGGGCCACAAGGACGCCCATGACCAGCAGGCCCACGATGAACACCAGGGTGGGGACCGAGGTGATGGAACCGTTGTCACCGAGCTGGACCGGGGGCCCCGCCGTCGTGGCACGGACAAAGCCGGAATCCACGAACCCGATGAAGGCGATGAACAGGCCGATGCCCACCGTGATGGCCGCCTTCAACTCCTTGGGTACTGCCCGGAAGATGGCCGTCCGCGCGCCGGTGACGCCGAAGAGGACGATCAGGATGCCGTTGATGACCACCAGGCCCATGGCCTCGGCCCAAGTGACCTCCTGGATCACGGCCACGGCCAGGAAGGAGTTGATGCCCAGGCCTGCCGCGAGCCCAAAGGGCAGGTTGGCGATCAGGCCGAACAGGATGGTCATGACGCCGGCGGTGAGTCCGGTGACAGCGCCCACCTGCGCTGCGGACAGCCAGCCCCCGGCAACGTCGGTGGGGGCATTGTCCGCGCTGAAGCCGCCCAGGATCAGCGGGTTCAGGATGACGATGTAGGCCATGGTGAAGAACGTGACCAGGCCGCCGCGCACCTCGCGGGCCACGGTGGAACCGCGCTTGGTGATCTCGAAGAAGCGGTCCAGGAAGGCGTTCGGCGGCTGCGGGCGCTTAGGGGCGGCCGGTTGCTGCCGCTCGTCGGAGGTGGTGTCCAGGATTGTCATCTCAGCCACCGGCCCTAGTAATCAATCCTGGAGTCGAGCGTGTTCCAGGTGGTGAACGGTTCGAGGACCGGAGGAGCCTGCGGATCCTCGAGTTCAAGCCGGGCCACCGGCATCAGCGCATCGCGCTGGTCGTTTTCGAAGTACTCGTAGAACACTGCGTCGTCGAAACCCACGGAGGCGGCATCGTGCCGGTCCGCCGCGAACACCACACGCTCCACCCGGGCCCACAGCGCCGAGGCCAGGCACATGGGGCACGGCTCGCAGCTGGTGTAGAGGGTGGCTCCGGTGAGGTCGAACGTGCCGAGTTCACTGCACGCACGGCGGATGGCCGTGACTTCGGCGTGGGCTGTGGGGTCATTCGTGGCGGTGACGCGATTGACGCCGTCGAACGCTTGTCCGTCTGCGGTGACAATGACGGCGCCGAACGGCCCGCCGCTGTTGAGGACGTTGGCAGTGGCCAACTCGATGGACCTGGCCAGGAATTCCTGGGCCGTGACGGTGGTACTCATGATGCGACTCCCTTTGCTGGGAAGCCGGTACGCCGAGGTGGAACGAAAAGGCCAGATGCGACGGTTACCAGGCTTCAGCATGTGCTTTTGAAGGTTAAGTTGCGCCTGGTAGATAGCTTCCCCGGTGTCCGGGGGCCCGCCTTTGGCAGAATCGAGACTAGCACCGGAACGTGAGCTGCGCCATAGGTTTTCGGAAAGTTAATTTCGTGATGTGAAATTCGGGTTTCCGCGCTGTCACAACACGTTGGCACGATTCCCGGCGTTGACGCGGCGATTCCCGCCGCCTTACGCTGATGCCCAACCGGCGCCACGGGCGCCGGACGCCTGGATCAGCAGACAGGCCCTCACTGAGCTGGAACTTCATCCGCACGCTCAGGCAGGAGCCCGCCCCATGACCACGCACCCCTCCGATTCCCGGCTCTGGATCCGGAATCCGCTCACAGCCTTCACCGCCAACAGCCTTGACGCCTCCGGGGGCGTCGTGGTGGCCGGCGGAGTCATCACGGAAGTCCTGGCCGCCGGCCAGCTGCCCTCCGCACCCTGCCAGGAAACCTTCGACGCCGGCAGCCACGTCCTGCTGCCCGGCCTGATCAACACCCACCACCACTTCTACCAGACACTCACGCGCGCCTGGGGACCGGTGGCCAACGCTCCGCTGTTCCCGTGGCTGCAGAACCTGTACCCGGTCTGGGCACGGCTCACGCCGCGCGACCTGGAACTGGCCACCACCGTTGCCCTCGCGGAACTGCTGCTCTCCGGTTGCACCACCGCCGCGGACCACCACTACCTCTTCCCCAACGGCATGGAGGATGCCATCGACATCGAAGTCCGGGCGGTGCGGGAGCTCGGCATGCGGGCCACGCTCACCCGCGGCTCCATGACACTCGGACAGGACGACGGCGGCCTGCCGCCGCAGTCCACTGTCCAGCAGCCGGACCTGATCCTGGCGGACAGCGAACGGCTCATCCGCGAGTACCACCAGCGTGGCGACGGCGCCGTCATCCAGATTGCCCTGGCGCCGTGTTCGCCGTTTTCCGTGACCAAGGAGATCATGGCCGAAAGTGCCGTCCTGGCGGAACGGCATGACGTCCGGCTGCACACGCACCTGGCCGAAACCCTGGACGAGGAGGACTTCTGCCGGGAGATGTTCGGCCTGCGCACGGTGGAGTACCTGGAGAGCGTGGGCTGGCTGGGCAACCGGACCTGGCTGGGCCACGGCATCCATTTCAGCGATGCCGAGATCGCCGCGCTGGGAGCCGCGGGCACCGCCGTCGCGCATTGCCCCACCTCCAACATGCGGCTGGCTTCGGGCACCGCGCGGGTGCTCGAACTGGAGGACGCGGGAGTGCCCGTGGGGCTGGGAGTGGACGGGTCGGCATCGAACGATGCCTCGAACATGATCCTGGAGGCGCGGCAGGCGCTGTACCTGCAACGGCTGCGCTACGGGGCGCAGGTCCCCGTGGAGCGTGCGCTGGGGTGGGCGACCAGGGGGTCCGCGGCGGTCCTGGGCCGGTCAGACCTGGGCCAGCTGGCGCCCGGGATGCAGGCCGATCTGGCGCTGTTCAGGCTCGACGACCTGCGGTTCTCCGGCAGCCACGACCCCCTCGCCGCGCTCCTGCTGTGCGGAGCGGACCGGGCCGACCGCGTCATGGTGGGCGGGCAGTGGCGCGTGGTGGACGGAGCGATTCCGGGGCTGGACGTTGCCGGACTGATCGCTGAGCACTCGGCCGCGGCACGGAAGCTGGTGAGCGGGTAGGTTCCCGGGGCCTTCGCTGGCCGGTGCCTTGGCTGGCCGGTCAGCGGGTCTGGCCGCGGCAGCGGGTCTGGCCGCGGCATCCGATCGTTGCTAGCGTGGCGGAATGAGCCCCTCGAAGGCCCCGGCCGAGATCCTCGACATTGACGGCACCGAGGTTCGCATCTCGAGTCCGGACAAGGTGGTGTTCCCCGAGCCCGGGCTGACGAAGCTCGACCTGGTGCAGTACTACCTCGCCGTCGCGGACGGTGCGCTGCGCGGCGCCGGCGGGCGGCCGATGGTGCTCAAGCGGTTCCCGAAGGGCATCGACGCCGAACCCTTCTTCCAGAAGCGCGTACCGGAGAACCACCCCGGCTTCATCGACACGGCAACACTGCACTACGCGTCCGGGACATCGGCCGAAGAGGCCGTGATCCGCGATGCCGCCGGCCTGGCGTGGGTGGTGAATCTTGGCTGCCTCGACCTCAACCCGCATCCCGTGCGGGCCGAGGACCTCGAGCACCCCGACGAACTCCGGGTGGACCTCGACCCGATGCCGGGGGTCGACTGGTCCCAGATCGTCGATGTCGCCTATGCGGCGCGGGAGGTGCTCGACGACGTGGGGCTGGTGGGGTGGCCGAAGACGAGCGGCTCGCGCGGACTCCACATCCTGGTGCGCATCGCGCCGCAGTGGTCGTTCCGCGACGTGCGGCTCGCCGCAGAGACCTTGGCCCGCGAGGTCGAAAACCGCGCTCCCGGTCTCGCCACCGCGCGGTGGTGGAAGGAGGAGCGCGGCGAGAGTGTTTTCGTCGACTTCAACCAGAACGCCAAGGACCGCACGGTCGCCTCTGCGTACTCCGTCCGGCCCCGGCCCGACGCCCGGGTTTCCATGCCGCTCACATGGGACGAGGTCCGCTCCATCCGGCCGGAACAGTTCACCGTGCTTACGGTGCCCGCGCGCTTCGCGCAGGGGGGCGATCCGCACGCCGGGATCGACGACGCGGCTGGCAGACTGGACGGACTCCTGGCTCTGGCGGCCGAGCTAGGCCCCGCCGAGAAGCCGCCACGCGGCGGCGACGGCTCGGGCCGCCGGCAGTCGGTGATGCCGCTCATCGAGGTGGCCCGCACCAGGACCAAGCCCGAGGCACTCGCGGCGCTCGACGAATGGAAGACCCGGCACGCCGATCTCGTCCCCGCCCTGCACCCGGCCGATGTGCTGGTCGACGGCATGCGCGGATCAAGTTCGCTCTGGTACCGGGTGCGGGTGAACCTGCAGCACGTCCCCGAAGCGGAGCGTCCGCCGCAGGAGGAGCTCACCGCCCACTATGACCCGTGGGCCGGCAAGGAATGGCCGGGGCACCCGGGCACACCGGGCACCTGAGGCCTGCGACGCGCAAAGTGCCCATCGACACGCAAAAGGCCTGGCGACACCCGGATTCCAGTGTCGCCAGGCCTTGTGCGTGTCATCAGCGAAGATGCGTGTCGTCAGGCTCGTTATGAACGTTGGCCGCCGAAACCCGGCAGGCCGTGGACCCAGCGCGAGAAGCGGCCCGGGACATGCTCCCGGTCTGCAGGCAGGTAGAAATCCGGATCCGTTCCGCCTCCGAGGGGGAGGTAGAACTCCTGGACTGAGGGTGCCGCCGTCTGTGCCGGTGCAACCGGCGTTGTGTCCTGCTGGTACATCTGATCCTCCTCCGAGGTAGTTAATGGTTCATTCAAAGATTCCGCAAAATGGAAAAGAACTTTTGCTATGTGAAATATCCTAGAGCTGCCCCCTGGCGTTCGTCAATGGTTCCGGGCACCCTCGGTCACAATCCGATTTTTCATCTAGTGATGTACACCACGGCGATGCTCGGCTACGCTTTAAGTCAACTCGTGGCGTAGGTCACGTAACCTGGGAGCAGCAGGCAGGGTCGTAATGAGCTGGCGTCATTGGATGCCGGCTCTTTTTTGTTGGGTCGGCTCCATCAGAAACGCGTGTGTAACACGCGCTTAATTTCAATGATGGAACCTAGGTTCCACATCACGGAAGTTGGGAATAGACCATGAGCAGCAAAATCATCCTCGGCCAGAACCAGTACGGCAAGGCCGAAGTCCGGGTCGTCAAGATCACCAGGGACACCGACCGCCACGAGATCGAAGACCTGAACGTCACCTCGCAGCTCCGCGGGGACTTCGCCGCCGCCCACCTTGAGGGCGACAACAGCCACGTCGTGGCCACGGACACGCAGAAGAACACCATCTACGCGTTCGCCCGTGAAGGCGTCGGCTCGCCCGAGGCCTTCCTCCTGCGGCTGGGCGAACACTTCACGTCCAGCTTCGACTGGGTCACCGGCGGCCGCTGGGAAGCCGAGTCCTACAGCTGGGACCGGATCCAGGCCCACGGCGCCGAGCACGACCACTCCTTCGTGCGCAACGGCCAGGAAGTCCGCACTGCGGTGCTGGTCCGCGACGGTGCGGCCGCCCACCTCATCTCGGGCCTGAAGGACCTCACCGTCCTCAAGTCCACCCAGTCGGGCTTCGTCGGCTACCCGCGGGACAAGTACACCACCCTGCCGGAAACCACGGACCGCATCCTGGCCACCGATGTTTCGGCCCGCTGGCGCTTCAACGCCAACACGGACTTCAGCTCGCTGGACTTCAACAAGAGCTACGAGGACGTCAAAAGCCTGCTGCTGGAGGGCTTCACCGAAAAGTACTCCCACGCCCTGCAGCAGACCCTGTTCGACATGGGCGCCAAGGTCCTGGAAGCGCACAGCGAGATCGACGAGATCAAGTTCTCGATGCCCAACAAGCACCACTTCCTGGTGGACCTCTCGCCGTTCGGCCTCGACAACCCCAACGAGGTCTTCTTTGCAGCCGACCGCCCGTACGGCCTGATCGAGGCCACGGTCCAGCGCGAGGACGCCACCCCGGCGGACATCGCCTGGTCCGGCATCGCCGGCTTCTGCTAAACCGTACCCGGTGGTTGAGCCTCTCGACGCCCCCGGGTCTCGACAGGCTCGGCCACCGGGCACCTCCCGGCCTCTCCCCAGCTCGACCACCTGGGCCACCAACGATTCACAACTGTTAGCCAGACACCGTTAGCCAGACAAAGACGTCTGCCATGAACACCAAGAAAGTCTGCCATGAACACCAAGAAGAAATCGGCCGCTGCAGTGGCCGCCTCCGGCCGCAAGAAGTCCGACCGCCCCGAAGACCAGAGGCTGCCCATCGGAAGCACGTTTGCCTACGGCTTCCAGCACGTCCTCACCATGTACGGCGGCATCATTGCCCCGCCGCTGATCATCGGCGCAGCCGCCGGCATGTCATCGCAGGACATCGGCCTGCTGATCGCCGCCTGCCTTTTCGTCGGCGGCCTCGCCACCATCCTGCAGACCATTGGCATTCCGTTCTTCGGGTCCAAGCTCCCGCTAGTCCAAGGCGTCTCCTTCGCCGGCGTTTCCACCATGGTGGCAATCGTCCACGGCGGCGGCGGGATCCAGGCGGTGTTTGGCTCGGTGATTGCTGCCTCGCTGATCGGGCTGCTCATCACCCCGCTGTTTTCCAAGATCATCCGTTTCTTCCCGCCGGTGGTGACGGGCACAGTCATCACCACCATCGGCCTGACGCTGATGCCGGTTGCCGCCAACTGGGCCATGGGCGGCAACAACAAGGCACCGAACTACGGCAGCATGGCCAACATCGGCCTGGCCGCGGCCACCATGGCGATCGTGCTGCTCCTGAGCAAGGTGGGCAACGCCGCGATTTCCAGGCTGTCCATCCTGCTGGCCATGGTGCTCGGCACGGGGATTGCCTTCGCCTTCGGCATGGCTGACTTCTCCAAGGTGGGCCAGGGCGAAATCGTTGCGTTCCCCACCCCGTTCGCCTTCGGGCCGCCCACCTTCGAGATCGCCGCGATCATTTCCATGCTTATCGTCATCCTGGTGACGCTCACCGAAACCTCGGCGGACATCATTGCCGTGGGCGAGATCGTGGGCACCAAGGTTGACTCCAAGCGCATCGGCGACGGCCTGCGGGCCGACATGCTCTCCAGCGCCATTTCCCCGCTGTTCAACTCCTTCACCCAGAGCGCCTTCGCCCAGAACGTTGGCCTCGTTGCCATCACGGGCGTCAAGAGCCGCTTCGTGGTCAGCGCCGGCGGCCTGATCCTGGTGATCCTCGGCCTTCTGCCCGTGCTTGGCCGCGTGGTCGCAGCGGTGCCGACGCCCGTCCTGGGCGGCGCCGGCGTCGTACTCTTTGGAACCGTTGCCGCAAGCGGCATCCGGACACTCGCCAAAGTGGAGTACAAGAACAACATGAACCTGATCATCGTGGCGGCGTCCATCGGCTTCGGCATGATTCCGATCGCTGCACCGGCGTTCTATGACAAGTTCCCCTCCTGGTTCGGCACCATCTTCCACTCGGGCATCAGCTCGGCCGCCGTCATGGCCATCCTGCTCAACCTGCTCTTCAACCACCTCAAGGCCGGCAACTCCGAGAACCAGTCGGTTTTCGTGGCCGGCACCGGCCGGGTGGTCCGCGAAGAGGACCTCAAGTGCCTGGCCCACGGCGACCGTTTCGAAGACGGCAAGCTGATCGACTGCGACGGCAAGGAAGTCCCGGTGGAGTCGGCGTCGAAGTCTGACCACTAAGTTAGGCCCACCGGCACAGGCACCACCCGCCTGCACAGAGCGCGAACGGACAGCTGCGGCCCCTTTCCGACAGGGCCCCAACTGTCCGTTCGCGCTTCTGCGTCGCTGATCCGTGCCGCCGCGGCCGATGCTGCAGCCGCCCCTCCTGTGAGACGGTTGTTTCATGAGGATCGACGAACGCATCCAACGGCACTATGCGGAGCTGAGCCCCCAGGAACAAAAGGCGGCAGACACGCTCCTGGACCGCCTCGGGGAGCTCGCCGTCTACAACGCCGCGGAACTTGCCAGGCTCAGCGGTGTCTCCAAAGCCACCATGAGCCGCCTGTTCCGGCGGCTCGGCTTCGAGGATTTCAACGAGGTCAAGGAACATACCCGGTCCATCCGTTCCAGCGGCATGCCGCTGGGCCCGCAGTCGTCCGACGGCGGCCTGGCCGCCCACTGGGGGCAGGAGCAGGAAAATCTGCGCCGGCTGGCTGAATCGCTCGACGAGGACAGGCTGTCAGAGGCCAGCGGCAAACTCGCCGGTGCTGGCACCGTGCTGCTGCTCGGCTTCCGCAACAGCTTCCCGGTGGCGCTGCACTTCCGTCAGCAGCTCCTCCAGTGCCGCCCCGCGGTATCCGTGGCACCGCAGCCCGGGCAGAGCCTCGGCGAAGAGTTCGCCGGCCTGGGCGCCGGCGACGCGGTGGTCCTGTTCGGTTTCCGACGGCGGCCTGCCGGTTTCCGCAAGATCCTCCAGGCAGCGTCGGCCACCGGGGCAGCGACCATCTTGATCGCGGACCCGAGCGCCCGCCTTCTCGCTGCCGACGCCGCCATCTGGCTCGAGTGCCCGGTGGACGGCGCCCACGCCTTTGACAGCTACGCCGCGGCCATGAGCCTGGTCAGCGCGCTGGCCAACGGTGTGCTCATCGCCTCGGGACGGGCCGGCCGCGAGCGGGTCCGCGAGGTCACGGGCATGTTCGACACACTGGGCGAGATCGAAGCGCGCTAACCCGGCCCGGCGCCCGCCCGGGGCGCCCGCGCGCCGCCGCCGCACAACGCCGCCGCAGCACAGCTTGTCGCAGCACAGCAACGGGCTGAAGTAAACAGGATTTGTTGCGCCAGAAACAGCTCTGAAACATTGGTTCCATCTAATTGAAAGTGCGAAACGGCCGGATCGGCGGCTGTCCCCATCTCTCAGAGGAAACCATGACAGATTCCGCGACGGCCGCACCCCGGGTGGCAGCACCCGCCCGCACCGGCCAGCTCCCCGACTACGATCCCCAGCTCAGCAACGAGGATCTGGTCCCCCTTAAGAACCAGCGCTGGACCAGCTACAACCTGTTCGCCTTCTGGATGTCGGACGTCCACAGCATCGGCGGCTATGTCACGGCAGGAAGCCTCTTCGCCCTGGGCCTGGCCAGCTGGCAGGTCCTCGTGGCGCTGCTGGCGGGCATCGTGATCGTCAACATCTTCTGCAACCTCGTGGCCAAGCCCAGCCAGCTGACCGGCGTGCCGTACCCCGTCATCAACCGGGCCGTCTTCGGCGTCAAGGGCGCCAACATCCCGGCAATCATCCGCGGACTGATCGCAGTTGCCTGGTATGGCGTCCAGACCTTCCTCGCCTCCGAAGCCCTGGTGATCGTCTTCCTGAAGTTCTTCCCCGGCATGGCGCCGCTGTACGACGTCGAACAGAACGGCTTCCTGGGCCTCTCCACCCTGGGCTGGATCTGCTACGGCATCCTCTGGGTGGCACAGGCCGCGCTCTTCTGGAACGGCATGGAAAGCATCCGCAAGTTCATCGACTTCGCGGGCCCCGCCGTCTATGTGGTGATGCTTGTCCTGGCCATCTACCTGGTCTCCAAGGCGGGCATCGGCAACATCAGCCTGAACCTCTCCAGCGGGCCGCCCCTGGACTTCGCCGCCTCCATCCCGGTGATGGTCTCCGCGATCGCCCTGGTGGTGTCCTACTTCTCCGGGCCCATGCTCAACTTCGGTGACTTCGCCCGGTACGGCAAGAGCTACAAGGCCGTGAAGAAGGGCAACTTCCTGGGCCTGCCGGTGAACTTCCTGTTCTTCTCGCTCCTCACGGTCATCACGGCGTCAGCAACGATCCCGGTGTTCGGCCGCCTCATCACGGACCCGGTCAAGACCGTTCAGGAAATCGACACCGTTTTCGCCGTGCTGCTGGGCGGACTCACCTTCGTCATCGCCACCGTGGGCATCAACATCGTGGCCAACTTCATCTCGCCCGCGTTCGACTTCTCCAATGTCAGCCCGCAGAAAATCAGCTGGCGGGCAGGCGGCATGATTGCCGCCGTCGGCTCCGTCATCCTGACCCCGTGGAACTGGTACTCCAACAACGACGCCATCCACTACACACTGGGCGTCCTGGGCGCGTTGATAGGCCCGCTGTTCGGCATCCTGATCGCCGGGTACTACGTGGTGAGCCGCCAGAAAGTCTGGGTGGACGACATGTACACGTTGAAGACCACCGGCCGGTACTGGTTCCGGAACGGCTACAACCCGAACGCCGTCAAGGCCGTGGCCATCAGCGGTGCAATCTCCATCGCCTCCGTACTGATTCCCAAAATCCTGCTCGACACCGGCGCCACCGCGGTGAACGCCACCTGGATCGGCAACTACAGCTGGTTCCTTGGCTGCGCCCTCGGGTACGTGGTCTTCCAGGCCCTTGAGCGCAGGTCCCCGATGATCTCGCTCGAACCCGCCGGCGAGGAGAGCGGCGCGGTCAGCGACGGCACGCTGGTGTAGCACCCGCCGCCGGGGCTTAAGTGTCCGTTCGCGCTCGACTTACGACGGCGGGGGTCAGTTTTGGTTGAGCTCGTCGGAGATCGCCTGGGCTGCTTCGCGCAGGAGCGGCACCGCACGTTCGGCGAAGGACTGGTCCACGCGCGAGACCGGCCCGGAGACCGAGATGGCCGTGGGCGTCGGCGCGTTCGGGACTGCCATCGCGAAGCAGCGGACGCCGATTTCCTGCTCCTCCTCGTCGATGGAGTAGCCGCGTTCACGGATCAGCTTCAGGTCAAGGAGCAGGGAATCAACGTCGCCGATGCTCTTGGGGGTGGGGGTGGGCATCCCTTGGCGTCCCACAATCCCGCGGACCGTGTCATCGTCCAGCTGGGCCAATATCGCCTTGCCCATGCCGGTCGCGTGCATGTAACCGCGTTTGCCCACCTCGGTGAACATCCGCATGGAGTGCAGGGACGGCACCTGAGCCACGTAGATGACCATGTCGGAGTCCAGGACGCCCATGTTGGCCGTCTCCCCCAGCCGGTCCACGAGGGACTTGAGCTGCGGCCGGGCCAGTGCACCGAGCTGCTTGTTGGCGCCCTCGCCGAGCCGGATGAGCCGCGGACCAAGTGCATACCGCCGGTTGGGCAGCTGGCGGATGTAGCCAAGGGTGACCAGGGTGCGCAGCAGGCGGTGGATGGTGGGAAGAGGCAGATCGGTGGAGGAAGAAAGCTCGCTGAGCGTAACGTCTCCGCCGGCGTCAGTGATCAGTTCCAAAAGTTCGAAGACGCGCTCAACGGACTGCACGCCTCCCGGGGCTTTTTCAGCCATAACCGTGGTCTCCTGCGGTATCGATTCCGACAACTCTTATCCACATCGTGAAAAAAATTGCTTAGAAGACCCAAGATACAGCACGCGCCCTCCCCCGTCGATGCTCGCCAAGGGCTTGTGTTTCCACAAAGTAGATAATAATATCCATAATACGAAAACATCTGATTGAGCAGTACGCCCCGCTGCGCTCAGCGTCCGGGGCCCGACCAGGAGGAACATTCAATGGCGAACCCGAGCCCCGGAAATTCGATCACCCTGCGCGTAGAGGCGCCGTCCAGCTTTACCGCAACGAGCGAACTGGCCGCCGCCGTCGGCGCTGCCGGAGCAGCCATCACCGCCCTGGACGTCACCGAGTCGCACCACGAAACGCTGGTTGTGGACGTCACCTGCAACACCACCGACGACGAACACGCCGCCCGCGTCAAGGACGCCCTGAACGCGCTCGACGGCGTCACGGTCCAGCACGTCTCCGACCGCACCTTCCTGATGCACCTCGGCGGCAAGCTCGAGGTGGTCCCTAAAGTAGCCCTGCGCAACCGGGACGACCTTTCCCGCGCCTACACCCCCGGCGTCGCCCGCGTCTGCCTGGCCATCGCGGAGGACCCGGCGGCGGCCCGCAACCTGACGGTCAAGCGGAACACGATCGCCGTCGTCACCGACGGTTCCGCCGTCCTGGGCCTCGGCAACATCGGCCCGGCCGCAGCGCTTCCGGTAATGGAAGGCAAGGCCGCGCTCTTCAAGCAGTTCGCCAACGTGGACGCCTGGCCGGTCTGCCTGGACACCCAGGACACCGAGGAAATCATCAAGATCGTCAAGGCCCTGGCACCGGTCTACGGCGGCGTAAACCTCGAGGACATCGCCGCACCGCGCTGCTTCGAGATCGAAAACCGGCTCCGCGAGGAACTCGACATTCCTGTCTTCCATGACGACCAGCACGGCACGGCAATCGTCACCCTTGCCGCCCTGGTCAACGCCCTGCGCGTGGTGGGCAAAAAGCTCGCCGACGTCAGGATCGTGGTGTCCGGAGTCGGCGCCGCGGGCTCGGCAATCATCCAGCTCCTCAAGGCCCAGGGCGCGCAGCACATCATCGCCGCCGGCCGCTCCGGCGCCATCCACTCCGGCGAGGAATACAGCGACGAACACCGCAGCTGGATCGCCGCCAACACCAACGAAGAAGGCTTCTCCGGCACGCTGCATGAAGCCCTCGTCGGGGCGGACGTTTTCATCGGCGTCAGCGCCCCGCATGTGATCGGCGAGGAGCAGGTGGCCGCTATGGCCAAGGGTGCAATCGTATTCGCCATGGCCAACCCCACTCCGGAAATCGACCCGGTGGTAGCGTCAAAGCATGCGGCAGTGGTGGCTACGGGGCGCAGCGACTTCCCCAACCAGATCAACAACGTCCTGGCATTCCCCGGGTTCTTCCGCGGGCTGCTGGACGCCGGAGCCTCGGACATCACGCCGGACATGCTCGTTGCTGCAGCTGAGGCCATCGCCAACCGCGTGGCTGACGACGAACTCAATGCCAGCTACATCATCCCCAGCGTGTTCGACCCGCATGTTGCGGCCGATGTGGCCGCCGCCGTCGCAAATGCAGCGAACGCAGCAAGCGCAGCCAAAGCAGCCAACGCAGCGCACGCAAACCTAGAACCCGCCAACGCCTGATTCGCAGCCTAGAAAGGACCCGGACAATGGCTCTCTCAGTCACAGACCCGCAGCCGATTGCACGAGCAGAGGAAATCCTCACCCCGAAGGCACTGGCCTTCGTGGAGGAGCTCCACAAGCGGTTTGCGGGCCGCCGCGCCGAACTCCTCAAAGCCCGCGTGGCCAAGCGCGAGCAGGTGGCCCGGACCGGAAAGCTCGATTTCCTGCCCGAAACCAAGGATGTCCGCGAGGGCGACTGGAAGGTTGCTCCGGCGCCCGCCGCGCTGCAGGACCGCCGCGTGGAAATGACCGGCCCTGCCTCGCCGGCCAAGATGGCCATCAATGCCCTCAACTCCGGCGCCAAGGTGTGGCTGGCCGACCTTGAGGACGCGAGCACGCCCACCTGGGCCAACGTCATTGATGCGATCCTGAACCTCCGGGATGCGGCCACGGGCACCTTGAGCTACACGTCCCCGGAGGGCAAGGAATACCGGCTCCGCACCGACGCACCGCTCGCCGTTGTTGTGGCCCGGCCCCGCGGCTGGCACATGGAGGAACGCCACCTCCTGCTCGACGGCGAACACACCGTGGGTGCGCTGGTGGACTTCGGCCTGCACTTCTTCCACACCGCCAAGCAGCTCCTGCTCAACGGCCAGGGTCCCTACTACTACCTGCCCAAGATGGAGAGCCACCTCGAGGCGCGCCTTTGGAACGACGTGTTCGTCTTCGCGCAGGATTTCCTGGGCATCCCGCAGGGCACCATCAAGGCCACCGTGCTGATCGAGACCATTCCCGCGGCGTTCGAGATGGACGAGATCCTGTACGAGCTCCGCGACCACGCCGCCGGGCTGAACGCCGGACGCTGGGACTACCTGTTCAGCATCATCAAATACTTCCGCGACGCCGGAGCGGACTTCGTGCTGCCGGACCGCGCCACCGTGGCCATGACGGCACCGTTCATGCGCGCCTACACCGAACTGCTGGTCAAGACCTGCCACCACCGCGGCGCCTTTGCCATGGGCGGCATGGCTGCCGTTATCCCCAACCGCCGCGAACCCGAGGTCACCGCCCAGGCGTTCGAGAAGGTCCGCGCGGACAAGACGCGCGAGGCCAATGACGGCTTCGACGGTTCATGGGTGGCACACCCGGACCTGGTGCCGGTGTGCCAGGAAGTGTTCGATTCCGTCCTGGGCGAGCGCCCCAACCAGCTGGACAAGCAGCGCCCGGAGGTCCACGTCACCGCGGACCAGCTGCTGGACATCGCCTCGGCGGACGGCACCGTCACGGAGGCCGGGCTGCGCCTGAACCTCTACGTTGCCGTCGCCTACACGGCAGTGTGGATCTCAGGCAACGGCGCGGTGGCCATCCACAACCTGATGGAGGATGCCGCCACCGCGGAGATCTCCCGGTCGCAAGTCTGGCAGCAGATCCGCAACAGCGTGGTCCTGGCAGATACCGGGAACACTGTCACCCGGGAACTGGTCAGCACCATTCTTGCCGAGGAAACCGAAAAGCTCCGGGGTGAAGTGGGCGAGGAAGCCTTCGCCAAGTACTACAAGCCTGCGAGCGACCTGATCGCGGACATCTGCCTCTCCGAGGACTACACGGACTTCCTGACCACCCCGGCCTACGAACTGGTGGGCTGAGGCATGGCGGTACCCTCCGGATCTCTCAGCGCGGCGGACCTGGCGCAGATCGACGCCCAGCTGGCGGCGACCGACCAGTTGCTGGAACGCAACTACCCGGGCGACGACGGCACCCGCCAGCCGGTGCATACCGTGTATGTACCGGCTGACCGTTTCACGCCGTCGTTCTCCGCCGACTGGGGCGCGCAGGCTCTGGCCGCCGCGGATGCGCACGGCGGCCTGACCCGGCTGGGCCACTTGCTGGGCCAGGACGCCGAACTCGCTGAAGCCGTGGCGGCGCGGGTCCAGGCCAAGCTGGAAAGCGAACCCATCGAGGACCTGCGTTTGGACTTCGAGGACGGTTTCGGTGACAGGGGCGACGACGCCGAGGACGAGGCCGCTGTTGCGGCGGCGTCCGCCGTGGCCGCCGCAGTTGCGGCGGGCACTGCGCCCCCGTTCATCGGCATCCGCTTCAAGTGCTTCGAGGCGGCCACCAGGGCCCGCGGGCTGCGCACCCTGGACCTGTTCGTCTCCGGACTGGCCGCAGCGGGCGAGCTGCCGCAGGGCCTGATCCTTACCCTGCCCAAGGTCACCACCGTGGCGCAGGTCAGGGCCATGGACTTTGCCGTGGCGCGGCTGGAGGAAGCCCATTCGCTGCCCGCCGGCCGGCTGCGGTTCGAGGTGCAGGTGGAGACGCCGCAGCTCATCCTCGGCCCGGAAGGCACCTCGCCGGTGGCGCAGCTTCCACACGCCGTGCCCGGCCGGATCAGCGGCCTGCATTACGGCACCTACGACTACTCCGCCTCGCTGCAGATCTCGGCCGAGTACCAGTCCATGGAGCACCCGGTGGCGGACTTCGCCAAGGAAGTCATGCAGCTGGCGGTGGCCGGAACCGGCATCCGGCTGTCGGACGGCTCCACCAACATCATCCCGGTGGGCGACAACGTAGAGAACGCGTGGCGGCTGCACGGCCGGCTGGTGCGGCGCTCCCTGGAACGCGGCTACTACCAGGGCTGGGACCTGCATCCCGCCCAGCTGCCCAGCCGGTTCGCGGCCACCTACGCGTTCTACCGGCAAGGGCTGCCCGCCGCGGCGGCCCGGCTGCGCAACTACGTGGAACGCACCGAGGGCGGGGTCATGGACGAACCCGCCACCGCCCGCGCGCTGGCTGCATTCGTGCTGCGCGGCGTCCAGTGCGGCGCCGTTGGTGCCGACGACGTCCAGGCGCTTGCCGGCGTCGGAATTCCCCAGCTAACCGGTCTGGCCCACCCACGGCTGGCACACTCCACCTCTAAGTAAGGATCCAATGATGGGCAAGTATTACTACCCCCAGGGCGGCCTGCCGCCGCAGACCCACCTCACCACGGAACGGGCCATCGTCACGGAGGCCTACACGGTCATCCCCAAGGGCGTCATGACCGACATCGTGACCAGCACCCTGCCGGGCTTCTCCAACACCCGCTCCTGGATCCTGGCCCGTCCGATCTCCGGGTTTGCCACCACGTTTTCGCAGCTGATCGTGGAGATCGGCCCGGGCGGCGGCGCTCCCAAGGCCGAGTTTGAGCCCGGCGTCGAAGGCGTTGTGTTCGTCACCAAGGGCAAGGTCAACCTGACCCTCGACGGCGAACTGCACCAGCTTGAGGAAGGCGGCTACGCCTACCTCGCCGCCGGTGCCGCCTGGGGTCTGGAGAACGTCTCGGATGACATCGTCTCTTTCCAATGGATCCGCAAGGCCTACGAGCGGCTTGAGGGGTACGAGGCAAAGTCCTTTGTCACCAGTGATGCCGAGGTGGAACCCACCGCGATGCCGGATACCGACGGCGCCTGGAAGACCACCCGCTTCACGGATTCCAGCGACCTGGCCCACGACATGCAGGTGAACATTGTGACGTTCCAGCCGGGCGGGGTCATCCCGTTCCCGGAGACCCACGTCATGGAGCACGGCCTGTACGTCCTGGAGGGCAAGGCCATGTACCTGCTGAACAACGACTGGGTTGAGGTGGAGGCCGGGGACTTCATGTGGCTGCGCGCCTTCTGCCCGCAGGCCTGCTACGCCGGCGGCCCGGGCCAGTTCCGTTACCTGCTGTACAAGGACATGAACCGCCAGATCCGGCTGACCTAGTCCCGGCTAGTCCCCACCCGACTGACTGGCAGTTAACGTCGCCAAAACGCGGTTTCGCAACGTTAACTGCCAGTCAGCTGGGCGTTAACGGGACTTTGACCGGGTTGCTAGGGCGGCACCGGTAGCTGTTGACGCGTCCGGACCGGCTGAGGAACATGAGTTCCGTGGCTTGGATTCGCACCCTACAGTTCCGGGCCGCGGCCGCGGCAACCGCAGCCGTTTTGGCCGCCGCACTCGGCGGCTGCACTGCGGCCCCGGAGCCGCCTGAGCAGCCCTCGTCGATCGCACGGCTGGCGGAAGCACTGGAGGAGTTCGGCAACGCAATGCTCGACGACGGAGCCCCTGCCGTCGTGATGCAGGCCAAAGTGCGGGGTGAAGAACGGGTGCGCGCCTTCGGTGTCACGAGCCTGGAGAACCGGGAGCCGGTGGAGACCACCGATCAGGTGCCCATTGCCAGCGTGACCGAATCCTTCGTGGCAGTCTCTGTGCTCAAGCTGGTCAGCGAAGGCAGGCTGGGCCTTGAGGATGAGGTTAGCAAGCATCTGCCGGAGTTCGAGGGCATCATGCACCCGCCAGGGCCTGTCACGGTCCGGCAGCTGCTGCAGCACCGATCAGGGATGCCGGACTACACGATGCCGCTCCTCCAGCAGGCCAGCCTGCGCGATGTGCTGGCCACGGGCCGGAGCCACCGCGAATTCCTCGCCCTGGCAGCGACCCAGCCGTGGAAGCGCAGGTTGGCACAGGGTTTTGAGCACTCCGCTTCGAACTACATCGTGCTGGGCATGATCGTGGAACGGCTGCGCGGACGCCCGATCGGCGAGGTGGTGCGCTCTGACATCATTGAGCCGCTGGGCCTGCGATCCACCTCGATGACCGGCTACGGTCCGGCCCCGCCCTCGCTGGTCCATGGCTATGTCACGAGCTTCGGCGAGCGATTGGACGTCAGTTACGCCCCACTCCATGCGGGCGACCCTGCCGGCGGCCTGGTGTCCTCCGTCGGCGACCTGAACGTTTTCTTCGCGGCACTCCTCCAGGGCCGGCTGATCCCCCGGGCCCTGGTCACGGAAATGCAGGACCCGCCGTACGCGCAGTACGGCCTCGGCATCCAGCGCTGGAACGACACCTGCACCAACGACTTCTACTACGGCCAGGCCGGCCAGAACGCCGGGTACGGCGTCATTTCAATGTCCAGCGCTGACGGAACCCGGCAGGCATCGTTCGCCCTGGCCAGTCCGCCAAAGCCCTTCAGCTCCACCGGCAACGGCATCGTGGACGACCTCACCGACGTCGTCGAGGAGGCCCTGAACGCCAGCTGTTAGGTGCGCCGCTTGTCCGCGGAATGGAAGGTCTTGCGGCCCTTCTGGCGGAACCCCGGGCGACGTAAAGTGAAGCATGCCCACCACAGCCGGCGAGGTCCTGACAAACTATCTGGCACAGCAACTTGCCGGGCTGAGGGAGCAGGAACCCCTGGTGCGGCAGGACCTGCCCGACTCAGTTCATCAGATGCGGATGTCCGCCCGCCGCCTGCGGTCGTTACTGGCCACGGGCAAGAAGTTCTTCGACGACGGCGCGGCGGTCTCCGAAGTGCGGGACGAGCTGAAGTGGTTCTCCGGTGTGCTGGGTGCGGCCCGGGATCCCGAAGTGATCCACCAGCGGCTCCGGGACCTCCTGGCCCAGGAACCGGACGCACTGGTCTTCGGGCCCGTAGCCCGGCAGATCGACGAGGAAATGGAGTCCGCCTCAGCCGCTGGCCGCAGAGCCGCACTTGAGGCCCTCGACGGAGACCGCTATGCCCGTCTGGTCGAGCGCCTCCAGGACCTTGTCACGCTGGCACCCCTGACGGGCAAAGCCGCCCGCGAACCACGCAAAGCAATGCTGAAGCTCGTCGCCAAGGACACCGCCAAAGTGCTGCGCAGGGTGCACGAATTGCCGGACACCCCGGGCAGCCCGCCCCACGGCGGCCTGGCCCCCGCCGGCAATGCCCACGACGCGGGCCTGCACGAGGTCCGGAAGGCGGCCAAGCGCCTCCGGTACGCCGCCGAAGCGGCCGAGCCTGTGGCGGGCAAGAAGGCCGCCAAGGCGGCCAAACGGGCCCATGAACTGCAGCAGGTCCTCGGCCTCCACCAGGACAGCGTGGTGGCAAGGACCCTCCTGGCTGACCTGGGCAGCCGGGCTCCGGGCAACGGTGTGGCCAGCGGCGGCGGGTACGGCATTGACGCGAGCAGTTTCACGTACGGCCGCCTCCACGCAAAGGAGGAGGCTCTTGCCGCGAGCGCCGAAGCTTCATTTTGGAAGGCTTGGAAGAAATTCTCCCGCAAACAGGCCGGCGGCTAGGGCCCGGAAGCCGAAACTAAGCACACTGAGTACATCTATTGCGTGCAGGCGCCGGGGATCATAGCGTGGGGAATCCGAGCATCGAGGAAAGGCAACGACATGACGCTGTACCAACCAGAGCCGGTGGAGATTTCGACGCGGATGCGTCCCGGCGAGTGGACAGAATCCAGCCTTGAGGAATTGATCACGTCGTACCGGGCCAAGCTGATGGAAATGGGCGCGGGCCCCACCGATGTGGTCACCGAGGTTGAACGGGATGACGACGGGTCAGTCAGTGTCGCCGTCTCCTGGAACAAGGGCGCCATCGCGGACGCCTAGGGCCCCGTTCACTGGGAGCTTCCGGCGAGCCTGCCAATCGCGCTGTCCCGCAGGTTCGCCAGGAGCTCCCTCGGATTTTGGTAGATTTCCACGGCGCCGGCCTCCAGTAGTTCCGCAGCAGAGGTCCCCCCGCACGTGAGCCCGATAGTGGGAATGCCCAGCCTACCCGCCGCGTAGACATCCCAGACTGCGTCGCCCACGTAAACGACGTCCTCTGCCCGCAGGTCCACGGCGGCCAGGGCCGCAGCCAGGATGTCCGGCGCTGGTTTGCCCCGCTCGGCATCATTGGAACTGGTGGCGGCGTGGATAAAAGAGTCCGCCCGCAATGTGGCGCGAAGTACGTCCAGGTCCCTCTGCCGGGCAGAGGAGGCCAGGGCGACGGCGAAGCCGCTTTCGTAGCACTGGGCCAGCAGGTCCCGCGCCCCGTCAAGCGGACGGAGCGCGGGCCAGAAGGTGGCAAAAACGGCACCATGGGAGGACATGATGGATGCGTCTTCGGATTTGTCGCGGCCTGCCGGCAGGAGTCGGTCCAGCAGCTCCGCTCCGCCCATGCCCACAGAGCGGTGGATGGACGCCATCGGTACATCGAGCCCGGCCTCCCGGAACGCCTGCCACCACGCGAGCGTGTGGAGGTAGCAGGAATCAACCAGGGTCCCGTCGACATCGAAGAGGACCCCGCGCTTGCGGCCGCCGGGACCGTTGGGTGACATAGCCGCCGTTCGCGTCAGTAGTGTGTCCGGGCACGTTTGGCGCCCGTAGCTCCGGTGGGCCTCCCCGACCCCAGAACGCCGATGTTCTTCGGCGCCTTGACGTGCTGCCGTACGGGCGGCTGCTTGAGTGGCTCCGAGTCCTGACTCACGCTAAGGTCCCGGATCAGCCCGGTGCCGGCGATCTCCCGGGCCTTGGCCACACCCGCCGCTGCGGCGCGTTTCGTGGGGAAGGTTACCGAGATGGCCATCAGGTTTCCGCTTCCGTCGATGAGCTTGACGCGGTAGCCGCCGTCCGGCGCATCAACCAGTTCGAAGTATCCAGCCATTGCAATTCCTCCGTTCCGACCCCGACTTGAGGTATTAGTAAGTATACTTACCTCTGCTGGATTCGGAAGTCCCGCCGGATTCCGGGGACGCTGACCGCCGACGGCGCGGAAGCCGGCGGACCGGGGTTAGGCCGCCGTAGCCCGGCGAAGGACCTGGCGCTGGCGGCCCAGTCCCTCGACTTCCAGTTCCAGCACGTCGCCGTCCTGCAGGTACGGGAAGCGCCCCGACAGGGCCACGCCCTCCGGGGTGCCCGTCAGGATCACATCGCCGGGCTCCAGCACCATGAACTGGCTCAGGTGATGCACCACGGCCGGTACGTCAAAGATGAGGTCCGCCGTGGACGAGTCCTGGCGCAGGTCGCCGTTCACCCAGGTCCGCAGCCGCAGGGCTGTGGAATCCAGGTCAGCGGCCGGGACGAACCACGGGCCAAGGGGCGTGGAAGCGGGAAGCGACTTTCCTTTGACCCACTGGCCCGCGGCGCCGGGGAGCTGGTAGTCCCGCTCCGACAGATCGTTGGCCAGCACGTAACCGGCAACATAGTCCGCGGCGTCGTCCACCGACGGCAGGTAGGAGGCGCGCCGTCCGATCACCACGGCCAGCTCCACTTCCCAGTCGTACTTGCGGGACAGCGGCGGGATGGGGGCGTCGTCGAAGGGCCCTGCCACCGTGTTGCTTGGCTTCAGGAACACCACCGGGACCTCCGGTACCGCGGCACCGGACTCGGCGGCATGGCCGGCATAGTTCAGGCCGATCCCCACGACAGTGCCGGGGCGGGCCAGCGGGGCGCCGAAACGGAGGGTGCCGGCGTCGGGGATTTCGGCCAGGTTCCCGGCCTCAAAGGCATCGCGGGCCCGGGCGACGCCACCGGATTCAAGGAACGTACCGTCAATGTCGGCGGCGATGCCGGCCAGTGAATACCATTTCCCGTCGGACTCGGGCCCGCCGGGCTGGACGGCCGGCTGCTCCCTGCCGGGATCTCCAAGACGCGCAAATTTCACCGGTCCACACTCCTTCGTGCCTGCTCCATTAGGTTCAGTGACCATGGAACCACGCAGCGCGCCGCGGTCCCCAGCTGAACCAAATGTGACCGGCAGGGGCCGGGATCAGTGCCCGTGCACTGGGGTGTCGCTGCGCTGCACACTGTCCTCGTGCAGCTCCATGGCACTCATGACCAGCGCGAAGTGGCTGAACGCCTGGGGCGTGTTCCCCAACTGGCGGCCCGCTTCCACGCCCCATTCCTCGCTAAGGAGGCCAACATCGTTGCGCAAGGCCAAAAGCCTTTCGAACAGCTCCTTGGCTTCGTGGCGCCTGCCCACGCCGATGAGTGCTTCCACCAGCCAGAAGGAGCAGGCCAGGAAGACGCCTTCGTCGCCGGGCAGTCCGTCGTCGGCATCCGCAGGACGGTACCGAAGCACAAAGCCATCGTGGGTAAGCTCCCGCTGCACGGCGTCAATGGTGCCCACAACCCTGGGGTCATCGGGCGGCAGGAAACCCACGCGGGGTATCAGCAGCAGGCTCGCGTCCAGCTCAGGCCTGCCATAGGACTGGGTAAAGGTGTTGCGCCCCGCATCGAACCCGTTCGCCATGACGTCTGCGTGGATTGTGTCACGCAGGGCTTCCCAGCGGTCGGCCGGCCCCACCAGGCCGAAGTCCCGCACGCCCTTGACCATCCGGTCCGCCGCCACCCAGGCCATCACTTTTGAGTGGGTGAAGTGCCGCTGCGGGCCGCGCATCTCCCACAGCCCGTTGTCGGGCCGCTGCCAGGCGCCCTCGAGGTGTTCCATGAGGGCAACCTGGACATCCCAGGCTTCATCGCTGTGTTTCAACAGCGAGTGCCGGGTCAGTGCCAGGCAGTCCAGCACCTCGCCCCACACGTCCAGCTGGAGCTGGCCCGCGGCGCCGTTACCGATCCGGACGGGCGTGGATTTTTCGTAGCCTGCCAGCCAAGGCAGCTCCATCTCCGGCAGCCGCCGCTCCCCGTGGATGCCGTACATGATCTGCAGGTCGGCCGGATCCCCGGCCACCGCCCGCAGCAGCCAGTCCCGCCAGGACGCGGCTTCCTCGGTGTAGCCGGCGGCAAGCAGCGCCTGCAGGGTCAGCGTGGCATCCCGCAGCCAGCAGTAGCGGTAATCCCAGTTACGCGGTCCGCCCAGCTGCTCCGGCAGCGAAGTGGTCACCGCCGCCACAATGCCTCCGGTCGGAGCATACGTCAACGCCTTCAAGGTGATCAGCGAGCGCTCGATGGCCTCACGATAGGGGCCGGTGATCTTGCATTTGGCAGACCATTCCCGCCAAAACAACTCCGTTGACTCCAGGACCGCCTCAGGTTCGACGGACCGGGGGCGGTGCAGGTGGCTCGGCGACCAGGTCAACACGAAAGGCACCCTCTCGCCCGCCCGCACGGTGAAGTCGCTGATGGTCTGCATGCGTTCGCCGCGCAGCGGGGCGTCCGTGACCAGGTAGGCGGCATCAGGACCGGCGATGGCGTGGATGCCGTGTTCATCGTGCCGGACCCAGGGCACGATGTGTCCGTAATCGAACCTGAGCGCGAGTTCGCCGCGCATCCGGACGGATCCGCGGACGCCCACCACTATCCGTACGATGTCCGCAACGCTGTCGCGCGGGGGCATGAAGTCGATGACCTTCACCTTGCCGGTGGACGTTTCCCATTCCGTTTCCAGGATGAGGGTCCCCTTGCGGTAGTGCCGCCGCGTGCACTCCCGTGCATCGGCCGGCGCCAACAGCCACCGCCCTGCTTTCGGGGTGTCCAGCAGCGCGTTGAAGCAGGCCGGCGAATCAAACCGCGGAAGGCACAGCCAGTCAATGGAACCCTCGGTGCTGATGAGAGCCGCCGTCTGCAGATCGCCCACCAGGGCGTAATCCTCTATGCGTGCCATGGACCTTACAGTGCCACAAGCGGTCCGGGCCGACTACTATCCAAGGCATGCTGCAACGGAACTTTGGAAACTCTTCCCTGAGCGTGTCCGCCCTCGGGTTCGGCGCCGGCCATATTGGCTATGACGACGTCAGCGAGCGCGAGGCCCACGGACTGCTGGACCGGGCACTGGATTTGGGCGTCACCTTCATCGACACAGCACGCGGCTACGGCCTCTCCGAGGAACGGATCGGCTCCTGGCTATCCGACCTTGGTGGACAACGCGACACCGTGGTGTTGTCCACGAAAGTGGGATACGACGTCGACGGCGCGGAGGACTGGAGCGCGGCCGCGGTGACCGGCGGCGTGGACGAGGCCCTCCGGAAGCTGGGAACCGAGGTAATCGACGTCGTCTTCCTGCACTCCTGTCCGCTTTCCGTCCTCCAGGACGGTGAGGCAGTGGAGGCGCTGTTGCGTTGCGTAGAGGCCGGAAAAGTCCGGGTTCCGGGCTATAGCGGGGAGAACGACGCCCTTGCCTGGGCCGCAACCGCCGGCGTGTTCGGCGCCCTGCAGTCCTCCGTGAACCTCGCAGACCAGCGATCCCGGAATGACGTCCTGCCCGCGGCCGGAGGGCAGGGACTGGGAGTGGTGGCCAAGCGGCCCCTGGCCAACGCCCCGTGGCGCCACGACGAACGCCCCGTGGGCGTGTACGGGGAGACCTACTGGGAACGGCTGCGCAGGATGGACGTCGAACCGGAAACCGATGATTGGCAGGGCACCGCGCTGCGGTTCTCAGCCTTCAGCCCGGGGGTGAGCACGGCGATCGTGGGTACGTCCAAGGTGCGCAACCTGGAGGCCGCGGCGGCCGCCGTCGGACGCGGCCCGCTGCCGGAGACCGAGCGCCGGCGCTGGGAAGACGCGTTTGCGCCGCACGCGCAGGACTGGGCCGGCGAAGTCTGAGCCCGGCGGCCGACTGACTTCGAAAGACGCCATGGGGATCCACATCGGAACGTCCGGCTGGAGCTATGACCACTGGGAGAACGTACTCTATCCTCCGGGACTTCCGGCACGCGACCGCCTGCAGCACTACGTTGCGCGTTTTGGCACGGTGGAGCTGAATGCGAGCTTCTACCGCTGGCCGCGGGAATCATCGTTCGCCAGCTGGCGCCGACGCCTTCCCGAAGGCTTCATGATGTCCGTCAAGGCCCCGCGCGGACTGACCCACGCGAAGAAGCTTTACGCCCCCGAGGTCTGGGTGGAACGGATCATCAGGTGCTGGCACGAGCTCGGTGACAAGCGGGCGGTCCTGCTGGTCCAGCTCCCGCCGGGTTTTGCCCGCGACGACGCCCGGCTCGACTACTTCCTCGCGGCCCTGCCGTGGTGGGTGCGCGTGGCGGTTGAATTCCGCCACCCCAGCTGGGACCATCCCGAAGTGTATGCCCTGCTGGAACGCCACGGGGCCGCCTATTGCATCATGAGCGGGGCCAACCTGCCCTGCATCCTGCGGGCCACGGCGCCGTTCGTGTACATCCGCCTGCACGGACCGGACCATGATTACCTCTACGGGGGATCGTATTCCGACGATGACCTTCGGTGGTGGGCTGACCGCATCCGCGAGTGGCAGGGCCAGGGCAAGGACGTGTTCGCCTATTTCAACAACGACGGCGGCGGCAACGCCGTGCGGAACGCCGACACCCTGCGGTGGCTGCTGGGGGACGGCTGATTCCCTTGTTACGATGCGGCGCCTTAGTGGCACAGCACCGTTGGCGATGGGCGCCGTTGTGGCAGAGTGGAGGCATGGAATTGGCGTCGCAGGAATCATCGGTGTCCGGAAATCATGCCTTTCGGGCGGCTCACAAGGTCTCGGACACGGTCAACAGCGCCCGCATCAAGCTGGCCCGGCGCTGGAATTTTGTTCCGCAGACAGTCGCGTACCAGGGGTACGGCTCCACGTCGTGGGTGCGGGTCCTTGGCCGGGTGGTTCTGACCACCAAGCCGAAGCCGGGCAGCCGCGCCGAACACGCCGCGAAGAACGGCAACCAGAACATCCGCGGCTGGCGGGCCTTCACCAGCGTGCCGCTGCAGTTCACAGAGGTGGACATCGAAATCGAAGGCGTGACCACGCGCGTCAAGGCGGACCGCGGCGGCCTTGTGGACACCGTGGTGGACGTGGCCCTCTCCCCCGGCTGGCACACAGCCACCCTCCGGGCTGAAGGAACCGAGGCCGTCCAGGCCAACATCATTGTGATCGGCCCCGACACGAAGTTCGGCATCGTGTCCGACATCGACGACACTGTCATGGTCACGGCGCTGCCCAGGCCTTTCCTGGCCTTGTGGAACACCTTCGTGCTGAGTGAGCGCGCACGGATGGCCACGCCGGGCATGCCGGTCCTCATGGACCGGCTGGTGGTGGAACACCCCGACGCGCCGGTGATCTACCTGTCCACCGGACCGTGGAATGCCGCGCCCACCCTGGCAAGGTTCCTGACCCGCAACATGTACCCGGCCGGTCCCCTCCTGCTGACGGACTGGGGGCTGACCCAGGACCGCTGGTTCCGCAGCGGCCAGGAGCACAAGAACGGAAACCTCGAGCGTCTGGCCAAGGAATTCCCGGATATGCGGTGGCTGCTGATCGGCGACAACGGCCAGCACGACGAGCAGATCTATTCAAGGTTCGCCCGGGACCACGGCGACCGCGTAGCCGCCATTGCCATCCGCCAGCTGTCGGTTGGCGAGTCCGTGCTGGCCGGCGGCCACTCGGAGAACGGTGACCACACCGGCTCCACCGTCCCGTGGATCTACTCCCCCGACGGCGCCGGCATCACCAGGGGCCTCGCAGACCTCAAAATCGTCTGATCCGGGACACCTGCCGGCCGGTACGCTTGCCGGCCGGCCTCCCCTGCTGTGCCAGCCTGAGGGCTCAGGCCACGGGCTCCGGTTCCCCGGCGGCACTCTCGCCCACCGCCTTGGCGGCAGCCTCCTTGCGGGCTTCCTGCAGTTCCTGGAGCCAGTAGTAGGACGCCTTGGGCGTTCTGGCCATTGTCTCGAAGTCAACATGCAGGAGTCCGAAAGGCTGCTTGTAGCCCGCGGACCACTCGAAGTTGTCCAGCAGTGACCATACGTAGTACCCGCGGAGATCGATCGATTCCGCGGCCCCGCCGGGGCTGGTGGCCTCCACTGCGTTGGAGATGTGGTCGGCAAGATAGCGCAGGCGGCGTTCGTCCGGAATGATGATCCGGTCCCCGGCCCTGTCCCGCACCACCAGATCCTCAAAGCTCGCTCCGCCTTCGGTGATGAAGACGGGCGGCAGCTCCGGGTAGCGTTCGGCCATCTCCGCGAGGGCAACGGGCATGTAGTCGGGCCTGATCGGCCAGCCGTACGCCGTGGTCTCCGCGTTCGGGAACTCGGTGATGTGGAAGGGCGCGCCGGGAGCACTGCCGCTGAGGTCGTCCCCCATCGCCTCTGCCATGCCGGGGGGAACCGCGCCGTCACCGGGGCCGGCCGCAACCCGCGTCGGCATGTAGTAGTTGAGCCCGTAAAAGTCCAGCGGCTGCGAGATCAGTTTCATGTCCTCGTCGGAGGGGCTGAACGAGCTGAAGAACGTGGCGGCCCGGATAACGTCAGGGTACTTTCCAAGCAGCACGGGATCCGCGAACAGCCTGTTCTGGAAAACGTCCATAAGCGCCGCACTCAGCTTGTCCAGCGGGTTGACCGAGGCCGGGACCATGGGCGAATAGACATTGGTCATGCCGATTTCACCGGGGACATTGGCTGCGCGAAGGGCCTGCATGGCCAGGCCGTGGCCGAGGAGCTGGTGGTGCACTGTGGGCAACGCCTTGAGCAACTGCGATTCGCCCGGAGCATGCAGGCCCAGGGCGTAGCCGTTGGTGGTCACGGTGGCCGGCTCATTGACGGTGACCCAGCGTGCCACGCGGTCGCCGAAGGCCGCTGCGGCAATGGATGCGAACTCGCCCAGCCGGTACGCCGTGTCCCGGTTCATCCAGCCGCCGGATTCGTCGAGCGGCAGCGGGGTGTCCCAGTGGTAAAGCGTCACCATGGGTGAGATACCGCTGGCCAGCAACTGATCCAGCAGGCGGTCGTAGAAGTCCAGGCCCTTCGGGTTGACCGGACCGCTGCCGCCGGGCTGGATACGGGACCAGGACAGTGAGAACCGGTAGGAATCCACCCCCAGTTCCTTCATCAGCGCAACGTCTTCGGGCATGCGGTGGTAGTGGTCACAGGCTGTGACAGGGCTGTGGTCGTCCACTATTGCCCCGGGCCTCTTCGCAAATACATCCCACCCGGACGGTCCGCGGCCATCCTCGTCGAGGGCGCCCTCAATCTGGAAGGCGGCTGTGGCGACACCCATGGTGAATGATGGCGGGATCCTGGCAGCCAGGTCTTTGGCGGAGTAGTTCATCTGCGTGATCCCTTATGTAGTTTCGGGTGGTGGACTGATTTTAGTGCACCGCGGCGTCGGAGCCGAAGAGGAATTCCTTGGCGTGGGCCAGGGCCTTTTTGAAGGCATCATTGCGGAGCGTAATCAGGTGCTCCGTGTCACCCGCGGCCGGTTCAAGGTAGCCCGTGAAGCCCGGGCGAAGCACCCAGATGTCACCGCCCGGGGGAAGATAGAAGACCCCAAAGGACCGGTGCTGGCTGTCATCCGGGGTCCAGATGGGCACCACGGCCAGCGCCGCACCCGTCTCAGGATGGATCCACTGGGCACGCGGGAGCGGCTCCTCATGGGCCTCGGGATCCAGGAACGGGGCTGTACCCACGCCCCACCGCTGCTCGAAGCGTTCATGGAACGCCGGAATCAGATGGGAATCATAACGGCGCCAGGCGCTCATGGACTGCTCCTTCTTTAACTAACCGGTGCCCGGCCAGGGGCCGCGCTCCCAAAGCACTGGTGTGACCCGCAGCAGCGGAGGCTGCGGGGTATGAACCCGGCGTACCGGAACCTCGCGGGGTCCGCCGCGGCCGGGGTGGGGAACTGCGGGGTGGGCAACGGACAGTGCGCGGTCGTATTCAGCTCGCGTTTTCGCATCGCCCAGCACCGCAAAGGCTTCCATAATGCCCAGCAGCCCGTTGGGGTCCGGGCCGGCACCGGCTGAGCTGCCCCCGCCGCTGGACCTGCCCTCGACGTCAGGATGGTGGAGGCGCATCAGCGCCCGGTACGCGCGCGAAATCTCCTGCCTCGTGGCCGTCCTGGCCACGCTGAGCACGCCGTAGTAGTCAGGCAACTGGTTGTTCATGGCCGTCCCACACCGTCCGCTGCGTGGCGGGGCGGCTGCCGGCGCCTACCGGCCGCCGCCCCGCGAACTTCCCTGGCGCTCTTTCGATGGCGCTCTTTCGATGGCGATTAGGTGCTGATCTCGTGCATCTTGTCGTTCTTGGTTTCGATTTCGATCTTGCGCGGCTTTGCCTGTTCGGCAACGGGGATACGGAGAGTCAGGACACCGGCGTCGTAGCTGGCCTTGACGTTGTCCGTGTCCAGGGTGTCGCCGAGGATCAACTGGCGGCTGAAGACACCGCGGGGGCGCTCCGAAACGACCAGTTCCACGTTGGGTTGAGTTTGATCGCGCCGTTCAGCCCGCACAGTCAGCACGTTCCGCTCAATGTTGAGGTCCACGGAGTCGATGTCCACTCCCGGCAGATCGAACGCGACCACGAACTCCCCGTCCTCCTGCCAGGCGTCCATCGGCATGGCCGCGGGCCGTGCCGCGGTTCCAAACACCTGCTGGGTCAGCCTGTCCAGTTCACGGAACGGGTCCGTACGCATCAACATCATTTCCCACTCCTTCAGCATGTGGTTTGTCTTTCGTTGGCGGTACCCGCCTGCCATATCTATGGTGGTGGGTATAGATTTTTTATAGCACCGGTGAGAGACTGTTGCAAGACCAATATGCAGGGAATTTTCGGGGAGGATCATGGCCGAGCGAAACGCAGAAACGGGCCTGTATGCGATCTCCGTGGTGGCCCATCTCGTGGGAACGGGCCAGCAGAACATCAGGCTGTACGAGCGGAAGGGCCTACTCACTCCGGACCGCACCTCGGGAGGGACGCGACAGTACAGCGATGCGGATCTCGCCGTACTGAAACGCATCGGTGAACTGCTGGACGAAGGGCTCAACCTGGCCGGAGTGGCGAAGGTCCTGGAACTCGAGGCGGCCAATGCCAAGCTCAGGATCGAGCTGAAAAAGGCCCGCTCACGCTCAGGGGACTCACACCCGCGGCGCTGACCAGGGATTCGGGACGGCCGCCGGAACGCAACGCCGGCCGCCCGGCGCTAGCTGTCTACAGTATCGGCCTTGGACAGTTCCCCGGTGATTTGTTCCCCCGGGATGCGCGCCGTCCGCCACGTGTCCAGGGCGATGACGGCGCCCAGCACCACGAAGGAGATGAACAGCGAGGCCAGGGCGTCGCTGACCCAGTGGTAGCCCAGGTAGAGCCGGCTGATGGAAGCCAGGAAAATCCCGAAGACGGCTACGGCGAAGGCGGCCACCGCCGGCCACGTGCTTTGCCGCCGCGAAAAGATCAGGAACGTGGTCACCAACAGGAAGTCGCAGGCACCGAGTACGTGCCCCGAAGGGAAGGAAAAGGTGACGTCGGGACCGAACAGCATGAGGTCCAGCGGCGGCCGCTGCCGTCCGACCGACCTGCCGATGATCTGGGCAAGCGCAACTCCGGTGAGCATGGCCCCGGCCAGCAGCAGGGGCCGCCAGGCGTGTTTCGCGGCAAGGCCCCAGGCCACCGTGACCACCAGGACGATGATCGGCAGCGCCACCGGCCCGAACACGATCGCCAGGAAGATCATGGCGGCGGTGAGGGGCTCCGACCGCTGGGTGACAAGCCATGCCCTGACGGGCTCGTCCATGAAGGTCAGGCCGTCTTTTCCGAGCACCCCCGTCAGGGCGAGCGAGAAGAGCGCTGCGCCAACAATCATCAGGATCACGGCGATGCGGTAGAGGTTCCTCCGGGAGGCAGCACTCATGTACCGCTCTTCGACCACGAATTTGTCGTGGAAGACCCGCCACCAGTGGGGCGATTTCCGTGATCGATCTTCAGCCATGTCCCGCTTCCGCCTATGCAGTCTTGAAAATTTGTGTCCGCTGAGATTATCCCGATTCCGGGGATTTGGCTCGCGGCGGCACGGCGGATCCGGGCTGACTGGCCGGCTGCCGGCCTGAGGACGGCGGCAACGGCAGCCCGGGCGCAGACTGTAGCCTGACTTGCATGGGTGCCATGAACGAACTGATTGACCATGCCGCCGTCGGCCGGCTGGTTCGCGTGCTCGAGGATGCAGCCCCCGGCGTTTCCTGGTCCAACGCCTCGAGTGCCGGCGCATCGCTGGGGAACCTGAGCCTCCGCGAACGCACGGACCACATCAGCCGCGGGCTGCTGGCCGACCTTGCCGCTGCCGGCGGCCCGGGGGGTTATCCGACGGCGGCGCGTGTCTTCCGCAGCGCCCTCCGGGACCCGGGCTTCACCGGCTGGACCCTCTGGCCGGTGACGGAAACAGCAGTAACGCTGGCCCTCGGGTCAACCGCGTCCGCCGAATTTGAAGACTGCCTGCAGCTTCTGGCCGAACTGACCCCGCGGCTGACCGGGGAATTCGCCATCCGGCGGCTGCTGGCCGCCGACCTGGACCGTGCACTCGCCGTCGTCCTGACCTGGACCGCCCACCCTGATGAGCATGTGCGCCGCCTCGCCAGCGAAGGTACCCGCCCTTACCTCCCCTGGGCAGTGCGGGTCCCGGGCCTGGTC
This sequence comes from Arthrobacter sp. SPG23, assembly GCF_000876655.1. GTDB lineage: Bacteria > Actinomycetota > Actinomycetes > Actinomycetales > Micrococcaceae > Arthrobacter. Next base: position 42,753 of record NZ_JYCN01000026.1, read on the forward strand.
CAGCGGCCCGAGGCAACGGTCCCCATCCTCGATGCCCTGTACCGGGACCCGCACGAGTACGTCCGGCGTTCGGTGGCCAACCACCTCAACGACCTGGCACGGCACGCTCCTGAGACGGTGCTGGCCGCGGCTGCCGCCTGGACTGAGGCGCCGGATGCCAATACGCCGTGGGTGGTCCGCCACGGCCTGCGCACCCTCGTCAAGAAGGCCCACCCGGGCGCACTGGCCCTGCAGGGGTTCGCCCCGGCATCACTCTCCGTCACCCCGCCGAGGCTGGACCGGGATACCGTGGCGCTGCCGGCGGACCTCGCCTTTGAATTTGAGGTCTCCAATACGGGCGCAGAACCTGCCAGGCTCGCGGTGGACTACGTCGTGCACTACATGAAGGCCAATGGCTCCCAGTCAGAGAAGGTTTTCAAACTGGCCGCCCTGACCCTGGACCCGGGCGAAACCAGGACGGTGTCGAAGCGCCACGCCTTCCGCCAGATGACCACCCGGGTCCACCACCCCGGCAGCCACGCCTTGGAGCTCCAGATCAACGGCGTGCGGTATGCACCCACGCCGTTCCTCGTCGAAGTCTGACGCGGAGGGTCAATCCTCCAGCCAATGTGATTTGCTTCACAGCCCCGGGGTGGATAGCATTCCATAATTGTTAGCGCGCACAGATTGGACCCGGGATGAACTCCGCCGGCCCCGCACCTGAACCGACCACCACCTGGCAGGAGCTGATTGGCAGCCGGGTTGAGCTGCGGCTCGACGGACGGCTGGTCCGCACCGGCGAGGTGGAAGACGCCACGCAGGATTCCTCCGTGATGTGGCTGCGGTTCGACGGCAACCACGGCCGGCAACTGGTGTCCCAGGCCGACGGCTACGAAGTGCTACCGGTCAGCTGAGGGCATCGCTTCAGCTGAGGGCATCGCTCACGCCCTGGTGCCGGCCGCGGCCTTGCCGGCGGGCGCGCTGGTAACTTTCAACCCGCAGCCTTCCTCCGCGAACACTCGCAAGGTCTTGTAGCCGAAAGTCTTGTAGGTGACATTGGGCCAGCGGTTCCTCAGGAGCTGGCCGAGCCTGGGTGCGTTGACCAAACCGTTCACCCACAAGGTGGGGTCTTCCTTGAGGAACGCGTGGACGCTTGCTTTGTAGAGTTCGAGCTCGGTGTGCTGCGCACCGTTTTTCTTTTTCGCTGGCTTGGCCGGCGCCGGGGGCTTCTTCACGGCAGGTGCAACCACCGCAGCAGCCGGCGCCGGGACGTCAATGACATGGAAGTAGTCGGCCACCGACTGCAGGACCTTGTTCACCACACCCGCTTTCGGCTGGGACGTGGTGGCCACCAGCGAACGCTTGCCCAGCGCGTGCAAGCGCCGGAGCAGCGGGACGAAGTCGCCGTCGCCGCTGACAATCACAAAAAGCTCTATCCACGGCATGTCAGCGGCCACTTCCAGCGCGTCGACCACCAGTTCAATGTCCGCTGCGTTCTTGCTGCTCTGGTCAAACGAGAAAATCTGCACGGGCTTGATGTTGTGGGCCAGCAACTGGCTCCGGTAGCCGGCCATGTCCGCCCTGCCCCAGTTGGCATAGGCCCTCGTCAGCGCCGTTTGCCCGCCCAGGCCTGTTTCCCCCACCACCTTCTCGATGTCATCCACGACTGTGGCCAGCGGTACGGACGTGACGTCGTTCTTGTACCCGCCAAAGAGATTCTCCATGTCCAGGAAAATGGCGACGTTCCGTTGCTGCGACCTCGCCACATAAGATCCTGCCACGTAAACCGTCCTCCCCCAGCGAATAGTAAACAGATCCTATCCCCCCGCAGTTACCGCGGCGGCGGTTTGGTGACAAGAAAAGGAAGGCCGACGGCGGCAGCCACCTGCCGCCGTCGGCCTCCCTTGTCAGTTGGTCCTTGTCAGTTGGTTGGCGCTGGTTGCGGCCTAGCGGCCGCCCTCAATCTTCCGGTTCCGCTGCTCCTGGGCCATGGGGCCGTACGGGTACACGCCCACCCGCGGCTGGCTGGCCTCGGTCAGCCGCCGGGTTTCCTCCTCCGTCAGCTCCAGGTCCGCGGCTGCGAGGTTGTCCGCCAGTTGCTCCGTGGTGCGGGCACCGAGGATCACGGACGTGACTGCCGGGCGGTCCGCCAGCCAGGCCAGTGCCACCTGCGAGGCACTCACACCGTGGTCCGCGGCGATCTTCTCAACGGTGCCAATGACCTCCCACGTGCGCGGATCGTCATTGCGGGCCTGCCAGGCTTCCATGCCGCGCTGGGGATTCTCGCCCAGCCGGGTGGCGCCGGCCGGAGCCTCGTCGCGCTTGTACTTGCCGGAGAGCCAGCCGCCGCCCAGGGGCGACCACGGCAGCAGGCCGATCCCCGCATCCAGCGACGCCGGAACAATCTCGGATTCAATCTCCCGGACCAGCAGGCTGTACTGCGGCTGAAGGGTCACCGGGGCGCTCCAGCCGTGGGCTTTGGCCAGGTGCACCGCCTTTGTCAGCTGCCAGCCGAGGAAATTGGAGAAGCCGTAGTAGGCAATCTTGCCGCTGCTGACGGAGTCATGCAGGAAGCGCAGCGTCTCCTCCAGCGGCGTGATGGGGTCCCACGCGTGCATCTGGTACAGGTCGATCTGTTCGACGCCGAGCCGGCGCAGCGAGTCATCGAGCGCCCGGGTGAGGTGGCGGCGGGAGGTTCCGAGGTCGTTCGGGGCCTGGCCCATGGGGAACCGGCCCTTGGTGGCCAGGACAGCACGGTCCCTGACCTCGGGACGGGCGGCCAGCCAGCGGCCGATGATCTGTTCCGAGACGCCCTGGCTGTAGACGTCCGCGGTGTCGATGAAGTTGCCACCTGCTGCAAAGTAGTCATCAAGAATGGCGAAGGACGTTTCCTCAGTGGCTTCGGCGCCAAAGGTCATGGTGCCCAGCGCGTAATTGGAAACCACGGCGCCGCTGTTGCCTAGTGTGCGGTATTGCATAGTTCTCCTCAGTCTTCGGTGGGCGTGGTGCGGTTCGAGTGGTAGGTGCGCCACGTGTGCTCCGGAGCGAACCCCAGGAGGCGCTTGGCTTTGTCGATGGACAGCATGGTTTCGTGTTCGCCAAGCTCCTTGACCACTTTGACGCCCGGAAAGACCTCCGCTGCGAGGCTGGCGCTGGACCGGCTCATGACCGTGTCTTCATTGGCGATGATGAACGCCTCGAATCCCGGTTTGCCGTTTTCCAGTGCGCGGGCCACGGCCTGGGCGCCGTCGCGGCCGTCAATGTAGCCCCACAGGTTCCACTTCCGCTGCGTGGCGTCAGAGTCAAAGGAGGGAAAAGCCTCATAGTCCTCGGGGTCCATCACGTTGGAGAACCGCAGGCCGGTGATGCTCAGTTCCGGGTCCCATCGGGTCAGCTGGATCGCCATCTGCTCTTCCAGGTGCTTCACCAGCGAGTAGGTGCTTTCCGGCCGTGCCGGATATTCCTCATCCACCGGGATATAGGGAGGTTCGACGTCGAACGGAAGTCCCAGCACCGTCTCGCTGGAGGCGTACACCACCTTCTTGATTCCGGCCCGGCGGGCCGCCTGGAAGACGTTGTAGGTGGCAAGCATGTTGTTCTCGAACGTGGCCGCGTCCGGCGCGAGTCCCGGAGCCGGGATGGCCCCCAGGTGAACGATCGCGTCGAATCCTTCGTGGCGGTCATCGAGGCCCAGGATGACGTCCAGGACCTGCCCGTAGTTGCGCAGGTCAACCTCGGTGAAGCCGCGGTCCCGGGTGCCCGTGCGGTCCAGGTTCAGGACGTCATGGCCGTCCTCGGTGAGCCTGCGCACCACGCTCCTGCCCAGTTTTCCGCTTCCTCCGGTTACAGCAACTCTCATCAGGAACTCCTCTGGGTAGTTGGCGGCCGGCGGTCTTCCGCGACCGTGTGCCGCCGTCGTCATTCCACCCTAGAGGCGCAGCGGCACGGATGCAGCCCTTCTGCATGGCCCTCTGAGTCCTAGGAAAGTACGCCCCTGCCTGCCGGCGGCCCTCAGCCGGCCCGGAGCAGGAGGGGAAGGGTGTTCGCGAGGATGGTGAAGGCGGCCGCCACAATGCCGATGACTGCCGGAATGATGCCCCGCGCTTCACCACGGCCCCGCGCCCTGAATCCGAGCACCGCCGCAGCCAGTTCCGGCGCCAGGATCACCACGAGGGCCGGCCCCGCCGCGAGCGCAACGACACCCAGGGGAACAGTGTCCTCACCTGTGTATCCCTGCAGCGAGAGCAGCCCCTCGCCGATGACCATTCCGGCCACGAACGCGACCGGGATGGCGGCAACGGCGATCCAGGCCCGGCGCAGGAGCCTCCGGCCGTTCAGGGAGCCTCCGGCATCCGGGGCAGCGGCTGGCACCTGGCTACGTGAAGTCATGGGTGATGGTCCTCAGATGTGCTGCGACTGGCCCGGCAGCCCCAGGCTCGGGCGTCCGAAAGGGAGCCTGCTCGGGCTGATGCCAAACGATGCGTAGTAGCCGCCCGCAACCATCACGGCAAAGCCCGCGACGCCCAAATACATCAGCTGCAAGGCGGCGCCGGCGATCACCGCAAGGAATCCGCAGACCACGCACAGGGCCCCTAGGACAATCCGACGCATCAGCGACCAGGCCTGGCCCTCCATGCGCGCGGCGAATTGCGGATCGTCCTCGTGAAGCGACTGCTCCATCTGCCTGAGGATGTCCTTTTCATGTTCAGAAAGCGGCATCATTGACCTCCGAACCGGATTGATATTAAGGATCGTCCCTCGGACGGTTAAGTCAATAGAGCCGAAAGTCATGGAGGAAACCCCGGTGACTTTGGACCCTAGGCAAGGGGTGCCGGGCGGCGCACGCTGGAACCCATGAACACTGAAGAACGCATTGTGGTGGGCGTGGACGGCTCCGAATTCTCCACAGCTGCCTTGCAGCTCGCCGGACGAATGGCCGGAAGCCTCAACGCCCCGCTGGAGATCATCACATGCCTGGGCACCTCTGATTTCTACCTCGCTTCGCACATGCCTGCCGGGCGGGTCCCCAGCATGGAGGAACTCGAAGAGACAGCCAAGCGCCTGGTGGACCAGGCCGTGGAGAGGGCCTTTGGGTCAGAACCCCCGGCGCGGCTGTCCCGCACCGTGAAGTTCGGTCCGCCTGCGAAGACCCTGGTCGATGAAAGCCGCGATGCGCAGCTGCTGGTGGTGGGCCGGCGGGGGGAAGGCGGGTTTCTCACCCAGGTCATGGGATCCGTCAGCGGCGCCTGTGCCGCGCACGCCCATTGCCCTGTTTTGGTGGTGGGCCAGGACTCCAAAGTGGCAGAACCGGAACCGGGTCCAAAGTCCGGCTGAAGCCGGGCATCCCCCGGAAGGCCACGGGGCGTTCAGTGACTTTGTGCTCTGACCCCGGTTCGCGTCCAAGCCCTAACCTGAATGCATCAGCGCGGCAAGCACCGCGCGCCAAGCCCCTGGAGCGTCGTCATGAAAGCAGCATCGGCGAGCATCATCGCAGGCGTAGTCCTCCTGCTGGCCGGCGTCCTGTTGTTGTTGGACGCCCTGCGCGTCCTCGACACCGCACTGCTGGTGTGGCCGTTTATCTTCGGCGCCTCCGGCGCAGCCTTCCTGGCGGTGTTTTCCAGGAGCCGAACGAACTGGTGGGCGGCCATTCCGGGGTTTGTCCTCCTGGGGCTGGCCGCGGTCATCGCCACCACACAGCTGTGGCCCGCTTCAGCGGGCGACTGGCCGGGCTCACTGTTCTTCCTCTTCATCTCCGCCGGCTTCGCGGCGGTGTACCTCCGGGAGCGGTCCAACTGGTGGGCGCTGATTCCCTGCGGCGTCCTGCTCACCCTTGCCCTGGTGGTGGCCTTGCCGCCGGCACTGGACGGAACGCCGGTGGCCGCAGTGCTGTTCCTGGGGCTCGCCGCAACCTTTGCCGCGCTGACCCTCACCCCGGAGCGGATGAAGTGGCCGCTCATTCCTGCTGCCGTACTGGCCGTGCTGGGGCTGTCCTTTGCCTTCCAGTCGGCCGTAAATTTCCGCACGATGGAGTATCTCACCGCGGTGGTGCCGCTGGTGGCCGGCCTGTGCCTGCTGTACTACGCCTTCCATACCCGCCGAAGCGGCAACGCTCACACGGGAAGTGCCGTCGCGGACCCCATGAAGCCAGGACTGGGTGATGCTCACGGTGGCCACTGACCCAGCAATCGGGAACGACGTTGTTGGGGGAACGCGCGTATATATCCTGGACAGCCATGCCCTGGTCCGGATGGGACTGCGCGAGCTGCTGGAAGAGGCGCATTTCCAGGTGGTCGGTGAAAGCGGATCGGCCTCCGAGGCAAGCAGCCGGATCCCGGAACTGCATCCCGACCTCGTGGTGATCGGCGCTCATTTGCCGGACGGCACCGGCATTGAAGTGTGCCGGGAAATTCTCGCCGACAATCCTGGCCTCCGGTGCCTGCTGCTGAGCAGTTACGACGACGACCATGCCCTCAGCAGCGCAGTACTGGCCGGGGCGGCCGGCTACGTACTCCGGCAGTTGCCCGGGACCACTCTGCTTGAGGGAATCCGAAAGGTGGCAACCGGCGAGTCACTGCTGGAGCCCGGCATCGAACGCAAGGTCATGGAGGGCCTGTACCAGGCACAAGTCAACCGAAGGCACAGCGGCCTCAACGCACAGGAACTGAGGGTCCTGGCACTCATGGGCCAGGGGCTGACCAACAGCCAGATCAGCGAGGAGACGAGATTCGCCCGGACAGCGGTCAAGGTCCAGGTGGCCGGCATCCTCGCCAAACTGGGTTTCGAACTGCGTGGCTGAGGATGCCGTCGCAACCCGCACCCGAGGTCACTTCGACGGCGCGGTCCACGTCAGCCGGGTGCCGTGCCCGGGGCTGCTCGTGATGGAGCACTCGCCGCCCAGTGCCATGGCCCGGTGCTTCATGTTGGCGATGCCGCTGACCCTGGCGGGGTTTTCGAACCCGCAGCCGTTGTCCGTAATCCGGAGTTCCACGCAGTCCGTCCGGGCCGTCAGCGAAATGTCGATTTCATCCGCCCCGGAGTGCCGGACGGCGTTGCTCAGCCCCTCGGACAGCACTGGCAGCAACTGCTCCACCACGGCGTCGGGAACCGCTTCGTCAACCGGCCCTGTCAGTTGGACTTTAGGGGAGAATTCGGAGTTGCGGATCCCCTCGTGGATGGTCCGCATGATGAGGCCGGTGAGCGGTTCCTTCTGGCCGTGGCCGGTCCGCATCGAGTAAATGGTGTCCCTGAGCTCATGGATGGTGCCGTCCAATTCGGCTGTCACCGCGGAGATGCGCTCCTGGGCCACGGGGTCCGGGATGTAACGCCGCAGGCTCTGCATGCTCAGCCCCGCACCGAAGAGCCGCTGGATCACCAGATCGTGCAGGTCGCGGGCGATCCTGTCGCGGTCCGTGGACAGCAGCTGCTCCTCCCGGCGCTGCCGTGCCCTGACCAGCCCGAGGGCCAGCCCCACCCTGGAACCGAAGACGGCGCAGGACTGCAGGTCGGACTGGAGATACAAGGGGCCTCCTGCGGGGCGTGCCAGGATCAGCAGGCCGCGCTCGCTGCTCTTGCGCCCCAGGGCAGCCACCAGCAGGGGGCCCAGTTTCCCGTCCGTTCCCGGCCCGAACACCTCGTTCGGGTCCCTGACAAGTGCGGACGTCCCGGTTTCAAGGACGTCCCTCATGACTTTGGATGCCGGCAGCTCCTGGCCGGCAGGAAGGGACTGGACACCCACCATGGTCCGGCACCGCTGGGTGCCGTCGGAATCAGGGTAGGCAATCACGGCGAGGATCGAGTCCGAGACGGTCAGTGCCCGCTCGGCAACGAGGTCCAGGTTGTCGGTTTCGCCGGGGAACAGCGCCGAACTCAGCTGGTCGCTGACCTCCAGCCCGGCCTCCAGCCAGCGTTGGCGGCGGCGGGTGTCCTCGTACAGCCGGGCGTTCTCGATGGCCACGCCGGCGGCCGCCGCCAACGCCGAGGCGAGCTCCTGGTCCTCCGCGGTGAATGGCGCGCCGTCGAGCTTTTCCGTCAGGTAGAGGTTCCCAAAGACGGCACCCCGGACCCTGACCGGCACCCCCAGGAATGTCTTCATGTCCGGGTGGTGGGGCGGGAAGCCGCTGGCCATTTCAGTCGCGCCCAGATCGTCCAGCCGAAGTGCCTCGGGCCGGCGGATCAGGTGCCCCAGTACCCCGCGTCCGGTGGGGAGGTCGCCGATCAGGCGGACGCCGTCGTCGTCGATTCCCACGGTGATGAAGTGGCCCAGTTCGTGGTCGCCGTTGATCACGCCCAGCGCGCCGTAGCGCGCGCCCACCAGCTCGCAGGCTGATTGCACCACACGGTCCAGGACTGCTTCGAGGCTGAGGTCTTCGGTGAGGGAAACCACCGCCCCCAGCAGGCCCTGCATCTGGTCCTGGGCACGCACGAGTTCGTCTGCCCGGGCCACGAAATCGCGCAACAGGTCTTCGGTGCGCCGGCGGATGGGTTCACGCCACATGCCGCCACCGGGCGAAGGACGGCCGGCGGACACCGTCAAGGGATTCGGGGGCGGGCATTTTAGAGGGCGGATCGCCGGAAAAGCGCTCGCCGCTCAACCGGAGGCGATCGTAGTGTTCTGACCGATACTGCTCGAATACCGGAAGGTCCGGGACCATGCAACTCCCCACAGCAGCGAAACACACACGGCGGACTGCTTCACCGAGTTCCTATGCACCAACCCCAGACTGGTATCAACACAGTACCAAGACCGGCACAGCGGCTCAATAGACGGCGTAACGGGACTAAAGGCACTGGGAAACAACAGGCCCGGCTGGGAATCTATACGAGCGGCATACCGCGGCGTCCCCGGGTGCGAGGAGATGATCCAACGTGCGTATCGGCCTCATCGCTCCGCCCTGGTTGCAGGTGCCTCCGCCCCGCTATGGCGGCACCGAAGTGGTGGTGGACGGGCTGGCACGCGGACTCGCTGCCGCCGGCCATGAGGTGCTGCTGGCCGCGCCCGCCGGGAGCACCTGCCCGGTTCCCTTGGTGCCTGACATGCCGGAGCCCAGCGCGGGTTCGTCCGCCACCTGGTCCGCCGCCACCGAGCTTTACCATGTGGCCCGGGCCTATGCGGCTTTGACCGACGTGGACCTCGTCCACGATCACACGGTGGCAGGACCCTTCTTCCGCTACCGCCCCGCCTCGCTGCCGGTGGTCACCACCAACCACGGGCCGTTCAGTTCGCGACTGGGCGATCTCTACCGGCTGATGGGGCCGGATGTGGCCATGGTGGCCATTTCGCATCGACAGGCTGCGGATGCCGCCGGGGTCCGGATCGCCCGCGTGATCCACCACGGAATCGACGTTGACGCCGTGCCGGTGGGTGACGGCACCGGCGGATACGCGGCATTCCTCGGGCGGATGAGCCCGGACAAAGGGCCGCGGGAGGCCATCCTGATCGCGCGGCAGGCCGGGTTCAGGCTGCTGATGTCCGCCCGTGTCCAGGGCCGGGACGAGAAAGACTACTTCGACAGCCGGATTGCCCCGCTCCTCGGACCGGACGTGGAGTTCCTCGGGGAACTCGCCGTGGCGGAGAAGTACCAGCTCATGGGCGGCGCAGCGGCATTCCTCAACCCGATCCAGTGGCCGGAACCCTTCGGCCTGGTGATGATCGAAGCCCTGGCAACCGGCACCCCGGTGGTGGGCACCGGATCCGGGGCGGCCCCCGAGATCGTGGACGACGGCGTCACCGGGTACCTGCGGAGCGGCATCGATGAGCTGGCCAAAGCACTGTTGCTGGCCCCCGGCCTGGACCGGACTGCCTGCCGCCGGGCCGCCGAGCTGCGCTTTAGCGTGGGGCGGATGGTGGCCGACCACGTCTCCCTGTACCAGGAGATACTGCGGGATAAACGGCCGGGTCAGTCCCCCGGCGCATCCGCGCTTGGCTGAAGGTAGCGGACGAACCAGTCCCTGGCCAACGCCGCGGCCTCAGATAGCGTCCCGGGTTCTTCGAAAAGATGCGTGGCGCCCGGAACAACGGACAACTGGCTGGGACAGCGCAGCAGCGCCTGGGCCCAGCGGTTGAGCTCCAGGACTTCACGGTCCGCCCCGCCCACTATCAGGAGCGTGGGGGCACGGACGGCTGAGAGCCGGTCGCCGGCGAGATCGGGGCGGCCGCCCCGGGAAACCACGGCACCAATGCGGGCGCCGGGTTCCGCGGCGGCCCACAGAGCAGCCCCTGCCCCCGTGCTCGCGCCGAAGTACCCCACGCGGCTCCCGGCTGTGTCCGGCCGCTCGGCGAGCCACTCAGTAGCCCCGGTCAGCCGGCCGGCGAGCAGCCCGATGTCGAACACATTGGCCCGGTTGAGCTCCTCGGCCGGAGTGAGCAGGTCCAGCAACAACGTCCCCAGCCCCGCCCGCTGGAGGAACGCCGCCACGAAACGGTTGCGGGGGCTGTGCCGGCTGCTGCCGCTGCCGTGGGCGAACAGCACGACGGCAGCACCCGCCTCGGGCAGGTAGAGGTGCCCCTGGAGCCGCGCCGCTCCGGCTTCGATCTGGACGTCCTCATCGACGGCGGTGCCGTTGGCAACCGTCCGGGCGCTGTGCAGCCGCTTCGCTGCCGCATCGAGCAGCAGGACTACTTCGTCGTCGTCAGTCGGCGAGAAATCACGGTAGTGGTAGCCGACTGCCGTGAACTGGCGCGGCGTGGCAAGGCACACCACTTCGTCCGGTTCCGTAAGGTCCGCGAGCGTGTCCGCCGGGGCCACCGGCACGGCCAGAATCACCTTGGCTGCACCCAGTTGACGGGCGATGAGGCAGGCAACCCGGGCTGTGGACCCGGTGGCGATGCCGTCGTCGACTATCACTGCGGTGCGTCCATGCAGATCCGCACGGGTCCGACCTTTCCTGAACCGGGCCACCCGCGACTCGAGCAGGGCGCGCTCCCGGTCTTCAACGGCGTCAAGTTCGGCCTGCGTCACGCGTACCCGGGAAATGATGTGCTTGTCCAGCACCCGCGCACCGCCTTCACCGATGGCCCCCATGGCCAGTTCCGGCTGGAACGGGACGCCCAGCTTCCGCACCACGATCACGTCCAGGGGTGCGTCCAGCGCCGTGGCCACCTCGAACGCCACCGGAACGCCGCCGCGGGGCAGCCCGAGGACCACGATGTCCTGGCCCCGGAGGTATTCGAGGCGCTGCCCCAGCCGCCGTCCCACTTCAACCCTGTCCTCGAAAATGCTCATGGCCAGCCGTTCGCCTCGTGGCTCAAGGCCGCCATGCGGATCCGGGTGAGCCGGCGGTGCGGAGCTCGGCATGCGGGGAGGGACAACGGCGGCCGCTTTTCTCCAACTATCCGGCAGGCGGCGGCCGGTTGCGAGGGACTTTCGGCCCGGATTAGCCGGGCATCGAAGGCTTCCGCCGGGCCGGCCGGCCCGGCGGTGGGCCTTGTCACACGCACCCGCAACCCCCGTGACTGATGTATATAATTTCTCGGTACGGTTTAGCAGAGAGCCGTTGGATAGTTCTACGATCCGGCTTCTCTGCCTGCTGCCCGCGTTGCGATCGCCAGGGTGGGCGGCCGCTTTGCCGGCTCGTTTTGACCTGAATGAAACGGCAGCAAGAACATCGTGGCCAGCGAGTCGACCGCACACACCGCAACGTCCATCAGCCAGCACCTTAATGAGATCGTGTTGAACAGCTCCGATGTTGAGCAATTCCTCCACGAACTCGCACGCGTCTCCGCGCGCATCCTTTCCGAACCGGGAGACGCCGTCCTGTGCGGGATTACCCTGCTCCGGCACCGGAAGGCAGCCACCGTGGCCAGCAGCAGCCCCGAAGCGCAGGCCATGGATGAGATCCAGTACGCCTTTGGTGACGGTCCGTGCATGACCGCTTCCCGCGACCAGGTGACGGTGCACATCAAGGACCTTGAAACCCATGAGCGCTGGCCGAAATACTCGGATACCGTTCTGGGGCACGGAGTCCGGTCCATCCTCGCCGTCCCCTTCCAGCTTGACGGCGACACCCGCGCGGCGCTGAATCTCTACTCCCACCGCCCGGGCCGGTTCGAGGGCAAGGTCCTGGAACTCGCCGAGGATTTTGTCAGCCAGACGTCCCTGGCCCTCCGGCTGGCGGTGAGGTTCGCCCACTTCAGCGAGACTGCGGCCAACCTCAAGGCAACACTGGAGTCCCGCACCGCCATCGACGTCGCCATTGGCATCATCATGGCGCAGAACCGGTGCAGCCAGGAGGAAGCCTTCGAGCTCCTCAAGTCCGCTTCGAGCGCGCGGAACGTCAAACTGCACGGCGTGGCAACGGCAATCGTCGATTCCCTGGGCCAAGGCCCGACGAGGACGCACTTCGAGCTGTAACGGCTCAGAACATCGGCAGCAGGAACCCGGCCACCATGGCTGCCGCACCGATGCCGCTCAGGATCCAGCCAAGGACCCCGGCCGCCTCGCCGCGCACCTCCGGCGCGCTGGTCCGCCAGCGGGTGGGCGTCTTCACCGCATAGTGGATGGTGACGGCGTCCCCCGGGGCCATATGCCGGATGTCATGCGGGGACATGGGCGCGTTGTGGACTTGGTGATGGTGGTCGTACCAGCGGAAACCCACGCCGCTCTCGTCGGAGTAGACCACGCCCTCCGACTGCGCCCACTGATCCTCGAACCGCCTCATCGTCTCCACGATAACCAGGAGAATCAGGCCGGCAGGCAGGCAAATCCAGGTCAGCACTTCCAGGATGGGACCTGCAATGTCGAGAACTCCGGGCATGGTCATGATGGTACCGTTCCCGCGCATCTGCGGACCACATCCGCGGGACCGCACCAAAGCGGGCCAAGGGCCGGCCGGCGTGCCACACTAAGGACACGAGCGGCGGATGCCTAAGGGAGCAACACTCATGGTGACGGGGCAACGCACCCACCGGTTTGGCATGGAGAGGTGGCGCGGGCACGGGCTGTCCAGTGCCGACGTCTCCGAACGTGTCCGCGGAGGCCTGGCCAACCTTGTCTCGAACGCATCAAGCCGCAGCATCTGGGACATCTTCCGTGCCAACGTCCTGACACTGTTCAATGCCATTGTGGCCGGGAGCTTCGTGCTGCTCCTGGCCTTGGGGCAGTGGCAGGACGCCCTCTTCGGCTTCGCGGCCGTCGGTAACGCCGTCATCGGGGTGGTCCAGGAATACCGGGCCAAGAAGTCGCTGGACCGGCTGGCGGTACTGAACTTCCCGCACGCACGGGTCCTGAGGGACGGCGCCATCCAGGACATTCCAACGGCCGAGGTGGTCCTGGACGACGTCATCCTGCTCTTCGCCGGGGACCAGGTGCCCGCGGACGCCACCGTGTACGACGCCCACGGGCTGGAAATCGACGAATCCCTGCTCACCGGCGAATCCAACCCTGTGGACAAAGCACCGGGGACCGAGGTGCTGGCAGGGTCCAGTGTTGTGGGCGGCCAGGGCCGGGCCCAGGTGATCCGCGTCGGGGACGACTCCTTTGCCGGCAAGCTCACAACGCAGGCCAAGCGTTTTTCCTTGGTCAACTCGGAAATCCGCACCGGCCTCAACAAGGTCCTGCGATGGATCACATGGGGCCTCCTCCCCGTCATGGCCATCGTTGTCAACGGGGAGATGCAGGCCCAGGGCGGCTGGAACCAGGCGCTGGACACCGGCGCCTGGAAGACCGCGGCCGTGGGCGCCGTGGCAAGCGTCATCGCCATGGTCCCGCTGGGCCTGGTGCTCATGGCCAGCGTCGCCTTCGCGCTGGGCGGGCTGCGGCTGGCCCGCGACAAGGTCCTCATCCAGGAACTGGCAGCCGTCGAAGGCCTGGCCCGGGTGGACATGCTTTGCCTGGACAAGACCGGCACCCTCACTGAGGGCAAGATCATTTTCGACGGCGTGCACGACGCCGGCGCCGCACCGGCGGAAGGATGGCAGCAGGCGCTGGGCTGGTTCGGCGCCGACCCCGACGCAAACGCCACCGCCCGCTGCCTCGCCGCTGTCTACAAGGACGACGGCGGCCTCCGCCCGGCGTCTTCCGTCCCCTTCGCCTCCTCGCGGAAATGGAGTGCGGTCAGCTTCAACAACGGGTCCGCGCCCGGCGCCTGGGTGCTGGGCGCCCCGGAACTGGTCCTCGAGGCCACGACTCCGGGACACGCCCGGGCACTGGCGTCGGCCGCCGGGCTTGCATCGTCCGGCCTCCGGGCACTGGTCCTGGCCCATGCCGGGCGGCCCATGGCAGACCGGGAGGCGGAAGCGGCAGCCCTGCCGTCCATGCTGGTGCCCGCCGCGGTGCTGACCTTCCGCGAAAAGATAAGGCCCGACGCCGCCGCGACCCTGGCCTACTTCCGGAAGCAGGGCGTCGACCTCCGGATCCTCTCCGGCGACGATCCGCGGACCGTGGCGGCTGTTGCCCGCAACGTGGGCCTGGACGCCGCCGACGGCTACGATGCCCGCGAGCTCCCCGAAGATCCTGAGCTCATGGCCGACGTCCTGCAGAACCACACAGTGTTCGGCAGGGTCACCCCGGCACAAAAGAAGGCCATGGTCGCAGCCCTGCGCAGCCGGGGCCATGTGGTGGCCATGACCGGGGACGGAGTCAATGACGCCCTGGCGCTAAAAGAGGCGGACATCGGGATTGCCATGGGCTCAGCCGCGGCGGCCACCAAGGCCGTCTCCCGGCTGGTGCTGCTGGACGGCCGCTTCGACAGGCTCCCCGGCGTCGTGGCAGAGGGCAGGCGGGTCATCGCCAACATCGAGCGAGTCTCCATGCTGTTCCTCGCCAAAACAGCCTATGCCATTGCCCTGTCGGTGGCCTTCGGCGGCCTGCTGTGGGGCTTTCCGTTCCTGCCGCGACAGCTCTCCGCCACCGACGGGCTCACCATCGGCATCCCCGCGTTCTTCCTCGCCCTTATGCCCAACGCCCGGCTCTACCGGCCCGGCTTCCTCAAACGCTCGCTGACGTTTGCCGTCCCCGCCGGCCTCATCATCACCGCGGCGGTGCTTGCGGTGAATGCCTATGCGGCGGTCGCAGGGGTGTACGGGCAGGACTCCGTGCGGACCGGCTCGGTGATGGTGCTCGCCCTCGTGGCACTCTGGGTGCTCGTGGTGCTCTCCCGGCCGCTGAACCGCTGGCGCCTCCTCATCGTCGCCTCAATGTATGCCGGGCTGTTCGCGCTGCTCACCGTCCCCGTCATTGCCGACTTCTTCGGCATCGCCTCGCCGCCGGACACGCTCCGCAACGCCGCCCTGCTGGCGGCGGTTGGCGGGTGCGCCGCCGTCGAGCTCGTGTTCCGGTTACGCCGCCGCCTCAACGTTTGACCGTGCGCCGGCCGCGGCGCCATCGACGCAAAACTGCGGATGGCACTGCTGGAAGCCGGTTGCACCTAGGGTGGAGGGGCAACGGTTGGCATCCGCCCTCCTGCGACTGATCAACTGATTGAGGAAACAAACATGGGTTTGGGCGACAAGATCAAGAACGCTGCCGAGAAAGCAATCGGCGAGGCCAAGGAAGCACTGGGCAAGCTGACCAACAACAGCAAGCTCGAGACCGAGGGCAAGATTGATCAGGGCACGGCCGACGCGAAGCACGCCGCCGAGGACGCCAAGGACACCATCAGCGACAAGTAGTCGTTACCTGATGGCCGGGGCGCGGAGATTTCCGTGTCCCGGCCATTTCATGTGCTGCGCCGGCTGCCGGGACCTTCGCCCCTTCCGTTCGGGAGCATCCGCAGCCAGTCTGGTCACATGGCAGCCCGCCCCGGGGGAACCGACACCGGCGGGCAATGATCGGTACAGGCGGCGACAGCCATGGACGAGCCAGTGGTGCACATCAGCGGGTTCCGGATGGACTTCGCTGACACCACCGTGGTCCGCGACCTGTCCTTCGATGTCCGGGCCGGCGAAACGTTCGGGTTCCTGGGCAGCAACGGCTCCGGCAAGACCACCACCATCCGCGCGCTCCTGGGCCTCTACGAACCCACGGCCGGGGTTCTCCACATCAACGGCCGGCCGTTCAAACCCGAGCACGGCAGCAGGCTGGGCTATCTTCCGGAGGAACGCGGGCTCTACAAGAAGGAAAAGGTCATGGACGTCATGACCTACTTCGGCCGCCTCAAGGGAATGGACCGGCATTCGGCGCGGCAGTGGTCACTGGCCTACCTGAACCGGGTGGACCTGGCCGGCAAGGCCGCCACCCAGGTGGACAAGCTCTCCAGCGGCGAGCAGCAGAAGGTCCAGCTCGGCGTCACCATCATGAACCGTCCGGAGCTCCTCATCCTGGACGAACCCACCAAGGGCTTCGACCCCGTGAACCGCCGGCTGCTGATGGACATCATCGGGGAGCAAAAGAGCGACGGCGCCACCGTGGTGATGGTGACCCACCAGATGGAGGAAGTGGAGCGGCTGTGCGACCGCATCATCCTCCTGAAAGACGGCACGTCCGAGGCCTACGGCACCATCGATGAGGTCCAGAACAAATATGGCGGCAGGATCGTGCGCATCCGCCACGCCGGGCCCATTCCGCCGTCGCCCCACTATGAGGTGACGCTGGAAGAAACCAACTATGCGGAGCTCTCCATCACGGACGGCACCGACGAAGCGGCCATCCTGCGGGAACTCATGGACGCCGGCCTGGTCATTCGGAGTTTCACCACCACCAAAATCTCGATGGAGGACATCTTCATCCGCGTGTACGGGGACCACACCCAGCCGCCGTCGTCCGTTCCCGCCCGCGCGGCCGCCGCACGGGGAGCCTAGCCATGGCCCAGCACAACCTTGGAACGGTCATCAGCTTCGAATTCGTGCGCACCGTCACCAAGCTGCGCTTCTGGATCGGCACCCTGTCCGTGCCCGTCATCATGGCGGTGGTGTTCGGGATGATCTTCCTCAGCAACACCAGCACCAGCACCGCCGCCGAGGCCCAGAAGAACGCCCAGTTCAGCATCTCCTACCTGGACGCCTCCGGCCTCATCACGCCGGCGGACGCGGCCGCGTTCGGAGCCGTTCCCGCGGCCTCGTCCGCCGCCGGGATCAGGGACGTCCAGTCCGGCGCCGTGGATGCCTACTTCGAGTTCCCCGCCCACCCCGAAACCACTGCAGTAAAGGCCTACGGCGCGGACCGGGGGCTGTTTGAGAACGGCAAGTACGCCGCCGTTGCCCAGGCCATGCTGGCCCGCGCCGTGGCCGTGAAAATCGGGTCGCCCCAGCTGTCCCGCCTCGCGTCAGGGTCGGCGCAGGTGGACACCGTCACCTACCAGGGGTCCGAGGTGTCCGGCGGCATGAACTCCGTGGTCCCGCCGCTGGCATTCCTGGTGGTCTTTTACGGGCTGGTGGTGCTCCTTGCCGGGCAGATGCTGAACTCCACGCTGGAGGAGAAGGAGAACAGGGTCACCGAGATGATCCTGACGACGCTCAAACCCACCACCCTCATCACCGGAAAGGTGCTGGCCCTGTTCATGGTGGGCCTGGTGCAGGTGGCCGTCTTCGCCTCCCCCATCCTGGTCGGCGCACTTTTCTATCGTGACGCCATGCGCATCCCGGAGTTCGACGCGTCCCAGCTCGAATTCGACCCCCTGCGCATGACGGTGGGCCTGCTGATCCTGGTGGGCGGCTTCGCCCTGTTCACCACCACCCTGGTGGCCATCGGCGCCGTCATGCCCACCGCCAAGGAAGCCGGAAATTTCATGGGCGTGATGATCGCCCTGATCTTTATTCCGTTCTATTCGGTCAGCCTGGTGGTCTCCGAGCCGCACTCCCCGATCGTGCAGGTGTTCACCTACTTCCCGTTCTCCGCCCCGGTCACGGCCCTGCTGCGGAACGCCTTCGGCTCACTGGGCATCGTGGAGGCGGCCGTGGTGATCGCCATCCTCTACATCGGGGCTGCCCTGATGCTCCGGGTGGCGGTGCGGCTCTTCCAATACGGATCCATCTCCTACACCTCGAAAGTGAGCATCAGGACCGCCCTCAGAGCGGGTTCCCGGCATGCCGTGGCCGGCCCGGCGGAGCACCCGGCGGAAAAGTAGGCAGACTGTGGAGGGGCGGGAGGCGGACCATGCGCCTGGTGTTCCTGGGTGACGTGATGCTTGGCCGCCTGGTGAACCAGCAGCTCAGGTCCGTCCCGCCCGCGTTCCCTTGGGGCGATACGCTCCCCGTCCTGGCTCAGGGGGACATCCGGTTCGCCAACCTCGAATGCGTCCTGGCCGATGCCGGGACGCCGCAGCCGGGGAAGGTGTTCCACTTTCGCTCGGACGTCCGCAACGCGGCCGTCCTGGCCGCGGCAGCCATCGACGCCGTCTCCCTCGCCAACAACCATGTGCTCGACTACGGGACGGACGCCTTCCGGGAGACGCTGCCCGCGCTGGACCGCCGCGGAATCCTTCACGCCGGAGCGGGGCCGGACCTGGAGGCCGCGCAACGGCCCGCGATCATGCGGGCGGGTCCGGCCGCCGTCGGACTCATTGCCTTCACGGACAACCAGCCGGACTGGGAGGCCGGGCCGCACCGGCCCGGGGTCTACTACGTACCGACGGACGGGCGGCAGCAGGGCGACGCCCGGGTGCGGGATCTGCTGGCCCTGGTCCGCCGCTCCAAGGCCCGGGCCGATCTGCTGGTGGTTTCGGCTCACTGGGGCGGCAACTGGGGAGCAGATGTGCCGTCCGCGCACCGGGACCTGGGGCGGGCGCTGGTGGACGCCGGGGCCGACGTCGTGTTCGGGCATTCGGCGCATGTCTTCCGTGGCGTCGAGCTCTACCGCGGACGGCCCCTCATCTACAGCGCCGGTGACTTCATTGACGACTATGCGGTGGATCCCGAGGAGCGCAACGACCAGTCGTTCATCTTCTGCCTGGAAACCGCAGGGGCCGTGCCCGTCCGGCTGCAGCTCCATCCGACGGTCATCGCCGGGTTCCAGGCGCGGCTGGCCGGGAAGAGCTCACGCCACATCGGAGTGAGGATGCAGGGGCTTAGCGCTCAGCTGGGAACGCAGAGTAGGTGGTTTGATGAAGCGAACGTGCTGGAAATACCGGTGGGCGGTTAGTCCCGCTTGTCCCGTTCGCTGAATTCCTCATCGAGGTCGAAGTGCCTGAATTCGGTCTCCGGGTTCGGTTCGCCCTCGGCCACATATTCATAATCCAGCTGGCGCTGGACCTGGCTGTCGAGGACCTGAAGATCCTTATCCTCAACTTCTGAGAGATCTTCCGGAAACTCGTCTTCCGGGGCTAGATGCAGCTTCTCTGACATGTCGTGCCTCTCTTGGCCAGAAACTGGGGTGCTGTTCTGGCAGCATCCTGGCATTCCCAGATTATCCGCACCGGCCAGTGGGCGGAAGACCAGCAGGCGGAAGACCAGCAGGCGGAAGACCGGGCGCCGGAAGACTAGCCAGCGGAAGCCTGGGCGCCGGCCTTCCCACGCCCTTTCCCCCGCCATGCCGCGACGAGGAGCCAGCCGGTCCACCCGACGACCAGCACAATGCCGGACAAGGTGGGCAGGGAATTGGATGCGGAGAAACCCTCGGCGCCAATGATCCAGCCCTGCACCAGGTAGGCCGCGCCGGAAAGCACCATCAGGTAGCCGATGAACCGGGAAACCCTGCGCGTGGCGGCGATGGCAATGCCGAACAGGATGAGCGCTGAACCCAGCATGAAGCTCTGGTAGCTTCTGACTCCCCACTCAAGCCACCGGATGTCCTCCGCGGCGGCGAAGCGGAGGGCTTTCTCCCCCTCGGCGGCGCCCGCCCAGGCATCGACGGCATGTTTAAGCGCCACGCCGTCCACGCCCTGCAGGACGCCGTAGAGGGCCAGCGCCGTAATGGCTGCCGCAGCACCCACCCGGACACCCCAGGCCGCCGCCCCGTGACGGACGTTGAGTGCGAAGGCCAGCACCAGCAGTCCGCAGATGAGCAGCGCCATGCCAAGGAACTGCCCGAGGTGGACGGCGATCCAGGCGTCACTGGCGGCATACTCAGCGAACGTCGCGGTGTGGTCGTTGGCGCTGGCCGCGTCCGGATGCCGGAGTCCTGCCAGCAGCGAGACGAGGACGCCGGCGAAGAGCAGCGTGGCGGACAGCCGCAGCTCAGGCCGGCGGAGCCCGCCGTCGTTCTTTGTGTCTCCCATGTCCGTAACTCCCTTCTGCCGGCTGACCGCTACGGGTTTGCTGCCCGGTAGGGCCGGATACGCCGCCGGCGCAGGGCATGTCCGCTGCTGCCCTGGCCGGTGGTCCGGGACCTGGCGGCGAGGTAGGCCGCGACCGCCGCGGTCAGCACCACCACCGCCGGGATGAACTGCCACCAGTCCACCGCGTCCATGCCCTGGGACGCGTTCATGGACCCGTGCAGGAGCCCGAGGACCAGGATGCTCCCGCCGGTCCCCACGTAGACCATACCCAGTAGGTAGCGCGCCACCAGGGCGAAACCGAAGAGGACTCCCCAGGAGAGGACAACGTCCGCCCAAGGGGTGGCTGTGAACCCGCGCTGCGCGAACGCCTGGGGCAGATGGATCAGCGCGAATGGAATGGCCGTCAGCAGGGAGCCTGCGAGCACGCCCTTCCGGTCCATCAGCCGCCGCTGGACCACTCCCGCCCAGGCCAGTTCCTCCCAGACGTTGCCCAGCAGGGCACCGATGACCACTGCCTTCAGCAGATACAGCCCCGCGGTTGTTGCCCAGCCGCTCCCCGGCTCGCGGAGAGTTCCGGTCACGACGGCGGTCAGCAGCGTCAGGACGGGCAGCGCCAGCAACGCGATGACGTACCAGCCGGCAGCCACGCGCCAGCGGACCACTCCGCTGAAGAGTCGGCGGACGCCGGCGCGGCCTTCCGACGCCGCCGTCACAAAAACCGCTGCCCCCAGCAGGATCAACAGTTCCACCAGGAGCCCGGGAGTGATGTCCTGCAGCAGGATGATGGCCAGGCACTGCGCCAGCCAGGCCAGCGGGATGGCGAGGATCAGGAAAGCGGCAACAGGGTGAGCGGCTACCCGGGAGCGGACGCTTCCCGCGGACTCCGGTGCATGCGGTTCAACGCTCATGATGTGCCTCGGATCCAGGGCCAAAATCACCAGATGCTAACAGCTGCAGGGTACGCCGGTTGCGCTGCTGAATCCATGCTTTCCCGCCGGGCCAGGCGCCAGGTCAGCGGGCGCGGACGCTCCTGGTTTTCCGCTTCCGGCCGCCGCGGACCAACTGTCCGCGCAGCGGGCGCGCAACCGGGGTGCTGAAGCGGGCTGCGCGGCGCGAAATGTGGTGCGTTGGCTGCCTGCGCGGGATGACGGCCGGCCGGACCGGAGGCTGTTGGGCTGTGCGGGCAAAGAACCATCGCTTGGCGAATTCAACCATCACCAGATACACCACCGTCATCCCCAGCAGCGCCAGGAAGAAGGGCGTGGGCAGCGGATCGAACCCCAGAACACCGGCCAGCGGGGACAGCGGAAGGAAAACGCCCAGCGCCACCACCCCCAGGGATGCGCCCAGCAGGCCCGCTGAAGGCCGGCTCCGAAGGAAGGGAACCCGCCGGGTGCGGATGGCAAAGATGATGAGCGTTTGCGTGGCGATCGACTCGATGAACCAGCCGGCCCGGAATTCCCCCGGCACCGCGTGGAACGCGAACAGCATCAGGGCGAAGGTGGCGAAGTCGAAGAGGGAACTGATGGGTCCGAAAAGGAACATAAAACGCCGGATGAAGCCGATGTTCCAGTGCGATGGGGCCAGCAGCTGTTCCTTGTCCACTCGGTCCCCCGGGATGGCGAGCTGGCCGGTGTCGTAGAGCAGGTTGTTCAGCAGGATCTGCCCGGGCAGCATCGGCAGGAAGCTAAGGACGACGGACGCCGTGGCGGCACTGAACATGTTGCCGAAGTTGCTCGAGGTTCCCATCAGCACGTACTTGATGGTGTTGGCGAAGATCCGCCGCCCTTCCATCACCCCCTCCGCCAGGACGCCCAGGTCCTTGTCCAGCAGCACGACGTCGGCGGCGTCCTTTGCCACATCGGTGGCGCTGTCCACGGAGATCCCGATGTCCGCCGCGTGCAAGGCCAGTGCGTCATTGACGCCGTCGCCCATGAACCCGACCGACCCGCCGCTTTGGCGCAGCAGGCGGATGATCCGTGCCTTTTGCTCGGGCGAGACGCGGGCGAAGATGCTCGCCTCGCGGGCCGCCGCGGCCAGTTCGGCATCGGAGAGGGCTTCCACCTCGGCACCGGTGAGCGTCCCGCCGGAGAGCACGCCGAGCTCGTCACAGACCTTCTCGGCGACCTTGGCGTTGTCCCCGGTGGCGATCTTGACCGTGATGCCGAGCGTCTCGAGCTGGTCCAGTGAAGCGCGGGCGTTGGCCTTGGGCCGGTCCAGGAAGACCAGCAGCCCTTCCAGGACCAGGTCCTTCTCGTCGGAGGCTTGAATCGCCGTCATTCCTTCGGCCGGCCGGCTGGCGACGGCCACCACGCGGGATCCCGCGTTGAACTGTTCATCCAGCATCGCCTGCACACCGGCCGGGGTGTCCACGCAGAGCGCCAGGACATCTTCCGGCGAGCCCTTGGTGACCAGCCGGGCCGCTCCGCCTTCCTCGCTGACCAGCACGCTGGTCCGGCGCCGCAGGTGGTCGAAATCAATGACGTCGAGCCGTTCGTAGCGGTCCGGCTGGAACCCGGCCGCGTCGGCGGAGGCCCAGAGCGCCGCGTCCAGCGGGTTCAGTCCCACCGTGGAGACCTTCGCTTCCGCGTACTCCGCCTCCGTGGCGAGAAGCCCCAGCGTAAACAAAGCGGCCGGGGACACTCCGTCCTTGGCGGGCAACGCTGCAGTGAAGCTGATCCTGCCTTCGGTGAGGGTGCCGGTCTTGTCGGTGACCAGCACGTCCATGTCCCCGAGGTCCTCGATGCACACCAGCCGCTTGACCAGCACTTTGCGCTTGGCCAGCTGGCGGGTGCCCGTGGCCAGGCTGGTGCTCACCACCGCCGGCAACAGCTGCGGCGTGATTCCGACGGCGATGGCCAGCGAGAACAGCAGGGATTCAATGACCGGCCGCTGCAACAGGAGGTTGGCGATGAAGATCAGCGTGGTGAGGACGATGGCCACCTGCAGGAGCAGGAAGGAGAAGCGCTTGAGGCCGAGCTGGAACTCGGTCTGTGGCTGCCGCTCCCCGAGTCCCAGGGCGATCCGGCCAAACTCGGCACGCCCTCCCGTTGCCACCACCACGCCGGTGCAGCTCCCCGATTGGACCACCGTGCCCATGAACAGGCAGGACGTCAGGTCCGCGAGCGCAGCGGTACCGCGGACCGGCGCGGGGTCTTTGCTGACCGGCAACGATTCACCGGTCAGGATGCTTTCATCGCAGAGCAGGTCCTTCGCCGTCAGCAGCCTGATGTCCGCCGGGACGATCGCGCCGATGGCCAGATGCACGACGTCGCCGGGCACCAGGGCGGTAACGCCGACTTCGTCCAGGGTCCCGTCCCGGAGAACCGCGGCCAGGTGGGTGACGCGGGAGTGCAGCGCCTCGGCGGCCCGTTCGGCCCGGAACTCGTTGGTAAAGCCAAGACCCACGCTGACCAGCAGGATCACGCCGATCACGATGGAGTTCGTGGCATCCCCCAGGAAGAGCGACAGCCCGGCCGTGATGGCGAGGAGTATCAGGATGGGGCTGCCCAGCTGCCGGCCCAGCACGGACCACCCGCTGGCCTGATGCGTCCGCACGGCGTTGGGGCCGAGCTCGGCCAGCCGTTTGGCGGCTTCCCCGCTGTCCAGCCCGGTGCTGCCGGACCCCAGCTGGTCAAGGACCTGTTCCACCGGCAGCTGGGCGGCATGCGCCATCGACATTTGCCCGGGCAGCTGCCCCTGGACGTGGGAGTCCGGCACGCGGAGGCCCGGCACGTTAAGACAGCCGCCACACGTAGGCGTAGGGCTGCGGGAACTGCGTGATCCGGAAGGCCCGGACCACGATCCTGGCCTGGCCCGACGGCATGCCCGTCCAGAGGACCTGTTCCACATTGTTCCGGCGGTCGAAGCCGGCCGTGGTTCCTGAGTTTCCGTGCCGCTCGCTGCCGTCCGCCGCCAGCACAATGAGGTCGAGGTCGTTCTGCAGCTGGGCGCCGGGCGGATCGGACCACACGAGGGTGATCTTCAGCGTCACCCCGGCTGCGGTCAGGGCCGGTTCCGCGGCCGGACCCCGGTTCCGCCTCCCCTTGGCGGCAACCTTGGGGATTTCCTCGGGGATATCGATGGTGAAGGTGTCCTCCTGCCCCTGCTCCAGCGGTCCGCCTTCGCCCAGTCCGGCGTTGCCGGGCTGCCCGGGAAGGACCACGGAGCGGGCCAGGTTGACCCGGCCCCAGCCGGAGTTGCCGTTCGGCGATTCCCCGGCCTCGGTGGGGTTGTACTGCCCCGGCAGGACGTCCGCGCCGTTGACCAGGAGGGCTTTGACCAGCGCCGCACTTGGCGCGTTGAGTCCGTTCTTGACCAGGGTCTCGCGCAGCACCGCGGCGCAGCCGGCCACCAGCGGCGTTGCCATGGAGGTGCCGGAGTCAAAGAAGAACAGCGGGTCCGTGGAGGTGCCGAAGGTGTTGCCCATCGGGGCATTCCGCGAGAGCGTGGACAGGATGCTGGTTCCCGGCGCCACGACGTCGGGCTTGATGCGGCCTTCCTTGGTGGGCCCGCGGCTGGAGAAGGCCACCATCCCGTCCGGGTTGTTGGCCTGCTTGTCCTTCTTGACGGGATTCGAGGGGAAGTCGCCGGGCCAGTAGGTGCCGTAGGTCGGGGCGAATTCCTTGCGGAGGCTTTCGCTGGCACCCACGGTGATGCAGTTCTTCGCCGCGGACTGGGATCCGATGGAATTCGAGTCCACCGTGCCGTCGCTGTTGCCGTCCACGCCGTCATTCCCCGCCGCAAAGCAGATCACCTGGTCCGGGTGGTTCCACACGAATTCGTCGATCTCCCGGGAGCTCGCGTCGTACGGAAGGTTGAGTCCGGGCACGCCCCAGGAGTTCGTGTGGACGCGGGCGCCGTCGTCGTACGTCTTTTGGAAGAGGTCGTTGAGGTTGACCGGAATGCCGCCCAGGCCGCCGTTGGAGTCGAGGAGGCTCTGCAGGATCAGCAGGGCCTCCGGCGCGGTGCCCTCAATCGCTCCGCCCATGGTGGCCGAGTTTCCCCGGCCCAGCACGGAGCCGGCCACGTGCGTCCCGTGGCCGTGCGGGTCGTCTGCCTTGTCCGGCGCCGTGCGGCCCAGCGCGTAGAGCGTCTGGACCCGTCCGGTGAATGCCGGGTGCGGGTTGCCGGCGTCGCCGGTGTCGAATCCGGTGTCCGCTATGGCCACCACTTCGCCGTCGCCGCGGTATGTTGTCCCGTTGAGCTGCACGTTGGCGTTCAGGATCTCCCGCGCCACGTTGTTGAAGAGCTGGCGCTCGCGCACCGGATGGATCTCGCGGATCTCATCGATTGCGGCCAGTTCCGGGAGCTGGCCCACCGAGGTGGTGATGCGAAGCTTGCCCGGGGTCACCGCCACGGCATCGGGCTCCACCCGCGCGGCCACGGCCACCCGGGCGATCAGCTCCGGGCCGGCCTCGATGCCCGGGTGCAGGAGCAGGTCCACCCTTTCCAGCCGGCGGTCCGGATGCGGTTCGTGGTCCGCCAGCGAGCGCACGTTGCCTGTGTCCGCGCCGCGCGGCAGCAGCGGCGGCGGGATCTTGAAGACACGGGAGTACACGTCCGCCCAGCTCACGAAGGGCAGGGCACGCACCCTGTCCAGGTCTGCCGGCGGGAACGCCGCCAGGTAGGTGTTGTCCGAGACGTACTCCTGCATCTCGACGTCGATGCCGGCAAGTTCCGCACGTTGTTCCGCTGTCAGCGGCTCCGCGGTCTGGATGAGGATGTGGTCCGACTCCGAGGCGTCCTCGGCAACCAGCCCGGCGTCCCGAAGGGCCCGGTTTTGTGTGATCGGATCAATGGTGATGCCGTTGATGGTGATTTCAGACATGGAATTGTGCCCCCTGGCGCCCGCCGGAAACAGCCTCGGCACCCGGCGGCCGCATGCGTTCTAGAAGGAGACCCGGGCCCCCGCCGAGCGAGGGCCCCGGAAGGTGAGCGTCAGCATACGCTCGGCGCCCTAGGCGGTCAACGGCGCGTGCGCTGCCGACAAGCGTGTGACGCAGGGCACACAGAAAATTCCACCGAAATGATTGCCTTGGGGGCCGGCGGTCCGCCACACTAAGGGTGGATCCGCAGGAACGGCACACCGTTCCCGGTCCCTCTGCCGGATGCTTCGCACCGGCCCCCGCCCCATCACAGAATGCCGGGCCCCCTCGAATCATCCCCAGCCTCTACCGGCACTTCTTTTGCCCTACCTAATTTCCGTCCCGGAAACAGCCCTCACAAAATCCACCCTCAGACGCCCACCATCCGTCATCGCGAAAAGAGAGCACCCCATGATCAAGCACCATTCCGACATCCTGCTGGAAATCATCGCCCACGACCCCGCAACGATCGAAAACGACCTCAACAGCGCCGTGGACATCGCCCTCCGGCACGCCATGCAGGAACGCCGCCACGGCGTGCTGGTCACGCAGACCGGCTTCTCCACCTACACTGTGGCCGTTAGCCGCGACGTCCCGTACGGCGAAACCCGCGAACTGCGGCAATGGGGCGCCCTGGCATAAGGACACGCCGCGAGCCGGCGCCTAGGCGCACCGGCACCCCGGCTGTAGCGTGGAACCCTACCTCGAGATCAGGAGCAGTCCATGAGCACGGAACACAACGAGCCCGAAGACATCGTGAGCGACGGCGTCGAGGACGAAACGAGTCCGGTGCCCAGGGAAAAGCCGGAGGGCCGGCCCTCCGGCCGCCACGCCGCATCCGGCCCCGCCGACAGAGGCCCCGCAGGGGCAGGCGGCACCAACCTCCGGGACCGGCCGAGGAACAGAACAGCGAAACCGCGGACGACCGCGGACTCACCACGGAGCCCAGCTCCAGCGACTAAACCGGACTTGGACGCAGGGCACCTGGACACAGAGGAGGGGTCCGGCGGCGGCAATTGCCGCCGTCGGACCCCTCCTCTTTTGCGCCTTCGGGCGTAGTGCGTTGTGCCGGTCAGGCGGTCTGGCCGGCGTGCTCGCCTTCTTCGATCTCTTCGAGCAGTTTGTCGTTGAAGGCCTTGAGGTCGCCGGGGTGCCTGCTGGTCACGAAGCCCTGGTCCACCACAACCTCCTCATCGCTCCAGTTGGCTCCGGCGTTCTTCAGGTCGGTCTGGAGCGTGTGGTACGAGGTCAGCTTGCGGCCGCTGACCACATCGGCGTCGATCAGCAGCCAGGGCCCGTGGCAGATGGAGGCCACCGGCTTGTGCTGCTCAAAGAAGCTGCGGGCGAAGGCCTGTGCGTCCTTGTCCACGCGTAGGTGGTCCGCGTTGACCACTCCGCCGGGGATCACCAGCGCATGGAAATCGGCGGCGTTGGCCTCGGCCACCGTGATGTCGACGTCGAAGGTCTCGCCTTTTTCAGTGCCGTCGTAGCCCTGCAGCTTTCCGGCCTTGGGCGCCACCAGCGTGGGCTCGCCGCCGGCTTCCTTCACGGCGTTCCAGGGGCTGGTCAGCTCCACCTGCTCCACGCCGTCGGTCAGCAGGAACGCTACCTTTTTGCCTGCAATGTTGTGCGCTGACATATGTCCTCCTTGTGCCGGTTGCTTTACGGGTTTAACACTAGGAACCCCGGAAATAATAAGCAAGCTGATAATTCTTCCGGCCGGACAAACAGTGCCGTACAAACAGTGCCGTACAAACAGTGCCGTACAAACAGTGCCGTACAAACAGTGCCGTACAAACAGTGCCGTACAAACAGTGCTAGCACGGAAGTCAGGGACAGTGCCCCCGCCGCACCATGGAATCACGGCATCAGGAAAGGATTCCTGGCCGAAACCACCATCACCGCAACAGGAGCAAAAAATGTCCATGACCGCCGGAACAACGAAGTCCCGCCCGTCCCGCGCCAAAGTCGCACTCGTCTCGGCAATGACGCTGGGGCTTGCTGCGGGCGGCGTCGCCCTGGCCGCGCCCGCCCAGGCCGCCACCACCAATTACGCCTGCACCGTGACCCCGCTGAAGCCCGTCTTTGCAGGCTTCAACTCCTCGGGCACCAAGCTGGTGGACTACCAGATCCAGGTGCGCTGCTACAACAACCGGTCCGTCTACATCGAGCAGCAGCGCTGGGAGAGCGACGACTGGCCCAACGGCGACGACCATCTCGGCAACTCCAGCTTTAGCCGTTCCCTCGGCTACTACAGCGGAATTGTCACCATCCACAACGTCCGCACCCTGACCAACACCGAGATCGGCAACGAGGAGGTGTACCAGAAGGTCCGCCACCAGGAGGGGGCCGGCGGCGTCTGGTCGCCGTTCACGGGCTGGAAGAGCAGCGGCACCACGTCCATGTCCAACTAGCTCAACGCCCGGCCGCGTCAGCGTCCCGGCTGACCAGCAACCGGCGGCTGTCCCCTCAGGACGGCCGCCGGTTTGCTAGTGCTGGCGCAGGTAGGTGAGCACGGCGAGGACCCGGCGGTGGTCCTCGGGTTCGGGCCGCAGCCCCAGCTTCAGGAAAATGCTCCGGATGTGCGCCTCCACCGTCCGCTCCCCCAGGAAGAGGGTCTTCCCGATCGCCTGGTTGGTGCGGCCCTGCGCCATCAGCTCCAGGACGTCGCGTTCCCGGCTGCTGAGCTCATCCTCCCGCTGGTGGCCGTTATGCGGCCTGGCCACCATCCGTGCCACCAGTTCAGGATCGACGGCGGTCCCGCCAGCCGCCACCCGGTGCAGCGCGTCGATGAAGTCGTCGATGTCCGAGACCCGCTCCTTCAGGAGGTAGCCCAGGCCTTTCGCACCGTTTCCCAGGAGCTGCATGGCGTTGTCCGTCTCCACGTATTGGGACAGCAGGAGGACCCCCGTTCCGGGCTGGTCGCGCCGGATCGCCGTGGCGGCCTGGATGCCTTCGGTGGTGAAGCTGGGCGGCATGCGGATGTCCACCACGGCAACATCCGGCTGCCGGGCTGCCACGCAGCCCAGCAGTTCCTGGGCGTCCGCAGCCTCGCAGACCACCTCCAGCCCCTCGGATGTGAGCAGCGCGGCCAGGCCGCGGCGGAGCAGCGCCGAGTCGTCCGCGATGGCGACGCGCAGTGTCATGGCATGTCCTCCGTAGGGTCGGCCGAGAACGGCAAGGTTGCCGCCACCGTTGTTCCGCGGCCATCCGGGCTGGTGACCGTCAGGGAGCCGCCCAGCGCTGCCGCCCGGTCGGCCAGCCCCACCAGCCCGCCGTCGGAACCGGGGGTTGCCCCGCCGATCCCGTCGTCCGTCACGTGGAGCCTGAGTCCGGCGTCGGTGCCCTGGACGCCGATCTGCAGGTTCGAGGCGCGGGCGTGCTTGGCGGCATTGGTCACCGCCTCGGCGCAGATGAAATACGCCGCGAGTTCCACCTGCGGCGGCGGCCGCTGCGGGAGGTGGATGTCCAGCTCGATGGGCAGCGCAGAGCGCTCGGCGAGCGCCCTGAGGGAGCCGCCCAGCCCCCTTTCCCGCAGCGACGGCGGGTAGACGCCCCTGGCCAGCTCACGAAGCTCCGCGAGTGCGAGGGCGAGTTCGTCGCTGGCCTGATCCACCAGTTCCTTCATCTCCGCCGGGCTTGCAGCCCGCCTCGCCCTGGCAAGGTCCATGGACACCGCAACAAGACGCTGCTGGGCGCCGTCGTGGAGGTCCCGCTCGAGCTCACGACGCCGGGCGTCCCCGGCCGTGACAATGCGTTCCCGGGAGCGGCGGACTTCCACCAGCTGGTCCCGCAGCTGCTGCTCCATGTTCTGGTTGTCCAGGGCCAGGGAAGTGGCGCTCCGCACGGCGGCCATCAGCTGGGGCTGGTCCCGGAGGGCTTCGTCGAAAACCAGCGCCCCGACAGGCGTGCCGTTGCGCTCCAGCACCATGGCCGCCCGTCCGGATCCGTCCTCTGGCACCGCGCGGGGCACGCCGTCGTCGTCCACGAACCCGGACAGCGCGGGCGACCACCGCCAGAGGCTGAGGGTGGGGTCCCGGACGGACCTGCGCAGGGCGCGGATGAGCCGGTCGCTGACCGGCGCCATCCCGATCTCCACCATCAGCTCGCTGAGTGCGCCGCGGGCGAACCGGTAGCGCCACAGCCCCAGCAGGACGGCGAGCGGGACGATCGCCGTCGCCGGGTACTGCCAGAGCAGTGCCTCGTTGGAGAGGGAACCGGTCAGCTGCACCACGGCGAGGGACACCCAGACGGTGGAGGCGGTCTTGATGATCACTGCCAGCCACAGCGGCAGGAACGCGGCCCGGTACGCCGGCGAACCGGAGCGCCAGCGGGACACCAGCACGGCCACTATCGCCACGCCGATGCCTACCTGGACAATGCGGGCAGCGTCCCCGATGGCGCTGGTCAGCTGCGGGCTGTCCCACAGCAGGAACAGGTTGCGGGAGGTGGACTCCCCCGCCGCGATGTGCAGCCGCGGATCGAAAAATGCCCAGCTCGCCACCGCGATGGCCGCCCAGGCGGCAAAGAAGAACACGACGGCCGCCCGTTCCGCCCGCGAGCGCAGGACGCCCGAGGGGAAGCTCAGGGCGAGCTGGAGCAGCGGCGGCTGGTACATGAGGGTCAGCGCCACACCGGCGGTGAACAGGACCGGGTCGCTGGAGCGGCGCACTCCGGCGGCCAGCCACAGCAGCCCGGCGACCACCAGCAGCAGCCCGGGGTTCCGGTTGGGCCGGGTCTGCCACGCGGCCACACCGGCCAGGACAAAAGCCAGCCCCACGGCGACGAACATGGAGAGTTCAACGACGGAGAAGGGTGCCCTGTCCGGGTTCTCGCCCCAGCGGATGACTCCCTGGGCGTTGAGCACTCCCAGCGTCCGGGCGGGATCCTGCAGGGCCGCCGGCGCCCAGTCGATCGAGATCAGCACCAGGGCCAGGACGCCCACGGTGGCAACCACTACCAGAACCAGTTGCTTGGGAGTCACGGTGCTTCCCTCCGCCAAGCTTAAGAATCCCATGTCCAGGAGTCCCCGGCCATAGTCCGGGACTACAGTCCGGGACCGCTGCCAGGCGGACGGGGTCAGCCGGCAGCCAGTTGCGGCGCGAGCCGGTAGCCGATCCCCCTGACGGTTTCCACCCACCGCGGCGAGCGCGAGTCGTCGCCCAGCCGCTTCCGCAGGTTCCCCATGTGGACCTCGACGGCGCGCTCTTCGGCGGTACTGACATAGGAACCGGTGTCGTACGGTTCGTTCCGCAGGCGGCGGACCAGGTCGGCCTTGGTCTGGACCAGCCGTCCGTTCTCCAGGAGCACCAGGAGGAGGTCGAACTGCGTCCGGGTCAGTTCAACCCGCAGTCCCCCGAATTCCGCGGTCCTGGTTCCCTCGTTCAACGTGAGCCCGTTGTGCTCGAAATCGGCGGGATCGGACTCGTCATGGGCGCCCTGCCGGAGTCCGGCCGACGCCATGCCGGCCGGAGGCGTCGCTGCCGCCGGCGCCTTGGCGGCTGGCCCCAGGTCACCGCCAGGTCCGGCCGAGGTCCCGGCAGCCTGCCTGGGGCGGCGAAGCATCGCTGCGATCCTGGCCCGAAGCTCGCGGGGACGGAAGGGCTTGGTCAGAAAGTCATCCGCCCCTGCTTCGAAACCCATGATGGCGTCGGCCTCGTCCACCCGTCCCGTCACGATGACCAGGTAGGCGTCGCTGAACGTGCGGATACGGCGGGAGGCCTCAAGTCCGTCGAAGTCCGGAAGCCCCAGGTCCATGGTGACCACCACGGGGTTGTACCGCCGGACAGCCTCAACCCCTTCGAGCCCGGAGGACGTCGCGTAAACGGAGAACCCTGATTGCAACAGCACTTCCCTCAGGGAATTCCTGACGTCGTCGTCATCCTCTACAACAACGGCAATACCGCGTTCTTCCATCTATGCCCCCATAGTCCTTCGGTTAGTCACCCTCATATTCGTCGGCGGAAGCCCCACGGATGGGTATTTCCACTATCTGGACTTATGGGGTTGGTGATGAGCCTACACAGGGAGGGACACAGGTCATTGCCGCAGAATTAAATCTTGCGCATCTCTTGAGTCGGCCCCGGGAATCCCCGGGAACTTGAGCCAAAATTGCGTCAAAGTCGCGTCATTCATGATTACGCCGGACCACCCTTGAGTCATACATCCAGGCGGGAACCCAGCACCCGTGAGAAGGAAGCATCACAGGCTGCAAGGAAGCAGGACTGGCCATGAAAAAGGCTCCAGCGGTCAACGAGGTCGCCGCAATCCACGGCGTCATTACCGACCAGGCCCCGGTGGATTTCCACAGCCTGGGGCTCGCCGGCTGCATCGACCGGCTCGCTGCCCCGCTCAGGGAACAGGGGACCACCGTGCGGTGGGAGACGCCGCACCACGGCATCGAAATACCGGCCGGCAGTGCCGGGCTGCTTTACCACGCCGCCCAGGAGGCGCTGAGTAACGCCTTCAAATACGCCGGCGCCACCGAACTGACCGTCCGGCTCGCGGCGGTGCATCACGGCATCCGGCTGACTGTGGCCGACAACGGCAGCGGCTTCGACCGCACAGAACGATGCGGCAGCCGGCCGCGGGGTTTCGGTCTGCTTCTGATGTCCATCGCGGTGCATGAAGCCGGCGGCACCGCAACCATAGACACCGCGCCCGGAAAGGGCACGTGCATCACGGTCACGCTTCCGCTGGACTGACCGTCACGCTTCACAGGGGGAAACACCATGCATCTCAGCCCGGGCCGCTGCGCCCACGGAACCAGCCACCGGCTCCAGTATTATTTTGCGCATGACCAGGGCTACGGTGAACGTGCCTGCCGCGGGCGTTTCCCGCACAGCACTCGATACCGCCTGGGACCGGATCTTCTTCCTGGTCGGTGGTGCCGCGGCCGTCTGGTTGACCTATCTTCTCCTTGAGCTCAGCTTCCAGTGGGGCTGGGGCCAGATCTGGTTTACGTTCGTCTTCTGGGCCATGCTCGCCTACCTCGTGCTGCCCAGGCTGCACTCGATCCTGACCCGCCTCTATGTGCCCGATTACTTCATCGGACGCGCCCGCACCAGCGACGGGCTGCTCGGCGATCCGGTGAATGTTGCCCTGCTCGGCTCCGAAGCCCAGCTCCACCAGGTGATGCGCCGGGCCGGCTGGACCATCGCCGACGACGTGACGCTGGCCAGCAGCTGGAGGATCGTCACCTCCACCGTGCTGCGCCGGAGCTACCTCGAGGCCCCGGTCAGCCCGCTCTTCCTGTTCGGCCGGCAACAGGACTTCGCGTACCAGCAGGAGGTGGACGGCAACCCCGGCAAGCGCCACCACGTCCGCTTCTGGCGGTGTCCGCCCGGCTGGCTGCTCCCCGGCGGCGTGGCGGCGGACTGGCTGGCCGCCGGCACCTATGACCGCAGCGTCGGCTTCTCGCTGTTCACCCTGCAGGTCACTCACAAGATCGACGAACACACTGATGATGAGCGGGACCATATCGTCGCGTCCATTTCGGACGCCGAGCCGGCGGCCAGCGTCCGGGTGATCCGGGACTTCTCCACCGGCTACCACAGCCGCAACGGCGGCGGCGATGAAATTGCCACCGACGGCGACCTCCCGGTCGTTGACCTGCGCGCGACGGCGGTGACCGGACATGCCGTGCCACGCCTCCCGAGCGACAGCCGGAACAGGCGCCCCGCCCCCACCGTCATCGGAGCGGTCCTCGTGGCCGGCCGTGCGCTGGCCGCGGCAGCACTGGCTCTATCCATCATGCTGTTTCCCGCCGCCCACCTGGAGCCGCTCCTGCAACCCGGCGGCGGAGCCGGAGGCTCCGGGACCGGCCTGACCATGGACCAGGCGCAGCTGGCGCTTTACCTTGGGCTGGCCGTGGTGGTCATCTTTGCCCTCGCGGAACTGCTCATGGCCTGGTACGTCTTCCTGGGACGGAACCGGGCGCGCACGCTCACCATGGCCGTCAGCACCGCAGCGATCGGATTGCAGGTTATTGACGTTGTCAACGGAGGTCCCGGAATCACACTGCAGACCAACCTCCCCGGACTCACCCTGGATATCCTGCTGATCCTCGCCCTGTCCAGCGAGCGGTCCCGCATCTACGCCCGCCGCGACCGGAAGGAACCAAAACGGATTGCTGCCCGGCCCGGCGGCCGCGCGGCGATCTGACCGTTGTCAGACCGTTGACGGGTCCGTGTTCGCGCCGTGGCGCGTGATCATGTCATCCCCGGTGTGCAGAAGTGAGCGGTGCGGCTGCGCGGCCGCCGTAGTCGTGGCCAATCTGCCTCGCGGCGTCCTGCAGCAGCGGGACCACCGTTTTTTCGATGGCCTCCGCCGGCGCCCGGTGCGTCTGGAGGGACACATTGACCGCGGCAACCACCTCGTGGCCCCGCCAGACCGGAACGGCCACGCCGCGGAGGCCTTCCTCCAGTTCCTGCGAGACCATGGACCATCCCTTGGTCCGGGCCTGGTCCACTTCGGCCTGGAGCTGGTCGAGGCTTCCGATCGAGCGTTCGGTGAACCGCTGGAGCTGGACGGAGTCGAAGTAAGCCTTCAGCTCGGCGTCGGACAAGGCACCCAGCAGGACGCGGCCCATGGAGGTTGCCCAGGCGGGAAACCGTGTGCCCACGCTGATGGAGACACTCAGGAGCCGGGGTGACGGAACGCAGGCGACATAGACGACGTCCGTGCCGTCGAGGATGCACAGAGATGTCGTTTCATTAAGCTCCGCGGCCAGCGACTTGAGGTGCCGCTCCGCGATTCTCGGGAGCGCAAGGTTCGCCAGGAAGGACTGTCCGATGTCCAGCGAACGGGGCGTCAGTTCGAAGTACGGACCGTCGGCACGAAGGTAGCCCAGGTCAGTCAGCGTCAGCAGGAACCTCCGGGCGGAGGCCCTGGTCATGTCCGACTTTGCGGCGACCTGGGAGACAGTCAGGCGCGGCTCGTCCGGGGCGAAGGAACGCAGCACGTCAAACGCCTTTTCCACCGACTTCACGAAGTACTCGGGTTGCTCCGCCATGGAATCGCTTGCCCTCCCTGAAGCTCGATCTCGGCATCTGCAGGCGCGCGGCCGCAGGCTAATTCCGATCATATCCGGATAAAGCAGGGCGGAATCCGCCGGGCAGTCCGGTTTCAGCTCCTGTCAGTTCTCCGTCCGGATGACAGTCAGTGTCCGGCCCAGGAGGGCGCCGGTCTCCGGCTTCAGCCCAAGGACGGGGATCATGGCCTCCGCCTGCGCCCGCAGGTGGTCCCAGCCGTCCGCGCAGGGCAGGCCCTGCGCCCTCGCGGCGGCGATGGTGGCCGTCGTATGGCCGGCGTAGACGAAGTCATAGACAAAGGCGTCCGGTGAAAGCTCCGCCGATCCCCAGGCCGGTTCGTCGGCTGAGCTCTTGCCGAGGGGCGTCGCATTGACGATCAAGGACGCGCCCGCCGCTGAATCCCGCGCCTCGTCCCACGTCACCGCACCGGCCTTCATGCCCAGGCTGGTGGCGAGTTCCAGCAACTGCTGCGAGGCACGAGGATCCTTGTCCGTCACCGTGACCCGGTCCGCCAGTCCCGCCAGGGCGACCAGTGCTGCGCGCGCGGCGCCGCCCGCCCCAAGCATCAGGGCGTGGCGCTGGTGCCGGCCGTCCAAAAGTTCGGCGACGGCGGTGATGTCCGTGTTGTGGGCACCCAGCCGCCGGCCGTGCCGGACCAGCAGGTTGGCGGCTCCGCTGATCCGCACTTGTTCGGTGACGGTGTCAGCTGTGCCCGCCGCCCACTGCTTGTGGGGCATCGTCACGTTTGCGGCCACGACGTCGGCCCCCAGCATCGCGGCGCGGACGCCGGACATGTCCTGTCCGGCCGGGACGTCCCATGCCTCGTAGGTCCAGCTGCTTCCAAGCTGTTCCAGGACCGGGCCCCAGAGCCCGGGCGACATGGCGGCCGAGGCTTCCGAGCCGATGAGGAACAGCCGGTTGGCCGGTGGATGGTTTTCCATGGGGGCACCTTTCGCTTGGGAGACTCAGCCGGGGTGTTGTGAGGCACCTCACCTCTGCGCTACTCTTTCTATAATCGCATACCGCACAGCTGTTCGGAATGCGCACAACTCACCACACGATAACCGTCTTTCAGCGCGGAAGGGCCAGCACCATGACAAACACAGCTACAGGCGCCAGCATCGGAGCCGATCAGCGCCAGCTCAAGCGGGCCAAGAAAGCAGCCCTCGCCGCGTTCCTCGGCGGCGCCCTTGAGTACTACGACTTCTTCATTTACGCCACCGCTGCGTCGCTGGTCTTTTCCAAGATCTTCTTTCCGGCAGGCGACCCCACCGTCGCCCTGATCGCTTCCTTCGCCACCTTCGGTGTGGCCTACGTTGCACGCCCCTTCGGAGCGGTGGTCTTCGGCCACCTGGGCGACAAGATCGGCCGCAAGAACACCCTGGTGCTGACGCTGGTGCTGATGGGTTCGGCCACGTTCCTCATCGGCGTGCTGCCAGACTTCAACACCGCCGGCTACTGGGCCCCTGCCCTGCTGGTGCTGCTGCGCCTCATGCAGGGCCTCTCCGCAGGAGCCGAAACGGCCGGCGCCTCGGCACTGTCCACCGAGGAGGCCCCGGAAGGCCGCCGCGGCTTCTTCGCCAGCTTTGCGATGAGCGGCATCTCCGCCGGCATCGTTCTGGCCTCCCTGGCGTTCCTGCCCGTGGCCGCCATGAGTGAAGCCGACCGCCTCGCCTGGGGCTGGCGCATCCCGTTCTGGCTCTCGTTGATCGTGCTGATCGTCGCGTACCTGGTCCGCCGCTCGCTCGAGGAACCCGAGGTGTTCGAGGAGAAGCATGATCACGGCGAGCTGGTGAAGCTCCCCTTCGCCAAGATGTTCAAGACGCATCCGGCCCAGTTCTTCCAGGTGGCCCTGATGTCCTTCGAGACCGTCACCAACACCTTTATGCAGTCCTTTGGCCTGGCCTACGCAGTATCCGTCGGCGTTCCCGCCTCCACCATGCTGTGGGTCAGCATCACCGGCAACGTTCTGGCCATGGCAACCCAGCCGCTGATGGCCTGGTTCTCCGACAAGTACGGCCGCCGCCCGGTCTTCATCACCGGCGTCCTCGGTTCAGGTGCCATGATCTTCGTGTACTTCTCCGTGATCTCCACCGGCAACGTGCCCATGATCTTCCTGACCAGCACCCTGATCACGGCCGGCACCTACGCCATGTCCAACGCCATCTACCCGGCCTGGTTCTCGGAGCTGTTCAACGTGAAGGTCCGCTATTCCGGCATGGCCATCGGCCTGCAGGTCGGCATCCTGTGCGCCGGCTTCACCCCGCTGCTCGGCACTGCACTCGTCGGCGCGGACAAGGCAAACTGGGGCCCCGCCGCCTGGATCGTGGCCGCGTCCTCCCTGCTGGCCGTCGCCGGCGCCTTCTGGGCCCGCGAAACCAGCAAGACCCCGCTGCGCGAACTGGGCAACTCGGTCCGCTGACAAACATCCGCTGACAAACAGGTGGTTGAGCCTGCCGGGACCCCAATCCCGGCAGGCTCAACCCGCAGTGTCCCCTGCCGCAACAGGACTTTGTCCTCTGCGGCCTTTTGCCCACAGGTGCTTGGCTGGATGGCGGGGGAACTACACAGCGGTTACCATTTGCCACACGAGGAGTTCCGATGGGCCACATCAAGCTGAGCACAACAATCGACGCACCCGTGGAGCGGGTCACGGAGATCGCCACGGACCCGCAGCACTGGGCCTCCTGGTGGGTCAACCTCGGAGAGGCCAAGAAAGTAACGGGCGACGGCGGTGCCGGCACCGTGGTTGAGCACAGTTACCTGATGGCCGGCGTTCCGTTTCCGGTGACCACGCGCGTTGTGGAGAACCAGCCGACGCCCACCGGCGGGAAACACGTGCGCATCGAATTCGACGGACCGCTCAAGGGCTGGCAAACCTGGGAGTACGAACCGGCGGGTACCGGGACGCTCGTCTCGCTGGAGATCGAATACAACGTTCCGGGCAGCGCCATCGGCAAGTTCGCGGACCACGTGGTGATCGAGCACATGCAGGAACGGGCAAGGCAACAGACGCTGGAAAATCTCAAGCTCATGGCGGAGCGCTAAGCCCCCGCCAGCGGGCGTCGCAGCCTGGCCAGCAGCGTCGCGGCGAGGAGCGCCGTCGTGATTTCCACGGCGATGATGGCGAGCATCCCGCCGGCGGCAGAACCGGCAGCGGAACCCGCAGCTTCTGCTGCCGGCATCCCGGAAACCCCGTGGCTGTGGCCGGACGCCCCGGCACCGGCCCCTGCCCCCAGTAACAGGACGGCGTGCAGGGCGGCCATCGCCAGCGCGCAGGCCATCACCTGCCGGAGGGAACCCGGCCGCCCGTCGCGCCAGATGTGGACCGCGCACGGCAGGCATACGCCCACCATGGCCAGCATCAGCAGGTTCATCCATATTCCGTGGTGGTTTCCCGCGACCAGCCAGAGGTGCACCAGGCAGGACGCAACGGTCGCGGCGGCAATGGCGCGCATATGGAGGACAGGGCGGGGGCGGAGGATGGGGCCGGCGGGGCGGCCCCATCCTCGCAGGGCTGTCATGGCGCCTGCCTAGCCGTGGCAGTGCCCGCCGGCGGCGGGTCCCGTGTTCGGGTTGGCGGGAACATCCAGCACCGGGCTGCGGTCAAAGAACCCTTCCGGGCGCAGCTTGAAGCCCACCGTGTCCACCGGCATGATGGGCCAGTCCTCGATCCGGGGGAAGTGCGTCAGCCCGAAAGTGTGCCACACCACGATGTCCTGGCCGTCGATCTCGCGGTCCTGGGCGATGTAGGCCGGCAGCCCCGCTCCCCCGGAGTGCTGGTTCACGAAGTCGCCGGTGGGGTACCTCTCGTCCTCCGCAAACCGGGTGACCCACAGGTCCTTGGTGGCGAACGCCGCCCGGCGCGCGATGGAGGAATCCGGATCCGCGAGAAGGGTCGGCTGGCCCTGGGCATGAAGCTTGTAGCCCACGGGTTCGCCCAGCCGGTTGCGCGACTCCGGGTTGGAGATGATCCACGTCCTCCCGCTGCGGGCATCGGCTTCCCGGACGGCTTCGGATTCCCGGCTCAGCACGGTCCTCTTCCGGGAGAACGCGTTGCCGCGTTCGTTGCCTTCGCCCATGGGCTGCCGGACCACATCCTCCTCCTCGACCCGGTTGCTGAAGCCGTCGATCGCCATATCCAGGCGGGCGCTGAAGAGGTGCTGGTGGAACGGAGCGCCGAGCCCGGGTGCCAGCTGGGAGATGTTGGCCGAACCGCCCTCCGGGTAGGCGGAGGTGAAGACGACGCCGGTGGCCTTGGCCTCGAATTCGATGGTGCCGTCGAGGTAGAGGTACCAGTAGAAGCCGTAGTCGTAGTTGCCGATGGTGGTGAAGAAGGAGATGACCAGGCGGCGGTTGCGCCGGGTGTAGTTGATGCCCGTCCAGAGGTCGGAGTGCTTGGCCAGGATGCCCCAGTCCTCTTCATGCATGCAGATGCCGTTGCGGATTTCGCGGGGGTTGCCGAACGCGTCGCTGATCACCGGGCTGAGGTAGGTGATCTCGCCGAGGCAGTCGCAGCCCAGTTCGAGCGAGTTGGCATACTGGCCCACCAGGTATTCGCCGGTGTCGAAGTAGTTCTGCCAGGACCGGATCGGCGACGGATCGCCGTACGGAACCACCATCTCGGCGATGGACCCGCGGTTGATGATGGGGCGCTTCCGGTCGCCGTCCTGGAAGGCAAGGTTGTGCAGCACCACGCCTTCGCGGACGTCGAAGCCGACGTCCACGCTCCATTTTTCCCACTCGACGTGGTTGCCGCCGGTGACGGTGAAGCTTGGCCCCTCGGGCTGGGTGATGTGGAGCGGCTTCTGGGTGGTGCGGAGCGGGCCGGTGAGTTCGGGGTCGGTGTAGTTGCCGTGCTCGGCCGGAATCGGGACAACCCCGGTGTCCAGGACCTGCGTGACCTCCTTGCTGACCACGTCGACGTACGCCACCAGGCCGTCGACGGGATGCGCCCACGCACTGTCCTCGGGAAAGTCCTGGACGAAGGCCAGCCCGCGGAGGATGCGCCGGCCCTTTTCCTCCGGGTACTCAAAGACACCGGCGGAGAGCGGAGCAACACGGACCTTGCCGACGTCGAGTCCACGGTCGGCCAGGGCCTTGAGCCACCGCTCGTCGGACGCCAGGAGTTCCTCGACCACCTCGAATTCCTCTTCCAGCACGGGAAGTTCGCCGACGACGGCGGTGTCCAGTTCGACGGCGGAGGTCACCTCGCCGCTTGTGACGGAGACCGTCACATCCAGCGGGCGGCCACCGGAAACATCGTGGATGAACACCCGGAACCGCCGGTCCTCCGAACCCGGGGTTTCCGGCGGTGCCGGGCGCCGCGCCGGGTCCAGCAGGCCGAGGTAGGCGATCCGCTTCTCCGGGCCGAGGAGTCCGCCGGCACGCAGGATGCCCTGGACTTCGGTGATCTCCCCGCCCGTTGCCAGGCGGTACGGGGCGGCTGTGTCAGTTGGTGCAAGTGTCATGAGCGCTGCCTTTGTCCGGGACCGTGTTGGGGTCGGGATTTTTATTTTCTATAGTTGTAGAGAATAAACGGTCCGTAAGATGGATCACAAGGGTTCGATACAAAAAAGTTCCGGGGGATCACCAGAGTGCCAAAGATTGTTGACCATGATGAACGACGCCTGGAACTGGTGGATGCGACCTGGCGGATCATTGCCAGGCTGGGCATCGAAGGCGCCACGATGCGGGAAATCGCCCTCGAGGCCGGCTTTGCCAACGGCGCACTGAAGCCCTACTTCCCCACCAAGGACACGCTGCTGACGTTCGCGTTCCGGCACGTCTTCAACAGGACCAACGAGCGCATCCGGGAGGTCACGGCGGGCAAGGCCGGGATTGAAGCACTCCGGGCGTTTTGCGTGGAGGTGCTGCCGCTGGACGCCGAGCGGGTCAATGAAGCGCGGATTGTGGTCCCGTTCTGGCAGAAGGCCATCAATGACCCGGAAAAAGCCGCCATCCACCGCGAGTCCATGGACCAGTGGCACGCCGCGATCCTCGGGCACCTGGCGGAGGCGAGGACGCAAGGGGACGTGGGTGCCGCCATCGACGATTCAGCCGTTGCCGGCCACCTCCTGAACATGCTGTTGGGCGCGCAGATAGCAGCCGCCCTCGCCCCGGACAACGAGGCGGACCTAGGCTTGGGCGACCAGCTGGAAGCATTCCTGACCCTCCTTCGGTCGGGTTCATAATTCTTTTTTCGACGATGGGCGAAAAAAGATGACAACGCCCGCCGTGGCCGCTAACCTGAAATGACTGTGTCGCAGGACACAGCCTGGGGGACCCACTTTCAGATGGCTATCCGGCGTCAGGAACATCCATGTCTGCAACCACAGCCCGCCCGGCGGGCCAAGAACTCACCTCCAGCGTGGCCACCTCCTTCGACCACTGGCGGCACCTTGTGGCGGAGTCCTTCGTGCCGCTGGCCGCCGACACGGATCAGCCGGACACCTTCCGCGGCCGGATGCGGTCCAGGGTGTTGGACCGGCTGTGCATCGTGGAGGTGTCAGCCTCGGGCCACAATGTCCACCGCACACCTGCCCTGGTGGCCCGGCCCGGCCAGCGCTATTTCAAACTCAATCTCCAGCTGGAGGGCACCGGACTCCTCATCCAGGACAACCGCGAGGCAGTGCTGCGCCCCGGCGACCTCGCCATTTACGACACCAACCGCCCCTACACGCTGGCGTTCGAAGAGCAGGCGCGGGTCATGGTGGTCATGTTCCCGCACGATTCGCTGACCCTGCCCCCGGACTACGTCGGGCAGCTCGCGGCCGTCCGGCTGGCAGGCGGGCACGGGCTGGCGGGCATCGTAGGCCCCTTCATTGCCCGGCTGGCAGAGAACCTTGAAGCCCTCAGCGGCCCCAGCGGATCACGGCTGGCCGCCAACGCCCTGGACCTCGTGTCCACCATGCTGCACTCGGAGCTGGACATGGCGCGGGAGAGCATGAAGCCTCAGGTGCTGCTGGCGTCGTCCGTGCGCGAATACATCGAGGCCAACCTCGCCGATCCCCAGCTCTCGCCCGCCAGCATTGCGGCGGCGCACTTCATCTCCACCCGGCACCTGCACAACATCTTCCACGAATCGGGCGCCACCGTTGCCAGCTGGATCCGGAGCCAGCGGCTGGAGCGCATCCGCCGCGACCTGAGGGATCCGCTGCTCCACAGCACCTCCGTGGGGGCAGTCGCCGCCCGCTGGGGGTTCCTGGATGCGGCGCATTTCAGCCGCACGTTCCGGGATGCCTACGGCGAATCCCCCAGCGACTGGCGCCGCGGCGCCTAGATCAGCCCCCTGCTAGATCAGCCCCCTGCTAGATCAGCCCCTGGGCCAGCATGGCGTCGGCCACCTTGACGAAGCCGCCGATGTTGGCGCCGAGCACATAGTTGCCCGGCTCCCCGTATTCGTCGGCCGTCGAAGCGCAGCGGTGGTGGATCCCCACCATGATGTCCGTGAGCCGCTGTTCCGTGTGTTCGAAGGACCAGGAGTCACGGCTCGCGTTCTGCTGCATTTCCAGCGCGGACGTCGCCACGCCGCCCGCATTGGCGGCCTTGCCCGGGCCGAACAGCACGCCGGCTTCCTGGAAGACCGCCACGGCTTCGCGGGTGGACGGCATGTTGGCGCCTTCGCCGATGGCGACCAGGCCGTTGCGGACCAGCCTCGCGGCAGCATCGCCGTCGAGCTCGTTCTGCGTGGCGCACGGCAGCGCCACCGTCGCATCGACGTCCCAGACCGAACCGGCTTCCACGTAGGCGACGCCGGAACGGCGCAGCGCGTAATCCTTCAGGCGCCCGCGCTCCACTTCCTTGACCTGGCGGAGGAGCCCGACGTCGATGCCCGCCTCGTCCACGATGTAGCCGGAAGAGTCGGAGCAGGCCACCACCGTGGCACCGAGCGACTGGGCCTTGGCGACGGCGTTGATGGCCACGTTGCCGGAACCGGAAACCACCACGCGCTGCCCGTCGAAGGACGTTCCGCGGGTCTTCAGCATCTCTTCGGTGAAGATCACGGTGCCGAAGCCGGTAGCCTCGGGCCGGACCAGCGAGCCGCCCCAGGAGATGCCTTTGCCGGTCAGGACGCCGGATTCGTAGCGGTTGGTGATGCGCTTGTACTGGCCGAAGAGATAGCCGATTTCGCGCCCGCCGACGCCGATGTCGCCGGCCGGCACGTCGGTGTATTCGCCGATGTGGCGGTACAGCTCGGTCATGAAGGACTGGCAGAACCGCATGACTTCGGCGTCGCTGCGGCCGCGGGGGTCAAAGTCCGAGCCGCCCTTGCCGCCGCCGATGGGCATGCCGGTGAGGGCGTTCTTGAAGATCTGCTCGAAGCCGAGGAACTTCACAATGCCCAGGTAGACGGACGGGTGGAAACGCAGGCCGCCCTTGTAGGGGCCGAGTGCGGAGTTGAACTCCACCCGGAAGCCGCGGTTGATCTGCACGCGGCCCTGGTCATCGGTCCACGGCACCCGGAAGATGATCTGGCGTTCGGGTTCGCAGAGCCGTTCCAGGATGGCCGCTTCAAGGAATTCGGGGTGCCGATCATGGACGGGGCCCAGGCTTTCGAAGACCTCAACCACCGCCTGGTGGAACTCCGCTTCTCCCGGGTTCCTGGCCAGGACGGTGTCCCTGATGGCCTCGAGCCGTGCATCCATGATGATTCCTAACGTCGAACCGGGCGCGGCAAATCTCCGGCATACGCGGACCGGCACCCTTTTTATTGAAACTTCAACATAGCCAATTGTGACTGCACGGGCCTCGCATGACCAATCAGCACTCCACTAACCTCCGTATTGTGACTTTTAATTTCCATAAAACGAAAATTACATGCCCGGTTCAGCGTCCGGCCGGGGACTTCTGATGAACCAGATTTGCCTGCTCCTCTCCGGCGCCGCGCTCCTGCTCAACGGCCTCGCGGCGCTGGATCTCCTCCCCCGCCGGGACGCGGCCGTGTTCAGCCTGGTCACCGGCAGCACCCAGCTGCTCCTCGCCGTTGCATACCTGGGGACTGCCGGCGGCGGTGACGGTACTGCCGGCGGCGGCGGAACGGCGATTCTGCTCGGAGCGGCCGGGATGTTCCTTTTCGGGCTGACCTACGCCTACGTTGGGCTGGATTTCCTCCTGGGACTGGGGTCCCGGGGCCTTGGCTGGTTCTGCGGGATGGTGGCCGAGTGCGGCCTCCTGCTCGCCGCGGCCTGGTCCGTGGAGGATCCGCTCCTGGCCGTGCTCTGGCTCTGCTGGACCTACCTGTGGCTGCTGTTCTTCCTGCAACTGGCCCTCGGGATTGAACGGCTCACGCCGCTCATTGGCTGGTCCCTGATCCTCACGAGCCAGGCATCGGCCACGGTCCCGGCGCTGCTGGGCATCACCGGGCGCTGGCCCGATGGTCCCGAAGCACCGGCGACGGCGGCAGCGGCGGTGGGCGCCGCGGCGGCCCTGGCCGCGCTTCTGCTGCTGGCCGGTTACCTCGCGTGGCGCGGGCGCCAAACCGCCGCCCGCGCCGCCGTCGTCCCTTCCGTTGCCTGTCCTGATGTCTCTGCC
Source organism: Arthrobacter sp. SPG23 (assembly GCF_000876655.1). Classification (GTDB taxonomy): domain Bacteria; phylum Actinomycetota; class Actinomycetes; order Actinomycetales; family Micrococcaceae; genus Arthrobacter. Next base: position 87,253 of record NZ_JYCN01000026.1, read on the forward strand.
AGCGCGCTACCCGGCGAACTCAAGCGCTGACGCCCGGATCTGCTTTTCCACCCGGATCTCCACGAGGACACCGGCCAGGAACAGTGCGGGGACGGCCACCAGCAGGCCCACTGCCGTTTCCGCGCTGCCTCCGATAAGGGACGTGAAGTTGCTGACCACCAGGTACAGCACCCACGCCAGCAGCACGGAAGCCAGCACCGGGGCGATCAACGTCTGCCATTGCTGGCCGGTCACCTTTTCCCGGCGGAAGTAGGCGACGACGGCAAGGGAGGAGAGCATGTACAGCACCAGCAGCGCCGCGACGGCGAGGCCGCTGAACCAGGAGAAGAGGGTCAGGACCGGGTCCAGCCCCAGCAGCGCGAACGGCGCCACCAGCAGGACCGCAACGATGGTCTGGATCCAGGCCGCCGCAGCCGGGGCGCGGTGCTTGTTGGTCCGGGCAATGACTGCCGGCATGGAGCCGCGCAGGGCCAGCGAGTGCAGGTAGCGGTTGATGCCGTTGTGGAAGGCAATGATGCCGGCCAGCAGCGAGGTCACCAGCAGGACTCCGGCCGTGATCCCTGCCCAGGGTCCGAACATTTCAACGATGGGGCCGATCACGAAGGAGGTGGCGTCCCCCGATTCCAGGGCGGCACCCGCAGCATCCACCACGTGGGACGGCCCGTAGAAGCTGACCAGCATCCAGGTGATGAAGGAGAAGAACACAGCGATGATGCCCACGGACAGATAGGTGGCCCGCGCAACCGTCTTGTGCGGGTCCTTGGCTTCGGCGGAGTAGATGGCCGTGGACTCAAAACCGAACATGGAGGCCACCGCGAACATAATGGCGACCCCGGGGGCTCCGCTGGCGATGGCTTCCGGGGCGAACGACGCGGCGATGTCCAGCCCTTCGGGGCCGCCGCCTTTGAACAGCACGGAGAATCCGAACATCAGCAGGATGGCCACTTCCAGGCCCACCAGGATGGCAAGGACGCGGGCGCCGAGTTCGATGTTCTTGGATCCCAGGACCTGGACGCCAGCCATGGTGATGACGGCGAGCAGCCACCAGGGAACAGTTATGCCGGCGGATGCCAGCAGGCCGGAGAAGGCCGCGCCGTACAGTCCGTACATTGCCGCCTGCACCGTGCTGTAGGCGAGCAGGGCAAGCCAGGCCGCTCCGGCACCGGTCTTGCGCCCGAATGCTGCGGTCACGTAGGCGTAAAAGGCGCCGTTGGTCTGTACTTTCCGGCTCATGGCCACAAAGCCGACGGCGAAGATGACAATGACGATGCCCACCACGAGGTAGGCACCCGGTGCGCCGGCGCCGTTGCCGAGCGCGGCCGCGAGCGGTGCAGCTCCCACGATGCCGGTCAGCGGGGCCTGGGCGGAGAGGACAAAGAACAGAATGCCCAGGACTCCGATGCTTCCTGCGCGCAGGGCGGTGGAATGTTCCTGGCGTGAACCGGGTTCCGCGGTTCGGGATTCGGGATTCGAAATACTCATTGGATCCTTCTTAACGGTCATGAGTGCTGGGGAAAAGAGCTGGGGCGAAATTCGTGGGACAGCTGCCGGGCCCGGGCAAAGGTGCCGGTGATGTGCACCGTGGAATCCAGCATGGCAGCCGGCGCCGGACCCGGCTTGTCGTGCAGCGATCAGTTGTTGTTCCTGAGCGCAGCCTGGTTCACGGACAGGCCACCTGCCAGCAGGGACGCTGCGTCAAGGGCGGCCCCCATGCCGCTCTCAATGGCGCCGTCGATGAATCCGCACCAGCCGTTGGCAATATCGGAACCAGCAAATAGAACCAGGCCGTGCGCGGCCTGCATGGCGGGTAGATGCGTCGACAGAAAGCCGGTGCGGTGCATGGGCCAGGTTTCACCGGACAGCGGATCGTCCACCCAGTTGTGGCTAGCCACCGCCACCACTTCAACTCCCGGCACCAGGCGCGCGAGCTGCGCCTGGACGGCGGCCGGATCCTCCACCTCGATGTTTGAGGCGTCAGGACCGAACCCGACGGCGATCGTGTCGCCGTCGAGCGTGTATTCCACCTGGAAGAAATTCAGGGGCCAATCGGCGCCCCCCAGCGCTACGAACGGCGCATGTTCGCCGCGAAGCCGGAACCAGACCTTGGCCCCCTTGGAGACCTGCCCAAGGCTGGCGGCTTCGGCCTTGGCCGCAGGCAGGGGCGGCTCAAAGTCAACTGCACTCAGGGCATGAAGCGGAACCGTGACAATCGCAGTCCGGGCACGGACCGTCCGGCCGTCCGCACTACGGATTTCCACGACTCCCGCGTCCTCAGCGACAGCTTCAACCGTAAAGCCGTAGTGGATGCCGGCCCCCGAGTCCGCGAGCATCGAAGCTGCCAGTGCGGCTGTGCCACCGACGATCTTGTACGTGGCACACGCCTCGAAGTTCACCGCCCAGTCGCCGTTGGTTAGTGCCACCCAGCGAAAAGCCTGCGTCAACGCGGCGTTGCTCAGTGGACCATTGAAGTTGAGGGCCCAGAAGGATTCAAGAATGTCCCGCGGCGCGCCTGCGGGGAATTGTTCACGGATCCTCGCCTGGACTGACACGTGGTCGATCGACTTGAAATCGTCGCGGGCCATGGGCCTGAAAGGCTCCGGAAAATACTTGCGGGAGTCGCGGACGAACTCCTCGTTTGTCTGGCCGATAAGCCCCAGCAACTCATCCGGCCTGCCTTCGTGACGTGACCCGTCCGCCCACCAGAAGGCGCGTTCTGGCTCTGGACTGGGCGTGGTCTCCAGCCCGTAGCGTGTCAGTTCGGCCCAGACGTAAGGCTGCGTCCAGTGCACCCAGGTGCCGCCGATTTCGAGGTCCCGTCCCAACCGGTGGTCCAGCCAGGTCCGGCCGCCGATGCGGTCCCTGGCCTCCACGATATGGACGGCCAGTCCCTGCCTGCTGAGCTCGCGGGCCGCGGTCAGACCGGCGAAGCCTGCGCCGACCACCACTGCGTCATACACGTCGGTTTCCATGGCGCGCCCCTAGGAGTACACAAAGAATTCGACGGTGGGCGCGAGGACAGCCCATCTGGTACGCGCACCCTTGTTGAAGGAAGCTGCACCTCCGGCAGTGAGATCGTAGGCGTCCCCGCCCTCCACTTCGATGCGCAGGTGCCCGTCGACAATGGAGATCGTCTCGTCTGCCTCCATCACCAAGTCGAAAGGCTCAGGCGCCTCGGCGGGCGTCACATGCCAGTAACCGCAGGCAAGGGAGGGACGGTCCCCCTCCCCGAAGCGGCGCACCCACTGAACCTGCCCGAGTTCGAAGGGTTCTATCTTGTCTGGATTAAGGGCGGACGAAGTGGTGAAAGCAATGGGCTCTGACACGTTGACTCCAAGGGAATGACGGCACCGGCGGCTCGGCCGGGCGCGGGTCGGGTTGAGGTGGGGCGGTGTTCCAGCAAGCCTGAATAGTGAGCTGCATCACCACCTGGGATCAATCTAAGCAGTTGCTTAGTTTAAGTCAATAGCGTTCCAACGGCTCTTCGTTGCTGGCTAGACTCGGTTTATGAATTCCTCCCCTGCCGCTGCCCCGCCGTCAAAATACGGCACGGGCAAGGAGGCCTTGCTCCGCGCCGCCGTGACTGTGGTGGCAACAAAGGGAATGCGCGGGCTGACGTACCGATCCGTGGCCGAAGCTGCCGGCGTCAACAACACGCTGGTGGCCCACCACTTCGGTTCCCGGGACGCGCTCATCGCCGCGGCCCTGGACTGGGCCACCGAGCAGTCCATCAGCGCGTCCAAGTTGCGCGAGGCCGCCACACTGGGCCACTCGTTCACGGAGACGTTGCTGGGGCTGCTGCTGGCCGAACCCGAGCTGCAGGTGTTTCAGTACGAGATGATCCTGGAGGCGCGGCGGCGCCCCGAGCTTTCGGAAGCGGTCACCGCCCTCTACGAAAACTATGTCGGGGCACTCGCCGCCGGGCTGAGTGCCTCCGGCGTGACCCACAACGTTGAGGTTGTGGCCCGCACACTGTTTGCTGCCCTCGATGGCCTTGTTCTCCAGTATCTGGCCGGTGTCGATCGCTCAGCGATCGCGGCATCCCTCGAGGAAGTCCACGAGGTACTCCTGCTCAGGACGGGCTCCGGCACACAGCTCTGAGCGCAGCGTGGTTCAGGGCCGGCCGTTCTGTTCGCCACCGGTCAAGCGCCGTACGCGGATACACAAGACCCGCAGCGCCTGCCGGAGCACGCTTAAGGCAGCGCTGTTAGGCCGTTCCGGCCGCGTTCTCTGACCTACTCGAAGTGGAGTACCCCATGGAAACCTACGATGCCCTGCTGGCCTCGATCACCCCGGACACCGGCGAAACCCGGACCATCCTGGACCCCGCCACCGGGGAACCCGTAGGCGAGGCGCCGGTCCACAGCGTCGAGGACCTCGAGGCGGCCATCGCCGCCGCCGCAGCCGCCCAGCCCGCGTGGGCAGCACTGGGCCACGACGCCCGGTCCGCCGCGCTCCTCAAAGCAGCCGACGCCGTCGAACGCTCCGCCGAAGAACTCGCCCGCCTGCTCTCCCGCGAGCAGGGCAAACCCCTGAACGGCCCCAACGCCCGCTTCGAAGTCGGCGCCTGTGCCGCGTGGCTGCGCGTCGCCGCCGGCACCCCGCTGGAGGCGGAAGTGGTGGTGGACGACGGCGAAACCCGCGCCGAACTGCACTACCGGCCCATCGGCGTCGTCGGTGCCATCGGCCCGTGGAACTGGCCCATGATGATCACCGTCTGGCAGGTCGCCCCCGCCCTGCGCATGGGCAACGCCGTGGTGGTCAAGCCCTCCGAATACACGCCGCTCTCCGTCCTGGCCCTCGCCAAGGTCCTCAACGAGGAACTCCCCGAAGGCCTCCTGACCGTCGTCTCCGGCGGCCGCGACGTCGGCGCCCGGCTGGCCGAACACCCGGCGATCGGCAAGGTCATGTTCACCGGCTCAACCGCCACCGGCAAGGCGATCATCAAATCCTCCGCGGACACCGTGAAGCGCCTCACCCTGGAACTCGGCGGGAACGACGCCGGCATCGTCCTGCCCGACGCCGATCCCAAGGCCATCGCCGAAGGCCTCTTCTGGGGCGCCTTCATCAACACCGGCCAGACCTGCGCGGCCCTCAAGCGGCTCTACGTCCACGACTCGCTGTATGAAGCCGTGTGCGAGGAGCTCACCAAGGTGGCCGCCGCGACGCCCATGGGCAACGGCCTGGACGAGGCCAACGTCCTGGGCCCGCTGCAGAACCGGCAGCAGTACGACATCGTGGCAGGGCTCGTTGACGCAGCCCGCGACTCCGGTGCCCGGATCCTGCTCGGCGGGAACCCGGCCACGGACCAGCCCGGACACTTCTACCCCGCCACCCTCGTGGCGGACATCGACAACAGCAACCCGCTGGTGGCGGAGGAACAGTTCGGCCCCGCCCTGCCGATCATCCGGTACGGCACCGTGGATGAGGCGGTAGCCATGGCGAACGCGCTCGACGTCGGGCTGGGCGCCTCCGTCTGGTCCTCCGACCCCGTGCGGGCACGCGAAGTGGCCGCCCGGCTCGAGGCCGGCACCGTCTGGATCAACAAGCACGGCGCCGTGGACCCCCGCGTTCCCTTCGGCGGCGCCAAGCAGTCCGGCTACGGCTTGGAGTTCGGCGTCGAAGGCCTGAAAGCCCTTGGTGTTCCGCAGGTGATCAACGGCTAGGACGGTACCCGGGCCGTACCTCCTGTCCAGCCGTCCAGCCACGAATCCGGTTGACTCAGCTCTCCTAGACGACCGGCTGCTGCAGCCAGGGCCGGGTGGGCGTTTGGCCCAGCTGGTCGTTGAACTCCTGGGCGTCCCGGTAGTAATCGAGCAGGCTCAGGCGGGACGCGGCTGTCGGGTCCAGGATGACCACGGCCCGGCGGTGCATTTGCAGCACCGAGGCGGGGCAGTGTGCGCTGACCGGCCCTTCCACCATGGCCTGGACCGCACCGGCCTTGTTCTCCCCCATGGCCACCAGCACCGCTAGCCTGGCTTCGCGGATGGTTCCCAGCCCCTGCGTCAGGCACAGCCGCGGAACGTCGCCCGCCGGAAAGAACCGGGCATTGTCGGCACGGGTGGCACCGGCCAGCGTCTTCACCCTGGTGCGCGAGGCAAGGGATGAGGTGGGCTCATTGAACCCGATGTGGCCGTTGGCTCCGATGCCGAGGATCTGGATGTCCACCCCGCCGGCGGCCGTGATGGCGGCGTCGTAGCGGTCGGCTTCGGCGATCAGGTCCGGCGCATTCCCCTGCGGGGTGATGAGCTGCTCCGGCGGCAGGTCCACGTGGTCGGTGAATTCGCGCCGGATGGTGGAATGGTAGCTTTGTTCGTGCTCCGGCGGCAGCCCGGCGTATTCGTCCAGGGTGAACGCGGTGACCCTGCTGAAGCTGAGCTGTTCCTCGCGGTGCCGCCGGATGAGTTCCTGGTACGTCGACTTCGGCGAACCTCCGGTGGCAAGTCCCAGGACGGCGGGGCCCCGCCGGACCCGGGCGTCGATGATGTCGGCGGCCCGGGCCCCTACGTGTTCCGCGGACTCACACAGAATGATCTGCACTCGTTTTCCTTTCCTGCGTTAGTGGTGTGCCGGCCCGGTAGGCCTGCAACAGTTCAAGTTCGTCGGTGGTGACCAGCACGTCGGCGCGGTACCCGTTGGTGATGGATCCGACCTGTGCGGGTCCCGGCTGGTCCAGGCCCATGAGGCGGGCCGGCGTGGCGGAGGCCGCGGTGACGGCGTCGGCCAGGCCCACGCCCCATTCCACGCAGCGGCGGACGTTTTCCAGCAGCAGGCTGGTGGCCCCGGCGATCGCCCCGGGACGGGCATCATCCGCCGCGGGGACCAGTCTGGCCACCCTGTCCTGGACCAGCACGTCCAGGCTGCCCAGGGTGTAATGGCCGTCGGACATCCCGGCCGCCGCCATGGCATCCGTAATCAGCGCGATCGAGCCCGGTCCCACCAGGTTGAAGACCATGCGGACAATCTCCGGGTCCAGGTGGATGCCGTCGGCGACCAGCTCCAGGACCATCCGGTCCGGTGACTGCCGGGCGGCCTGCAACAGGACCGGAATGGGCCCTGGCGCACGGTGGCCCAGCGCCGGCATCCGGTTGAACAGGTGGGTGGCGGACCAGGGTCCGGCCCCGGCCCCGCCGGCGCCCGCCCCTCTGCCCAGGGCGTCACGCGTCCGGGCCGCCGTGGCATCGGTGTGGCCGAGGGACGGGACCACACGGTACTCCCTGCACAGGGCCACCAGTTCGGCAAAGTGCGGCGTTTCCGGGGCAAGGGTCAGCGAACGCACCGTGCCCTGCCCCGCCTCGAGCCACTGCTTCAGGAGTGCCGGATCCCCGTCAATGATGGCCGCAGGGTCCTGCGCTCCGCACATGCTCCGGGCAATGAACGGTCCTTCCAGGTGCAGGCCGGCCAGCGTGCCGTCCCGCACCAGCTCCCGCAGCACCGTGATCTGCTCAAGCAGTACACCGGACGGCGCCGAAACGAGCGAGGCGAGCACCGACGTCGTACCCTGCCCGGCGTGATAACCAGCGGCCCGGCGGGCGCCGTCCGCATCCGCGGAGAAGGTGTGCCCCACGGCGCCGTGGCAGTGCACGTCCACCAGTCCCGGCAGGATGACCGGAACCTGTGTTGTTTCGACGTCGACGCCGGCGGGCAGCTCCGCCGTCGGGCCGCACCACACGATGCGTCCTTCGGCGATCACCACCGTGCCGTCGTCGATCACTCCCTCCCCGGGCCGGCCGGTGACAAGGCGGCCGCGCAGCCCCAGACGGCCGCGGCCTCCGGCTCCGGCTCCGGCTCCGGCTCCGGCTCCGGGTTGAGCTGGCCCCGGCACGCCGGGTTCAGCTCGCATCGGCTTTGGCCATCGAACCGTTCTCGTCGGTTTCGTCTTCGCGCCCCATGGTGCGCAGGTTCCAGCGCCGGATCACGAAGCGGAACACCACGTAGTACACCGCTGCGTAGCCCAGCCCGATGGGCACCAGCCAGAGCGGATTCTGCGCGATACCGAAGTTGAGCAGGTAGTCGATGGCCCCCGCGGAGAACCCGAACCCGTGGTGGATGCCCAGGAAGTTGACCAGCATCATGGAGGTTCCGGTCAGGACGGCGTGGACAAGGTAGAGCGGCCAGGCCACGAACATGAAGGAGAATTCCAGCGGTTCGGTGATGCCTGTGAGGAACGCGGTGAGGCCGGTGGAGAGCATGACGCCGCCCACGATCTTCTTCTGAGAGGGCTTGGCTTCGTGCCAGATGGCGAGGGCGGCCGCGGGCAGGGCGAACATCATGATGGGGAAGAACCCGGTCATGAACACACCCGCTGAGGGGTCGCCGGCGAAGAAGCGGTTCAGGTCGCCGTGGGCACCGTTGTAGTCGCCGATGATGAACCAGACGATCGAGTTCAGGATGTGGTGCAGGCCCAGCGGAATGAGCAGCCGGTTGAGCGTGCCGTAGACGCCGCTGCCCACCACCGTGTTGTCCGCGACGGCGTTGCCCACGGCTGTCAGGCCCGTGTTGAAGAACGGGTAGAGCAGGGCCATGACCACGCCGATCACGATGGCCGCGAACGACGTCAGGATGGGCACCAGCCGCCGGCCGGCGAAGAATCCAAGCCAGTCCGGCAGGGTGGTCCGGTGGAACTTCTGCCACAGCCAAGCCGTGGTCAGGCCCATCACGATGCCGGCCAGCACCCCGTAATTGATGACGGGATCCTTGCCGCCCTCCGGGGCGGCCCCCAGCACCAGGGGTGCCATGACCTTGAAGACATTGGTCAGGACCAGGAAGCCGACCACGGCGGCCAGCGCCGTCGAACCGTCGCCCTTCTTGGCGAAGCCGAAGGAAATGCCGACGGCGAAGAGCAGCGGAAGGTTCTCAAACAGGGCACCGCCGGCTGCGCCGATCACCTGGGCAACGGTGGTCAGGGATTCGAACCTGCCCAGCAGGTCGTCCTGGCCCAGGCGCAGGAGGAGTGCGGCTGCGGGAAGGGCGGCGATGGGGAGCATGAGGCTGCGGCCGAAGCGCTGCATGTTCTGCAACGCTTTTCCGCTGCCCTTGGCCTTGCCCGGGGCCGGCGCGGCCAGCGCGCCGGCCCCGGCGGAAGCGGACGGGTTTTCCGTGGACATGTGGTTCCTCGTTTCGAAAAGGAGTGCTTGTGCGGGGATGCGGGATTCAGTAGAGTTTTGCTAACTGGTTATAACCAGTGACAATCATCACTGTGAAGTGCACCGGGCTTAGTTGTCAACCTCAGGCAGGAAAAACGCTTCAGGGCCGGCCGGACTCACCGCGAAAACGACCAACAGGAGTGGACATGTCCAAAGCAGAAATCATCCTCGCCGCCCTCGGCGGCGCCGACAACGTTGAAGAGATCGAAGGGTGCATCACCCGCCTGCGCACCGAAGTGGTGGACGCCGGAAAGGTGGACGAAGCAGCCCTGAAGGCCGCGGGTGCCCATGGCGTCATGATGGCCGGCTCCGTGGTCCAGGTGGTGGTGGGCCCCGAAGCCGAGAGCCTGGCAGAAGACATCCAGGACCTGATGTGAGCACGGCTGACATGAGCACGGCGGAGGTCGGCGGGACCGCGCCGGCCGGGGCGGTGCCAGGCGGCGAAGCGCCGGCCGGGGCCATCAGCGTGGCTTCGCCGCTGCCCGGCCGACTCATCCCGCTGAGTGAAGTGCCGGACCCGGTGTTCGCCAAAGGGCTCGTCGGCGGAGGCGCCGCCGTCATTCCGGACGATGACGCCGGTGTGCTCACCGCCGTCGCACCCTTGGACGGCCGGGTCATCAAGGTCATGCCGCACGCCTACATCGTCCAGCACGCCTCAGGACCCGCAGTGCTGGTCCACGTCGGCATCGACACGGTGGGCCTGAAAGGCGAGGGATTCAGCGTGCTGGCCCGGAAGGGAGACCAGGTCCGGGCCGGCGACCCCATGATCAGCGTTGATGTCACGTTGGTCCGCTCGAAAAACCTCAGCATGTGCAGCCCTGTGGTGATCCTGGACAGCAAACCGGACGCCGTTGCACTGCCGGCCTCCGGCGGCCGCGTGGAAGCGGGCGGACACCTGTTCAATCTGCCCGGACAATAGAGCTATGGATACGGCGGGGGAACTCAAACACGTCTGGGTGCGCAGGCAGCTCCAGGACCTCGTGGCCACCAGGCTGCGGCCGGGGGACGCACTGTTGGGCGAGCGCCAGCTGGAGGAGCAGTTCGGGGTTTCACGCATTACGGTGCGGCGGGCGATCTCGGACCTCGTCCAGGACGGGGCGCTGGTCCGGATCAAGGGCAAGGGGACCTTTGTGTCGCACGGGCTGGTTCGTTCAACCCTGCACCTGGCCTCCTTCAATGAGGACATGCGCGCTGCCGGTTTTGAACCCAGCACCCGGGTCATTACAGCCGCGACGGCGGCGCCGCCGGCAGCGGCGTCCGAGCACCTGGGGCTGCCCCCGGGGCACGAGGCCTACCAGGTCCGCAGGCTGCGCCTGGCCAACGGGGCGCCCGTCAGCGTGGACGAGTCCTGGCTGCCGCCCGAGCTCCTGCCGGACCTGCTCTCCGAGGACCTGACGGGCTCGCTCTACCGGGTCCTCGCCGCCTCCGGGCATCCGGTGCAGCACGTGGAACAGACTGTCGAGGCCGCTGCCGCCCCGGAGGAGATCGCGGTCCTGCTGGACATCGAACCAGGGTCCCCCGTCCTCCTCTTCAGGCGCCGCTCGTTCACCGGCCAGGAAGACCCGGGCACGCCCATCGAGTACTCCGTCTCGACGTACCGCTCGGACCGGTACCAGGTGTCCATGCGGCTTGCGCTCTGACGGGGGCCCGAGTGTTCCCGTCTCACCCAACTGACTGGCAGTTAATGTCGTGAAACGCGCGAATGGCGACGTTAAATGCGAGCCAGTTGGGTGGGTGGGCGCCGGGCGTGAAACCATACCGATCATGGCCCAGAAGATTGCGTACCAAGGTGAACCCGGCGCTAATTCCAATATTGCGTGCGCCCAGATGTTCCCGGAGCTGGAAAGCATCCCGTGCGCCAGCTTCGAGGACGCATTCGAGCTGGTGTCCGGCGGTGACGCCGACCTGGCCATGATTCCGATCGAAAACTCGATCGCCGGCCGGGTGGCGGACATCCACGTCCTGCTCCCCCAGTCCCGCCTCCAGATCGTGGGAGAGTTCTTCCTGCCGATCCATTTCGACCTGCTGGGCATCCCCGGAAGCACCATCGAAGGCGCCACCGAGGTCCACAGCCACATCCACGCCCTGGGCCAGTGCCGGCGCCTCATCCGCAGCGCCGGCCTGAAGCCTGTTATTGCCGGGGACACCGCAGGCTCTGCCCGTGAAGTCCGGGAGTGGAACGATCCTGCCAAGCTGTCCCTCGCTCCCCCGCTCGCGGCCGAGATCTACGGCCTGGAGGTGCTCGCTTCGCGGGTGGAGGATGACCCCTCCAACACCACCCGGTTCGTGGTCCTGGCGCCGGAAAAGGAGCTGCCGACCCGGGAGGCATTGCCGGGACCGGCCGTGACCAGCTTCCTGTTCCGGGTCCGCAACGTCCCCTCCGCGCTCTTCAAGGCTCTCGGCGGGTTCGCCACGAACGGCGTGAACATGACCCGGCTGGAAAGCTACATGGTGGGCAACGAGTTTGCTGCCACCATGTTCATGGCCGACGTCGAAGGCCACCCCGAGGACCTGCCGGTCCGGCTGGCCCTCGAGGAACTGGACTTCTTCACCACCGAAGTGCGCATCCTCGGCGTCTATGCAGCCGCCGACTACCGGACCGGGCAGGCACCCGCCGGCGAGCACCGGGGCTAGACGGCCGCAGCCCGTCCGGTCGCGAGGAGGGGCGCGAAGAAAGCGCCGAGTTCCGCCGTCGCAGCCAGGGGCAGGACGTTGGCCACGTACTGGTCCGGGCGAACCACCACGATCACGCCGCCACGGTCCAGGCCGCGCAATTCGAAGATGTCCGCCTTCGGATCGGTGGCATACACCTTCTCGTAGTCCGTGAGCTGGAACGGGCCCACCTGCGGCTTGAACACTGCCGGGACGGCGTTGATGTCGATGTCCGTGTGGGGCTGCTGGTAGATCACCTTCACGTCGAACCATGCATCGAGGTCGGCGCCCGACGGCGTGGCGGCCAGCGGCGAGTCCGGCGCCTTCGCGATCCACTCGGCGAAGTGGGCCACCGCTGAGGGGGCACCCTCCTGTCCCGCTGCCGGCGCTGCCGCGTCGGCGAAGACGTAGATGCGCCACCGTCCATCCGCCGTGGCATGGTGTCCGAGCTGCAGGGGGTTGGTGTCGCAGACCCGTACGACGGGCGCGGACTTGAAGCGCTTGCCGATGGGGAAGCCTGCGGCCAGGTCCTGGTGTTCGGCGCCGCCGGTGAGCATCGACGGGGTGTACTGGGTCATGAACCCGGCAGGGAACTCGGCGGTGCTGACGTAGAAGTCCTCAAGCTCGGAGGGGCTCTCGAATTCCTCGGGCTTCTTGGCCATCATCGTGGACCACTCTTTGTCGAAGTCGATGAGGTTCTTGGCGATGACCTGCCGTTCGTCCGAGTAGGTGGTCAGCAGGCTTTCCGGGCTGCGGCCCTCAAGGACATGGCCGAGCTTCCACGCCAGGTTGAAACCGTCCTGCATGGAAACGTTCATGCCTTGGCCGGCCTTGGCGCTGTGCGTGTGGCAGGCGTCCCCGGTGATGAACACGCGGGGTGTCCGGGTGCCCCGCTGGTCCGGGAGGACGTCGTCGAACCGGTCGGTGAGGCGGTGGCCCACCTCATACACGCTGTGCCAGGCGACGTCGCGGACGTCGAGTGTGTAGGGGTGGAGGATCCCGTTCGCCTTGCGGATGATCTCCTCGATCGAGGTGTTGCGCACTGCACCCTTATCGTTCGGGTCCACCTCACCGAGGTCAACATACATGCGGAAGAGGAAGCCGCCCTCGCGGGGAATGTGCAGGATGCTGCCGCCCGATCCGGACTGGATTGCGCATTTCGTGCGGATGTCGGGGAAGTCCGTCACGGCAAGAACGTCCATCACGCCCCACGCGTGGTTGGCGGCGTCGCCGGCGAGGGTGCAGCCAATCGCATCCCGCACCTTGCTGCGCGCGCCGTCTGCGCCAATCACGTATTTGGCCCGGACAACCTTCTCCTGGCCTTCGTTGGGACCGGCGGTGTGCAGCAGGGTCACGGTGACCGGGTACTCCCCCTCGCCGGTGACTTCCAGGCCCCGGAACTCAAAGCCGTAGTCAGGCGCCATGCGGGTGGGCGCGTTCGCCATGAATTCGGCGAAGTAGTCCAGGACGCGGGCCTGGTTGACGATGAGGTGCGGGAACTCGCTGATCCCCATCTCGTCGTCCACCGCGCGTGCTCCCCGGATGATGCGCGAGTGGTCCGCCGGGTCCGGCTTCCAGAACGCCATTTCGGTGATGTGGTACGCCTCGGCGATGATCCGCTCGGCGAAGCCGAAGGCCTGGAAGGTCTCGACGCTCCTCGCCTGGATGCCGTCCGCCTGGCCGATGGGCAGCCTGCCGGCACGGCGTTCAACGATGCGGGTGGTGATGTCCGGGAACTGGGACAGCTGGGCGGCGGCCAGCATGCCTGCAGGGCCTGTGCCGACAATCAGGACGTCCACCTCTTCAGGAAGCTCTGTGGGCCGATTGATGCCTACGCCTGCTGCCGGCTGGACTCGCGGGTCACCGGATACGTAACCGTGATGGTGGAATTGCACGGGGGTCCTCACTTCATTGTGTGGCGGCGTATCGCCGTCGAATGTATTCGATATCAGAACTAAGTGTTCGATAATAGAAATTTGATGCTCATTCAAAACTGTACGCAGATATGACCTGCGTTACAAGCAGCCCCGGAAACTCCCTAAAACATAAGGATTGACGTTCCACGCTTCCTAGGCAATAGTTATCGTATACGATTTCGTACTCGATGAGGAGTAACTCTTGGAACAGGTCACCGACCACCTCCTGGCCGCGGCCCGCAAAGTCATCGCGGTGCATATCAACTACCCCAGCCGGGCAGCCCAGCGCGGCCGTACTCCGGAGCAGCCCTCCTACTTCCTGAAGCCATCCTCTTCCCTGGCAATCGGCTCAGCGGAAGCCCCTTCAACGGTGGAACGCCCGGCCGGCTGCGAACTCCTCGGCTACGAGGGCGAGATCGCCCTGGTCATCGGCAAGGCTGCCCGCCGCGTGGGCATCGAGGATGCCTGGAGCCACATCGAGTGGGTTACCGCCAGCAACGACCTCGGCGTCTACGACCTCCGCTACGCGGACAAGGGCTCCAACCTCCGGTCCAAGGGCGGCGACGGCTTCACTCCCGTGGGCCCGGGACTGATCGCCGCGGACGCCGTGGACCCCGCCAAACTCCGCGTCCGCACCTGGCATAACGGCGAGCTTGTCCAGGACGACACCACTGAAGACCTCCTCTTCCCGTTCGCCCGGCTCGTGGCGGACCTCTCCCAGCTGCTCACCCTCGAAGAGGGCGACATCATCCTGACCGGCACGCCGGCCGGCGCTTCCGTTGCCAAACCGGGCGACGTCGTCGAGGTCGAAGTCAGCGCCGTCGAAAGTGGCGGCGGGGCGGTGAGCACCGGCCGCCTGGCCACCCGGGTGGCGGAAGGCACGACGCCGTTCGCGGACTTCGGTGCCCGGCCCCGGACCGATGATCTCCAGCGGGAGGAAGCGTACGGCTCCCGCGAAGCCGCCGGGCTCCCGGCCCAGGCACCGGAGTCGCCGGCCCCTGTGCTGACCGCCGGGCTCAAGGCGAAGCTGGAAAGCGTCTGCACCGCCACCCTCTCCTCCCAGCTGCGCAAGCGCGGCCTGAACAACGTCAGCATCGACGGCCTCACCTCCACCCGCCCGGAAAAGCGGATTGTGGGCCTGGCCCGGACTCTGCGCTACGTGCCCAACCGCGAGGACCTCTTCAAGACCCACGGCGGCGGCTTCAACGCCCAGAAGAAGGCCATCGATTCCGTGAACGAGGGCGAGATCCTGGTGATGGAGGCGCGCGGCGAGAAGGGAACCGGCACCATCGGCGACATCCTGGCCCTCCGCGCCCAGGTGCGCGGCGCCGCGGCCGTGATCACCGACGGCGGGGTGCGTGACTTCTCCGCCGTGGCCGCCATGGACATGCCCACCTACTACTCCAACCCGCACCCGGCGGTGCTGGGCCGCCGGCACATCCCCTGGGACACGGACATCACCATCGCCTGCGGCGGTACCACCGTGCAGCCCGGCGACATCATCGTGGCCGACTCGGACGGCATCCTGGTGATCCCGCCGGCCCTCGCGGAAGAGCTTGCGGATGATTCCATCGCCCAGGAACGTGAGGAAGTCTTCATCGCCGAGATGGTCCAGCAGGGCCACAGTGTGGACGGCCTCTACCCGCTGAACGCGGAATGGCGCCTTAGGTATGAGGAATGGGAAGCAACGGGAAACGGACAAACCAATGACTGAGACGGCCACCGCCGCCGGCCCCCGAAGCAAGTCCGAGCAGGCCTATGCCGCCGTCAAGGCCCGGATCGTTGACGGCACCTACTCCCCCGGCTACCGGCTGGTGCTGGCGAAAATCGCCGAGGACCTGGGCGTCAGCGTGGTGCCGGTCCGCGAAGCCATCCGCCGGCTCGAAGCCGAAGGGCTGGTCAAGTTCGAGCGGAACGTCGGCGCCACCGTGTCCGGCATCGACCCCACCGAGTACCTCTACACCATGCAGACCCTGAGCATCGTCGAAGGTGCCGCCACGGCACTCTCGGCTCCGCTGATCGGGGCGGCGGACGTGGCCAGGGCCCGGGCGGTGAACGAGGAAATGCGGGAATGCCTGGAACACTTCGACCCCGTCCGCTTCACCCGGCTGAACCAGGACTTCCACAGCGTCCTGTTCGAGCACTGCCCCAATCCGCACATCCTGGACCTCGTCCACCGCGGCTGGAACCGGCTCGCATCGCTGCGGTCCTCCACGTTCCGCTTCGTCCCGGGCCGCGCCCGCGACTCCGTGGACGAACATGAGGCCCTGCTCCGGCTCATTGAAACCGGTGCCGCCGCCGACGAGATAGAAAGGGCGGCCCGCCTGCACCGCAGCGCCACCCTGGACGCCTACCTGGCGCAAGCCACCTCCACCGAACAACAGACCGCACAGCAGTAAGGAAAAACAATGACGTTCACTGCCGCAGAAGCCACCCACTATGTTCCGCAGGACCTTCCCTCCCACATCCAGCACTACATCAACGGCCAGTTCGTTGATTCAGTGGGCGGCAAGACCTTCGACGTCCTGGACCCGGTTTCCAACACCAACTACGCCACTGCCGCGGCCGGCCAGAAAGAGGACATCGACCTGGCCGTCGCCGCAGCCCGCGAAGCGTTCGTCAACGGCCCCTGGCCGAAGATGAAGCCCCGCGAACGCGCCCGCATCCTGAACAGGATCGCCGACGCCGTCGAAGCCCAGGAGGAACGCCTCGCTGAACTCGAGACCTTCGACACCGGCCTCCCCATCACCCAGGCCAAGGGCCAGGCATTGCGTGCAGCCGAGAACTTCCGCTTCTTCGCGGACCTGATCGTGGCCCAGTTCGACGACGCCATGAAGGTCCCGGGCTCGCAGATCAACTACGTGAACCGCAAGCCGATCGGCGTCGCCGGCCTCATCACCCCGTGGAACACCCCGTTCATGCTGGAGTCCTGGAAGCTCGCCCCCGCTTTGGCCACCGGCAACACCGTGGTCCTCAAACCGGCCGAATTCACTCCGCTCTCGGCATCGCTGTGGGCCACGATCTTCAAGGACGCGGGCCTCCCCGACGGTGTCTTCAACCTGGTCAACGGCCTAGGCGAGGAAGCCGGCGATGCCCTCGTCAAGCACCCGGACGTCCCGCTGATTTCCTTCACCGGCGAAACCACCACCGGGCAGACGATCTTCCGCAACGCCGCCGCCAACCTCAAGGGCCTCTCCATGGAGCTCGGCGGCAAGTCCCCCTGCGTCGTGTTCGCCGACGCAGACCTCGACGCCGCGATCGACTCCGCCCTGTTCGGCGTCTTCTCCCTCAACGGCGAGCGCTGCACCGCCGGCTCCCGCATCCTGGTGGAGCGGGCCATCTATGACGAGTTCTGCGAAAAGTACGCCGCCCGCGCAAAGAACATCGTGGTCGGCGACCCCCACGACCCCAAGACCCAGGTGGGCGCCCTGGTCCACCCGGAGCACTTCGCCAAGGTGGCCTCCTACGTGGAGATCGGCAAGTCAGAAGGCCGGCTGCTGGCCGGCGGCGGACGTCCCGAGGGCCTGCCGGATGGCAACTACATCGCCCCCACCGTATTCGCCGACGTCGCCCCCGACGCGCGGATCTTCCAGGAGGAGATCTTCGGTCCGGTGGTAGCGATCACCCCGTTCGAGAACGACGACGAAGCCCTCGCCCTGGCGAACAACACGAAGTACGGCCTGGCGGCCTACATCTGGACCCAGAACCTGACCCGGGCACACAACTTCTCGCAGAACGTCGAGGCCGGCATGGTATGGCTGAACAGCCACAACGTCCGCGACCTCCGCACCCCGTTCGGCGGCGTCAAGGCCTCCGGACTGGGCCACGAAGGCGGCTACCGCTCCATTGACTTCTACACCGACCAGCAGGCCGTCCACATCACCCTCGGAACGGTCCACACGCCCAAATTCGGCGCCTAGTTCCGGCGCTCAGTCCGTCCCCCCAAAGACCAGCCAGACACCTTTCAACGAAGAGAGAACACCATGAACAACGTCATCCCGAAGCCCTCCGTCCCGGCACCGGACATCGTGCGCTGCGCGTACATGGAGATTGTGGTCACTGACCTTGCCAAGTCACGCGAGTTCTACGTTGACCTCCTGGGCCTCCACGTCACCGAGGAAGACGAGAACAACATTTACCTGCGCTCCCTCGAGGAGTTCATCCACCACAACCTGGTGCTCCGCAAGGGGCCGATCGCCGCCGTCGCGGCCTTCGCCTACCGGGTGAAGTCCCCCGCCGAGGTGGACGCCGCCGAGGCGTACTACAAGGAGCTGGGCTGCCGCACCGAACGCCGCAAGGACGGGTTCACCAAGGGCATCGGCGATTCCGTCCGCGTGGAGGATCCGCTGGGCTTCCCGTACGAATTCTTCTACGACGTGGAGCACGTGGAGCGCCTCACCCAGCGCTACGACCTCTACTCCGCCGGCGAACTGGTCCGGCTGGACCACTTCAACCAGGTCACCCCGGACGTTCCCCGCGGCCGCAAGTACCTCGAGGACCTCGGCTTCCGCGTTTCCGAGGACATCCAGGACTCCGACGGCGTCTCCTACGCCGTCTGGATGCACCGCAAGCAGACCGTCCACGACACCGCGCTGACCGGCGGCAACGGACCGCGCATGCACCACGTCGCGTTCGCCACGCACGAGAAGCACAACATCATCCAGATCTGCGACAAGATGGGCGCCCTGCGCATCAGCGACCGGATCGAACGCGGCCCCGGCCGGCACGGCGTGTCCAACGCGTTCTACCTCTACATCCTGGACCCGGACGGCCACCGCATCGAGATCTACACCCAGGACTACTACACCGGCGACCCGGACAACCCCACCATCACCTGGGACGTCCACGACAACCAGCGCCGCGACTGGTGGGGCAACCCCGTTGTCCCGTCCTGGTACACCGAGGCATCCCTGGTGCTGGACCTCGACGGCAACCCCCAGCCCGTCATCGAACGCATGGACAAGAGCGAGATGGCCGTCACGGTCGGCGCCGACGGCTTCTCCTACACCCGCAAGGATGGAGCCCCCGAAGGTGACCGGACCGGCTTCAAGCTCGGAGCGCAGCTGTAGCCATGCTCGATGCCAAGACGATCGAAGCCATCGCGGACGAGCTGCTCGAGGCCGGCCGGAACCGCAAGCCGGTGCCCCGGCTGACGTCCCGCTACCCGGACATGACGGTGGAGGATTCCTACGCCGTGCAGCAGCTGTGGCGGAACCGCAACGAGGACGCCGGCCGGAAGCTCGTAGGCCGCAAGATCGGCCTCACCTCCAAGGCGATGCAGGCGGCGACCGGCATCACCGAACCGGATTACGGCGCCATCTTCGATGACATGGTCCTGGAAACCGGGTGCTCGGTGCAGTGGGACCGTTACACCCATCCGCGGGTGGAGGTGGAACTCGCTTTTGTGTTGAAGTCCGGCCTCAAGGGGCCGGGCTGCACGATCTTTGATGTCCTCAACGCCACCGACTATGTGGTTCCGGCGCTGGAGATCCTGGATTCGAGGATTGAGATGGAGGGCCGGACCATCGTGGACACCATCGCGGACAACGCCGCGATGGGCGCCATGGTGGTGGGCGGCCGCCCGGTCAAGCCCGACGCCGTCGACCTCCGCTGGGTGTCGGCCATCCTCTACAAGAACCAGACCGTGGAGGAAACCGGCGTCGCGGCAGGGGTCCTGGACCACCCCGCCAACGGAGTGCACTGGCTGGCCAACAAAATCGCCGCCCACGGTGACGGGATGAAGGCCGGGGACATCATCCTGGCCGGCTCCTTCACCCGCCCGCTCTGGGTGTACAAGGGCGACACCGTCCATGCCGACTACGGACCCCTGGGGAGTGTCACATGCCGCTTCGAGTAGAACCGGACGCCACGTTCCGCGACGCCTTGGCCGGCTCGGACCGTCCTCTCACCGGCATGTGGGTCTGCTCCGGCAGCCCGCTGGTGGCAGAGCTCTGCGCGGGGGCCGGCCTGGACTGGCTGCTGATCGACGCCGAGCACAGCCCCAACGGGCTGGAATCCGTCCTGGCCCAACTGCAGGCGGTCCGCGGCTACCCGGTCCAGGCGATGGTCCGGCCGGCGGTCAACGACACCGTACTGATCAAGCAGTACCTGGACCTCGGCGTCCAGAACCTGCTGGTACCCATGGTGAACTCCGCCGCCGAAGCCGAAGCCGCGGTGGCCGCCACCCGGTACCCGCCGCACGGCGTCCGCGGCGTGGGCTCGGCCCTGGCCCGGGCCTCTCGATGGAACCGGATTCCGGACTACCTCGCCCGCGCCAGCCACACCATCAGCCTCACCGTCCAGATTGAATCCGAGGCCGCCGTCGCAGCGGTGGAAAACATCCTGGCAGTCGACGGCGTGGACGGCATCTTCCTGGGGCCCTCGGACCTCGCCGCCTCCATGGGCGGGCTGGGACAGCAGGAACATCCCGAGGTGCGTGCCGCCGTCGAACACTGCATCGCTGCCGCCAAAGCGGCCGGCAAACCGGCCGGCGTGAACGCTTTCAACCCCGCCACCGCGCGCAGCTACTTGGCGGCCGGCGCCGCGTTTGTGCTGGTGGGCGCCGACGTCGCCATCCTGGCTCGCGGCTCCGAGGCCCTCGCCGCCGAATACATCCCTCCGGACCCGGTGGCTGAGCCGCCCGAAACCCCCGCCAGCTACTGACCCTAAGCCGGTGGTGGGGCCCGTGCGGGCATTAGGACTCTGTCCTGCGGGCGGCGGCCCGGCGTAGCCTTGAGGCACTGGCACGCGTGATAGCTGGAAGAAATGGCGCCGAAGAAGCGATGGGGTTCCCGTCTGGCCGCAGCCTTGGCAAGGCTGATCGGATTTATTGCCGTGAGCGCCGTCTGCGGGGTCCTGGCTGCCAGCCTTGTGGCCCCCAGCGTGGCAGCCGCCGGTGTGACGGTCAGCAGCTCGATCACGTTCTTCAACAACCTGCCGGGCGACCTCACGGTCAATCCTCCGTCGCAGGCCACCAAGATGGTGACCTCAGACGGCCAGCCCATCGCCACCTTCTACGCGGAGAACCGGGTTCGGGTCACCCTCGACCAGATGTCGCCGTTCATCAAGGACGCCATCGTCGCAATCGAGGACAGCCGCTTCTACGAACATGGCGGCGTGGACCCTCAGGGCATCCTCCGGGCGCTGACGTTCAACGTCACCCAGGGCGGCCGTCAGGGCGCATCCACACTGACCCAGCAGTACGTCACCAACGTCATCAATGAGTCGTATCTTTCCGCGGATCAAGGCGAGCAGGTGATCCTCAGCGGCCAGAAGAGCGTGGGCGACAAGATTCGGGAAATGAAGCTGGCCATCGAACTGGAGAAGAAATACACCAAGGACCAGATCCTCGAAGGCTACCTGAACATCGTGTTCTTCAACCGGGACGCCTACGGAATCGAGGCCGCCGCCCGGCACTTCTTCAGCGCTTCCGCCAAGGACCTCACCTTGCCGCAGGCGGCGCTGCTGGCCGGGCTGGTGAACAGCCCCAGCTTCTACGACCCTGCCGTGCATCCGGAGAACTCGCTGCAACGCCGCAACCAGGTCCTGGGCAACATGCTGGAGCAGAAGAAAATCACCCAGGCCGAGCACGACGCCGCCGCGGCCACCGGCGTGGAGCTGAAGATCACCCCGGGCCGGCAGGGCTGCGCCGCCGCCGTGATCGCACCGTACTTCTGCGACTACGTGTCCCACCTGATCCTCAACAACCCGGCATACGGAGCGGACCCCAACGACAGGGAGAGGCTGCTATACCGCGGCGGCCTGACCATCGTCACCACGCTGGACAGCCGGTTGCAGGCCGCTGCCCAGGCCCAGGTGGAGGCCACCGCGGGCGCGAATCCGGACAAATGGGGCGCCGCCCTGGTCACCATCCAGCCAGGGTCCGGCCGGATCCTGGCCATGGCGCAGAACACCGTCTTCCTGCCGGCCGAAGGGAAATTCGACACCCAGCTGAACTTCAATGTCGACTCCAAGGACGCCAACGGCAATGACCTCAACGGCGCTGGCGGCTTCCAGCCCGGCTCCACCATGAAGCCGTTCACGTTTGCGGAATGGCTGAACGAGGGCAAGCCCATCAACGCCATGATCGACGCTTCCCGGCGCACCTATCCCCTCGACTTTCCGTGGCGGTCCAGCTGCGGAAAGGTGCTGGGCGCCTACAACACCGCCCAGAGGAACGAGGGCGCAGCGGATGATCTCCAGAACAACGATCCGGGCTACTACCGGCCCATGCCCGTCAACTACGGCCTGTACAACTCCATCAACACGGCCACCTTCGCTGAAGCCGCGCAGCTGGACTTCTGCGGTATCCAGAAGATGGTGGATGCCGTGGGCCTCCACAGCGGCCTGGACGGAGCCCAAGTCAACATGCACCAGCTCGGCAACCTGCTGGGCGCCATCGGCGTGGCCCCGCTGCACCTCGCCAACGCCTTTGCCACCTTCGCCAACGACGGGCGCTACTGCACCCCGGTCGCCGTCGCGGACGTGAGCGACCCGGCAGGCCGGCACCTGCCGGCCGAATCCTCCCAGTGCCGCCCTGCCGTCAAGCCCGAGGTGGCCCGCGGCGTCAACGCGGTGCTCCAGGACGTGCTGAAAATGGGCTCCGGTATCTACATCAACCCGAAGGTCCAGAGCAAGGTGCCGGTGGCGGCCAAGACGGGAACGTCCAACAACAACGGCGCCACCTGGGTGGCGGGCTACACCTCCGGCCTGGCCACGGCGTCGTTTTTTGGAGACACCCTGGAAGGCCAGCAACGGGCTGGCCAGAACGTCACCATCAACGGCAACTTCTACAAGTCGGTGGACGGCTACATGCTTGCCGGTCCGCAGTGGGCCAATTACATGATGCAGGTGGCGGGGTTGTACCCGGCCGAGCCGTTCCCGGCGCCGCCGCCGTCCATGTACACGCCCCAGGGCCCGACGCCGGCGCCCTCCCGCTGAGCCGGCGCCCTCCCGCGAGTCCCTACGGCAGCCCCATCGCCGTGCGGACCTCGTCGAGGATCTGGTGCATGGCGGCCTCCGCGGTACCTGCATCACCCCCGGCAACCGCCGCCGCCACGGCCTCGTGTGCCGCCAGAGCGTCAGGACGCGGCTTGAAGGGCATCAGCCCCTGCTTGGTCCTGCTGGACAGGACTTCGGCCACCATGCCGTCCAGGGCCTTGAACATTTCGTTCCCGCTGCTGTGCAGGAGCAGGCTGTGGAAGGCGATGTCCGCCTGGAGGAATGCTTCCAGCTCGCCGGCTTCGCCGAGCCGCCTCAGTTCTGCAGCAAGCGCCGTGAGCTGGCGGCGTTCCGCTGCGCCCGCACGGCGCGCAGCACCCGCGGCGGCGATGGGTTCGACGGCGATCCGGAGTTCCGTGAGGCTGCTGTACTGCTCGGCCCGGCGGCTGGACGCAAGCCGCCACCGCACCAGCTTGGGATCAAAGACGTTCCAGAGTTCGGGGTCCTGCACCACGATGCCCACCCGGCGGCGGGAATACACCAGGTTCATCGATTCCAGGACGCGCATGGTGTCCCGGGCCAGGGTGCGGGACACGTTGTAGTGCTGCTGGAGATCGTCCAGGGTCAGCCGTCGGCCCGGGGCCAACTCGCCGGAAACGATGGCTTCGCCGAGGGCGTCCAGTACCCGCAGATGCAGTGCCGGAACCGCCGCCTCACCGTCGGTTGCGTCCGCGTGGTTGTCTGTCGCCGTCGACATGTTTGAAGCCTCCCTCTGCGCCGTGGCGCCTGGCCTCCAGTTTAGGCCACAAATAAGTAAAGGTATGACCTGTGTTACAAAAAGATGCTACTAATGCATCCAAATGGTGCTATCTTATTTTCCTATCCAGCGTCCGCTGCTGGCCTGAGCTTCATTCCGAAGCCAACGATGTCTTCTACGGAGGTAGAACAATGAAGTTTCCTGCCATGCACTTGGTAGTCATGGGTGTCGCCGGAGCCGGCAAGTCCACTATCGCCGGGGCCCTCTCCCGGGATCTCGGCTGGGACATGGCCGAGGCGGACCAGTTCCATCCCGAGTCCAACATCGCCAAGATGAATGCCGGCATCCCGCTCCAGGACGAGGACCGCTGGCCCTGGCTGCAGTCCATCCGGGACTGGATGACCGCCCAGGCCGCGGAAGGCAAAAGCACCGTCCTGACCTGCTCCGCCCTCAAGCACAGCTACCGGCAGCTGCTGTCCGAGGCGGAAGGCACGGTGGTTTTTATCCACCTCGACGGCGATCCCGCCCTGCTCGGCGAGCGCATGCGCGGACGCGAAGGCCATTTCATGCCGGTGACGCTCCTGCCCAGCCAGCTGGCCACCCTGGAACCGCTGACGCCGCAGGAACTCGCCGCCGGAAGCCTTCGCCTGGACATCACCCGCACGCCCGAGGACCTGGTTCAGGCCGTCAAGGCCGCCCTCCACCTGCCGGCGGCCCAGGCCCCCTGCACCTCCTGATCCCCCAATCCCCCCAGGCTCCACAGCCCCTAAGCTTCACAGCCCCCCAACACATCTGTTTCAAAGGAGAACCATGACCATCGAAGGATGGACTCAAACCCTCGGCGCAGGTCCCCTGCTGCTGATTGCCGGCGCCGCCATTCTGGTGCTGCTGTTCCTCATCATCAAGCTGCGCATGCACGCGCTGCTGGCCCTGATCCTCATCAGCCTGGCCACCGCCTTCGCCACCGGCATCCCGGCGGACAAGGTGGTTCCGGTGCTCGTCAACGGGTTCGGCAGCACGCTGGGTACCGTGGCCCTGCTGGTGGGCCTGGGCGCAATGCTCGGCCGCATCGTTGAAACCAGCGGCGGCGCCAAGGCCCTGGCCGATTACCTCATCAACCTCTTCGGTGAGAAGCGCGCCCCGTTCGCACTGGGCCTCGCCTCGCTGATCTTCGGCTTCCCCATCTTCTTCGACGCCGGCCTGGTGGTCATGTTGCCCGTGGTCTTCGCAGTGGCGCACCGCCTTGGCGGCGGCGTGCTGCGCTACGGCCTGCCGGCTGCAGGCGCCTTCTCCGTGATGCACATCTTCCTGCCCCCGCACCCGGGCCCGGTCTCCGCGGCAACCTTCTTCGACGCCAACATCGGCCTCGTGCTGATCGCCGGCCTCATCACCGCCATCCCCACCTGGTACGTCACCGCATACCTGTTCGGTCTGTGGACCGGCAAGAAGCTGGTCCTCCCCGTTCCGGAACTGCTGGGCCACGCCGACACCGCCGCCGAAGAGAACCCGCCGCGGTTCCGCACGGTCGTGGGCGTCCTGCTCCTTCCGCTGGTCCTCATCTTCCTCAACACCGGCCTCAGCACCCTGGCTTCCTCCGGCGTCCTTCCGGCCTCGGCAAAGACCGAAGCCTGGTACCAGATCCTGCGCACCCTTGGTGAAACGCCGGTGGCACTGCTGATCGCGGTACTGGTGGCCATGTTCGTCCTGGGCAGGCTGCGCGGTTCCCGCGGCGCCACCCTGGAAAAGCTGCTCGAATCCTCCCTCGGCCCGGTCTGCTCCGTCATCCTGATCACCGGCGCCGGCGGCATGTTCGGCGGCGTGCTGCGAACGTCCGGCATCGGCACCGCACTGGCCGGCGTCCTGGGCGACGTCGGCATTCCCCTGCTGCTGGCCGGCTTCCTGATCTCGGCCATCCTGCGCATCGCGCAGGGTTCCGCGACGGTGGCACTGACCACCACCGCCGGGCTGATCGCTCCCGCAGTGGCCCTCGCCGGCATGAACGGCATGCAGGTGGCCGCCCTGGTCATCGCCGTGGCCGCCGGTTCCGTGGTGGTCTCGCACGTCAACGACTCCGGCTTCTGGCTGGTGGGCCGATTCTTCGGCATGGACGTGAAGACCACCCTGAAGACCTGGACTGTCATGGAAACGCTGATCGGCGTCATGGGCTTCGCGATCGCTGCGGTCATCTTCGGCGTGGCCGGCCTGGCCGGTTAGCCGGCCGATCCTTCCTTCCGGGGCAACCCCGTAAGGCAACAGAGAACGACGGCGGGACATCCCGCCGTCGTTCTCTCGCTTTAACGCAAGCCCGACCCCGGCCCGCCCCGTTGATCCACCGCCGATCCGCGCCTGGTGAGCAGCCGGTCATCTCGCCGAAACGTGCACCGCAAAAAGCATCCCGGCACCGCGCCCGGGGCCTTTCGTTAACATGCCCGAAACACAGCGGTCACGTGATCTTCACGCAAGCCCTGGTCCTGTAACTTTCCTGCAACGTAGCGCCCGATTATCGGAAACACGGACCGTGAAACATTGAGCGGGGGCGTGGCCCGGAATCACTCGAGGTCCCGTACGGAAGACTTGATGAGAAGGGACACGCAGGTGCAAATCACTGCGGAAAACGTCTGGGTGCTGGTGTCAACGGCCCTTGTGCTGATCATGACGCCCGGTCTCGGCCTCTTTTACGGCGGCATGACCCGGGCCAAGGCGGCGCTCAACATGATCATGATGAGCTTCATCTCGGCGGGCATCGTCGGCGTCATCTGGGTGCTGTGGGGCTACTCCATGAGCAGCGGCGAAGGCGTGCTGGGAATCTTCGGCAACCCGTTCGCCAACTTCGGGCTCACCAACCTCATCGGCTCCCCGGACCTCATCAAGGCAGCCTACGCGGGCACGTTCGCCATGGTCACCGTGGCCCTCATCAGCGGCGCCATCGCGGACCGCGCCAAGTTCAGTTCCTGGGCGCTCTTTGTGCCCATCTGGATCACCCTGGTGTACTGCCCGCTCGCCTACATGGTCTGGGGCGGCGGCCTGCTGGGCGCCAACGGAGCCATCACCTCCGTGTTCGGGCAGGTCATCGATTTCGCCGGCGGCACCGTGGTGGAAATCAGCTCCGGCGTCGCAGCGCTGGTCCTCGCCGTCATCGTGGGCAAACGCCAGGGCTTCGGCAAGGACCCCAACCACCGCCCGCACAACATCCCCTTCATCATGCTCGGTGCCGCCATCCTCTGGTTCGGCTGGTTCGGTTTCAACGGCGGGGCAGCCACCACGGCAGAGCAGGCCGGCCTGATCTGGATCAACACCCTGGTGGCCCCCGCTGCGGCAATGCTGAGCTGGCTGGTCACGGAAAAGATCCGCCACGGACACCCCACCTCCCTGGGCGCCGCGTCCGGCGTAGTGGCCGGCCTGGTGGCCATCACCCCGTCCTGCGCCAACATCAGCCCGGTGGCCGCCATCGGCCTGGGCCTCGCGGCGGGCGCCCTGTGCGCCATCTTCGTGGACCTGAAGTACCGGTTCGGCCTTGATGATTCCCTCGACGTGGTGGGCGTGCACCTCGGCGGCGGCCTCATCGGCACACTGGCCCTTGGCTTCATTGCACTTCCGGTGGACGGCGAGGGCGGCGGCCTCTTCTACGGCGGCGGACTCCACCAGCTGGTGGCCCAGACCGTTGCCGTCCTGGTAACCGTCCTGCTCTCCGGCCTGGTGACCACCGTCCTGGGCCTCGCCATCCACAAGACGCTCGGTTTCCGGGTCAGCGAGGAAGCCGAAAACGTGGGCGTGGACCTGTCCGAGCACGCCGAGACCGCCTACGCATTCGGCGAGCTGTCCCGCAGCCGGTTCAACCCCTTCCACCACTACGCCACCGTGTCGGCTCCGGCAACAGCCCCGGCCGAGGGAGCCCAGGCGCACGAAAAGGAAGACAGCCTGGTGTAGCTGCCTTCTTATGGTGCGGGTGGTGATCAGAGTTTAGGGGCCGGCGGCTGCTTTGGGAAGGCCTCCCGGACGTGCCGGGAGTCGTGCCGTCGGCCCTACCTCAATTGTAGGAGCCGCGGCGCTGCCCGGCCATAGGCCGTAATGCCCTAACCGCCGCGCGGGCGGTTCAATTAGGTCATGCGTTTGGGTCTTTTTGATTGGGTAGGACAGGCCTACCGTGGACCCAGGGAGCCGCCCGCCCGGGCAGCCGAACCACGGAGGACCCTCCTATGACAACGCACGTCGCAGACTGCAGTGTTTCCAACTGTTCCTTCAACGACCATTCGCATTGCAACGCCGCCGCCATCACGGTGGGCGGGACCGAAGACCACGCATCCTGCGCCACGTTCATCGACACCGGCACCCATGGCGGCCTGCCCAAGGTCCTGGCCGACGTCGGTGCCTGCCAGCGCTCCGAATGCGCCCATAACGACCACCTGATGTGCAAGGCGCCCGAGGTCCATGTGGGTCCCGGCGCGGACAACGCCGACTGCCTCACCTACGCGCACGCATAGCGGCACGCCCGGCGGGCACTCAGCACCGAAAGCAGCGGACGACGGCGGGACTTCCCGCCGTCGTCCGCTTGCGTTCGCGCTTAGTCGTCGCCGGCCGGCGTCTCAGGTTCGGGTTCGGGTTCTTCCATCCAGTTCACCACGCTGCTGCCGCCGTGGGCCCGGTTGAGGGTTTCCTGCAGCGCATCGGCTTCCTGCGCCGCGATGTCCAGTTCGGCCACCGCGGTCATCACGCCGCGGGCGCTTTCGTTGTGGGGGCGGGAATAGTGCGTGCCTGCTGCCGCCGCCCGGTGCCATGCGGCCAGTTCGCGGATGGCCTGGGCGATGGAGCCCTGGGTTTCGGTCAGGCTGCGGAGGATTTCGTGGCTGTCCGAGGGAGCGTCCAGGTTCCTGGTGGCGCGGGCCAGGTACCGGGCCGCTTCCTGCATCTGCTGCGCTGCGCGCCGTGGTCCGTTCGTCTCTGACACTGTCCTGCTCCTTCGCTGGGCCGTCTTCCGATGGGACTTATTGTCCTCCACTGCAGTGGACCGGGCAGGGTGGAAGGGTCCTTGACAGCCTTGTGGCTACGGGAGCTAGATGATCAGTAACGGGGATTCCTGAACCACAGCACAAAGCACAGCAAAGGAGCGGACATGAGCGAAAACCCACGCGCTTCGGAGCGTGTCCACAGTGAAGCTCCGGCCGAGGGCGACGAGAGCGCTGATCCCAGGGACATCCGGGTGCACTCCCAGGACCCTGCCGAAGGCGCCGACCTCACAGGCGTCGACCTCACTGACGGGGCTGCCGGCGGCTGAAAAGTTGTGGACATTGTCGAATTCCTGACCGAGCGCGTCAGGGAAGATGAAGCTGCGGCCCTCAAGATCCTCAGTGACCGCACAGTCTCCGAGTCGGCGAAATGGTACGAGCACCGGCTCCTGCTGGAGTGCGAGGCGAAGAAGAGGGTTATCCGGATCGTTGAGTCGGCGCGGCAGACGGCGCTGGCCACCATGGTCAGCGACCCCTTCGAGGAGGAATCCCGCTGGATTCCCGAAGCCATCGAATGGACCACGCGGTCGCTGAAGGCCTTGGCGCTGCCCTACGCAGATCACCCGGACTTCGAAGAGGACTGGCGGTGATTCCGTGCGGGGCGCTACACATCGTGGCGCGCCCGAAATATCCACGGCCCGGGCGGTGTTGGCCCGGACATGACAACAATCGGAATCATCGGTGCAGGACACATTGGCAGCCAGATCGCCCGCAAGGCCGTGGAGCTGGGCTACGACGTGGTCATCAGCAATTCGCGCGGGCCGGAAACGATGGCGGAGCTCGTGGCGGAACTGGGACCTCGGGCCCGGGCCGCAACAGCGGCGGAGGCGGCAGCGGCGGGCGATTTCGCCGTCGTCACCGTGCCGCTCAAGAGCATCGGGGACGTTCCGGCGCAACCGCTGGAAGGAAAGATCGTGATCGATACGAACAACTACTACTGGGAGCGGGACGGCCGCTTCCCTGAACTGGACAGCGGCCAGGAGACGACGTCCGGGCTGCTGCAGAAGCACCTTCCCACCTCCAAGGTGGCCAAGGGCTTCAACCACATCATGGCGAAGGAGATCACCACCGACGGGACCCCGGCCGGCACCGAAGGCCGCCGGGCCCTTGCCACGGCCAGCAACTACCCCGAGGCTGCGGAACTCGTGACCCGGATCTACGACGAGTTTGGCTTCGACACCGTCAACGTCGGTCCCCTGTCCGAAAGCTGGCGGGTTGAACGCGACCGCCCGGCCTACGTGATTCGCCAGAATGCCGCCGAGCTCACCGAGAACCTGTCCCGCGCCCACCGCACCGTCTGACGTCCGGGAGCGGCGTGGCTTTACGTTCCGCCGTTCCAGATCCGCCGCCACCAGGAGTGCTTACCTTCAGGCTCCGGTGGCGGCGCCGCTGCCGCAGCGGCGGCAGCGGCGGTGGCGCGCCGCTCGCGCCAGCGCTCCACTTCGGCATCAACCTCACGGGTCCTGGTGACGACGGGCGGCCCGCCCTGGAGCTGGCGGCGGGCATCGATCACGCGCTTATTGAAATCCTGCAGGATCTCGCGGACCTGCTTCTCCGAATACTGCGAGTCGAGCCTGGCGTCCAGCCCGGCGTCCTCGGTCCGCAGGAGAATGGCTTTCGGGCCCATGCCGGTGATGTTCTCGCGCTGGATGAGGCCCTTGACCCACCAGTCGGGATCGTAGCCCTCGCCCAGCCCCGGAATGGGTTTGCCGGCGTACTTCAGGTTGTCGAACTTCCCCTGGGCCATGGCGTCCCGGATCAGGTATTCGGCCCTCTTGGCGTCATCCACCTTCCGCCGCTTTTCCCGCTCCTTTTCCTCAGCGGCGGTAAGTTCGGCTTCCTCGTGGGCCGTCATGCCGGTGGCCCGGACGGCACGCAGTTCGGCAGCCCGTTCCACCCGCCGCCTGAACGCGCTGCCGGATCCTTCGCTGGTCATGTCCACACCGTCCCGGGCCGATCCTGAATAACCTGCCTTCCAGTATTCAGAGGCCCTGCGGGAGTTTCAATAACGCAGGTCACCGCAATATCCCACAGCGGACGACGGCGGGAGGTCCCGCCGTCGTCCGCTGTCGCTTGCCTGGGACTCAGCGCGAGAGCTTGGCCTCGTCCGGTGTGGGGTCGCCGATGTGGCCGGGAGCGTTGGCGGCAAGCACCCGCTGCACGAAAGCGCCGTATTCCTCCATGTAGTGTCGCAGGAAGTCCGCGGTGCCCTGGTTGGTGACCGTTCCGTCGTCGGCGAAGTCGGCGGGATCGAACTTCAGGTAGACCTCCGGGGCATTGAGCTGGGGCGCATCGAGGAAGCTGAGGACGGCGCGCATCGAGGACTGCATCACGGCGGTGCCGATGCTGCCCGGCGAGGCGCCGATGATGCCGGTGGGTTTGCGCGCGAACGAGTTGGTTCCCCAGGGGCGTGACCCCCAGTCGATGGCGTTCTTGAGTGCGCCGGGGATGGAGCGGTTGTACTCGGGGGATACGAACAGGATGCCGTCCGAGCCCTCGATGGCTTCCTTCAGCGCACGGCCGGCGGGCGGGAAATCGGCGTCGTAGTCGTAGCTGTACAGCGGGAGGTCCTTGATGGGGATCTCTGTGAACTCGAGGTCCTCCGGAGCCAGTTTGGTCAAGGCGTTGGCGAGGGTGCGGTTGATGGAGCCGCGGGCCAGGCTTCCGACGAAGTAGCCGATCTTGAACGTTGCCATGCGACAGATCCCTTCTTTGGGCCGGTCTGAGCCGGCTGGCCGACTGGTGGGCGGTGCCCTTGGCAGGCGCAACCCAGCAGTCAGTCCAGCACAGAACGCGGGCGACGGCCAGAGGCGCGAGGTACCGGGGACATAGGATCCACACAGCACCACGACCATGCCGGACACGGCATTTGACTAAGGCTTATGTATCCGGGAGGCCAGATGGAACCGCCGAGGCTCGCGATGAGTGCCAGGCGGCGAGGCGCCAGATCCGTGCGCACCGCGCCGCTGCCCGTGTCGAAGGGCAGGCTGCGTGGCCGCTTGATTCTTCGGCTTCTCCTTGCTTTTCCGGCAGGACTGATCTTCGCAGCCATGGTTATCGCCGCGTTCGGGCTGGAGTTCTCTGCCGCACGGACGGCCACTTACTTGGGACTGGCGCTCTCGTATGCCCTGGTCCTCGGGACCACCTGGCGCGCCGGCGTGAAACGGAGGGCCGTCTTTGCGGCCTCCGGGGGCGACCCCCAGGCGGCCGGCGTGCTGCTGTTCGGGGTCATGAAGCCACGCAGCCGTGCCACTGGTTCCCGATCAGGCGGTTCAGGCTACAACGGCTATTTCGGCGATGGCGACAACTCCGACGGCGGCGGTGGTGACGGCGGGGGCGGCGGCGGTGACGGCGGTGGCGGCGGTGACGGCGGTGGGGGCGACTGACGAGGCCCGAACCGGCTGCTGGCCATAACAGCCGGAAGCGGACGACGGCGGGACCTCCCGCCGTCGTCCGCTTCTGTTTGTTCCGGTTGCCCGCGCCGGCACGCCCCCGCGAAGATCTGGTCAGGCACCGCGGGCGACACTACGCTGGCTGGTACCCCCTCCAGGAAGAAGGACACCGTGGACGAACAGGACATCCTGCACCGCATCCAGAGCCTCGTTGACGAGGAACGCGAGCTTCGTGACAAAGCGGAGTCCGCCGCGCCCGGCGCCGATCACGCCCCGGACCGCTCACGGCTGCAGCGCATCGAAGAGGACCTGGACCAGTGCTGGGATCTGCTGCGCCAGCGGCGGGCCAAGAAGCAGTACGGCGAGAATCCGGACGAGGCCGAGGTGCGGCCGGTCAAGCAGGTGGAGGACTACCGCGGCTGATTCGGCGTTCTTTGTGGGCGGCGAAAGCACCCCGGGCCACGCAATATTCAGGACCCCTTTGACAGGTTCTGTGACAAGTGCCATAGTCGTCGTATGAACCTGTTGGACAGCTGGACAGCTGCGCAAGACCGAGTGGTGCGCGTTGGGGCGGCCGAGGCGGTGTTCGCATCCCTTCGCAGCGCCATCGAGGGCGGCAGGATTCCGGTCGGCACCCGCCTCGACTCGGAGGCCTCGCTCGCCAAGCAATACGGTGTGAGCCGGACGATGGTCAGGGAAGCACTGCGTTCATGCACCGCACTGGGACTGACCGCCACCCATACAGGCAAGGGCACCTTTGTCATCGCTGACAAGGTGGCCCAGGACCTCAAACTCGGCAAGTACTCCGCCAGCGCCCTCGTGGAAGCCCGCCCCCACGTCGAAGTGCCTGCCGCTGGCCTGGCAGCCCAGCGCCGCAGCGCCGAAGATGTGGAGGCTCTTCGGGAAATCCTTCGGGAAATGTCCGAAGAGGACGATCTGCAGCAGTGGGTGCTGTTGAACACCGAGTTCCACGTGACCATCGCCCGGTGCAGCGGGAACGGCGTGTTCGAATCATTCCTGTCGGACATCTGCGACGCCATGGCCAACCAGTCCAACACCCTCAACCTCGTGGCTGACCGGCGCAAGGAATCCGGCGAAGAGCACGCGCGCATTTTCGCTGCCATTGAGAGCGGATCAGCCGAGGAAGCATCCCAGGCCATGAGGATGCATCTGCACGGGGTGGAATGCGCCCTGGGCACCATCGTCCCCGGAAGCGAGAACTCCACGTCCGGCCATACGCGCTAAACCCTAAGCCCCGAATTTCACCCAGCGTGCCCTGACCCGCCCAACCACCGCATGCCCGCGCGGCCTCCCTGCCGCGGCACACCCATGCCTCCGTGCTGCCTGCGGCGTCCCTGAAGCGCGCCAAAATTTCACCGTCCAAACCCGTCAACGAAGCCCTGCGAGGACCCAAATGACCATTTCCCTTACCGCCCCGGACACACGTTCCGAGCATGATCTCCTGGGTGACCGGGACGTTCCCGCCGCCGCGTACTGGGGCGTGCACACGCTCCGGGCCGTGGAGAACTTCCCCATCACCGGCCAGCCGCTCTCCACCAACATGTACCTGGTCCGCGGCCTCGCCGCCGTGAAACTCGCAGCCGCCCGCACCAACCACGAACTCGGCCTCCTCGACGCCGAACGCGCCCACGCCATCGAAGCCGCCTGCACCGACGTCATGAACGGCAAACTCAACGACCAGTTCGTCGTCGACGTCATCCAGGGCGGCGCCGGAACCTCCTCGAACATGAACGCCAACGAGGTCATCGCCAACCGCGCCCTGGAAATCCTCGGACACCCCAAAGGCCACTACACCCGCCTGCACCCCAACGACCACGTCAACCTCTCCCAGTCCACCAACGACGTCTACCCCACCGCGGTGAAACTCGGCACCATCTTCGCCGCCCGCGAACTCCTCGCCGCCCTCGCCGAACTCCAAGACGCGTTCGCCGCCAAAGCGGTGGAATTCCGCACCGTGGTGAAGATGGGCCGCACCCAGCTCCAGGACGCCGTGCCCATGACCCTCGGCCAGGAATTCGGCTCCTACGCCGTCACCATCGGCGAGGACCGGCTCCGCCTGGCCGAAGCGGACCTGCTGATCCACGAAATCAACCTCGGCGCCACCGCCATCGGCACCGGCCTGAACGCCCCCGCCGGCTACACCGAAGCAGCCTGCCGGCACCTCGCCGAAATCACCGGCCTGCCCCTGGTCACCGCGCCGGACCTCATCGAAGCCACCCAGGACGTCGGCGCCTTCGTCCACCTCTCCGGCGTCCTCAAACGCGTCGCCGTGAAACTCTCCAAAATCTGCAACGACCTCCGGCTGCTCTCCTCCGGCCCCCGCGCCGGACTCGGCGAAATCAACCTCCCCGCCGTGCAGTCCGGGTCCTCCATCATGCCCGGCAAAATCAACCCGGTGATCCCGGAAGTCGTCTCCCAGGTCGCCTATGAGGTGATCGGCAACGACGTCACCATCACCATGGCCGCCGAAGCCGGGCAACTCCAGCTCAACGCCTTCGAACCCGTCATCGTCCACAGCCTCCACAAGAGCATCTCCCACCTCGAAGCCGCCTGCCGCACCCTCACGGCACGCTGCGTCCGGGGCATCACCGCCAACACCGAACACCTCCGCCTCACCGTGGAACAATCCATCGGCCTCGTCACCGCCCTGAACCCCCACCTCGGCTACACCACCGCAACCGCCATCGCCCAGGAAGCCCTCGCCACCGGCAAAGGCGTCGCCGAACTCGTCCTCGAACACAACCTGCTCACCGCCGAGCAACTCGAAGACCTCCTCAGCCCCCAACGCCTGGCCAACCTGAGCAAATAGCGCCGCCGGTTGAGCCTGTCGAAACCAGGTCTCGACAAACTCGACCAGCGACAACCACCCCGCAAGACCACGGGAGCAGGGGCACACCGCCGTGCCCAAATATCCCCGGTCTCTACCCAAGGACTGACTATGAAAAACAAATCAACAATGTGGATTCTGGCCGCACTCGTCTTCGGAATCCTCAGCGGGCTGCTGTTCCACTGGCTGCTGCCGCTGGAAACGCGCGAATCCGTCGTGGCGGTCCTCGACACCGTGACGCACATGTTCCTGAACCTCATCAAAATGATCATCGCCCCGCTGATCTTTGCCACCCTCGTCTCCGGCATCGCTGGAGCGGCGAAGTCCGCCGGCGTGGGCAAGCTTTTTGGGCGCTCCATGGTCTGGTTCCTGTCCGCCTCCGTCCTGGTAGGGGCCTTCGGATTCATCACCGCCCATGTGCTCAACGTCGGTGACGGGCTCAACCTGATGCCAGGCGGCGACGCGGGGATGGAAACGAAGCCCCTCGATTACCAGGAGTTCATCACCCACATCATCCCGACGAGCGTCTTCGCTGCCCTGACTGCCAACAACCCCCTTCAGATCCTTGTTTTCGGCGCCTTGTTCGGCATTGCCTTGCTGAATCTGCGAAAGAAGGGCCGCTCCTCCATCGCGGATGCCATCGATGAACTGATGGGCGTCATGCTGAAGGTCACCGGGTATGTGATGAAGGCGGCCCCGGTGGGCGTTTTCGCCGGCATCGCGGCAGCCTTCACCTCCAAGGGCCTGGATGCGTTTGCCACTTATGCCTCGTTCATCGGCGGCTTCTACGTCTCCCTCTCCGCACTCTGGGCGATCATGATCGCCGTCGCGGTCGCTTTCCTCGGACGGGCGGCCTTCCGGCTGGTCCGGATTGTGCGTGAACCCATGGTTATCGCATTCGCCACTTCCAGCAGTGAAGCCGCCCTGCCCAAGCTCATCGAAGGCCTGACCAAGTTCGGCATCGAGAAGCGCACCACCGGCTTCGTGCTGCCCCTGGGTTACTCGTTCAACGTGGACGGTTCCATGATGTACATGACCTTTGCGTCGGTCTTCCTGATCAACGCCTACGGCATCGACATGGACCTCGGCCAGCAGATCGCGATGACCGCAATGCTCCTGCTCAGCAGCAAAGGCATGGCCGGCGTGCCCCGCGGGTCACTCGTCGTCGTGGCTGCCGTGGTCCCCGGTTTCGGTATCCCCGCCGCCGGCATTGGCGTCCTGCTGGTGATCGACCAGCTCTTGGACATGGGACGCACCGCCACCAACATCCTGGGAAATGCCATCGCCACCGCCGTCATCGGCCAGAAGCACGACAGGTCCGCCTCCCGACTCGAAGCGGAGCCTTCCGGAGCGCCCCACGGCGCGCAGGACGCTGAGTTCAGCAGGGAGCTTGAGCCCGCTTCAATGCGCTGACCAGGCCCCGCCCGGCCACCCTCGTTTCTACCAAAATCCCCCACACACCGAATGAAAGGACATGGACAATGACCGCTGATTCTGAACTCCAGAGCCCGACGGACGTGCAAACCCTTGAGCGGACGGCAAGGACGCGGAGAACACCGATCAGGGCCCAAATCGTCGACTACCTGGCAAGCAACGGTGCTAGCAAGGTAGCCGACATCAGCAACGGCATCGCCTCCTGCCGGGATTCGGTCAGGCACCATCTGGCCGCCCTTGAGAGCGCTTCGATCGTCCGTTCCAACATTGCTCCCGGAGAAAGGGGCCGGTTCACGCCCTTCTACGCGCTCACTCCTGGAAGATTCGCCCCTGGAAAAACAGAGACGGACTCCTGACCGGGCGGGCGCCGGCCGCCAGGGAAACGGACGACGGCGGGACCGCCCGCCGTCGTCCGTTGCGCCTTAAGCCGCGTGCCGCAAAAGCGGCGCCCCGTGCCCGCCTTCCCCGGCCGGCCGCGCCTTGGTTCAGGGACCTAAAACGCAGCACTGGATTTAGTCCGGCACCCATATTTTCCGGGAAATGCTCTGGATAGCATGGTGTGACCGGACAGAGCCGTCCGGACGGGTATCAATGCAGAAGGAAGCCCATGGCCGCAGCGACAATGGATGACATCCTGTCGGATCTCCCCCTTGGTTTCGCCAGCCTCATCCTCCGGCCGTCCAACGCGGATTCCCCGATTGAACGCTTCCTGATCGTTGACTCCGACGACGAAACGTCCGACGGCGGCGCCGCGTTCGTCCTGCTGATCGGGGTTCGCGGGCGGTCCGCTTTGCCGGCGCTGCGGCGCCTCCTGAAGAATCCTCCCCTGGTGCTTGCCGTCAAGGGCAGGACCGGCGAACTCGAGGAAGCCGAAGAGCTGCTCCGCGCAGCAGGAACGGGCCTTCTCCTGGTGGACCCGGCCGCCGACTGGGACCGGCTCCTGTCCATCGCCAAGGACAGGATCATGCCCCGCAGCTACCAGAGCGAAGTGCTGACGCTGCTGGAAGAAGACCTGTTCGCCATCGCGCAGACCACTGCACGCCTGACGTCGAGCCACGTGGTCATCGAGGACGCCGCGAACAAAGTCCTCGCGTACTCCACAGTGACCAATGACATCGATGAGCTCCGCAAGGCATCGATCCTTGCCCGCCGGGGTCCGCGAAAATACGAACTCCTCCTGAAGGACCTCGGCGCCTACCGCGAACTGCACCGGACCCGACTGCCTGTCAGGGTTCCGGCCCGGCCGCAGGACGGACTCCGGGAGCGCATCGCCATCACCCTGTTCGCCGGGGACCGCATCATGGGGTACATCTGGCTGCAGGAAACCGGAGACGGCTTCGGGGCCGACGTCGACTATGTCCTCACCGGATCCGCGGCGCGCGCGTCTGCCGAGCTGATCCGCTACCGGAACCAGCAGTCGGTGCACATGCGGCAGGACCGGATCGCGCGGATCCTCTCCGGTCCGGCAGAAGCCGCGGCGAGCGCCCACAGCGAGAAGATCCCGGCGGACCGCCCCGCAGCGCTCATCCTGTTGGGAATGTCGGCAACTGACGCGCAGGCAGACGATGCAGCACTCAAACACGGGGAACTCGCCAACCTCGCGTCCATCCACGCGGCTGCGTACAAACAGTCGGCAGTCGTGGGGCAGTTCAACGGCGACACCGCGGTGATCATCCCGGCACTCCAGTCCGCCAATGCCGAAGCCGGGCTTCGGAGCCTCGCCGAAGCCATCGTGCGGGACGCCGGAAAGCACCTGGGCATCAGTCCCTTTGCCGCAGTAGGACCCGTCGCCCCCGATCTGCTGTCGATTCACTCGGTGACCGCCAAGACGGAGGCACTGCTCGGGTCCATGCGGCGGGACGGGACCGCTGCTGTGGCCACCGTGGATGACTTCGAAGTGGACATCCTCTTCCACGAAGCCCTTGAGAATTTCACAGCCTCGGCTTTCCGCCATCGCAGCCTCTGGTCCCTCCTCCGTGACGACGGGGAACTGGCGGAGACCCTTCGGGTGTATTTCGAGTCGTCACTGGACGTCAGCGAATGCTCAAAGCGAATGAAGCTGCACAAGAACACCGTCTATTACCGGATCAGCAAGGCCAGCCGCGTGACCGGCCTGAACTTCACCGATCCCCGCCATTCATTGGTCGCCCTGCTCCACATCCAGGAGTGGGCCGGCAAGCACAAGGAGCACCCGCGCAACCCATGAAGACAGTACTCGACTCGCCCCCTCTCGACCTGGTCCTGGACGATATCGTGCGGAACCACCGGCCCCGGGCTGAAGCAGGATCAGTTCCCGCAGGCATCCCCCACCTCTCATCCCCGCCGTTCAGCCGCTTCGGCATTGCGGTGGCCACATCGTCCGGGAAAGTGTTCAGCGCCGGAGATGCCGACGTTCCCTTTTCCATCCAGAGCATCTCCAAGGTCTTCACGCTGGCCCTGGCACTCAGCTCAGGCGACCCGGGCGGGCTCTGGTCCAGGGTCCTTCGCGAACCATCCGGCACGTCCTTCAACTCCCTGGTGCAGCTCGAAGTGGAGCACGGGATTCCCCGGAATCCGTTTATCAACTCGGGCGCCCTGGTGGTCACCGACCACCTCATGGAACGATTTCCCGACGCCGCCGAACAACTCCTGCACTTCCTCTCCCGGGAGGCGGGCCACCGCATCGGCGGGCAGGGACCGTTCATCGACGAGGACGCCGCGAAAAGCGAGCTCGCCAACAGCAGCCGCAACCTTGCCCTGGCCCACTTCCTGAGGGACTTCGGCAACCTGCGCTACCCCGCGCAGGCGGTAGTGGAGAACTATGTCAGGCAGTGCTCCATCATGATGACCTGCGTGGAGACGGCGAAGGCCGCGCTCTTCCTGGCCCAGGACGGCCGGGGCGCACAGGGCACCGTGGTCTCCCGGAGTGAGGCCAAACGCATCAGTTCCATCATGCTCACGTGCGGCATGTATGACGCGGCCGGCGAATTTGCCTACCGCGTGGGGCTCCCGGGGAAGAGCGGCGTAGGCGGCGGAATCCTGGCGATCGTGCCCGGCGAAGGGGCCATCTGCGTCTGGAGCCCCCGCCTCGACTCCAAAGGCAATTCCCTGGCCGGGACTGCGGCTCTCGCCGATCTGGCCGAGCGCACCGGCTGGTCCGTCTTCTAACTTTCCCCTCAGCTGTTTCGAATAATTTCCGCTAAAACCCCCATTTAGATCTTTGACAGGTCGAAAGGAACACCCATGTCCAACAACCCCAATGGCGAGGTTGCTTTGTACGAGGCCGACGGCGGCCACGCCCACGCACCGGATTCACTGATCCACGCCGAAGACGCCGGCTATCACAAGGGCCTCAAGGCGCGGCAGATCCAGATGATCGCGATCGGCGGAGCAATCGGCACCGGCCTGTTCCTCGGCGCCGGCGGCCGCCTCAACGCGGCCGGCCCCTCCCTGGTGATCGCCTACGCCGTCTGCGGCTTCTTCGCGTTCCTGATCCTCCGGGCGCTGGGCGAACTGGTGCTGCACCGGCCATCATCAGGCTCGTTCGTTTCCTACGCCCGGGAGTTCTTCGGTGAGAAGGCTGCCTTCATCTCGGGGTGGTTCTACTGGATCAACTGGGCCACCACCACCATCGTGGACATCACCGCCGTGGCGCTCTACATGAACTTCTTCGGCAAGTACGTCCCGTGGATGGGCGCGGTGCCGCAGTGGATGTGGGCGCTGATCGCACTGGTAGTGGTTCTCTGCCTCAACCTCGTTTCGGTGAAGGTCTTCGGTGAGCTGGAGTTCTGGTTCGCCCTGGTCAAGGTGGCGGCATTGGGCGCGTTCCTCATCATCGGCACGTACTTTGTCATCTTCGGCACCCCGGTGGACGGCCAGGACGTCGGGCTGAGCCTGATCTCGGACAACGGCGGCATCTTCCCCAACGGCCTGCTGCCGATGATCATCCTGATGCAGGGCGTCCTGTTTGCCTACGCCTCCATCGAACTCGTGGGCACCGCTGCCGGTGAAACCGAGAACCCGGAGAAGATCATGCCCAAGGCCATCAACTCCGTGGTGTTCCGCATCGCCGTGTTCTACGTCGGTTCCGTCCTGCTGCTGGCCCTCCTGCTGCCCTACACGTCCTACGAGAAGGGCGTCAGCCCGTTCGTGACATTCTTCGGTTCGCTGGGCATCGAGGGCGTGGACGTCATCATGAACCTGGTGGTCCTCACGGCCGCCCTGTCCTCCCTTAACGCCGGCCTCTACTCCACCGGCCGGATCCTGCGCTCCATGTCCATGGCCGGCTCCGCCCCCAGGTTCGCCGCCCGCATGAACAGGGCGGGCGTTCCGTACGGCGGCATCGCCCTCACGGCGGTGGTTTCGCTCCTGGGCGTGCCGCTGAACTACCTCGTCCCCGCGCAGGCCTTCGAAATCGTGCTGAACGTGGCCTCGGTGGGCATCGTCGTCACGTGGGCCACCATCGTGGTGTGCCAGATCCAGCTCAAACGCTGGGCGGACAAGGGCTGGGTGGAGCGCCCCTCCTTCCGGATGTTCGGTGCTCCCTACACCGGCTACCTCAGCCTGCTGTTCCTGCTGGGCGTGCTGGTCATGGTGTTCATCGATTCCCCGCTCACCTTGTTGGTGACGCTCGTGGCCTGTGCGCTGATGGTGGCGGGCTGGTACTCCTGCCGCAGGCGGATCCATGAGATCGCCGAGGTCCGGAGCGGATACACCGGCGCCGCGCCCGTGGTGGCCAACCGGACTCCCATCCGGTAGCCGAAACACCCGCCCGCCGCATTCCCTCCGGCCCCGCAGCCCCGGATCCCACCAACAACCGAAGAAAGCCCGCCATGAACCGACAAGACCTGCTAAGCCCCCAGCCCCGCGGGGCGTCCACGGAAAACCAGACGACAGACAGTTGCGAGGACGGCTGCTTCTTCTGCACCGGACCGGAAACCGACTAGGCACCACCGGCGCCTCCACCCAACACACGTAAACCAACACCCAACCCAAGAAGACAAGCAGAGATGACAACGGAATCCGCATCCACCATGACAGCAACCGACATCAGGCCCATCGACGGCGGCACCATCAATCACCTCGCCGTACAGCCGGCCTCCGCGACTGACCCCGGAACACTGAACTCCGGCGGCATTAAGGAAGGGCCCGGGACCCTGAAATCCGCCGGGCACGTGATTGTGGATTCCCTCGTGGCCCACGGAGTGGAGCGCGCCTACGTTGTTCCCGGCGAGAGCTTCCTGGACGTACTGGACGGGCTGCACGGTTCCGACATCGACACCGTGGTCTGCCGGCATGAAGGAGGCGCCGCGTACATGGCCGAAGCCGACGGCAAGATGAACCAGCGCCCGGGGGTGGCCATGGTCACCCGCGGGCCCGGCGCGGCCAACGCCCACGTGGGCCTGCACACGGCCTGGCAGGACTCCACGCCCATGCTGCTCTTCGTGGGGCTCATTCCGTTTGCGCACCGTGACCGCGAAGCGTTCCAGGAATTCGACATCAAGGCGTGGTTCGACACCGGGGCCAAGCGTGTCATGGTGCTGGACCACGCCGAGCGGGCCTCCGAGATCGTTGCGGAAGCCATGTTCGCGGCCATGAGCGGACGGCCGGGCCCCGTCGTGGTGGGCCTGCCGGAAGACATCATCCGGCAGCAGATCGATCCGGCGCTGCACCCGGCCATTCCGGTGGCCGCGGGCGGCATGAGCACCACGGACGCTGAAGCACTCGCCAGCGCCCTTGCACTGTCCAAGAAGCCGCTGTTTGTCACCGGCGGCAATGACTGGACCCAGGAAGCGGCCGGCCAGCTCACCGGCTGGCTCGAAAAACACCACATCCCGGCCGCCGCGGAATGGCGCACGCAGGGTACGGTTTCCTGTGATTCGCCGTCCTACGTGGGCCCGATCGGCTACGGCCGCCCCCGCCCCACGTATGACCTCCTGGAGGAAACCGACCTGCTCGTGTTCGTGGGAACGGTCCCCGGCGACGTGATCACTGACGGCTTTGTCTGCCGGCAGGACTGGAACAAGCAGAACTTCCTGGTGACCATCGACCCCTCGCTGCGCGGCCGGTCGGGCCCCGTCTCTCGGCAGATCGTGGCCAAGCCGGATGCCTTTGTCCGCGACCTGCTGGGCATCGACCTGCCCGTGAAAGACGAGTGGAAAGCGTGGACGGCCAGGATGCGAGCCGAACAGGCGTCCTTTGCGGCCCTGCCGCCGGCAGCGCCGGGTGACGGGCCCGCCAGGATGGACACGCTGATGGCCAACCTCGTGCCGCGGCTGCCTGAGGATGCCATGGTGACGTTCGGGGCGGGCGAGCACACCAACTGGGCGCACCGGTACTTCCCCACCCGCCGTTACGCATCCATGATCAGCGCCAGGAACGGCTCCATGGGCTACTCCGTCCCGTCGGCCATCGCCGCTTCGCTGGCCAGTCCGGAGCGCCGGGTGGTAACCATCGCGGGCGACGGCGAGTTCTTGATGAACGGACAGGAGCTGGCCACCGCTGCCCAGTACGGGGCCACGCCGCTCATCATCGTGATGGACAACCAGGAGTACGGCACCATCCGCACCCACCAGGAACGGCACTACCCGTCGCGGGTTTCGGGGACGCAGCTGAAGAACCCCGACTTCGGCCTCATGGCCACAGCATTTGGCGGGTTCGGCGTCACGGTCACCCGCGACGAGGACGTGCCGGCCGCCCTCGACGCCGCATTCCGGGCCATCGACCGGGACGGGACGTTTGCGCTCATTCACCTCATCGTGGAACAGCGGGTGAAGGCGTACTGACCGGACGGCGGACCCCACCGGCCGCACGCCGGGCGCGGCGGCGGATGACGTACTCGGCAACCGCCACGTTGATCATCCACCCCGCTCCCAGCAGCGCTGCGCGCGTGGGCACATCGGTGGGGCCGACCAGAAGGAGCCAAGGGATGCTCACCAGGGCTTGGGTTCCCGCGCCCACGGCGATAGCGTAAGCGCGCGTCATCCAGGCACTGTGCCCGGCGAAGTCCCGGCGCCGGATCGCTGCGAGGCCCAGGACGATGCTCGCCAGCATGGCCGAGCCGAAGAAGAGCCGGAGCGGGACGTCGGTGTAGCCGTCCGGGAGCGGGTAGAAGACGGACATCCACAGCCCGGAGAGCGCTGCGAGCAGCCCGGCCGGGATGAGAATACGGCCGGCGATGCGGTGCCAGCCGCGCCTGCCGCGAAGCGAGGGAACGAACTGCAATGCTCCGAGCAGGGAGTAAACGGTGACGCTGACAATGTGCGTTACCACCGGGACGGGAGAGGCGAAGAACCGCGCGTTCTGCGGCGTGACCGTTGCACCGGACGTCAGTTCGGTCAGCCGGAGCGCGCCGAAAACTACCGGAATCAGGCTCAGCAGGATCAAGGCTGCGGGCACGGGCCACTCGGGCCCGGAACGCCGGACAGGTAAAGCTGCGGAGCTAGTGGTTTTGATTGACATGGCCGGTCCTTTGGAAGGTGGGTGTACGGCGTACACCTCTTCCCGTTGACGATAGGTGTACGCCGTACACTTGTCAAGGGAAGGGCGGTCCGGCCGCCTCGCAGCAAGGGCTGTGATGATTCTCACGCGCAATCAACGGATCCTGGCTTGAGCCGCCGCCGCCCCTCCATGCATCATGGAAAGGACGGTTGAGAATGCGATTTCACAGCCTCACCAGCCCTTGTTCCGCGCTGAGGCGCAGTGAATGCAGAGGCTTAGAACGACCCAACCTGGTGGACGCAACGAGGCCAAACCAGTGAGCTCGCCGAGCTGCGCAAGGCCTCTGAGCGTTCATGAATAGACCCGTCCCGGGCTCCGCGCCGATGCGAAGCCCATGACCAAATTTATGAATGAGGCACCGAATAATGACGTTCGAAACCAATCACTCCGTGACCCTTAAGATCTGGGACCGCTCCGCGATCGACCACACGCTGGACGCCCTGGTGCACGACATTTCCACGAAGGCCAACGCCCACCGGAACGATGTTGCCGTCAC
The DNA here is from genome assembly GCF_000876655.1 of Arthrobacter sp. SPG23. Classification (GTDB taxonomy): domain Bacteria; phylum Actinomycetota; class Actinomycetes; order Actinomycetales; family Micrococcaceae; genus Arthrobacter. Next base: position 131,313 of record NZ_JYCN01000026.1, read on the forward strand.
CCTCAGCGGGCCGAACACCTTCACTGTGAGCCTGAACCGCAGCGCCGCCCAGGGCGCCGCAGTCTAGTAAAGCCGCAGTCTGGTAAGTCAGACTCACCGCAACGCAGGCGGACGACGGCGGGAATTCCCGCCGTCGTCCGCCTGCGTTGTCAGCTTTAACAGTTAGCCACGGTCCGGCCCCCGTCAGGCGTGGGAGTGCTCGGCGAGGAGGGCGTCGATCTGCCCTACCGCCTCCTTCATGCCTTCCTCCATGCCCATCTCCACCATCTGTTGCATCTGCCCTTCGGACTCGAAGGTGGACTGGACGGTCATCCGGGTGCGGTCGCCGTCGCTGATCGCTTCGAGGTTCACGGTTCCGCGGGTAATGCCCATGGCCTCCACCGGATCGCCCTTCTCGTCGGCGAAGCCGTCGTCAAACGCAAGACGTTTGGGCGCATCGACAGCGGTGATGTGCCACCAGCCGCGGCTCTTCTGGCCATCGGGACCGGTCATGTAGTAGCCCGCCCTGCCCCCCGGGCGGAAATCGAACTGCTCAAACGTGGCCGGCCACGTGGGCGGACCCCACCAGCGCTCGAGCTGCCGCGGGTCTTCCCAGAGCTGCCAGACGCGCTGGATATCGGCATCAAACTCGGCGATCAGGGTGAAGCTCAGCGCCTCGAGATTCTTGGTGGAACTGATGACAGTCATAGCGGAACCCTTTCCTATCCTTCAGCGAGAATGTCTGCGATCCGCTCGGCACGCTGCCGCCAGATCGCCTCGTACTCATCGAGCAGCCGGCGGGCTTTCTGCAGGCCTTCATGGTTGCCCCGCACCATCTGCTCCCTTCCGCGCTTCTGCTTCGCGACCAGGGAAGCGCGCTCCAGCACCGCCACATGCTTCTGAACGGCGGCGAAACTCATGGCGTAGAGCGCGGCCAGGCCGGAGACCGAGTACTCCCCTACCGTCACCCGCCGCACAATGTCGCGGCGGGTTGGATCGGCGAGCGCCTGGAAGAGGCGGTCCAGTTCGGCTTCACTCATCTGATCTACAACCATTTGGTTGTAGAATACGACCGGCGGGTCCGGGTGTCAATGGGTTAGCGCTGGCGGAATCCGGCCCCATAAGCCGTGGCGGCCATCAGGTCCGCACCGTCGGCACGGAGCCTGGAGCGCAAGGTGCCCTTCTTCGGTTCCGTGTCGTAGAGCCCTCTCTTGGCGAGCTCCGGCACCACCATTTCGGCGAAATCGTTGAGCGAGCCCGGGCTGACCAGCGGGTTGATCATGTAGCCATCCAGCCCCGATACCGCCGCGTGTTCCTCGATCTGCGACGCGACGTCCTCCGGCGTGCCGATGAACAACAGGTCCGTTCCGCGCGTGACCTCGGAGAATTTGCGCCGCACGTCGCCGGCGGTGAGCGGCCGGTCCTGCGGGGCCCCCTTGACCACATAGGAGGTCAATCCGTTGGATGCCGTGGCCAGCGGTTCGTCGTCGGCGTACTGGCTGAGGTCGATCCCGGTGTCGCCGGCATAGCTGACCAGCTGTGCCTCCAGGTGGTAGTTGCGCTGCAGTTCCTGGTACTTTTCCTGCGCTTCGATCGCCGTGGGCGCGGTGATGATCCGGGCGAGCGCCATGGAGCGGACCTCGCCGGCGGGACGGCCGCCCTCCTGCGCCCGGCGGCTGATGTCCGCCAGGCCTTCGGCAATTTCCTGCGGATCCTTCTTGGGCAGCAGGATCACTTCAGCATGCTTGGCCGCGAATTCGCGGCCCCGCGGGGACCACCCCGCCTGGAACAAGGTGGGCGTCCTCTGCGGCGACGGGGACGTCAGCGACGGCCCGTCCACGCGGAAATGCTCGCCGTCGTGGTTGATCGACCTGACAGAACCGGGACGCGCGTACACCTTTTCGCTCTTGCTGCCGACGACGGCGTCGCCCGCCCAGCTGCCTTCCAGCAGTTTGTAGAACACATCCATGAACTCATCCGCGCGGCCGTACCGGTCCGCATGCTTGAGCATCTCGTCCATACCGAAGTTCCTGGCCGCACTGGAAAGGTATGACGTGACGATGTTCCAGCCGATCCGGCCGTTGCTGAGGTGGTCCAGGGTGCCAAAGCGGCGGGCAAGGGAGAACGGGTGCTCGTAGGTGGTGGACGCCGTGATGACGAAGGACAGCCGCTCCGTCAGCGCCGCCAGCGCAGGGACGTAGACGAACGGGTCGTTCGCCGGCGCCTCGACGGCCCAGCCGAGGGCAGCGTCGGAGGATCCGCCGTAGACGTCATAGAGGCCCAGCACGTCGGCGAAGAACAGTGCATCAAGGTTGGCCTGTTCCGCAGTCACGGCCACATCCCGCCAGCGGTCCAGGGAGTTGACCGCCAGGCGGTCATCCAGCGGGTGGGTCCAGAGGCTCGGGGCGCCGCCGCAACCGACGCTTGCCTGTTCATAGAGGGCGAAAAGCAGCGGGGTGGCGGTGGCGCTCAAGGGGATCACTTCGCTTTCGTGGACGGGACCATGTCAATCTATGTGCATCATATACAAGTAAATATGCTTGTGCTGCTCATCACAGTCTGTCAGGATGAATCACAAGCCGCACGGACGGCTCCGGACGATCGAGGGAAGAGGCATCAAGGCATGGATATTGGAATGAAAAGTGTGCGCAAACTCCGCGTCCACTGGCCCATCGGCGCAGGTTCCTTAAGGCGGCTGGTGGAGGGTGACCTGGAGGTCCTGAAGGCGGACCCGGGCCTCTCGTCACTTTTCGACACACTGGAGTCCTGCCCCGATCTCGGGGACTTTGGAAACTACCGGCATGTGTTCGAATCGAGTCTCGGCTTCGAGGGCTTCACGGCATCGGCCGGCGCAAATCCCACTTTTGGCCGCGCTGATGAAAGAACTTTTTCGCCCACCTTTGTCCTGACCACGTATCTGGACGCGGATCTGTCCGAAGAGGCCGTCAGCCGGCTCGTCGGGCGCATGATCGAAGTTCACCCGTGGGAGGTGCCGGTCATCGAACTTTCCGAGCCGGTCCGGGTTTCCACGGCAGCGTCTGTTCGTCCGGCACTGGGACGGGCGTCATGACAGTCCAGGCCGCCGGGCTCTGGGAAGGATTCCAGTCGTTGCTGTCCGGCCGGTCGTTCACCGATCTGACGCACGCTTTCCACCCCGGCCAGCCACATTTCCCTGCCTTTCCGGACGAACGCAGGACGGCTTTGTTCGACCTGGAAAACGGCGACGGTTTCACGGCACACGTCTACTCCATCGTCGGCCAGTGGGGCACCCACGTCGACCCGCCGTCGCACTTTATCCGTGGCGGGCGAACGCTGGACAACATCCCGGTGGACGAGATGGTGCTGCCTCTGGTGGTACTGGACATCAGCACCAGGGCCGCGGGTGACGCCGACGCGACGCCCACGCTGGATGACGTCAGCGCCTGGGAGGAGCGCAACGGAAGGATTCCGGCGGGCGCGTTCGTGGCGCTTCGGACCGGCTGGAGCAACCGCTGGCCCGACCCGGAAGCCATGGCGAACCGGGATTCCGACGGCGTCAGCCACACACCGGGCTGGTCCCAAGAGGTGCTGTCCTTCCTGGTCGGCGAGCGGAGCATCACGGCGATCGGCCACGAGCAAACCGACACGGACCCGGGCAAGGCGACGTCGAACCAGGATTTCAGCCTGGAAACCTACATCCTTGCCCAGGACTGCTGGCAGATAGAGTTGCTCGCCAATCTGGACGGCCTGCCCGAATCAGGGGCTGTGCTGGTGGCTACCTGGCCGAAGCCGCACGGCGGAAGTGGATTCCCGGCACGGGTCTTCGCGATCCACTAGGGACAAGCTCCCTGCCCCTCGGGCGCCAGGAACTAAGATCGGATCCATGTCGAAGATCTCCAGCATGGGCCGCGGAATGCAAGTCGTCTTCGCCGTCGGGTCCCGTCACAAGGGCGGGGCGCGGGGCGCGACTGTCGGGGACATCGCCGCGGATCTCGGCAAGGACCGCAGCCAGATCTCCCGCGGACTGAAAGCCGCCCAGCAGGAGAACTTCCTGCTCCGGGGCGGGCACCGGGAGTATTCGCTGGACTGGAGCCTCTATACGGATGCCCAGTTGCTCACCGAGCAAAGGCTCCGAACCGAGGGATTGACGGCGCTGGAGGGGCTCGTCGAGGACACCGGCGAGGGCTGCTTCCTGGGTGTCCTCAACGGGGACAGCACCGTGACCATTGGTGAGCATGTCCCGCCGAACAGCACGATGGTGGGCTCGTGGATCGGCCGGCCCTACCCCGCTTACTGCAGCGATGCCGGCCAGGCGCTGCTGTGGGACGCCAGCGACGCCGAGGTCCGGGCCGTCTTCAGCCACACCGAATTCGTGCGCCACGGCCCCAACACTCCCGCCGACATCGAGGACTTCCTTGTTCGCCTGGCCGGGGCACGGGAGCGCGGATATTCCGTGGTGGATGAAGAGGCGGAGCCTCACCTATACTCCGTGGCCGTTCCCGTGCGCGATTTCCGCGGCGAGACCATCGCCGCGTTGCAGGTGGTCGGATCAAAGGCGCGACTTGAGCCCAAGTGCGAAGAGATTGCCGCCGCGGCCCTGAAGTGGGGCGGCCGGCTTGAAGCGGCCCTGGGGCGTCCTAGCTGACTCCGGCGCCGTCCGCACCCACCGCTGCGAGGCGCTTTGCTGCCGAATGCAGCGCATCGGCTATTTCCCCGGTCCGGAGCTCAACGGCGGCCCGGCTGCCCAGGACGGAGAGGGCTGCGCTGACGCGTCCGTCCGGATCCCGCACGGGCACGGCCAGCTCATGGACATCGTGCTCGAACTCCTCGGCCGCCCCGATGAAGCCCTGCGGACGGTCACGCTCCATCAATTCGCACACTTCCGACACAGAGTGGGCCGCCCGGGGGCCGCCCACGCCGATGAAGTCCATGCCCTGAAGAAGCTTCTCGACCTCGGTTGCCGTGTGGTCCCAGAGGAGGGCACGGCCTGATCCCGTGCACCAGACGGGTGTGACCATGCCCGGTTTCACAAAGCTTCCCAGCACGCCGTCATTGCTCGACGTCCTGAGGAGGATCACGCGCACACCGTCACGGACTGACAGCCGGGCCCGGAGCCCGAACTCCGCCACGAAGAGTTCCAGTTCGCTCTTCGCCTGGCCGATCCAGCCGGCATTAAGGCTGGCCGCAAGCTGGAAGAAGGCCGGACCGGCACGGAACGGTCCGCGTTCCACCCGCTCCAGAATGGCCAGCTCGCACAGCTCCTGGGTAAGCCGGGACACGCGGCTTTGGTCCATCTCCAGTTCGGCGGCGAGCTGGGATACCCCCAGCAGTCCCCTGCCCCGCTTCTCGCGGTCGACGATGAGCCGCACAATGCGAAGACCTTGGCCCAGCGATGACGCTTCCGACAATTCCAAGCTGAACCGCTCCCTCTGGTGGACTTCACCGCCCATTCTCACACAGCACCGGCGGCCCAACACTGGTTGGGCCGCCGGGCCGGAGACGCTGCGGCAGCACTGCCGCAGCACTGCTGCAGCTAGCTACTTGGCGAGCTGCGGCCGCCGTCCGTACTTGTAGTAGAAGAAGGCGTAGCAGGCGCCCACGAAGGGAATGCCGAAGTACAGGGCCGCGACCTGATTCGGGTCGAAGGCGATGCCGATCAGCGAGATGAGGCACAGCGCGAAGGCAAGGATCGGAACCACCGGGAACAGCGGGGCCTTGTAGGCGAGGTCGTCGATGTTTCCACCGTTCCGGACGAAGGCCCGCCTGTGGAAGAAGTGCGATGCCGTGATGGACATCCAGACGCCCACAACAGCGAACCCGGCGACTGACACCAGTGCGAGGTACACCGATTCCGGCGCAACGACGCTGCTGATGAGCGAGGCCAGCCCGCCCACCATGCTGACGCAAAGGGCGATGAGGGGAATCCCGCGTTTGGTCAGCTTCCGGAATGCCTTCGGGGCGTGCCCCTCCTCGGACAGGGAAAAGAGCATCCTTGCGCAGGAGAACAGGCCGCTGTTACCGGCGGAGAGCAGTGCGGTGATGATGACGAAGTTCATGATGTCCGCGGCATAGGGGATGCCGATGGAGGAAAAGACGGTGACGAAGGGACTCTCGTCCAAGCCCACCTGGTCAAAGGGGATGGTGGCGGCGATGACAGCGATGGCGCCCACGAAGAAGATCAGCAGGCGGAACACCGTGGTCCGCATTGCCTTGGGAATGCTGGTCTCGGGGTTGGCGGTTTCGCCCGCTGCGACGCCGATGAGTTCCGAACCGGAGAACGCGTAGAAAACAGCCAGGGCAGTCACCAGGACGCCGGAGAAGCCGTTGGGGAACAGTCCGCCCGACGTGTTGAAGTTTTCGAACAGGAACGGGTGGGAGCCGCCGGCCAGCGGGTGGAACCCGACCAGCGCGGCGCCACCGAAGGCAATCAGGACGACGATGGCACCCACCTTGATGATGGAAAACCAGAACTCGGATTCGCCGAAGAAGCGCGAGGAGACGGCGTTCAGGGCAAACAGTATGGACGCGAAGACGACGCACCAGACCCACACCTCGATTCCCGGGAACCAGCGCTGCATGAGCAGGCCGGCCGCGGTGAATTCAGATCCCAGGGCCACCGCCCAGCAGAGCCAGTACAGCCAGGCCGTGGTGAAGCCGGTGGCGGGACCGATGGACCTTGCGGCGTAGATGTGGAACGCGCCCGAGACCGGATAGGCGATGGCCAGCTCGCCGAGGCAGGCCATGACGAGGTAGACGACGAAGGCGCCCACGAGATACGCGAGGACCGCGCCCAGCGGGCCGGCCTGGGAGATCGTGTAGCCCGAACTGAGGAAAAGGCCCGACCCGATGACGCCGCCCATGGCGATCATCACCAGGTGCCGCGGGCCCATGGATCGCTGGAGCCCCGGCGCCGGTCCGCGCTCTGATTCAGCGGGTCCCGATTCAGTTAATAAAGAAGCCTGCTGATCCAAGCGGGTTGTGGAAGAAAGTTCCATGAATTGCTCCCGGGAGAGTAGTCGAGGTGCGAACGGGATTGATGCACCGGAAAGCCTCGGAGGGCGCTGGGGACCAGACCGGTAAACCCAACCACCGTGATGAAAGTAACACCAAAACGCCTTTTTGATCTTTAAAAACATTCTTAGATGCATATATTGCACGAATATTAAGGGCAGGCGGTACGTATGGCGTCATCCTTGGTCACTTTGCGCAGTCCTTTGGGCGGAATCACATGGCGGGACGGACACGGAGCGCCCTGAGCATGGAAGCACCAAGCAATTCCGAGAGAAGGACACGGCATGACCACCTACGACCTTGCACTGATTGGCTTCGGCGGAGTGAACCGCAGCCTCGCTGAGCTGATCGCCGCCCGCGGTGAAGCACTCCGCGCCGAGGTGGGCTTCGGCCTGCGTGTAGTTGCCATCACGGATCTGCGCCTCGGGTCCCTCGTGGACGCCGGCGGCATCGACTTGTCCATGGCCCTGGCGCTGGGCGGCGACGGCGAAACCTTTGCCCGGCACGGCGGTTCCGCGGAGCCGGATAACGAGGGCGTGATCCGCAACTGCCCGGCGGACATCATCTGCGAGGCCACCTTCACCAATCCCGAGGACGGCGAGCCGGCGGTGTCCCACGTCCGCTGGGCGCTGGAGTCCGGCAAGAGCGTCTGCACAACCAACAAGGGACCCGTGGCGCTACGCGGCCGGGAGCTGGCAGCCCTGGCGGAACGGCAGGGTGTCCGCTTCGAGTTTGAAGGTGCCGTCATGAGCGGCACTCCGGTGATCCGGCTTGCCAAGCAGATGTTCGGCGGGCTGCAGCTCAACGGCTTCGAAGGGATCATGAACGGCACCAGCAACTACGTCCTGGGGCGCATGGAAGCGGGTCTTGAACTTGGCGAGGCTGTCCGGGAGGCCCAGGAACTGGGTTACGCCGAGGCGAATCCCGCCGCTGACCTCGAAGGATTCGACGTGCAACTGAAGGTGCTGATCCTCGCCAACGAACTGCTTGGCGGGAACCTGCAGCTGACGGACGTCCACCGGGAGGGAATCTCGGCCCTGACGCCGGAGGATATCCGGGCAGCCGCTTCGGCCGGCCGGCGCTGGAAGCTGATTGGATCCGCCAGGCGGACTCCCGACGGCGGCATCGTGGCGGGCGTTGCTCCGCGCGCCGTTGAAGTGGAGCACAGCCTTGCCGGCATCTCGGGCGCCACGAACGCGGTTTCGTTCGACACCGACCTGCTGGGCCCCGTGACGGTTTCCGGTCCCGGCGCCGGACGCATCGAGACGGCCTACGCGCTGCTCTCCGACATCGTGGCCATCCACAAGATGGCGGAAGGACTGGCACATGTCTGAGGCCACCATGATGCAGGTTGTCCGCGCTCCACGGCTCCACGAGGTGACCAGTCCCTACGACGGCAGGATTGTCGGATGCGTCGCCATCACCGACGTCAGCGCCGTTGAAGAACTGATGGCCGCGGCACGCTCGGGCGCCGCGGCGGCAAAGTCCCTGTCCCGCCATGCACGCGCTGCCATCCTGTCCACGGCCGCTTCCGACATCGAACGCAGGAGCGAGGTCTTCGCACAGACCATCGTGGCGGAGGCGGGAAAGACCATCCGCCAGGCGCGCAAGGAGGTGCACCGGGCCGTCAACACCCTCCGGCTATCCGCGGAGGAGGCTACGCGCGGTGCCGGCGAGGTCATACCCTTCGATTCCTATGCCGGATCAGAGGACCGGACCGGCTGGTTCACGCGCGAGCCGCTAGGGATCATTGCGGCCATCACGCCGTTCAACGATCCCCTCAACCTTGTGGCCCACAAGGTGGGCCCGGCGATCGCAGGGGGCAACGCCGTCGTGCTCAAGCCGTCAGCCCTCACGCCGCTGTCCGCACAGCTTCTGGCCGACGCCCTGTACGACGCCGGCCTGCCGCCGGAGGCCCTGACGGTGGTCCACGGCGGGAGGGATGTTGCGGCTGCCATCATCAGGACCCGGGACGTGCGGATGGTTTCCTTTACCGGCGGCTTCGCCACCGGTGAGGCAATCGCCCGCACGGCCGGGCTAAAGAAGCTCGCCATGGACCTGGGCGGCAACGCACCGGTGATCGTCCTGGATGATGCGGACGTGGACCATGCAGTGGATTCCTGTGTGTCCGGCGCGTTCTGGGCTGCGGGGCAGAACTGCGTGGGAGTGCAGAGGATCCTGGTCCACCACTCCGTCTACAGCGAATTCCGTGGGAAGTTCCTGGCTGCCACCCAGGCGCTGGTAACCGGTGACCCCGCCGAGGAACGGACCGACGTTGGCCCCATGATTACGCCCGGTGCGGTGCGGGAGGTCCAGCTCAAGATCAGCGGGGCCGTTGATGCCGGTGCAACGGTCCTGGCAGGCAACCGGGCGGAGGGAAATGTGCTGCTGCCGACGGTCCTGGAGTCCGTTCCGGAGGAATGCCGCCTCTGGCAGGAGGAAGTCTTCGGACCGGTGGTCATGCTCAAGGTGTTCAGCACCTACAACGAAGCCATCGAACTGGCGAACTCCATCGAGTTCAGCCTGCACGCAGGCCTCTTCACCAGGTCGCTCGCGTCGGCCATGGGTGCGGCACGTGATCTGGACGCGGGCGGCGTCATGATCAATGACTCCTCAGATTACAGGTTCGACGGCATGCCGTTCGGCGGGTCAAAATACGGCAGCATGGGCCGCGAAGGAGTCCGGTTCGCCTACGAGGAAATGACGCAGCCCAAGGTGGTCTGCATCAGAAACTAACGAGGCAGCAGGCCTACGGCCCGTCTGTCCCGGGCACGTCTGTCCCGTGCCCGTCGGTTCCCTGCCGGCGGATGACGTTGGACAGGGTCAGCGCGGTCACGGTGTCGCCCACGCCGGGGAGGGCCGCGATCTGCTCCCAGATCTCCTGGACCCTGTCCAGCGAGCGCGCTTCAAGCCTCACCAGCAGGTCAAAGTCACCGCTCAGGACATCGCAGAGGACCACTTCGGGAATGGTCCGCAATGCTGCCAGGACGTCGGCACCGCGCATGCGGTCCTTGCGGTAAATCATGAGGAAAGCGGAAACCATGCTCTGGCCCACGCTGCCCGCCACAATCGTGTAGCCCTGGATGTAGCCCTGCCGCTCCAGGCGGTCAACACGCTGCCGCACGGCGTTCCGGGACAAAAGCACCCTGCCGGCCAGTTCGGCATGGGACACCCGGGCGTTCTTTGTGAGTTCCGCAAGGATCTTCTGGTCGATGTGATCCAAACCCGCCCCGTCCATCCCTACCCTCCGCCGCAATCATCGGTTCGCCCTTGTCCCCTGGACAGCGTAGGCCGATGCCGTAGCCAGAAAGGCTCCGCAGAAATGATACGTCCACGCCGGGACAATCAGGCACCCGCCGCCATCACCTGCATTCTGTTCGACATGGACGGGACGCTTCTGGACTCCGCGCCGGGGGTGATGGACAGCGCTGCCCGGGCGCTCGAGGCGGTCAATGCCCCTGTCCCTCCACCCGGGGAACTGCTCAAGTATGTTGGACCGCCCATGTACGAGTCGTTCAGGCACAGCGCAGGCCTGGACGAAGCAACAGCCCGGGACGCGCTCCGGCACTACCGCGCAGCCTACGCCGAAACAGGGGCTCGGCAATCCAGCCTTTTTGGCGGCATCGACAACCTGTTGGCTCAGCTGGATTCGTTGCAGTGTCCGATGGCGGTGGCAACGTCCAAAGTGGAGGATCAGGCGGTCCGGATGGCCCGCGCTTTTGGGATCGACCGCCACTTCGCCGACGTCTGCGGTGCCTCCGACGCGGCCGGAAGGGCCTCCAAGGAGGATGTGATTGCCGAATCGCTGGCGCGGCTTAAGGCACAGGGCGTGGACATCTCCAGTCCGGTTATGGTGGGCGACCGGAGCTACGACGTTGCCGGCGCGGCGGCACACCGGATTCCTACGATTTTTGTCTCATGGGGCTACGGGGAGCCGTCGGAAGCCCGTGAAGCCGCAGCTGTGGCACAGACCCCCGGGATTCTTGGGCGGCTGCTATGCGCCGGCCGGCCCCCTGCCTGAGCGTGTCGTGAAAAGAGCGGCTGCAGCCACCCCGGCGTGCTGGCACACTGGGCAGATGAAAGAGTCGCACTCCCCCGCCCGACGACCCGGAATCCGGGCGGCCATGTTTGTCGACTTCGACAACGTGTACACCGGCTTGCTGGCCCTCGATCCCCTGGCCGCGAAGCGGTTCGCCGAGGATCCAAAACACTGGGCGGATGCCTTGTCCGCCGGCGGCTCAGCCGAAAGCTCCCGCCGCTTCCTGATCCGAAACTGCTACCTGAACCCCGTGGTCTATTCGAAGTACCGGACGTACTGGACCCGCGCGGGCTTCCGTGTGATCGACTGCCCGTCGCTGACCCAGCGCGGGAAATCCAGCACCGACATCAACCTGGTGCTGGATGCGATGGACGCACTGTCCGGCAGCGCAGGCATTGACGAGTTCTTCATCGCCTCGGCGGATGCTGACTTCACGTCCCTCATCCAGCGCTTTCGGGCGGCTGACAAGATGACCACGGTCATCGCCGCCGGCGCCGTGGCCTTTGCCTACCGCGAGATGGCGGACAGCGTGGTGGAGTCCCACGACTTCGTTGCCATCCTCAACGGCACCACCGCCGAGCCCATCCACGCCGTGGCCTCTGTTCAGCCGCCGCAGGCACAGCAGGCTGCCAAGGTGAAACCCAAGGCAAAGTCGAAGACGGCTTCGGCCGCGGTCCGCGAGGTATGCGACTTCGTTCGGGCTGCCCCGGGTCCGGTTGTCGGTGCGATGGTGGCCCACCGGGCCCTCACGGCGGACCCTTCCCTGAAAACAGACTGGGGCGGGTACGGAAAATTCGGGACCTGGGTGGCGCAGATCGGCAACGGCATTGAATACTCGCCCTCACGGGGCGGCTGGGTCTGGGACGCGCAGAGGTTTTCCAGCGATGACCTGCCCGCGGATGCCGACGTCGAGCCCGGCATCGACGAACGGGTCACCAGGGTGACGGACGTTCCCGCGCTCTCCGAGGCGCAGTTCCGGCAGCTTTTCCAGGCATTGGCAGCCCGGCTTCGCGAACAGCCGGTCAACCGCAACGAACTCTCCCGGCTCGTCCGGGACGACTGCGTCACCGCAGGCCAGCCGGTGTCCCGCGGTGCGGTGAACTTTGTGATCCAGGGCCTGGGCTACGTCAATTACCAGCTGACTGAAAACGCGACCTCGGAGGGGCTGGCGGCGGCCTGGACGGAGAACGTGGAGGAGCTCTGCCGAGTGGCGCTGATGGAGTTCGACGACGCCGAGAAGGCGGCCCTGCGCCGCTGGGCCAGCGGCGGTTACCTGGAGGCGTAGTTCCCCTGCGGCAGGCGCCAGTGAGGGGACGACGGCGGGGAGGAGCCGCCGTCGTCTGTCTCGGTCTGCTGCGGTGTGCGGCCTCGCGGACCGCGCGGTCAGGCCCTGCTTCGGCGCGTCACGGCGCCGTAGATGCCCAGCACAATCACCGCGCCCAGAATAGCCAGCAGCCAGGTCCTGAGATCGAAGAATTCAGCGAGGCCGCCGCCGAAGACCAGCGAGCCGATCCATCCGCCGAGGATGGCGCCGACCACACCCAGAACCATCGTGACTACCCAGCCACCGCCCTGCCTGCCGGGAAGTATGGCCTTTGCGATAGCTCCCGCGATCAAGCCGAGCAGGAGAAAACCGAGAATTCCCATGACGAGCTTCCTTCCGAATGAGAGAACCGCTTAGCTGCGGCAGGAGCAGGAAGTCCTGCTGGGCGGGTCATGCCCGTTGCCTGCTGCCCTCCACGGTCCGGGTTTGCCGGCACCTGCCGGTGACTGCATTCTAGGGATCCTCGTACGGCCCGTCACGAGTGGCTGCCACCCGAATTTGCAGCCGCACACGCGCACCGGCAACACGGACTACGCGCGGACCAGCCCTGGGGTCCAAATACCCTATTGGGTATGCCCCGTGAATCATAGCCTTGGCTTCTGGCAAGGGAGGCAGATGGTGTCCGTTCGTGGAACCGAAACCGGCGGTGCGCCCAGGGCGGTCGGTCGCCGGATCGCCTGCGCCGTGGTGACCGTGCTCGCTCTGGCGGGGTGCTCATCCGGAGGCGGGACGCCCGGTGCTACGCCCCCTGCGTCCCCATCAAGCAGCCCGGCAGCAACCGGCTTTCCGGAAGCGGTCTTCACGGACCAGGAGCTCGCGGCAATCATCAACGGAGTCGCGCAGAACCGGAACGTGCAGTTCCCCCCGGCCCAGGACCCCGCACGCCAGCGAAGCGGAGCCTCCAGCGGCACCTTCCCCGAGGTCGGCACCGAGACAACCCCCAGCGAATGTATCGCCTTCGCCCCTCAAAACCCCTTCGTTCGGTGGGCGGACAAGAGCGTCAATTTTGCCGACGGTGTCATGCCAATCGGCGGGCAGTCGGGGCCCACCACCACCATCATGTTCACGCTCCGCAGCGCGGAAAAGGATGCGATAGCCAAGGCCGATTTCGGCTACACCGACGATCTGGCATCCCGCTGCACCCAGTTTGACGTTGCAGCAACGGAGTCCGGCCAGACCTCAACGTACACACTCCGGCTGCTGGCCGCTCCCCTGGTGGGGGAGGCGCCGGTCGGGGAGAGACAATACGGCTTGATGCAGACGAAGCCGATGGCGCAGGGGAATGTCGGAACGGTCGGGATGCGGGTCCTTGCAGGGACACTTTCCATCCACCTGAACCTCTCGGTGGCCGCGCTCGACTCCGAATCCGCCGCCAAACCGGCCCTCGACTCCATGGCCGGCCTGGCGAAGGAGCTCATCGACCAGGCCGTGAAGAAGCCTCCAACAGTGGCCCCGGTACCGCCCAACTCACGTTCGGCTGACGATGTCGTAGCACTCCTCAAGGGCGTCACCGGCCCGGACGGCGGTCCGGTGACCATGCCCGGCGCTTCAGTCCTCGGCCAGGTGCCCGGCTTCAGTGCCGCCCCGTCGCCGCAGGGACCTGCGGGGCCCTGTACCTTCAGCGATGAAGCATATTACGGCTCCCTCGCAGGCTCGGTCTTCGGCCCTGGCCAGATACAGAGTGTAAGCAAGATGGACTACACCGATTTCAGCGTGATCAGTATGCCGACGACGGCGGCGCCGCCCTACCCGTTTGACACCCGCGCCGCCGCACTCCGCGATTGCGCGACGATCCAGGAAATCGCCCTTGGCGGCAGCCCGCGCGAATGGTCTTCGCTCACGCACCTGAACACAACCCTTGCTGCCGACTCAAGCTACGCCGTGGTGTACCAGCTATCCGACGGAACGGGTGAATGGCATGTCCGGGCCGGCGCCCGCAGGGGGAGCCTTTCGGTGGAGGCCAGCAGGGCATCCTCACCGTCCGAAGCGCAGGCCACCGCGGACGGGCTGGCCACCTTCTTCGGCAGGGTGTTCTCCAATGCGGGGCTGTAGGGCCGTCCGCCGCCGCTGGCGCGGCTGGGTGGCGGGCACGGCTGTGGCGCTGGTCCTCGCGGGGTGCTCTCCGGCGCCCGGCGGCCCGACGCCTGGCAGCGAATCGTCGAGCGGCATACCGGCCTCGCCATCTGCATCATCAACCGCATCCGCTCAGCCGGAAGAGGCCTATGGCGACCAGCAGCTCGTGGACATTGCCACCTCGGTGGTGCAGTCACGGAACCTGCAGGGGGTGGTGATCGATACCCGCACACTCCGCAGCACGGCCGAGATGATGCAGGGTCCCACCAGCACCAGCGTCACCACCCCGGAGCAGTGCGCTGCGTTCCGGCTGCCTGGCTCTGGGGAGAGCGATCCGCGGCGGACGGACACTGAAATAGCTTTTGCGGCGGGCACCCTGCCGCTAGGCCCGGAGCAGTCCCCGACGTCCACCATCACGTTTACGGTGAGAAGTGCGCCGCACGAGAAGCTGGTTGCGGCAGACTTCAACGGCGTCGATGAACCCACGCCGGAGTGCACCGGCTTCGAGCGGGCTATCACCGTCCCAGCCCCCGGCGGAGGCGCCCCCTACACTACGACGTATACGGTCCAGCTCGTGGACCCGCCATCTGTGGGCCAGAAAGCATACGGGACCGTGCAGAAGGCGAAGGGCCTGGGCGCAGCGGACATCGGAATGGCCGGGATGCAGGTGCTGGCCGGGACCCTGTCGATCGACATGGCACTCACGCTCTGGCCGGTGAATCCGGAGGTGACGGGACGCGCCATGGACTCCATGGCCGCCTTTGCCCGCGACCTGATCGATGAGGCCGTGAAGAACCCGCCCAGCTCCCCGCAGCCGAATCCGGCCGGCGCCCGTACCCCGGAAGAGCTCACCCAGCTGCTCGCCGGCGTGCAGGGACCGTCGGCCACGAAGTTCTACGTGAGCCCCACCGAAGCCGGGTTGATCACGAGGACATCAGGTTCCTCACCGCTCCCGCCGCTGACCAGCTGCTCGTACGACGATGCCAAGTATTGGGAATCGCTGGCACCCGGCGCCACCATGGCCAAGGGAATTGCCTCCACTGAGGACAAAGGGATCGCGCTCGGCATCACCGCCATCAGCACGGGCACAGCGGTCCAGCCGCCCCACCCTTTCGACACCCGAACGTCCGCAGTCGCTGATTGCACCACAATCCAGGCCAATGTTTTCGGCCAGGGCGCCCTCTCCTGGACGTCAGTGAGACGCCTGGACGTGAAGCTCGACGCCGCATCAAGCTACGCCTTCAGCTACCAGGATGCCAAGGATCCCGGCCGCTGGTATGTCCGCCTCGGCGCACGGAGGGGAACAGACTCAGTGGAGGTTGCCACCATGAACTGGCGGCCGCTCGGGGAGGGCGATATCCAGCCTGCCGTCGACGCCGCGGCCACCATCATCCAGCAGGTTTTCGAGCGGGCCGGAACTCCGCGCTGATACCCCGTTCCGATGCCGCGCCGAGCCGGCCCAGGCAGTAGTCCTTGGGCCAGTGTCGGACCCGCCGCGGCAGCCGCGGATAGACCACCGAGGACCACCGCATGGTGCGGTCGAACCAGCGGCGGTGCCGTTCGCTCCAGGGCAGTCCGAACCCCCGCCGAAGCTGGTCCGGCAGGAGGCCTGCGGTGATGAAGCGCGCCAGCGGCATGACCACGCGCTGCCAAAGCCGGGGATCACGCGGATAGAGCAGGCTGCGCGCCACCCCTGACGTCACGTCGTCGGCCTCCAGCCCCTGCAGACACCCCTCCCAGTAGCTGCCGAACGCCTCGCGGTCCGCGGGCCACAGGTCGGCGGGAAGCTGCAGTGCCGTGCCGAGCCTCGCGTAGTCCCGGTACATGAAGTCTGCGGCTTCGTCGTCCAGCGCACCGTAGATTCTTTCGTAGACCGTGACGGCGGTGTCGTACAGGGTTGCCACCACCCAGAGCTGGGCGTGCGCATCGAAGGCGCTGTAGCCAGCGGAGCCGGCGTCGGGCTTGCGGCGGACGGGGCCGTGGGCGCGGTTCACGCTGCGGCGCACGGCTGCCACCTGGTCCTCGGTCCCGTACACCACGGCATACACGTAGGTGAGGGTGGCGCGAAGCCGTTCGAGCGGGCGATCCGCGAAATTGCTGTGCTCGGCAACCCCGTGACCCACCGCCGGGTTCGCGATCTGCAGCAGGATAGCCCGCCCTGCCCCGGCCAGCAGAACGCCCTCTGCTCCCATGTCGGCAAGTCGACGCACCATGCCCACACACTACCCGAGAGCCCACCCTCGGCGGCGGCGGCGTTAGCCTTGGAACAGGAGGCGCCATGACGGTTCGAAGCGCAGGCATATTGCTGTACCGGTGGAACCCCGCGGCCCGGCTGGAGGTCTGGATAGCCCACATGGGCGGACCTTTCTGGGCCCGCAAGGACGAGCACGCGTGGTCCGTCCCGAAGGGCGAATACCCGGAGGATGAGGACGCCCTGACGGCGGCCCGGCGCGAGTTCGCAGAGGAAATGGGCTCTCCTGCACCGCCAGCCGACTACACTGAACTGGGCTCCTTCCGGCAGCCGTCAGGCAAGGTCATCACCGTGTTCGCAGCCGAGTGGGATTTCCGGCCCGAACAGATCGTGAGCAACACGTTCCCGCTGGAATGGCCCAGGGGGTCCGGCATCATCAAGCACTACCCCGAGATCGACGACGCCCGCTGGTTCAACGAGCCGGAGGCGCGCAGCAAGCTCGTGAAAGGCCAGCTTCCCATCCTTGACGCGCTCGTACAGCGTCTCCTGGACAGCGCTTCCTGAGGGGACGCGGACTCACGGGGCAGCGTGCGATGGCGGGACGTCCCGCCGTCGTCGTTCGTTACTTTTTCGGCTTGGGACTCTTCGGCGCTTTGGGCGGCAGCCCGGCGACATAGGCGAGTGCCCGGGCCAGCCACGGCTCGATCTCTTCGGGCGGGCCCTGGACCGGGAGCCCCACATAGCCGCCCATGGGCCGTTCGGCCGAGATGAACGGCAGGGTTTCCCGGCTCGTCATCACCTCGTCGCGGTCAGCGTCAGCGAGCTTCAGGCCCAGGGTGGAGCCGTAAAGCCCCGCGAACATGTTTCCGTTGACGAAGGCGCCGAGGTTCCCGAACATCGGTTTGATGTCGATGCCCGGCAGCCCTGCCATCAGCGACCTGAACTGCTCTTTGTCAGCCTCAGTGGGCTTTGCCATTTCCATGAGGGCACCTTCCGGTCCGGGGCCTTCATTATCGCCCCGTCAAAGGGCGACACAACGGACGACGACGGCGGGACTTCCCGCCGTCGTCGTCCGCTGTTTTGTTCTTGCCGCCGGGCTACGGCCGGAAAGGGACCTTTTCCCAGGACAGGACGCCGGGCCCGGGCGCGCTGTTTGCCGCCACGGTGAACCTCACGTAATTCGTGGCGTTGGCCGAGCCGTCCACGGTGATGCGCTGCAGGTCATCCGCAGCTTGCTGGCCGTAGATCGTCAGCCAGGGCGAACCTTCGGCAAGGGGCTGGTTTTCGGCGTAGACGTGGCTGTCGCCGTTGATGAGGTAGACCGGGCCGTCGAAGCGGTTCGTTTCCTCGGTAATCGTCCTGACGATCTCGCGGAAGCCCGAGACCGAGTCCGGGTTGGCGGTGGCCGCGTCGAGCAGTGAAGGGTCGAACATGTCCGCCTGCGTCATGAGGACCACAGCCCTGTCGTTGCGCCGGGTCGCGTCACTGAAGGTGTCCCTGACCTGTTCCAGGACGGCTTTCGTCCGGTGGTCCACCTCGGCCTGCTGCTCGGGGGTGACTGCCGTTTCACCGATGCCGGTCCACGGCAGGAGCGAGTTGTTGCTGCCCTGGACGTTCACCACGGAAAATGCCACACGGTTCCTAGTGAAGCGGACATTCTCCGGCAGCCCGAGTGCTTCCTGGCTCGTGACGGGCATCGTCCGGCCGAGGGTTTTTCCCGGAGCGTCGAAGAAGACCTCCCGAAGCTTGTCCAGCCGCTCCAGGGGGTTGTACGCGCCGTTGTTCCCCCGGTGGCAGTCCACCCATTCGTTGTCGCCGGGCGTGTAGACCAGCGGATGTTCGAAGGAGTCGAACTCGGAGCGGATGTACGCGAAGTACTCGTCCGAACAAACGGACGACCCGTTCTTGATGTCGCCCACGTGGGCCACAAAATCCAGGCCGCGGTCGGCGTTGATGTCCTGGATGCGGGAAGGGAACTTTGCGATCTCGGCGTCGCCGTAGGGGATGTCGCCGATGACACCGAAGCTGAATGCCTGCTGGCTGGAAGGGTCATCGCTCGCGTGGGCGGAGGCAGCCGACGGAGCTGCGATCCCGGTCAGGGACAAGAGTGCCACGACGGCGGTGACAGCGGTTTTCACGAGCACAGAGGTTCTCCTTGGTGCGGCTCAACGGGTTTCGGCTCAGGCGCTCACGCGCTGAACGAGGGTGCGTGAACAGAGTGCCCGCCACGGAATAACGCGCAAGGACCGCACGGTGTCGGTGCCGTGAACGGAAAGTGTAGCCACACCGTCCTGCCCCTTTTATCGCCTGAGAGAATGACCCCATGGAGATCGCCCTGGGACTGTTGGTTCTCGTGGCCGTTGTCTGCGCTGGCAGCGCACTGGGCCGGAAGCTCAACGTGTCTGTTCCCCTGCTGCTGGTGCTGGCCGGCGTCGCGGGTTCCTTCCTCCCCTTCGTCCCCGCCATTGAGCTGAACCCGGAACTGGTCCTCGTCGGGCTGCTGCCGCCGTTGTTGTACGCGGCCGCGCTGCGGACCTCGCTCTTCGACTTCGGCTCCAACCGCCGCGCCATCGCGTTGCTTTCGGTGGGCTACGTCATCTTCGGAACGCTTGCCGTCGGTTTCGTGGTGTGGTGGCTGTTCCCGGAAATTCCGCTGGCCGCGGCGATCGCCCTCGGCGCCGTCGTCGCGCCGCCCGACGCCGTGGCCGCGACCGCCATTGCCCGGAAAGTGGGCATGCCCCGCCGGATCGTCACCATCCTTGAGGGCGAGTCCCTGGTCAACGACGCCACCGCTTTGGTCTGCCTCCGCGCCGCCATCGCGGCGATTGCCGGGTCCGTGTCCGCGGCCGGGATTGCCGGCGGTTTCCTGCTCGCGGCCGGCGGCGGGTTGGTGGTGGGCCTGGCAGCCGCCTACGTGCTGACCGAGCTCCGGAAGCGGATCCGGAACGTCGCGATCAACACCTCGACGTCGCTGATGGCCCCGTTCATCGCGTACCTCCCGGCCGAGGCAATCCACGCCTCCGGTGTGCTCGCCGTCGTCGTCACCGGGCTGGTGATGGGGACCAAGGCCCCGTCCATGCCCAACGGCGCCGCCCGGCTGAGCCAGCGCAGCAACTGGAACACGGTGCAGTTCCTGCTGGAAAACTCCGTGTTCCTGCTGATCGGCCTGCAGGTCCGGACCATCATCGAGGGCGTCCAGGACGATTCGCTGGGCGCCGGCCGGATCTGGGCCGGCTGCGCCATGATCCTGCTGGCAGTGCTGCTGCTCCGGCCGGTGTGGGTGTTCCCGGCGACGTACCTGCCCCGGCTGATCCCTGCCGTGCGGCGGAACGACCCCGCACCGCCGTGGCAGTTCGCGGCGATTGTGTCCTGGGCGGGGATGCGCGGGGTGGTGACGCTGGCCGCGGTGCTGGTGCTGCCTGCGGAACTCGAGCACCGTCCGGTGCTGATCCTGGCGGCCATGGTGGTGGTCGGCGGGACCCTGACACTGCAGGGCTTCACCCTGCCGGCGCTGGTCCGGCTGCTCGGCGTGCAGGGACCGGACCAGCGCGAAGACGCCCTGAACCAGGCATCCCTGATGCAGTTGGCCACCGCTGCCGGGGTGCAGCGGCTGCAGGAACTGCGCACCGACAACGACCCGCCGGAAGTCGTGGCCATGCTGAAGCGGCGCACCCAGGAGCGCGGGCTGGCCGCCTGGGAGCGGCTGGGCCGGCCGACGTCGGAGGCCGCGACACCGAGCCAGCGCTACGCCCAGCTGCGGCTTGCCATGCTGGACGCTGAACGGGCGAAGGTGCTGGAGCTGCGGCGCGGCGGCGAGTACGCCCACGAGGTTCTCAGCGAGGTTTTGGAGCGGCTGGACGTTGAGGAGTCCATGCTGGACGTCTCGCTGGATGAGGCGGACGCATCCGGGGAGGGCGGCGGGGAGGGCATCGCGCGTCCGGGCGGTGTGTGCGGCCACCTCGAATCCGCACACTCACCGGAGGTCCCGCGCGACCCCTTCTGCGGGGACTGCCGCCGGGAAGGTACGACGCCGGTCCACCTCAGGATGTGCCTGGCCTGCGGAAACGTGGGGTGCTGCGACTCCTCCCCCGGAACGCACGCGTCCAGGCACTTCGAGGCCACCGGCCACCCGGTGATGCGGAGCATCGAGCCGGGTGAGGACTGGCGCTGGTGCTACAAGGACGACCTGCTGGGGTGACCCGGATTCAATCATTTACGGCCGGATTGCGTCTTTGGCCAACGGGCAAACAGTGGGCAAACAGCTGGGAAACAGGGGCCGGGAAAGCCTAATCCGCTACTCGCGGGTAGGAATACTGGAACCATGAACAACTTTACTCGACGTCAAGTACTGCGTTCTGCTGTGGTGGTGGCTGCGGCAGGAGCCGCGGGCACCGCGTTGACCGGCACCGCTGGCGTCCCTGCCAGCGCGGCCGGCGCGGGAGCCTTCGGTCACGGTGTTGCCTCCGGTGACCCGATGCCTGACAGCGTGCTGCTCTGGACCCGGGTCACGCCGTCGCCCGAGGCGCTACCCGGAAGCGGGTTGGGCCCGGACGTGTCCGTGGGCTGGGAGGTCGCGGCTGATCCCGACTTCAGGAAGGTAGTTGCCCGGGGGACGGCCAATACAGGCGCATCCCGGGACCACACGGTCAAGGTCATCGCGGGCCGGCTTGCGCCCGGCACGAGCTACTGGTACCGATTCACTCTTGGTCAGTCGGTGTCTCCGGTGGGCCGTACACGATCGGCGCCGGCGGCCGGCGCTCCGGTGGACCGGCTGAAGTTCGGCGTCGTGTCCTGCGCCAACTGGCAGGCGGGCTATTTCTCCTCCTACCGCCACCTTGCCAGCCGCGGAGATCTCGACGCCGTGCTCCACCTCGGCGACTACCTCTACGAGTACGGACCGGGCGAATACCAGGCGCGCGACGTGGTGGTCCGCCCCCACGAGCCCGCGCACGAGATGACCCAACTGGCCCACTACCGCCGCCGCCACGGGCAGTACAAGACCGACACCGACCTGCAGGCCCTGCACGCTGCCGCACCCTTTATCGTCACCTGGGATGACCACGAATCGGCCAACGATGCCTGGAAGGGCGGCGCCGAGAACCACACTGAAGGCGCCGAAGGGGCTTGGAGCGAACGGTTTTCCGCCGCGCACCAGGCCTACGCCGAATGGATGCCCGTGCGCTACGAACCGGGCGGACAGATTTACCGGCGGCTCGACTTCGGTTCGCTGGCCAGCCTGTCCATGCTGGACCTGCGTACCTACCGGGACCAGCAGGCCGCCAACGGAACGGACGGTGCGGTCAGCGACCCCGCCCGCACCATCACCGGCGCCGCCCAGATGGACTGGCTGCTGGGCAACCTGAAATCCGCCGGCCCGCAGTGGAAGCTCGTGGGCAACCCCGTCATGATTGCGCCCGTCCGCGTCCCCTCGACGCTGAGCACCGCCGAGCTGGCCGGTGTGCAAAAGCTGATGGGCGGGACGAGCATCAGCGGCGTGCCCTACAACGTGGACCAATGGGACGGTTACGAGGCGGACCGCAACCGCGTGGTCCGCCACCTGCGGGATAACGCCGTGAAGGACACCGTCTTCCTCACCGGCGACATCCACTCCGGCTGGGCCTGCGACATCCCCGCGGATCCGGCCACCTACCCGGCCACCGGCGATTCGGTGGCAGCGGAACTGGTCTGCACGTCCGTCACGAGCGACAACCTCGATGACATCCTCAACGTTCCGCCCCGGACCGGATCCGTCGCCGTCGAGAACGCCATCAAGGCGGCCAACCCGCACGTGAAGTACCTGGACTTCGACTCGCACGGCTACTCCGTCCTGGACGTGACGGCGGCCGGAGTCCGGATGGACTGGTACGTCCTCACCGAGCGCACCGCCGCCGGGTCCGGATCAACGCTGTCCACTTCTTTCAACGTTCAAACCACAACGGGCAAGGTCACGCCCGCCCAGGGAGGTCTCGCATGAGCCGTTCATCAATCAACCGTCCGACGCCGGGCCGCCGGCAGTTCCTGCAGCTCGCCGCTGCCGGCGGTGCCGCCGTCGTTCTTTCCGCCGCACCAGGAACGGCGTGGGCCGCACCGGCGGCGGGACGGACCCGGAGCTACGTGCTCGTGGTGGACGGCTGCCGCCCGGACGAGATCACCCCCACGCTGACGCCGCGGCTGGCTGGCCTGCGTGCGGTCGGCACCAACTTCCCGGCGGCACGGTCCCTCCCGGTCATGGAGACCATTCCCAACCACGTGATGATGATGACGGGAGTGCGCCCGGACGGTTCAGGCGTTCCGGCCAACGCGATCTACGACAGGGCCGAGGGTGTGGTCCGCGACCTCGACCGGTCCACGGACCTGCACTTCCCGACCCTTCTGGACCGCTTGCAGGAGCGCGGGCTCACCACCGGCTCGGTGCTGAGCAAGAAGTACCTCTACGGCATCTTCGGAGCCAGGGCCAGCTACCGGTGGGAACCGCAGCCGCTGCTGCCGGTGACCGGCCATGCTCCCGATGCCGCCACGATGGACGCCCTGCTGGCGATGGTGGGCGGGCCGGACCCGGACTTCGTGTTCACGAACCTCGGCGACATTGACCGCGTGGGGCATTCAGACCTTTCCGGTACCACGCTGCGGGCCGCCCGGGAATCCGCACTGGCGGACACGGACCTGCAGGTGGGCCGCTTCATCGACCACCTCAAAGGCACGGGCAAGTGGGAGTCCAGCGTGGTGATGGTGCTCGCCGACCACTCCATGGACTGGTCCATCCCCACGAACGTGGTTTCAGTCGACCTGATCCTGCAGTCCCGTCCGGAGCTGCAGTCCAACGTCAGGATCGCCCAGAACGGCGGGGCCGACCTGCTCTACTGGACCGGTCCCGACGCAGAGCGTGCGGCCGGTATGGCTGCCGTCGAACAGCTAGTCAGTGCCCATGAGGGCGTGCTGTCCGTCCACAAGCCGGCGGACCTGCGGCTGGGGGCAGAAGCCGGAGACCTCGTGGCCTACTGCCGCGCGGGCTGGCGTTTCTCCGACCCGTATGTGGCTTCCAACCCGATCCCGGGAAACCACGGACACCCCGCCACCGAGCCCATCCCCTTCTTCATATCCGGCGGCAGCCGCTGGTGGCACCCGGGACGGTGTCCTCGGAGCCTGCAAGAACCGTCGATGTTGCACCCACCATCGGCACCATTTACGGGCTCAAAGCCCCGGACGGCGGTTACGACGGAACTTCGCGGTCCGGCTCCCTGCGGCTCTGACCTCCGTGCGGGCCAAACAGTGCGCCGGCCCTCCGAGGAACGATAGTTTTGAGGCATGACGGCAGGCTACAGGTACAACGTTGAGGTCCAGCACCTTCTTGTGTCGCCGGCGCATGCCTACTTTGGCCGCGCACGCGAGGGGGCGGCGGACGTTCCCACCACCGACGCCGACCAAGTGGAGATGGTGGCCGGCAAGGGCATCGTGGGTGACAGGTTCTTCGGCAAGGCCGCCCACATGGATGCCGCTGTCACCCTTTTCGCCGTCGAGGCACTCGAGGCCATGGCCGCCGAGTTGGGGGCCGGACCGTTTGACCCGCTGCTGACGCGGCGCAACGTGGTCCTTCGAGGCGCCCACCTGGCGCCGCTGCTGGGCGGGGAGTTTGCGCTGGAATCGCGCGGGGATGTGGTCCGGCTGAAGGCGGGGCGGCCCGCCAACCCTTGCGCCTGGATGGACCAGATGCTGGCGCCCGGAGCGCACAAGGCCATGCGCGGGCGGGGCGGGGTGCGCTGCCAGGTTATTTCAGGCGGCATCCTGCACCGGGGACCGGCGGTGCTTGCCAGCCCCGTGCCCCTCGACCCCGAAAGTGCAGGGACTCCCACGCTGTTGCGAGCGTCGCGGCTGCCGTAGCAGGCCCCCAACACAACGCAGGCGGACGACGGCGGGAGGTCCCGTCGTCGTCCGCTTGCCGTTTGGTGCCCTTACAGCCTGTGGTGCTCCGGAGCTGCCGGTTCCCGATAGTTGCTTTCGGGAACATCGGTGATGAACATATGCCCGGGGGCGTGGCTGATGGCAAAGGACGGCCTGGACGCCATCACGGCGCTCTGCGGGGTTACCCCGCAGGCCCAGAAGACCGGTACTTCGCCTGGCCGGATGTCCACCGCGTCGCCGAAGTCGGGCCGGTTGATGTCAGCGATGCCGAGGTCTTCAGGCGATCCGACGTGGATAGGGCTGCCGTGGACCTTCGGCACTTCCGACGTCACCCTGATGGCAGTTTCGACCAGCCCGGGCAGCATCGGGCGCATGGAGACCACCATCGGACCGTGGATGCGGCCCGCCGGGGTGCACTCAATGTTCGTGCGGTACATGGGCACGTTGCGGCCGGTTTCGGTGTGCCGCAACGGGATGCCCTCGCCGGCGAGCGCGGCTTCGAAGGTGAAGCTGCAGCCGATGAGGACGCCCACCATGTCATCACGCCAGAGCGACGTCACGTCGGTGACCTCGTCGGCAAGTTCGCCGTCCACCCACACCCGGTAGGCGGGGATGTCACTGCGGATGTCCGACCCCGCGGCGAGGGCGCTCTCGTACCGTCCCGCCGCGAGGATGTCGATGACGGGGCAGGCCTTGGGATTGAGCCGGCAGAACTCAAGGAATTCGTCGGCGTAGCCGGCCGGCACCGCAATCAGGTTCGCCTGGGTGTAGCCGTCGCTCCAACCGGAGGTGGGGGTGACCAGGCCGTTGCGGAACTTCAAGCGTGCCTCGGCGGGTGCCATGAGGGCGTTGGCCTGGTTCATCGGGCGACGGCTTCCGCGGGTTCCACCGGGGACTGCAGGTATTCCTCGTCCTCGGCAACATTGGAGTTACGACCCAGGGCCAGGCCAACCAACGTCAGCAGGCACGCGACGCTGAGGTACATGGCAACCGGGACCCAGCTGTGGAAAGTGCTCAGCAGCAGAGTGAACATGAACGGTGCAATGGCACCGCCGATGATTCCCGCGAAGGTGTAGGCCAGCGAGCTGCCGGTGGAGCGAAGACGCGGCGAGAACTGTTCAACCACGAACGCTGCCTGTGGGCCGTACATAAACGAGTGGCAGAGCAGGCCCAGGACCGTTCCCACGATCAACATGACCGGGGACCGTCCTTCGAGGACGATGAAGAACAAGTACGCCCACACCGCGGCGGCCACTGCTGCGATGCCATAGACCAGCCGGCGGTTGATGCGGTCCGAGATGGCCCCGGCAAGCGGCATGGTGAACAGCTGGAAGGCGGAACCGATGAGCACAGCCACCAGGACCTGGCCGCGGTCGAAGCCGAGCTCCTGGATGCCGTAGGTGAGGGTGAAGACCGTGCACAGAGCGTAGGTGACATCCGGGCCGATCCGGCTGAGCATGGCTGCGATGAGGGGCCGGCGCTGGGTGGTCAGGACTTCCCGGATCGGGGCCTTGGGCTTGTCTCCCCTGGCTTCCATGGCCTTGAAGATGGGGGTGTCCTCAAGCTTGAGCCGGATCCAGAGCCCGAAGGCCACCAGCAGCGCCGAGATAAGGAACGCGATCCTCCAGCCGTAGTCCAGGAAGGCCTGCTCCGAGAGGGTCAGGGTCAGGACGGCGAGCGCGCCGTTGGCCATCAGGTTGCCGGCGGGCGGGCCGATCTGCGCGGCAGAGGCCCAGAATCCGCGGCGGTTGGGGTCACCGAATTCGCTGGAGAGCAGCACTGCCCCGCCCCATTCGCCGCCGACGCCGACGCCCTGGGCGAAGCGGAGGAAGACCAGGATGGCGGGGGCGATGACGCCGATGTTGTCGTACGTGGGCAGCAGGCCGATGAGGAACGTGGCGACGCCGATGAGCATCAGCGTGATGACCAGGATCTTCTTGCGGCCGATCTCGTCCCCGAGCCTGCCGAAGATGATCCCGCCGACGGGCCGGGAAATGTAGCCTACGGCGTAGGTGGAGAAGGCCAGCAGGGTTCCCGTGACCGGATCCGAGGCCGGGAAGAAGATCAGCGGGAAAACGATCGCGGCCGCGGCGGAGTAGACGGCGAAGTCGTAGAACTCCAGCGCGGTTCCTGTCAGGCTGGCGGCGAATGCCTTGTACATGCTCTTGCGCCCTATAACGGGTTTTGGGTCACCGGGAGCCATTACTGATGGAGTGGCCATGTGTATCCTCCGTGAAAAATGCGAATGTCATCCGTGTGCGGGCGGATGGTGCTGGGGCGCCTTCTCTGTCCTGGCTCGCGGAGTAGCAAGCGGGCCATGAGGGCGAATGTGCGACGGCCGCGAGGGGGGCTGCGGATGTCGAGGTAGTGAGCGATCGTTGGATCGTTGAACAATCCGAACTGTTGAACAATCTACGCGACGTAGATCACACCGTCAAGGGTTAATCGCGATTCCGCAGTAGCGGTGAGCTGCCTGCCCCAAGGCGCAACGCAAGCGGTCGACGGCGGGAAGTCCCGCCGTCGACCGCTTGCGTTTGGTGCCGCTTTCCCTACACGACAGGGTGCCCGGCTATGAAAGATTCCCGGTCTGGATCACCGGTCGCTCGCTGCCGAAACCCTGCTGGGGTTAGGGATGGCGTCCATGACCCTGGCGGTGACTTCATCGATGCCGCCGATGCCGTCCACCCGGGTCAGGATGGTGCGCCGGGCGTATGCCGCCACCACAGGTTCGGTCTGCTGGTGGTACAGGTCCAGCCGGTGGCGGATAACGGCCTCGTTGTCGTCGCTGCGGCCGGTGTCCCGGGCGCGGCCCAGGAGGCGCTTGACGAGTTCCTCATCGTCGGCGGTCAACTGCAGGACGACGTCCAGCGTCACCTCTCGCGCAGCCAGGATGCCGTCGAGGTAGCCGACTTGGGCGGCGGTGCGGGGATAGCCGTCCAGCAGGAAGCCGGTTTCGACGTCGTCCTGGCTGAGGCGGCTGCGCACCATCTCGTTGGTGACGCTGTCCGGCACGAAATCGCCGGCGTCCATGTACTTCCTGGCTTCGGTACCAAGCGGCGTACCGCCCTTCACATGGGCACGAAAGATGTCGCCCGTGGAGATCGCAGCAATACCCAGGCCTTCCGAAACGCGCTCCGCCTGCGTTCCTTTGCCCGAGCCGGGCGGGCCGATAATCAACATTCTCGTCATGCGGTTAACCCTTCGCTGTGCGTCGTTGAAAGCGTGCCCCATGCTAAGGCTTCAAAGGTTGCAACCAGGCTGCATCGGCAACTGAGCACCAATCAAATCAGCATGCTTACTATTTGGGGTAGATCGGGTTTACCATGAAGTTGTAGGCCACCGGCGGATCGCCGGCGGCAACCAAACCGGAGGGAGTAACACCATGGGTCTGGGAGACAAGATCGATAACGCTGCCGAGAAGCTCGGCGGCAAGGGCAAGGAAGCTGCCGGAGAAGCCAAGAACGATCCGGGCCTGAAGGCCGAAGGTCAGGCTGATCAAAGCAAAGCGGACCTGAAGCAGGCGGGCGAGAAGGTCAAGGACGCCTTCAAGGAGTAAAACCGTCAGCAAAAGGAAGGGTGCCACTCCAATGCGGGCGGCACCCTTCCTTGTCACCCCAGGCTGCAACGGGTACGGGCAGCAAGCATCCGGAGCAAATGTCCGGCTCTTGACAGGAAGTCCAGTGGATCCGACCACCGTTGCCGGGTACGCACTCATTTACATGGCAGCAATAGCGGGGATAGTTGTCCTACTGCTGCCAATCCTGATCCTTTTTCTCCTGCTATTGCTGGTGACGGGAGCCATTGGAATTGTTCTTCTCGCAGTGAAAACCCTCACGGTCGGACTCATCAGGGGCATCGCCGGGCTCTTCAGGAGTTTGAACGACCGCCATCTGCCCGGCAACCACGGCGGCGGACTGGTGCCGCACTAGCCGCCAGAACACAACGGACGACGGCGGGACTTCCCGCCGTCGTCGGCTTGCGTTGACCTATGAACGGGACCGCAGGGGTTCCAGCGATCCGCGGGCACCGACGCTGTGGAGGTCGTCCAGGGTCTGCGCGTAAGCCGCCACGAAGACCGGGTGGTCCACCAGGTCCCCGAAGACTTCGCGGTTGGCAATGAAGGCGAGCGGCTCCTGGCGCTGCCGTGCGGCTGCTGCCATCAAGGGCTCTTTCAGCCGGTCCACCACGTCAATGGGGTTTCCCTGTTCGTCGGTGCCTTCGTCATAGCGTGCCCAGCTGGCAACGATCGCCGCGGACCGGCGGATCTCCCCGCCTCGTTCAAGGTTGATGCGGATCACCGGCACCAGCCATTTGGGAATCCGGTCCGAGCTTTCCGCGCACAGCCTGGCCAGGGTGTCCCGCACATGCTCGTTGGAGAACCGCTCGATCAGTGTCCGCCTGTAGGCATCGAGGTCGATGCCGGGGACCGGGTGGAGCGTGGGCGTGGCTTCCTTGTCCATGTAGTCCAGCAGGAACTCCGCAAACAAACCGTCCTGGGCAACCTCGTGGGCGTAGCGGTAGCGGGCGAGGTAGCCGAAGTAGCACATGCCCTGGTGGCTGGCGTTGAGCAGCCGGAGTTTCATCAGCTCGTAGGGTTCGACGTCCTCAACCAACTGGACCCCGGCGTCCTCGAAGGCCGGCCGGCCGAGGCTGAAGTGGTCCTCGAGGACCCACTGCTCGAACGGTTCGCACACCACCGGCCAGGCATCCTCGACGCCGAATTCCCCGGCAATCGCTGCACGGTCGGCGTCGGTGGTTACCGGGGTGATGCGGTCCACCATGCTGTTGGGAAAGGGAACGTTCTCCTCCATCCAGGCGCCCAGTTCAGGGTCCTTGAGGTTCGCGAACGCGGTGAACATTGTGCGGGCCACATCGCCGTTGCCCTGGATGTTGTCGCAGGACATCACCGTGAACGGCGCGAGCCCGCGTGCCCTCCGCCGGGACAGCGCTTCAGTGACGAGGCCGAAGGTCGTCCGGGGTGCGGCACCGGGCTGGAGGTCGTGGACCACGTCGGGGTTGCCGGCGTCGAACTCGCCGGTGACGTGGTGGAAGTTGTAGCCGCCTTCGGTGACTGTCAGCGAAACAATCCGGACGGCGTCGGACGCCATTTTCTCGATGACGGCTTCGGGATCGTCGGGCGCGAAGAGGTACTCGATGATCGAGCCGATGACGCGGCCCTCCCGGGTTCCGTCAGGGTGCTTCACCACCAGGGTGTACAGGCAGCCCTGGCTCTCCATCACCTGCTTCATCCGGGCATCGCCGGGCAGGACCCCGACGCCGCAGATGGCCCAGTCGTGCGCCTTGCCGGCGTTCATCAGCCGGTCCAGGTACATGGCCTGATGGGCGCGGTGGAATCCGCCCACGCCGAAGTGGACAATCCCGGAGGTCAGGCCGGAACGGTCGTAGGAGGGTACCGCCAGGGAATCAGGCAGTCCGGCAAGGACGCCGGGCTCGAGTGCAGGCATTGTCTAACCTTCCGATGCAGTGAGGGACCCGGTCAAGGAACCCAGTTCGGCTGATGTGGGCGGGTTGGCACCCGGGCGGGAACAGGTGATGGCGGCTGCCCTGTTGGCATACGCGGCCAGGGCGTGCAGCTCCCCCGGATCCAGGTCAGCCAGTCTGGATCGCGCGGCGGCTCCCACCGCGTCCAGCCGGGCCAGCCCGCCGATCAGGCCGGCCATGAACGAGTCTCCCGCCCCGACGGTGTCCGCCACCGAGACGGGTTCCGCGGCCATTTCCACACGGCCCCGCCGTGTCACGACAACCGGCCCGTCCGCGCCCCGTGTCAGCGCCACGAGGGCCGGTCCAAGCTCGAGCCATGCTGCCATCGACTCCTCCGGCGTCCTGTCCGGGTAGAGCCAGGCCAGGTCTTCATCGCTGGCCTTGACCACATCGCTGGCGGCCACGAAGACTTCCGCCTGCGTGCGCGCCGCCGCAGAATCGGGGCTGAGCCCCGGCCGGCAATTGGGGTCGTAGCTGACGGTCGCATGCGCCCGGGCCGCTTTCACCAGGGTAAGCGTGGCGTGGTCCCCCGGCGCGAGCACGGCAGCAATCGACCCCGTATGGACGTGGATGGATCCCCCGACGGCGGCCAGGGCGGGAAGCGACGCCCCGTTGATGTCCCAGCTGATGTCGAAGGCGTACGTGGCGGCGCCGCCGGGATTGAGCGTGGCGGTCGCCGTTGACGTGGGTGCGCTGCCGCCCCTGATCACTGTGATGCCGTTGGACTCCAGGTGCTCTTCGATCATGAGCCCGTACCGGTCATCTGCGTAGTGCGTCACGAGGTTCGTCGCCAGGCCCAGCCGCGCAACCCCCACCGCCACGTTGAGGGGGCTCCCGCCTGGGTGCGCCTGGGTTGGCCCTGACTGGGTTGGCCCCGCCTGGGTGGAGCCGGCGCGGTGCGGATCGTTGATGATATCGACGAGGGATTCGCCAATGACGGTGATCATGGTCAGCGGCCCGGGTAGACCACGGCTTTGAGCTGCCCGGGCTGTTTGCCGGCCTTGAGCGCTTCCTCGGATTCGGCGAGGGCGAACCTGCCGGTGACCAGGATGTCCAGGTCCACTTTTCCGTCGGCGATCAGCTGGATGGCCAGCGGCCAGGTGTTGGTGTACCGGAACACTCCGGAGAGCCAGATCTCCCGGTTCTGGATGTACGAGACGGGGAGTTCGACGTCGTCCGCCCCGAGCCCCACGAGGATGACCCTCCCGGCCGGTCCCACGGCTTTGATGCCGGAACGGACAGCCTGGGGCGCGCCGGAAGCGTCAATGAACGCATCGACGTCGAGCCCTTCCACGCTGTCTGTCCTGGCGTTGAGCGCGTGCGTGGCGCCGTGTTCCAAGGCGAAGGCCAGGCGGTCCTCGGCAATGTCGCTGATGTAGATTTCGGCGGCACCGAAGGCGCGGGCCGCCTGGGCAGCGATGATGCCGATGGGGCCGGCACCGGCGATCAGCACCCGGCTGCCGGGCTTGATCTCGGCACGTTCGCAGGCCCAGAGCCCCACGGAGAGCGGTTCGATGAGGGCTGCCGCCTCATCGCTGACGCTGTCCGGAATGTCGTAGGCGAAGTCGCTCTGGATGGTCACGTATTCGGCGAAGGCGCCGTCGATCGGCGGGGTGGCGTAGAACTCGATGTCCGGGCACAGGTTGTAGCGGCCGGCCTTGCACTGCTTGCACGTACGGCAGGGGCGCTGGGGTTCGACGGCGACCCGCTGGCCGATGCGGGCAGCGTCCACGGCGCTTCCGACGGCGGCGATCCTGCCGGAGAGCTCGTGGCCCAGGATCAGCGGGTGGTCCACCACGTAGTCGCCGATCCGGCCGTGCTCGTAGTAGTGGACGTCGCTGCCGCAGACGCCGACGGCGGCGACCCGGACCAGGACCTGGTCGGCGTCGAGCTGCGGAACGGGCAGGGTTTCCAGGGCCATGTCGCCCTGGCGCTTCAGGATGGCGGCACGCATGGTGGCGGGCAGGTGGGCGTGCGCGTGGGTGCTGGACTGGACGGTTGGTGTTGTCATCTGGGTAATCCTCTGGGAATCGAAGGGACGGCGGGCTATTTCACGGCGCCGAGGGAGAGGCCCTGGACGAGTTTGTCCTGGGCGGCGAATCCGGCGAACAGCACCGGGAGAGAGATGACGACGGCGGCGGCGCAGACCTTGGCGAGGAAGAGGCCCTGGCCTGAGACGAAGCCGGTCAGGAAGACGGGTGCGGTGCCTGCCACCACGCCGGTGAGGACCCGGGCCAGGAGCAGTTCGTTCCAGCTGAAGATGAAGCAGATCAGGGCGGTCGCGGCGATGCCGGGCATCGCGACGGGGGCGATGATCTTGCGCAGGATGAGGAGGAGGCCCGCGCCGTCGATCTGGGCGGCTTCCAGCATTTCCTCGGGCACCTCGGCGAGGAACGAGCGCATCATCCACACCGCGATAGGGAGGTTCATGGACGTGTACATCAGGATCAGGAACCAGATGTTGTCCAGGGCTCCGACGGTCCGGGCGAAGAGGTAAAGCGGCAGGATCGCAGCCACCACGGGCATCATCTTCGTGGAGAGGAAGAAGAACATCACGTCGGTCCACTTCTTCACCGGCCGGATGGACAGGGCGTAGGCAGCAGGGATGGCCAGGGCCAGGACGAGGACCGTGGACAGGATGGAGGCGGTGGCGGAATTGATCAGCGACGGCCAGGGGCTGACGCCGGAGGTTTCGCCGAAGAACTCCTTGTAGGCGTCCAGGGTGAGGTTCGCGGCGATGGACGGCGGGTTGGTGGCCGCGTCCGTTTCGGAGTGGAAGGACGTGAGGATCATCCACACGACGGGTGCCGCGAAGAGCAACGCCAGGAGCCAGGCCGCAATGCCGGCGCCGGTGCTGTTGCGGGTGGGGTCCATCCGGGTCTTGCCGCGCCGGCGCGGGCCGGCGTTCAGGGCGGTCGGCCCGGAAAGGGATTCACTGGGTGCGGCCGGGGTGAGGGTGCTCATCGTGCTGCCTCCTTCTTGAAGAGCGAGAATACGGTGCGGAGTGCGAAGGTCGCCACGATGATGGTGCCGATGACCACCACGACGCCGGCGGCGGAGGCCAGGCCGTATTCGTTGGCGAAGTAGAACGTCTGGTAGATCGCGTAAGGCAGGTTGGCCGTGCCCAGTCCGCCTGCGGTGAGGGTGAAGACGGCGTCGAAGTTCTGCACGATGTAGATCGCGCCGAGCAGGCCGCCCAGCTCCAGGTACTGGCGCAGGTGCGGCAGCGTGAGGTGCCGGAAGATTGCCCACGGCGTGGCGCCGTCCATCTGGGCCGCTTCCACAGTGTCCATGGGACGTGACTGCAGGCCTGCGAGCAGGATGAGCATCATGAAGGGGGTCCACTGCCAGACCAGCGAGACTATGACCGCCATCAGGGGTGCCTGGGAGAGCAGGTCCAGCTGGGGCGGCGTGACGCTGCCGAAGAGGGACCAGATCCAGGTCAGGATTCCGTTGATCAACCCGTACGTGGGGTTGAGGAGGGCATGCTTCCAGATGAGGGCGGCGGCCACGGGGACCACCAGGAACGGCGCGATCAGCAGGGTGCGTGCCAGTCCGCGGCCGATGAACTTCTTGTCCAGCAGCAGCGCCAGGCCCAGGCCGATGAGCAGGCTCGCCAGGACGACGGCGACGGTAAGGAGGATGGTGGTGAAGATCGCCTGGCGCAGGTCCGGGTCGGTGAGGACCGTGACGTAGTTTTCCAGGCCGGCGAATGCCGTCTTGTCCGGGCTCAGGCTGTTCCAGTTCAGGAACGAGATGATCAGCGTCACCACGAAAGGGAGCTGAGTGACGATGATGAGGAAGACCAGGGCCGGGAGCAGCGGCGCGCGCCGTGCCCAGGCCAGGGCGCGTTCACGCGACTTGGCGTTCCTGGATGGTTTGGCTGCGGTGTGTCCCGATCGGGAGATACGCGCCGTTGCGGTAGTCATGGGATTCTCCTGCGGTTTGGGTGGTGCTACTTGTACTTATTGCCGATTTTTTGGGCGGCTTCCTGGCCCTTGGCCAGCGCGTCCGCTACGGAGCCCTGGCCGGCGATGACGGAACTGACACCCTGTGAGACGTTGGTGCCTAGCGCAGCGAACTCGGGAATGCCCACGAACTGGATGCCGACGGCGGGCCGCTCCTGGGCGCCGGGGTTCTTCGGGTCGGCGTTCTCAATGGCGAAGCGTTCGGCCTTGAAGAACGGGGCCGCTTTCTGGAACTCGGCATTCTCGTAGGTGGAGATGCGCTTGCCGGAGGGGACCTTCGCCCAGCCGAGCTTGGACGCCACGAGTTCCTCATACTCCTTGGAACTGGCCCAGGCGATGAACTTCCCGGCAGCATCCTGCTTCTTGGAGGCCGCCTGCACGGCCCAGGACCAGGTCCACAACCAGCCGGAGGACTTGGTTTCCTTCACGGGGGCCTGGGCGTAGCCGATCTTCCCCTTGACGGGTGACGCCTCGGCTTCCAGTGCCCCGGCGGCGGAGGTGGCGTCGTACCACATGGCCACCTTGCTCTGGCTCATGTTGTTCAGGCACTCGGTGAATCCGGCCTGGGCCGCGCCTGCCTCACCATGCTCGCGGACCAGCTTGGTGTAGAACTCGGT
The DNA here is from genome assembly GCF_000876655.1 of Arthrobacter sp. SPG23. Classification (GTDB taxonomy): domain Bacteria; phylum Actinomycetota; class Actinomycetes; order Actinomycetales; family Micrococcaceae; genus Arthrobacter. Next base: position 165,895 of record NZ_JYCN01000026.1, read on the forward strand.
GGCTGCGGTGAATTCCGGGCTGTTGACCTGGGCGTTCCAGTCCTTGTCGAACCAGGTGCCGCCGAAGGTGTTCACCACGGTGGTCAGCGGCGCGAAGACCTGGCCCCAGCCGGGCTGGCCGCGCAGGCAGATGCCTTTCATCCCGGGGGCTGCGCCGTCCACCTTTGCCGCGATGTCCGCGACCTCATCCCAGGTGGGCTTCTCCGGCATGGTCAGGCCCTTGGCGTCCAGGATGTCTTTCCGGTACATCAGGAAGGACGATTCGCCGTAGAACGGTTCGCCGTAGAGCTTGCCGTCGGTGCCGGTGAGGGACGCCGTGTAGGCCGGCAGGATGTCGTCCTGGTCAAACCCGGCGTCCTTGGCCACGTTGTCCAGTGGAGCGAGCCAGCCGTTGGCGGAATAGAACGGGATCTCGTAGTTGGACAGGGAGGCAACATCGTACTGACCGGCCTGGCTGGAGAACTCCTGGCTGATCTTGGCGCGGACGTCGTTCTCCGGCAGGATCGTGTAGTTGACCTTGACGCCGGTCTCCTTGGTGAAATTCTCCGCGGTGAGCCGCTGCAGGTCCTCCATCTGGGGGTTGTTCACCATCAGGACGTTGATGCTGTTCGGGTCACCGGCGGAGTTGCCTCCGCCAGCACCTGCACAGGCCGTGGCGCTCAGGGCGACGCACAGGGCGCCGGCTGCCAGAGCGGCAACGCGAGTTTTTGGGCGCATTAAGGACTCCTTTGTACTTCAGGGGTGCACAGCCGCTGTACTTCGACTGCTGCGTCGAGGTACCGGACTGGGGCGGGGCCTGCCATCGGGTATCCGTGGTGCCGCGCTGATGTTCCTCAACTTTAGGCGTGTGCGGTAGCGCACAACTAGCGCCCTGGTTGCCAGTTTCTGATACTTATTTTCCCGACGGTTCGCCTCCGGCAGGGGCTAACCTAAGGAAAAGGCTGTTGCGAGCTGTCCATTTTTCATAACCCACGGATCCCACGGAGAACCACCATGAGTGCCGCCGAACCCACCGACGGAGCCACCGCCAGGCTGGCCGAAAGGCTGCTGGGGATGCGGGCCAACAGGGAGGTCATCCCGCCCGATCCCAACCACTCGGTCCGGTGGCACCAGCACGACTACCCCAGCCCCGTGGCGCGGTGGAACTACCATCCCGAGTACGAGATCCACCTGATCCGGAAGGGCACCGGGAAGTTCATCGTGGGAGACCACATCGGCACCTTCGAGGCAGGCCACGTGTCCCTGGTCGGCTCCGGTCTGCCGCACGACTGGGTAAGCGACCTTGAGCCCGGCGAAGTGCTGGCGAACCGGGACGCCGTCATCCAGTTCGACGGAAAATGGGTCGAACAGACCGCCGCGTTGGTCCCCGAGATGGCGGAGGTCAAGCCCCTGCTGGAGCAGTCCGCACGCGGGATCGAGTTCCTGGGCCGGTCAGCCGGGAAGGCGGCCGCATCCATCGAGGCGATGGGCACCTCCACCGGGCTGGAACGGCTACACCACCTCTTTGAACTGTTTGCTGTCCTTGCCCATGCACCCGCGGAAGAGCGGCGGTATCTTGCCGATGAGTGGTTCCGGCCGCAGCTGGACGGCCAGGCCGCAGCAGTGGTGGACATCATCCTGGAGTACGTGTTCAGCAACCATGCCGGAAGCGTGAAGATGTCCGAGGCGGCAGCACTGGTGGGAATGCCGGAGCCCACCTTCTCGAAATACTTCAAGCGCGCCACCGGCCAGAACTTCAGCGACCTGGTCCGCAAGCTCCGGCTGGCGCACGCACGGCGCCTGCTGGAGCGCAGCGACAAGGCGATCTCCGAGATCTGCTACGAAGTCGGATTCTCCAACCTGTCCAACTTCAACCGGCACTTCGTCAACGACGCCGGCGAGACCCCGCGGCAGTACCGGCAACGGGTCCAAAGCTGACCGCCTTCCGCCCTCCGCAAGCGGACGACGACGGGACTTCCCGGCGTCGTCCGCTTGCGTTTGGCGCCACACCGGAAGCCCTTTTATGTTCCCGCCGGAGTGGCTAAGATGTGTTTTCTTCAGACGGTACGCAGACGCCGTCTTCGTCTTCTCCAGGAAGAGACCGGCACATGGCAACCGACTACGATGCGCCCAGGGTGTCCACTGAGGACGAGTCAAACGAAGCGGCCGATGTCCTCAAACCCGAGCGCTCTGCCACGCAAACGTCCCAGATCGACGTCGACGAGTCCGACCTGGCCGACTCCTTCGAGCTCCCGGGTGCTGACCTGTCCCATGAGGAACTCCTGGTGCAGATCATCCCCGTCCAGAAGGACGAGTTCACCTGCATGTCGTGCTTCCTGGTCCACCACCGCAGCCAGCTGGCCCGCGAGAAGGACGGCATGAAGTACTGCAAGGATTGTGAAGGCTAGCTCCCGCCTCCTGCCAGACGGTCGATGGAGGATCGCGTCCCGCTATACTCGGCTGCAGTCATGAGCAGCCTTCCGTCAGCCCCCGCCACAGTCCGTATCGATGCGTGGCTGTGGGCAATCCGCGCCTACAAGACCCGCTCCGCGGCCACTGCCGCCTGCCGGGCCGGGCACGTCCGGCTCAACGGAAACCCCGCCAAGGCCTCGCAATCTCTGGTTCCGGGCGACACCGTCCGGGTGCGCCAGCCGGGGTACGAACGGATTCTTGAGGTCCGGCGGCTGATCGCCAAGCGCGTGGGGGCCGAGGCGGCCGCGCACTGCTTCACCGACCACACCCCGCCCAGGCCTGTCGCGCCGGCGCTCGGCCTTCCGCAACGCGACCGCGGGACCGGGCGGCCCACCAAGAAGGACCGCCGCGAAATGGAACGCCTGCGCGGCCCGGCCTAAGACTGGGAAGCAGCCTGCCGGCTACCTCATCAAGAAGGAGGCCAGAGGGTTGAGCCTGAAGAGGAAGGCAGCCATGGCATCCCGGTTCACCGGCTGTAACGGCCGAAAAGTACCGTCGCTCCATCCCGTGGAGACCCCTCTGGCCGCTAAATAGGATATTTCGCGGTAGAACTGGTCATCGGGCTGTACATCCGCAAAGGGGCTGGCCTCGGGGCTAATGAAGCGCACATCGTCCACCACCCGGTACATGAATGCGGCCATGGCGTCACGGTTCACCGGTTCGAGCGGACGGTAGGTACCGTCAGGCCACCCTTCGGAGATCTTCGTGTCTGCGAGCCAGGTGATCTCCTTATAGAACTTGTCTGTGGGGCGGACGTCCGTGAAGGGTGAGGTCACGGGCGGGACGAAGTCCGGTGATCCGTGGAACCGGTACAGAAAGGCAGCCATGGCGTCACGGCGGACAGGTTCCAGCGGGCGGAAGGTCTGGTCGTCATATCCCGTGGTGATGCCGGCGGCCGCCAGCCAACTGATTTCGCGGTGATACAACGACCCGGCAGGAACATCAGCAAAGCTGGGGTTTCGTTCTCCGGCCACGTTCAGCGCCGTGATCCGGTTGGAAAAGCCCGTATGCACGGCATACATTGTCCGGCCGTCCGGGCTAAGGGCGACGTCACTGGGGCTGGCAAGGTGGGAGGGCAGAAACCATTGCGAACAGATCAGGGCGTTGGTGGTCAGGTCTACGACGCCGATGTGCCGCAGGTTTGGCATGGGGATGTAAATGCGGTTTCCCGACCGGCTCAGGGCCAGGGTTTCGCCAACCACGGGGAAGCTTGACTCGACGGTGCGGGACACCATGTCGACGACCACGGTCCGTTGATTGTAGTGGTCCATCGCGTACAGGGTGCTGCCGTCCTCGGTTATAGCCATTTTCCCGGCCGGGCCGCCCAAGGGAATGTCGTCCACGATGGAGCCCGAGGCCAGGTCCACAATGTAGATCGTGTGCATTCGGGCACCTGCGACGTAGGCATAGGTGCCGGTGGGGTCAAGCTCGAGGTCACTAAATGTGCCGTAGTCAGAGTCGTATTCCCACCGATCGATGACCGTTTCCGTGAGGGTGTCCAGCACGGTAATGGCATTGTTGTAATCGGCAACATACGCCCGGGTTCCGTCATGGTTGAATTTGATCGCCCCCGGCGATTGAGGCACCGGAATCGAGGTCGTCATGGTGTTTGTGGTCGTGTCAAAGACCTGAACCGTCATCGCATTGGTGGGCAAGTAGCCCTTCGTTCCGGACGGATTGAGCGTGACTTTGCCGGCATAGGGATAGTGGCCGGGTACTGGCATGGCCGCCATTTCGGTCAGTGTCTCAGTGTCGTAGACCGAGATAATTCCGCCGCCGTCGCTTCCCGTACGAACGCGTGAGACGTAGAGGCGGGACCCGTCCTTGTTGATCGTGACCGCCCCTGGGTCCCCCTCCGTCACCGGTGTTTCAAGGATCGGCGGCGCCGTCGGCAGGCCGCAACCGGTAATCGTGTTCCCGGTTGGCGCCGGGGTAATCGACGGTAGTGTCCCTGCTGCGTCAGAGGGGAGAGCCACTGCCGTCAGGCAAACTAGTGCCGCCGCCACGCCGGCAATCGTGCCCCGAACACTACGTCGTATCATTTCCGTCCCCCAAGGAAAGGCCGAAGCGCCGGGCCCGCGTGAACTTCCGGCCCCGTAACTCCGGCGGGGCTTCCGTAGCCCCGAGGGTAGGCTACAGGGCCGCCGTCCTGGGAAACAGGCCTGAGCCGGGACTGTTCCGCCGAATGATGCAAACGATCATGCGGCGGGCCCGAAGCTCAGGAGCACCTTCCCGGATTCCGCGGAGTTCCGGGCGACGCCGAACGCCTCGAGGGCGGACTCCACCGGGTACTCATGCGTAATCACCGGGTCGACGTGCAGGGAGCCGTCGGCGAGGGCCGCGATGACGTCGTCGATCTCGTCGTTGAAGCGGAAGGAGCCCAGGAGTTCCAGTTCGCGGGTGATGGCCAGGGAGATCAGGACGGGTTGGGGTCCGGACGGCAGCAGGCCCACCATCACCACCTTGCCGCCGCGGACAGCGCCCTTGATGGCGGAGGCAAGACCGTGGTGGTTGCCGGAGGATTCAATCACCACGTCCGCCTCGACGGCGGCGATCGCTTCCGCGTCGTCGGCGGCGAGGACCTTGTCCGCGCCCGTGGCCGTAGCGATTTCCAGCGGCCTGGCGTGCATGTCGACGGCGACGATCCGGCCTGCGCCGGCCCGTTTCAGGACCGCGACGGCAAGCGCGCCGATGGGGCCGCTGCCGATCACGAGGGCAGTCTTCCCCGCGACGTCCCCGGCCCGGGACACTGCGTGCCATGCAACGGAGGCGGGCTCGATCAGCGCGGCCGTGCGCAGGTCAATGCCCTCCGGCAGCGCGCGCAGCATCCGCGCCGGCAGGTTCACGTAGCGGCTGAAGGCCCCGTCAGTGTGCGGGAAACGGGCGGCACTGCCCAGGTAGGTGCAGCCCGGCGACAGATTGGGCCGGTCCTCGGGATACCGTGCGGTACCCGGGCCGGGGGTGGCGGGGTGGACGGCGACGGCAGTCCCCGTGGCCGGACCGGTGCCATCCGCCGCGGCGCGGACCACAGTCCCGGAAATCTCGTGGCCCAGCACCAGGGGCGCCTTCAGGATGGATTCACCGGCCGCTCCGTGGAGCCAGTAATGGAGGTCGGAGCCGCAGATGCCGCCGTACGCCACTTCCACCACCGCTTCGTCGGAACCCGGGGGCGGCACAGGTACGTCTTCGATCCGGAGGTCACCGGCCGCGTGGGCCACCACGGCAGGACCAGAGACGGGAAGGGCTGCGGCAGGCAGGGCTTCGCTGTTGGGCATCAGACCACCACCGTCATTCCGCCGTCGATGAAGATGGTCTGGCCGTTCACGAAGTTGGAACCGTCGGAGGCCAGCCAGACGGCCGGGCCGGCGAGGTCCTGCACGGTCCCCCAGCGGTGGGCCGGGGTGCGTCCCAGGATCCAGGCGTTGAACTGCTCATCGTCCACCAGGTTCTGGGTCATCTCGGTGTGGATGTAGCCCGGTGCGATCCCGTTGATCTGCAGGCCGGACGCCGCCCATTCCGCGGTCATGGCCCGGGTCAGGTTCCGCAGTCCGCCCTTGGCCGCGATGTACGGGGCGATGGTGGGCCGGGCCAGGTCGGTCTGCACCGAGCAGATGTTGATGATCTTGCCCCGGCCGCGCGGGATCATGTGCCTGGCCGCTTCCCGCCCCACCAGGAAGGCGCTGGTCAGGTCCGTGGAGATGACGCGTTCCCAGTCCTTCACATCCAGCTCCAGCATGGGCACCCGGTGCTGGATCCCGGCGTTGTTCACCAGGATCTCCAACGGCCCCACGTTCTCTTCCACCCAGGCGACGCCGCGCGCGGCCTCGGCGTCGCAGGTGACGTCGAAGGCGCAGCTGTGTACCCGCCCCGGCGGATAGTCGGCGGCCATCGCGGCTTCGGCGGATTTGAGCCGTTCCCGGTTGATGCCGTTCAGCACCACGGTGGCGCCGGCATCAGCCAGGGCCCTCGCCAGCGCGTTGCCGATCCCCCTGCTCGAACCGGTCACCAGGGCAACGCGCCCCGTCAGGTCAAAAAGTGCACTCATGCGAAAGGACCGGCCTGCACCAGGTTGGCGGGTGCCTGTCCCGCGGCGAGGGCTTCGAGCTGGTGCCGCAGGAGCTTGAGGATCCTCGGCTGGAACGCCGACGCGTTGCCGCCGATGTGGGGCGTGATCAGGGCGTTGGGCGTGGACCACAGCGGGTGGTCCTGGGGCAGCGGCTCGGGATCCACGACGTCGAGCGCGCACTGCAGGCGGCCGGACAGGACTTCCTTGGTCAGGGCAGCCGTGTCCACCACGGAGCCGCGGCCCACGTTTACCACCAGGGCACCGTCCGGGAGGGCGGCGAGGACCTCTTCGCCGATCAGCTGGTGGGTCTGCTGGTTCAGGGGCAGTACCGTGACCAGGATGTCGTGTGTGGCGGCGAGTGCGGGCAGTTCCGCGGAGGCGTGCACTTCGCCGTATTCGTCAGTGCGGGCTGCACTCCCCACCCGGGTGACGGTGACTTCGAAGGGTTCCAGGCGGCGGGCGATCTCGTGTCCGATCCCGCCGACTCCCACCAGCAGCACCCTCCGGTCCGCCAGCGACTGGCGCCGCTCCGGCCGCCACAGGCCGTACTGCTGGTCACGGACGGCCTGGTCGATGCCGCGCAGTTTCGCGAGGATCAGCCCCACGGCCAGCTCCGCCGTCGCGGCAGCGTGGACGCCGGAGGCGTTGGCCACGCCCGCCGCCGGTCCGGCCGCCTCGATGACGCCGTCGTACCCGGTGGACTGCGTCTGCACGAACTTCAGGCATTCCGCCTTGGCGAGGGACCCCAAAACGGCGGATGCGTCGATGTACGGGAGGATGACGCCGTCGATCTCACCCGGCGTCCCGCCGTCGGGATCAGTCTTCAGGTCCCAGACCACTCCCCTCAGCCCTTCAGGGAGGGGCGAGAGATCGGAGAGCAGTTGCGGGTCGGGAAAGCTGACGGTGCGGACTGTTTGCATCGAAGAACCTATCAATCGTGGGATGTAATGAAGCGGGCGCAGGCGGTCAGCGCCGGTCAAAGGTGAGGCCGCCGGGGACCTGGAAGGTGGGCATGAGTTCGAGCATGCCCACGTTGACGTGGCGGGGTGTTTCGATCGCGTAGTCCATGGCGTTGACGATGTCGTCCGTGGTCAGCGATTCGTAGCCCTCGTAGTACGTCTTCCACGCCTCTTCCATGGCCTCGGGAGTACCGCCCATGTTGCGGCCGAAGATTTCCGTTTCGACGCGGCCGGGGCAGATTTCGGTGACGCGGATGCGCTTGCCCACGGTGTCGTTGCGCAACTGCCGGGAGACCTGGTGCACTGCCGCCTTGGTGGCGTGGTAGACGGTGTGGCCGTAGAAGTTGTACAGGCCGGCAATGGAGCTGATGTTGATGACGTGCCCGCGGTCGCGTTCCACCATGCCCGGCAGGATCAGCCTGGTCAGCTGCAGCAGGCCGCGCAGGTTGACGTCCACCAGTTCGTCGATGTCGCTCTCGCTGGAGTCCAGGATGTTCCCCGGGCGGGAAACTCCGGCGCAGTTCACCAGGATGTCCACTTCAAGATTGCCGACGGCGGCAGCCAGCGCCGCCGTGTCGGTCAGGTCGACGACGTGTGGGACCGCGCCGGTTTTGTCGGCCAGTTCGTTGAGGCGCTCCTCGTTGCGGGCCAAGGCGTGGACGGTTAGTCCCCGCTTGGCCAGGCGGCCGGCGATTGCGGCACCCATTCCGGTGGACGCGCCCGTGACGACGGCAGTTGAATAATCTGAAAAAGGCATGGAAGTCTCCTGGTGGATTGCGTGCAGTGCTGAAAGTGCAGTACTGAGGGTGCAGTGATGAGGCGGGTGGTTAGGCGTCGCGGAGCGGCAGGTGCGCCCGGTCCTTGACCGTGCTGACGGCGGCAAGGGTGCCCAGCGCGGTGATGACTGCGTAGAACGCTGGCATGTAGATGTTGCCGGTGGATGAGATCAGCCAGGTCATCAGCAGCGGTGCCGTACCGCCGAAGAGTGCAGACGAGATGTTGTAGCCCAGTCCGTAGGCCGAGTATCGGACCCGGGTGGGGAAGAGTTCCACGATCAGGATGTGGATCACTGCGGTGTGGCCGGCGAAGACGACGGCCATGATGCAGGCGCCGAGGATGGCCAGTGCCATCTGGCCGGTGGCGATGAGGGCGTAGGAGGGAATGCCGAGGACGGCCATGGCGATTGCGGAGCCGGCGATGACTTTCTTGCGGCCGATGCGGTCCGAGAGGGCGCCCATGAAGGGGATGGCGATGCAGATGACCACCAGGCTGCAGGCAGTGACCAGGAGGGCTTCGCCGATGGTGAAGTTGAGCTGCTTGCCCTTGAGGAATGTGGGCATGTACGAGAACAGGACGTAGTAGCCGGAGCCGTTCATGAGCGGGATGAAGAGGGCCAGCAGCATTGCCCGGCGGTGTTCGGCCGAAGCAAACGCTTCCTTCAGCGGGTTCTCGGACAGCCCGCCTTCTTCCTTGAGCTTTTCAAAGTTGGGGGTGTCGCTGATCGCCTTGCGGATGTACCAGCCGATGATGCCCATGGGGATGGCCACCAGGAACGGGATGCGCCAGGCGAACGCGCCGAAGCCGCCGCCGTCGATCGCTGCCTGGGTGAGCCAGGGAGACATGGAGAACGCGACGAGCGTGCCGGTGAGCAGGGCGGCGAAGGAGGCGATCTGGGCGTAGGACGTGATCACGCCGCGCTTGCCTTCGGGTGCGTGCTCGGCGAGGAAGGTCATGGCGCCGGCGGCTTCGCCGCCAACGGAGAAGCCCTGCAGCATGCGGAGCAACACCAGGAGCACGGGGGCCGCGACGCCGATGGCCGCGTAGGCGGGCAGCAGGCCGATGCCCGCCGTCGCCACACTGATCAGCAGGATGACGAAGACCAGGAGCTTCTGCCGCCCTATCCGGTCGCCCAAGTATCCGCAGACCACGGCGCCGAGCGGCCGCACGAAGAATGACACGGCGTATCCCGCAAAGACGAACAACAGGGCGTTGTCCGGGTTGCCGGGTGCCAGGAAGACGAGGGCAAGGGTGCCGGCCATGAAAGCGAAGATGCCGTTGTCATAGAGTTCGACAAAAATCCCCACGCACCCGGCGGTAATGACTTTCCGGGTTTGCCCGGCACTGAGCCGGTCCTGCCGCGGGGCGGTCTCGCGCATTGATGTTGACATGTTCGTTCCTAACTTAAATCTTGTGCGAAAAGACGGGGCCATCGGTGTTTCTCAGCTGCCTGCTGCCGGTACGAGTTCCGGCCAGCCGGGCTGCCTGCCGATGCCCAGGAGGGAGAAGACGGTGCTGACAGTGGAACGGAGGGTTTCCAGTTCCCGCAGCGCGGCCCGATGCTGGGCCGTTGCTTCCGGGACGGTGGTCTTTCGGAAAGTAATGGTGTGCCCGGGCCTGGCCTGGGCAAGGACGTCCAGTGAGCGGCTGGTAACCACCGCGAGCACGGGATAGCCGGCGGTGACTCCGCGTCCGCGGTGCAGCACCAGGAGTTCCTCCCGGGACGGCACTTCGATAGCCCCCACCGGAACGCCGCGGGACAGCACTTCCGCTGTGGACTGGCGTTCGGGAAGCGCGCCGCCGAGGCGCAGGCCGATGTGGTTGCTCCGGCCGCTGACGGTGTATTCGGTGTTGTAAAGAAGGTCGGCGGTGTCCCCGAACTCGTCCACGTCCGGACCGTCCGTGACTTCCACAACCACCCGGCTGCTGAATTCGGGCCGGGTCAGTCCCAGCCGGAACAGCGGCAGGTCGAAGTACGGCTGCCGGATCGGTCCGACGCTTCGTGAGGTCTTCAGTTCGGTGCCTTCGGACAGCCGCAGGCCGAATCCGACGACGGTGTCCGGGGCGCAGCTGCCGAGAAGGACGGGCGCCTCCACCGAGCCGTGAACGGCAACGTAGGCCCGCAGGCCGCCGGTGATCCGGCGCAGCGCCACCGTTTCACCGGCCCGGACGGACACCGGTTCCCACTGCGGGCATTCGCGCCCGCCCACCGTGAGGTGCAGGGGTGCTCCGGTGACGGCGATGAGGACGTCCGTGGTGGCGCGCATCCGGAAGTCCAGGGCGGTGACCTCCAGCAGCGGCGCGTTGTCGGCGTTGGCGGCGAGGATGTTCGCTGCGCGGGCGGAGAACTGGTCCAGGGCGCCGTTCACGGGCAGCCCGAACCGGGGTCCCCGGAAGCGCCCCAGGTCGGTGACCACCGAGTTGCCGGGCTGATGGATGATCAACGAGCCGTTCATCGTGCCGCCTCCAGTTTCAGGCCGGCGAAGCTGGCGAACTCTTCGGGCTGGATCTGATGGAACCTGACCACGTCGCCGGGAACGTAGGGGACGAGCGGTTCGCTGGCGGCGTCGAGAACGGCCAGGGGTGTCTGGCCGATGACGCACCATCCGCCGGGTGCCGCCGCAGGGGCGATGACTGCCTGCCGGCCCGCGACGGAAACGGCACCTGCCGGGACGGACAGGCGGGGGTCCTTGAGCCGCGGGACCGGGAGCGGGAAATCGGGCCCGTCCATCATGGGCGAGCCGGCCGGGGCACCGAGGCAGCGGATCACGTAAGACTTGGCCGTATGGAGGGCAATGACCTCCTGGATCGACAGCTGCTCATGGGCGGCAACCCGCTCCAGGTCCGGACCGTACTCCCCGCCGTAGACCACGGGGACCTCGAACGTGCGGGGAGCCCGGGACGGCGCACCAACAAAATCGAGCTGGCGCAGGCCCATCAGCACAAAGGCTCGGACCTGGCGTGCCGAGGTGACCCCGGGGTCGAATTCCACGAGCAGTGAGTCGTAAGTCGGCACAGCGCCGTGGACGCCGTCGGCTCCGGCTTCCTCAAGCCATTCGGCGAGGGCATGCACGGTGGTCCAGTTGGCTTCCGTGTCCGGGGACGAAGCGACGACGCGCAGAGCTGCGTCCCCTGATTCGTAAACCTCCACCGGAGTTGGGGTTGGGGTGGCTGCCATGTCAGGCGGCCTTCACTTTGGCGCCGAGGACCTGTGCCAGCGAGGCAATTGTCACTCCGGCGCTTTCGAGTTCGGCGCGTACCTGCCGGGCCAGCTGCACCGCGCCGGGAGTGTCTCCGTGCAACAGGACCGTGTCGGCGACGATGGGCAGGTCGGTGCCTGCGACGGTGGAAATAAGCCCCTCGCAGACCATCCGGACGGTGCGGTCCACGATGGCTGAAGGATCATGGATGACGGCGCCGGGGCGGCTGCGCGGCACCAGTGTGCCGTCCGCCTCGTAGGCGCGGTCTGCGATGCCCACGATGGCCACCGGGAGCCGCCGCGCGGCCGCCGCGGCAGCCAGCTCGCCGTCCTGGGCCAGGACGATGAGGTCCGGGTTGATGCGGGCGGCGGCGTCGGCCACTGCCTCGGCGTAGTCGGCGCGGGTGGCCACGAGGTTCCCGAGGCGCCCGTGCGGTGCAAGGTGGGCGACGCCGGCGCCGTGATAGGCGGCGAAGGCGCTCAGTGCGCCGAACTGGTAGACGACGTCGTTGCGGACCTCATCCGCGGTCAGGTCCATGGCGCGGCGGCCGAAGCCGCGGAGGTCGGGGAAGCTCGGGTGCGCCCCGATGCTGACGCCGCGGCGGACGCATTCGGCCACGGTCGCGTGCATGATGTCCGGGTCTCCGGCATGGAAGCCGCAGGCGATGTTGGCGCTGGAAACCACTTCGAGCAGGGCCGCGTCGTCGCCCATTGAGTAGGCGCCGAAGCCTTCTCCGAGATCTGCGACGAGATCAACGATGGGTCCCATTGAGTGCCTTCCTGGGTGGGTGTGGTTCGGTGTGCCGTTTTGACCGGCTTCTGCAAAAAAGTCTGACACCGCGAGTTTGATCACACAAAGACGTAATCGGTGTCACGGGATAGCTGGCGGTTATGACGGGAGCGCTCAGCGGAGGGCTTTGCGCAGCCCCATGACGCGTTCCACCACCACTACAACCGCGAGGGATATCAGGATGAGGATGACTGACAGGGCCGCCACGGCGGCGTCTGCCGAGTTTTCCACGTACCTGAGCACCTGCACGGGCAGGGTGGGCAGGCCGGATTCGGCCACGAAGAGCGAGATGACGGCTTCATCGAAGGAGACGATGAACGCAATGACGCCACCGGCGATCACGCCCGGCTGGATGATGGGCAGCGTCACCCGGCGGAAGACCGTCCACGAGTCCGCACCGAGGACGCGTGCGGCCGCTTCACAGGACGTGTCAGTGGTGGCCAGGCTCATCAGGGTGGTGCGGATGACGAATGGGATGGTGATGGCCACGTGGCCGATGATGATGCCGGCATAGGTGTTGGTGAGCCCCAGCGGGCCGAACAGCAGCACCATGCCCAGGGCCAGCACGATGCTGGGAATCAGCAGCGGCGAAAGGAAGAACGACTGCACGGCTGCCTTGGCCTTGAAATCGAACCGGTCCAGCGCCAGCGCGGCCGGCACACCGAGTGCCAGGACAATGAGGGTGACGATGACGGCCACGATGAGGCTGACCTTCATGCCTTCCATGAACGTACTCTCCTGCGGGAGCATCTCGTACCACTTCAGGGTCAGCCCTTCCGGCGGGAAGGACAGGTACTGGTTGGAGGCGAAGGAAACGACGCAGACTATCAGCAGGGGTGCCAGAAGGAACAGGTACAGCAGGAACACCAGCAGCCCGAAGGCCGGCTTGGCGGGGTTGAAGCGCGGCTTGAATATCCGGACGTCGCTCACGGTCAGCCTCCGATCTTTTTGGTGAGGCGCTGGTAGACGGCAATGATCAGGCCGAAAAGCACCAGCAGGATGACGGACAGGGCGGCGGCGAAGGGCCAGTTGAGCAGGCCGGTGGTCTGGTCGTAGATTTCGGTGGCCAGGACCTGCACGCTGCCTCCGCCCAGGAGCCGCGGGGTGATGAAGGTGCTGATGGCAAGCACAAAGACCAGCAGGAACGCTGTCAGGAGGCCGGGCAGGCTCAGCGGGAGTGTGACCCGGGTGAAGACCTTGAACTTGCTGGCGCCCAGGGAGCCGGCGGCTTCCTCGAGCTGGGGGCTGAGGCGGCCGAAGCCCGAGATCATGGCCAGGATCGCGTAGGGCATGAAAATCTCCACCAGCCCGATGGTCACCCCGGTCATGTTGTTGGTGAGCTTCAGGGGCGTGTCGATCAGGCCCAGGCCCTCGAGGGAGGAGTTGATGAGTCCGTTGGTTCCGAGGATCACCATCCACCCGTAGGTGCGCACCACGGCCGAGGTCAGCAGCGGGGCGATGGCGATGGCGATGAGCAGGCCGCGGTACTTGCTGGTGCTGCGGGCCAGGAAGAGGGCCACCGGGTAGGACACCAGGACGCAGAGGATGCCCACGGTCACGCCCATCTGGAAGGTGTCCAGGGTGACGCGCCAGTAGTACGGGTCGGTCAGCGGCTGGATGTAGGTGTCCAGCGTGAACGTCTCCACGATGACGCCGTCCGGGGCGCCCTTGTTGAAGGACATCCGGATCATGTAGGCCAGCGGGAACACGAAGCTGACCAGCAGGCCCAGGAGCCCGGGCAGGAGCAGGGCGAGGTAGGTGCGCCGGTTGCGCCGTTCGGTGGCTTTTTCGAGCAGGCCCTCGTCCCGGTCTGTCCGCTTTTCCGCGGCAATTGGCGTTTGCAGGAGCGTCATGCCGCCAGCCTTTCCGCGGATGTAGTCGCGGGCAGGAGATACGCGTCCTCGGGCGCCCATGACAGGTACGCGGCGTCCCCGGTGCGGGGCAGGTCGCCGCTGGAGGTCAGCAGCTGGGCCTGCAGCTGCTGGTCGCCCACGCGGACGGCCACGGCCAGGGCGTCGCCGGTGTAGCTCACCCGTTCGATGGTTCCCGCGACGGGTGTCTGGTCCGCTCCGGGGCGCAGGGCCACGGTGAGCCGGTGCGGGCGGATCACCATTTCATGGGTGCTGCCTGACAGGCCCGCTGCGCCGACGGCGCCGAACTGGCCCAGGCCTTCGACGTCCACCTTGTAGTAGCTTTCGCCGGCAAGGCTGGCCCCTCCGGTTTCGGCGCCCACGCGGGCGGTGAGGAAGTTGGCCTGGCCGATGAAGTTGGCCACGAAGTGCGTGCGGGGGCGCTCGTAGACGTCGGTGGGCGAACCGAACTGTTCGATCAGGCCGCCGTTCATCACGGCGATCCGGTCGGCCATGTCCAGGGCCTCGTCCTGGTCGTGTGTGACGAAGAGTGTGGTGGCCCTGGTGCGCTGCTGGATGGACCTGATCTCGGTGCGCATGGTTTCGCGGAGCTTGGCGTCCAGGTTGGACAGTGGTTCGTCGAGAAGGAGAAGCGTGGGCTCCACAACGAGGGCCCGGGCCAGGGCGATGCGCTGCTGCTGGCCGCCGGAGAGTTCCTTGGTCTGCCGCTTTCCGAGGTGGCCGAGCTGGACCATGTCCAGCGCCGCCGCAACACGGGCTTTTTGCTCGGATTTCGGCGTCTGGCGCATTTCCAGGCCGAAGGCCACGTTTTGCTCCACGTTCATGTGCGGGAAGAGGGCGTAGGACTGGAACACCATGCCCATCCCGCGCTTGTTGACCGGCGTGTGGGTGATTTCCTTGCCGTCCACCACAATGGAGCCGGCCGTCGGGTCCATGAGGCCGGCCACCATCCGCAGGGTGGTGGTCTTGCCGCAGCCGGACGGGCCGAGGAGCGCCACCAGGTGCCCCTCCTCAACTTCCATGTTCAGGCGGTCGACGGCGGGTTCAAGACCTGCTGCATATCTTTTGGTCAGATCTACGATCGACAGTTTTGGTTCAGTCACGGGTTCAGTTCTCCTGAAGTGAAGTTGGGGAGGGGCACCGGCTCGCGGTTACTTGGTGATGATCTGGCGCTTCCAGATGTCGGTCCACTTGTCCCGGGCGGAGGACAGGAATTCCACATCCAGCGGGACGATGTTCAGTGACCCGTCGGTGGGGACCACGCGGGCTTTCACGTCTGCCGGCAGTTCTGCATTGCTGACGGAAGGGGCGTAGAAGAGTGCCTTGGCAAAGGCGGTCTGCGCCTCGGCGGAAAGGGCGTAGTCCACGAAAGTCTTGGCTGCGGCGGAGTGCGGTGCATCCTTGACCACGTTGATGGTGTTGATCTGGTAGACGGTGCCTTCCTTGGGGAAGGTGACGCCCATCTTCTTGTTGCTCTGGTCGCTGTAGAACTGGCCGCGGGCATTCTGGCCGAGGCCCAGGACGGTCTGGCCCGTGATGACGTTCTGGTATTCGTCTGGGTTGGGTGCGAAGGTCTGCACGCCCGGGGCCATCTCCTTGAGGCGGGTCACTGCGGCATCGATGCCCTTGGTGTAGTCCTCCCCCGCCATTTTGGCGGTGATGGCTGTCAGGGACAGGCCCAGCAAAGACGGCGGGGCGTTGACGTTGATCTTTCCGGCGTACGCGGGGTCCCACAGCACGTCCCAGCTCTCGGGAGCCTGGGGGAAGGTGGCAGTGTCGTAGACCAGGCCCACGGCGTCGAGCATGGCCACCGGTCCGTACCCGTCCTTGTCGCGGAACTTTTCCGGGACGTTCGCGAGGTTCGGGACGCCGGCGGCGTCCACCTTCTCGAAGAGGCCCTGCTTGTTGCCGGTGGTGGAAACGGAGTTGTCCATGATGGCAACGTCGGTTGCCGGGTTGGTCTTCTGGCCCTGCAGGGCGCTGAGCATCTCAGCCGAGGACCGCTTGGAGGCGTAGTTGATCTTGATGTCCGGGTACTTGGCCTTGAACGGTTCGATGACTGCGGCGGTGTACTGGTCCTGCCATACGCCCGAGTAGGCAATCAGGTTCACTTCGCCTGACGTGGCGCTGTCGTTGCTGGCTGCTCCGGCGCCGCCCCCGCAGCCGGAGAGTACCAGCGCCGCAGCGGACAGCGCGGCGACTGCTGTGATCTTGCCTTTGATGGTTGCTCGCATTTGTCATCTCTTTCTCATAAAGAAGAATCCGGGCTGTTGGCGGCGGATCCTGATGTTCCGACGCTAAGGAGTGCACATTTCGGAAATGTAAAAGAAAACGTCTATTCCGGTAAAACCCGTTAGCATGCAAAATGCGTCTGGGGTCATCGTTAATTTGCATATCCACCGGAGGGGTAGAATGTTCGATGAATGAAATAGCGTTCTGGGTTCAACCTAGTGTCAGAGATGTGGATCACACAAAGACCTGTTGCGTATCCCTCCATAGCATCCGGTTATGACCTTTCCCGGGTTCAGGACGCCGCGAAGAGAGAAGACGGCCATGGACACGCGGAAGCTTGCGTACTTCGTCCAGATTGTGGATTCGGGAAGCATCACCAAGGCGGCGGCGGCGCTGCATGTGGCACAGCCTGCCCTGAGCCAGCAGGTATCGGCACTGGAGACGGATCTCAAGCAGCGGCTCCTGATCCGCAGCAAGCAGGGCGTTAAGCCCACGGCCGCGGGGCACACCCTGTACCGGCATGCCCAGTCGATCCTGCGGCTGGTGGAGCAGGCACGCCAGGACGTAGCCGCGTCGGGCGCCGCACCGTCCGGGCGCGTATCCATCGCGATCGCGCCCTACAGCATGGCGTCCAGCCTGACGCCCAAGATCATTAGCGAAGTGGGCCGCCGGTACCCGGATATTGTCCTGCATGTCACGGAAATCTATGGCGGCGTCTTGAGTGAAGCAATCAAGAATGGCCGCTTGGACATGGCCCTCATTTACGAGCCGGGCCCTATCCGCGGCGTCCAGTTCACCACCATGATCGTCGAAGACCTGCACTTTGTGGTCAACGCGGGCAGATTCCCGGTTGAACCCGGGAATGGCGAAATTTCACTGGAGGAAGTGGCCCGCCACGGACTGTTCCTGCCCGAGAAGATCCACACGCTTCGACAGGCCGTGGAGGCCGGTTTCACCAACAAGGGGCTCACCCTCAAGCTGGTGGGTGAAGTGGAGTCCGTGCCGTCCCTGGCGCGCCTGCTGCGGGCCGACCTGGGGGCCACGATCATGCCCAAGTCAGCGGCTGACGCACTCTTCCACGAG
This sequence comes from Arthrobacter sp. SPG23, assembly GCF_000876655.1. Classification (GTDB taxonomy): domain Bacteria; phylum Actinomycetota; class Actinomycetes; order Actinomycetales; family Micrococcaceae; genus Arthrobacter. The sequence goes on from NZ_JYCN01000026.1 coordinate 183,323, forward strand.
GAGGACTTCCACGTCCTGCGGATTGTGGATCCGGCGCTGCAGTGCAAGATCGCGCTGTGCACCCCCGACCATGATCCGCTTTCCGAGGCGGCGTCGGCGGTTCTACTGGTGCTGAAGGAAATGCTCCAGGAAATGCTTAGCAATAAATATGCGAGATAGCCCTGCCATAGCATCCGCTTATCAGGGCACTCATCATTCGTCTTAGTATCCGGGAGCTCCTGATCCTAAAATTGTATATAGGCCGATTAATTGCGGCGGTTGCATTTATGGAGAATTAATTGGGAGCGAGCCGTGAAAAAAAATCAGCGCCAGACGCAGGAATTCCGAGACAAACCCCGGGCTGATGGCCAAAACGGGCTTCCACTGCCCCGCAAACGGTTTTTGGCGCCCTGAGGACCGCTCGGTTGCCCCTGTCTTTGTTTTCGAAGGCAGCATCATGCCGGCCAGCAGCGGAGGGTCCACTGTCTGGTATCTGGAGGATGCCGTGTTGGGCCCGCCCACCCATTTCCTTCCGGCCCGGTAGGAAACTATCGCAAATGGGAGGGTTCGATGTCCTGCAACGGACGTCGAGCCCTCCCATTCCGCTTGCCGCGGCCGGGCGCCTCTGCATATGCGGACGCCGCCGCACGGGTTTCCCGTACGACGGCGGTGCTGCCGCGGCTTGTGCGAGCGGCTAGGCCTCTTCGACGAGCAGGCCCTTGGCTTTGAGCACCTCGGTGAGGTTGCACAGCTCGATGGTGGTGCCGCCGGCCTGGTAGCGGCCGATGAGTTCGCGCTCGGCGTCGTCGCGTTCCTGCGAGAGGCGGATGACTTCCTCGATCTCGTCCTTCCGCACCACCACCACGCCGTCCGCGTCGCCGCGGAGCACGTCGCCGGGGTAGATGATTTCGTCGCCGAAGACCACCGGGTGGTTGATGGGACCGATGGTTTCCTTGACAGTGCCTTTGATGGAGACGCTGCCGGAGAAGACGGGCAGTCCCAGTTCGATGAGGTCCTGGGTGTCTCGGACGCCCGAGTCGGTCACCAGGCCGGCGAGGCCCTTGGCCTTCATGGCATTGCCGAGGACGTCGCCGAATGTCCCGGCTTCCTCGTACTCCCCTGCCGCGGCAAGGATGACGTCCCCGGCCTCGGCATAGTGGATGGCCACCTGCAGCATGAGGTTGTCCCTGGGGGCGCAGCGCACAGTGACGGCGGGGCCGCAGAAGGACATGCTCCGGTCGATGGGCTTGATCCTGGAGCTGAGGGCGCCTTTGCGTCCCTGTGCCTCGTGGATGGTGGCGGACGAGAACTTGGCGAGGCGGCTAACGGCGTCGGCTTCGGGTCGTTCGATGGTGGTTCTTACGTGGATCACGGCGTTTTCCTTCGGTGGGTGTGGATCAGTTGAGGGCCCGGACGGCCTTGTCGATGGCCGCGATGGACTCTTCGATGACGTCGAGGCTGGTGGCGTAGGAGACACGGAAGTAGGGGCCCAGTCCGTAGGCCGATCCCTGGATCACGGCAACGGAGGCCGTTTCGAGGAGGTAAAGGGTGAAGTCCTCGTCGTTGGCGATGATTTGCCCCTCGGCGGTCGTCTTGCCGATGACCCCCGCACAGTTGACGTACGCGTAAAAGGCGCCTTCCGGCGTCGTGCATGACAGTCCGTCGACGGCGTTCAGCGCGGCGACTGCCACATCGCGCCGGCCGCGGTAGGTTTCGCGGCTTTCCTGCACGAAGCGCTGGTTGCCCGTGAGCGCGGCGGCAGCGGCGGCCTGGCTGACGGAGGACGGGCAGGAGGAGATCTGCGACTGGAGTTTGTTGATCGCGGCGATGAGCGGGGCGGGTCCCCCCGCGTAGCCCAGGCGCCAGCCGGTCATGGCGTAGGCCTTGGACACACCGTTGACCGCCAGGATTCGGTCCTTCAGTTCCGGGGCCACCTCCACCAGGCTGGAGAGCTTGCCGGTGCCGAAGTAGATCTGGTCATAGATCTCGTCCGTCAGGATGTTCACGTGCGGGAAGCCGGCCAGGACGTCCGCGAGCGCGCGCTGTTCCGCCGCGGAATAGACGGCGCCGGTGGGGTTCGACGGTGTGTTCAGGATGACCCATTTGGTCCGCTCGGTGAGGGCTCCGGCCAGCGCCTCGGGGGTGAGCTTGAATCCTGTCTCCTCGCTGCAGGCAACCACCACGGGCGTGCCCTCGTTCGCGAGCACCATGTCCGGGTACGAGACCCAGTACGGCGCGGGCACCACTACTTCGTCGCCGGCGTCCAGGCTGGCCATGAAGGCTGTGAAGATCACCTGCTTGGCGCCGCCGCCAATGGTGATCTCGGCCGGGGTGTAGTGGATTCCGGTGCGCAACTCCAGGGTCTGGAGGATCGCCTTCTGCAGGGCGGGGGTTCCGGTGACGGAGGTGTATTTGGTCTCCCCGCGGGTGATCGCCTCAATGGCGGCCACCTTGATGTGCTCCGGGGTGTCGAAGTCAGGCTCGCCGACCGTCAGGTCCAGGATCCGGCGCCCTTCTGCCTTCAGCTCACGCACACGGGCAGCGGCGGCCACGCTGGCGGAGGACTTGATGCGGGACACCCGTGATGCAGGTTCAAATTTAGGCATGGTCTCTTCCTACGGATTCAGGAGGGAGCGGTACTCGCTTCCTTCGACCCTAGGGAATCCTGGCGCGTCTGGATAAGACCTAAAGTGCGTGGACGGATAAGCGTCTCTTATGGCCTGTGCCCACATTTTTCGGTTATGGCTCCACGCAGTATTGGTATTTCCGCGGGCGGACCGCTGTGTCTAGCGTTTTATGTACGCTGGCCCGATTGGCGGTTCTTTCCGCCGGCGCCAACTGACGTGTCCCCCAACCGAGGAGTGCATTTGGCCGTTCTGCCCAGCCCTGTATTGCACAGCCCTGTCCTGCGCCCAGCTGTTCCGAACCCGGCCGACGGCGGTTACTACCGTTACCGGGGACGGCGGAAGCCTGAAGCGGCAGCCGTCCAGACGGAACAGCTCCGGCAGCTCCTCAAAGAGGACCGGCAACGGATTTCCTTCAATGCCTCCAGCATGCGGGCGCTTTCGGTCCGCCTGAACCAGCACGTCGCCCAGGCACTGTGTGACGGCCTGAAGATGACAGGCCTTGCAAAGGCCGCCGGCCTTTCCCGCTGGGCAGTGCGGACCATCGGATTGTCCTCTGACGACCTGGCACCGTCCGGGCTGACGGCTGAGCAGCAGCTTGCCCTGATTAGCGGGTTGAAGTCCGAGCTGGCCGAGCTGGAGGAGTCGAAGGCAGCCCTGGAGGGGCGGCGGTTGAAGCTCCTGGCCGCGGCGCGCAGGCTGGGAACCATGGACGATTACGAGCTTGCGGCACTGAGCGGGCTCCCGAGCGAGGCGATCCGGAAGATGACCTGGGGGCTTGCGCCCGATCCGGGTCTCATTCCTGCTTAGACCACGACGGCGGGACATCCCGCCGTCGTTCGTCTTGCACTGAGTGCGGGCCACCTGAACCACTGGTATGACTCCCGGGAGCCATGCGCCCAACACGGCCAGCGCACTAATTCAGGTTGTTCTCCGCCGTTTCCGGCCCACACCGGTTTAATACTACGAACCTCCCGCCGTCGTCCGCTTGCGTTGTCGTCTGCTTTGGGGAGGCTATTGTCACGCAGGCAGGTGGTGAGTAATGTACGGCAAACCGGACTCAAGGCCGCATCAGGCGGCCCCCGGAACGGCGCTGTCGCCAGGGGGAACGGCGCTGTCGTCAGGGGCTACGCCCCGTACATATAAGACGCCCGGCCACCGCACTGGCCGACCATGCGGAACGCAGGACGCCACGCTTCCATTCAAGGGAGAACCTGATGTTAGGCACCAGAAGCTGCCTCGCCGCTGCTCTTGCAGCAACCCTCGTGACCATAGCCACCCCCGCGCAGGCAGCCCCCGCCACGCTCGTGAGCGCGGGGCCGGGAATCCTCGTGGCCGACGGCGCCGCGGTGGATGTTCCCGTCACCTTCGTGTGCGACACCGACCCCGCCTTGATCATCGCAATACCCGTGGTCCAAGTTACCCAAAGAGTCAGCGACGGACGGCTCGCCGGCGGCGGCGGAAGCGATCAGCTCAGCTGCACCAAGCAGTCCCAAACAGTCACCATACGGGTCATTCCAAATATAATGGCGTTCAACGAAGGTGCCGCCGCGGCCTCGGTCTACCTGCGAACCTGCAGCGCGCAATTCCAATGCTCCATCGTCATCATCAACACCGAAATAACGCTCGCCAATCCCGCCGGCGAAGAACAGGGACAGAGCTAAGCCTTACCCGTCGAGGAACCGCAGCAGTAACGGGACGGTGGCGTGCATCGTGCGGAGATCCCCGCCGCTGGCGGCCTGCTCGCCGAGGTAGTCGCCGTGGCCGCCGGGGACGATCAGCAGGCGTGCGCCGGGGATGGCACCGGCCATCTGAGCGGCATACGCTGCGGTGACGATGTCCCGATCGCCGGACACCACCAGGGTGGAGGCTGTGATGGTGCCCAGTTCGCCGTCGGACCATCCGGGAAACTCCGTGATACGCCGGTGGTCCAGCTCGAAGAGCCGCCCGAGGTGGCCGGGTTCGGGGTTGAGCAGGCGGTCGGCGTCCTTGTAGGTGTCGGGCATGTCATCGAGCGTGGCGTTCGCCATGCCGTCCCAGAACTCGTCCGGCACCGCGTCGCGGCTCGCAAAGGTGGAGGCCGCGATGAGGCGCCGGACAGCGGCGGGCCGCCTCAGCGCCAGGGCGATGGCGGTGTGGCCGCCCGCGCTGAATCCCAGCACGTCCACGGTTTCCACGGCGAGCTGGTCCAGGACGGCGAGGATGTCTCCGGCGGAGTTCTCGGCAGTGAGCGGTCGGCTGGTGGGCTGGGTGCGGCCGTGGCCCTCCTCTTCAACGGCAATCACCTGTCGCTGTTCGGCGAGCAGCGGGATGAGTTCGCTGAAGTTGGTTCCGATGGTGGAGCCGCCGCCCGGGATGAGGAGCAGGGGCGGCCGGCCGGGCACCGCCTCGCCGTGGACCTCGTAATACATGCGAAGGCCGTTGTTGTCCGCGAAGCCGTGGGTGAAGGTCACACGGCATCCTAACTCTGTGGGCTTCCGGCGGAAAGGGTTGGATCGTCTGGATTTTCCGGCGCAACTGCCGACGACGGCGTCGAGTTGTTCCGGCCCGCCGGCGACTAGCGGGGCGCGGCCGAGAGCGGTGCTTCTGCCTCCGCCAGCCTGATCATGCGCAGTTCGTCCGCCACCGCACAGGCAGGCCAGTAGTCCTTTGCCAGCTCTTTTGCCCGACGTCGGTCCGCTTCCGGGAACATCTTGTCGAGCAGACCGGCCGCCTCGAGCAGGGCGATCAGTGCCGTGGTCCTGGCGTCTGTTGCTTTGGTCTCCGCGCGCACGGCCCCGGTTGGCGGCGCAGGTGACGGCGTCGCAGTTGACGGCGCGGTGTCGGTTGGCGCGGCATCCGCCGGCTTGAGTCCGAGTGCGGCTTGGATCTTTTTCAGGACTGCCGCTTCGGGGCCGTGGTCCTTCTCCGGATACCGTACGGTCTTGAACAGGCCGAGGTGCTTCTCGCCGACCTGGTCAACGATGCCACGTGACGCCATTCCCTCATAGACGCGCTGGACTTCCGCGCGCCCCTCCAGCATGGAGACCCACCGCTTGGGAGTGTGGGGCCGGGACTTGTGACGGATGAGCTCCAGCTGGCGCTGGAAATCCGTTTGCGGCGCGGTGCCGGTAGCCCCGACGTGCTTCCCCTGCAGGCCGATCGCGCCGGTCAGTTCCAGTTCGGCCAATATTGCGCCCGCCAAAGTGGTCCTGAGAATGTAGGCCGGTACTTCGGGTTCGCCGTCCGTGTCGTTCGTTGCCAAAAGGAGGAAAGCCTGGGGAAGGCTCAGCTCCGCGGCCTTCGGTTCCTCCGCCTGAGGTGTTTCAGCATCCATACGATCATGGTGGACCAGTTAGGCGGCCACCACAATGAGTGCGGACGACGGCGGCGCCTCCCGGCGTCGTCCGCTCGCCGCCGGGGAACAAGTCCGCCGCCCGGGCCGTTGGGATACCTACGACGTGTCGCCCGCTGACGCCGGCGGCACCTACAGAACGGAACCACATGGTCAGGGCTATCTGGAACGGAAAAGTCATCGCCGAATCCGCGGACACGGTGGTGGTGGAGGGCAACCATTACTTCCCCCGCGATGCTGTCAATGCAGGCTATCTGAAGGACAGTGACATGTATTCCGTGTGCCCGTGGAAAGGGCAGGCCAGCTACCACACGCTTGAGGTGGACGGGAAGCTGAACGTTGACGCCGCCTGGTTCTACCCGGAGCCCAAGCCGCGCGCGAAGCAGATCGAGGACCGGATCGCGTTTTGGCGCGGTGTGACGATCGAGGATTAGCCGCCGCCCGTTCCGGGACGTTCGACCCTACGGCTGCGGCAGCGGGCGTGCGCAGACTGGTGTGACCAGGCCCGTTGTTCATCGACGGCGATACCCCTCTTCGCACGCGGGCCGGCAGCACAAGGAGGCCAATCATGGCCAATATTTATCTTCCCTACGGGACCACCGAGGGACAGACAGCCAAGATCGCCGAGTACATCGCGGAGGTGGTCCGGGCACACGGTCACAACGCGGAAACGGCGGACATCAGGCAGGCAGCAGACACTATTCCGGACCGGTACGACGCCGTAATCGTCGGCGCTTCAGTCCATTTGGGCAAGCATGAAGACTACGTCCGGGACTTCGTACGGAAGAACAGTGATGCCCTGCAAAGCCTCCCGTCCGCACTGTTCTCCGTCAGCCTGGCCGCACACGGGGACACCGGGAACGCGGAGAGCTACGTCGAGAAATTCGAGCATGAAACGGGCTGGCGTCCTGCGCACGTGGGCCTCTTCGGAGGGGCGCTGCTCTACACGCAGTACGGGTTCCTCAAGCGCCACATGATGAAGAAGATCGCCAGTGACAAGGGCACCCTGGACACGGACACGTCGCACGACTACGTCTATACCGAGTGGGACGGCGTCAGGCGGTTTGCAGAGGACTTTGTGAACGGATTGTGAGCGGACGACGGCGGAACTTCCCGCCGTCGTCCGTTTGCGTTTGATGCCGTTCCCCTGGCTGGAGACTAAGAGACGATGGCCCGGTAGATCCCGGTATGGTCCAGGTCGCCATAGCCTTCATTGATCATGAGTTGGAAGGCGTTTCGGATGCTGTCGGCGAGCGGCAGCTTTATCTCGCATTCCGCCGCAATTTCGGCAATGAAGTTCAGGTCTTTGAGTTGGTTCTTTGCTGACCCGCCGCCCTCGAAGTCCTGGTCGATCCATCGCCGTCCCTTTTGCCGTAGGACCTCTGAATTGGCAAGGCCGCCGGCCAGGATGGTTTGCACCTTTTCGAGGTCAAGTCCGGCAGTGCTTGCGAGGGCCATCGCTTCGGCCAGGGCCGTTACCGTGCCGGCAACGACGATCTGGTTGCACGCCTTCACAGTTGATCCTGCCCCTGTGAGGCCGAAGCGGACCACCGTGGAACTGTACAGCCCGAAGAGCGGTGTGAGTCCCTTTACAACTTCGGCCGGTCCGCCAACCATGATGCTCAGCCGGCCCTCTTGAGCACCGATGGTTCCGCCACTGAGGGGTGCGTCCACAACCGTCACCCCCCAGTTGCGCAGGCAGTCGTCGGCGAACTCCGCGACCGCAACCGGTGACACAGTCCCGTGAATCACCATCACCGGATGCTCGATGCCGGCGCTCCTCCATCCTGCCAGCAGGCCTTCTTCGCCGGGAAGTAGAGCCGCAACCTGGGGCAGGTCGGGCAATACAGTCAGCACGACGTCGCTTGCGGCCGCGGCCGGCGTGGCTACGACGGCCCCTCCGCCGATCGCGCGGGCCTTTTCCGGTGTGCGGTTCCAGAGAGTTAGAGGAACCTGGCCGGCCAGGATGTTCCGGGCGATCGGGGCTCCCATGGGCCCCGTGCCGATGAGGGCCACGGAGCCGCGGAAGCCGGGCATTTCTTTCTCACTCATTGCGGGTGTTGTCATGCGCTTAGAAGGGGATCAGTCCGGCGAGGGCCGGAAGGAATGTGCTGAACCACGGGACAGCCGCAAGAACGAGGAGCCCGAGGAACACGGCGATGAGGTAGGGCCAGAAGTGTTTGAGGCTTTTCTCGACAGTTTCGTGTGCGGTTGCGCACGCGACGTAGAAGCCGACGCCGGCCGGCGGTGCGAACGAGCCGATACCCATGGAGATGATCAGCACCATCGCGTACTGCACGGGGTTGACGCCGAAGTCGACGGCGATCGGCAGGAGCAGGGGCGCGAAGATCAGTACCGCGGGGAGGCCCTCAAGGAGCTGCCCCATGATGATCAGCAGGACGATGGTGAACAGCATGAAGAGCAGTGGTGAGTCGCCGAGCCCTGACATGAGGTCGTGGATTTGCTGGGAGACACCTGCAAGCGCGAGGGTCTGGGCCAGCGGGGACGCGGCGGCGATGATGAACAGAACCATGCCGGCCGTCGTCGTCGTTTCCCGCAGGGTGTCGCCAAGCAGCCGCTTGCTGCCGTGCCGGTAGGCTGCGGCGAGGATGAAGGCGTAGGCGACGGCCACTGATGACACTTCGGTGGGTGTGGCGAATCCGCTGAGGATGCCCACCACCATTCCCACAGGAAGCAGAAGAGTCGGAATTGCGAAGAACGTCGCCGACCCGCGTTCACGCCAGCTGGATTTGGGGCTGGCGACGCCGCCCTGTTTGCGGGCCCGGAAGAAGACGAGTGCCATGACACAGAGGGCCAGGAAGGCGGCGGGAACAAAGCCGGCCAGGAACAGCGTGGTGGTGGAGATGGTGGTGATGGATCCGAGGATCAGGAGCACGATGCTCGGCGGGATGGTTTCGCCCATGATGGCCGAGGCGGAGAGGACGGCGACCACTTCGCCGCGGGGGTACTTGCGTTCTTCGAGCATGCCGCGCATCGTGGTGCCCACTGCTGCGACGTCGGCCACCTTGGAGCCGGAGATGCCGGAGAAGATGTACATGGTGACGACGACCACCTGGAGCAGGCCGCCGCGCAGGTGCCCGATCAGCGCGTCGACGAGCTTGGCCAGCGGGAGGGTCAGGCCGGCGGAGTTCATGACCGTGCCGGCGAGGATGAAGAACGGGATTGCCAGAAGGACGAAGCCCTTGGCCCCCGAAGCCATTCCGATGGGGATGGCGCTGACCTCGGAAATGCCGCCCAAATAAAGGTAGATCCCGGATGCCAGTGCAAGCACGAATGCGATGGGCAGGCCCAGGAACAGCAGCACGAACAAGAGCAGAAGGACGACGCCGAGAAGGAGGTTGGGGGTGGCGTAGTAGAACAGCGGCTGGGCCACCAGGACGAGAACAATCAGGATGGCCGCGATTCCCGCTGCAATGAGTACCGGGCGGCGGTCCTGGCGCCACAGCTTGAGGAGGGCGAACCAGGCGATCAGCACCATGCCGACTGAGAAAGGCAGTGAGACCCAGAAAACGGGGAGCTGCAGGATCGGGGTCTTTTCCTCGATCTGCTGGACAAGGGTGGGAACGAACAGTGCAAACGCCCCTGCGCTCATAACGAAGACCAGCCAGTCAACCAGGGCGGCCAGGTAAGGCTTCCAAGCAGCCGGGAGGCGCATGATGAGTGCCTGGACGGACATGTGCGCACCCTTGGGGTACGCGATGGCGCCGCCGATGAAAGCGATGGTCAGCAGCGCGATTTCGGAGACTTCCTGGGTCCAGAGCACGGAATCGCCGGTGACGACCCTGACCATGATGTTCAGCAGGATCACGACGAGCTCCGCGAGGATGGCAGCGCCCACAACCCATTCGAGCGTTTTGTCGAGCCACAGGGCACCGCTCCAACGCGGGGGGACATGGCCGTGGTGGAGTATCTCTTCCGCGTCCGAGGGGAGGACCTCCTCGAGTTCCTCGGGCGTAGTGATGTTTTTCATGGGCTTCCAGACTGTCGACATTGAGAGTGGGGGCGTTTCCTTGCGGGTGGCCCGGGGAGCATTGGGCTCCCCGGGCCGGCGGCGGCTACTTGGTGGTGGTGAAAGCGATGGCCTGGTCGAAGAAGTCCTTGCCGATCAGCTGGGAGAAGGTTGGGTAAAGGCTCTTGGAAGCCGCTTTGAATTCCTCCAGGCCGGAGGCGCTGAGCTCGTTGGATTTCATGCCCTTGGCGGTGAGTTCCTCGAGCTGCTTCTTGGACTGCTCGGCGTCGTAGCCGGTCTTGAAGGTGGCGGTTTCCTCAGAGGCGTCCGTGAGGGCCTTCTTTTGCTCATCGGTGAGGGTGTCCCACTTCTTCGAGGAGAGGGCGAGTACCCAGGCGTCGTTGATGTGGTTGGTCATCGAAATGTACTTCTGGACCTCCGAGAACTTGTTCGTCCACGGCACCTCAATCGGGTTTTCCTGCCCGTTGATCGTTCCGGTCTGCAGGCCGGTGAAGACCTCAGAGAATGCCATGGTGGTGGGGCTGGCGCCGAGCTTGCTGAAGTAGTCGGTCCACAACGGGTTGCCGGGGACCCGGATCTTCAGTCCCTTCAGGTCCGAGGGCTGTTCGATGGGTCGAACCGAGTTCGTGATTTCCCGGCCGGTCCGGGTGAGGAAGGAAAGCGCGACGGTGTCTTTGGCGGCAAGCTTTTCCTTCAGCGCCTGGCCCGGCTTTCCTGCCAGGAACGCCGCTTCCTCGGTGGTGTCTTTGAAGAGGAACGGAATGCTGATGGCGTTCATTTCAGGTACGACGGCGGCGTAGACGGACGTCGACAGGATGAGTGCGTCGAGGGAACCGCCCTGCAGGCGTGTCACAGCCGCGTTCTGGTCTCCGCTGAAGCTCGTTCCGTTGGGGACTACGGTGACAGTCACGGACCCGTTGGACGTCTTCTTGACCTGGTCGGCGAAATGCTGGGCCGAGACGCCGACGGAGGAGGTGAGCGGATCGGGGATGGAGAGCTGGATCTTGGCTACCGGCGCTCCAGTCCCGCCGGAGGCCCCGGAGGCGCATCCGGCGAGGACTGAGGCTGCAAGGGTGCATGCCAGCACTCCGGTGAGGGCGCGGGTCTTGGATTTCATGTGATGCCTTTCTTCATTGGAAGGAGTCTTGTTCCGGAGGCGTGAACGACGTCGGCTGAAGTTCATTGAAGCGCCCGGTTTGGTGCGGGGAGGGTCAGGCGTTGAGTGCGAATTCCGCGACGAGCGCTTCGGTTTCCCGGCGAACCTCCAGGGCCTGGGCCAGGGAGTCGTCCATGATGACGTCGTCCCAGCACACGATCCCGCCCTTGGCTACGTCGTTCCGCAGCTCCACGTGGTGGGCCAACGCAACGGGGAGGGCGCCGGTTGCGACGGAGTGCTTGGCCGAAACCAGCTGGCCCCAGACCGTGTACCCGCCTTCGCCGTCGAGGAATTCGCCGGCCTTGAGGTCCTTCTTCGCAGTCGCGACAACGTCGCCGAAGAACCCGATCGGCGAACCTGTGGAGATCCCGCGCAGAGCCGCGTTGGCGATGGACATGTTCAGTTCGAGGCCCACGTAGTGGTAGGGGCGGTAGAGCGCGGCGTACTGGCCGGTGGGATCCGGGTGCCACGGGTACTCAGTAAAGCAGCCGGAAACGTAGGCGTTCGTGGCCTTGACCACCACGAACACGCCCTCCTGGGTGTTGTGCGGGATCCACGTGCCGTCTCGCTTGACGCTGGACATGACGTCGACTGTGCCCTCGTGGGCGAGGACTCCCCCGACGTCAGCGGGACGGCAGATGGTGGCAATCTCCTCGACGTCCCCCGGCGTAAACGTCAGCCCGGCGTCCGAAGGCACCAGTCCGGCGCCGTTGGCAACAGCGGCCATCTCAATGGAGGCCTTGGTGCCGTCACGGAAGGAGGTGTGCATGTTCGGGTTCAGCTGCCCCGAATCGGTGAGTTCCTTGGAGAACTCCCAGTTCTCCCAGACATTGTCCGGGTTCATCTCGTGATAGTGCTCAAGGAACTTTGCGCCCTTGCCGGCACAGACAACGTCGAAGCCGCTGGTGCGTGCCCAGTCGACAAGTTCCATGATGAGGGCCGGCTGGTCGCCGTAAGCCATTGAATAGACCACGCCGGCGGCTTCCGCGCGCCTGGCCAGGGCGGGACCGGCGAGAGCATCTGCCTCCACCGTGACCATGATGATGTGCTTCTTCGTCTCAATGGCACGCAGTGCATGCTTCACTCCGACGATCGGGTTGCCCGTCGCTTCAACAATGACGTCGATGTCTACATCAAACAGCTCGTCCGCGTTGGCCACGATGGTCGTGGAACGGTCCCTGAGGGCGGTGGCGATGTCCGGCGCGATCTGGTTCTTGGGCCAACCCACAAGCTCGAACGCCCCTTCGGCGCGCTTGACGTTGATGTCGGCGATAGCGACCACGTGGATGCCCGGGATGTTGTTTGCCTGGGCCAGGTACATGGTGCCGTAGCGGCCAGCTCCGATGAGTCCGACTCGAATCGGGCGGCCATCCTGCTCGCGGTCGCTAAGAAGCTTGTGGAGGTTCATGGGGATCTCTCTGATTGACGTTCCGCGTCGAGAAGGGCCCTCCACCTGAGGGGCGGAGCAACTTCTTCGTCGCAAACTGGAATTTTAGGACCGGGGTGGAACCGGTTCCACTTTTGTACCAGTCGGTGATAGGCTGTGTCAACAGTCACACCGGAACGCAAACGAAGGTTTCTCGGGGAGCATGCCAGGGTTGATGAACAGCTCTTGGTGATCGCATGCCGGGTTAGGACCCTCACCGAGGAGGAGAAGTGAAGAAGGCGCCAACAATTCGCGATGTCGCGTCGGCGGCCGGAGTTTCAGTCTCGGTGGTGTCCCGGGTACTGAACCCTGACTCAGGCCCGGTCGCGCCGGCCAAGCGCGAAACGGTGTTGCGGGTCATTGATGAACTCGGGTACCGGCCCCGCGCCGCCGCCCGTGAGCTCAGTGTCGGCCATACCCCCACAATTGGCCTGGTGGTAGCAGACCTGGCCAACCCCTTTTTTGCGCAGCTGGCCGACCGCGTCGTCTGGGAGGCCCGCAGCCACGGCGTGCAGGTGATGGTGATGACCACCCAGGAAGACCCCCACCTTGAAGCCGACAGCCTGGACACGCTCCTTGACCGCTCAGTGGGAGGGGTCATTGCCACGCCCACCGGAGCAAACATTGAGAAGTGGGCACGCCTCCAGGCCCTGGGTGTGAATGTGGTCTTCGTCGACCGCACCATTCCGGAACTCGAAGACGTGGACCTGGTGAGTATCGAAAACGTAGATTCGGCCCGACGCGCCACCGAACACATGCTCGGCCTCGGGCACAGGCGTATTGGCCTCATTACCGGGCCCGTCAGCACCTCGACGGGGCGGTCCAGGATCGAGGGCTACAAAGCCGCGCACAACAACTTTTCGATCAGCGTGGACCCCCAGCTCATTCGGGATGTAGCGTTCCGGGGAGACGGCGGGGGCGACGCCGTCGGGTCTCTTCTGGCCCTGCCCGACCGCCCCACGGCGCTCATTGTGGCCAACACCGCCCAGGTTCTGAGCTCCGTTCGACGCCTCGTCCAGATCGGCGTGCGGATACCTGACGACCTGTCTGTCATTGTCTTTGACGACAACCCCTGGACAGAACTGACCAACCCGCCGTTGAGCGTGATCCGTCAGCCGATCGACATGCTCGCGGTGCACTCGTTGGAGCTGGTTCTGGGAAGGATGCAGGGACGGCTCCCTGCGGCCCCCCGCACGATTGAAGTTAAGGCCGACTTTGTCCCACGCAGCAGTTGCTCACCTCTCGCCCTCTCCCCTATCAGCTAAGGAAATTTCATGACCGTCATTGTTACCGCAGAATTCACTCCCAACGAGGGCGCCTACGACCAGGTGGTCGCCGCGCTCGCCCCCGCCATTGCAGAGGTGCACGAAGAACCCGGCTGCCTGCTCTACGCCATCCACGAATCGCCCACCGGCCAGATCATGATGATTGAAAAGTGGGAAAGCGCGGAGCTGCTCGACGCCCACGGCGCCGGCGATGCCGTCAAACGGCTCAACGCCTCGCTCGAGGGGCTCCTGGCAAAGCCGGTGGATGTCACGCGCCTGGTGCCGATCCCCGCCGGGACTTCCCACCAGGGCGCACTTTAAGCAGTACTGAAACGAGCCACGGTCGACGGCGGGATTGCCCGCCGTCGTCTGCTTGCGTTTGACCTGGGGAAATGTCCATGAGTCCGGAGGGCGGCCGCTACTCCGGCAGGCTGCCGACGTCGTTGACGGGTCCGTTACGGCGACGCCGCAGCTGCTGACCAGGCACTGACTGTGGGTCTGACAGCGGGGTGTGTTCCCGCCCTCGTCCGGCCAGCTCGCTAAACCGGTCAACAGCCTGCCGGGCCGCCGCCTGCAGGTCCGGATCCAGGGTAGCGGCCCGGGCATAGGCGCCCACTGCGGCAAGGGCGTCGGTTAGCAGCCGGGCGGGAACCTCGCCGGACCTGCCCTGCAGCAGTATGGCCTCGCGATCGGCCGCCAGCGTGTCAGCCATGGTGCCCACGGTGATGCGCTGCCACACGTCGGGGATGCTCTCCACGCTTGCCAGCCTTTCGCGCAGCGGCCATGATGCGACGAACCGGGCAACCCACGCCCTGTGCCGCATGTCGTGCCGCTTTTTCTGCCGCCGCTCCTGCCAATTGAGGTAATAGCTGACGAGGACGGCCAAAGGCACGGTGATTCCCAGCACCACAAGCGCCCAATCCGCTTCCCCCGGGTGGGGGCCGCCGGCCGCGTCCCTGTATACGGACCACATCGCGCCTGCGGTACAGCACATCAGGATCCACGTGACAGCCACGATGCCCCGGGTGCGTTTCTGTGAAGTGGTGGCGTGCTGGACGGGGGCTGGTTCAGCGACGATGAGGGCTTGAGCGGCAGTGAGCCCGGTGTTCAGCAGTCTGGACGTCCCGGCACCCTGGAAACCGGATTCGTGCGGCACCTCCAGGTACACCGGGGGTAATCCCTGCGTTTCCTGTGCAGGCACAGTAGTTCCGTCGTCCATGTCTCCCCCAATAAGGCCGTCCGGATTGGACTCTTGAGTATAAGGTCCGCTGTGGGCAGTCCTCGGCATTAGCCTCCGGTGGTTGTCTGGCGGCGTAGGGGCAGCCTGAAAGCGGGCAGGACCGTGCACCGGGCAGTGCCGTGCAGGGTCGATCCTAGGCCGCGATGAAGAGGGCCCAGTCTGGGAAGGGGTCCGCCGGTAGTGGTGGCCCGGTCTCTCCGGGGCCGGGGGCGCCGGCGCGTATGTCCGCTCCGGCGCGTATGTCCGGACAGTCGGGCGGTTCCCAGTCCGGTTCCCGTTGCGGTTCCCAGTCCGGTGCCCACCCGGTGTCGTCGTCCGCGAGGCCGGGGCCGCCTGCGGGCCTGGCGGCAGCGGAGGCACCGGCAAGTATGTCCGGCCAGTGTGGTGGTTCCCAGTCCTGTTGTTCGCTGGGGTAGGAGCGTCCGGCGGGTGAGATCCAGCCCGGTGGCTGGTCCCGGGTGGCGCCGACCGGTCTCCATGCTGTGCTGTGTTTGAGGCGGTGGTGCTTCCGGCAGGGCTGGGAGAGGTTGCTGATGCCGGTGCCGCCGCCCTCGGACCAGGCCAGCAGATGGTCCGCTTCGTTGTCCAGGGAGGGGTTGTTGCAGCCGGGAAAAGGGCACCGGCCATCCCGTAGCCGCAGCCATTGGCGCATCGCTTTCGGAACCGGGTAGCTGGTGCGTCCGATCTCCAGCGGCGCCCCGTTGCGCGGGTCGGTCAGCACCCGCAGGAACGATCCGGCACCGTCCGCGACCAGCCGGCGGGCCATGGACGGCGGAACGGGACCATACCCGTCCAGGATGGCCGGTTCCGTCCCGGCACCCAGGAGCGAGAACACCGGAACCGTCACCAACACCTGCGCCTTCGGTGACGGGGTACCTTCGGCCACCCCGGCCAGCAGCCAGTCCGCGGCGACGTCCGCACGGAGCTGGGTCAGGGTCCTGGACTCGGCCGGGCCCTGCAGGGCCCGCGCCGCGTGCGTGGCACGGGCCCACACACCCGCCGCCACCTCCGCGGTCACATAGGCCGAGAGCCAGGCCATGCCGTCCCGGTCCGGGACAAATTCCAGCCGACGGTCCGCCACGCCCTTGCGGTGGCGCGCTTCGATGCTGACCGGATGGTGCCGCTCACGCCAGCTGCGCGCCTTGGCCCGGAACCTGCCCGGCACCAGCTCCCCGGCCGGGCAGCCACGCGCAGCAAAAAGGGGCCCCGGGGTCCAGGAAATGAGCCTCCAACGCAGCAGCCCCGGCGGGGTCCAGGCCGGACGTTTCATCACACATGATGCGCGCGTGCTGCCACGAAATACGCCCCGACCCCAGCGCGGACAGCGTCAGCGGCAACCCGGTGGTCAGGGCGGCTGACTCCGCCAACAACGCCGCCGCCGATCGTTCACTCACCGTCAGCACACAGGCGACCTCCGCCGTCACCGCCATGTCCCGGGCGGTCCGCTCCTGCGGGGAAACGGCCGGGGCCGCCAACGCCGCAGCCGCGGCCGCGTAACCGGCAGCGAAGTGCACCTTCACCGCGGCCAGCATGGCTTCCAGGCCGCCCACCCCCGCCAGACCGTCCAGGCACGCGTCCGCCTCGTCCCGGAGAGGGTCAGCACCGGCAGAATCCGCGGCCCGCCCACGCTCCCGGCCCCGGCCCCGGCCACGTTCCCGGCCCCGTGACCGGCACATGCAGCCAACACGGCAAGGGAAGCCTCCATGGCCTCCAACGTCTCCGCAACCACCCTGCCCTCCATACCCACAGCATGCCAGCAGGCACCGACAATAAAGCGGCCTCAAAGTGGCAGGCGACGTCAGCCTTCCAGGATCTGCCTGATCCCGAACTCGCCCACGGCAAACATCCGCGGATTATCGTCCGAGTTGCTCAGCATGGCGGTGGACAGGATGAGGGCCCAGCCCCGGGCCCTCAGCCAGGTGTCGCTTTCCACTGCGGAGCCAAAGGCGTCCGTGAAGCGGCGGCGGGCGCCGGCGTCGAACATCAACCATCCCACGGCGAGATCGACCGCAGGGTCCCCTGCCCCGACGTCGCCGAAATCGATGACTCCGGCCAGCGAGCCGTCCTCCGCCAGCAGGATATTGCCCGGGTGAAGGTCCCCGTGGAGCATCATCGCCGGACCGTCCCAGGTTTTGGCGGCACAGGCCTGCGCCCACACCGCTCTGAGTGCTGCCGCCTGCGGGTAGCGGTTGCGGTCCCGGAGACGTTCAACCACCGCGGAGTCGCGGTCCGCCAGGGGCACGCCGCGGAAAGGATTCACCGGGACGCCGGTTTCAGCCGGCACATGAAGGGACAGGAGGAACTCGGCCAGGCCTTCGGCGGCCGGCCTGCGGTCTGCCGGGCCGACGTCCGCCGCGGCGGCTCCGGGGACCCACCGCACGATGCTCCACGGCCAGGGAAAGTCCGACGTCGGACGGCCGGCGTGGACGGGGACAGGAACCGCAACCCGGGAGCGGCGGGCTATGCCGGGAAGGTAGCGCCGCTCATGCAGTATCAGCGAAACGGCCTCCGCCCTGCGCGGCAGCCGGACGGCCAGGTCGTCGCCGAGCCGGAACGTCGCGTTGTCCCAGCCATTCGCGACCCGCGTAAGAGGGCGATCGCCGAGGTCGGGCCGCTGGTCCCGGACCAGGAGCTGGACGATCGCGTCACTCACTTCCAGCGTGGCTGGTGGCATTCCGGCCATTCAGAGCTCCGCCTTCCGTGGTCCTGCGTTTACATGTTAAGGCGAGGCATCCGGTCCATTCCATTGTCAGGTAGGGACGGCGTCCATTGTCAGGTACGGACGTTATGGTCCACCCTGCAGAGCCGGCTCGGGCAGGCGGTCATCGGAGGCCTCAGGCCATCCCAGAAGCGCCTGCGCGTTAGTTGTCATCATGCGCCGGAGCTGGTCTTCGCCTGCCAATCCCTGGGCCCATGCCAGGATTTCGTCGTACGTGTAATCTTCGTGGCGGGTGAACGGCCAGTCGCTGCCGAAGACGAGCCTGTCAGCGGAACCTCGCTCCAGGAGCTCGGCAAACATCGATCCGGCCTGCTGGCGAGAGGACCGATAAGGGCCGGAGACTTTGACCCAGACGTGTTCGAGCGCAGCGAGGTCCTGCACAGCCCGAATGGCTTCGGGATATTCCGGTTGAGGGAGTCCGAGGTGGTCGATGACCAGCTTTCCGGGCCAAGCTCGAATTGCCGGGGCGAGATGGAGCCATTGCTGCCCTGACGCCTGGATCTCGAGGTGCCAGCCATGTTTGGCCATCGAGGCGCCCGCGGCGTGCCATGCAGGCAGGAAGAGGTCCGGAATGGCCTGGCCGATCAGATTCAGCCGGACGCCGCGGACCCCTACCCCATGGAGGTATCCGACTCTCTCCTCGCAGAGTTCGGCGCCAACACCGTCGGGCGACACCACAATGACTCCCCGGAGCCTGTCCGGCGCGGCCTCCAGGGCAGCCAGGAGATAGCTGTTGTCGGATCCAAGAAAGCTCGGCTGGACAAGGACGCCACGCCCCACGCCATTGGCTCTCAGCACATTGAGGTACTGATCCAAGGTGGCGTCGTAGTCCGGCACGTAGCGGGCATCAGCCACAGCGGTAAGCCCAGGCTCGAAGATGTGCGCGTGGGTGTCGATTGAGGAAGCGGGCAATCCAGGCATGCACTCACTGTAGCTGAAACAACTAAACCTTTATAGGACTAGACCTATAAAGGAATTTATTCTAGGCTGTGAGGCATGACACGAGCTTCCAGCTCCCCCGCATTGGCACAGACCGACCAGCGCCTGCCTCTGCACGCACGGGTCAAAGACGACCTGATCCGCCGCGTCCGGGCAAACGAGTGGGGCAGCACCACACCGCTGCCGCCCGAGTCTGCTTTGGCTGAGGAGTACGGCATTTCAGTGGGCACGCTGCGGCGGGTCCTGGCGGAGCTCGCCGCCGAGGGGCTCTTGGAGCGACACCAAGGACGCGGCACCTATGTCCGCCGGGCTACGTTCCAGCACTCCTTGTTCCGGTTCTTCCGGATGCACGGAGGGACCGGCCAGACGCCCGGCAGCCGCATCCTGGCCCGGAACACTCAGGACGCGCCGGCCGAGGTCGCCAAGGCCCTGAACGTTGAGGAAAGCTCCCCGGTCCTGCACCTGCACCGCTTGCGCCTGTGGGATGACACGCCTTTCCTCGTCGAAGACATCTGGCTCCCGCTCCCGCAGTTTCAGCCGATCGCCAACATCGCCCTCGATGAGCTCGGAAGCCTGCTGTATCCGGAATACGAAAGCCGGATCGGTCTCATCATCGGCTCGGCAACCGAGGAACTTTCGGTCACCCAGGCACCCGGCGAACAGGCAGCGCTATTGAACTGCCAGGCCGGAGACCCGCTCGTCAGAATCAACCGCATCGCACGCACCCATACCGGCGACGTCGCCGAGTACCGCGAGTCCTATGGGCTGGCATCCTCATTCCGTTATCAAGTGGAGATCAACTAAGCCATGCACGAACTCGTGGCCGTATCAGGCCTAATCCTCATCTTCGCCCTCTCAATGTGGCGCAAAATCAACATGGGCGCCGTGGCCCTGGTTGTCGCCTTTCTGTTGGGCGTCCTGTACTTCGGCCAGACAGCGTCCGGGATCGCGTCCGGATTCCCCGGGAGCCTCCTGATCACGCTGCTGGGCGTGACATATCTCTTCGGTATGGCCCGGGCAAACGGCACCATCGACCAGATCGTCGGAGGCGCCGTGGGAGCTGTGCGCGGCCGCGTCGCGCTCGTTCCATGGGTGTTCTTCATCCTGGCTGCCGTTATCACCGGCTCCGGAGCACTCTCCGCAGCCGCAAACGCCATCCTCATCCCTGTTGGCTTGGCGTTCGCTCAGCGGTACCGGATCAATCCGTTGCTGGTGGGCCTCTGCATCATCAACGGCACCAACGCCGGCGGGTTTTCCCCCATCGCCGTTTACTACACCATCGTTGACGGCGTGCTGGACAAAGTCGGCATCTCGGTCGATCCCGGCCAGCTGTTCCTCTGGACCTTCATCGCCAACGTGGTTATCAACGCCGTCGCGTTCATCCTGCTGGGAGGACCCGAGCTGATGCGCCGCGGACGCGAAGAAGAGACCGCGGATGCCACCACGTCCTACCTCGGCGGCGGCACCGCGACCATCGTAAAAACTGCAACGTGGACTGCCCAAAAAATAGTCACCGTGGCGCTCATGGTCAGCATTCTTGTCGGCGCCCTGGGCTTCAAACTCGACGTCGGGTTCCTGGCCCTCGCAGCCGCCGTGATCCTCTCAGCCCTGTACCCGCAGCATTCCAAGGAGGCCCTCGGTCACATCGGCTGGAACGTCATCCTGCTGATCGGCGGAATCGTGACCTACATCAGCATGCTGGAAACCGCCGGTGTCATCAAGGAACTCGCCAACTCCGTCGCAGGTATCGGCACCCCGCTCCTCGCCGCCCTGATGATGCTGGTCGTCGCAGGCGTAGTATCTGCCTTCGCCTCCACCAACGCCATGTTCGTGGTGCTTGTTCCGCTCGCAGCGCCACTGCTCACCGCAGGCTCCATCGGAGTTCTGGGCTTCGTGATCGCGCTTTGCATCGCAGCATCCGCCGTCGATTCCAGCCCCTTCTCCACCGGCGGCGCGCTGGTCGTGGCCAACACCGAGGAAGAAAAACGGGATCAGACCTTCCGCGGAATGATGGTCTGGGGAATGTCCATGATCGTCGCAGCACCCCTGCTGGCCTGGCTCCTGTTCGTGGTGATCTAACACCAGGATCCCCAACGACGGACCACGGACGACGGCGGGACGTCCCGCCGTCGTCCGCTTGCGTTTGAGAACGGGCGGCGTACTTACGGTGCCGGATCGGAGAACAGGCGGATCAGCCCGTCGATTTCGCGGGCTGCCTCGGTGGGATGCCGGAAATGCTGGTGCGGCTCGATGTTGTAGAAGGTGCGGCGTCCCACCCGGGTGCGATGCAGGTACCCGCAGCTTTCGAGGTCCTTCAGGATTAGGAGCGCTGCCCGCGGCGTGATGCCCACCTGGCCGGCGATGTCCGCCACCCGGATTCCGGGGTCGGCTGCCACGGCCAGCAGCACGTGCCCGTGGTTCGTGAGGAAGGTCCACCCGGCCCGCCCGGAAGCGGGCAGGCCGGGTTGGGATGCTTCCTCCGGATTCACGTCCGTGCCGAGTTCTTAGCGGGGCGCCGCCACAAGGGTTCCAGCGCTTCGATTTCCTCGGCCGAGGCGGCTCCGAAGGGCGGGTTCGGCGGTGCGGCGAGCGCCTGGCGTGCCTGCCCGCGGGTGGCCCAGAGGCTGGCCGCTACGGATACGCCCAGGATCGTGGCGATGATCGCGAGGGACACCGGGGTGGGGATGTAGTAGATGTCGATCTTGAGGAACATCTTGATGCCAACCCAGATCAGGACGAGTGCCAGGCCGATCTTGAGGTAGATGAACCGGTGGATCAGGTCGGCCAGGAGGAAGTACATGGCCCGAAGTCCCAGGATGGCGAAGGCGTTGGCGGTGAAGACCAGGAACACTTCGTCCGTGACCGCGAAGATCGCCGGAATGGAGTCCACCGCGAAAATGATGTCCGTGACCTCCACCAGGACCAGGACAGCCAGCAACGGTGTGGCCAGGAGGGCGCCGCGCTTGCGGATCAGGAACCGCTGGCCGTGGAAGTCCTCGGTCATGGGCACCCGCCGGCGGAAGAGCGCCAGGGCCTTGGATTTCTCCGGGTCCAGGTGGTCGTTGCGGTGGCGGATCATCTGGTAGCCGGTGTAGAGCAGGAAGGCCGCGAAGAGGTACAGCACCCATCCGGCGCTGGCGATGATGGCGGAGCCGGCCGCGATGAAGATGCCGCGGAACACCAGGGCACCCAGCACACCGAAGAACAGAACGCGGTGCTGGTACTCCCGGGGCACCGCGAAGTACGTGAAGATGATGGCCCAGATGAACACGTTGTCCACGGCGAGGGACTTTTCGATCAGGTAGCCGGCGAAGTACTGCTGACCGAACTCCGCGCCGTAGATCCGCCACACCAGGGCGCCGAAACCAACTCCGAAGGCAACCCAGACAGCAGACCACAGGGCCGCTTCCCGGACGCCGATCACGTGAGCCTTGCGGTGCGCGAAAAGGTCCACCGCCAGCATGAGGACAATGAAGCCAAGGACGGCCAACCAGGCCCATAGGGGAACGTTCATCAGACAAACCCGCTTCCAGTCAGTTCAACCAACTGGAGGTCTTTCCCGGTCGTCTGGGACCTGCCCCGCCGGGCCGTTCAGGGACGGCCGGACTGACGACGGAACATTTGGGGGATACTCCCCTCCGTAGGAAATAGTGAAACATATTTCACCTGTTGCGGCAATGGGTGAGGTTGGGCTTATCAGGCCGGGGGACGCGGCTGGACGTGGAGGGTTTCCAGGTAGTCGTCGTCGTACTTGTCGTCCCGGAGCTCGTCATTCGGGAAACCACCGGGGAGGGTGCCATGACCCAGGCCGGCCAGCAGGACGTGCTCAAGCCCTGCTTCGGTGTTCAGGGCTGTTGCCTGGACGGTTCCGGCGGCCGGACCGGGTACCTTGGCGGTGGCCATTTCATCGATACCGGCCACGCTGGCTGCGACCAGGAAAAACGCGGCGACGGCGGCCAGCCCGGGAACTGTTCTCCTTCTCCATGCGCTCATACCCTCATCGTGGCCTGCGCACATGGGAGCCTGGCACCGTTTGCCTATGGGGAGGCTGTGAAAGGCCAGTACACGCACGACGCCATGCGGACGACGGCGGGCGGGCCCGCCGTCGTGGTTTGACGGAAAGGCCCGCAGTTGTTCACAGTAAGTCAGTGCTCTTGAACGTTGAACAAAGCGCCCCGGGCACTCGTGCCCCCGGCGCGCGGCCGCCGCAGCGGCAGATCGCGGCCCTCCTCGGTTTCCTGGCGGCGTCGTGGGCGGTGTCGCTGCTGGGCTCACTGCCGATCAGGTTGAACGGCGCCTGGTACGCGGCGGCGGACAAGGCACCGTGGACCCCGCCGGGGTGGATGTTCAGCTCGGCATGGCTCGGGCTTTACGCGGCCATGGCGGTGGCGGCATGGCTGGTGTGGCGGCAGCAGCGGTTTCCGCGCCGGGATGCGCTCAAGGTCTATGGCGGCCTGATGCTGCTGAATCTATCCTGGCCGCTGATGTTCTTCGGCATGTATCCCATGCTGGGCACTGCCGCCCTGTGGCTGGCGCTGCTGCTGATCGCAGCCCACGCGGTGATTGCGACCCTCGCCGTGCTGCACTTCGGCCCGATCAGTAGGACGGCGGGGGTACTGATGCTGCCGTACGTTTCGTGGCTGGTGTTCTCCGGGAGCCTGAACCTGTACGCGGCGCTGAACAACTAGGGTTTGCCTCCCGCTTCGGGTGTTCGCTGGTATAGGGTCTGGCGGTATGGCACTGCGACTTGTCCAGGTGAACTTCAAGGCTCGGGATGACGCAGCGCTCGGCCGGTTTTGGGCGGAGGCGCTCGGCTGGGGCGTTTCCAGCGAAGGGCCCGGCGTGACCAATGTTGAACCCGTGGGCTTCGTCTGGCCGGACCCCGTCGCCGTCTGCGTCGATGTGGTCACCGTCCCGGACCCCGAAACGGTGCAGTACCGGGCGCACCTCGATCTCGCCACCACCTCCGCGGCCCACCAGACGGAGCTGGTCGCGCGGCTGAAGGAGCTTGGAGCGAAGCCGGCCGACGTGGGCCGGGGCGACGTGCCGTGGACGGCATTGGCCGACCCGGAGGGCAACCTGTTCCGCGTGCTGGAGCCACGGCCGATCTACCGCGACACCGGGCCGATTGCCGCGGTGGTGGTCACCTGCGCGGACCCGCGGGCCATGGCCAGGTTCTGGAGCGAGGCGATGGACTGGACCCTGCACGAGGTGACGGACGATCATGCGAGACTGCGTTCGGCCAAGGGCGTGGGGCCGTATCTTGAGTTCCTCCGCACCCCCGTTTTGAAGACCGTTTGCGGCCGCGTCCATCTCGACCTGATGCCGTACCCCGGTGATAATCAGGCAGCAGAGGTGGCCCGGCTACGGGCTCTTGGCGCCACGGACGCGGACGTCGGCCAGGGCGATGTGCCGTGGGCGTGCCTGGCCGACTCAGAAGGCAACGAGTTCTGCGTCCTCGCCCCGCGGTGACGAGGGATGGCTCAATGTTCAACAGTGACTCTTGCTAAAGCAATGCCAGTATTTCGCTTTAGATCAGGCCTCGCTGCGCTACGGTTGGCAGCACCAACATTTTTCAAGGGGGACAAATGGAGTTTGCAGAAAAACTTTCAGCTCTGGCAGCAAAGGTGCGTCAGCAGCGAGGTGTGATCCAGACGGAGGAGGCTACAAAGAACGCCTTTGTCATGCCCTTCATTTCCACAATTCTTGGCTACGACGTCTTCAATCCCATGGAAGTCGTTCCAGAGTTCATCGCGGACGTAGGTCTCAAGAAGGGCGAGAAGATCGACTACGCCATCGTCAAAGACGGCGAAGTCCAGATCTTGATTGAGTGCAAAAAGTCCACGGAACCAGTGAAGATCGAGCACGCGTCTCAGCTTTTTCGGTACTTTGCCGTCACGAACGCCAGAATCGCCATCCTGACCAACGGCGAGGTGTACCAGTTCTTCACGGACCTCGATGCACCAAACCGCATGGACGAAAAGCCGTTTCTCGTCCTCGATTTGAGCGACATTGATGAGTCCCTCATTCCGGAGCTGCAGAAGCTGTCCAAAGACGTCTTTGATCTCGATTCGATCATCAGCGCCGCTGGTGAATTGAAATACATCGGGGAACTCAAGAGGACTTTGGCGGCTCAATTCAAGGAGCCGGAAGACGAATGGGTCAAGTTCCTCACTGGTCGCGTTTACCCGGGGCCTTACACGCAGAAAGTCCGTGAGCAATTCACAGCCTTGGTAACCAAGGCGTCCAAGCAGTTCCTGAACGACCAGGTGAACGAGCGCCTAAAGAAAGCACTCGGCGCCCCCAGCTTCCCGCAAACCGACGACGCCACGGCGGCGGCCACCGTCACCAGCGCCCCTGTCGCCGAAGCCGACTTGGCCGAGGCGGATGGTTTGGAAACAACACTGGAGGAAATCGAGGGTTACCAGATCGTCCGGGCCATCGTCTGCAGCGAAGTGAAGCCCGCTCGCGTGGTCCAGAGGGACGCCAAGTCCTATTTCGCGGTGTTGTTGGACGACAACAACCGAAAGCCGATCGCGCGCCTGCACTTCAACCGTACGCAGAAGTACATCGGAATCTTCGACGTCAACAAAGAAGAAACCCGTGTGCCCATCAGCTCGCTGGAGGAGATCTACGAGCACACTGAGGCCCTGCGTGCGAGCGTCAAGAGCTACCTGTGAGCGCAAATACTTCGGACCTCGACCGGCTTCTCGTCGCCATCGCGGCCATACCGATGCCTTGGAAAGAATGGCCGGGCGGCTATCCCGGCATATCGTGATCGTTGGCAGAAACGACGAACGACGGCGGGACCTCCCGCCGTCGTTCTCTTGCGTTTGGTGCCTCTGCCCTGCAGTGCAGACTAACCAGCGTCTGATGCGAGGCAGTACTACAAAGTCGCAGCTTCTTCCTCGGCCAGTCTGATCAATCGGAGTTCGTCCTCCACGGCGCGGGTCGGCCAGTAGTCCCTCGCCAGCTCATTTGCCCGGCTCCGGTCCGCGTCCGGGAAGAGCTTGCCGAACAGTCCGGCCGCCTGAAGAAGGGCGATCAGCGCTGTGGTCCTGACATCGGGCGTCGTGGCCTCGGCGGCCTTGGATTCAGACATCGCAGCATCGACCGCCCCGGCAGTCGCCGTCCCGGCGTCGGCCGGCGCAGCATCCGGCACCTTGAGATCGGACGCACCGCTGAGTGCCGCTTCGATCTTCTTCAGGAGCGCCTCCTCCGGAGCGTGGTCCTTGTGCGGGTACCGCACGGGACGGAACCGGCCCAGGTGCTTTTCGCCGACATGTTCCACGATGCCCTGCGATGCCATCCCCTCGTAGACACGCCGCACTTCGGCGCGGCCCTCCAGTATGGCGACCCACCCCTTCGGGGTGTGGGGGCGGGATTTGCCTCGGATCAGTTCCAGCTCGTGTTGGAAGTCCGTTTGCGGGACGGTCCCGGTAGCCCAGACGTGCTTCCCCTGCAGCTCGATCGCGCCGAGCAGGTCCAGCTCGGCCAAGATTGCCCCTGCCACAGTGGTCCTGAGTGCGAACACCGGCACTTCAGGTTTGCCGTCTTTGTCGTTCGTTGCCAAGAGGAGGAAAGCCTGGGGAAGGCTCAACTCCGCCGCCTTCGGTGTTTCAACGTTCATAGCATCATGGTGGCCCTGTTCGGCAGCCACCACAATGAGGAACTGCATTTCGCGCTACCGCCGTACTCGACGCCGTGCTACGTTCAGCGTGATCAGGATGTCCTCTTGCGGCCCCTATCCAGCCCGGCTCCTGGCGCAACCCCAGAAAGCGGAGGCAACGATGCCAACTCTAGTGATCTTCCACGAGGTCGACGACGTTGAGCACTGGCTCAGCTCGCCAAAAAGAGAAGAAATATTCGGGCCGCTGGGCATCACGGTTCGAACGTTCATCGACCCGGCCAAGAGCCACCGTGTAGGCCTGATCGTGCAAGTCCCCGACATGGAAACATTCCAGCGAATTATGGAGTCCGAAACAGTAGCCGAAGCGATGAAATTCGACGGCGTCCGTCCGGAAACAATCCTGACCCTCGTCGAGCCCTAGGTGGACAGCCCCGGATCAAGATGGTCCGTCCTGTAGGGCAGCACCGCCAAGTCCAAGCGGACGACGGCGGGAGGTTCCGCCGTCGTCCACCACTCAAGAGGTTTGCTCTGTGGCCCGGGGGTCTTCCTATGGAGTTGAAGAACAGAGCCGCCGTGCGGGGCAGCGGTCAGTCCGCGCCCTGACCCTCACGGGCCGTCTCCTCCAGGATCCTGGCTGTGGGCGCTGCGGTCATCAGCTGCCCTAACACCTCCGGCTTGTCCCACACCTCGCTGCGGAGCCGTCCCAGAAAGGCGTTCGCAGAGTCCTTGGTGTCGAAGTCAAGGAGCACGGCCACGTCGTTCCGGTCCTCCGTATCCCGGAACAGGCGGACAGACCTGGCGCCCGAGGCCGCGCGGCCTGCAGGATCGCTGTCGAATACTTTCTTGAAAGCCTCGTAGTCCCGGACCGGATAGCTGATCTGCAAGGTGAACATCGTCGTTCCTTTCGCTCGGGCTGTGGCAGGTCAAACATAGGCCTTTCGGCGTTATCCCGGTAGGGCCGAAGGGCGGCGCCGAGCAGGGAGGTGATGGAGGCTTGGGCCCACAGCGTGGCGCAGGCGCCTCACCCCAGGAACGTGCGGTGGATGTCGCTTCCGTAGCGGCGGATGATGTCCCGCTTGGCGTTCCTGAAGGCTTCGAGGTCCCCGGCGTGGCCGTGCTGTTCGGCGCGGCGCCGGGCGAGCTCCTCCGCAATCACATCCAGGAAAAGTTCGGCCAGCAACAGCCGGGCCGAATCGCGGAAGCGTCCGCGGCCGTCGACGTACAGCTGGACCGTGGGCGCGGCGGTGTTGATGATGACCTTGCGCTCCTCTTCGCTGTAGACAGCGCGATCCGCGGTGTTGTGCAGGCTGCGGAATTCGTAGCCGGTGAAAAGGTCGACGCCGTGGTCCCGGGTCGGGCGGTGCGCCTCCCGGTGCGGCACCGACTGTGCCGGCGTTTGCGTTGCCGCCTGTGTTCCCGCATCCGTGGCGATGGCGTGGTGCGGCGGCTGGTCGGCGCTGCGGCGGGAGGCGTGCTCGGCAATGACGATTTCACAGAGCGCCCAATAGTCGCCGGCCCGGACGGTGATCTCGCCCCGGTCGCCCGGCTGGTCCCCGGTCACGGTCCACTCCAGCCGCTGCATCTCCCCCAGCGCGCCGACGGCTATCGGGGCCGGTTCAGGGTCGATCCGCATCGAGCCGGGCAGGTCCACCGCGAAGGTGAGCGTCCCGCCGTCGGGCAGCCGGGCCGGATCCAGCAGCAGCGCCACGTGGAACGGGTGCCCGGGCGGGCGGTAATAGAAGGGCGTGGTGAACCGCAGGGCAGCGGGTGCCGGCTCGGGTGCCGGCGAGCCGTCCCCGTTGCGGAGCGGCAGCGCCGTCTCCAGCCCCAGGTCGACGACGGCCGCCTCGCTCATGTGCTGCAACAGGTGCTCGATCATCTCGGCGGTGCGCCCGGACGTGGTGGCGCGTTCCAGGTGCGTGAGCTTTTCCTTCTCGGCCTGCACGGCGTCGGCGATCATCCGGCTGACGGAGCGGGAGAACGCCGCCACGAAGGGGTCCTTGAGGTTCAGCCCCTCCCGCTCGTCGCTGATGATCGCCTTGCCCCGGCCCAGCATCTCGGTCAGCGCCGGACACCGCACCGTGCCGAAGAGGTATTCCGTGCCCACCTGGTTCTCGAACTCGAACAGCTGGCAGTCGAGCACTGCCATGCCGGATTCCACCACCAGGCCGGCCGTGCGTTCGTCGCCCTTGAGCGTCAGCTCCACGTCCCGGGCCCGCTTCAGCGTGAGCGTGAACGGCCACTCCTCACCGTCAAGGCTGAAACTGCCGGGCCGGTCCGGGCCGAGGAGCAGGGTGGCCGGGGGCTCCTGGAAGCGGATGCTTTCGATGCCATGGTCCTCGGCGCCGGGGTGTCCGTGCACCAGCTCCACCTCGCGCCGCTCCAGCACATCGCGCAGGTAGATGTTGTCCGAGAGCAGCTGCAGCAACGTGGCGTGCTGGGTGATGGTGACGTGCGGATTGTCGACGACGATCGTCACCCGGGTGCCGTTGCCGGCGGTAGTTCCGGTGCTGGGAACGGCGTTTCCGTCGGTGGGGGTGCCGTCCGCCGGGCCGCCAGCGGGAATCCCGAGCCGGGCGTAGTCGGCGGGAAAGGCGCGGCGGTCCGAGCCGTCGTCGTCGTAGAGGTAGCCGCCATTCTCGCCTCGGAAGACGTCGATGCGGGTGAACCGGCCGTTCTGGATGGTCTCGATCCAGCCGTGGCCCAGGCCGAAGATGGCCTGCTTGAGCCCGCGGCCGAAGTAGCCGCGGCCGGTGCCCTCGCCGCGGGAAAGAGGACTGTGGGCGCCGCCGTAGCTGAGGATGCGCCCGGCCTGTTCGAAGGACATACCCTCGGCCTGGTCGCCTACTGTGAGCACGGCCCCGGCGTGGTGGCGCTCGTAGCCGACGTGGATCCGGCCGGTGACCTGGGTGCCGGACTTCTCCAGCCGGGCGTAGCTGTCGTCGCTGTTGGTGATCAGCTCCACCAGCGCCTTCTCCACCGAGGCGAAGCGCCGCGAGTCGATCCCGATCACGCGCTGGTCCACTTGGATTTCGGCAACCGTCATGCTGATTCCCTCGCTCACAACTCCGGTGTTGCTGGCAGTCTATTCGGCCCGACGGCGTGCTGGCGGGCCGATACGTGGAGCGTAGCAGTTTTGGAGTACTTGGCACGGATGCGCGAGATCGGGGCCGCGGCGGTTCCGTGAGGCAGACGTTCGTGGGATGAGAGATGAAGTGCTCGGACCGGCGACCGTGTCCGTTTCATGCTTGCGGATAAATAGGGAAAGCCCCTCGGGAGGGGCTTTCAGTGGGTTGGGCAGTTGATCTCTGGTGTTGGTCAGCGGTGATGCAGCTCCTCCTCCCCGGGCGCTGGGCGCCCCTGCCGGTTTCCGTAGTTAGAGACTCTAATAAATACCCGGGCTGATCGTCCAGCGACATGACCAAGAATTTCCGGTGGCTACACCTGGCAATTGTCCGCTCGGACAGGTACCTCGTGCGTGACTCAGTACTAGGTGACCTGACGTCACACAACGGGACGGCATCCCGATCCGGAGAGGCCACGCCCTACCCTTGACATGTGACTTTGACTAAGATCCGCACCGCCGCCGCGAGTTCCCTCGCCGCCGCAGGCCTCCTGTTTACCCTCGCCGCCTGTTCCTCACCGGCCGCCACCCAGCCGACCACCTCTGCGCCGGCTTCCCCGGCAACGTCTTCATCCAGCGCTGCCGCCGGGCCCTGCGCCGGCGTGAAGGTCATCGTCGACTCGGGCGCCCTGAAGCAGGATGCCGCTGATACGTCCGTCTGCGTGCCGGCGGACGCGCCAATCCTCGCTTCCAAGGCGCTCGAAGAGGCAAAGGTAAAGACCGAGGGCACCGCCCAATATCCCAAGGAACTGGCGTGCCGGGTGAACGGCGTGCCCGCCGCAGACTTCGACATCACCCACAAGGGCGGCACGTACCGGGAAGACTGCAGCAAGATGCCCGCCGCTTTTGCCTACTGGGCTCTCTGGGTTAAGCCGGCTTCCGGCGACTGGGCATACGCCCAGGAAGGCCTCGCCACCCTGAAGGTGAGCCCCGGAGAGAGCCTGGAACTGCTCTTCACGGTCGACGGCGAACCGGCCGCACCCGCGGCATGACCTTTCGACCCGCGCCGCTACGTGCAGGGGCGGCCCTCGCCGTCGTCTTCATCGTGGCGCGGGTCATCTACCGCGTCCTTTTCAACGGGGCAGGCATTGCCGAGCCGGTTCTGCTCGACCTGCCGGCGATTCGGCTGCCGGCCCCGTACGCCCATGTGGTGCTCCTCGGTCCGGTCACGGCGCCCGGGCTGTGGGCGGCGGTCCTGTCCGCCCTGCCGATTGCCGGGATGTTCCTTGGCTTCGGCCTGCTCAACGCCTGGGTAGACGTGGCCCGCGGCTTCGTGCACCTGGCCCGCCGCGGCCCCATGCAGGGCATGGCCCGGACGCTTGTGGTGGCTTGGGCGGCGCTCCCGGCGCTTTCCGACGCCGTGACCTCCGTGCGCCTGGCCTTCCGGTTGCGGGGCGAACGCTTCGGACCCCGCGCCCTTGTTCCCGTGCTGGAGCGCACCCTTGAGCACGCGGCCCGGGTTGCCGCAGCTCTGGAGCTGCGCGGCTTCGGGAGCAAGGCGGCACACCAACCCGGCAGAGGTACGGAAACACCGCTCCTCGTCCGGGACGCCCGGTTCCGCGTTGGTGACGCGCAAGTGAGCGTCGCCGACTTCACGCCGTCGAGCGGGTCCATCACGGTCATTACCGGGGCTACGGGCTCCGGCAAGTCCACCGTCCTGCGTGGCATCGCCGGCCTCCTCTCGCACGTTGACGGCGGAGGCATTTCCGGCACAGTGCGCGTCGCCGGGGCGGACCGTGCCGCCACGCCGCCGCGCGATACCGCCCGCCGTATCGGCGTCGTACTGCAGAATCCCCGCGCCGCGTTCGCCACCACCCGGGTACGGGACGAGATCACCCTGGCACTCGAGCTGCGCGGCATGGCATCCGCTGCCGCCAAGGCCCGGGTGCTGGAGGTCGCGGAGGGCATCGGGGTGTCGGCGCTTCTGGACCGGAATGTCAGCACCCTCTCGGCGGGCGAGGCGACGCTTGTTGCCATCGCCGCCGCAGTGGTGGAGCAACCGGCACTGCTCCTGGTTGATGAGCCCCTGGCCGACCTTGACACCGCAGCGCGCGGACACGTCATTGCCGTGCTCAACGCCCTCGCCCGCGACGCCGGCGTCTGCGTCATCGTGGCGGAGCACCGCGCGGAGCCGCTCGTCCCGGTTGCCGACTCGTGGTGGACCATCGACGACGGCACATTGACCCCAGCAGCAGGGGTGCCGGGTGCCGCGCCCCCGCCGTCGCGCCCTGTCGACGCCGGTCCGACGCCTGCACTGCCAGCGGACTTCGCGCCCGTTCTGACGGCCACAAAGCTCGCGGTGCACCGCAAGGGCAAGCCGCTGGTGCGCGACGCATCCCTGACCCTGCACCGCGGTGAAGTGATGGCCCTGGTGGGGCCGAACGGTGCCGGGAAGTCGTCCCTCCTGGTGGCGCTAGCGCTGGGTGAGGGCACGGTGAGTGAAGGAACAGGCAGGGCAGTAAAGCGCGACGGCGGCACGCTCGACGGCGGCCGCGTAGCCTTGGTGCCGGACGCCTCGGACGACCTCTTCACCAGGGATACGGTCGCCGGGGAGCTCCGCGCGGCCGAACGGCGGCAGTCGCGCCGAAAGAACGGCGGACAGCCCAGGCCCGGGTCTGCTGCTGCTCGCCTTGCCCGTCTGCGGGGAGACGTCCGGATTCCCATTGGGCACGAGCATCCCCGGGACCTTTCCGCGGGGGAACGCAGGATCCTTGCCATCGCACTGCAGACCATGGATGATCCCCAGGTGCTCCTGATCGATGAGCCGACGCGCGGACTCGATCCTGCGGCGCGCACAGCTGTTTCGGCCGCGCTGCGGGCTGCTGCGGAATCCGGCGCGGCCGTCCTGATCGCCACGCACGACCTCGACTTTGCCCACAGCCTTGGCGCCCGGATCCTCCCGATGCGTGACGGCGTCGCGCCTTCCCCAGCGGCTGCCAAGGCGCCGGAACCGCCCCTGCCGCTCCCCCGGACGGTCGGCGCCGCACTAAAACCCAGGGCCGTCGTCGAACAAGACTCGCAGGCCCCGGCAAGGCAGCACCGCATCCGGATGCCGCGGAGCGTCGAGCACGGCGTCCTCGCAGCTGCGAACGTCCTCGCCCTGGCAGCATTCTGCTGGCCTCTCCTCGCCGCGGCCTTCCCGGAGGATGCCGCCGCGGCCCTCCCCTACGCGGCGCTGGCCATTGCGCCGCTGGCCGTCGTCGCCATCGTCGTGTCCCTCGACGGCTCTGTCAGCTCCGCACATACGGTGGCGTTGCTCGGCATCCTGGCCGCGGTCGGCTCGGCGGTGCGGGTGGCGAGCACCGGCGTCGGGGGCGTGGAGGCGGTCTTTATCCTGCTGATCCTTGCCGGCCGGGCGTTCGGTGCCCGGTTCGGCATGCTCCTCGGCGCCGCCACCATCGCCCTCTCAAGTGCTTTGTGGGGCGGCCTCGGGCCGTGGACACCGTTCCAGATCTTTGCCTGTGCGTGGGTGGGCGCGGGGGCCGGCCTGCTCCCCCGCCGGGTGCGGGGAAGAGCCGAGCTGTGGATGCTGTGCGGCTACGGTGTGCTGGCGTCCTACCTGTTCGGCCTGCTGACCAACCTGTGGTTCTGGCCCTTCGCGGTGGGCGCCGGCACCGGCATTTCCTACGTGCCCGGCGCGCCGCTGGGCACCAACCTCAGCAGCTTCCTGCTCTACTCGCTGTTGACGTCGACGGCGGGCTGGGACACCCTGCGCGCCATCACCACCATCATCGGAATCGCTGTGGTGGGCCGGGCGATCCTGGCCGCCCTGCGGCGGGTGAAGCCGGTCTCCAGCGTCGGCGGAATATCCGGCGGACAGACCGCCCAGGGTCAATCCGCCCGGGCCAGGGACCGGCTCTATATCGAGGTCTGAGGACACCGCTGGGAGGCCCAACCCGCATCCAGCACTTCATCACCGCAGCCCAGCCCGACACGACAACAGCCGGCACCCGCTGAGGGGTGCCGGCTGTCGTCTGGTCGGCCCGGGGATGCCGGGCCGCGGGGCTCCGAGAGTGCGGTGCGGCTTAGGCCGGATCCGCGGGGCACGCCACCTCGGGCTGGGGATCCGAGAGGGTCTTCGGGACCGTGTCCTCGAACTGCGGGAGGCGGTTCAGGTAATCCACCACCGAATCCGTGGACTCCACGTCACCGAACTTGTTGTCGATGTCGTAGAGGTTCCACTGCACGACGCCCGGGACGCGGTCGCCGATGGTCTCCCTGGGGATGATCGGGCGGAAGCCCTTCGCGATCGCGTCCTCGACGGTATGGCGCACGCACCCGGCCGCGGTCGCACCGGTCACGATCAGGGTGTCGATGCGGTTGGAGGTCAGGAAGAGCTCGAGGTTCGTGCCCGGGAACGCCGAGGCACGATTCTTCTCGATTACGACCTCGCCTTCCGCGGGAGCAATGCGGCTGTCGATCTGCGCCCAGTAGGAATCCGCCGGAAGGGTCTCCGTGGGGATCTTCGAGTACCACAGACCCATGTCGTTCGTGCCGGAGGTGGCGTCGCGGTTACGGTACACGTTCGTGGTGTAGAAGACCGGGACACCCTTGGCGCGCGCGGCCTCGTTGATCCGCTGGACGTTCGGGATGATGGTCTCCATGCCCGGGCAGCTGAACGGGTGGCCCGGACGGGTCCAGGCGTTCGCGAGGTCGATGTGGATGACGGCGGGGCGGTTGCCAAAGCCGATCCGACGCTTGAAACCGCGCTCGTTGTAGATGCTGGTTCCGGCTTCGAACGCCTCCTCCAGCACTGCTGCAAGACGGGCTTCGATGTCGTTGAACGTCTCTGTCTCTGTTGTCATGGTTCTCTCCACTCTTTCGCCTTTTGTGTTTCTAAGGTAGCAACGAGGTTGCTGTAGTGGATACTGTAGCGCACGAACCGGCACAGCACCAGAGGTACCCAGAGTCTGCATCTCCACCGGACCAACTGCCCGATAGGGCGAGCATCGGCGAGTGCGTTGCTCCTGTTGTGACGATGTTGCTAATAATGCAGCCGATCCCTTCTGGACAAGGCAAAGGCAGGGAAGCCTGCCGTAGCTCGGATGTAGTCTGAGCGAAACACTTTGAAGGACCGCCAAGGCCAGCCTTCTGTTCGGTAATCTCTCGTCCGAAATATGGAAGCGACACCCCTCAGTGAGGCGGGTACAGATTGCGGCATATGATGGCTCGAAAGAGTGGGCGGGATAGTCACGTAGCGCGAAAGGATGAAGGTGGCAGGCAGGCCGAGGCAGGATAACGGGCAGGTCCAAGGGGCTGCGGCGTCGCTGCTGAACGGTCTTGCTGTACTGGAAGCCTTCTCGGTGCAGAATCCGGTTCTTGGTGTGACTGAGGTTGCTCAGCGCGTTGGCCTCCACAAGAGCACGGTCTCCCGCATTCTTGGCGGCCTGGCAGAAGCTGGATATGTCCAGCGGGATGAGGAGTCGGGGCGGTATCGGCTCGGCCTGAGTCTCCTTGCGCTGTCCGGCCCTTTACTGGCGGACCTGGATGTCCGGCGTGCCGCGCTTCCCTATTTGGAGCAGTTAACCGAAAGCACTCAAGAGACCAGCGCAATCTCGGTCTGGAATGGTCACGAAGCCATCGTCGTGGAGCAGGTTGCCAGCCCGAATCAGGTCAAACACACTGCCACCATCGGAACCCGGTACAACAAATTCGAGAGCTCTTCGGTGCGGGTTTTCCTAGCGGAACTGGCGCCGGCTCTCGCGACGGAACTGATCGGCTCCGGGCAGATCCTACGCACGGCAGAAGATGGTTTACCGTTGGACCACACCGCCCACCTGCAGGAAGTAGCCCGCCAGGCATACGCCGTTAACGACGGCTCGACTACGGAGGAGGAGTTTGGGGTCTCCGCTCCGGTTTGGGATTACCGGGGCAAGGTGGTTGGGTGCATCACTTTATCCGCCCCCCGTTCCCGTGTGCACAAGCACGACACCAAGGATGCTCTGGTTCAAGCCGTACAAAAGGCTGCCTCGGAAGTATCCACCCGTTTGGGCTGGTCAGCCTCGCTTCCGGGGTGATTCGTCCACGCAGCCAGGCGAACGTCAGCCAGCAGCTGCCAATTTCGAAGGCGTGGCCCTACTTGAGGTTCCGGCGGTCCCTGCTCTGGCAAACCATCGAGGATTACGGCTCGCAGGCCCATCCACTCCTGCCCGGATCAGCAAACAGCGCCGTCAGCGACCTGGGTCTGTTCCCCTCGGAAGGCCGCCCAACCGTGTGGACACCCGCGCCGCGGCCTCTAGCACGGCTTCGCGCAGGATCGACTGACTATGCAGGTGCTGCACTCGGGATCGGGGCGCGCTGGCTGTGATGCAGCCGACGACTTCGCCCCGGTAGTCCCGCACAGGAGCGGACACACCGTATTCCTCGTAAGTGGTCTCGCCGTCGTTGACGGCGAAGCCGTCGTCACGTACGCCGACGAGCTCTTCGTGGGCCGGGTCTTCGAGACCGAGGTAGCCCTCCCGCAGGATCGTCCGGTCGGCAAGCAGACGGTCGGTCTCCTCGGACGGTAATTCGGCGAGGAATACGCGAACTGAGGAGCTGGCGAACTTGTTGTAGCGCGTGCCGATCGCCGCACTGTGCTTGACCTGGTGGGTGGAGGCCGTCTGTTCCACGACAATCGCATTGCTGCCGTTCCAAACTGCGATCGCGGCCGTCTCACCGGTGGCCTGGGTGAGTTCTTCGAGATGCGGCAAGGCGGCACGGCGGACGCTGAGCTCGGCCAACAGTGGTCCGGCCAGGCCGATCATCCCCAGCCCAAGGCGGTATCGCCCTGTTTCCTCATCGCGCTGCACGTAGCCTGCTTCGTCCAGGCCGCTAAGCATCCGGGAGACCGTGCTCTTGTGCAGGCCAACGAGCTCGGAGATCTCCGTGACGCCTAGGAGGGAACGCTTGGCGACGGAGAATGCTTCGAGAACCGTAAGACCGTTAAGCAGCGATGCTGCCGCCCCTTGCGGTTTGTCAGTGGTTGTTTGTGGGTCAAGCATGGGTTCTCCCTCTCCAGGCGCTACGCGCAGTCACCGTAGCAGCCATCGTACGGTGTGCCCATCCGACCTCTCGCCGGAAGACAAGACACACCTGCCCGGCACGCCGCAGCGCGGCCCAGGAAATCCGGAGCCACCCTGTGGCCTTGAGGGTCAGATCAGGCGACGACAGTCTCGGCAGTCCGAAATCGACTATGCACACTATCCACCTTGCTTGGCAGAGGCCTTGTCGGATCCTTCCGCAAGATGCGCTCCAGCACTTAGGGAGGCTGACGCAAAAGGGAAGTCTCAAGAAATGAACGTCAAAAGCATTGCGCGTTGTTCATAAGGGAACTAAATTGCTTTCTAAGCAACGATGTGAGCTACCGCACATCGGATTGCGGGACCGGACCCCCGGCCCAACGGACTATCTCCAACCCCGGGTGAATCGGGCCCGGCCGAGAGGCCCCCGGTTTTTCCTTCAACCCCAGTCCTGAACCAAACTTTCGAAAGGACCCCCTTATGAAGCGCATCGGAGTAGACGTCGGCGGCACATTCACCGACCTGTATTTCTCGGACGACGACCAGCGCATCGCCGTTGTGGAGAAGGTTCCCTCCACCCCGCACGACCCGTCCGAAGCCGTTATCTCGGGCATCAAGAAGCTCTGTGAGAAGGCCGGGGTGTCCCTATCGGAGATCGACCAGCTGGTGCACGGGACCACGGTCGCCACGAACACCGCGCTGACGCATACCGGTGCAGAGGTCGGGATGATCACTACCGAGGGTTTCCGGGACATCCTGCATATCGCCCGTCACAAGAAGCCGTACAACTTCTCCCTCCAGCAGGATCTGCCCTGGCAGACCAAACCCCTGATCAAGCGCCGTCACCGTCTCACCGTCAAGGAGCGCATCACCGCACCCAACGGAGACGTCCTGGTTCCCCTGGACGAGGACGAGGTCCGTGAGCGCGTACTCGAGCTGAAGGCGGCCGGAGTTCAAGCCATCGCCGTCTGCCTGCTGCACTCCTACCTGAACCCCGCCCACGAGCAGCGGATCGGGGAAATCGTCGCGGAGGAGTTCCCCGAGGCCTACCTGTCCCTTTCTAGCGAAATCGTGCCCCTGTACCGGGAGTACGAACGGTTCTCCACCACCGCACTGAATGCCTATGTCGGGCCCCGGGTCTCGCGTTACCTCTACCGCCTGCAGGAGCAGGCCGAAGGATTGGGTTACAAGCGGGAGATCCTGCTGATGCAGTCCTCCGGCGGCATGGTCCCCATCAAGGAGGCCGCCAAGCGGCCCGTCACACTGATGATGTCCGGGCCGGTCGGCGGTCTGATCGGCGGCATGTGGGCCGGGCGCCAGTCCGGCTTCGAAAACGTGGTCACCCTGGACATCGGCGGTACCTCCGCGGACATAGGTGTTGCCTACCAGGGTGAACTGCGCATGCGTCACCTCCTGGACACCAAGATCGGCGACCACCAGGCAATGGTTCCGATGGTGGACATCGACACCATCGGCGCGGGCGGCGGCTCCATCGCCTACGTCGACGCCGGCGGGGTCTTCCGTGTCGGTCCCCAGTCTGCCGGCGCCGTCCCGGGCCCGGTCTGCTATGGCCGCGGCGGTACGGAGCCGACATCAACCGACGCCCAAGTGTTGCTGGGTCGGATGCGTCCTGATCGCGTCCTGGCAGGCTCAGGTATGGATATGGATCTCGAGGGCGCCCGAAAGGCCATGGAAGGTCTGGCGGAAAAACTCAACATGTCAGTGGACCAGGCTGCCCTCGGTGCCTTGCAGATCCAGAAGTTCGGCATGACCCAGGCAATCGAGCAGAACTCCGTACGCCGCGGCTACGACCCACGTGACTTCACCCTCGTGGCGGCAGGCGGTGCCGGCGCACTGTTCGCCTGCGAGATCGCCGCGGAGCTGGAGGTCCCGAAGGTACTGATCCCGGCCCACCCCGGCATCATGGCCGCAACCGGCCTGCTGGCCACCGACGAGAGGTACGAGTTCGTCGCCACCAGACGGTTCACGTTCTCCAGCGCGGACCCCGCCGCCATCCAGGACTCCTATGAACAGCTGGAGCGCGACGCCAACGCCCAACTCGATGCCGAGGACGTCCCAGCCGGCCGCCGCAAGCTCGAATGGCTCGCGGACGCGCGCTACGAGGGACAGGGCTACGAGATCCGCTTCACCGCCCCCGAAGGGCCGGTCAACCAGGCCTGGCTGGAAAAGGCCGAAACAGCCTTCCACGACGCCCACTTCGAGGAGTACGGCCACCGCTTCAAGAACGGCACCGTGGAAGTTATCAACATCCGTGTCGAGGCCAGCGCCGTGATGGATGACCTGCCCACGCCGGAAGCGATCAAGTCCGGTTCCCTCGATGACGCCCTGGTGGAAACCCGCCCGGTGACCTTCGAACAGGATGGCAAGCCGGTCACCCTGGACACCCGCTTCTACGACCGCGACAGGATGGGCGTGGGAATCACCTTCACCGGCCCCGCCATCATCGAGCAGTACGATTCCACCACAGTTATTCCTCCGGGATTCTCCGGAGCGGTGGACGCAGCCGGCAACCTCGTCATCGACTGCCCGGCCGCTACCCAGAGCGCCGAGAAACTGGCCACCCCGATCCTGATGCGCGTGATCGGCGGCGCCCTGAACTCCGCAGCCAAGGAAATGGCCTCGGTGCTGTTCCGCATGGCCTACTCCTCGATCATCCGCGAGTCCGAGGACCTCGGGGCAGGGCTGTTCGATAAGGACGGCAACGTGCTGGCCGAGTCCGACTCCACGCCAATGTTCATGGGCTCCATGCCCAAGATCGTCAAGGGCGTGATCTCGGTCCTCGGCGACGACATCCACGACGGTGACATCATCCTGCACAACGATCCGTATCTCGGCGCCACCCACTCCCCCGACGTGGCGATCATCGAACCGATCTTCCACGACGGGCAACTCGTCGGCTTCGCCGGCGCCTCGGGCCAGCTGATCGACAACGGCGGTGCGTACTCCGGACTGATGGTGGACATCCAGGACATCCAGTCCGAAGGCACCATCTTCCGGGCGGTGAAGATCTCCGAGAAGGGCGTCCGCCAGGAATCGCTGATCCGGCACATCCTCAACAACACCCGGACACCCACCTCCAACGAGGGCGACTTCCAGGCGATGATCGCGGCCTGCGAGCTGGCCAAGTCCCGCTACATCGCCCTCATCGAGCGGTACGGCTTCGGCGCGGTCCGCGAAGCCGGCCAGAGCTGGATCGACTACTCGGAGCGGATGCTGCGCCAGGAGATCGCCAAGATCCCGGACGGCGTCTACGAGACCGAGGTCGGCTACCTGGACGATGACGGCCGCAACTACGGCAAGAAGCTGCCGATCGTCGTGAAGGTGATCGTCGAGGGTGACGAGATCACCTATGACCTCACCGGATCCTCCGAACAAGTGCCCACCGCATACAACTGCGCCTTCGAGGGCACCACGGTCTCGGCGTTCACGTTCATCACCCGGATGATATTCCTGGATGAGGTTGCCTTCCCAGTGTTCGTGCCCCAGAACGAGGGCATGCTCAAGCCGCTGAAGGTCATCGCCCCGGAGGGCACCATATTCAACCCGACATACCCGGCCGCGACCTTCTCGCGGTTCTCCCAGGTGCAGCGGGCCGTCGACCTGGCCCTGCGTGCCCTCGCCCCGGTCATCCCCGAGCGCGTCACCGCCGGCAACTCCGCCCACATCCACTTCATCTCCTACTCAGGATGGGACGAGAAACAGGGCGAGTACTGGGTCTACCTCGAGGTCAACGAGGGCTCTTACGGCGCCCGCGCTACCAGCGACGGGCCGGATTCCGTGGACAACCTCATTGCCAACACCCGCAACAACCCGATCGAGGAGCTCGAGTGGCGGTTCCCGATGCGCACCGACCGCTACGAACTGCGTTCCGAGCCCGCAGCGGCCGGCGAGTTCCGCGGCGGGATCGGCATCGTCCGGGAAAACACGTTCCTGACGGACACCGCGATCACCTGCGAGGGTGAACGCCACGAATCGGACGTACCGTGGGGCGCATTCGAGGGCCATGACGGCCTCAACGGATCGCTCGTGAAAAACCCCGGTCGGGCGGGCGAGGAGTCCTGGCCGTCCAAGGTCACCGGTCGTCAGCTGCTGGCCGGCGACTCCCTCCAGATCACCGTGCCCAGCGGTGGCGGTTTCGGTGACCCGCACAAGCGGGACCCGCTGAAAGTTCTCGAAGATGTGCTGGACGGCTTCACGACCGCCGAGGCGGCCGCCCGTGACTACGGCGTGGTCCTCAAGGAAGTCAACGGCCAGCTCACGGTTGATCTGAAATCAACCGCCGAACGCCGCGGGGTTTTGGTCGCCGAGCTCAGTTCGGCAACCTGAGCCAAGCGCAGCAGTAAAAGGGGCGGTCTGGAGCCAGTTGGTGACGCTGGTCTCCAGGCCGCCCCCTTCGTTCCGTACTGATCACATCCCCACCCATCCCCGTGAATTAGGAACCGTTATGACCACTGCCCCAACGTTTCAATTTGTCGAGTCTGATGTCACGCCCAAGGACGTCCGGCTGGCCACCTGGATTTGCTTCTTCGCCTGGACCTTCGCTGTCTATGACTTCGTCCTGTTCGGCAACCTCCTGCCGATGCTGGCCTCAGACCTCGGCTGGAGCGCGGCCCAGTCCACCGGGATCAATACCTGGGTGACTGCAGGAACTGCACTCGTGGCTTTCGGGATCGGCCCGATCGTCGACCGGATCGGCCGACGCAAGGGCATCCTGATCGCCGTCATCGGTGCCGCTGTCGCCTCACTGCTGACGGCCACTGTCGGCTGGGTTGTGGGCATCGCGGCCGGCCTTGGACTCGTCTTCCTCGTCCTCGTGCGTTCACTGGCCGGCCTCGGCTACGCCGAACAGGCCATTAACGCTGCGTACCTCAACGAGATGTTTGCCCACAACAGCGATCCCGCCAAGGCCCGCCGCCGCGGTCTCATCTACTCACTCGTCCAGTCCGGCTGGCCGGTCGGCTCCGTCCTGGCCGCCGGGTCCGTCTACCTGCTGTTCCCCATCGGCGGGTGGGCGCTCTGCTTTGCCGTGGCCGCCATCCCCGCAGTCTTCATCGTCATCGCCGGACGCTGGCTCAAGGAGAGCCCCCAATTCGGCCACCGTCACCAGATCGACAAGATGATCAAGGATGGCCGGGTGGAAGAGGCGCAGCAGCTCGGGGAGAAGTTTGGAATCGACGTCTCGGAGAAGGCCAGCCCACTCGTCTCGGTCTTCCGCGGGGAATCGCTGCGGTCCACCCTGACGATCGGCGGAGCCTTCCTCCTGAACTGGCTGGGCGTCCTTGCATTCGCGATCCTCGGCACGTCGCTGCTCACGGCACCGGACGGCAAGAACATCGAGTTCGACAACGCCCTGCTGGTCCTCATCATCTCGAATGCCACGGCCTTCGCCGGCTACCTGTTCCATGGCTGGCTCGGTGACCGGATCGGGCGCCGCAACGCGATCGGGATCGGCTGGATCCTGTGCGCCGTCTCCTTCTTCACCATGCTCCAGGCACCGAACGGGAACTTCCCGCTCATCATTGGGCTGTACAGCGCCGGGCTGTTCTTCCTCATCGGCCCCTTCTCCGCCCTGCTGTTCTTCACCGGCGAAAGTTTCCCCGTCCACACCCGGGCAACGGGCAGCTCCATCATCAACGCCTCCGGCCAGGTCGGAGCGATCATCGGCGGCCTGCTGATCACCGCCGCCCTCGCCGCCGGTGCCGGCTGGATCAACGCCACCCTCTGGTGGGGCGTCCTCCCCATCCTGGCCTCCGGCCTGCTCATCTTTGCCGCCCGGAACGTCGACCCCAGCACGGTCCGCACAGACTGACAGGGACGAACCCGCACCACAAACAACCATCGGCACGGCGGGAACTCCCTGAACACCAGAGAGCTCCCGCCGTGCCGATGACTTTAACATGGCAGGTTTCTCTATCGAGTGGACCGCGACGGCAAGGTCCAATTGCTGCGGCACCGTTTCCCAGCCGGGGTGCGCAGAAGGTGCCATGCCGGGGTTGCCACGAGGCTGCAGGGCCTGCCCGTCCCGCTAAGGCTCTTTGCGCAGCTGGGCCTGTTCCACCAGTTCGGTCATCCACGGCCGGTGCCCGCGGTGCAGCGCCATGCCCCTGGGCAGCCCTTGGACGGAGACTGTGGAACCTGAGATATCGATGGTAATCCGGCCGCCGGCCATGGGCGCATTGGCGATGTGCAGGTCGCCGTAGGACTCCGGTAGTACCGGGTCCAGCCACATACCACCCCGGGAGACATGTGCGTCGTAGCGCATCAGGCTTGTCACCAGCAGAATCGGCGCGGTCGCGGCCCAGGCCTGCGGGGAACACGCCGTCGGGTACGGCACGGGCTGGGTGAACCGTTCCCGGTCGAAGCCGCAGAAGAGCTCGGGCAACCGGCCGTCCGAGTACTGGGCGGCCTCAAGCAGCGCCGTAGCGATCTGCTGCGCTTCTTCCACGAAACCATAGCGAACCAGGCCAGCCGCAATAATGGCGTTGTCGTGCGGCCAGACCGAGCCGTTGTGGTAGCTCGCCGGATTGTAAGCCCCCATGTCGGAAGCCAGGGTGCGAACGCCCCAGCCGGAGAACATCTCCGGGGACATCAGTTTCTCGGCCACCAGCGGCGCCTTGTCCTCATCCACCAGACCGAACCAGAGGCAGTGGCCCATATTAGACGCGCAGGCATCCACCGGGCGCTTGTCCTTATCCAGCGCGATCGCGTAGTACCCGTGA
This sequence comes from Arthrobacter sp. SPG23, assembly GCF_000876655.1. Classification (GTDB taxonomy): domain Bacteria; phylum Actinomycetota; class Actinomycetes; order Actinomycetales; family Micrococcaceae; genus Arthrobacter. Next base: position 226,491 of record NZ_JYCN01000026.1, read on the forward strand.
TCGGGCAACCAGAACTGTTCGTTGAACCGTTTTTTTAGCTGCGCCGCCCGGTCGGTGAGCTCGTCACCCATCGGCGCGTCGCCGACGTCGTAGGCCATCCAGGCACGCGCCATGTACGCCGAGTAGACGTAGGCTTGGACCTCACACAGGGCGATCGGCGGTTCCGCCAAGGTGCCGTCCGCGAAGTTGATCCCGTCCCAGGAATCCTTCCAGCCCTGGTTGATCAACCCCCGATCATTCAGGCGTTCATATTCGACGAAGCCGTCACCGTCGCGGTCCCCGTAGTCCCGGATCCAGTCCATGGCCCGGTCCGCGTTGGGCAAGAGGGCGGCAATGGTCTCCTTGGCAAAGCCCCAGCGGCTGACGGCCCCGAGCACGCTCACAAACAGCGGGGTCGCATCGACGCTGCCATAATATTCCGGCTTACCGCCCAAGGACAGGCCGCTGGAGACTCCGAGCCGGACCTCGTGGAGGATCTTGCCCGGTTCCTCCTCGCTCATCGGGTCCACCACCCGGCCCTGGCGGTCGGCCAGCGTCTGCAGCGTGCCCAGGGCCAGGGATGGGTCCACCGGCAGAGCCATCTCCGAGGCCCAGAGTGAGTCGCGGCCGAACAGGGTCATGAACCAGGGCGCCCCGGCGGCGACCACCACCCGGTCCGTATGGTCGGGGTCTTCGATCCTTAGCGCGCCCAGATCGTCGTAGCTGCGCTGCAAGGTGCGTTCGATGGAACGGTTGCCCATCTGCAGCACCGGAATCCTCGCCACCCACTCCATCCGGCGCCGGTCCCGTGGAGAAATATCGCCCGGTGCCGGGTGAACAAACGGTGCTATGCCGGTTCCGTCCACGGCAGGCACCACGCTCAGCACGGTGCTCCAGTGGCCGTGCGGCGGAACAACTGTGCGATATGTCAAGGCTTCCGCACCAACGTGGTCGGCGCCGTTGGCGTTGATGACAATCCCCTTGCGGGCACCCTGCCAAGTGCCCCTGATCGTCAGCGAACCTGCATCCGGCTGCCGGATTTGGTCCCAGTGCCGCTGGATGCGCGCCTCCTTGACCTCGAACAGATCGGCGAAGTCCGCTTCGACGCTGAGGGAGACCACGCATTCGACCGGATCCAGCGAGTAGTTCCGTACCGTAAGCTCCTCCGTGATGCCGGCACCCACCTCGCGCAGACGCTCCACAAGCAGCGGGCTGTCCGCATACCCGTCCGAGCGGGCAACACGTCCAGCAAACAGCGCCCGGTACGGTTCCTTGGTTTCCGCCGCCAACGGCTCCAGCACCTGGCCGTTGACGGTCAGGCTCCAGCGGGACAGGATTCGCGTGTCCTGGAAGAAGACCCCGTGCGGGAGTTCGGGTTGGATGTCCCCGTTCGGCAGGGAGATGCAGAAGGATGAGCCTTCCACCAATGTGATGGTCCCGGCGCCCAGTGGTCCGGCCGCGGTATCGGCATTCCATCCAGCCATTTCCGGCTCCTCGAACGGATTGGCACCATACGGCCAGCGCGCCGGTCCTTAGTCAGGCTGCGGCCACCGCCGTCGTTCAATTCGAACGCTACGCCCGTCGGTTCACGGTTGCCAGAGCAGGGCCTCTAATGGTCACGAAGGAGTTTAATATGGCGGCAATGAGTACGCCAGGTTTACGCAAACCGTCCTTCGTCCACCAGCGGACTGTGTCGTCGGGATCGGCCCCGGCAAGGCCAGCGGCTGCCTGGACCTACCAGGTCCGGACAGCAGCTGGCCTTTTACGTGCCATGGGACGTTAGGCGCGGGGCAACAATTGCGAGGCTGCGGCGCGCGCATGTCCTGCCGGCGCGGGGTCGTCGTGGTACCGGCGCAGAGGCCGTCCTGCCGTCTCAGGTATGAGGAAGGTGGCGACGAGGAATGATGCGACGGCAATCACTGCGACGTAGATGGCGGGGGCGAGCGAGTATCCCGTTCCCGCGACAAGCCACGTTGCCAGGAAGGGTGCGGTACCGCCGAACACCGCGTACGTGATGTTGTAGCAGGTGCCCGATGCCGCGAAGCGCACATCGGTGGAGAACATTTCCGACATCAGGACCGAGGTCACCACGTTAGCGGTCACGGCACCGAGTCCTATGAGCAGTTGGCTGACAACGGCGGTTGCGAACGTTCCCTGCTCGGCGATCATGTACGCCGGAATGGTGAGAATGGCCAACAGGCCGGCGGCGGTCTGCATGGTGCGGCGGCGCCCTATGCGATCCGAGACACGGCCCATGACGGGGGCCAGCGCCGTCGCGAGGGTCAGCGAGATCAAGCTCGAGAACAGCGCGAGGTCCTGGGGCAGGCCGACCACCTTGATCAGGAAGGTCGACATATAGGTGGAGTAGATGTAGAAGGAGAGGGCCGTGAGCATCACAAACCCGCCCAGGCGCAGCATCGCGGGCCACTGGGTGCGGAAGACAGCTCCCAGGGATGGGGCGGGCCGGGAGGCAGAATCATCGATCATCGCTTGGAACTCAGGGGACTCGTGGAGTTTGGCGCGAATGTAGAAGGCGATCAGTCCCATCGGCACAGAGAGGAGGAAGAGGATGCGCCAGCCCCAATCACCCATGGCCTCGGCGGGCAGGAGGAAGCTAAGCAGCGCTCCGAGTCCAGCAGCGAAGGCGAACGATGAGAACGTCGCCGCGGACATGGCGGACGAGTAGCGCGCCCGGTGGTTGTCGGGGCTGTGCTCGACGACATAGATGGTGGCACCCGCATATTCGCCGCCGGCAGAAAAGCCCTGCATACAGCGGGCCAAGACCAGGAGGACAGCGGCCCAGATGCCGATCGTCTCGTGGCTTGGGATGAGCCCGATTGCGGCCGTAGATCCGGACATGAGCAGGACGGTCAGCACCAGGATCTTTTTACGTCCAAGACGGTCGCCCAGGCGTCCGAAGAAGATCCCGCCCAAGGGCCGCAGCGCGAAGGCTACCGCGAACACGGCGAACGTCTCCAGCAGACCCGTGACCGGATCCTTGGATGCGAAGAAGGTCGCGGCAATGTGGGTTGCCATGTAGCCGTAGATGGCGAAGTCGAACCACTCCACCACGGTCCCGGCAAAGGAGGCCCGCACCACCTTACGCAGGCGTTCCGGGCTCACCTTCTCCAGTGAGTTGTCTGCAAGATCGCGTTCCATGTTGTCTCCATTCAGGGGATGGCGCCAATTTAGTCGGACGGCAACGCGCCTTCCGAAGCGTGCCTTGTTGCTCACGAACCAAATTAGTTGCTTTTTGCGCAACTTAGGTTGCTGTCCCGTTACGGCCATGTAAATCCGTTACCTCCAACTCATAGGTACGTCATTGCTGCCGCTTCATGCCCGCCGTATGGTTCCAATGGGAGCAACTCAAGGTCCTTGGAGTTCGCCCGGGTGGTGTCGGGTGCGGGAGTTCTGACCAATCAGTCCTTGCGGACCTGCCGGGGTCGACGTCCCAGGCTGCGAAGATGAGCAGGTCGGAGGCCAGGATGTGGATCCCATAGGTGGTGTTGATCCAGACGGCTCCGGCAGCGACAGCGCCGGTGATCAAGCAGGTTGCCGATGATCGCTCCAACCTGGCCGGAGGCGGAGCTGCCCGTTGCGCGGATGTGAGCTGCTCCGCTTCCGGCACGCCCCGCAGGGTACATTGAGGCCGTTTCAAGCCCCCAGCTCACACCTTGAAGTACTTCGCCTCCGGGTGGTGGAACACGAAGGCGTCGGTGGACTGCTCGGGGTGCAGCATCAGCTCATCGCTCAGGACCACCCCCATCCGCTCGGGACGCAGCAGCTCCGTCACCTTGCGGCGGTCCTCCATGTCAGGGCACGCGGGGTAGCCGAGCGAGAACCGGGCACCGCGGTAATCGAGCTTGAAGTACCCGGCCTTGTCCTTGGGCTCCTCGGCCGCGAAGCCCAGCTCGGAGCGAATGCGCGCGTGCCAAAATTCCGCGAGTGCCTCGGTGAGCTGCATGACCAGGCCGTTGAGCTCGTAGTAGTCGCGATAGTGGTTGCCCTTGAACAGCTCGGACGTCACCTCGTCGATCTTCGAGCCGGCGGTGACCAGCTGCACGGGCAGGACGTCCACCTGCCCCGATTCGCGCGAGCGGACGAAGTCGGCGAGGCACAGGTGCCGGTCCCGGCGCTGGCGCGGGAAGTCGAAACGCAGCCGCTCGGTGCCGATGGGACCGCCTGAACCACCATCGGGGGCGAGCAGGCCCGGGGTGCCGAGCACGCCGTCGTGATCCTCCCCGTGGTGCAGCACCACCACCTGTTCCCCCTCGGAGACCACCGGGAAGTAGCCGTAGGCGACGGAGGCGTCCAGCATGCCCTCGGCGAGGATGCGGTCCAGCCAGTACCGCAGGCGCGGCCGGCCCTCGAGTTCCACCAGTTCCTCATAGGAGGCGCCGTCATCGCCGCGGCCGGGCTTGAGCCCCCACTGCCCCATGAAAGTGGCGCGCTCATCGAGCAACGCCGCGTAGTCGTGCAGTGCCACGCCGCGCACGATGCGGGTGCCCCAGAACGGCGGCGCAGGAACGGCGTTGTCGGAGGCGACGTCGGACCGGCCGGGCATGGCCTCCGGTTCGGTCACCGTGAACTTCGGGCCTCCCTTGTGGATCCGCTTCTTCAGCGGCGGAAGGCCGACGGCGTCCGGGTCGGCGCCGCGGGCCACCTGAACCAGGGGTTCCATGAGCGCCAGGCCCTCGAAGGCGTCCTTGGCGTACCGGACGGTGCCTTCAAACTGCTCCGCCAGGTCCTGCTCCACGTACGCGCGGGTGAGGGCTGCGCCGCCGAGGATGATGGGCCACTTCTTCGCGAGGCCGCGGGACTGCAGTTCCGCGAGGTTTTCCTTCATCACCACGGTGGACTTCACCAGGAGCCCGGACATCCCGATCACGTCGGCGTCGTGCTCCTCGGCTGCTGCCATGATCTCGGCGATGCCCTGCTTGATGCCGATGTTGACCACTTTGTAGCCGTTGTTGGTGAGGATGATGTCCACCAGGTTCTTGCCGATGTCGTGCACGTCGCCGCGCACGGTGGCGATCACCATGGTGCCCTTGCCCGACGCGTCCGACTTCTCCATGTGCGGCTCCAGCAGGGCCACCGCGTTCTTCATCACCTCGGCGGACTGCAGCACGAAGGGCAGCTGCATCTCGCCGGCGCCGAAGCGCTCACCCACCACCTTCATGCCCTCGAGCAGCTGGTCGTTGATGATGGCCAGCGGTGACATGCCTTCGCTGCGGGCAAGGTCCAGGTCAGCTTCCAGGCCCTTGCCTTCGCCGTCGATGATGCGCCGCTGCAGGCGTTCGCCGGTGGGCAAGGCGGCGAGTTCGGCAGCGCGCTGGTCCTTGAGCGCTGCGGTGTCGACGCCGGCGAACAGGTCCAGCATGATGGCCAGGGGGTCGTACGTTATGTTGCCGTCGGCATCGTATTCGCGGCGGTCATAGACGAGGTCCAGGGCCACTTTGCGCTGTTCCTCCGGCAATGAGGCGAGCGGCACGATCTTGGCGGCGTCGATGATGCCGCTGGACAGGCCGGCCTGGACGGCTTCGTGCAGGAACACGGAGTTCAGCACCACGCGCGCTGCCGGGTTGAGGCCGAACGAGACGTTGGAGACGCCGAGGGTGGTGTTGATGCCGGGGTACTTGGTGGTGATCTGGCGGATGGCCTCGATGGTTTCAATGCCGTCCCGGCGGGTTTCTTCCTGGCCGGTGGCGACGGGGAAGGTCAAGGCGTCCACGATGATGTCCTCGACGCGCATGCCCCATTCGCCCACCAGGGCGTCGACGAGGCGGGAGGCGATGGCCACCTTGCCCTCGGTGGTTCGGGCCTGGCCCTGTTCGTCGATGGTCAGGGCGATCACGGCGGTGCCGTGTTCCTTCACCAGCGGCATGATGCGCGCGAAGCGGCTGTTCGGGCCGTCGCCGTCCTCATAGTTGACGGAGTTGACCACCGGGCGGCCGCCGATGAGTTCGAGCCCGGCCTGCAGCACCGGCGGTTCGGTGGAGTCGATGACCAGCGGAAGGGTGGAGGCCGACGCGAAACGCGACACGACCTCCTTGATGTCGGCCACGCCGTCGCGCCCTACATAGTCGATGCAGACATCGAGCAGGTGCGCGCCAACGCGGACCTGTTCGCGGGCGATGTCCACACAGTCGTCCCAGCGCTCTTCCAGCATCGCCTGGCGGAACGCCTTCGAACCGTTCGCGTTGGTGCGCTCACCGATGGCGAGGTAGGCGGATTCCTGGTCGAACGGCACGTGGTGGTAGAGGGAAGCGATGCCTGCTTCGCGTTCTGTGGGGACGCGGGCGCCGTCGGCTCCCCTCCCACCGCCGGTAACGGCGGCGCTGGTGCGGAAGGGCGCAAGGCGTTCGACGACGGCGGCCATGTGTTCCGGCGTCGTACCGCAGCAGCCGCCCACCAGGCCCAGGCCGAATTCCCGCACGAACTGTTCGTGTGCGGTGGCGAGTTCGCTGGGTGAGAGCGGATAGTGCGCGCCGTTGGGGCCAAGGACCGGGAGGCCGGCGTTGGGCATGCAGGCGATGGCCACGGAGGACTGCTTGGAGAGGTGGCGCAGGTGCTCGCTCATCTCGTCCGGCCCGGTGGCGCAGTTCAGGCCGATGGCGTCGACGCCGAGCGGCTCGAGCGCGGTGAGTGCGGCGCCGATCTCGGATCCCATCAGCATGGTTCCGGTGGTTTCGACGGTCACCTCGACGAAGATGGGGAGCCGGACGCCGCGGGTGACGATCGCCTGCTTGCAGCCGTTGACCGCGGCTTTGGTCTGCAGGAGGTCCTGGCTGGTTTCGATGAGGAAGGCGTCCGCACCGCCGTCGATGAGGCCCTCGGCCTGCAGGGCGAAGGTCTGTTTGAGGTAGTCGTAGCTGGTGTGGCCCAGGCTGGGGAGCTTGGTGCCCGGACCCATGGAGCCGAGGACCCAGCGCATGCGTCCGTCTGTTTTTTCTGCCGCTTCGGCGCGTTCGCGGGCGATCTGGGCGCCTTTGCGGGCGAGTTCCTCGATCCGGTCGTCGATGCCGTAGTCGGAAAGGTTGGACCAGTTGGCGCCGAAGGTGTTGGTTTCGACGGCGTCGATGCCGGTGGCGAAGTACGCGTCATGAATGTCCGCGAGGACGTCCGGGCGCGTGTCATTGAGGATCTCGTTGCAGCCTTCCAGCCCCAGGAAGTCTGCTTCAAGCGACAGTTCCCGGCCCTGCAGCATGGTGCCCATCGCCCCATCAGCGATGACGACCCGGTGGTTCACCGCGTCCAGAAGCGCTTGCGCGCGGGCGGGACGGGGCACGGACTCAATATCAAGCGCAAAACGAGGCATCTAAACAGATTACGTGCGGGGGCCGGAACGTTGCGCTGTGTGTCCGTGTACTACGGCATGGGACTTGGGAAGCCTAGCCCCGGCTCTTACCCGAATCTGCTGGGCCTGACTTAGGGTTCTCTATTCGGCGGCAGACTGCCAGGAGACGGAGTTCACGCCCATCGTCTAGCGCCGAGAAATCGTCAAAAAGCCGGCAATCCGGTGTCACAACAAACTGGTTCCGGTCATAGTTGCCCTGGCAACCGCCGCACGTTTGGGGGCTCTTCGCGGTTCACCAGTCCATGCCCCGGCGAACCGCGAATAGCCCCCAGCCCCCGCACTACTGGAATGTTTCACTTGTCTTCCACCAACTGCAAGGCAGTTGTCTTGCAGTTAGCACTAATAGCGTGCGTCTGTCTGCTCAGGGAGAAACCGAGGAGTTCATGACTCAGCTAAGCAAAGTGGAACCTCCGCAAAGAAATTGTTAGCGAGATGAGGACACCGTGAAGCACAGCGCATCAATCATACTTTTCATTTCGATATGCGAATCCTTGGGATCGTAACTAATCATTTCAATTCCATAATGTTCTTGAAAGAGACGCTGCAAATACATTGGACCATCAGATGGAGCTAACCAATAATGGGCCCCAGCCCGGCTAGCACCTCCAAAAGAGTTTTCGAGAAGAAGCATCAGGTCAGGGTCTTGAAAAGAGTATCCAACAAAAAGACACGTCTTAGTTAGGAAGACCGCCTCCATCACCCTGTAAAGTTCTGCAGCTCTATGGCGGATCGTCGCATAGTCCGATCGAGTGAGCACAATGTTGCTGAGGTCATCGACCGTGCCGTGCGGCTTCACTAAGGCCGGCGTTCCCGTACGCACGTCCGCGCCTAAGTTAAGGTCACCTGGCCGGTGAACGCTATAACCGTGATCACTTGCACGTTCTATGAGTCTGTCATAATTCGTGGTAATGATGAGAGAGGGAGCTAATTCGTTGATGATTTTTTCATGTAGCGCAGATGCCTTGAAAGGAGCGCCAGCGGCGCCGTCTGTTGCAACACGAATCATTGCCCTAAAGTCATGTTCTTTGCCCGCGGCTATAGCGCTCTGTTTCACGACCTCAGCAGCATCTAGGAACTGACCAAGTCGTACTAATTCGTCAACGAGTTTCCTTTCATCACCACTCGTAAATGTCGCGCTGAGCTGCTCGATCAACTGCTTCCAGCCAAGCGGACTAGATTGACCGTTAGACGCATTTCTGGATAGCCCTGCTCCAATGACCAACGCCCAGTCATCGGCAACGATGCGCTGAACGAGATTGTCCGGCCATTTTGTTAGCAGGCTGGCCGCTGACGCAGTAGCGACCGTCATCGCTTCAGCCCTGCGTTTTCCGCGAGGGCGTCACCTATAGCCGTCAGCTGATCAGAATAGGCTCGCTGCTGTGAAACCTGCGCACCGCGAACTCCGTCCTTCGGCGACAGTTCCAGTATGGGAGCATGGACGCTTTGCGCTAGGGGGATCATGGAGAACATGTTGGGAACAACTCCAAGGGCAGGGTCGATTACATCCGGCGCCGCAAACTTGGTCAGCATCCTTGCACGTTCCGGTATTTGATGTTTGAAGCGGTCATAAGCTGCAACCGAGCGAACCTCGTTTCCGGTTCGTTTGCTGACATACTGTTGGATGGTATACCCGACGAAACCCTGCTCTATCCCGGATGTCTGGGGCAAATCGAGGACGCCTGGTAATCCGGCATTCTCACGAGTAACGGCTGCGATGGCAGCCTCGTAATCGTGCGTCCAACTATTGATCCACTCCGTGATGTTGTCCAGGGCGTAAAGGCTGAAGAGATCAGCAGCCATTGGCGTGACGAATCTGTCAGTGCCGATAAGCACGGAACGGTTCAAGGCACCCAGGCTTGGCCCTACGTCGAAGACGATCAAATCGTAGTCAGTTGCCGCCACGAGGGCTGCAACCCACCTACTCCTCCTCGCGCCACCGAAACTTCCCGCTCTAAACTCCGTCCATGACTGGCTGAGTTTGTCTTCGACCGCTGACAAAGTCGGGTGCCCCGCCAAAACGTCCACACCAAACCGTTCGCTGTGATGGATAAGAAAGTCCGTGTCAATTCCGCTGTCACCCGAACGGATCTGCGTGAGAACTTTGAGAATTGTCTTCCGCTCCGACGAACTCCGGTCCTCGTAGATGTCCAGCCATTCTTCATCTTGAAGCAGCAGTTGCGTAGCATTGCACTGAGGATCGCAGTCAACAACAAGTGTCTTCAGATTGAACTTAGTGGCAAGATAATGTGCCATGTTGCAGGCAAGAGTGGTCTTCCCGACTCCGCCTTTATTATTGAAAAACGCCAATGATTTCATGTAGAGAACTTAGCCGATAGAATGTCGGTTCCTTCAATCACCGCGCCTCGTGTCCGCCGCCAAGCCCCGCTTTTTAAACCTCCGCCACAGGCGCCGCAAACTGCGCCTCATAGAGCCGCGCGTAAGCCCCGCCCGCGGCCAGCAGCGAAACGTGTGTCCCCTGCTCCACGATCTGCCCGGCCTCCATCACCAGGCTGAGGTCGGCGTCGCGGATCGTGGACAGGCGGTGCGCAATCACAAACGAAGTCCAGTCGCTCCTCAACGCACTCATGGCCTTCTGCACGAGCACCTCGGTCCGGCTGTCCACAGAAGACGTCGCCTCATCCAGAATCAAAACAGAAGGCCGGGACAGGAAAGCCCGCGCAATCGTCAGCAGCTCCTTCTCACCCGCCGAGACGTTACCGCCCTCGTCCTCCAGCACCGTGTCGTACCCGTCAGGCAGCGAGTGCACGAACCGGTCCACATACGTCGCCCGCGCCGCCTCCAAAATCTCAGCTTCAGTAGCCCTAGACCGGCCGTACGCAATGTTGTCCCTGATCGACCCGCCGAACAGCCACTTATCCTGCAGCACCATCCCCAGCCGGGACCGCAGCTCGCGCCGCGGCACCGAGGTGACGTCCACGCCGTCGAGCGTTATCCGCCCCGCATCAATCTCATAGAACCGCATCATCAGGTTCACCAGCGTCGTCTTCCCAGCACCGGTCGGCCAACAATCGCCACCGTCTGCCCCGGCTCGGCCACCAGGCTCAGGTCCGAAATGAGCAGCTTGTCCGGTGAATAGGAGAACGAGACGTTCTCGAACACCAGCTGCCCCCGCCCGCCGTCGGGCGCAGAACCAACAGCTTCCGGCGACTGCTCCTCCTCATCCAGCTGCTCGAACACCCGCTCCGCCGACGCCACCCCGGACTGCAGCAGGTTGGCCATGGACCCCAGCTGCGCCAGCGGCTGGGTGAACTGCCGCGAGTACTGGATAAACGCCTGCACATCGCCAAGCTGCATCGCCCCGGACGCCACCTGCAGGCCGCCCACCACGGCAATCCCCACGTCCTTTACTGACCTGGGGGCGGAGCGAAACCGGGTGCTGTTCTCACCCGGCTTCCCTCCGCCTTGCCTAGTTACTGGGTGGCGCCCCTAGGTTCGTCCTCGACGTCCTTTGGTGCTGTGAGATCCATCTCGAGCAGCGGCACTACTTTGGACTTGGTGATGTAGCGGTGACCCAGCCATAGAACGATGAAGACTGGCAACCCGATGTAGGAGGAAAGCACCTCCACGGAACGTCCGGCAAGCACAGCCTCGTAGTTCTGTCCCGCGATGACCAGTATGAGCAAGGCGAAGGCCAGCAGCGGGCCAACGGGGAACAGGGATGCTTTGTACGGCAGGTCGCTGACTTCGTTTCCCTGGGCCAGGAAGCCGCGCCTGAAACGGTAGTGGGAGACCGCGATTCCCGCCCAGACGATAAAGCCGCACAGGCCCGACATGTTCAGCAGCCAGGAGTAGGCTGCACCCTGCCCGACGATCGCGGAGAGGAACCCGAAGAGTCCCACGGCCGCCGTCGCGAGCAACGCCGCGATCGGCACACCACGCGCGTTGGTTCGGCCGAAGATCTTCGGGGCCATGCCGTCATGGGCCATGGCGTAAAGCATCCGGGTGGAGGCATATAGTCCGGAGTTGCCCGCGGACAGGATTGCCGTCAGGATCACGGCGTTCATCAAGGCCGCCGCGAAGGCGATGCCGGCGCGAGAGAAGACCAGGGTAAAGGGCGATGAGGCAATGTCGGACTCACCGGAGGCCAGCAGGCTCGGATCGGTGAACGGAATGAGGCAGCCGATGATAGAGATGGCGCCAATGTAGAAAAGCATGATGCGCCAGAAGACAGTGCGGATGGCCTTCGGTACCTCGCGGCGCGGGTCCTTCGCTTCGCCTGCGGCGACTCCTACGAGCTCGGTGCCCTGGAAGGAGAACCCGGCAACCATGAAGACCGAGATGATCGAGACCCAGCCCCCGTGGAACACGTCGTCGCGGTTTTCCCAGTTGCTCAGTCCCGGAGAGTTATCCCCGAGGATGCCGAAAATCATCAGCACGCCGGCGATCAGGAAGAGCACAACTGCGCTGACCTTGATCAGTGAGAGCCAGAACTCCGACTCACCAAAGGCCTTGGCCGAGAGGGCATTGAGCCCGGTCAGCAACAGCAGGAAGAACCCTGCCCACACCCACCCTGGGACCCCCGGGAACCAGAAGTCCATGATGATTCCGGCCGCGACCAGCTCTGCGGCCACCGTGATGGCCCAGTTGAACCAGTAGTTCCAGCCGATCGCGAACCCAAAGGACGGGGAGACGAAACGGGTGGCAAAGGACTGGAACGAACCGGCAACCGGAATCTTGGCCGACATCTCGCCCAGTGACTGCATCAACAGGAATACCATCAGCCCGACCAGCGCGTAGCCGGCCAACGCACCGCCGGGACCCGCCTGGGAAATAGTGCTGCCCGAGGCCACAAACAGCCCGGTACCGATCGCACCGCCGATGGCGATCATCTGCAGGTGGCGGTGGTTCAGCCCGCGCTTGAGTTCGTTGGTGGATCCGCCGGAAGCGTGATCTGCCGCTATCGCAAGGGAAGACCCCTCTGTTCCATCGGGCTTGATTTCTTCGAGAGTTCCGATCGGTGGTGTCATGCAGCACCACCCTGGGAGATCGTTTCGGGCCGGGTCGGGTTCCCGGTGCCAATAGCGGCTCGACCAGTGCAGGCTTCTGCGACTGCCGTGTCGAGCAGATAGGCCGCCATAGTCCGATCACTTCTTTGTGTGCGGGAGCCAAGTCCCATGGTGCCTCCGAAAAGGTAGCTGCGGTGAATTTGGGCCTTCCGAAGCCCTCGGGCGGGGAAGGACGGTGATCAAGCTAACACAGGCAAACGAAGCGACTTTTGGCGTGGCGAATGTTGCACGTCCGACGGGTCAAGTCCTTACGCATAGGCGGTGGCAATCCAACCCGAGCCCAAGAGTTGCTGATTTGATCTCACTCGGTGACTAAGCGGCTCTGATGATCTGCTATGGCGCGCTGGCAGACGGCGGGCAGCCAATGCCACTGAGGGCACAGGGTGCAGAAGCCGAACCTCCACTCGTCCCAAGACCGCCGCCTATCCGTTGTAATGCGCCGTTTTTGGGGGGTCTCAAAAACACCGACCCCAAGGTCAGACGCAGGCATTGCGCTAAAGAGCAGTTCCTGAGCAAAAGTATTTCTTATGCATTTTGGAATTGTGCTTCACGGATGCTTACGCACTGCTAGCTTCTTCAGGAATCCTCTCAACGGAAGGAAAGAGCATGTCTGTAATCGCAAACCCGGAAGTGACAACCATCCAGGCAGAAGACCTCAAGGCGCTCCCCGCATGGCAGGCTCTGAAGGCAGCCGTCGTCGGGCTGCAGCAAATACAAGTGCAGGACGGTTCCGTTCCGGAACCCGCTGACCACGGCCAGGCGCGCCGGAATGTCGGCATCATTGCGGACTCACTCAACGATCTGCGCCACCACCTCCCCCACGACACGGACTACCTTGAGCTGCTCGTGCAGGACTTCCAGCGGTGGGCGTCCGAGGGCTTCGCCGTACCGGATTTCCTCGACTCATTGGTAGCCTTCCACCCCGAGCAGTGGCGCATCGACGGGCTGCCGCACCTGGTTCTGTTTCCCATGTACACGCAGAACGGCAGCACGAACCGCTACTTCGAGGCCGTCCTCATCGAGGTCATTTGGCCTTCATTCGTGGCCGACCTGGAGGCAACAAGCTACTCCAACAAGCTGTTCGTCCCCATCAGCTTCATTGACTTCACGCCCGGCTATGACACGAACTCCGCAGTCCTCTTCCCCGAGAGCGTAGCGGTCCGGAGCACCCCTTCCTTCACGTGGGGCGGTATCTTCGCGGACCGCGAAGCTGCGCGGTTCCGTCGCGTCCTAAAAGCTGCTGCCGGCATCACTTCCCTGGACCTGCCGGCTGACGCCGCGGAATTCATCGACGACCAACACCTCACGGAGAAGACCTTCGTGATGTGGGATCTGATCCATGACCGGACCCACATGCGCGGTGACCTGCCCTTTGACCCGTTCATGATCAAGCAGCGGATGCCGTATTTCCTGTACTCCCTGGAGGAGCTCCGGTGCGATCTGACCGCCTTCCGCGAGTCCGTCCTCATCGAGCGGGACGAAACGGCTTCCGAGGACGCCCGCAAGCACGCCAAGCTGGTCCAGTACGCCGTGATCTTCGACCGCATTTTCCGTTTCGCGATTACAGGGAACAGGGTCCGTAACTACGACGCCGTGGGCGGCCAATTGCTGTTCGCCTGGATGCACCAGCACCGGGTCCTGCACTGGACCGATGGAAAGTTGAGCATCGACTGGACGGACGTCGCCGGCGTGGTCGTCGAGCTGGGTCTCCGCATCGAGGAACTCTACTGGCGTTCAATCGACCGGCCGAAGACCGCACACTGGCTGGCTGCTTACGAGCTCGTCTCGGAAACCCTCACCCCCCACCCGGCCTCCGTATGGGCCAAGGGACCGGAGGCCCTTCCGCTGGACGGTCCGCCCAAGGGTCTGACGGACCAGATCCTTGATGACGAATTCCCCCTGTCGATGTTCTACGAAGCACTGGAGAAGAAGATGCGCCCCGTCATTGAATCAACTGCCGGGATCACCGGGAAGAGCCCTGTGAAGACTAAGGGCGAGGCGGACGCATGAGCCAGGATCTCTCAGGACGTACGGTCGTCGTCGCCGGTTCGACAAGCGCCGCAGGCGTCGCGGTGGTGCATACCCTCTCGCAAGCAGGGGCACGCGTGGCCGCCGTGGACATCCTTGAGGATCGCGTGCAGGAGCTCGCGGTCGCGTACGACAACGTCACGGGCTATGTCTGCAACCTCGCGGACCTGCAAGCCGTTGAGAACCTGGCGACGTCTGTCCGGAACGATCTGGGTCCCGTGGACGGCCTGATCCATCTTGTAGGGGGGTGGCGGGGCGGTACCGGAATTACCGGTCAGACGGATGAAGACTGGGACTTCCTGCACACCAGCGTCCTCACCACATTGAGGAACACCAGCCGCGCTTTTTACGACGATTTGGCTGCCTCCCCTGCGGGTCGCCTGGCCGTCGTTTCCGCGCAGTCCGCCTCCTCGCCGACAGCGGGCGGCGCCGCCTATGCCGCTGTCAAGTCCGCCGCCGAGGCATGGACACTGGCCGTGGCCGACGGATTCCGGCACCTGCAGGCAGGAAATGAAAGCCCCCACTCCGCTCAGCATTCGGCCGCCCTGGTCTTCATCGTCAAGGCCCTGGTCGATGACCGGATGCGCGCAGCCCAGCCGGAACGCAAATTCCCTGGCTACACCGATGTCAGTGTCCTTGCCGACGCTGTACAGCGGATCTTCGATCTGGAGGCAGAACAGATCAACGGGCAGCGCTTGCCCCTCACGGCCGGCAACCTCGCGGGCGTGCCGGCATAAGCCTCAGCGTTGATCCAAAGCAGGCGTCCCACAGGTACTGGCGAAGCGCCTGCACGACCCGGCATACCTGCAGCGGGCGCGGTCTCAAAAGACCGCGCCCGCTCCCCAACCCTCCGCCACCGGAGCCGCGAACTGCGTCCCGTACAACCGCGAATAACCCCCGCCCGGCGCCGTCGGGCGTAACTACCGCCGCATCGCCTCGTGAATCTGCAGCGCGAACCACAACTGTGCAAGCGTGGACGTTTCACCCATGTCCAACCCCGTCAGCTCACCGATTTTCCGTATCCGGTAGATGATGGTTTGCCGGTGCGCGAACAGGGCAGCAGCAGTCTTTTGCCACGAACGCTGCGAGTCCAAATACGTCCTCAGCGTGACTATCAGATCGCCTTCCTGGCTCTGCTCGTATTCAAAAATCGGACCCAAAAGCCGACGGACCAGCGCGGTTCCTTCCTCGAAGCCGGTCAGCCCCAGCCACGACGGACCTTGCGCGTACCGGGCCAGCCCCAGCTTGTTGGCCCGGGCCGATCCCAGCGCCCAGAGGGACTCCTGCAATGCCCGTTGAATACCGGCAACCGTCGTCGGGGCGCTGATGCCCATCGCGGCACTGGACCCGGCACAGTGCACCAGCACGTCGTCGGGGACATCCGCCGGCACCACAACGTGAAGCCTGTTGTTCCGCCTCAAGGAGGCCGCTGAAACTCCGTGACGCCAAAGTTCAATGTGGACGTTAGCCAGCTGTTCGCCGTCGTCCGCCGAGATCGACGCGACCATAAAATCCTGCGCCGGGACGCCGAAAGCCGCTAACCGGCTTTCCATCTCCGCCGTCCCAAGCCGGCCTTCCATTGCCTGCAGCAGGAACTCACCCGCCAGCCGATGCTGCCCTTCCAGCGACAGGACAATGCGCGAAAGCTGGAGTCCCAGCACGGTTGCCGCATGCAAAAGTACGACGGCGTCCGGGTGCGGTTCGCTCCTGGGCAGCACCACGAGGAGCGCGTTGGCGTGGGTGGGGATGTCCATGGTCAACACGTGGCGGCCCCTGACCCGATGCCACTGGAAGTTCTTGCCCGCCAGGGACACCTGCCCGGAGAGCGGCGCCCACTCGTCCGCGAGGAACGCCGGCAGTGATTGCCCGTCGGGATGCCAGGGGTGAAGGCAGCGACGATCCACCACGAAGAGTTCAGCGTCCAGTTCCGTCGCCAATCTTTGGACGAGGCTCTGCCAATGGTCCTCGGAGGCCCCCGCCGTTCTGAGCAGATCGTAAACGCGGGCCGTCTGGCGCAGGCGGCGGGACTCTTCGAGCAGGGAAGATTCGGCAACCGAGCGGGCGATCGCGATGAACGGCAACGGGTAGGGGATGTTGATCAGGGGCAGCGGCAGCCGGTCGCAGGCGTCAAGGAACTCCGGAAGCAGCGGGGGCGCATGCATTTTCTCGCCGATGGCCAAGGCGCTGGCGCCCGAATCCATCAGGGCCTCTGCGAGCGCCACCTGCCCCGGGGCATCGGCGGGGATGGACAGGCCGTTGGTCATCATGAGTTCCCCGCCGGTGACCCATTCCCAGAGCCGGGGAAGGTCGGAGGTGTGGGCCCACGTGATGCGATTGTCCCGCCCGGCCGCGCCGGCAATGAGGGTGAGCCCCAGCTGCGGTTCAGCCACGAGCTCGGCCACGGTGATTGCCATCGGATTCCGTCCTGGTTCCTTGATTCCCGGCCTGCTGGGGCGGTACCTAGACATTCGTCTAAGCGCCTCGGCCATTTGTAGTCAATGTAGCGCTATCCGCGGTGATCCGCGTCACCAACAATGGAATTACTTAGTTCCCGCTCAATGGCGAGCACCCCTCAACCCAAGGATCCGGCATGACAACGCACAAGCCCATCGGCCCTGTCGACGCAACCAAAGTCCCCCGGTATGCAGGCCTCGGCACCTTCGCCCGCCTCCCCCAAATTGACCGCGTCCCGGACTACGACATCGCAATTGTCGGTGTACCTTTCGACGGCGGAACCTCCTTCCGGCCCGGCGCCCGTTTCGGTCCTGCCGCGGTCCGCGAGGCCTCACGCCTCCTGCGCCCCGGCTACCACCCCGAGCTCGACGTAGAGCCCGTGTGCGAAGCCCAGGTTGTGGATGCCGGCGACATTGCGTGCACTCCCTACGACATCACCCGGGCAGTCCGTGAAATCGAGGAGCAGGCGTTGCCCCTGATCAGGGAGGACAAGCGGCTCATCTCCATCGGCGGCGACCACACCATCGCGCTGCCCATGCTGCGGGCCCTGAACAAGGTCCACGGTCCGGTGGCTTTGCTGCACTTCGACGCCCATTTGGACACCTGGGACACGTACTTTGATCAGCCGGTCACGCATGGAACCATCTTCCGGCGGGCATTTGAAGAAGGCCTGCTTGTGGAGGACAAGTCCATGCATGTGGGCATCCGCGGACCGGTCTATGACCGCAACGATTTCCTCCGCGACCACGAATTCGGATTCCAGATCATCCGCTGCTCGGACCTGGACGTCATCGGTGTTCCGGCGGCCATCGCCCAGGTGAAGGACCGGCTCGGCGACACCCCGGTGTACGTCTCCATCGACATCGACGTCCTGGATCCCGCCTTCGCACCCGGCACGGGCACCCCGGAGATGGGCGGGCTCCATTCCCGTGAGCTCCTTGCCCTGCTCCGCGGACTGAACGGCATCAATATTGTGGGCGCCGACGTCGTGGAGGTCGCACCGGCCTACGACCATGCGGACATCACCACCCTCGCCGCGGCCACCCTGGTCTTCGACCTTCTCGGGCTCATGGTTAACCGCAGCAAGGCCACCCCTGTCCGTGAACTTCAAGAAGCCACGTGGACCGCATCATGAGCACTGACACTCCGGCAACAGAAGTACCGCGGCTCGAAGATAAGACCATCCAGCCCATCCCGGCCAACGAACGCCACGGCAAAGCCAGGGACCTCTTCACCATCTGGTTCGGCTCCAACATCATGATCATGACCATCGTGACCGGCGGACTCGCCACCACAGTGTTCGGCCTCGGCTTTGTGCCGGCGATCGTGGGCATCATCATCGGCAACGTTGTAGGCGGCATCTTCATGGCGCTGCACTCCGCCCAGGGCCCGCAACTGGGCGTGGCACAGATGATCCAGACGCGCGGCCAGTTCGGCTCCTTCGGTGCATTGTTGATCGTGGTCATCGTGGTGGTCATGTACGTCGGCTTCTTCGCCGCGAACCTCGTGTTCGGTGGCGAAGCAATGGCCGCAGTCAGCCCGGGCATCAGCGTTGACGCGGGCATCATCATTATCGGCGTCGTCAGCGTTATCGCCACGATTTTCGGTTACAGGCTCATCCACGCGTATGCACGCTTCCTGAGCGTCGCCGCCGGTTTGGCCTTGCTGCTGGCCTTCGGCTGGATCCTCGTGGTCCACGGCCTGCCGGCCAGCTTCCTGGAGCAAGGCAACTTCAACTGGGTGGGCTTCATGGGGACCATCTCCGTCTCCGCCCTGTGGCAGTTGGCCTACGCACCCTACGTCTCCGACTACTCCCGCTACATGCCGCAAGGCACAGGATCCGGCCCTGCGTTCTGGGCCTCGTATTCAGGCTGCGTCCTGGGCACCCTGTTCCCCATGATCCTTGGCGCGCTGGTAGGAACGCTCGCCATGACCGTGAGCGCCGGCGACGTGGAGATCGTCGGCAGCCTGGGCGCGTTGCTCCAGCCGTGGACCCTGATCATCGTCGGCATCTTCTGCCTGGGCGTCGCGGCGTCGAACGCCATGAACCTGTATTGCGGTGTTCTTTGTACCCTCACCATCGGGCAGACGTTCAAGCCGACGTGGTTGCCGCGTGCCAAGACCCGCAGCATCGCTGCAGTCATCCTCTTCATTCTCGCCGTCAGCATCGCCCTGTTTGCCCGCGACAATTTCATCCTCTTCTACACCAACTTCCTGTCCTTCCTGATGTACGTGCTGGTTCCCTGGACGGCCATCAACCTGGTGGACTATTACCTTCTCCGGCATGGCGACTACCGGGTGGAAGACTTCTTCAAGCGCGACGGCGGTGTGTACGGGCGGTTCAATTGGGTCGCCATCGGCTCCTACGTAGCGGGCGCCCTGATCCAGGTCCCGTTCTCGGCAACCGCGATCTACACAGGCCCGCTGGCCGCCGCGATGGGCAGCGTGGACATCTCCTGGATCGTCGGGCTGGTAGTGGTTGCTCCCCTCTACTACGTCGCTGCCCGCGTATTCCGTCAAAAGACGGAACCCGCCGCCTTTCCTTCCCCTGCACTCACCCCAGACCTCATCTGAAAGCGAACCATCATGACCACCACCCAGGCCGAACAGTTCACCGTCCGACGTTCCTCCGCTGACCCGGCTTCCGCCGGTGCCGTGCCGCTGCCGCTCCCGCCCGCTGGCCACTTCATCAACGGATCGTTTGTTCCGGGCTCCTCCCAGCAGTTCATCGACGTCGTGGACCCCGCCACTGAGCAGATCATCGCATCCGTCCAGGAAGGCACCGCTGCCGACGTCGACGTCGCCGTTGAAGCCGCCGTCGCAGCCCAGAAATCTTGGGGAGCCACCACCCCCAAGGAACGGGCTGATGTCCTGAACCTGATCGCCAACATCATCGAGGCCAACCGCGAAGCGTTCGAGGTCATCGAGTCCGCCAACACGGGCAAGCCACACGCCGTGGCCGAGGATGATGTCACCAGCACCATTGACACCTTCCGCTTCATGGCCGGCGCTTCCCGCACGCTGACGTCGATGGCCGGCGGCGACTACGCCACCGGCCACACCTCCGTGATCCTCCGCGAACCCGTGGGCGTCGTCGGCGTCATCACCCCCTGGAACTACCCGCTGCTGATGGCCGCCTGGAAGATCGCACCGATTCTCGCCGCTGGCAACAGCATCGTCATGAAGCCCTCCGAGCAGACCCCGCTGTCCACGCTGAAGCTGGCCGAACTCGTGGCCGGACGCATCCCCAATGGCATCCTGAATGTCATCACCGGTCAGGGAAGGACGGTTGGGCAGCGGCTTTCCGAGCACCCTGACGTCGCCTTGGTGGCGCTGACGGGCAGCGTTGTCAGTGGCCAGGCCGTTGCGGAAACCGCCGCAAAGTCCGTGAAGCGCGTCCACTTGGAGCTCGGCGGCAAAGCTCCAGTCGTTGTCTTCCCGGACGCCGATCTCCGCGCGGCCGCCGCTGGAGTCCGGAACGCCGGCTTCTGGAATGCCGGCCAGGATTGTGGTGCCGCCTGCCGCGTTCTGGTCCATGAGTCCGTGGCGGCAGAATTCACGGAGCACCTGGTCCGGGAGGTTGGCACATTGGTAGTGGGCACTCCGGCGGCAGGGGACGATGTCGAAATCGGTCCCATGATCTCCCGCCCCCACTTCGAGCGTGTTAAGGAATCCCTCGCCGAAGCCCGGGCGGGAGGCCTTGATATCGCCATTGGCGGCTCGGCATTGGAAGGCCCCGGCTACTTCATCGAGCCAACGGTCATCAGCGGCGTCCCGGCTGGCGCGCACATCGCCACCCACGAGATCTTCGGCCCCGTAGTCACCGTCGAGAGCTTCAGCACCACCGAAGAAGCCGTCACCCGGGCCAACGAGAGCCCTTATGGCCTGTCCGCCTCGGTATGGACCAAGGACTCCAGCCTCTCCCTGCGGATTCCCAAGCAACTCGACTTCGGCACCGTCTGGGTCAATGCCCACCTGGTCCTGGCTTGCGAGGTACCGTGGGGCGGATTCAAGGGATCCGGCTACGGCCGCGACCTGTCGCTCTACGCCCTGGATGATTACTCGCGCACCAAGCACGTCATGATTAACCACAGCGCATGAGCACCCAGACAAGCAACGGAGCTTTCACCATGACCACCAACGTCTCCCGTCCCGCCTCCTTGGCAGGTGCCTCCACGCCCTCCGCCCCCTTCGGCACGGACGTCACCTGGACCAACTGGGGCGGGAACCAAAGCGCCACGCCGGCGTTTACGGTCCGGCCGGGGAGTGAACAGGAAGCGCTCGACGCCGTCCGCTTCGCCATCCGCGAAGGCCTGCCTGTGCGGGCGGTCGGCTCAGGTCATTCGTCTTCACCCCTGGTTCAAACCGGCGGCGTCCTGATGGACATGTCCGGCCTCTCCGCCATCACCGGCACCGACCGGGTGGGGCGCCGCGCCCGGGCCTTGGCCGGTACCACCATCAACGCCTTTGGGGACGCGTTGTGGGACAAGGGACTGGCGCTCAGCAATCAGGGCGACATCGACAAGCAGCAGATCGCAGGTGCCCTGGCCACCAGCACCCATGGGTCCGGCAAAGACCTTGGCAGCTTCTCCTCCAAGCTGCGCTGGGTGAAGCTCATCAACGGCTCCGGCGAAATCGTAGAGATTGGCGAGGGCCAGCTCCGCGAACTTCGCGCCGCGCAGGTAGCCCTGGGCACGTTGGGAATCTTCCTGGAAGTCGAGTTGGCGGTCGAAGACAGGTACTACCTGCAGGAAGAGATCACCTACCCCACCTGGGCGGAAACTGCGGAAACGTGGCAGTCCGACATCGATTCCAACAGGCATTACTCCTTTCTCTGGTGCCCCGAAGACGACTCGTGCGAGCTTCTGGACCTGCCGGGTTCGCCGGATTACCGGATGGGCGGCCGGAGCTACACCAAGAAGTACAACATCGTGGACGTCCAGGACGAACGCCAGATCTCAGGCGTTGAAGGTGCCCGGCTGGACCGTTCGTACCGGATCTATCCCGGCGGCTTCACCACGCAGTTCCATGAACTGGAGTACTTCGTCCGCAGTGAGGACGGTTTGGCCGCCGTCGAGGCCATCCAGGACCTGATCCGCAGCAGGTACCCCGAGCAGAAGTACCCTGTGGAAGTCCGCTGGGTGAAAGCCGACGACGCCTACATGTCCCAGTTCCAAGGCCGTGACAGCACTGTCATCACGCTGACCACCCAGCCGGGAACCGACTACTGGCAGTTCTTCCGGGATGCCGACGCTGTCCTGCAGGAATTCGAGCCGCGGGCCCACTGGGGGAAGATCCACTTCAT
Organism: Arthrobacter sp. SPG23; assembly: GCF_000876655.1. Lineage (GTDB taxonomy): Bacteria > Actinomycetota > Actinomycetes > Actinomycetales > Micrococcaceae > Arthrobacter. The sequence continues at coordinate 248,641 of NZ_JYCN01000026.1, forward strand.
GACACGGGCCCGCCTTGAGCGCCTTTACCCGGAACTGGACACCTTTATGCAGGTCCGCCGCGAATTTGATCCCCGCGGAATGTTCCTCAACGACCACACGCGGGCCCTCGTAGGCTAACTCGGGCTAATTGTCTTCATCACCAAATGGAGGCTCCGTACTCATATGAGTACGGAGCCTCCATTCATTTAATGGCAACCGATCAAACCTCCGCCACCGGAGCCGCGAACTGGGCCTCATACAACCTCGCATAAGCCCCGCCCGCAGCCAGCAGTGAAGCATGCGTGCCCTGCTCTACGATCTGCCCGGCTTCCATCACCAGGATGAGGTCGGCGTCGCGGATCGTGGACAGGCGGTGCGCGATGACAAACGACGTCCGGTCGGACCGCAAAGCACTCATCGCCTTCTGCACCAGCACCTCGGTCCTCGTATCCACCGAAGAAGTGGCCTCATCGAGAATCAAAACCGACGGCCGGGCCAGGAACGCCCGGGCAATCGTCAGCAGCTGCTTCTCGCCCGCCGAAACGTTCCCGCCCTCGTCCTCCAGCACCGTGTCGTAGCCCTCCGGCAGGGAGTGCACGAAGCGGTCCACATACGTCGCCGTCGCCGCCTGCAGGATCTCCTCCTCGGTGGCGTCAGGCCGGCCGTACGCAATGTTGTCCCGGATCGTCCCGCCGAACAGCCACGTATCCTGCAGCACCATGCCCATCCGCGAGCGTAGCTCGCGCCGGGAAACGGAGGTGATGTCCACGCCGTCGAGCGTTATCCGTCCCGCATCAATCTCATAGAACCGCATCATCAGGTTCACCAGCGTCGTCTTCCCGGCCCCCGTGGGGCCCACGATCGCCACCGTCTGCCCCGGCTCAGCCACCAACGAAAGGTCCGAAATCAGCGGCTTGTCCGGTGAATAGGAGAACGAGACGTTCTCGAACACCAGCCGGCCCCGTCCGCCGTCGGGCGCAGAACCAGCAGCTTCCGGCGACTGCTCCTCCTCATCCAGCAGCTCGAACACCCGCTCCGCCGACGCCACCCCGGACTGCAGCAGGTTGGCCATGGACCCCAGCTGGGCCAGCGGCTGGGTGAACTGCCGCGAGTACTGGATGAACGCCTGCACATCGCCCAGCTGCATCGCCCCGGACGCCACCTGCAGGCCGCCCACCACGGCGATCCCCACGTACACCAGGTTCCCGATGAACGTCATGGCCGGCATGATCAGCCCGGAGATGAACTGCGCGCCGAAGCTCGCCTCATACAGCTCCGCGTTCTTCTGCCGGAACCGCTCCCCCACCTCCTGCTGCCGGCCGAACACCTTGACCAATGCATGCCCGGTGTACGTCTCCTCGATCTGCCCGTTCAGCTCGCCGGTGTGCTTCCACTGCGCCACGAACAGCTTCTGCGAGCGCTTGGCGATCATCGTCGTCGTCACCAGCGTCAGCGGAATGGTCACCAGCGCAATCAGCGCCAGCGTGGGCGAGAGCAGGAACATCATCACCAGCACGCCCAGCACGGTCAGCAACGAGGTGACCGCCTGGCTGATGGACTGCTGAAGGCTCTGGGAAATATTGTCGACGTCGTTCGTCACCCGGCTCAGCAGCTCACCGCGCTGGATCGAATCGAAATACCGCAGCGGCAGCCGGTTGATCTTCGCCTCGATCCGCTCGCGCAGCCGGTACACCGTCCGCTGCACCACGCCGTTGAGTATGTACGCCTGGATCCACATGAACGCGGACGCCAGCACATACAGCGCCAGCGCCCACAGCAGCACATTCGCCAGTGCGGTGAAGTCGATCCCCTGCCCCGGCGTCAGCGCCATGGCACCGAGCATGTCCGCCTTCTGGTTCTCCCCCGCGGCCCGGAGCTGCGCGATGAGCTGCGCCTTGCTGACCCCCGCCGGAAGCTGTTTAGACACGACGCCGGCGAAGATGAGGTTGGTGCCCTCGCCCAGCAGCCGCGGCCCGATCACGGACAACGCCACCGCGGCGACGCTCAGCACAATCACCAGCACCAGCCACAGCCGCTCCGGCCGCAGCGTGCCCAGCAGCCGCTTGGCGGACGGCCAGAAGTTCATCGCCTTTTCGGCGGGGACGTTCATCCCGGCGAACGGTCCGCCGTGCCCGGGGCCGCCGCGCGGCCTGGGGATGCGTTCGACGGCGGCAGTCCCGCCGGGTGCCCCGCCTGCCGGCCTGCCCGTGGCGCTCATACCGCCTCCTCCGCTGCCAGCTGCGAGGACACAATCTCGCGGTACGTCTCCGACGTCTCCAGCAGCTCATCGTGCGTTCCGTGGCCCACGATCCTGCCGTCGTCGAGCACCAGGATCTGGTCCGCGTCCGCGATGCTGGACACCCGCTGGGCGATGATCACCAGCGTGGCGCCGGAGGTGTCGTGCTTCAGCGCCTGCCGCAGCCGGGCGTCCGTGGCGGTGTCCAGCGAGGAGAACGAGTCGTCAAAAATGTAGAGCTCGGGCCGCTTCACCAGCGCCCGGGCGATGGCGATCCGCTGCCGCTGGCCGCCGGACACATTGGTGCCGCCCTGCGAGATGGGCGCATCCAGCCCGCCCTCCATCTCCCGGACGAACTCCTGCGCCTGCGCGGTGGACAGCGCCCGCCAGAGCTCATCCTCGGTGGCGTCCGGCTTACCGTACAGCAGGTTGCTGCGCACCGTGCCGGAGAACAGGTACGGCCGCTGCGGCACCAGCCCGATGTGCCCCCACAGCTGGTCCGGCTGCAGCTCGCGGACGTCCACGCCGTCGAACTTCACTGAACCGCTGGTCGCATCGAAAAGCCGCGGCAGCAGGTTCACCAGGGTGGTCTTGCCGGACCCGGTGCTGCCAATGATCGCCGTCGTCTGCCCGGACAGGGCCGTGAAACTGATGCCGGACAGGACCGGCTGCTCGGCACCCGGGTAGGCGAATCCGACGTCGTGCATTTCCAGTTCGCCGCTGCCCGCACCGCCCCGGCCGGCGGCTGCGGTGACCGGATGCTCCGGCGGCCGCACGCTGGACTCCGTGGTGAGCACCTGGCCGATCCGGTCCGCGGAGACCGCGGCGCGCGGGATCATCACGGCCATGAACGTGGCCATCATGACGGACATCAGGATCTGCAGCAGGTAGCTGAGGAAGGCGATCAGCGTGCCCACCTGCATGGAGCCGTCCTCGATCCGGAACGAGCCGAACCAGATCACCGCCACGCTGGAGACGTTCAGCACCAGCATCACGGTGGGAAAGGCGAGCGCCATCAGCCGGCCGGCCCGGAGCGCGGTGTCCGTGACGTCCTCGTTGGCCTGCGCGAACCGGGCGGTTTCAATGTCTTCGCGCACGAACGCCCGCACCACCCGGATGCCGGTGAGCTGCTCGCGGAGTACCCGGTTCACGGTGTCGATGCGCACCTGCATCTTGCGGAAGAGCGGCACCATCCGGGTGATGATGAGCCCGACGGCGATCAGCAGCACCGGGACGCTGACGGCAATCAGCCAGGACAGCTGCGCATCCTGCCGGACCGCCATGATCACCCCGCCGATGCTGAGCATGGGCGCCGCCACCATCAGCGTGGCGGACATGAGCACCAGCTGCTGGACCTGCTGGACGTCGTTCGTGGAGCGGGTGATCAGGCTCGGCGCCCCGAACCGGGTGACCTCCTGCTCGGAAAACTCCCCCACCCGGGTGAAGATGGCCCCGCGCAGGTCCCGGCCCAGGGCCATGGCCGCCTTCGCCCCGAAATACACGGCCACCACCGCGCACGCGATCTGCAGCATGGTGATGAACAGCATCAGGCTGCCCACCCGCATGATGTAGCCGGTGTCCCCCTTGGCCACACCCTCATCGATGATGTCCGCATTGAGCGTGGGCAGGTACAGGGACGCGATGGACTGCGCCAGCTGGAAAATCACGACGGCGAGCAGCAGCCGCCGCTGCGGCCGCAGGTATTCAACGAGCAGTTTCCAGAGCAAGGCGGCTCCTGACACAGTGTCCACAAGAAGTGGTTCGAAGGTCAGTTTACGTCTGGTTGCCGGGGGCAAACAGTGGGCGGCCGGCAGAAGTGGGCGGGTTCTCCCAGAGCGTATTCCCCGCCCAAGGACCCCTACCGGCTCCCTCTCCAGTCCATAGCCATCAGCCGCGGCGGGGAGCTGAAAAATCGGCGGTGTCGAGACTGATCGTGAACGGTCCGTCATTGACCAGGGTCAGTTGCATCATGGCCCCGAACCGCCCGGTGGAAACCTCCGCCCCGAGGCCGCGCAGGGAAGCGACCAGATGTTCAATCAAGGGCTCGCTGGTGTCCGCCGGCGCCGCGCCCGACCATGACGGGCGCCTTCCCCGCCGCGTGTCCGCGTACAGCGTGAACTGGCTGACCACCAACAGGGGGGCGCTCTGGTCGGCACACGACCTTTCGCCGTCAAGAATCCGCAGGGTCCAGATCTTGGCGGCGAGGGCTTTGGCATCATCCATCGTGTCCGTGTGGGTAGCGCCGGCCAGGACAACCAGTCCCGGGCGGTCAATGGACCCCACCGTTTCGCCGTCGACGGTGACCTCGGCTCGGGTGACCCGCTGAAGGATGGCTCGCACCCATCAACCCTAACGGAGGCCGGCATCGGGTTTGCCCTGGAGTGTTCTCCGGCTGTGGTTGCGGACGCCGCGAAGTCACCCAGCCCGGGTGCCAAAGCGCCGACGGTATTCCGTGGGCGTCGTGGAAAAGGCGGCGGCGAAGTTTTGGCGCAGGGTGACCGCGTTGCCGAATCCGCAGTCGGCGGAGATCTGGTCTATCGACAAGTCCGTGGTCTCGAGCAGCCTCCGGACTGAGTCAAGGCGGCGGGCGCGGATCCAGGCGGCCGGCGTCGTTCCGGTTGCTGCCCGGAAGGCGCGGACAAAAGTCCTGCGGCTCAGGTGCGCCTGCGCCGCCAGCAGGTCGACGGTGAGCGGCTCACGCAGGCGTGCCAGAGCCCATTCCAGCAGGCGCGAAATCGGGTCATCCGTGGAGCGTTCAGGCACCGGGCGATCGATGTACTGCGCCTGTCCGCCTTCACGGTGCGGAGCGATGACCAGGCTCCGTGCCACCTTGTTCGCTGCTTCCGCCCCGAGCCGTGCGCGCACCACGTGCAGGCAGGCGTCCAACGCAGAAGCGGTTCCGGCCGAGGTAAGGACGTCACCGTGGTCGATATAGAGCACAGACTGATCCAGCGGGACATCGGGGTGCCGCACCGCCAGGGAATCAAATGCCTGCCAATGCGTGACGGCCCGGCGCCCGGCGAGCAGCCCCGCGTCTGCCACCGGGATCGCACCAAGGCACAGTCCGAGAATCGGCACGCTCCGGGCGTGCGCGCCTTGGAGCACCCGCCGGAGCGCATCAGTGAGCATCCGCCCGTCGTCGAACCACGACGGCACCACCACGAGGTCCGCCCCGTCCGCGGCCTCCGGCCCCTTCACCCCGCCCAGCCGGTAGCCCTCAGCGGTCGTTATGCCGCCTGCCTGCTCAGAAAAGAGAACCGTCTCCCACTCGGCCAGGCCCTGGCGTGGCACCTCGTCAAACACCATCTGCGGAACGGCAAGGTGGAACATGGTGGCCCCGTCAAAGGCGTACACCGCGATCTGCATCCGCATCCCTTCCCGACGATTGGCCCAATTCCATCGTATATCCGCCTTCATGCCACTGTTGGCAGTCACCGGCAGCAGGAAGACTGGAACGGTCGCCGATCGGCGGCCCGTAAACCACCAGGGAGAACCAAGAACATGACCAGCCCCCGCCGCGCCCTCATCCTCATCGACGTGCAGCAGCAGTACTTCGGCGGCCCGCTCGAGATCCAGTACCCGCCACACCAGGAATCCCTGCCCACGATTGCGAGGGCAGTGGACGCTGCCACCGCCGCCGGCATTCCCATCGCCGTGATTCAGCACTCCGCCGGTGTTGGTGCGCCGGTATTTGCGCCCGGCACACCGGAGTTCGACGTGCACCCGGAAATTGAATGCCGCAAGACCGCCGCATGGAAGTCAGTGGTCAAGCAGTACGGGTCCGCGTACGCCGGCACGGACCTCGCCGACTGGCTGCGCCAGCACGACGTCGACACAGTCACCCTGGTGGGCTACATGACCAACAACTGCGTGCTCGCCTCAGCCGTGGAGGCAGAGTTCCTCGGCTTCACCACCGAGGTCCTCTCAGACGCCACCGGCGCCATAAACCTCGCCAACGACGCAGGCTTCGCTGACGCCAAGACGGTCCACACAACACTCCTGACGTTGCTGAACTCCAACTGGGCAGCGGTGCCGAATACTGCTGATTGGATTCAGGCGCTGGACAGCCGGCAACCTCTGACGAGGAGTGACCTCGGCAGCTCCGCGGTGGCCGGCGCCGAACTGGTCCCCCAGGTGTAGCCACCCCCAACAACTCTCAAGGACATATCGAATGAAGTGGATTCTTCTCGCCGGCGCGATCCTGAGTGAGGTGACTGCGTCACTTTCCTTGAAAGCAGCGCTGGATAATCCTGCTTTCTTCGTTGTGGTTGTTATTGGATACACCGCTTCCTTCGGCTTGCTCGCCGGAGTCCTCCGAAAAGGCCTGGGCCTCGGGGCTGCCTATGGCATCTGGGCTGCTCTGGGAGTAACGCTCACCGTGTGGCTGGCCGCCATCATTTTCGGCGAAGCAGTGACCCCGATGATGCTGATCGGAGTCGCCATGGTCATCGGCGGGGTGCTGTGTGTTGAACTCGGGTCGCACGAGGAGCCGGCACAAGAACCGGCACACGCGATGGCCCGCTCATGATGTGGCTTCTGCTGGCCGGAGCCATCCTTACCGAGGTGACCGCCACCTTGTGCCTGCGTGTCGCGTCGACTGGCAAGCGCCGCTGGTACTTGCCGGTCGGCGTCGGGTACTTCCTGGCGTTCACCCTCCTCACCCTGACCCTGGACCAGGGAATGAGCCTGGGGGTTGCGTACGGCACCTGGGCAGCTGCCGGCGTCGCACTGACCGCTTTGGGAAGCCGTGCCTTCTTCAAGGAGAGGATTACCCCCGTCATGATGCTGGGGCTCGGCCTCATCATCGCCGGCGTCCTGCTCATTGAACTGGGTGCCGCCCACTGACCCACCAGCAAAAAACGCTCGGCCGGGGAATCCACATAACGATCCGCTGCCGTTCCCGTATGACAAGACGGCTCCCCGGCCCGTGGCTACGCTGGTAGATTCAGCGCGCCCGCGGGCGTGGAATGCATGGTGATGATGGGGGACCCTTTGGGGGAACAGCGTTTAATTTTTGGCGGACCGGCCACGGTTCCGCCGGTGGTGAGGGCATCGACGGCGTTCTGGCTGGCCAGCGCGCTGGTGGCCGGCGTACTGCCGGTGATCCTGGAGTTCGGCGGGGCTGGCACCGAACCGTCCGCGCCCGACTGGGCAATGGTTGTCCTCGCGGTCCCGTTCGTGGCCCTGCAGGTGTGGGCTGCCTTTCGGCTCCTGGCGGGCATCAGATGGGTCCGCACGGTGCTGACGATCATCGCCGTACTCTCCGCCCTGGGAGCGCCGTTTGAGCTGTCACCTGTTGTGGTGACCGGGCTGGCCCTGACGCTGGCCGGCGCCGTGCTGATGTGGCTGCCCCCGGCGAACGCGTTCTTCCGGGGGCAGTTCGAGGCAGCCGGGTCAGCCCGGTAGCCGGTTCAGCCGAGCAGTCGGCTTAGCGGCGGGTTGCTGAGCTGAGTTGCGCCGGACCGTACTCGGGGCGTAGGTTGTGGGCCGCGCGCGTCCGGAGCAGCGGGGCGCCGCTGTGGACCGGTGCCGGCTGCGAGGGCCTGATCCGGTGGGATGGTTCGATCCGCCGGCTGTTGCTCATATCGCGGATCAGGCCGGTCCCGGCAATCTCACGAACAAGCGAGATCCCCTGCGCTGCAGCCCGTTTGGTTGGGAACTTCACAGATACCGCCACCAGTTCCCCGGCCTTGCCGATAAGCCTGAACCTGTACCCGCCGTCGGGTGCGCTAATTAATTCGAAGTGTCCGGACATCGTTGTCCGCCTCCAATCTCGAGGTCATTTCTTCACGGTTTCCAGCCTAGTTGCCGGCCTTGCGCGATGATCAGGGCCGAAGTCCCTTCCCCGCCGGCGGCCGGTCTGCTAGCTGTCGCCGGAAGGGTCGGTGGACTCGTCAGGTCCGGGCCCGCCGCGGGTGTCGTGACCGCCCGCGGACTCGGTCTCCTGGCCGGCTTCGCCTGAGTTGCGTCCGGCTTCGCTCGAGCCTCGTCCGGAGACGCATCCTGAATCCGGGAGGTCCGGGTCGTCGGAATAGGGTGCGTACAGGCGTGGAACGTCCTCGATCAGTTCATTGGCGGCCATGGCGAGCAGGTCCCGCTGGACCGGCGGAAGGGAAAGCAGCCCCTGCAGGTAGGCTTCGACTTCGTATTCGCCCACGCTGCCGCCGATGCTGAAGTAGTTCAGCCAGAGTTCCCCGGGCGTGAGGCCCACGGCCTTCAGCGCCGCCCGCAACTGCCTGCGTTGATCGGGTTCGTTGTGATCGAAGCCCATGGTGGCGCTCCCCTAGTTCCTGCCGGCCGGCATTCCGGCGTTGAGCTGAGAATCATGTGCGGGTAAGAGTTCCGTGCCCACAGTTTCAGCTTAAACCCGGCTGCATCCGCGTCGCAGTGGTTCGTTGAGATCCTGGCCAAGGGCCGCCGGCGGGCCCGTTGGCGGCGCTACCGCTGGAGAGGCAAGGCCACTTTCCGGAATTGGCTATGGTTTCCCTGCCCGGCCGCCGCCTACCGTGGTGGAAGACGGCTCCCGCCGAAGTTTTCCCGAGATCCAGAGAGACCAGCATGCCCACTGTTGTGAACGAATATCCCTTCTCCCAGGTAGACGTCTTTGCCCCCGGCCCGAAAGCCGGGAACCCCGTCGCCGTCGTACATGACGCGGACGGACTGACCACAGAACAGATGCAGAGCTTCGCGAACTGGACCAATCTGTCGGAGACCACGTTCCTGTTGAAGCCGTCGCACCCGGAAGCGGACTACAAGCTGAGGATCTTTACGCCGGCGTCCGAACTGCCTTTTGCCGGGCATCCCACGCTGGGCTCGGCCCACGCCTGGCTGGAAGAGGGCGGACAGCCGTTCCGTAACGGAGAGCTGCTGCAGGAATGCGAGGCGGGGCTGGTGAAGATCCGCCGCGCCGGTACGGAACTGGCCTTCGCGGCACCGCCGCTGATCCGCTCGGGCGCGGTGGAACCTGAAGCGCTGGCCCAGGCCATCGCCAGCCTGGGCGTCGACGCCGGCCAGGTCCTGGGCAGCAACTGGGTGGACAACGGCCCGGGCTGGCTGGGAATCCGGCTGGAATCGGCGGAGCAGGTGCTGGAGCTGCAGCCCGACTTCGCCCTGATGGATCAGCTCTGTGTCGGCGTGATCGGCAGCTACGCGGAGGGAGGACCGGCGGACTTCGAAGTCCGGGCGTTCGTTCCCGGGCTCAGCGTGCCCGAAGACCCGGTAACCGGCAGCCTCAATGCCGGGCTGGCCCAGTGGCTCGTCGGCGAAGGGGTGGTGCGCGGCGATTACACGGTCCAGCAAGGCACCGTCCTGGGACGCGGCGGCGTGGTTACAGTCAGCGTCGAGGACGAGGACATCTGGATCGGCGGAACCAGCCGGGCCGTGGTGAGCGGCCGCGTGTCGATTTAGCCGCGTGTCGATTTAGCGGCAGACGGGTGAACGGCAGGCCGGGGGTGCTACGGCGCGGTCAGCTGGTAGCCCACTCCCCTGACTGTCTGCACCCACCGCGGCGAACGGGAGCTGTCGCCCAGGCGCTTGCGGAGGTTGCCCATATGAACCTCCAGCACACGTTCGTCCCGGGCTGCCACGGCGGAACCCGAGACAGCAGGCTCATTGCGCAGCTGGCGGGCGAGGTCCGCCTTGGTCAGCACCGCCCCTTTGTTGTGGAGCAGTGCGCGGAGTAACTCGAACTGGGTTCGGGTGAGGTCTATAGCTTGCCCGTCCACTGATACGGCTCGTGTGCTGTCCATCAGGGCAAGGCCCCGGTGTTCAAAGTCCCACCCGGTCCTGGCGGCCGGACCCTCAGCTGCCGGGGCGGCCAGTTGACGGCGGGCGCCCGCGGTGGGTGCGGGCAGGTCCGCGTCATCAGGTTTGGCGGCGAAGTGGCCGGCCTCGCACTGTGCCGCTTCCACCAGGGCGTGGCGCCGGGGCCGGCGGAGCATGGCGGCGATCCTGGCCCGCAGCTCGCGGGGACGGAAGGGCTTGGCCAGGTAGTCGTCAGCGCCGGCCTCGAGGCCCAGCAGTGCATCCGCTTCGCTCGCCAGTGCGCTGACCATGATCACGTAGGCGTGGCTGAAGGTACGGATCCGGCGGGAGGCCTCGATGCCGTCGAAGTCGGGGAGCCCTACCTCCAAAGTGACCAGTACGGGGTCGTGCTTCCGGACGGCAGCCACTCCCTCGGCGCCGGTTGCCGTGGCAACAACGTCGAATCCGGATTGGACGAGCAGCTCTTCCAGAGATGCCCTGTTGCGACCGTCGCCGTCAACCACCACAGCCATGCCGCGCGTAACCATCAAAACCCCTCAGAAATTCTCGTGCTTATTCAGCTTTAGTAAGTACCACTAATTCCTCAACTAGGAATTGCGTAAAAATTGTGCATTTATTGAGGAAAGTCAAAATGTAGATATCAGCATTTATCTATTGCCAACCCCACCCCGCTGAATGATGATCATCATGTGCTCACTGGGGGCGCGGCGCTGCTGTCATCAGCGCAAAATTAGGGGGCGTTAAATGGTTTCCTTGAGGTCTCGCGTCGCAAAAGCCGTTTGGCTGAACAGGCCGCTTGCAATGCTGGCAGCCGCCAGCCTGGTCATGTTGTCCGCAACAACGTCGGCGCAGGCCGCCGACACCACTCCCATGGACCCGAACCCGGGGCCCGCGGGCAGCTTCGCCTGGAAGGGATTCAACTGGGAAAAGCGGTTCTGGGGCGGTGCGCCACAGTTCAACAAGGCCTTCGACGCGGCCAACGTCAGCAATCCCGACAGCAACGGATACGTCAAGCTTTCACTCACCAACCCGACCGGAACCGCCCCCGTCGGGGCCGAGTTCCAGTCGACCCGACAGGGATTCGGCTACGGCACATACAGCACCACGGTGGAGAAGGATGTGAGCGCCCTCCAGAAGGAAGTGGTGTGGGGATGCCTGTTCACCTACGACCCCCTGGCCGCTCCCGGCTACAACGAGATCGACCTGTGCGAGGCGTCCGCCTGGGGCGGCGGTGCAAGCTACGGGGAATCCTGGCCCGTATCCCAGGCACACGGCTACTGGTTTGACGCCACCAAACCGCCGGGGCAGGGCAACAACACCATCGTCTTTGATACGACGAACGACGCAATCCTCACCCACAAAATGGTCTGGGAGCCCGGAAAGATCACGTTCGAAACCTTTGCCGGCGAAGGGTACGGCGGTACCCTCCTCAAACGCACGGTCCTGCAGGGAAGCACGGTTCCGGTGCCGGCCAAGGAAGCCATCCACTTCAACCTGTGGGTCACAGGCGGGGGTGGCGGCGATCCCGAACATGTGAAGCCGGAGTCCGTGGTGATCCGGGACTTCTCGTTCACACCGGCCGCCAGCACAACGCCGGCGGCCGAGTCCCCCATCAAGCTGACGGCGGCCAACAGCAAGGTCAAAGGCGTCAATGCCACCACCCTGACGTGGACCGGGGCCACCGGCTCCAGCGTCACGTTATGGTTCAACGGCACCCCTAAGACGGTCCCCAACACGGGCAGCTACGTGAACAAGTTCAAGGGCGGAGCAACCACTAACTACAAGGTCTGCGATGCTGCTGCATGCTCCAGCACCGTCAGCGTGGTCACCTGAGCCGAACGAAAACGGGCAGCCCGGATTCGTAGCGAATCCGGGCCACCCGCCCGATCAGGCCGGAGTTACTTGGCGGCCTTGACCGGCACAATGCGCTTGATGGCAAGGCCGAGCGCCAGGAGGGCGAAGGCCGCCAGGGCGAACCAAAAGAGGTCACCGGCCCCGGTTACGGCGAGGGTTCCGGCCCCGACACCGGCCGCGGCGGGAGCTGCTGGATTGCTGTACATAGTGTTACCAAGCTTTCTTTTTGTTGAGCGCTGCATCCACGTAAGCCTTCGCGTGGACCACCTGAAGGAACAGGTCGATCAGAAGTTCGTACATCGTTGCGGCCGCCAGCATGTACCTCCAGCCACGCAGCCGCACAGTCACTACCCGTTCGATCACGAAGACACCGGTCACGGCGATCCAGAAAGGATGCATGTGCAGCCCTTCTCCCGTGCCCAGTGCAAAAGCCACCGTTCCGAAGTAGGCCATCGACACCAGGATTCCCGTCACGGAGAGGGCCTGCCTCCCCCAATACGGTCGGGTGACCCTGGTCCAGCCGTACTGGACGCAGTTCTCCACCGCTCCCCGCTTCCACCTCAGCCGCTGCGCCCAGAGTTCGCGCCAGGTGGGCATGATTTCCGTGACGAGCGTGCAGTCGGACGGCGATTTGATGCGGTAGTTCAAGGTCAGCAGGGCGAAGGACAACTCGTTGTCCTCGGTCAGCACGGAGGTATCGTAGACGCCTCCCCTGCCGTTGCCGGGCGGAAGCGTGCCGTTCAGCCGGGCTTCGATGACGTCCACCAGGGTCCGGACACGGAACAGCGCGGCCGTTCCCGTCACCACCAGGCATTTGCCGTGAAGCCGCTTAACGTCCCGCGCGTACCGGGCGTACTCATTCCGCTGCAGGTGGCCGACGAAACCGCCGCCCGCGGCGCCCCGGAAGACGCCGCCCACGGCACCAAGCCGCCTGTCCGCGCCCAGGTGGGCGGTTGCCCGCTCGATGAAGTCACGGCTCAGCTGCGAATCAGCGTCCTGGACGAGGATCATGTCCGCCGGATTTGCGCCCGGCAGCAGTCCCTCCAGCGCGAAGTTCAAGGCTCCCGCCTTTTTGTCCGTGTTTCCAACAGTGCGGATGACCTCCGCGCCAAGTGCCACGGCGATTTCCTCGGTGGCGTCGGTGCAGTTGTCCGCAACAACCACCACCCGGTCCGGCGGGAGGGTCTGGGATGTGAGGGATTTAAGCGTGTCAGAGATACCTGCAGCCTCATTGTGCGCAGGGATAAGGACTGTAATCACAGAAGCCCGGCACCCGCAGTTCCGGGAACATCATTCGAATAGTCACGCACTGGTTCCGCAGCTCCCCACCGGAATTAGTCAATTTGATTGTTGACTCCGAGTTTTTCAACGGAAACGCAAGCGGTCAGAAAGTATTCGAAAAGGAATCCGCAATCTTTCGTCAGGAAAAGTTGCAGCTCAATTGGACCTCAATTTTCCTTTTGGAACAGGCCGGCAATAATCAACTCCGGAGCGGGCGGGCACCGTACCCACGCCACAGCTTTTCGCCCACGGCGCACACGCCTAAGCCGGCGGCCCCGCGCCCCGTAGACTTGTCCGCACTATGGATGACCCTCCTTCACATATGCCCGAGCCCCTCCACCTTCTGACCGGTTCACCGGCCACCACGGGAGAGGGGCGCCCGAATGTATGAATGGATCATGCTCGGTATCGGCCTCGTCCTCACGGTGGGTACCGGCTTCTTCGTTGCGTCCGAGTTCGCGCTGGTCAACCTTGACCGGAACGACCTTGAGGCCCGCCAGGCCCGCGGCGAGAAACGCCTTGCGCCCACCATCAAGGCCCTCAAGATCACCTCCACGCACCTCTCCGGAGCGCAGCTCGGCATTACGCTGACCACGCTCCTCACCGGCTACACCTTTGAGCCGGCTATCAGCAAGATGCTCAGCGGGCCGTTGCTTGCTGCGGGACTGCCTGAATCCGTGGTGCCCGGGATCGGCGCCGTGGCGGGCATCTTCCTGGCCACCATCTTCTCCATGGTGATCGGCGAACTGGTCCCGAAGAACTTCGCCCTGGCCCTGCCGCTGGCCACCGCCAAGATCGTGGTTCCGTTCCAGGCCCTGTTCACCGCCGTCTTCAAGCCGGTGATCCTGCTGTTCAACAACACCGCCAACGGCATCATCCGCTCGTTCGGCATCGAGCCGAAGGAAGAGCTTTCCGGCGCGCGCAGCGCCGAGGAACTCAGCTCCCTGGTGCGGCGCTCCGCGCTGGAAGGCGTGCTCGACGTCGACCATGCGGTCCTGCTGCACCGCACCCTGCGCTTCTCTGAGCACTGCGCAGCCGACGTCATGACGCCCCGCGTCCGGATGACGGCGGTGAACGCCGACGATACGGCGGAACAGATCGTCACCCTGGCCACGTCCACCGGCTACTCGCGCTTTCCGGTGATTGGACGGGACCGCGACGACGTCCTGGGCGTCCTGCACGTCAAGCAGGCGTTTGCTGTGGCACTGGAGGAACGGGCCAGCGTGACCGCCGCCAGCCTCATGATCGATCCGCTGCGCGTCCCCGAGTCCATGGGCGTGGACACGCTGCTGGTCCTGCTTCGCAAACAGGGCCTCCAGGTAGCCATCGTGTCCGACGAGCACGGCGGAACGGCCGGCATCGTCACCCTTGAAGACCTGGTGGAAGAGATCGTGGGCGAGCTCGAGGACGAGCACGACCGCGCACGCGTGGGCGTGGTCCGGACCGGGCGCTCCATCACGTTCGATGCGTCCCTGCGCCCGGACGAGCTGCTGGACCGGACAGGGATTGCAGTCCCCGACGGCGAGGAGTACGACACCCTCGCGGGCTTCGTCACCGACCAGCTGGACCGGATCCCCGAGCTCGGGGACGAAGTCACCGTCAACGGCGGAACGCTGCGCGTGGAACGCGTGGTGGGCACCCACGTGGAGCGCCTCCGCTTCACGCCGGACGAATCTCAGGAAGCACCCCAGAGCCCGCACGACCGCATCATCGACACCCTCACCTCGGAGCTGACCCATGAGTGAATACCTTCCCGGCATCATCTGGCTGGTGGTCCTCCTGGTGGTCAACGCCTTCTTCGTGGGAGCCGAGTTCGCGGTCATCTCCGCCCGCCGCTCGCAGATCGAGCCCAAAGCGGAGTCCGGCAGCAAGGCCGCCAAGACCACGCTGTGGGCCATGGAGCACGCCACACTGATGCTGGCCACCAGCCAGCTGGGCATCACCGTATGCTCGCTCGTGATCCTGAACGTCTCCGAACCCGCCATCCACCACCTGCTGGAAATCCCGCTGGGCCTGACGTCCCTCTCCGGCGAAGCGATCGGCATCATCGCCTTCGTGGCCGCGCTGCTGCTGGTGACGTTCCTGCACGTGGTCATTGGCGAGATGGTCCCCAAGAACATTTCCTTCTCCGTCCCCACCCGGGCCGCACTCATCCTGGCCCCGCCGCTGGTGATGGTGGCGCGGGTGTTCAAGCCCGTGATCTGGAGCCTCAACGGGATCGCCAACTCCATCCTGCGGCTCTTCAAGGTCCAGCCCAAGGATGAGGCCACCAGCGCCTACACCCTGGATGAGGTGGCGAACATCGTGGAGCAGTCCACCCGGGACGGCATGCTCACCGACACCACCGGCACGCTGAATGCAGCCTTCGAGTTCACCGCCAAGACCGTGGCGGACGTGGAAGTGCCCATCAGCGGGATGGTGCTCCTGCCGGCATCTGCGACGCCGGCGGATATCCAGAGCGCGGTGGCCCGGCACGGGTTCTCCCGCTACATCCTCACGGACGACGACGGCGTGCCCTCCGGTTACCTGCACCTCAAGGACGTCATGGACCTGACGACGCCGGAAAAGTTCGCCAGGCCCGTGCCCGCCAAGCGGATCCGCCGGCTCGCGTCCGCGTTCAGCGGCAGCGACCTCGAGGACGCGCTGGCCACCATGCGCCGCACCGGCGCCCACGTGGCCCGGGTGTTCGACGAACACGGGAACACCACCGGCGTCCTCTTCCTGGAGGACATCATCGAAGAGCTCGTGGGCGAAGTGCAGGACGCCACCAGCGCCTAGAACGGAGGCGGACGGCCCGGCGGCGAATTAGGATGCTGGAATGGGGGAGCATCAGAGCGGGAAATCGCCGGGGACGCGCGGGCAGATCTACGTCGAAATCGGTATTCGCACATCAATGGACCGGCTCTGGACGCTGAGCCAGGATCCGGATCTGCATCCCCGGTGGGACCTGCGGTTTTCCCGCATCATCCCGACTGGCGGTGACGACGGCGGGCCCGTCAGCTTTCGTTATGAGTTCCGGCTGCCGTTCCACACCATCAAAGGCACCGGGACGTCCCTGGGCCACCGGTTCCGCGCCGACGGGCAGGCCACCTCCGTGCTGAAGTTCGCCACCGCCGATGCGCTCTCCCCCATAGGGCCGGGATCCGGCTATTGGCGATATATCCCCACGGCCGGCGGGGTGCGCTTCATCACCGGTTACAACTACCGGCCGGGAATGGGCGTCCTCGGAAAGATGATGGACGGCCGGGTCATCCGGCCGGCGTTGGGCTGGGCGACGGCCATAAGCTTCGACCGCCTGCGTTTGTGGGCGGAGTCGGACATTGACCCGCGGGACTCACGGAACCGGTGGATCATCGACGCCGCGGCCAGGTCCGGCGGCTTCATCGCCTCCGCCCTGCTGCTCCGGCGTGCATTCACGGGACAGCACGCGGCCGGGGCGACTGCCCTGGCCGTCACCGCGGCGCTGGCCTCATGGATCCTCCCGCCGCACCGGACAGTTCCGCGGGCCGGGCGATGCCTGCGGCAGACTCCCGATCCGCGGTCCGGGCGGGCCCCGTCTGCCCTTGCGGCGCTTCCGTCGCCTCCGTCGCTTCCGTCGCTTCCGTTGCCGGGCAGCGAAGGCCAGCCTGCAGGCGGGAAGTAGCCGTGGCGTCGATCTTTGAGCTGGCGCTCGGGCCGGACTTCAACCGGCTCCACCCCATGCTGCAGCAACGGTTCGGTGTTGACGCCGGAGCAGGCTACGCGTGCGTGGGACGCGGGGTTTTCTCGGAGGTCCGCCGCGGGGCATGGTGGACGGTCCCTTTCCTGCGGCTCGGGGCATACCGCAACATCCTCTTCCCCGACCAGGGAGAGGACGTCCCGTTCACCATCGAGAACTATCCCTATATCGATAGTTTCGGCCGGCCCACTGTCACCTTCGTCCGCACCCTGGAACTCCCCCGGGCAAAACACCGCCGGTTCGACGCCACCATGGTTTATAGTCCGGACACCGGGCGAATCATCGACTACCTCGGGACCCACCAGCACCTGGCCACCGGCCTCGTCCTGGAGGTCCTGCCGGACGGGTCGCTTCATCTCCAGTCCACGGACCAGCGGTTCTACGAAGGCTTCATCGGGTTTACCCTCCCGCCGGCCCTCACGGGCACCGCGGAGCTGTATGAGAATTTTGACGACGCCCGCGGGGTCTTCACCATCCAAATGCAGGTTCGGAATCCCGCTCTAGGGTTCCTCTTTGGCTACCGGGGCGAGTTCACGTGCACGTTCCCCGTCGCGCCCGCAGACGGTGCGCCGCACCGGCTCAGGCCAGTCCACGAAGAAAGGCGGCAGTAGCAGCTGCCGGATTCAGTTGCCCGGACCCGGTCGCGGGGTACGGTGCCGGCCGCTTGGCCGGGGGTGTCCGGGCCCTTGAGCTAGCGGCCGTGTTCCGAGATCAGGTTCCCGCTGAGTGTGCGAACCTCGTCCAGTTCGGCGGAGAGGCCCGCCAGCACGACGGCGGCATCAGCAGTCTGCGTGGCTGAGTCATTGTCCGCGAGCCCGTCGGCGCGGAGGTTGATCAATGACTCAACCATGCGGAACGCCAGCTCACCGAGGGGCGCGCTGCCGGCACCGCCGGGTGCCGGAACCAGTTCCACGACCCTCTGGCCCAGGTCCCGGTACAGCTGCCGCAACTCGCGCCTGTCCGCCATGAACGGTTCGAAACGCTCCGCCCGCGCCTCCGGCAGGTGATAGAGGATGCCAAGGTTCCAACGGGCATTGCACAGCAAGCTCCCGTCATAAAGCGCGACTGCATGGAGCGCTGCGGCCGCCGCCACTGCGCCGGCCGGCCGGGGAGCCGCGCAGACAGCCCTCGCGAACTCCAGGCCGCCGGCCACAGTGCCTTTAAGCAGCTCGCCGAGGATGTCATCCTTCGTGCCGAAGTGATGGTAGAGCGACGACTGGCGCATGCCCACGGCATCGGCGACCGCCCGCGTGGAGGTGTTCGCGAAACCCTGGCCCGTGAAGAGTTCGGCGGCGGCATCGAGGATTTCGTCCCGGGCGGTGGCCCCCGGGCGCACTGGCTGCTGCTTGCGGGGTCGACCCGGTCCGGCTGAAGTCACCCCACATTCTTACACCGACTGAGAGTGCCGAATGCGCCGGGCCGGCAGGGCCGGGCGCCGGTGAGTTTTTGTTCACAGAACTGAAACACCTGGAAATCCAGCTTTTACACGGGTGAAACGGAACCGGGACACGGCACTGGAAAACTATCAAGTGACCGGTATTTCGGGAGGGGCCATACAGCGGCTACCCAGATGTGGTCACCAGCCCCCGTTCCAGACACGGAGAAACCGATGACTTCCACCATTTCGACGGCGTCCGCCCACGCAGACGATGCAGACCTGACCTCGCTCGGCTACCAGCCGTCACTGCACCGCAAACTTGGCCGCTACGCCTCCTTTGCCGCAGGATTTTCGTTTGTTTCCATCCTGACCACCATCTTCCAGCTTTTTGCCTTCGGCTACTCCTTCGCCGGACCCGCGTTCTTCTGGACCTGGCCGGTGGTACTGATCGGCCAGCTGCTCGTTGCCCTGAACTTCGCCGAGCTCGCTGCCCGCTACCCGCTCTCCGGCGCCGTCTACCAGTGGTCCCGCCGGATGGGCGGCGAAGTGGTGGGCTGGTTCGCCGGCTGGTTCATGTCCATCGCCCAGGTTGTCACGGCGGCAGCCGCAGCCATCGCACTCCAGGTGGTCCTCCCGCAGCTGTGGGACGGCTTCCAGGTGGTGGGCGGCGATCCCGCCCTGGCCACCGTCACCGGCGCAGCCAACGCAGTAGTCCTCGGCGCGGCACTCCTGGTGGTCACCACGGTGATCAACTGCATGGGCGTCAAGCTGATGTCCCACGTCAACTCCATCGGCGTGACCTGCGAAATCGTGGGTGTGGCCGCCGTCATCCTGGCCCTGATTTCCGCTGCCCAGCGCGGACCCGAGGTAGTGGCGGACGTCAGCGTGGTGGCCGGCTCGGACCTCGGAGCCGTGGGCGCGTTCCTGGTCTCCGGCCTCATGGCCGCCTACGTGATGGTCGGTTTCAACTCCGCCGGGGAACTCTCGGAGGAGACCAAGAACCCGCGGAAGACGGCGCCCCGCACCATCCTGTCGGCCCTGATCATTTCCGGCATCGGCGGCGGGCTCATGATCATCACCGCGCTCATGGCCGCACCCAGCCTCGACGACGGGCGCCTCGCCACCGAGGGCCTGCCCTACGTGCTGACCGCCGTCCTGGGAACCTTCTGGGGCAAGGTCCTCCTGGTGGACGTCGCCGTCGCGATCTTCGTCTGCACCCTCGCCATCCAGACCGCGGGATCCCGCCTGGTGTTCTCGATGGCCCGCGACGGTAAACTCCCAGCCTCGGCCCTCCTCTCTACGGTCCACCCGGAGCGCGGCACGCCGATGTGGCCGTCCATCGCCATCGGCGGCCTCGCCGTCGGAGTCCTTGCCATCAACATCGGCAACGCCGCCCTGTTCACCACGCTCTGCAGCGTCTGCATCGTCATGGTGTACCTGGCCTACCTCCTGGTCACTGTTCCGCAGCTGCTCAGCCGCCTGCGCGGAGACTGGGACCGGGTGAGCCAGACCATGCCGGGCGGGCTGTTCTCGCTGGGCCACTGGGGGCTTCCCGTCAACGTCCTGGCCGTCCTCTACGGCGCCGTGATGGTGGTAAATCTCGCCTGGCCGCGCCCCGAGGTCTACGACCCCAGCGGCGAAAACGGATTCCTGCTGTTCTCCGCACCGCTCATGGTGGGGGCCGTGCTGCTCCTGGGCATCTGGGTGCGCAGCCGCAAGACCTCCGACGCTCCCGCAGCGTAGCCGCCCGACGACCTGCCCAACAGCCAAACACAGCTAACAGCCAACACAGCTAAGAGATGACTGACATGACACAGACCCTCGAATCCGCACTGCCCGCCGCCGGAACCGACCCCGCAGGGACCACCACAGCCGGAACCGCCACCACGGCGGGTGCGCGCGCCCATGCCCGTGCCCAGCACGGACGGACGGCGGACACCATGATCCACGTGCCCGCGGCAACGGCCCCCGACCGCCTCACGGCGGGGCTGCCGGCGGAGGCCGCCGCCACGCTCACCTGGGCAGAATCGCTCGCGTTCGGCCGGTACACCCACCTGGAACTGGCCCGCGGAACCAGGATCCGGCTGACCGATACCGACGGCGACGCCTGCGTCCACGCCGTGCTGTTCCGGGCCGGTGCGAGCTACGAGCGGATCAACGTCGCGGACACCGTCAAGGTCCCGTGGCAGGCCTACCTCGGTCCGGGGCATCCGTTGCTCTCCGATGCCGGCCGGCTGATGGCCACCCTCGTGGCCGACTCCTCCGGCAGGCACGACGCCCTCACCGGAACCACCAGCATTGCAGGCAACCAGGCCAAATACGGTGCGGGCTCCGCGCACAGCGCCTCACCCGCCGGCCGTGAACTGCTCACGCTCGGCGCCCTCAAGCACGGCATCAGCCAGCGGGAAGTGCCGCCGTCGATCTCCTTCTTCAAGGGCACCGCAGTGGACGCGGACGGCACCATCCGGTTCACCGGCAGCGCCGGTGCAGGCACCGCCGTCGAACTTCTCCTCCAGATGGACGCCGTGCTGGTGCTGGCCAATACGGCCCACCCCCTGGACCCGCGGCCGGACTTCACCGGAAGCGCCGTGGACATCGTCGCGTGGCAGGCGCCCGAAGACCTCGCAGCCCTTGCCGCCGGAAACCTGGGATTCACGCCCGGCCCCGAGCACCTGCTTGCCCTCCAGAACACCGAACACGACTTCACCGCAAGGACTTCCGCATGAACACCAGCACATTGACCGTCCAGCCGCAGGCAACCCAGCCGGACGCCGCTACTGCCGCCCTGGTCCCGGGGCGCGTCGTCCTGGATGAATACGTCGAAGCCCGCGGCCCGTGGTCCGCCGTGGTGGAAGCCGGGGACGTCCTCACCATCGTGGACCTTGAGGGAAACCAGGCCGTGGACTGCCTGCTCTACGCAGACGGAGACACCGCCGCCCGGTACTCCGCCGCCGCAACCATCGCCGCGCAGGGCTCCATCTTCCTCACCACCGGATCCGTCCTCAGGGCTGACAGCGGCGAACCGCTCATGACCGTGGTGGCCGATGAAGTGGGTGTCCACGACACCATCGGCGGTGCCTGCTCGCAGGAATCCAACACCCTGCGCTACGGCCAGCACACCCACGAACAGCACGCCTGCGTGGAGAACTTCCTCATCGAAGGCTCCAAATGGGGCCTCGGCAAGCCGGACCTCGTCTCCAACATCAACTGGTTCATGAACGTCCCCGTGGACCCGGACGGCGCCCTCGGCATCGTGGACGGGCTCTCCGCTCCCGGGAAACGGGTGGCCCTCCGCGCCGAGGCCGACACCCTGGTCCTGGTTTCCAACTGCCCCCAGATCAACAACCCCTGCAACGGCTTCAACCCCACGCCCGTGCGCATGATCGTCACCCGCCCGGAGGCCTCCCGATGAACCGCTTCGACACCCTGCTCGTCGCCAACCGCGGCGAAATCGCCTGCCGCATCATCGAGTCCGCCAGGAAGATCGGGCTGCGCACCGTGGCCGTCTTCTCCGAGGCGGATCGCGGCGCCAAGCACGTGCGCCTCGCCGACGAAGCCGTCCTGCTGGGACCGGCCCCCGCCAAGGAGTCCTACCTCAGGGTCGACGCCATCCTGGCCGCCGCGGCAGCCACCGGCGCCGGCGCCATCCACCCCGGCTACGGCTTCCTGTCCGAGGACGCCGGGTTCGCCGAGGCCGTGGAAGCCGCCGGGCTGGTCTTCGTGGGCCCCACTCCGGACCAGCTGCGGATCTTCGGCACCAAGCACACCGCCCGGGACGCCGCCCAGCGCGCCGGAGTGCCCATGATCGCCGGCTCCGGACTGCTTGAGGACCTCGACGCAGCCATCACGGCCTCCGCCACGATCGGCTTTCCGCTGATGCTCAAGGCAACCGGCGGAGGCGGCGGCATCGGCATGGCCGTCTGCCGCACCGAAGCCGAACTGGCCGAGAATTACGCCCGGGTGGCCCGGCTCGCCAGCTCGAGCTTCGGCACCGCCGGCGTCTTCGCCGAGCGCTACATCGAACACGCCCGCCACGTCGAGGTGCAGATTTTCGGCGACGGCGAAGGCCGCGTGGTCAGCCTCGGGGACCGTGACTGCTCCCTGCAGCGCCGGCACCAGAAAGTCCTCGAAGAAGCACCCGCGCCGGACCTTCCGGCCGGACTTCGCGAGGAACTGCACCGCAGCTCCCGTGCGCTCTGCGCCTCCGTGGGCTACCGCTCCGCCGGCACCGTGGAGTTCGTCTACGACCCCGTCCGGCAGGAAGCGTCCTTCCTCGAAGTGAACGCCCGCCTGCAGGTGGAGCACCCGGTCACGGAAGCCGTGACCGGCGTGGACCTGGTGGAATGGATGCTCAACCTGGCCCAGCAGCAGCCCGTGCTGGACGGCCTGCCGGACAGCCTTCCGGTGACAGGCCACGCCGTCGAAGCCCGCATCTACGCCGAAGACCCCGCCCGCAACTTCCAGCCCAGCGCCGGAACCGTCACCAACGCCCAATACCCGGGCGCCGACGTCGTCCGCGTTGACGCCTGGGTGGAAACCGGCAGCGAGGTGTCCACCAACTACGACCCCCTCCTGGGCAAGCTCATCTCCTTCGGCGCCAGCCGGGACGAAGCCCTCGACTCCCTGTCCGACGCCCTGTTGCACACCCGCATGGACGGCATCGAAACCAACCTCGGCATGCTGCGCTCCGTCACCGGGCTGGACGTGGTCCGGGCCGCCGCGCACTCCACCAGCACCCTGGACAGCGTGGGCGACCCCGAACCCCGCATCACGGTGGAGCGTCCCGGCCTGCAAACCAGCGTGCAGGACTGGCCCGGACGGACCGGCCTCTGGCAGGTGGGCGTGCCGCCGAGCGGCCCCATGGACGACCTCTCCTTCCGGCTGGGCAACGTGGCGCTGGGCAACCCCGAAGGTGCGCCCGGACTCGAATTCACCATGGCCGGCCCGGCGCTGCGCGTCACGCACGACACCACCGTCTGCGTCACCGGCGCGGAGGTGGCCGTCACCGTCAACGGGCATGCCGTTCCGGCATGGGAGCCCGTCACGGTTCCCGCCGGCGGCGTGCTCGACGTCGGATCGGCCGAGGGTGCCGGGCTGCGCGGCTACATCCTCTTCGAGGGCGGCCTGGACATCCCGACCTACCTCGGCAGCGCCTCCACCTTCACCCTCGGCCAGTTCGGCGGCCACGGCGGCCGCGTGCTGCGCGCCGGCGATGTGCTCCGCGCCGTGGCCGGAACGGCACCCGACACGGTGCCCGCCCCGGTTCCGGCCGAAAGCCGCCCCGCCTTGACCAGGCAGTGGGAGCTCATGGTGGTGGAAGGACCGCACGGCGCCCCGGAGTTCTTCCAGCGCGAGGACATCAACGAACTTTTCGCTGCGTCCTACGAGGTGCACTTCAACTCGGCCAGGACCGGCGTCCGCCTGATCGGCCCGAAGCCGCGCTGGGCACGGAACGACGGCGGCGAGGCGGGCCTGCACCCCTCCAACATCCACGACACCGCCTACTCGGTGGGCGCCCTGGACTTCACCGGGGACACCCCCATCCTGCTCGGCCCCGACGGCCCGAGCCTGGGCGGCTTCGTCTGCCCGGTCACCGTGGTGACCGGCGAGCGCTGGAAGCTCGGCCAGCTCCGCCCGGGCGACACGGTCCGCTTCGTTCCGGTGAAGACCGTCCAGGCACCGTCCGCCAAAGAGCTCGGCCCGGCCCGGCAGCAACTGCTGCTCCCCTCTTCCAGCACCGGCCGCTCCAACGGCGACGGCGACGACGGCGTGCTGGGCCGCGTGCCCGAAGGCGACGGCCGGCCGGCCGTGACGTACCGCCGCTCCGGCGACGACAACCTGCTGGTGGAATACGGCGACATGGTGCTGGACCTCGGCCTCCGCGCCCGGGTCCACGCCCTGCACCAGGAACTGGAGCGGCTGCGGCTTCCCGGCATCGTGGACCTGACACCCGGCATCCGCTCACTGCAGGTCAAGGCCGATCCGTCCGTCCTCCCCACCTCCCGCCTGCTGGGCATCGTGCGGGAAATCGAAGCCGCCCTCCCCGCCAGCTCGGAGCTCGTTGTCCCGAGCCGCACCGTCAGGCTTCCGCTGTCCTGGGACGACCCCGCCACGCGTGAGGCAATCGAGCGGTACATGGCGGGCGTGCGGGACGATGCTCCCTGGTGCCCGTGGAACATCGAGTTCATCCGCCGGATCAACGGACTGGATTCGGTGAACGACGTCTTCGACACCGTCTTCAACGCGGACTACCTGGTGCTCGGCCTGGGCGACGTCTACCTCGGCGCTCCCGTGGCCACGCCGCTGGACCCGCGGCACCGCCTGGTCACCACAAAATACAACCCCGCCAGGACCTGGACCCCGGAAAACGCGGTGGGAATCGGCGGCGCGTACATGTGCATCTACGGCATGGAAGGTCCGGGCGGCTACCAGTTCGTCGGCCGCACCACGCAGGTCTGGTCCCGGCACGCCACGGCCGCCCCGTTCGAGCCCGGCTCGCCGTGGCTGCTGAGGTTTTTCGACCGGATCTCCTGGTACCCGGTCAGCCCGGAGGAACTCCTGGACCTGCGGGCGGACATGGCTGCCGGCCGGGGCCGGGGCGTGGAGATCGAGGACGGCACCTTCTCCCTCGCCGAGCACGAGGACTTCCTCGATGAGAACAGCGATTCGATCGCCGCGTTCCGTGCACGGCAGGAGAGGGCCTTCGCCATCGAACGCAAGGCCTGGGAGGACGCCGGCGAGTTCGACCGTGCGGAAAAGGCCGTCGCCATCGCGCCGCCCTCCGAGGAAGTGGTGGTTCCCGACGGCGGAACCCTGGTGAGCTCGCCGTTCGCGGCGAGCGTCTGGAAGGTGGACGTGGCACCCGGAGACAAGGTGGTGGCAGGCCAGCCATTGGTCTCCATCGAAGCCATGAAAATGGAAACCGTGCTCACCGCACCCAGCGACGGCATCGTGCAGCGGGTACTGCCCAGCGCAGGGTCCCAGGTGGTGGCAGGCGAACCGCTGGTGGTCCTCGAAGCGGCGGAACTGAACGACAAAGAGCTCGTCCTCGAAGGGAGCGCGGCATGAGCGGCATCAGCGGATCAGCCACCGCCCGGGTGACGGCGGCTCTCGCCGCGATCGACGCCGTCGACCGTCCCGAAATCTGGATCACGGTCCGCGGCCGCGAGGACCTGCTGGCCGAGGCCGCACGCATCGACGCCGACGCGGCGTCCGGCAGCGGACTTCCCCTGGCCGGGCTCCTGCTGGCGGTCAAGAACAACGTGGACGTCGCCGGAGTCAGCACGACGGCGGCGTGCCCCGGTTTCGGCTACGAGCCCGCCGAAGATGCCGTGGCAGTGGCGCGGCTGCGTGCCGCCGGCGCCCTGGTGCTGGGCTCAACGAACCTGGACCAGTTCGCCACCGGGCTCGTCGGAACCCGCAGCCCGTACGGCGCTGTCCGCGATGCGCGGCGGCCGGACCGGATCTCGGGCGGCTCCAGTTCAGGCTCCGCCGTGGCCGTGGCCCTGGGGCTGGCGGACATCGCCATCGGAACGGACACCGCAGGATCCGGCCGGGTTCCTGCCGGGCTGCAGGGAATCGTGGGCATCAAGCCCACCCTCAACGTAGTGTCCACGGCGGGAATGGTGCCCGCCTGCCGGTCCTGGGACACCGCCACCATCCTGACCCGCGACCTGGACACCGCCGAGCTGGCCATGGGGATCATGGCCGGAGAATCGCGGGCGTGGCCTGCAGACGTAAGGCTGGCGGCGCCGTCCCGGCCACGGGTGGCCTACCCGGCGTCGCTCCCGGCGCTCCCGGAGGAATGGGCTGCCGAGTTTGGCGCACAGATCGAACGGCTGCGCTCCACCGGTGTGGACGCCGAGCCGATCGAACTGGACGTCTTCCTGCAGGCGGCCCGGCTGCTGTACGACGGCGCGCTCGTGGCCGAGCGCCACGCCGCCGTCGGGTCCTTCATTGACGCCGCGGTGGCAGGTGACGAGTCCGGAAGCGGCACCGCCGGCGGGCTGGACCCGACGGTCACCGGCATCATCACTGCGGCAGGCCGCGTAGCCGCGCATCAGTACGTCAGCGACACAGCGGCGCTGGAGGAGCTGAGGCGCGAAGCCCTGTCCCGGCTCGAGGGATTTGATGCGCTGATCGTGCCCACCACTCCTTTCCACCCGACACTGGCCGAGGTGGCCGCGGACCCGGTGGGGGTCAACTCGCGGATGGGTACGTACACCAACTTCTGCAACCTCTTCGATATGTGCGCCGTCGCAGTGCCTGCCGGCACCGTCGCGGACGCCGGAGGCGACGGTGTCGCGCAGTTCGGGCTCACCGTTGTGGGGAGGACGTTCGACGACGGCGTGGTGGCCGACATTGCCCGCAGGATCGAGGCGACGCCGGACCTCCCGTCACTGTTTGCGTCCGGGGCCGCACCGAGCCGGGCCGCACTTAGCCGTGCCGCCGCGGAACGGCTGCCGTGGCCCGTGGCCGCCGGCGCGCAGGCCGTGCCGCTCGTCGTGGTGGGCGCGCATCGTAAAGGCCAGCCGCTGGTGGACGAACTGGAACGGCGGGGCGCGTTCTGGGACGGTCCGGTTACCCTGGCACCCCGTTACCGGATGGTGGCGCTGGACACTCAGCCGCCGAAGCCCGGCGTCGTCCGTTCCGACGACGGCGCGGAACTGGCCGCCGAACGGTGGCTGCTGTCCGAGGCGGCTCTCGGGTCCTTCCTCGCGGAGCTCCCCGAACCCATGCTGCTGGGGTCGGTTCTGCTCAACGACGGATCAACGGCCGTGGGTTTCGCTTGCGACGCTGAGGCGGCGTCCCGGGGCAGGGACATCACGCATTTCGGGGACTGGCTCGTGGCCCAAGATGCGGCCGAGCATTCCGCGGACACTGCCGGCCAGGGCATCTGGAGGCAGACCGGCGAGGCTTTACTGACAGGTCTGCAGCGCGGCCGGGGGTAGCTCAGCCGCCCAGCACGACGTTGACCGGCGGCTCCCCCGCCAGCATCAGGTCGATCTGCCGCTGCAGCAGCCGGCCCATGCGCGGGCGCATCGCGGAGCTTGCTCCGCCGACGTGCGGGGTGATGATGACGCCGGGCGTGCCCCACAGCGGGTGGTCCTGCGGCAGCGGCTCGGGATCCGTGACGTCCAGCGCGGCGCGGATCCTGCCTGAGGCAGTATGGCGGACCAAGGCTTCGGTGTCCGCCACCGGCCCGCGGGCCACGTTGACCAGCAGCGCGCCGTCGGGCATTGCCGCCAGGAAGGCGTCGTCGATCAGGTGCGTCGTGGCGTCGCTGAGCGGGACGCCGACCACCACAATGTCGTGCTCCGGCAGCAGTTGCGGCAGTTCGGCGATCCCGTGGATCACGCCGTTTTCATCGGTCCGCGGCCGGCTGGCCACCCTGGTGACGCTGGTTTCGAACGGGATGAGCCGCTGCTCAATTGCCTTGCCCACGCCGCCGTAGCCCACGATGAGAACGCGCCGGTCGGCCAGGCTGGCGGTGGGCCGGCCTTCCCAGATGCCGTCCTGCTGGTTGCGCATCAGCCGCGGAAACTCCCGCTGGCTTGCCAGCATCATGGCGAGGACCAGTTCCGCGGTGGAGGTTTCGTGCACGCCGGCCGCGTTGGCGAAGACCCGGCCGGCCGGGAGGGAGTCCGCCACGCCGTCGTACCCGATCGACTGGCTCTGCACCAGGGCGGTTTCCACGGCTTCAAGGTTCCGGAGGACGCCCGTCCCGCCCATGTACGGCGGGACCACGATGTCGATCTGCGCCTGCGGCGGTTCGCCCGAGAAGTCCCACTCCAGCACGGTGACGTCCGGGTGCGGCGTCAGGTATTCGCGAAGTACGGCATCGGGCAGGCTGACAGTGATCTTCCGGGTCATGGGTGCCAGCCTAGTGGAGGGACGGATCCCGGCGAGTTTCCCCTACATGGTGGCGGTGCCGGTGTCCTGTCCCGGGAGCTCGATCCCTTGCTCTTGGGCGAACTTCATGACGTTTGGCATCATCACCGCGTTTTGCTGCCTGGCCTCCTCGGTGGGGGTGAAGGCCACAAACTCGCACCCGGCGAAGACGAGGGGCGTGTGCCCGGGCTCGATGACGAATGCGTCACCGGCTTCGAAGATCTCCTCGACCCCGTCGCTTCTCCGGATACCGAACTTCCCCTTGAGCACGTAGCCCAGGTGGTTCGCCTGGCACTGATCATTCGGCGCACCCTTGAAGAACCGCGCCTGATCCATATCGATGAAGTTGCTTTCCAGGCTGACGGTCCAGTCACCGATCTCCTGCTCGTAAGCGTCCACATACCCCGGGAATGTTTGGTGAAACGAAGCGGTGGCTTTCGATACCTTCGACATCTGGTTCTCCTACCAAGCAGCGACTCGTGCCGGGTCCGGTGTGGCTCGGCCATCCGTCCCTGCCCATGCTAAGGATCCCGGTATCGCGCTCCCAGAGAACAAGGTCCCGTGTGTGAGGGGACCGGCTGGCGCACGTGGGCGTCCAACTCCGCGATGAACCTGCGCGTGAAGTACAGATTCCCTTGTGCGTTGCGGGGCACTTTGCGTCCACCTTCCGCCGCGCATCCACCTGGACCTCTACACAGAGGACCAGAGCGGCGAAGTGCAGCGGCTCCTCGATCTGGGTGCCACCCGCGTTGAGTGGAGCCAACGGCCCGCCGACGCGGACTACGTGATCATGGCCGATCCGGAGGGCAACCGTTTCTGCGTGATCGACACTGCCGGCCGCGGGGAGAGCTGACCGGCGGCTCGGGCTGGTAGCCACCACACACAGAACCACCCACTAGCGCAGGCAAATCCCACAAATTCGTTGACACGCCCTGTCATCGCTGTTAGAAATGATCGGAAAGCGGTTTCCGACTCGCGCTTATCCACCACACCCATTCCAGCGCGCCAGATATTCAATCGATGAATTGAAACGATACAAGAACGAAACCCGAATGAAGGTTCGCGACTTCGCGCCTTTAAAAGGAGACGGACGATGACGACCGAAGCAATACTCAACTGGCTCGACGGCGATGCTCCCGCGGAGCTCTCCGGCGGCACCACCTGGGGCATGCCCTTCGCCCGGGGCTCGCTGGCCGGCGTCGGCGGACTCTCGGTCTCGGACGCCGAAGGGAGGCCGGTCGCCTCGCAGGCCTGGCCGCTGGCAACGTGGCCGGACGGCTCGCTGAAGTGGGCCGGCGTTGCCCTGCCGGCAACCGACACGCCCTCCGCGCACTACCGGGTAACGTCCGACGGCGGCGCCTCGCCGGAGGCCGGGCCATCACCGGAGGCTGCACCCGCCGCGGAGATCGCCGTGAAGGAAACGGAAGACTCCATCACTATCTCCACCGGCACGCTGGACATGGTCATCAACCGAACCGGCTCATCCCTGTTCGCCGCCCTCTCCCGCGGCGGCACCGTGATGGCCCGCGATGGCAAGCTGGTCAGCCTGCTCCAGGACGGAGTCCCGGACGGCCCCGGCAGCGTCAGCCGGCAGGCGTTCACCGGTGAGGTGACCGCCGTCGTGCTTGAACAAAGCGGTCCGGTCCGCACGGTGGTGCGGCTGGAAGGCTCGCACCGCCCGGACAGCCACAGCGGTGACGGGCGCAGCTGGCTGCCGTTCGTGGTCCGGTTCTACTTTTACGCGGGAGCCCGCAGCGTGCGGATGGTCCACTCCTTCATCTGGGACGGCGATGCCGAGCGCGACTTCCTGGCCGGCCTCGGCGTCCGGTTCACGGTGCCGCTCGAGGGCCAGCTGCACGACAGGCATGTGCGCATTGCAGGGGCCGACGGCGGTTTCCTCACCGAGGCGGTGCGCGGCCTGACCGGCCTGCGCCGCGACCCGGGCGAGGCCGTCCGCCGCGCCCAGATAGCGGGACAAGCAACGCCACCGCTGGAGGAGTGGAGCGAACTGGTGTCCAGGCGGCTGCACCTGATCCCGGCCTGGAACGACTACACCCTGACCCAGCTGAGCGCGGACGGCTTCGAGCTCCGCAAACGGACCGGCGAGGGCCACGGCTGGGTGGGAATCTCCGGCGGCACGCGGGCTGCCGGGTTCTGTTCACTCAGCACTCCCGGCGGCGGCTTCGGCATCGGCGTCCGCAACTTCTGGCAATCCCACCCCGGCCAGCTGGACATCCGCGGCGCCGCCACCGCCGAGGCAGAGGTGACGGCGTGGCTGTACTCCCCCGAGGCCCAGCCCATGGATCTGCGGTTCTACCATGACGGACTGGGTCAGGACACGTTCGAGGAGCAGCTCGAGGGCCTGGAAATCACCTACGAGGACTACGAACCGGGATTCGGCACTCCCCGCGGCATCGCCCGCACCCACGAGCTGACGCTGTTCGCGTACGACTCCACTCCGGACACCCGCTCCCTCGCCGCCGATGTGGAGGCCTCCTCCACGCCGCCCCTGCTGCAGGCCGCCCCGGAGTACCTGCACTCGGCCGGCGTGTTCGGCGACTGGTCCCCTGTGGACCGCAGCACGCCGGAGCGGGCCGGGCTGGAGGACAAGCTGGACTTCCTCTTCGATTTCTACACCGGCCAGGTGGAGCAGCGCCGCTGGTACGGGTTCTGGAACTACGGCGACGTGATGCACACCTACGACGCCGACCGGCACGTCTGGCGCTACGACGTGGGCGGGTACGCCTGGGACAACTCTGAGCTCTCCCCCGACCTGTGGCTCTGGTACATGTACCTGCGGTCCGGGCGGGCGGACGTGTTCCGTTTTGCCGAGGCCATGACCCGCCACACCGGCGAAGTGGACGTCTACCACCTGGGCGAGTGGCGCGGCCTGGGCTCCCGGCACAACGTCCAGCACTGGGGCTGCAGCGCCAAGCAGCTGCGGATCAGCACGCCCGCCTACCGCCGGTTCTACTACTACCTGACGGCGGACGAACGCACCGGCGACCTGCTCGCCGAGCTCGTGGACAGCGACCAGAACTTCCTGGGCCTGGACCCCACCCGCAAGGTGCGCCCGGACATCGCCACGTACCGGCCGGACCGCAGCGCGCTGGCCGTGGGCCTGGGAACGGACTGGGGATCGCTGGCCGCCACCTGGCTGACCGACTGGGAACGCACCGGCAACCCGCGCTCACGGGACCGCCTGCTGGGAACAATGGCGGACATCGGCGCCCTGAAATACGGCTTCCTCACGGGCGAAGCGCTGTACGACCTGGATAAGGGAAGGTTCGACGCCGGCCGCGAAGTCGTCAGCGTCTCGCACCTGAGCGCCGTGTTTGGGCTAGTGGAAATCTGCAGCGAACTGGTCAGCCTGGTGCCGGATGCCGCGTTTGAACGCGCGTGGCTGCAGTACTGCCGGCTGTTCCTGGCCACGGAAGAGGAGCAGGCCGCCGAGGTGGGCCGGCCGCTGGACGGCATCCACCTGACCCAGGCCCACAGCCGGCTCTCCGCCTACGCAGCCGCGCGGCTGGGTGACGCTGAGCTGGCCGCACAGGCCTGGGACAGCTTCGCGGAGGGCGGCGAAAACCTCAACCACCAGGAGGCGTTCACGCTGCGGAAAATCCAACCGCCGTACGTCCTCGCGCCCGTGGACGAGGCCCTGACAGTGTCCACCAACGATGCCGCGCAGTTCGGCCTGGCAGTGATCCAGAACCTGGCCCTGATCGGCGGACACCTCCCGGCGCTCCAGCAGGTGCGCTAGGTGGCGGCCCAGGGCTGGGTTTTGGTCCGGATGCTCTCCCCTGATTCCATGGACTGCTGGATGGTGAGGGCAAGGTACTGGTCCTGGCAGGCTTCCGCGAGGCTGTACACCTCCGGACCGCCGTGAACGTAATCGGCCATGCCCCGCAGCAGCGCGGCGACGGAAAGTTCGTCGTCGGCGAGCCGGGCGGGCAGGAACGGGTTCCGGTAGAGCCAGTTCCCGCCCTCCACCAGGCCGCGGAGAAACAGGCCTTCGTGGTTGCCCGCCTGCCCGGCACCGATGCGCCGGATTTCGCTGCGCATGGGCGTGCGGAAGTCCTCCACATAGCGCAGGTGGGTGTCGCGGAGTTCACCGCGGTCGCCCCGGACCAGCACGTGCGGCGAACGGATCCAGGAGCGGTACTGATCGGTGGTGAAGTCGAAGACGCCCAGCCTGCCGCCGAAGTCCAGCCGTGCGGACACGTGGGCCTCGTCGATGAGACGGTCTTCTTGCGGATCCCCGGAGCGGTCGGGTCCGGCCTGCATCCGCGAGCGGAACTCGTGGGCGGTTACCTCGGCGTTTTCGAACCCGATCCCCAGCAGCCGTCTGAGGACGCTGACCCCGTGGTATCCGTGGCAGACCGAGGCAAAGGCCTCCGTGACGCTGCCCAGCCGGCCTGAGCGGGCGACTGCGATCTGCGTCGAGAGCAGCGGTTCCAAGTGGTACTGCTCGGCAACCTGGATCCGCGCCCCGTCCTCCACCAGCCGGTACAGGGACAGGAGCCCCGCGAGGTCCGGCGCCGGCGGGGTTTCCGTCAGCACGGGAAGACCGTGCGAGGCGGCATCAGCGATGACTCCCGGCGCCGCGCCGCCGCTGACGGATACAACCGCGAAGTCGGGCGCGGCCTCGTCAAGGAGGGCCGCCAGGGTGGGATACGCCGGGACGCCCCACTCCGCCTCCACCGCTGCCCGGTTTTCCTCCCGCCGGGCCACCACGCCACAGACCCGGAAGAGGTGCGGAAGCGCCTGGGCCACACGGAGGAAGAAGCCAGCCCGGTACCCGCCGCCGATGACGGCAAAGTCCGTTGGCGGTGTGGCGGTCCCGCCGCCCGGAAAGGTGGCATGCTCTTCGCGAGAAAGCGGTTTCATGCGTTCAGTCTGCCCGTCCTGCGGCGGTCAAA
The DNA here is from genome assembly GCF_000876655.1 of Arthrobacter sp. SPG23. Taxonomy (GTDB): domain Bacteria; phylum Actinomycetota; class Actinomycetes; order Actinomycetales; family Micrococcaceae; genus Arthrobacter. The sequence continues at coordinate 281,662 of NZ_JYCN01000026.1, forward strand.
CCAGCCCGTTCCGCAGGGCGGGACGACGGCGGCGCGCCAGTGCCGCCGTCGTCCCCGGCTTCCGCTGTCTTACCGCACCGCGGCCGGTGCAGCACCGGCTGATCCGGCACCCGCAGGCTCGACAGCGGCATCCGCCGCAGGTGCGCCGCCCGCCGTCGCATTCTCCGCCCTCGCGCCTTCGTCCAAATCCCCGCGGAACGCGCGGAGCATGGCTTCCCGGTCAAACTGGCCTTCCCATTTGGCCACCACGAACGTGGCCACGCAGTTCCCCAGCAGATTCACGGAGACGCGCATGGAGTCCATGAGCCGGTCGGCGCCCAGGAGCAGGGCCACGCCGGCCACCGGGAAGATGCCCAGGGCGGCCGCGGTGGCCGAGAGTGCCAGGAAGGCCGAGCCGGGGACGCCCGCCATGCCCTTGGAAGTCAGCATCAGGATGCCCAGGGCCGCGAGCTGCTGGCCAAGGTCGAGGTTGTGTCCGAAGGCCTGGGCAAGGAACAGCAGGGAGATGGACAGGTACAGAGCGGCGCCGTCGAGGTTGAAGGAGTAACCGGTGGGCACCACCAGTCCCGTGGTGGCCCGGGAGCAGCCGGCGTTGGTCAGCTTGGTCATGATGCGCGGCAGCACCGACTCGGTGGACGCCGTACCCAGCGCCAGCAGGAATTCCTCGCGGCTGTACTTGATGAACTGCCACAGCGGCACCCGCGGATACACCCAGGCCACCACGAACAGCAGCCCGATGAAAATAATGGCCGCGCCGTAGCAGGCCGCGATCAGCAGGGCGTACGTGCTCAGTGAGCCGAGGCCGTACTGGCCGATGATGAACGCCATGGCGCCGAACGCACCCACCGGGGCTACGCGCATCACCCAGCCCATGATCTTGAAGAACAGCTCCAGGACAGTTTCCAGGAGCGTCACCACGGGCAGGCAGCGTTCCCTGCCCACCACTACGATGGCCGCGCCGAAGAATACGGAGAAGCAGAGCACCTGCAACAGGCTGTTGGAGGCGAAGGCGCCTACCACGCTGGTGGGAATGATGCCCAGCAGGAACGCACCGGCATCCTTGGGCGGGGCCGTCCCGGTCTTGGCGTTGAGGGCGTCCTGGGACAGTGTGGTCGGGTCGATGTTCAGGCCGGCGCCGGGCTGGACAACATTTCCCACCACCAGGCCGAACACCAGTGCGAAGAGCGTGGCGCCGGTGAAGTACAGCAGCGCCTTCACGCCCACCCGGCCAACGGCCTTGACGTCGCCCACGGCCGAAATGCCCGTCACAATCACCAGGAAGATCAGCGGGGCGATGATCATCTTGATCAGCTGGATAAACCCGTCGCCCAATGGCCGCAGGGCCGAGCCGAGATCGGGCCAGAAATGGCCGATCCCGATGCCCAGGAACACGGCCACGAGGATCTGGACGAAGAGCGACTTGTAGAGGGGCTTCTTCAGCGGTGCGCTGCTTGCGTCGGGCACCAGGGGCGAGGGGAGGTTCATCAGGGCTGCCAATCAACGGGGAAAAGACGCGCTGGACGCCTTCAGGTCATAGGCAACGCTAGGGACCCCGTGTTTCCGGAATGCTAAATCCATACTGCGGAATTGTTTAACCGCAGAATGGAATCTGCTGCCGGTACTGGCGGTGCCGCCCTACACCTGGTCATCCCAGGTGCCGGCGCCCTCGGCTGCATCCTCCGGTTTGCGTTCCGCGTCCGGCTCGCCGCTGCCGACGTACGACGCCGGAACGGTGCCTGCCGCCTGCGTCTGCTGCTCCTCGCGGATGTTCTTCGCCGTCCCACCGCCCGGGCGGGGCTGCTTGGGGTCGACGGCGTCCGGATCGCCGGGGCCGATCAGGTTTGCGGGGTCGGTTGCGGCTTCCTGGGGGTCGGTCATGGTGGCGCCTTTCGTTTGTGGTTAGTGCTCGGTGCGGCCGTCCGTTTTCGACGTCCGGCCGGCACTGCAAGCCTATGGTTTCGCGTCTCGCAGCGGCGACAAATCCGGACTTCTGATGTCCGGAATAAGCCCCGGTTTTTCCCGTAAAATCGCGGAAAATAGGGGCGCTAGGGCACTGGCGCTTGGCGAAAAGCGGGCGCACGATTGTACTACCGGGCCACGAAATGACGTCGTCAAAGAGCCCGGAGTCAAGCCCCCGCAGAGACCGGGTGTGCTGTTTGAAACCGGCTGGAACTGGTTGCCGCTTCACAGGGGAGTGATATCGCGGCCGGCCAGTCCTGCCCGAAAATGATCGCTCGCATCCTTATGTAGGAGCAAAAGAAATGTCCATCACTCAATCAACCAAATCCCGCCCCTTCGGAACCCGATTCGCATTGATTTCGGCTGTTTCGCTGGGTCTTATTGGCGGACCTGTTGCACTGGCTGTGCCCGCTGACGCATCGACGTCGCTGCGCGGTTGTACCGTTGACCCGCTGAAGCCAACACCGGTGGGACGCTACGGGGCGAAGGATGTCGCGGACTTCAGAATTCGCGTCGATTGCAATGGCAACAAGACCGTGGAGATCCGTCAGAGGCGCTTCGAGCAGGACAATCGTTGGCGGGACGACCTCCTGGGGCGCACCACATTCAAGGAGTCCTTCGACAGGCGTGATGGCCGCATCACCATCCACAGCAGGGACAACGTCGACAGGGACAAAGGAAAGGACCGCGTGTACCACGAGGTTTCCTTCCGCGTGAAGAGCGGCAACAACTGGTCAGACTGGACCCGCTGGGAAAAGAGCGACATCGCAGTCCTCGGTGGCAGGCGCTAACTGACCACTTCACCGATCCGTGCATCTGATCCGCTCAGCGGTCTGCACATCGAAAGAGCCAGGGGCGCAGCCGCCCCTGGCTCCTTCATTCCAGCCAAATCCCTTCCATCAGAATCTCAACCGAAGGAGACGCCGTGAGCAGCACGGTGGAAAAGCACATTGTGGTCAACGTGCCGGTCAGCGAGGCCTACACGCAGTGGACCAAGTTCGAGGACTTCCCGTGCTTCATGCCCGGAGTGCAGAGCGTCACCCGGCTCAGTGACGACCGACTGAAATGGGTGGCCCGCATTGCAGGAGTCCGCCGGGAATGGGAAGCCAAGATCCTGGAGCAGGTCCCCGACCGTCGGGTTGCCTGGGCAGCCACCGCTGGCGCCACCAACTCCGGCGCCGTGGACTTTAGCGACGCCGGAAGCGGCAGGACCTCACTCAAGCTCACCCTGGAGTACCAGCCCGCGGGCGCCGTCGAGAAAGTGGGCAACCTGCTCCACATAGTGGGCCGCCAGGCGGAGCACGACCTCAAGAAGTTCAAGCAGTTCATCGAGCACGAAGGCCACGCGACAAGCGCCCGGCGCGCTCCGGTTCCCGACGCCGCCCAGGCCAGGACTCTAGGGGCCGGTCCGGAGTACAACCGGTTCGCCCATCCCTTCGACCAGACCAACGGGCTGGTGGACTTCGAAGGTGAGTCCGACGAGACGGCCGAAGGTGAGAACCACAGCGCCGCCGAACGCCTGCGGGAACAGCACCGCCACGACGGGCATCTCCCACCCATGGGAGGCGGCCTTGGCCAGCACTGACCCGTCGCAAAGCACCGCCCGCATCGTGAAGATGCGGGCGGTGCTTTTGTTCCGTCGTCGGCCGTATTACTTATCGGCGCCGACGTACGTGACGGAGGGCATCGCCGGAGTTTCCATTCCCTCGCCAATGAAGAAGCTCGGGTGCGGGGGCTGGTTGTAGGCCACGTTTTCACGAGCCACGCCGGTGCGGTACATCGGATCGTGCATCAGGGTGCGGAGCCGCACCTCGGTGGGCGACGTGGTGGTGTAGATCCGCAGTTCCGTGCTGTCGCTGGACGGGAAGGCCAGCTCCTCGCGCCAGTCCCCCAGCAGGTCAGCCTGCAGGGACGGGTTGCCCTTGGTGGTGTTGTTGCTCCGCGCACCCGTGGCGGTCAGGAGCCGGTCACTTGTCTCGGTCTCCCAGTTCCACTTGGAGATGGTGGGCACGCCGACGGACGTGGCGGCGTCATAGTCGTGGTCCACGATTTCGCGCAGCAGGTCGCCGTCCCACCAGGCCAGGAAGTTCGCGGCCGGGATGTTCTCCGCAATCAGTTCACCCTTCGCGGACATCAGCTGCCCCACCGGCGAGTTCCAGGCGGCGCTGCCGCCGATGGCCCAGCCTTCAGCGCCGGCATAGCGGGGATCAATATCCCCCGCGGCGCCGCGCCCGGTGTCCTTGATGGCCGGAATGCTCCAGAGGACTTCACCCGTGGCTGCGTCACGGAAAGTGGCACCCCGGTTCCCGCTCTGACTCATGCTTTCGTGGACGGCGAAGGTTTCCAGGCCGGGCCGTGACGGGTCCAGGTCGCCCGTGTGGATGGCGTCGCCGTGGCCAAGCTTGGTGTTATAGAGAGGCTGGCCGTTGTCATCGATGGTCATGGAGCCGAAGACGAACTCGTCCTTGCCGTCCTGGTCCACGTCAGCCACGGACAGGTTGTGGTTGCCCTGGCCCTTGTATTCGGCGCCGGCGACGTCGGAATCGAACTTCCAGCGCTGTACCAGCTTGCCGTTCACAAGGTCATAGGTGACCAGGACTGTCCGGGTGTAGTAGCCGCGGCTGAACATCATGGAAGGGTGCTCGCCGTCCAGGTACGCCACCGCGCCGAGGAAACGGTCCACGCGGTTGCCGTAGCCGTCGCCCCACGCTGCCACCGAACCGCGCGGCGGGTCGTAGTTGACGGTGTCCATGATGGTGCCGCTGGCGCCGTTGAAGACTGTCAGGAATTCAGGACCGGACAGGACGTACCCGGCGGTGGTGCGGTAGTCCGCGGACGGGTCGCCGATCACGGTGCCGGCACCGTCCGTGGTGCCGTCCGCGGTCTTCATCGACAGCTCGGCCTTGCCGTCGCCGTCGAAATCGTAGGCCAGCAGCTGGGTATAGTGGGCCCCGGCCCGGATGTTGTGGCCCAGGTCGATGCGCCACAGCCTGGTGCCGTCCATCGTGTAAGCGTCCACGTAGACGTTGCCGGTGTAGCCGGACTGCGAGTTGTCCTTGGCGTTGGACGGCGCCCACGTCTGGATGATTTCGTACTTGCCGTCGCCGTCGAGGTCGGCCACGCTGGCGTCGTTGGCGGAGTAGGTATAAGGCTTGCCGTCCTTGGTAACGCCGTCGGCCGGCTTGTCCAGCTTGATGGCCAGGTAGTTCTGCGCCATCGGAGTGAACTCCTCGGTGAGCTGGTTCTGCCCGTCACCGTTGCCCACCGCCTTGATGACGTATTTGGAGGACGCGGTCCCCTCCGGATCGACGTACATGGTGGAGTTCCGGATGGGATCCACCGTGAGCTGCACGCCGTCGCGGATCACGTGGAAGCCGATGCTGTCCCGGTCCAGGCCCAGCATCCGCCAGCTGAGGGTGACGCCCTGATCGGTGAGGACCGCCACGGGCGCACGGTCCAGGTTTTCCACCTGGCGCTTGAGCGCGGACTTGCCTGATTGGACCGGCAGCTGTGCGTTCTGGCCGGGGCTCGCCTGGGTTGGATCGGCCTTTGTCTGATCAGCCTGGGTTGGATCGGCCTGTGCCAGCGGGACGCCGGTGAAGGCGAGTGCGGCGGCTGCCAGGGCCGCAGCGGCAACCGGCGCCGCCTTACGGAACCGCCCTGCCTTATTGGAAAGAGAACATTTCGCGGGGTATGCCAAAGAACATCTCCTTTGATGCTGACGGCAGCTGAGTCTGCCGCCAATGGGGTTTTGTATCGTTTCACTTTTTCTCCCGGCCCGGTCCCGTGAAGTTTTTCGAGGGATTCGGGCGGGAGAGAAAGCGCTTTCCGCCTCTTAGGTTTATCAGGACGTGACTGGATCGGTCAAGGACTTGACGATGGAATATGGGAGAAAATGTTCTGTTTCGTTTGCTTTGCCGCCAGCCGCGGCTGGAGCCAGTGGCCGGCTCGGGCGCCGACGCACTGGACCTGCTCGACTAAGCAAGCTGGCTCGCGCGCAGTCAGATGTCCCCGGCTGCGGCCTCAAGCAGCGGAAGGGTCCGCAGCGGCATGACCTCCACCAGGGACATCGCCGTGCTGGTGCGCATGACGCCGTCAATGCTGAGCATCCTGTTGGTCAGTCGATGAAGGTCCGCCGGGTCACGCGCCGCCACTTTTGCGAGCAGGTCCGCGTCCCCGGTGGTCGCATGCATCTCGATGATTTCCGGAATGACGCGGAGCGCAGCCACGGCCTCTTCGCTTGCCGACTGGCTGATGGCAATGGAAATGAAGGCTATGAGGGGAAGGCCCAGGGCGTCCATGCGCACGCGCTGGCTGAAGGGGCCCAGGCTGCCGTCGCTCAGCAGGCGCCGCAGCCGGGCGTGGACGGTATTCCGTGCGACGCCCAACTGCCGCGACAAGGACAGGACGGTTCCCTGCGGATCCTGGTCGAGGGCGAGAAGTATCCTGGCATCCAAAGAGTCAACGCGGTGCATATTGAGCATTTTGTCATACCGGACTCATCTAGAGGCCGGATCTGTCCCGCCATTATGTGCTCTGTTGCGCATAGTGATTCCGATGCCGAAAGATGCTTACATGACCAGCACCCTTCACCCGCCCGCGGAGCCAATGCTTCGCGACGCCGTCGCCAAGCTGCCCACCTACATTGCCGGCCGGAGCGCCGAATCCGCACTGACGGCTGCCCTGGCATCGAACGAAAGTCATTTCACCCCGCTTCCTTCCGTAGTGGACGTGATAGCGGCTGAAGGCGCCCGGATCCACAAGTACCCCAGCATGGGCTCAGCCGAAGCGAGGGAAGCCATTGCCCGGCATTTTTCGGTGTCCGCCGAAGAAGTCGCCGTGGGGCCGGGAAGCTCAGGCGTGCTGCAGCAGATGATCGCGGCAGTCTGCGACCACGGCGACGAGGTGGTCTTCGCCTGGCGGTCCTTTGAGGCCTACCCCATCCTGATCAGCGTGGCCGGCGCCAGGCCGGTGGCGGTCCCGCTGCTGGCCAACGAACACCACGACCTCGCGGCGATGGCTGACGCCGTCACCGACCGGACGCGCATCGTTATCCTGTGCTCGCCCAACAATCCCACCGGCGTCTCGATCGGTTCCGCGGAGATGGAAGACTTCCTCGCCAAGGTCCCTCCGCATGTCCTGGTGGTGATCGACGAGGCATACATCGAATACCAGAGGAGCGCAGACGGCCTGGATTCCCTGGAGCTCTTCCGCCGGTATCCGAACATCTGCGTCCTGCGCACATTCTCCAAGGCTTACGGCCTTGCCGGTCTTCGCGTTGGATATGCCATCGCCAGGCCCGCCGTGGCCGAGGGGCTTCGCCGGACGGCAATCCCTTTCGGGGTCAACAGGATGGCCCAGCGGGCGGCGGTCGCGTCCCTGGCTGCCGAAACGGAAATCCGGACCCGCACCAACGCGGTGGCAGAGGAGCGCGGCCGGGTGATTTCGTCGCTTCGCAGCTTTGGCTGGCAGGTCCCCGACAGCGAGGCGAATTTCTACTGGCTCAGGGTGCCGGACCAGCAGCGTGAGCAGATCCTCGCTGCCCTGTCAGATGCAGACATCCTGGCCAGGGGCTATCCGGGTGACGGGGTGCGCGTCAGCCTCGCTGACCGGGAAACCAACAACCGCGTCCTCGCGGTTCTTTCCGACCGCAGCCGGTTTGGTGCACAGTGACCACTCATACAGCCCCTGCCCCGCCGGCAAAGAACGCGGCCACACCGGCCGCGCCGACACCGGCCGCAGTGAAGCACTCAGCCGCCGAGGACATCCTGGGAATACTCACGGGTACCTTTGCCGCGTCCCTGGGTTTGTTCCTCCTCAAATCCAGCGAGGCTGTTACCGGCGGGACGGCCGGCCTTGCGCTTCTGGTCAGCTATTCCATTCCGCTTCCATTCGGCGTGATCTTCATGGCTGTCAACCTGCCGTTCTTCGCGCTGGCCGTTTGGAAGAAGGGCTGGAACTTCGCCCTCAGGACAGTGGCCGCTGTCGCCGTCGTGTCCGTTTTGTCTTCCGTTCACCCGGCCGCTCTCGGGGCGGTACAGATCGACCCCCTCTATGCCGTGTTCGGCGGAAACCTGCTGGCCGGCGTGGGCCTGCTCATCCTGTTCCGGCATAAGTCCAGCCTGGGCGGCTTCAACATCCTCGCCCTGGTCCTCCAGGAACGCCTGAACTGGCGCGCCGGATACGTTCAGTTGATCCTGGACGTGGCGATAGTGCTGGCCGCCTTCGCCTTCGTCGGTCCGCTGGTGGTCCTTTTGTCGGCGGCCGGGGCAACGCTCCTCAACTTTGTCCTCGCGCTGAACCATCGCCCCGGCCGGTACCTTGGTGAGTGATTAGTTAGACGGCGAAGGGCTCTCCGGGGACTCGGATTCGGTTGGGGTCACGGTGACTGTCGCCGTCGTCGTTTCCGTAACACTAGGCGTTGAGGTTCCGGTGACGGTCGACGTCGAGCTTCCGGTCGGCGTCGGGGTTGCCGTTCCGGAAGAACCGCCCTCCGCCTTGGCCAGGACTTCGTTGACCAGATCTTCCAGCTCTTTCTGGTCGGCGTCGCCCAGGTTGGCGCCGCCCTTGGTGGCCACCACCAGGAGGCGGCCCTGCGCCGCGGAAACCTGCATCAGCATGTCGGACGCGTTGCCGCCTCGGGTGCTGACGGTCGCGAAGGTCTCCTCGCCGTCGGTGTCGGCCTTCAGCTCCTTGCTGGCCACGTCATAGCGCTGTCCCAGCACTGAGAGCGTGAATTTGGCGCACTGGTCCATCTTGCTGCTGACCTGATCGAGCAGGCCGGCGGCGTCGGGCCCTTCGCTTCCCGACTGGGCGGACAGCGTGCGCGGTTGCGAACCCTCAGAGAGGGCAATGGCCACGTCACCGCTCTCAACCTTGTCCAGCAGCCCGGCCGTGGCGATCCCCTTGCAGTCCTGCGGGTCGGTAGTGGCGGCGCTCATCAGCAGGTTTGCGATGTTGCTGCCTTGCTCCACCTGCTCCTTGGAGTAGAGCTTGAGCTCATTGCCGTCTTTGTCGGTCCTGCCCGAGATCAGGTTCCGGAGTTCATCTTCGCTATAGACCTTGTCCTGCGCCGCGCTGGTTGTTGCGCTGGCACTCGGTGTGGGGCTTTGCGCTCCGCCGCCTGTACATCCGGCCAAGGCAAGCATCGCCGCGGCCGCAACGCCAAGAACTGGAAATTTCTTCATGGGAACCACCTCTTCAGATAGCAAGCATGCTTACGTTCCCTAGGGTACTCCTTTACGGGCGCCATGGACCTGGAGCCAATTCTTCCTACAATTTAAGTGGCGGGAATTGCGGCAACCAGCCGCATGGGCCGCACCACAAGGAGGACCGCAATGGGTTTGGGTGACAGGATCCACAACGCCGCGGAGCGACTTCACGGCAAGGGAAAGAAAGCCGCCGGCGAGGCCAGCGGCAACCGCCGGATGAGGGCCGAAGGCAAGGGCCAGGCGATCAGGGCCGACCTCAAGCAGGCCGGCGAAAAATTCAGGCACGCCTTCAAGAGGCACTAAGAAACAAACCGGTGAAGCGGGCGGCTCCGACAGGAACCGCCCGCTTTCAGGCTCCTTCGGTGGCGGCAAGCGACATGGGGCCGACAACGGTGAGCGTGCTCTTGTTACCGGCAGACTCTTCGACCGCAGCCAAGACGCGCTGGATCTGGAGCCCGTCTTCGAACGACGGCGACGGCGCCTCGCCTTCGCGGATTGCAGCGAGGAAGTCGCGGATCTGGTGCGTGAAGGTGTGTTCCCAGCCGATCACGTGGCCTTGGGGCCACCAGGCAGCCAGGTACGGGTGCTCGGGTTCGTTGACCAGGATGCGCCGGAATCCCTGTTCCCGGACGGGGACGGTGGCGTCCAGGAAATTCAGTTCGTTCAGGTTCTCGAGGTCAAACGTCAGCGACCCGCGTGAGCCGTAGATTTCGAGCGTGAGGGAATTCTTCAGGCCGGTGGCAACCCGGGATGCCTCGACCGAGGCGCTGATATTCCCCGTCATTCCAAGGGTGGCCCAGGCGGCGTCGTCCACCGTGACCGCTTCCAGACCCGCGGGACCGGGACGCTCGGCAACAAAAGTCCTCAGCGTTCCAGTCACCTCAGTGACAGTTTGACCGGTGAGGTGCTGAATCTGGTCGACGGCGTGGGAGGCGATGTCGCCCAGGGCGCCGGATCCGGCAGTTTCCTTCGCCAGCCGCCAGGTCATGGGGGCTTCGGCGTTGGAGAGCCAGTCCTGCAGGTAGGCGGCCCGGATGTGCCGGACAGTGCCGAGGCGGCCCTCCGCAATCAGCTCCCGGGCCAGCGCCAGCGCGGGGACGCGGCGGTAATTGAAGCCGATCATCGACTGCACGCCCCGGGAACGGGCCGCCGCAGCAGCCGCCGCCATTAGCTCAGCCTCACCCACAGTGTTGGCCAGCGGCTTTTCGACGAGGACGTGTTTGCCCGCCTCGAGCGCGGCAATGGCGATCTCCGCGTGCATCCAGCCCGGGGCGCAGACGTCCACGATGTCGATGTCATCCCGTTCAATGACGGCACGCCAGTCCGTGGCGGACTCGGCCCAGCCGTACCTGGCTGCGGCTTCGGCCACCTGGGTGGCGTCCCGGCCTACGAGCACTTTCTGCTCGAAGGCCGGGACATTGAAGAAACTGGCCACGTTCCGCCACGCATTCGAATGGGCCTTCCCCATGAAGGCATAGCCAATGGCGGCCACGCCGAGCGGGCGCGAAACTGGCGAGGAAGGCATTCGGTCGGACGGGTGTTCAGGGCTGGACATGTTCTCGTTCCTGATGGTTAGGAGGGTGGTTTGTGCGGATTCACGGAAGGAGGCGCCTAGGCCTCCTCGAACCAGCCCCGGGCAGGGTTGGAGACCTCAGGTGCCTCCCGGAACTGCTCCGGCTGGGCCACCCAGCCAACGCCGTTGGCGATGACCTTCTGGATCTGCGGCTGGTGGTAGACCGGGTACTCCTGGTCGCCGGGGCTGAAGTAGAAGATTCTGCCCTTGCCCCTGGAGAACGTCACGCCGGAGCGGAACACCTCGCCGCCGGCGAAGGAGCTGATGAAGATCAGGTCATCGGGCTCCGGAATGTCGAACAGTTCCCCGTACATTTCCTGCTCGGGGATGACGATGGGGCTTTCGATGCCGGCCGCGATCGGGTGTGAGGGCTTGACCGTCCACACGAGTTCGCGTTCGCCCTCGTTGCGCCATTTCAGTGAGCAGGTGGTGCCAAGCAGCCTGGTGAAGATCTTGGCAAAGTGCCCGGAGTGCAGCACCACCAGGCCCATGCCTCCCAGTACGTGGCGCTGCACGCGTTCCACCACTTCGTCGCTGACTTCCTGATGCGCTATGTGGCCCCACCACAGCAATACGTCGGTCTGTTCGAGGACTTCCTCGGAGAGTCCGTGCTCGGGGTCGGCCAGGGTGGCTGTGGAGATTTCGGAGTCCGGGTATGAGGCCCGGAGCCCGGCAGCAATGGCGCCGTGGATGCCTTCCGGGTACATCCCGGCCATGGTTTTCGGCTCGTTGCGGGCCTCGTGGACGGCCTCGTTCCAGACGACGATCTTCAGTTTCTTATCGGACATATCAGAGCACCACTTCCCGGTGTTCGAGGGCGGACTTGTAGCAGGCATCGAGTACCAGGGCACGGCTCAGAGCAAGTGACCCGTCATGGCTTCCCCAGACGGTCTCCCCACCGCGCACGGCGGCAATGAAGTCGTCGACGACGGCCTGGTGCGCGCGGCCGGGTTCGGCCACCACCTCGAAGTCGGCGTTCTCGCCGTCCTTCTCCGCGAAGACGCGCACATCCGCCACGGGATTCTCGGAAGCGCCGACAGCGCGCAGTTCCGCTCCGCCGTCGGTGCCGTAAACGGTGAAGTCCATCAGATCCCGCTCGTCACGGTAGCTGGCCCATCCGGCTTCCAGGATGAGGGTCCCGCCACCTTCCAGACGGATGAACGCGGACGCGAAGTCTTCCACCTCGAACTTGTGGCTTGACTTCATCGCGGTGTAGCGGGCGTTGCCACCAAGGCCGCGCGGGCCGAGTTCGGAATGGGTCGAGGCGGAGACCGCCAGGACCTTTGGTTCGCCCAGGAGGTGCAGGGCATAGTCCAGTACGTGGACGCCGATGTCTGCCAGCGGACCACCGCCTGCGAGTTCCGGGTTGGTGAACCAGCTTCCGAGCATCGGAATGCCCTGGCGGCGGAGCCAGGATGCCTTTGCGTAGTACGGGCGGCCCAGGGTGCCGGCGTCGATCACTTCCTTGAGTGCCTGGATGTCACCGCGGCGGCGGTGGTTGAACGCGACGTCAAGGACCCGGCCGGCTTTGCGGGCAGCATCCACCATCGCCTGGCCCTCTGCGCCGTTGCGGGCCAAGGGCTTTTCGCTCAGCACATGCAATCCGCGTTCCAGGGCCGCGATGGAGATCGGGGCGTGCAGGAACGTGGGGACGGCGACGCTGACGGCGTCGAGGCCTTCAAGCTCGATCATGTCTTCCCAGCGGGCGAAGGCGTGAGGAATGCTGTATTCCTCCTTCATCCGGGCAAGGAGGTCTTGTTCCATGCCGGCGACGGCGACAATTTGGACGCCGTCGATATTGCTGTATGCCTTGAGGTGCTGCTGGCCGGCCCAACCGATGCCCACAACTCCCACCTTGAGGATTGCGGACGGGACCTGCTGCTGAATGCTCACGTTGTTCCTGTTCTTTCTATGGTTCTCGTTGGAGTCTGTTGGGTGGGGCTGGATTCAGTGGCGGCGGGCTTAGCCCTTGACGGCGCCGGCCGTCATGCCGGAAACGATGCGCTTCTGGCACACGAGTACGAGGATGACCAGCGGGACGGTGATGATCACCGACGCCGCGCTGATGGTGCCCAGTGGTTGGTCGAACTCGCTGGTTCCGCTGAAGAACGCAATCGCTACCGGGACCGGACGGGCCTCCGGCGAAGTGGTCAGGGTGACGGCAAGGAGGAATTCGTTCCAGACCGAGATGAACACCAGGATCGCTGTCGTGGCAAGGCCCGGGACCGCCAAAGGCAGGATGACCTTGCGGAAGGCGGTGAACGGCGTGGCGCCATCCATGTACGCCGACTCCTCGAGCTCACGCGGGATCTCTTTGAAGAAGGAGGTCAGCGTGTAGATCGCCAGCGGCAACGCGAAAGTCAGCTTCGGGATGATGAGGCCAAGAAGCGTGTCGTACAGGCCGATTTCCCGCCAGATGGAGAACAACGGGGCCGCGATGGCGATGGCCGGGAAGGTGGTTACCGAAAGGATGAGCGTCAGGATCATCGCCTTGCGGCGCATCTTGAGCCTGGCCAACGCGTAGGCGGCGAAGGATGCGAATACCAGCGCCACCGTGGTGGTGACGACGGCGATGATCACCGAATTGCGCAAGGCCAGGAGGAACTCGGGGTTCTGGAATACCACCAGATAGTTCTCCACGGTGGGCTGGCTCGGGAAGAGTTCACCCTTGGACAGGCTCGCTCCCTTCTTGAGCGAGGTGTTGACCAGCCAGTAGAACGGTATGAGCGAGAAGCCCATGACGGCAACGACGAAGACCCAGACGAGCGGGTGCAGCTTCGCTTCGCCGCGGAGCCGACGCTTCGGCGCCCTGGGGCGGGCGGCGGGTTCCGCCGTCGGGCGTTCCGCAGTCAGCGTGCTCATTGTTCCTCCTTGCCGGCTTCGCGGATGTTGCCGCCGGCGAAGCGGATGTAGATGACGGAGACCACCATGACGGTCAGGAAGGTCAGGATGGACAGCGCCGACCCTTCGCCCACCAGCCGGTTCTCCCGCAGTTGGGTATAGGCCAGCATCGACATTGATTCGGTGCCGTTGGCGCCGCGGGTGAGCACGAACGGCAAGTCGAACACGCGCAGGGCATCCATGGTGCGGAAGATCGCTGCAAGGACGATGGCGGGACGAAGGAGCGGCAGGGTGATGTGCACGAATGTCTGCCACTTGCTGGCGCCGTCGAGTTCCGCCGCCTCATAGGTCTCAGCGGAGATAACCTGCAGGCCGGCCAGGATGATGAGTGCAGCGAACGGCGTGGTCTTCCAGACGTCGGCCAGGACGATCACGGCCATGGCGTATCCATGCTCTCCGAGCCAGACGACGTCGCCGCCGGGCAGCCCAAGGGCGGAGAGAACGTTGGTCACCAGACCCATGTTGGGCTGGAACATCGTCTGCCAGGTGATGGCACTGACGACCGTGACGATCGCGTACGGCAGCAGAACCACGGTGCGAAGGACTGCGCGGCCCTTGAACGCGAGGTTGAGAAGCAACGCCATGCCGGTTCCCAGCACCAGCTCCAGGGAGACCGAGAGGGCTGCGAAGAGGAACGTCTGGCCGAAGGCCGCCCACCATTCGGGGCTGCTCAAAGCCGCGACGTAGTTCTCCAGGCCTACGAAGCGGGAGAGGCCGGCAGTGCGGACGCTGTACTGGTTCAGCGAGAGCCAGATCGCGTAGCCGATGGGCACAGCCGCCACCAGGGCCATGAGTGCCAGCGCCGGGGCGGTCATGCGGACCGCGAGCCGCCGCTCTGCCTGGTCGCGGCCGTTCACGGTGCGACCAGGCGAAAGTGCCTTGGTTGCCATGGTCAGAAGCTCGCCTTGGCGGTGTTGATTTCCTCTGCCATGCTCTTCACGGCGTCCTCAGCGGAGGCAGTACCGGAAAGAACGGCGTAGACGTTCTTATAGATCGCCTGGGAGATCTGCGGGTAGACCGGGGAGACCGGGCGGGGCTTGGCACCTTTGACGGACGCGAGCAGCTCGGTGGCGAACGGCATCTTCTGGAGAACCGCCGCATCAGAGTAGGCCGCTTCATTAACCGGGGCCTGGGAGTAGTCCATGGCCACGTGCTTCTGCCACTCCGGCGTGGTGGCAAAGTCGATGAACGCCACCGCCCCGGCCTGGTTCGTGGAGTGGGCCGAGATAGCCAGGTTCCAGCCACCCAGTACGCCGGACGCCTTGCCGCCTTCCCACGCCGGCAGCGGCGCTACGCCAAAGCTGCCCGCCAGCGGTGTGGCGTTGAGCAGGCGGTACACGTGCGGCCAGTTGCGCTGGTAGCCGAAGTTGCCGGACTCGTAGGCGAGGCGGGTGGGGTCTTCGTTGTACGTCAGGACGGCGCGGTCCGCCGAGCCATCCTTGAGGCCGTTGCTCATGAACTCGAGAACTTCGCGGGTTTCCGGGGAGTCGATCGTCACCTCGCCCTTGTCATTGAGCACTTCGCCGCCGGCGCTGTACAGCATTTCAAGGAAGTTCACCGTCAGGCCCTCGTACTGCTTCCCTTGGTAGACGTACCCGTTGCCGGGAGCCTTGGCTGCTTCTGCGTAAAGCTGCTGCCAGGTCTCGGGCTTTGCCACCTTGTCCTTCTGGTAGTACACCAATCCCGCGTTGGTGAAGAACGGCGAGGCCCAGTACTTGTCCTCGTACTTCGTGGTCTCCACCGTGGAAGGGATGAGCCGGTCTTTGCTGGACTCTACGAGCTTGGTCTGGTCCAGCAGCCAGCCTTGCGAGGCGAACTCGGAGGTCCAGATGACGTCCGTGAGGAAGATATCGCATTCCGTGGACTTGCCTTCGAGCCGCTGCACGGTCTGAGTGCGGGCTTCATCCGTGGTGGCGCCGATCTCGGTGTACTTGGCCGTGACCTTGCCGTTCGCCTTGGTGAATTGCTCTGCCGTGCCCTTGTAGATGCCGGAGGCGTCCTTGCCGCCGCAGACGTTGATGCTGCCGCTGGCATTCGCGCCCGACGCCGGATCTGCAGCCGCCGCATTGTCCGCACCCTGGGGTGCCGCGCCGCCACCGCAACCGCTGATCAGGAGGCCCGCGGCCATAGCTGCGGCGGCGGCAATGATGAGCCGCGGCCGCCGCGGGGAACCTGCGCGCAGTTCGGTCATGCGCGCAGAGCTCCGGGATGTTGCGGTGTCCTCCTGGAGCGGAGAAGCAGGTCGAATCAAGTCCACGAGTGGCTCCTTTGGGGGTCTGTGGGCAGTGGGAAGCTGAGTTGGGCGGCAGCGACGGAGACTGCCGCGCACCCATGGCTTCTTTGCCGGATGCTTCGTTGCATACAACTTTTGGAATCGATTCCAAAGCTAGGAAAAGTGATGGCTTTTACTCTGTGGAATCGATTCCAAAGTAGTGTGACAGGGACCACGTCAGGCTGTCAACCCTGCTTCTCAACCCCTGGTGGAGTCCCGTATCACGAGTTCATAAGGCAGGAAGGTTCGGCCGCGGCGATGTGCGCCCGGTACCGTCATCCGTTCCAGGAGCTCCGCAAATGCCACCCGGCCCATTTCATAGGCCGGCTGCCGAACAGTGGTCAGTTCCGGGACGCACATCTCCGCCTGGGCCGAGTCATCAAAACCTGCCACGGCGATGTCGTCAGGCACCCGCAGCCCGGCGTCGGTGAGTTCACGGACGCACCCCGCCGCCACGATGTCGGTGCCGCAAAAAACTGCGTCAGGAAGATGCCCCGCCTCCAGCAGCTTCCGGGCCAGGGCGCGCCCGGAGTGGAAGCCGAAACTACCTTCCCCGAACAGCACTTGGTCCGGAGCCAAGCCCGCATCGGTGACAGCCTGCCGAAACCCTGCCTCGCGGAGTCGGCCAGAGCGGGCACCCCTGTGCCCGATCATGGCCAGCCTTCGGCCGCCAGTGTCAATCAGATGGCGCGTGATGTCGTACGCGGCCTGGCGGTCGTCGATGGACACGCCGAATGCCGCCTCGGCGTCGACGATCTCGCAGACCTGGACCACACTCAATTGTTCGGCCACCGCACCGACCTCTTCATCCGACATCGTCGGCGAAAACAGGACCAATCCGTCCACGGAGCCGTTCCGCAGCATGTCCACTAATTGCTGTTCGCGCTCCGGGTCCCCGGCCGTCGCCGCGATGAGGCTGACGTAGCCGGAGTCCGCCGCGGCGTCGCCCACACCCCGGAAGACTTCACTGATCACCAATGAGTCCAGGTTCTTGGCGAGGGCCAAGACCCGCATTGTCCGGTCCCGGCGAAGGTCCCGGGCCGAGGCAAGCGGCCGATAGCTCAGCTGGCGGATTGCCTCGTTGACCTTTTCCTTGCTCGACTCGCTGACAGCCGGACTTCCGTTCAGGACGCGGGACACCGTCCCTACAGACACTCCCGCTGTTCTGGCGACGTCCTGGACTGTCGCTCGCGCCATTCGATTGTCCTTCCGCGACCAGTGACGCTGGTCCTTGCCGCCACACCACTGCCGTGCCTCACCGGCGTTCCTCAGCATAGCCGCAGGGCGAAGCCCCCTTGACTCCCACCCCAGCCTTCCCTAGACTTTTCATAAAGCAGAATCTAAATTCCACAAGGCGGAAAGCGACGAGGCGAACCGGCCTCGGCGCAAGGCACAGAGGAAGATAGATCAAAGCCCCTCCCCCGGAAGGACACCTACGATGACGTACACAGTGAACTGCTCTATCCTGCTGACCGAACTGCCGCTGCTGGAGCGCCCGGCCGCGGCGAAGGCCGCCGGCTTTGACGCCGTCGAATTCTGGTGGCCTTTCGAAACCTCCGTCCCCGCCGACGCCCAGGTCACCGAGTTCGAGAACGCCATCAAGGACGCCGGCGTGCAACTCACCGGCCTGAACTTCAACGCCGGCAACATGCCCGGCGGCGACCGCGGCCTGGTCTCCTGGCCGGCACGCTCCACCGAATTCCAGGACAACATCGACGTCGTCGCCGGCATCGGCGAACGCCTCGGGTGCAAGGCGTTCAACGCCCTCTACGGCAACCGCGTTGACGGCGAATCGGCCGACAAGCAGGACGCCATCGGCGCCGAAAACCTCGCGGCGGCGGCAGCCGGCGTGGCCCGCATCGGCGGCACCGTCCTCCTGGAACCGGTCAGCGGCGCCCCCAGGTACCCGCTCCTCAAGGCCCAGGACGCCCTCAACGTCATTGCCCGGGTCAAGGAGGAATCCGGCGCTGAGAACATCAAGCTCCTCGCCGATTTCTACCACCTGGCCGTCAATGGAGACGACGTCGCCGCCGTCATCGAAAAGCACGCGAAGGACTTCGGCCACATCCAGATCGCCGACAACCCCGGCCGCGGGGCTCCCGGAACCGGTGAGCTTCCCCTCGGCGAGTGGATCGCCCGCAGCCGCGAACTCGGCTACGAGGGCTACATCGGACTCGAATACAAGGAACCGAAGGAAACGGCCTTCAGCTGGGCCATCCGCCAGCGCGTCTCGCAGTAGTCCCCCTAGCCCCACACAGACTTTCAGAAAGAGAACCATCATGAGCAACGTTGCAGTTATCGGACTCGGAATCATGGGCCTGCCCATGGCCATCAATCTCGTCAAGGCCGGCCACACCGTCACCGGCTTCAACCGCAGCCAGGACAAGATCGACAAGCTTGTCTCCGAAGGCGGCAAGGGCGCCACAAGCATCGCGGACGCCGTCAAGGACGCCGACGTCGTCATCACCATGGTCCCCGACTCCTCCGACGTCGAAGGCGTAGTCAGCGGCAAGGAGGGCGTCTTCGCCAACGCGAAGAAGGGCACCCTCTGGATCGACGCATCCAGCATCCGCCCGGACGTGGCCAAGCGCCTGGCGGACGACGCCAAGGCAGCCGGCATCCGCGCACTCGACGCCCCGGTCTCCGGCGGCGAACAGGGTGCCATTGACGCCGCACTCTCCATCATGGTGGGCGGCGAAGCGGCCGACTTCGAGGCAGCGCAGGACGTCCTCAACGCCGTCGGCAAGACCATCGTCCACGTCGGTCCCGCAGGCTCGGGCCAGACCGTCAAGGCCGCCAACCAGCTGATCGTCGCCGTCAACATCGAGGTCCTCGGCGAGGCCATCGCCTTCCTCGAGGCCTACGGCGTGGACACCGACGCAGCCCTCAAGGTCCTCGGCGGCGGCCTCGCCGGTTCCAAGGTCCTCGACCAGAAGGGCCAGAAGATGCTGGACCGCAACTTCGACCCCGGCTTCCGTCTGGCCCTCCACCACAAGGACCTCGGCATCGTCACGTCCGCAGCCCGCGAAGCCAACGTGGCCCTCCCGCTCGGCGCCGTCGTCGCACAGCTCGTCGCCGCCACCGTCAACCAGGGCGACGGCGGACTCGACCACTCGGGCCTCTTCAAGCAGGTCCTCCAGCTCAGCGGCCGGAAGTAAGCACCTCCGGCAGCAGGCCGGATAACAAGCAAAAACCGGGCAACCGCCGTCGTACATCAACGACGGCGGCTCCCCAACTACACCCAAAATCCGCCCGCGAAGGGCACCCCAAAGCTTTCAAGGAGTACACAATGACCAAGATGCGCACCGTAGATGCTGCCGTCGCGATCCTGGAAAAGGAGGGCGCCACCGAGGCGTTCGGCCTGCCAGGCGCGGCGATCAACCCCTTCTACTCGGCCATGCGGGCCCACGGCGGCATCCGCCACACGCTGGCCCGCCACGTTGAAGGCGCCAGCCACATGGCGGACGGCTACTCCCGCGCCGCCGACGGCAACATCGGCATCTGCATCGGCACCTCCGGCCCTGCCGGCACGGACATGATCACCGGCCTGTACGCGGCCTGGGCCGATTCCATCCCCATGCTCTGCATCACCGGCCAGGCCCCCGTTGCCAAGCTGCACAAGGAAGACTTCCAGGCCGTGGACATCGAGTCCATCGCCAAGCCCGTCACTAAGATGGCCATGACCATCCTGGAACCCGGCCAGGTACCCGGCGCCTTCCAGAAGGCCTTCCAGCTGATGCGCTCCGGCCGCCCCGGCCCGGTTTTGCTGGACCTGCCGATCGACGTACAGATGGCCGAGATCGAATTCGACATCGACACCTACGAGCCCCTGCCCGTGGAGAAGCCCAAGGCCAGCCGCAAGCAGCTGGAAAAGGCCCTGGACATGCTGACCGCAGGCGAGCGCCCGCTGATCGTGGCCGGCGGCGGCATCATCAACGCCGGCGCCTCCGCGCAACTGGTGGAACTGGCCGAGATCCTGAACGTTCCCGTCATCCCCACGCTGATGGGCTGGGGCGCCACCTCCGACGACCACCCGCTGATGGCCGGCATGGTGGGCCTGCAGACCTCGCACCGCTACGGCAACGAGAACTACCTGCGCAGCGACTTCGTGATCGGCATCGGCAACCGCTGGGCCAACCGCCACACCGGCGGCTTGGACACCTACACGGCCGGCCGCACGTTCGTGCACATCGACATCGAGCCCACGCAGATCGGCCGCGTGTTCTCCCCGGACTTCGGCATCGCGTCCGACGCCGGCGCCGCACTGGAGGGCCTGGTTGAACTGGCCCGCGAACGCCAGGCAGCCGGCTCCCTGCCGGACTACTCCGGCTGGGCCGCCGAATGCCAGGAGCGCAAAGCCACCCTGCACCGCAAGACGCACTTCGAGAACATCCCCATCAAACCGCAGCGCGTATACGAGGAGATGAACAAGTCGTTCGGCAAGGACACCACCTACGTGTCCACCATCGGCCTGTCCCAGATCGCCGGCGCCCAGATGCTGCACGTGTTCGGCCCGCGCAAGTGGATCAACGCCGGCCAGGCCGGTCCCCTGGGCTGGACCGCTCCGGCCGCCCTGGGCGTGGTCCGCGGCAAGCCGGACGAGACCGTTGTTGCCCTGTCCGGTGACTACGACTTCCAGTTCATGATCGAGGAACTGGCCGTGGGCGCGCAGTTCAACCTGCCGTACATCCACGTGGTGGTGAACAACTCCTACCTGGGCCTGATCCGCCAGTCCCAGCGCGGCTTCAACATGGAACAGAACGTGTCCCTGGCGTTCGAGAACATCAACAGCCCGGAGACAAACGGCTACGGCGTGGACCACGTCAAGGTGGCCGAGGGCCTGGGCTGCAAGGCCGTCCGCGTGGAGGACCCGAACGATCTGGGTGCCGCCTTCGACAAGGCCAAGGCGCTGGCCGGCGAGTTCAAGGTTCCTGTGGTGGTGGAAGTGATCCTCGAAAAGATCACCAACATCTCCATGGGCGTGGAAATCAACGCAGTGAACGAGTTCGAGGAACTGGCCGAGACCAGCGCCGACGCCCCCACTGCCATCCTGGCGATGCAGGCCTAATCATGCGGATCGTGATCGCACCGGACAAGTTCAAGGGCTCGCTGTCCGCCCCGGAGGTGGCCCGCCACCTGGATGCCGGGCTGCAGTCGGCCACCGGCCACAACCTTGACGTCCTCCGGATTCCGGTGGCCGACGGCGGCGAGGGCACCCTCGATGCCGCCGTCGGCTCCGGCTTCACCCGCCGGAGCGCCCTGGTCAGCGGTCCCACCGGGCAGCCGCTCCGGGCGGACTTTGCGGTCCGCGGCCGCGAGGCGGTCATCGAAATGGCCGCCGCGTCGGGCCTCGCTGTCCTCCCCGCTGAAAGCGGATCATCCGGCCGGCCGGATTCGGCCAGCGCAAAGAACGCCACCAGCCTGGGCACCGGCGAACTGATCCGGGCAGCGCTCGACGCCGGATGCCGGCAGATCATTCTGGGCGTCGGCGGAAGCGCCAACACCGACGGCGGCGCCGGCGTCCTGCAGGGACTCGGCGCGCAGCTCCTCGACGCCGACGGCAACGAACTGCCGCCCGGCGGCGCGGCCCTCGCCAGGCTGGACCGGATCGACTTCTCCGGATTCGATTCCCGGCTGGACGAGGCGCGCTTCGTCCTGGCCAGTGACGTGGACAACCCGCTGCTCGGAGCCGAAGGCGCCCCGGCGATCTTCGGCCCGCAGAAGGGTGCCACCCCGGAGGACGTGGCAATCCTCGACGCCGCCCTGGCGCACTTTGTGGATGTGCTCTCCGCCGAAATAGGTCCCCGCGCGCTGAAGGCCGCGGACGCACCGGGCGCCGGAGCTGCGGGCGGCGTAGGCTACGCAGCCATCGCGGTCCTGGCCGCGACGCGCAGGCCCGGCATCGACGTCGTGCTTGAATTCACGGGGCTGGCCGAGCGGCTGGCCGGCGCCGACCTGGTGATCACCGGCGAAGGCAGCCTGGACGAACAGAGCCTGCTCGGCAAGACGCCCATGGGCGTGGCCCGAGCGGCGGCCCGGGCCGGTGTTCCGGTGGTGGCCGTCTGCGGACGCACCACGCTGACGCCGGAACAGCAGAAGGATTCCGGATTCCGGCAGGTCTACCCGCTGACCTCGCTGGAGGCCAAGGTAGAAATATGTATAGCCGAAGCAGGACCCCTGCTTGAACAATTGGGAAAGCACATCGGCGCGGAACTGGCGGACCTGACCCGGGCCGCCACCACCGTTGATTCCACCACGCCGACGACCAGCGCCCGCACTAAGGAGCCCCTCAATGTCTGAAGAAAGCTTTGACCTCGTTATCCGGGGGCAGCGCATCCTCACCACTGCCGGCATCGCGCCCCGTGAAGTAGGCGTGCGCGGCGGCAAGATCGTGGCCATCGAACCCCTCGGCAACGGCCTGAACGGCACCGAAGTGATCGAACTTGCCGACGACGAAACCCTGATCCCCGGCCTGGTGGACACCCACGTCCACGTCAACGAGCCCGGCCGCACCGAGTGGGAGGGCTTCGCCTCCGCCACCCGTGCGGCCGCCGCCGGCGGCGTCACCACCATCATCGACATGCCGCTGAACTCCATCCCGCCCACCACCACTGTGGAAGGCCTCAAGCTCAAGCGCGAGGTGGCCGAGGACCAGGCGTTCGTGGATGTCGGATTCTGGGGCGGCGCGGTGCCCGGCAACAAGGCGGACCTGCGCCCGCTGCACGACGAGGGCGTGTTCGGCTTCAAGTGCTTCCTGCTGCACTCCGGCGTGGACGAGTTCCCGCACCTGGAGGCGGACGAGATGGAAGAAGACATGGCCGAGCTCAAGTCCTTCGACTCGCTCATGATCGTCCATGCCGAGGACTCGCACGCCATTGACCGTGCACCGCATCCGGGCGGCGACCACTACTCCACCTTCCTGGCGTCCCGCCCCCGCGGCGCCGAGAACAAGGCCATCGCCGAGGTGATCGAGCGGGCCCGCTGGACCGGCGCTCGCGCCCACATCCTCCACCTCTCCTCCTCCGATGCACTGCCGATGATCGCCAGCGCCAAGCGCGACGGCGTGCACCTCACCGTGGAGACCTGCCCGCACTACCTCACGCTCATGGCCGAGGAGATCCCCGACGGCGCCACCGCCTACAAGTGCTGCCCGCCCATCCGCGAGGCGTCCAACCGGGAGCTGCTGTGGAAGGGCCTGGAGGACGGCACCATCGACTGCATCGTGTCCGATCACTCGCCGTCGACGCTTGACCTGAAGGACCTGGAGAACGGCGACTTCGCCGTGGCCTGGGGCGGCGTCTCCTCGTTGCAGCTGGGCCTGTCGCTGATCTGGAGCGAGGCCCGGCACCGCGGCATCCCGCTGGAGCAGGTTGTTTCCTGGATGGCCGAGAAGCCGGCCGCACTGGCACGCCTGTCCAACAAAGGCCAGCTGGCGCTCGGGTTCGACGCGGACTTCTCGGTCTTCGCCCCGGATGAAGCTTTCGTGGTGGATGTTTCCAAGCTCAAGCACAAGAACCCCATCACGCCCTACGACGGCAAGGCACTCTCCGGCGTAGTCCGGAAGACATTCCTGCGCGGACATGAAATCGACGGCCAGACCCCCGGCGGCAAGCTCATCCGCCGCGGCGGCGTCTGAGGCACCACGCTATGGCTGTCCAGGTACATTCCCCGCGCGGCATATGTGCTGCGGGTCCGGTGCTGGCAGGTCCGGGGCGGGCCGGTTCGGCGCAGCCGGGTCCGCAACCGGGTCCGCAGCTGAAGGCCCATGGCCTGGCCGTCTGGGTCACCCCGGAAGGCGACCAGGACATTGATGACGCCGTGATGGCGCGCGCCGCGGAACTGTTGCTGGCACGTGCCCTGAAGATTGCTCCGGAGGCGGAAGTCCACATTTGGCCTGCCGCCGGAGCTGCAACGTCCGCTGCCGAGGCTGGCCTGCCGGGGGGACCGCACGGGCCAGCCGGCAGCGGAACCCGGGTGCCGTCGTCGTCCGTTCCGGAGGACTCCCCGGAGGACGACGACGGCGCAACTCCCCTCCCGCCGTCGGCCGGTCCCGCGAGCCTTGTGTCCGTAGACCTCGCCGCCAGCGAGGTCCGGCTGGACGGCAAGCAGGTGGCGCTCACCGGCGTCGAGTTC
Organism: Arthrobacter sp. SPG23; assembly: GCF_000876655.1. Lineage (GTDB taxonomy): Bacteria > Actinomycetota > Actinomycetes > Actinomycetales > Micrococcaceae > Arthrobacter. Next base: position 305,711 of record NZ_JYCN01000026.1, read on the forward strand.
AAACTGCTGCGCTACCTCGTGGAAAACTGCTCGCGGACCGTCAGCCGGGAGGAACTGCGGCTGTTCCTGGAATCGTTCGATTCCCCCGCGGCGGCCTCGCGCTCCATCGATGTGTACGTAGGCCGGGTGCGGCGGAAGCTGCGCCGCGGCCGGCACGCGATCGCCACAGTGCGCGGCGGCGGCTACCAGTTCGTCCCGGGCCCCCACACCAAAGTGCGCGGACCGGCGGAATACTGCATCTGAACCAGTGGTTGTGCAAGTACAGCCGTCTGGCGCACCCGTTGAGGACGCAGCTCTTTTGTCAGTAAACAGACTCCCGAAGGATCACCATGAGCCCCACCCTGACCACCAAGCTCCAGCCCGGAACCCAAGCACCGGACTTCACCCTGCCGGACGCCGAAGGCAAGCCGACGTCCCTGGCCGACTACCGCGGCAAGAACGTCATAGTGTACTTCTACCCGGAAGCCGCCACCCCCGGCTGCACCACCGAAGCCTGCGACTTCCGCGACAGCCTCGAGTCCCTGCAGGGCTCCGGCTACGAGGTCCTGGGCGTCTCCCCCGACGCCCCCGAAAAGCTGGCCCACTTCACCGGCGACTTCGCGCTGACCTTCCCGCTGCTGGCCGACGAGGACCACGCCGTGGCACTGGCCTACGGCGCCTGGGGCGAAAAGCTGCGCGACGGCGAAGTGACTGAAGGAATCGTCCGCTCCACCGTGGTGCTCGATCCCGAGGGCAAAGTGAAGCTGGCCCAGTACCAGGTCAAGGCCCAGGGCCACGTGGCGGCGCTGAAGGAAACCCTGGGCGTCTAAGGACGCTCGTTACCTTCCGGCAGAGGGGTTTTAGCCCGACGCTCTCTCACTTGGCGCAACAAAAGCCGGAATGCTGTCTCACGCCGTGAGAGAGCATTCCGGCTTTTTCTGTAACTAGCGAGAGAGGGTCCGTGCGGTTGGAGACGCCGGTGGTTGGAGACGCCGGTGGTTGGGTTAGAGGCGGCTAGAGGCGGGCCCGGTCAGATACCAGTGCTGACTGACGCACCTGCGCCGGGGTGAAGCGGGCGCCGGCGTCGGGGAATCCGGGGACCTCAATCCGTGCGTGGCTGTGGACGTCGGTGACGGTATCCCGTGTGTGCTGGGCGATCTTCGCCATCGTGGTCACCCACATCCCGTCCATGCCCTTGACCCGGCTGATCAGCTGTTCCAGGGCCACGGCCTTGGAGGGCCGGCCGGAGATGAACGGATGGTTGGTGAGCACGAAGCAGCTCCCGGCGGCGTGATGCGCTTCCGCTTCCAGCGTCCACATCTCCAGGACCTTGGCGGGGCTTTCGATGACGCCGCTGCCGGTAACTCCCGGGTAGAAGGCGTACTGCTCCCAGTCGTCCAGCGCCCAGTCGACTGGAATCTCCACCAGGTCCCTGGAGTCCCCGTCGGCGACGCTGAAGCGGTACGGTGCGTCGCCGTCGAGCAGGCTGGAATCGTACAGGAAGCCGCGGTCCGCAAGGAGCGCCGGCGAGTGCCAGTTCAGCTCCCACCACGGGGCGCGGTAGCCCACCGGCCGCACGCCGGCTACCTTGGCCAGTGCCTCCAGCCCGCGGTCGATGTAGCGTGCCTCGGTGGCGGCGTCGATGCCCTGCATGGGTTCGTGCAGGTAGCCGTGGTGGGCGATCTCGTGGCCGGCGTCCACAATCCGGCGCACCACGTCGGGGTAGCTTTCAGCGGTGAATCCGGGGATGAAGAACGTGGCCTGGATGTCCTGGCGCTGCAGGATCTGAAGCAGCCGGGGCACAGCAACCTTGGGTCCATATGACTGGTGGGTCATGAGCGACATCCGGCGCGTGCTGGTGGGATCGTGGGCGATGGTGCAGGACTCCGCGTCCACATCGAAGGTGAAGGACGCGGCCGCCCGGTACCCTTCGGGCCAGGTGATGGGGTGGGCGGAGTCCGGGAAGGCGGGGAATTCCATGGTCCGAATCCTTTCTACAGCGAAACTGCGGTTGACGGGCGGGCTGCAGCGTCCGGGACTGTGGTCTCCGGGACGGTTACCGGGACCGGCTCAAAGGCGGCACCGGCCAGAAACTTGCGGTGGACCCGCGGGCCAAGAACCGCGTAGCACGCAGCGCTGCTGAGGCCGCCGGCGAGCCAGGACAGATCCCAGCCGCCCAGGGCCACGGCGATGGGGCCCTGCATTGCGGGGACAAGCCCGTACATAAAGAGCCAGGTGGAGAAGATGCCGACGAGAAGGGACACGATGCCGGCCCAGTTGACGCCGGGAAGGCGCTTGGTGCCCACCCCGTCGAACAGCCGTGCGGCTTCGCCGGGCCACTTCTTCTCGATCCAGAAGAAGTGCACCAGCATCACGCCGCCCCAGGCAGCCACCCATGCCACCAGGCCGATCAGCCAGGCGTCCAGCACGGCCGCGAAGTCCTCCTGGAAGATGAAGAAGATGACGGCGATAAGCGAGAAGACGCCGACGAAAAGGTTGAGCTTGCGGCGGCTGATGGTGATGTCGAGTGCCTGCGTCGCAACGGAGAAGGTGTAGATGTTCAGGATGTTCGTGGCGATGGGTCCGTGCAGGACCATCAGCAGCACCGGAAGTGCCAGGACTCCGAAGTTCTGGACGATGAGTTTGCCGGGATCGATCTCGCCGCTGTTCGTGGCGAGGCTGGCGCCCAGGATTCCGAGCCAGACGACGGGGATGAACTGGCCCAGGACCGAGGCGAGGTAGACCTTGCGCTTCGGAACTTCGGTGCTGACGAAGCGGGAGTAGTCGGCGGCGTAGGTGAACCAGGTGATGCCCCAGCCGATGCCGATGGCCGTCATGACGGCGCTCATCGCGGCGATCCGGTCCGAGCCTTCGAGGATGTTGCCGGCAGGGCCGGCGTAGGTCCAGTTGATCTTCATGCCGAACCAGGCGACGGCGGACATAACCGCCAGGATGATGATGGTGGGCGGGACGGTCCACTTTTCAAACGCCGCAATGGCCTTGTAGCCGAACCAGGCGATGGCTACCTGCGCAGCCATGATGGTGGTGGCGACGCCGATCTTCCAGGCGTAGTTGTGGGCGGTCGGGTCAACCCAGCCGAGGGTGCCGAACAGTGCCATGACAAGGTCCAGGATGATCCAGGTGTTCACCGCGCACCACCCGATGACCAGTAGCGCCTGGATGGCGGCCGGCAGGTAGTTTCCGCGCCGGCCGAATGCCGCGCGGGCCAGCACCATGCCGGTGGCACCGGTCTTCTGACCGAGCAACACGAAGCAGCCGAACAGGAGCATGCCGATCAGGTTCCCCAAAACCAGAACGGTAACGGTGTCGGCAAAGCCAAGTCCGAGGTGGATGCCCAGGGCGCCGAGCACCCAGTTGATGGGCGCAAGGTTTGCCCCGGCCCAGATCCAGAACTGTCCGGAGACCTTCCGGGTCCGCTGTGACTCGGGGATGGGCTGGAGCCAGGCTTCGACGTCTTCGCCGGCTGCGGGCACGTGGCCGGCCGGGACTGCTGTGGAGTTGTTTTGCATGTGGGGCCTCCGTGGGAGAAAGGGGATACAGCCAGAGTATGTGCCGCAGACCACACACAACAAGATACGATATGTACATCAAAAGACCCATTTGTGTGACGGAGCGTAATGCCAATAAAGCTCAGTGAGATCCTGAACCATGCCACCCTCACCGCCGCCGATCCCGTGATCCGCGCCGGTGCTGGCGCTGTGGCGGGTACGCAGCTGCGGTGGGTGCACTCCAGTGAAGTCTTGGACATCGCGCCGTTACTTAGCGGCGGTGAGCTGCTTCTTACCGGCGGCGATGCACTGGTAACTGCCTCGGATGCCCGCCGTGTTGAGTACGTTCGCCAGCTCTCAGAGCGCGGGGTCGGTGCGCTGGCGGTGGAAACGGGCCAGCGGCTCGCCTCGCTGCCGTCGTCGATGATCCAGGCCGCGGAAACCGCCGGGCTTCCCCTTATTGAATTCCGCAAGGTGGTGCCGTTCGTGGGCATCATGCAGGCGATTAACTCGATGCTCGTCAGTGAATCGGTGGCCCATCTGCGCCGTGCTGATGAGGCCAGCCACGCCATGGCTGTTGAGCTGGCCCACGGGAGCAGTCTGGACCAGATCCTTGCCGTGCTGGCCGGAATCATCGATGCGACACTGGAGCTCTCGTCCGTGTCCGGTGTGACGCTGGGCAACGCCGGCCCGGACGGCGCCGGGACACGTCCGGCAGGCAGCGCCGATTCCCAGCCGGCAGAGGTCCCCGAATCCGGCAGCGGCTCCTCCGCAGAGCCCGGACGCGCGGCAGGGCCGGGCTCCGACGGCACGCTGATCACCATTGATGTGCCGGTCCGTGGCGTGCCCTCCGCGAGGCTACAGATCAACGTACCGGCCGGCGGCGACGTCAACCTGGCGCGCGTGGCCGGCGGCCGATGCGTGGACATCCTGTCGCTCGCGCTGCTGCAGCGGATGCCGCCAGGGCTGAAAGAAGTGGCCGGAACCGCGCTGCTGCGGGCCGTAAGTTCCGGCAGCCAGCCGTGGCGGCTTCAGCAGCTCTCCCCCGCCGCCGGGATCCCGCCCTCCGCGACGGTGGTCGCCGTCGTCGTCCGGTCGTCCACCTCTCAGCAGCTGAGGGCAGCCATGGACAATATCCTCAAGCGCACGGCGCAGCAGAGCGCCAGCTATGTGGACAACGCCGAGCTCCTGGCGCTTGCCGCCCTCCCTTTTGACGGGGCGGCGGCCGCTCGGGCCGGGATCGTGGCGGCCCTCCGGGAGCTCCCGGTTGAGGCGGGAACCATGACGGCCGTAGGTCCCCTCGCGGCAGGGATCGAACACGCGCCGTGGTCGCTGTCGGAGGCGAAGAGCGCCCTGGATCTCGCCGTCAACGGCTCGCTTCGGTCGGCGGCCCGGCCGGCGTCGGACACCGAAGGCGTGGTGATCGACGTCGAAAACCTGGCGGTGGAGCGCCTGGCGGTGCAGCATCTGGACCCGGGCACCCGGCAGGATTTCGTCCGCCAGCAACTGGGTCCCGTGCTGGATCACGACGCCCGGCGCAATTCCCAACTGCTCGCAACGCTGGCCATCTGGCTGGACTCCGGCTGCAATACGGCGCAGGCCGCCAGGGAGCTGCACGTGGAGCGGCAGTCAATGCATCACCGGCTGCAGCGGATTTTTGAGTTGTGCGGCGGGGATCCCCGTGGAACCGGCCGGCTCGCTGCGCTGCACCTCGCCACCCGGCTGGCGGCGTTGTAGCCACCAGCCACCAGCCACCAGGACGCTCTCTCACTTAACGCAAGAAAAATCGGGACGCTCTTTCACTTTCCCTAAGTAAGTGACAGAGCGTCCCGGTCAAACCCACCGGAAGTGAGAGAGTGTCCTAGCGGAGCACCACGGTCCTGTTGCCGCGCAGGATGACCCGGCCCTCGCAGTGCCAGCGCACCGCGTTGGACAACGCCTTGCACTCGGTGTCGCGGCCGGCGGCCACCAGGTCTTCCGGGCCGTAGGTGTGGTCCACTTCCACCACCTGCTGGGAAATGATCGGTCCTTCGTCCAGCTCGCCGTTGACATAGTGCGCCGTGGCACCCACCGTCTTCACCCCGCGGGCGTAGGCCTGGTGGTACGGCTTGGCGCCCTTGAAGCTGGGCAGGAACGAGTGGTGGATGTTGATGGCACGCCCGTCCAGTTTGCGGGTGAGGCCGTCGCTGAGAACCTGCATGTAGCGGGCCAGCACCACGAGTTCCACGTCGTACTCGTCCACCAGTTCCAGCAGCCGCGCCTCGGCCTCCGGCTTGGTGGCGGCCGTGACGGGCACGTGGAAGAACGGGATGCCGTGCCATTCCACCAGGGCCTGGTGGTCGGTGTGATTGGACACCACGGCCACCACGTCCACCGGCAGCTCACCGATCCTGGCGCGGAACAGCAGGTCGTTGAGGCAGTGCCCGAACTTGGACACCATGATCAGCACGCGGCGCTTGGAACCGTGCGGCTCCAGCCGCCAGGTCATCCCGAAACGGTCGGCCACCGGGCCAAAAGCGGCCCGCAGGGTATCCGCGGTGGAGGCATCGCCGTCGGACGCAAAGTGCACCCGCATAAAGAAGTGCCCTTCGGAGCGTTCGCCGAACTGCTGGTTGTCGATGATGTCGCAGCCGTGTTCCAGCAGGAAGCCGGAGACGGCGTGGACGATGCCCGGCGACTCGTTGCAGTCGAGCGTCAGGACGTGCTCCACGGTGGTCGCGGGCTGGCCAGCGAGGGACGGGAGGGAAGAAGTTTCAGTCTCAATGGCAGTCATAAGCTCAGCACTCGATCACATTCACGGCGAGGCCCCCACGGGAGGTCTCCTTGTACTTGGTTTTCATGTCCGCTCCTGTCTCGCGCATGGTCTTAATGGCTTTATCCAGCGATACCTTGTGGCTGCCGTCGCCGTGCAGGGCAAGCCTGGCGGCGTTGATGGCCTTCACACTGGCAATGGCGTTCCGTTCGATGCAGGGGATCTGCACCAGGCCGCCCACGGGGTCGCAGGTCAGCCCGAGGTTGTGTTCAATGCCCACCTCGGCGGCGTTCTCCACCTGTTCGGGAGTGCCGCCGAGCACCTCGCAGAGTCCGGCGGCCGCCATGGAGCAGGCCGAGCCCACTTCGCCTTGGCAGCCCACTTCGGCGCCGGAGATGGAGGCGTTGATCTTGAAAAGAATCCCGACGGCGGCCGCGGCCAGCAGGAAGCGGACCACACCGTCGTCGTCGGCTCCGGGAACAAACTTGACGTAGTAGTGCAGCACCGCCGGCACAATCCCGGCCGCGCCGTTGGTGGGGGCGGTGACGATCCGCCCGCCGGCGGCGTTTTCCTCGTTCACGGCCAGCGCGAAGAGGTTCACCCACTCCATGGCCCGGAGGGGGTCCGTCACGCCGGTGTCCGCGGTCAGGGTTTTGAATAACGACGGCGCCCGGCGCCTGACGTTCAGCCCGCCCGGAAGGATCCCTTCCGCGGCGCAGCCGTTGTCCACGCATTCGCGCATGACGGCCCAGAGTTTCAGCAGCTCCGTCCGGAGCTCCGCTTCGCTGCGCCACACCAATTCGTTGGCGAGCATGACGTCGGAGATGGACATCCCTTCGCGGCGGCAGATCTCCAGGAGTTCGTCGGCCGTGGTGAAGGGGTACGGCAGCGGGGTGTCGTCCGCCACTACTTTGTCTCCTGCGTCGGCGTCGCCGTCAACCACGAAGCCGCCCCCAATGGAATAGAAGCTCCGTTCGCTGAGCACGGCACCGGTGTGGTCCAGCGCCCGGAAGGTCATGCCGTTGGGGTGGGCGGGCAGGGACTTGCGGCGGTGCAGTACCACGTCCTCGTCCCAGTTGAAGTCCACCCGGTGGTCCCCGCCGATCCGGAGTTCGGCGTCGAGTGCCGCCGCGGCCACCTGGTCGTCCGCGGTGGAGGTGTCCACGGTTTCCGGGTCCAGGCCCTGGAGTCCGAGCACCACTGCCTTGTCGGAGCCGTGGCCCCTGCCGGTGGCGCCGAGCGATCCGAACAGTTCGGCCTGGACCCGCGCGGTGGCGCTCAGATGGCCGTCACCTTTGAGCCCGTCGGCGAACAGTTTCGCCGCCCGCATCGGGCCGACCGTGTGTGACGACGACGGCCCGATGCCAACGGAGAAGAGGTCCAGGGCGCTCAGCGCCATCAGGGCACCTCGGGGGAAGCGTATTCCCTCATGGCGTCCAGAAGCCACCGGCCCAGGAAGTCCGCAAACGAAGCCCGCGGGAAGAGCCGGAAGCTCTCGTCCCCGGTCTTCAGCAGGATCACCGGGATGTTGCCCACCTCGGTGGTGAGGGCCGTTCCCGGGGTAAAGCTGCGGGGGTGCAGGTCCAGGGCGCAACCCTTCTCCAGGACGGCGCGGGCGCGCGGGCCGGAGAGTTCAAACGTGGTGCGGTTAGCGGAAAGGTCCACCACCTGGCCCGGTGCGTCACCAAGGGCGGCCGTGAGGGATCCGATCAGGTCCCCGCCGAGGGAATCATGGGCTTCCTCCGGCGCCACCACCAGGAACTCGGACGGCGCCAGCCAGAGGACACTGACGCTGTCCGTGCCGCTGACTTCGCCGCACCGTGCCGGCAGGCCGCCGGCGACGGCTGCGATCCGTGAGCCCTGTTCGGAGCGGGGGTCAACTCGGACCCCTGCCATGGTCTGGAACGGGCCCTCCTTCAGGACCACTGTTCCCTGGACGGAGCCGGTCTCCAGCGCGGCGGTCAGGTGGGAGGCCGGGCTGCGACGGATGTCCCGGAGTCCATTGATGCCTTCGAGTGCTGCTGTGTTAGCCATCTTTGCGGGTCCCTTCGGGGTCAAAAAGTACAGTTTCTGCGACAACGACATCAACCAGCTGGTCGCCGGCTGCGGCCACGAGGGTCTCGCCGATGCGGTTGCGGCCATTCTTGATCAGGGCCAGGCCGAACGACCTGCCCAGTGCGGCGCTGTGGTAGCTCGAGGTCACGAAGCCCTGCATGGGGACGGGACCGTAGGCGGGGTTGACGGTGATGCCCTTCTCCACGAGCTGGGTGCCTTCCGGCAGCCGCAGCGTTCCGTCCACGGGAAGGACGCTGACCAGGTGCTTGCGGTCCTCGCGCTTGGCATCGGCCCGGGCGTAGGAGCGCTTGCCGATGAACTCCTTGGCCTTGGAGACCACCCATTCCATTCCCGCATCCTGCGGGGTGACGGTGCCGTCGGTGTCCTGGCCGACGATGGGGTAGCCCTTTTCGGCGCGGAGCACGTGCATGGTTTCGGTGCCGTAGGGGGTGATGTTGAATTCGGCCCCGGCCGCGGCCACAGCCTCCCAGGTGTTCAGTCCGTACCAGGACGGCACGTTGATTTCGTAGGCCAGTTCGCCGGAGAACGAGATCCGGCAGATCCGGGCTTGCACGCCGGAGGCGAGGGTGGTTTCGCGGAACGTCATGAACGGGAAGGCTTCCGCCTCCAGCCCGCCGTCGGCAGCGAGTTCCGGTGCCACCTTGGCGATGACCGCGCGGGATTTGGGTCCGACGACGGCAATGGTGCTCCACTGTTCGGTCACCGAGGTGCAGTGCACGTCCAGCTCAGGCCATTCGGTCTGCAGCCATTCCTCCAGCCAGTCCAGCACCTTTGCGGCTCCGCCGGTGGTGGTGGTCATGAAGAACCGGTCCTCGTCGAGGCGCAGGGTCACGCCGTCGTCGAAAATCATGCCGTCCGCCATGCACATCACGCCGTAGCGGGCGGAACCCGGGGCGAGCTTCTTGAACGCGTTGGTGTAGATGCGGTTGAGGAACTCACCGGCGTCCTTGCCGCGGATTTCGATCTTGCCGAGAGTGGTGGCGTCCATGAAGCCCACGGATTCGCGGACGGCGGCGCACTCGCGCAGCACGGCGGTGTCCATGTCCTCGCCGGCCTGCGGGTAGTACCAGGGGCGCTTCCACTGCCCCACGTCCTCGAACAGGGCGCCCTTGGCAACGTGCCACGGGTGGATCGAGGTGACCCGGGCGGGGTCGAACAGTTCGCCGCGCTGGCGTCCGGCCAGTGCTGCGAAGGCCACGGGGGTGAACGGAGCGCGGTAGGTGGTGGTGCCGATGTCCCCGATGCCACGGGAGGCTTCGCCGGCGGTGCGGAGTGCGGCGGCGATGACGCCGATGGCGTTGACGCCGGAGGTCTTGCCCTGGTCGTTGGCGGTGCTGATGGAGGTGTAGCGCTTGATGTGCTCCACGGACCGCATCCCGGCGCCGGTGGACCGCAGCACGTCAGCCACGGACTGGTCGCGCTGGAAGTCAACGAAGTGGTGGTGCCAGTCATCCGGCGTGCCCTCCTGACCCGGAACCAGCCACAGCTGGCGGGTGGGGGCGGATGCCTTTGGTTCGCCGATCACTGACGGCTTGGTTTCCGACGCGAAGCCGGCACCGATGGCGGCTGCCGCACCGGCGGAGATGCCTTCGGCGAGGCAGTCCTCGAGCTCGAAGCTGCCGCGGCCGGAGCCGATGGTCTGCTGGTTCGGAACCACGGTGCTCGGCACGAAGGCCGCGAGCTCGTCGTCCCAGCGCAGCTTGCCCTGGCGCTGGGAGTGGAGGTGGACCAGCGGGCTCCAGCCGCCGGAGACTGCCAGCAGGTCGCAGGCGATCTCTTCGATGCCCGAGGTGAGTTCGCCGTCGTCGTTGATGCTGCGGACGGTGACGGCGTCCAGGCGACCGTCGCCGGACTCGGAAGCGGAGGTGTTCGCCACAGCGCTGCCGATCAGCACCCGGGTGCCGGATTCGACGGCGGCGGCAGCCACCGGCGTGAGGCGGGGACGGGCGTCGACGACGGCGGCCACCTTGACGCCGGCGGCGCGGAGGTCCGAAGCCAGGGCGTAGGCGCTGTCGTTGGTGGTGCTGATGACGACGCGCTGCCCGGCGGCCACGGCGTAGCGGTTCAGGTAGCTGCGGACGGCCGAGGCGAGCATGATGCCCGGGCGGTCGTTGTTCTCGAACACCAGCGGGCGTTCGTGGGCGCCGGGAGCTACGACCACCTGATTGGCACGGATGTGCCAAATCCGCTGCCGGGACACGCCGGGGGCGGCCGGGCTGGACAGGTGGTCGGTGCGGTTCTGGACCGCGACGACATAGTTGGCATCGTAGGCGCCGAAGGCCGTAGTGCGGTTGAGGACGGTGCATTCGGCGGCCGAGACGAGCTCGGCTTCCACGTCAGCCACCCATTCCAGGGCCGGCTTGCCTTCGATGGCCTCGGCCAGGTCCGGTGCGGTGGATCCGGACAGGAGCGTGCCGCCCAGCTCGGGCTGGTCGTCCAGCAGCATCACGCGGGCGCCGGTGCGGACGGCCTCGCGGGCGGCGGCCAGGCCGGCGGGGCCGCCGCCGATCACCAGGACGTCCGTGTGCACGAACTTCTTGTCGTACTCGGCGCGGTCCTCCTCGGGGTCGAGGCGGCCCAGGCCGTTGAGCAGGTCCGCCTTCAGGCCGTCCACCAGGGTGACGGTAGTGGCGGGGAGCATGGATTCGGCTACGTGGCCCGGGAACCGTGCTTCGACCCTCACCAGCGCGTTGGATTCCTCCACGCCGGCGGACATGATGCCGCGGGGGCGGTCCTCGTAGAGCGAGTTGCCGGCGGCGATCCGGCCGTTGGCGAGCAGGGCCGAGGCCAGCGTGTCGCCGGGGTGGCCGGTGAATTCCTCGCCGTCCACGGTGAAACGCCAGGAAATGCTGCGGTCGATGCGTCCGCCGGCGGCGAGGCGGGCGTTCTGGGAAGTCACTTGGTTGCTCCTTCCGGGGCGGTGGTGCTGGAGGCGGTGCTGGTTGCAGAAATGCTGGTTGCAGAGGTGCTGGGCGCGGCGCTGCCGGTTGTGGTGCTGTCAGCGGCGGTGCTGGCAGTGCCGGACTCGGCCGCCGCTGGGACGGACACGTCAGGCCGGGGCGTGCCCATTGGGTAGACGGCCTGGATGTCGTAGGTGACGGTGTCGCGGAGCATGTTGAACCACTGGCGGCAGCCGGTGCTGTGCAGCCAGCGCTCAGCGAAGGTGCCCTTGGTGTTGTCGCGGTAGAACAGGAACTCGGCCCATTCGCGGTCGTTCATGTCGTTCGGGTTCTCCGGGTACGGCACGTGGGCCTGGCCGCCGTAGTGGAACTCGGTCTCGTCGCGCGAGCCGCAGTTGGGGCATGAGATAAGCAGCATGTGCGTCTTCTTTCTATGGGACGGCGGCTAGTGGGCGACGGCGGCTGCGCCGTGTTCGTCGATCAGGGCTCCGGTTTCGAAGCGTTCCAGCGCAAACGGCTTGTTCAGCTTGTGCGGGGCGCCCGTGGCGATGGTGTGGGCGAACGTGAGTCCGGCGGCAGGGGTGGCCTTGAAACCGCCGGTGCCCCAGCCGCAGTTCACGAACATGTTCTCCACCGGGGTGGTGCCCACGATCGGCGAGGCATCCAGCGTGGTGTCCACGATGCCGCCCCAGGTCCGCAGCACGTGGGCCCGGGCAAAGATGGGGAACAGTTCGACGGCGGCTGCCATCTGGTTCTCGATCACGTGGAAGGACCCGCGCTGGCCGTAGCCGTTGTAGGAGTCCACGCCGGCACCCATCACCAGTTCGCCCTTGTGGGCCTGGGAGACGTAGACGTGCACGTGGTTGGACATCACCACGGTGGGGTGGACCGGTTCGTGCAGTTCGGACACCAGTGCCTGGAGCGGGTGGGACTGGATGGGGAGCCGGAAGCCGGCCATTTCCGCCAGGACCGAGCTGTGGCCGGCGGCGCACAGGCCCACCTTCTCGGTGTTGATGGTGCCGCGGTTGGTCTTGACGCCCACCACGCGGTCGCCGTCCTTGAGGAAGCCGGTGACTTCGCAGTTCTGGATGATGTCCACGCCCAGTTCGTCGCACTTGCGGGCGAAGGCCCAGGCCACGTGGTCGTGCTTGGCGATGCCGGCGCGCGGCTGGTAGGTGGCGCCCATGACGGGGTAGCGGATGTTGTCGCTGATGTTCAGGATGGGGCAGAGTTCCTTGACCTGGTCCGGCTCCAGCCATTCAGCGTCCACTCCGTTGAGCTTGTTCGCTCCCACGCGGCGGATGCTTTCGCGGACGTCGCCCAGGGTGTGGGCGAGGTTCATGACGCCGCGCTGGCTGAACAGGAAGTCGTACTCGAGCTCCTCCGGCAGGATTTCCCAGAGCTTCAGGGCGTGCTCGTAGATGGCCGCGCTCTCGTCCCAGAGGTAGTTGGAACGGATGATCGTGGTGTTCCGGGCCATGTTGCCGCCGGCCAGCCAGCCCTTTTCCAGGACGGCGATGTTGGTCATGCCGTGGTTCTTGGCCAGGAAGTAGGCCGTGGCCAGGCCGTGCCCGCCGCCGCCCACAATCACGGCGTCGTAGGAGGACTTGGGCTCCGGGTTGCGCCAGAGGAAATCCGGGTGCTCGGGGAGGAGATCTGCACTCACTGGGCTGCTCCAATCAGGTCTGATTCGAAAGCGGCAATGTCGGTGCCGCCATTGAGGTGGGGGTAGAGGGGGAACTGTTCGGCGAGGGCGGTCACCCGGGCACGGAGTTCGACGACGGTGCTGTCACCGATGGTGCCGTCGGCAGCAGCGGCGATAAGCGCCGTCGCGATGATGTCCGCGACCTCTGCGAATTCGACCGCGCCGAAGCCGCGGGTGGCCAGGGCCGGGGTTCCGATCCGGAGGCCGGAGGAAACCATCGGCGGGCGGGGATCGAACGGTACGGCGTTGCGGTTGACCGTGATGCCGATCCGGTGCAGGGCGTCTTCGGCCTGCTGTCCGTCCAGTTCGGAGTTGCGGAGGTCCACCAGGACCAGGTGCACGTCGGTGCCGCCGTTGACCACGGAGATTCCGGCCGCTGCGACGTCGTCCTGAAGGAGGCGTTCGGCCAGCAGCTTCGAGCCCTGCAGGACGCGTTCCTGGCGTTCCTTGAACTCCGGGGTGCCCGCCAGCTTGAAGGCCACTGCCTTGGCGGCGATGACGTGCTCCAGCGGGCCGCCCTGCTGGCCCGGGAACACGGCGCTGTTGATCTTGCGGGCGTATTCCTCCTTGGCCAGGATGACGCCGCCGCGCGGACCGCCGAGGGTTTTGTGCGTGGTGGTGGTGACGACGTCGGCGTACGGTACCGGGTTGGGGTGCAGTCCGGCTGCCACCAGGCCGGCGAAGTGGGCCATGTCCACCATCAGGTATGCGCCCACCAGGTCCGCGATGCGACGGAACTCGGCGAAGTCGAGCTGGCGGGAGTAGGCCGACCAGCCGGCAACGATCAGCTTGGGGCGGTGCTGCAGGGCCAGCGCTTCGACCTCTGCCATATCGATCCGGAGATCGGATTCACGAACGTGGTACGGAACCACGTTGTAGAGCTTGCCGGAGAAGTTGATGCGCATGCCGTGCGTCAGGTGACCGCCGTGGGCCAGGTCCAGGCCCATGATGGTGTCGCCCGGGTTCAGCAGCGCGAACATGGCGGCGGCGTTGGCCTGGGCGCCGGAGTGCGGCTGGACGTTCGCGAACTCGGCGCCGAACAGCGCCTTCACCCGGTCGATGGCCAGCTGCTCGATCACGTCAACGTGCTCGCAGCCGCCGTAGTAGCGCTTCCCCGGGTAGCCCTCGGCGTACTTGTTGGTCAGGACCGAGCCCTGTGCCTCCATGACTGCGGACGGGGCGAAATTCTCCGAGGCGATCATTTCCAGCGTCGACTGCTGGCGGCCCAGCTCATTGGCGATGGCCTGCTGGACCTCGGGATCGACTGCGGAAAGTCGCTCGTTCAACTGCTCAACCACGGATGCTCCTTTGAAATACCACTATTGCTATGACTGATATATCAGTGTGAGGTCAATGGTATGATTGGGATCACATGAGAGTCAATAGCCGGTGGCAAAGTGGCACTGAGCTTCCGGTTGGGACCGGGCCACTGAGTGGTGAAGACCAGTGGTGAAGGACTGAGTAGCGAAGAACGGAGCGGCACCTTGAATGCACTTCCTGCCCTGCCACCCGCCGAGGACGAAGTACTGTCCCAAGCGGAGGCCGCGTACCGGCAGCTCCGCGACAAACTGATCATGCTGGAGATCAGGCCGGGCGAGCCCATCAATGACGGGCAGCTGGCGGCCGAGCTCGGGTTTGGCCGCACCCCCGTGCGCGAAGCTATTAAGCGGCTTGAGGTGGACCACCTGGTGGTGTCCTATCCGCGCCGGGGAACTTTTGCCACCACCGTGGACTTCACGGAACTGGCCGACGTCTCAGAGGTCCGGGAGCTGCTGGAGCCGCTGGCGGCGCGAAGTGCCGCAACCAGGGCAAATGCCGCCATGCGCCGCGAACTGCTGGACGTCGCCACGATCATCGCGGAGCTTGATCCGAGCCCAGCGGAGTCCCGCGAGCTGATGAAGTATGACCTGACGGTGCACCGGCTGATCTACAAAGCGGCAGCCAACCCGCACCTGGAAGACACCCTGATCCGCTACGACAATCTGGCCACCCGCATCTGGTGCCTGGTCCTGGACAAGGTGCCCTCGGTGAGCGGCCACATCACCGAGCACGTGGAACTGCTCAAGGCGGTGGCCGCCGGGGACGCCGACAAAGCCGGCGAACTGGCCCTGCACCACGTGACGAGCTTTGAAGAGACCATCCGCAAGGTGCTGTAGGCCGCCCCCAACCGGAACGTTCTCTCACTTTTCGCCATGAAAACCAGAGGCGCTCTCTCACTTTCCTCAAGAAAGTGAGAGAGCGCCTCACATAAAACGGCAGGAAGAGAGCGTCCTGCCCTGCTTTCCTGTCCTGTCCTGTCTGCTTCTTAGTGGCCGCCTCCGCCGATCACCCCGGCTTCCACGGCCTTGGTGACGGCGTCGGCCTCGGCCTGCGTCAGCTTGCCGTCGGTGACAGCCTGGTCAAGCCGGGTCTTGAGCTCTGCCGCCCGCCCGGCCTGGCCTGCCGCCCGGATTTCCTCCAGGGCTGCAGTGACCTTGGATTCCTCGACGCCGAGCGAGGCGGCAAGCGATTTGGCCATGGCCGCATCCATGGCGGAACGGTCCGGTTTGGTGCCCTCGGCGGGCGTGGTTCCCTCAGCGGGCTTGTTGGCATCCCGGAACGCCTTGAGGGCGTCGGTCACTTTGGCCTCGTCCACGCCAAGTTTCGTGGCGAGGTCCGAAGCGATCTGGCCGCGGTCGCCGCCCTTGTGCCCGCCGCGCATTCCGTTGTCGGTCCCTGCGGAACCGGTTGCGGGCGCCGTGCTCTCAGCCGATGCGCTGGCACTCGGGGTGGGGGTTTCGGCCGCGGAGGCCATCCCGGTGACTCCCAGTCCGGCGCCGAGCGCCAGTGCCCCGGCCGAAAGGCCAAGCGTGATTCTCTTCATGCGTGACATCTGATGTCTCCTCGATCCGCCGTATGAACGGCTCTTTGGGTAGAACGGCCGGTTTTCACCGTCCTTCACTCAAAGATGCAGCGCCAAGGTAAGTCGCGGCTGTTCGGATCCTGTCGGCAAGCTGTGAATGCGCGCCGGGAGCCCAGGTCGTTCGTCGACGGCGTCCGGAACGGGAAGGTCAGCCGTTCTTCTTCCAGCTCTTGGGCCACCGCATGTTCAGCAGCAGCAAACCCAGCAGGAGCGAGTCCAGCGTCATGATTGCGGCCATGAGGTAGGCCCAGCCGATCATCATGCGTTGTTCACCGCCAACCTGCGGGACGGAGTCGTGGCGGGCATCAATGGTCGCATGACAATCTCCTGACGTGGATCCCCCCAGTCAATCGATAGTCCATCAAGTGTGGCATGGCCTCCGTCCGGACGGAACGGCCCGCACTACTCGAATTTAAGCCGCCCTGACGCACAAGTGGGCGTACCGAACACTGGCGACGCCAGTGTTCGGTACCGACGGCGTCTGCAGCTAAGTTGGTACAGGTCCGGAGACGATTTGGGGGAGTTGAAATGCGATCTTTTTGGGGAAAGGTGAGGCCTTGGTGGCCGGCCGCTGCCGCGGGTGCCGCGTATGTTGCAATGGGTCTCGTCGGGGCGGCTTTGGCAAACACGGCTGAAAGGTCAGCTTGGGCAGTCGCCCTAGTGCTTATGCTGCTGGCTTTGTTTGTCGTTTTTTCTGTCGTGACGCTGATCCGGATTGTCCAGGGCATTGGTAGCCTTCGCAGAAAGGCCGGCTGGTTGACCAAGTCCGAGAAGCAGCAAAGAGCCGCACGTCAGGCATTCAGGGACGGACGCCGGCGGGCAATCGAGCTCAAGGCGCATCTGTTGGCTGGTGGCCTCCCTTTTCCGCTTAGTACTTGGGACGTGATGCTTGAGCCCGATGAAGCACTGATCCTGGATGCCCCGATGACTTATTCTCGCTTCTACGGCACAGACGCGGTCTACAGCCACGTCTCGGGCTTTACCATGGGCCGCCCGGCTTGGGTACTTGCCGCGATGGCAGGGCAGGCAATGGGCAACGCCTCGCGTCGTAATGCCGCCGCGGCCGCGGCCAGTCCGATGTGGCGCGAACACCAGACATCGCGCACGCTCGTCACCGACCGCCGCATCCTCTGCCGCACCAACACCGGGCGGCTGAGCTTCTACTACGCTGGTGTCTCCGTGAGCTATCCCAGCCCGGAGGAGTCAACTCTGGTACTGGAGTTCCACGACGCCCAACCCATTAGCCTGCACGGCTCGGAGGGTGCCTCCCTGTGCGTGCTGGCGACAGCTAGCCTCTACGGTCGCGATGCCCTGGCCCAGCACCCCGCGCTTGAGTCGTTCCGGGAGTTGGAACCTGCCGAGCAAACCGCGGCGGGGCCGTCGACTCGGTAGGTTCCAGTTCCTCGTCAGCCTCGCTAGATGATCGCCGCCCGCAGCTGCTTGGCGGCGAGCGCGGGATCATCCGCACTGTAGATGGAGCCTCCGACGACGGCGACGTCCGCACCGGCACGCTGTACGGCTTCAATGGTGGAGAGGTTCACCCCGCCGGCCACGGAAAACGGCACCCTGGCTTCCTCCCCTGCGCTGAGCAGCACCTTCAGGTTGTAGCCCGGCTTGGCCTGCTCATCGAGGCCGGCGTGGAACTCGATGAACTTGGCGCCGAGCGCGCGGGCTTCCTTGGCGCGGGTAACTTTGTCCGCGACGCCGATCAGGTCAACAACGATGCCCTTGTTGTGGGCCTTCGCTGCCTTGACCGCGCCGGCAATGGTGGAGTCGTCGGCGCTGCCGAGGACGGACACGAGGTCCGCGCCGGCGCTGAAGGCGATCTCGGCCTCCAGCTCACCGGCGTCCATGGTCTTCATGTCCGCGAACACAACCTTGTCCGGGTGGGCGGTCTTGACGGCGGTCACGGCGGACAGCCCGGCGTTCTTCACCAGCGGCGTGCCGAGCTCGATGATGTCAACGTATTCGGCAACCTTGCCGGCCAGCTCGAGGGCTGCTTCGACGGTCAGCACGTCCATGGCGACTTGCAGTTTCACGTGGTGTCTCTTTTCTGGTTGGGGTTGGGGTTGGGTGGAAATTGTGGGTCTACTCGAGGTTCGCGTGCCGCTGCCACAGGTCCTCGGCAGCGGCCGCGTCCTCGTCCCAGAGGCTTTGGAAGACTGCTTCGGCGGTGGTGAACAGCACCTGTTCAAAGAGACTGCCCGAATACTGCCGTGACACGGCCGAGCCGTGGTCCGTCTTCCGGGCGGCCGGGATACGTACGACGGCGGCGGCAACTGCCGCGAGCGGGGAACCGGCGTCGGTGGTGTAGACGGCGACCCGCGCGCCCTGGCGGGCCGCGGTTTCCGCCGCCTTGACGACTCCGGCGGTGGTGCCGGAACCGGAGGCCGCGAGCAGCAGGTCCCCTGCGCTGATGGCCGGCGTGGTGGTCTCACCGACCACGTGCACCGTCAGTCCCAGGTGCATCAGCCGCATGGCCGCCATCTTCAGGACCAGGCCGCTGCGGCCGGCGCCGGTCACGAAGATCCTGCCGGCCAGCCGGAGCTCTGTCACGAGGGCCGCCACCTGCACCGGGTCTACGCGCCCGGACACTTCCCTGATTTCGTCCTGGACCAGGACCCGGTTGCGGACGAAGGCCCGGGACGTATCGGCCAGGGCTGCCGGATCGGTTTCCGCGATGATGCTCATGGGCTGGTTCCTCCTTTACGAAAATTGCTACCTCTCCATCCTTGACCGCCTGTTGGGTGGGCCCAACGCCATGATCGAACGGTCTTTACTACCCAAAGGGATAGGCAGATGCCCGCGGCGCCGTAAACTGGGCGGGTGGAAGCCGCCGATACCGTCCTGCTCGAAGCCATCGCCGCCCTGTCCACCGCCCCGCTGGCCACCATTGCCCAGCGGCTGCGGGAGGCCACGCTCCCCTATCTGGGAAGCAGCGCCCTGGTCATCTTCACCGAGGACTGCACTGGCCGGCCGCAGAAGAAAGCCGGCGACGAGTCGATCATCAGCCGGGTCTCCATCGCCGAACTGGACCGCATCCGGGCATCGCTCTCGGCTGCACGTGGACAGTCGGCGGGTGACGCGGGGTCGGAAGGCCACTGGCAGGGCGAAGCAGTGCTCGGCGGCGAGGCGCACCCGGTCCTTGCGATGTCTTCCCCCAGCAATGCGCTGCTGGTCCTCGCCGATCCGGTACCCGCTCAGGACCCGGACCGCCGCGAAGCAGCGGAACGCATGCTCCGCTACCTGTGGACGCTGGCAGCGGAGCGGATCAGGGAAAAGGTGGCGGACGCGCCGCCGTCGTACCTCATCGAATCCCGCGCGGCATCGGCCGAACGGATAAGGGTGACGGCGGAACTGGTGGACCACCACTCCACCACGCTCGAAACCCTCCTCGCCGCGCTACGGTCGCCCGCACTCAGCCACGACGCCGCGCGGAAGTCCGCCACCGACGTCGCCGCCAGGGCATTGGTGGGGCTCCGCACCCTCAACGACCGCACCACCGAACTCGTGGAGGAACCGGTGGCCACCGCGTTCCAGCGGCTGCGCGAGGACCTGAAACCGCTCATGAACTTCAGCGGCATCGACGTCCAGTTCATCGAGCCGCCCGTCAACGGCCGCGCCCTGCCGGGCGAAGTGGCGCACGCGGCCCGCGCGATCGTCCGCGGGCTGGTCCTTGCCATGGTGGACCAGGCGGGAGTGCGGCGGATCCGGACGCAGTGGGACTGCGACGGCGAGAACCTCCTGGTCAACGTCCGCGACGACGGGCCCGGCGAGCTCTCTGCGGCCGCACCCGCCATGGCCCGCCTCGCCCAGCGGGTGGAAGCCCTCGACGGCGGCATGTCCGTGGATGTGATGCCCGGCTGGGGCGCCGACGTCGCCATCTCACTCCCCCTTGATCCCCCGGCCCGCACCCTGCCCGACGTCACCGACTGGAAGCTCGGGGAGCGCGAACTCGAGGTGCTCCAACTGCTGGCCGCCGGACAGCGGAACCGGGCCATCGCCGCGAAACTGCACATCAGCGAGAACACCGTGAAGTTCCACCTCCGCAACATCTACCGGAAAGTGGGCGCCACCTCCCGCACCGAAGCAATCGCCATGGCGCACAGCAACGGAGTGCGCTAGGTGTAATTCCCACAGCTAGGCCTGGGACCGTACATCAGGATCAGCAGCGAAAGGACTCCGCGGCATGGCAATCGAGGTTCGTCCGGCGACCCGGTTCGAGGACGTAAGGACGATGGTGGGCCCCAAGCGCCCCGACGCGACCGTGTGCTGGTGCCTGAGCTACCGCATCCCCTCCAAACAGAACCTGGCGTTGCGCGGCCCCGAGCGCGGGGAACTGGTCAGGCAGCTGACGGCGCAGGACCCGCCGCCCGGGGTGCTCGCGTACGACGGCGACGAAGTGGTGGGCTGGGCGGCCGTCCATCCGCGCGCCGACACCAGCTTTGCCCGCACCCGCAAGATCCCGCATGTGGACGACCTCGACGTGTGGTCGGTGTGGTGCATCCGGGTGCGGCCCGGTCACCGCGGCGAGGGGATTTCCCATCATTTGTTGCGCGGCGCCGTCGATTTTGCCCGCAGCCATGGCGCCCCGGCCATTGAGGGCTACCCGGTGGACAACCAAGGCAGGAAGGTGGACCTCACCATGGCCTACGTTGGCACGCGAACGCTGTTCGAGCAGGCCGGGTTCACCATGGCCGCCGGCACGGACTCCGTGCTCAACGGCTTTCCCCGCGTGCTGATGCGCCTGCACCTGCCGTGACGTCCGGGCCTTAACGCAATGCCGGTTTCGGCACGCATCTCGGCATAGGATCGAAAGTGTGGAACAAACCGAGAGGACGCTCTAGGCGGCCTTGTGGCGGGTAAGCAAGCCGCAGAAACTACTTGAGGGTATGGATCATGGCTTCGAAGAACGACCCCGAATCCGACATCGACGCGGACTCGAGCCAGCACGGCGGCGTCCAGTCAGTGGACCGCGCCCTTGCGGTCCTGGAGATCCTGGCGCGGGACGGCCATGCGGGCGTGAGCGAAATTGCCGAGGAGATGGGCATCCACAAGTCCACCGTCTCCCGGCTGATGGGTTCACTGGTGGCGAGGGAGATGGTCCACCAGAACAGCGAACGGGGCAAGTACCAGCTGGGCTTCGGCATCCTGAGGCTGGCGAGCTCCATCCCCGGACGGCTCAGCCTGGTCCGTGAAGCCCGGCCTGTGCTGGAAGCGTTGGCCGAGGAATTCAAGGAGACGGTGAACCTGGCCGTCCTGCGCTCCAACTACGCCGTCAACGTGGACCAGGCCATGGGCCCCTCCACGCTCGCCACGTACGACTGGGTGGGCAGCCTGACCCCGCTCCACGCGACGTCGAGCGGGAAAGTGCTGCTCGCGGCGCTGTCTGCGGACGAACGCGACCGCGTCCTGAAGGAGACCGGCCTGGCGGCCCGCACACCCCGGACCATCACCAACCGGAAGGAGCTGGAAACCCAACTCCTTGACGTGGCCCGCGACGGCTACGGCGTGGTCCGCGAAGAGTTCGAAATCGGCCTCAACTCAATGTCCGTGCCGGTGTACAACCACCTCGGCGCGGTGATCGGTGCGGTCAGCATTTCCGGTCCGGCCTTCCGTTTTGACCCGGAAAAAGCACCCGGCCTGCTCGAAGCGCTGAAACAGGCGGGACTGCAGATCAGCGCAAAGATGGGCTACACCCGCCGCTAAGGCATCAGGTCCAGGACGCCCCACGCCGGCAGCGTTCAGAGGTCCTCGTTGAGCCGGTCGGTGAGAATCCGGTTGGCGTTGACCTGCAGGATGCCGAGCGACTCCTGGATCAGGGGTGAGGCGATGCTGCCCCTGCGCACCGCGGCGACAATGCGGCGCGTGGGTTTCGTCTGACCGGTGATGCGTAACCGAACCACGTTTTCGGCACCATGCAAAGGCGCCAGCCGGGGAAGCAGGCCGACGCCCAGGCCCGCTCCCACGAACGCGATGTGGGTTTCCCATTCAACGGCTTCATGGGCAATTCGCGGCGTCACCCCGACTGCCGTGAACGCCGCGGTGAAGAGGGAATGGTACGTGGAACCGGCGGCCTCCGTAATCCAAGGTTCCGATGCCAGCTCTTCAAGCGTGGCTGTTTGGCGTGATGCCAGCGGATGGTCACCGGGAATGATCACGTCCAGTGGATCGTCGAGCAGAACTCTCTGCTCGAAGCGCGGATCGTCCTCACCATAACTGTCGGACTGCATGGCGACGATAACTGCAAGGTCGATTCGTTCCGCAATCAACAAGTCGAAGCAGCGGGCCGGTTCAGCCTCAAGAACCTGCACCTCCAGCAGGGGGCGGGTTGAGCGCAGGGTGGCGGCCAGCGGCGCGAGCAACTGGGCGGCTGCAGAGGAGAATCCCCCAAGCCCAAATCGGGACTGCACCTGGTCGCCAGCATCCATGGCTGCGGCGCGCAGGTTCTCCCATTGGGCAATGAGGGGATCCGAGCCCGCCACCAGAAAGCGTCCCGTGGCGGTAAGCCGCAGGCCCCGGCCGTCCTTCGTCAGCAGCTGCATTCCAAGCACCCGCTGGAGCTCCCGCAATTGCGCGGAGACGGCAGAGGGAGAATAGCCCGTGAGCTCCGCGGTTGCGCCAATAGTGCCGCACCGGGCAAACACCCGAAGTGTTATGAGCCGTGGATCAATCATGCATCTATTCTGCATGGTTATCTTCAAAATCTTGCGCTTTTGTTGCAGCTCCTGTGACCCTAATCTCATCATTACAAGTACTTCGACCATGCCGTTAACCCCCGCCCACGCATGGCCGCCGCAACACCCACTACCCATGCCTCCCGGGAGGAAACCCATGACTGCTTCAGTGAACGCCCCCCTCAATTCACGCGGAAAGCTCGCTGCATCCTTGCCGGCCGAGCAGCTGGCGGAAATTACCGCGTTGTTTGAGTTCCGGCGCACCGGCTACTCCCTCGATGCCCCGTTCTACACCGATCGCTCGATCTTCAACATCGACATGGAGGCCATTTTCGGCCAGCTCTGGATCTTTGCCGCCAGCACCGCCGAACTGCCGGAGCCGGGCGACTACGTCACCGTCGACTACGGGCCCTACTCCCTGATTGTGCTGCGCAACGACGATGGCGCCGTGAACGTCCTGCACAACGTATGCCGCCACCGCGGCGCCCGCGTTCTCACCGAAGCTGCCGGGTCAACCGGAAACCTGGTCTGCGGCTACCACTCCTGGACCTACTCCCCGGAGGGCAATTTGATCCATGCCTCCGCGCCGGGGGAAACGAAGTTCGACAAGAGCTGCTTCGGCCTCAAGCGCGCCCACGGCCGCGAGGTCGCCGGACTTATCTTCGTCTGCATTGCCGATGATGCGCCGACGGACTTCGACGAAACCGCAAAGATCTTTGAGCCCTACCTGGCGCCTCACGATCTCTCGAAGACAAAAATCGCCTACCAGCAGAACATCATCGAAGAGGGCAACTGGAAGCTCGTCATGGAGAACAACCGTGAGTGCTACCACTGCGACGGCCACCCTGAGCTCGCCTGCTCCCTCTTCCCCACCTGGGGCCTGACGGAGGGCCTGATTCCGCCCCATCTTGAGGAAGCGTGGAACCGGAACAAGGAGGCTCAGTCCTCCCTCGAGGAGCGTTGCCGCCGCTACGGCCTTCCCCACGAGGTGGTCGAGCAGCTTGACACGCGTATCGCGGGAATCCGTATCTCACGGGAATCACTCGATGGAGAGGGTGAGTCGTTCTCCGCGGACGGGCGGAGGCTTTCCAAGAAGCTGCTGGGTGATTTGCCCGACTTCCGCCTTGGCCGCTGCTCGATGCACCTGCAGCCCAACAGCTGGTTCCATTTCCTTGGCGACCACGTCATCACGTTCGGCGTCTTTCCCATCAACGAACACCAGAGCCTCGTACGCACCACCTGGCTGGTGGCTGACGACGCCGTGGAAGGCGTCGACTACGACCTGGAGGAGCTCACCTACACCTGGAAGCAAACGAACCTGCAGGACAAGGCGTTCGTGGAGCTGTGCCAGCAGGGTGCCGGCAGTCCCGCCTACGAGCCCGGTCCGTACATGAAGAGCGAATACCAGGTCGAGGCATTCATCAACTGGTACGTGCAGCGCGTGCAGGAGCACTTGGCATGATTGAACTCCTCACTGAAACGGCAATCCAGGAACCACAGCGTATTCGCGGTCTTGAGATGCCGTGGAACAGGGTGATGGGAAGCCCCGAGGCACCCGCACGGGCAGCCCGGGCGTTGGGCCCATGGCATCCGCAGGAGTTCATGGCCGAATGCGTCGAGACCGTTCCCGAGGCCGGCGCCATGATGACCTTCGTGTTCCGCCGATGCGACGGCGCACCCCTGGCGTTCCGTGCCGGCCAGTACGTGAACGTCGCATTTCCTGTGAATGGCGAGGACCAGGAACCGGTGGACCGCAGCTACTCGCTGTCCAGTTCGCCCACCGAGCCGTGGACTTTCAGTATTACCGTCAAGCGCGACCCCACGGGATTGGCCTCACCCTGGGTGCACGAGAACGTCAAACCCGGCACCGTTCTTGAGATGCTGGGACCGGTGGGAGCATTCCACCTGCCCGATGCCGACCGACGGGCACGGTATCTCCTGCTTGCCGCCGGCGCAGGCATCACCCCCATCATGTCCATGGTGCGGACCATCCATTCCCTGCCCGGACACGCCGATGTTGTGGTGCTCTACCACGGCTCGGATGCTGGAGGCTTTGCCTTCCACCGGGAACTGGCCTATATCGCCTCCGTGGACTCGCGCGTCAAGGTCCACTACTCCCTGGGCGACCGCAGCGTACCGGAGGGGTGGGAAGGGCTCAGCGGAAGGCTGACGGCGGCCATGCTCGAGGAGGTGGCCCCCGATGCCAACGGCCGCCAGGTGTACGCATGCGGTCCCGAGGGTTACCTGAACACCGCCGCCGAGCTCCTCCAAAAGGTCGGCGTCGATGACACTTCCATATTCATGGAGTTCTTCTCGGGAGACCGCCAGACGCTCCTTGAATACCAGGCGGAGGTGGCACTTGCAGCCGACGTCGCGGAGGAGATCGCCGAGGAGATCGCCGAATCCGCCGAGGACTACTTCGAAAGCCAGCCCGCCGCATTCGGGCTCTACGAGCCTGGCTACGACGCCGACGGGACTCTGCAGGCCTCGGGGCTGCCGCTGGAAATCAGCGACCCGGAGGCCCCCGGCTCCGACCCCGCCGTCGACAGCCCGGGCCTGGAGCCGGAAGCCGGTTCACCTGACGCCTCGAGCTTCGGCACGGTGGGGACAGGCAGCCTCACCATGTCCTTCATGCGTACCGGCATCAATGTCCGGATCGATCCCACCGAGCGCATCCTCGAGGTGGCCCAGCGTGCGGGCGTCAGGATTGGCGCGAACTGCAAGGAAGGCATGTGCGGCTCCTGCAAGGTCGTCAAGCTCTCAGGGGAGATCGAGATGAACCACCAGGGAGGGATCCGGGCGCGGGAAATCTCGGCGGGCAAGTTCCTGCCCTGCTGCTCCACGGCGCAGACGGACCTGGTTATCGATGCCTAGCCCCTGCCCCGGTCCACCGTCAAGGCGCAGCCGGATTCCCTGAAACAGGGCTTAAGACTTCAGAAAAACCTTGACACGTGACAGTGATACGGACCACTCTGTTGCTTATGGCGAGACGTGTTGCTCTTTACGGAACAACCGCCGCGATGAAAGCAGAGCTGGCCTTGAACAATGAATGCCAGGAAGGCCCCGATCTTCCGCCCGGTTTGGGGACGCCGGAGTACAGCTTCAGCCCATGAATTCAAACCAAAGGACTTGACATGGCTTTGAACAGCGACATCCGCACGGATGCCCAACCCCCCGTTGAGCTGGAGGAGCCCAAGCTCGTTCCTGCACCCGAGAACTCTCCTTCCTCCCACGATTCCCACGATTCACACGATGCCGAGGACACCGAACAGATCATGCAGGAACTCCGCCAGACCAAAGCCGAGCAGGCTGTGGCAGAGCGGCGGAACCGCAAACTCACCCTCGACAAGGCCACCTTCGGCATCACCGGGGTCCTGGCCCTGGCCTTCGTGGCGTGGGGCTTCCTGGGCCGGGACAGCCTGGCCGCCACGTCAACAGCCGCCCTCGACTGGGTAATGGAGTACACCGGCTGGCTCTTTATGGTCCTGGCCTCGCTGTTCGTTGTTTTTGTGCTCTGGCTGGCCCTGGGCAAGTGGGGCAACATTCCCCTCGGCAAGGACGGCGAGAAGCCCGAGTTCCGGACCGTGTCATGGATTGCCATGATGTTTGCGGCCGGCATGGGCATCGGCCTGATGTTCTACGGTGTGGCCGAGCCGCTGTACCACTACATCTCCCCGCCGCCGGGAACGGTGGACGGACGGACGCCGGCAGCCATCCAGACGGCCATGGCAACCTCCATCTTCCACTGGACCCTGCACCCCTGGGCAATGTACGCCGTCGTCGGCATCGCCATGGCCTACGGCACCTACCGCCTGGGCCGCCGCCAGCTGATCTCGGCAGCGTTCACGTCGCTGTTCGGCATCAGGACGGTGGAAGGGCCGGTGGGCAAGTTCATCAACATCCTGGCGATCTTCGCCACGCTCTTCGGCACGGCCGCTTCCCTGGGCCTCGGCGCCCTCCAGATCGGCAGCGGCCTGACGTCGAACGGCTGGATCGGGGAAGTGGGAACACCCATCCTGGTGGCCATCGTTGCCGTCCTGACAGCCTGCTTCGTGGCCTCGGCGGTGTCCGGCATCAGCCGCGGCATCCAGTGGCTGTCCAACATCAACATGGTCCTGGCCGTGATCCTGGCGCTCATCGTTTTCCTCGCCGGGCCCACACTGTTTATCCTCAACCTCATTCCCGCAGCAGTCGGTGACTACGCCAGGGACCTGGCCGAGATGTCCTCCCGCACCGAAGCCGTGGGCGACGAGGCGCTCCGGACCTGGATGTCCGGCTGGACCATCTTCTACTGGGCCTGGTGGGTGTCGTGGACGCCGTTTGTGGGCATGTTCATCGCCCGCATCAGCCGCGGCCGCACCATCCGCCAGTTCGTCACCGGCGTCCTGCTGGTCCCCAGCATCGTCAGCGTCATCTGGTTCGGTATCTTCGGCGGCACTGCGTTCCACGTCCAGGAGGAAGCGGACAAGGCGGGTACCCCCGGACTGGTGTCCATGGCCAGCGGGTCACCGTCCATCGACTTCGACGGCGCCCTGTTCGACCTCGTCCGGAACATGTCCATGCCTGCCTGGCTCACCGCAGCAGTGGTGGTTCTCGCCATGGTCCTGGTGGCCATCTTCTTCATCACCGGAGCCGATTCCGCATCGATCATCATGGCATCCCTGAGCTCCAACGGGTCCTCCGACCCGAAGCGCGGCCTGGTCATCTTCTGGGGCCTGCTCACCGGCGCAGTAGCCGCCGTCATGA
Organism: Arthrobacter sp. SPG23; assembly: GCF_000876655.1. Classification (GTDB taxonomy): domain Bacteria; phylum Actinomycetota; class Actinomycetes; order Actinomycetales; family Micrococcaceae; genus Arthrobacter. The sequence continues at coordinate 332,957 of NZ_JYCN01000026.1, forward strand.
TGCTGGCCGGCGGTGATGAACCCTCGGAGGCGCTCTCCGGCCTCCAGCGGATCACCATCGTGGCGGCCCTGCCGTTTGTGCTGGTCATGCTGCTGCTGTGCTTCGCCCTGGTCAAGGACCTGCGCCGGGATCCGCTGTCCCTCCGGCGCCGACTGGCGGACTCCGTAGTGGAGCGCGCCATTCGCAGCGGCGTGGACCAGCACGGCGGCGTGCAGTTCGATCTCGTTACCAAGCATCAATGTGATCAGCGCTGTCCGGACGACGGCCGCTGCGCGGCTTCCCCCGCTGACACCCAAGCCCCTGCAAAGAATTAGGAGTAGACCATGACCACAGTCCTCGAAGGCCGCCCCACCGGTAACGCGACGGTGGAGGCCGGCGACGTTGCCGGCGTCCGCGGCACCGACACCGTACAGTATGTCCTCACCCTTGCGTGCCCGGAGCGCCCCGGAATCGTCCGGGCCATCACAGCATTCCTCGCTGATCGCGGCTTCGACATTGTTGAACACCAGCAGTTCGATGACCACATCAGCGGCAAGCTCTACCTGCGCACGGCGTTCACTCCGGGAGACAAGGAAGTTTCCGCGGAAGGCCTCAGCGCGGAGTTCGCCGCCATCGCCGATGAGTTCGACATGGAATTCGCCATCCACGATGGCCGCCCCCAGCGCCTGCTGGTGATGGTTTCAAAGTTCGGCCACTGCCTCAACGACCTCATCTTCCGCTGGCGCGCCGGCAGCCTGGGTGCGGAGATCGCCGTCGTGGTGTCCAACCACGAGGACCTTCGCCCCATGGCGGAAGCCGCCGGCCTGCAGTTCATCCACGTCCCGGTAACGGCCGCTACCAAGCCCGAAGCTGAAGCGCGCCTGCTGGAACTGGTGGCCGAGTACAACGCGGACCTGGTGGTCCTTGCACGCTACATGCAGGTCCTGTCCAACGACCTGTGCGCCAGCCTCCGCGGCCGTGCCATCAACATCCACCATTCTTTCCTGCCCGGGTTCAAGGGTGCCAAGCCGTACCACCAGGCCTATGACCGCGGCGTGAAGCTCATCGGAGCCACCGCGCACTACGTCACCGCAGACCTGGACGAGGGCCCGATCATCGAGCAGGAAGTGTTCCGGGTGGACCACAGCCTGGACCCGAACGCACTGGTCACGGTAGGCAGGGACGCCGAATCCCAGGCACTGTCCCGTGCAGTTAAGTGGCACTGCCAGCACCGGGTCCTGCTCAACAACACCCGCACCGTCGTCTTCCGCTAACGCCAACGCCTCTTACGCAAAAACAGGAGAAACAACCCATGAGCGCATCACCACGCGTTGTCATTATCGGCGCCGGCATTGTCGGAACCAACCTTGCCGACGAACTCGCCACCCGCGGCTGGACCAACATCACGGTGGTGGAACAGGGCCCGCTGGAACTTGCCGGCGGCTCCACGTCGCACGCGCCGGGCCTGGTGTTCCAGAACAACCCGTCACGGACCATGACCGAATTCGCCACCTACACGGTCAACAAGTTCCTCTCCCTGAGCAAGGACGGTGAGTCCTGCTTCAACCAGGTGGGCGGCCTGGAACTGGCCACCACCCCCGAGCGCCTGGCCGACCTCAAGCGCAAGATGGGGGTGATGACCTCCTGGGGAGTCGAAAGCCGGATCGTCGACGCTGATGAATGCGAAAAGATCTACCCGCTCTTGAACACCGGTAAGCTCACCGGCGGCCGCGAGGTCCTGGGCGGCCTGCTCATCCCCACGGACGGGCTGGCCCTGGCTGCCCGTGCCGTGCAGCTGCTGATCGAGCGTTCCCGCGAGCGCGGCGTGACCTACCTCGGCTCCACCGCCGTGACCGGCATAGAACAGGCCGGCGGTAAGGTCACCGGCGTCGAAACGGCCGACGGCGTGATCCCGGCGGACATCGTGGTGTCATGCGCAGGTTTCTGGGGCCGTGAACTCGGCAAGATGGTGGGCCTGGAAGTCCCGTTGCTGCCGCTGGCCCACCAGTACGCCGTCAGCACCCCGCTGCCCGAACTCGAGGGCGTCAACGAGCTCCCCAAGGGCGCCAGCAAGCCCATCCTGCGCTACCAGGACAAGGACCTGTACTACCGCGAATGGGGCGACCGCATCGGCATCGGCAGCTACGCCCACCGCCCCATGCCGGCGGACATGTCCGCCCTGCCGAAGGTCTCCGCAGAGGAAATGTCGGACCACCGCATGCCCTCCCGCCTGGAGTTCACCCTGGAAGACTTCCTGCCCGCTTGGGAGGACAGCCAGGACCTGCTGCCGGCACTGCGTAGCTCCGAGATCCAGGACGGCTTCAACGGCATCTTCTCCTTCACCCCTGACGGCGGCCCGCTCATGGGCGAGGCGCCCGACCTCGAAGGCCTGTTCGTGGCCGAAGCCGTCTGGGTCACGCACTCGGCCGGCGTGGCCAAGGCCATGGCGGAGCTGCTCGTCGAGGGCCGTTCCCGCACCGACCTGCACGGCTGCGAGCTCACCCGTTTCGAAAAGGTGCAGACCTCTGACGCCTACGTCAGCGAAACGTCCCAGCAGAACTTCGTGGAGATCTACGACGTGATGCACCCGCTGCAGCCCAGGGAATCCCCGCGGGACCTTCGGGTCAGCCCGTTCAACGTCCGGCAGAAGGAGCTGGGTGCATTCTTCCTGGAGTCCGCCGGCTGGGAGCGGCCGCACTGGTTCGAGGCCAACCGCGTCCTGCTCGAGGAGCTTCCCACAGAATGGCAGGCGCCGGAGCGGGACGAGTGGTCCGCCATGTTCTCGTCCCCCATCTCGGCGGCCGAAGCGTGGAAGACGCGCACCGCCGTCGGACTTTTCGACATGACGCCGCTGAAGCGGCTGTCCGTTGTGGGGCCTGGGGCCCAGGCTCTGCTGCACCGGCTCAGCACCGGCAACATCGCCAAGAAGCCCGGCGCCGTCACGTACTGCCTGCTGCTGGAGCACGACGGCGGCATCCGCAGCGACGTGACCGTCGCCCGGCTCGCTGAGGAACAGTTCCAGCTTGGCGTGAACAGCAATGTGGACTTCGACTACCTCCGGGTCGAGGCCCGGAAGCAGTCCGCCGCGGATCCGGCCCGGTGGGTGCACGTCTCGGACATCACCGGCAGCACCTGCTGCATCGGGCTCTGGGGGCCGCTGGCACGCGAGGTGATCGGCAAGCTCAGCACGGACGACCTCTCCAACGAGGGCCTGAAGTACTTCCGCACCAAGGAAATCTCGGTGGGCGGGATCCCCGTCACAGCCATGCGGCTCTCCTACGTCGGTGAGCTCGGCTGGGAGCTGTACACCACCGCCGAGTACGGGCTGAAGCTGTGGGACCTGCTGTTCGAGGCCGGCCGGGAACACGGCATCGTCGCGGCCGGGCGCGGCGCGTTCAACAGCATGCGGCTGGAGAAGGGCTACCGGCTGTGGGGTACGGACATGACGTCCGAGCACCACCCGTACCAGGCCGGCCTGGGCTTCTCGATCGCCAAGGACAAGACCGGGTTCGTGGGTTGTGAGGCCCTCGCCGCGCGGAAGGAACAGGCCGCGGACAAGGTGCTGCGGTGCCTGACCGTGGACGACGGCACGTCCCTGGTCCTGGGCAAGGAGCCGGTGTACGTCAACGGCGAAGCTGCCGGATACGTCACCAGCGCCGCCTACGGCTACTCGGTCCACAAACCCCTTGCGTACGCCTGGCTGCCTGCGTCGGTGTCCGAGGGCGACGCCGTGGAGGTCGAGTACTTCGGGCGGCGCATCGCGGCCACCGTCTCGGCCGAGCCACTGTTCGACCCCGGCATGGAGCGGCTGCGGGGCTGACGGCCGGCGGCCGGCGGCCGTCCTGACCCTCTTTTACGCCGGAACGACGGCGACACACCGGTGAGCCCGGAGTGTCGCCGTCGTTCTCGGTTTAAATCGGGTCAGGAGGGCTTGCGGAAAAGTGCTTAGCCCGCCGCGTAGGCGTCCGTTTCGCGCTGCAGGCGCCGGGTGATCAGCTCCACCCGCCGGGACATCAGGGTGCCCACCTGGAGCCGGTCGCCGGGCCAGCTGGAAGCCTCCCGTGAGTCCTCGAGCGCTTTGGCCAGGGCCCGGGAAAGGTAATAGACCTTCCAGGCGTGCTTCGCGTAGTGGATGGCCCGCCTCTTGTACCCGGGGGCTTCCCGCACCAGTCCGACGGCGGCCCGCGCCAGGGCTTCACCCAGCAGTTTTTCCCCGCTTTGAATTCTTTGCATGCGGACCTTCACCATCCCCGGTGCGCAAACTGACTCGTACTTGACCGTTCCCTTCGAGTGTGGCGAACGTAGCTCAGCGTCAGGTCAAAGAAATGCAAGGATTTGCTCAAGGTCCGGCCAGGGAGCTGACCGAGTATGTTGGGAAGCTGAGGAAAGGTGGATCACCATGACGGAGCCGAACTGGGTCCAACACGCTATCTGGTGGCAGGTCTACCCGATCGGCTTCGTCGGTGCCGAGCAGACTGCCGCGGAGCTAGCGTCCAAGGAGCAGGGCCGGCCGGTGGTGCACCGGCTGGGCCAGCTGGTTCCCTGGCTGGACTACGTGGTGGAACTCGGAGCTTCCGGTCTCGCGCTGGGGCCTGTCTTCGCCTCGGAGACCCACGGCTACGACACCACGGACTACTTCCGCATCGACCCCCGGCTGGGCGACGACGCGGACTTTGACGAGCTCATCGCCCAGTGCCACGCCCGTGGACTGAAGGTCCTGCTCGACGGCGTCTTCAATCACGTGGGGCGCAGCTTCGGGGCGTTCCAGGCTGTGCTCAGCGACGGCCCGGAAGCCCCGTCCGCGTCGTGGTTCCGCCTTCGGTGGCCGGACTCCGGATGGACGCCGGGGACCGAGCCTGGCTACGAGGATTTCGAGGGCCACCATCATCTGGTGGCGCTCAACCACGACGAACCGGGAGTCGCCGCCCTGGTCACGGACGTGATGAAGCACTGGCTGGCCCGGGGAGCGGACGGCTGGCGGCTGGACGCGGCGTACGCTGTGCCGCCGTCGTTCTGGGCCCCGGTGCTGGCGGAGGTGCGCCGCGACTATCCGGCCTCCTACTTCGTGGGCGAGTACATCCACGGCGACTTCGCCGGCGAAGTGGAGCGGAGCAGCCTGGACTCGGTCACGCAGTACGAACTGTGGAAGGCCGTCTGGAGTTCACTCAACGACGCCAACTTCTACGAACTCGCGTCCGCGCTCGAGCGGCACAACGGGTTCCTGGACACCTTCGTGCCGCTCACCTTCGTAGGCAACCACGACGTCACCCGCCTGGCCAGCAAGCTGGCGAACCCGGACCAGCTGGCGCTGGCGCTCACCGTCCTGATGACCGTGGGCGGGACACCGTGCATCTACTACGGCGATGAGCAGGCCTTCCGCGGCATCAAGGAGGACCGCGCCGGCGGAGATGACGCGGTCCGTCCGGCGTTTCCGGCCGGCCCCGCAGACCTGGCGGGCACCGGCTGGCCGGTCTACCACCTGCACCAGGAACTGATCAGCCTCCGACGGCGCCACGCCTGGCTGCACCGGGCCCGCACCACGGTCCTGACGCTCACCAACGAGCACCTGGTCTACCAGGTCCGGGCCGACGGCGGCGCAGGGGACGCCAGCGCGCTGACGGGCGGCGGTGGAGCCGAGGGCGGCGCGCTGACGGTCGCGCTGAACCTTTCCGGCACGCCTGCGGACCTGCCAGTGCCGGCAGGGTCGGGCACGCTCGTGGCCGGGCGGGCCCACCGGCATCCGGAACGGGACGCCGTGGCCCTGCCCGGCTACGGGTGGGCGGTGCTCGGAGGCAGCTAGCCGTCCTGGCCGGGGCCTGTCCTAGCCGACCGACGCCGGCTGGGCCGCCGCGCCTTCAGGGTGCGGCGTTGCTGCCTCGCTGCGTTCAGCCGGGGCGTCCGCTGCTGCTTCCGCTGGGTGCGGCACAAACCGGACGAACATGGCCTTGAACCCTGGGGTGTTTGATACCCGGGCCACGTTCTCCTTGTGCACCAGGGCGTTGGCCTCCGGGAAGTACGCCGCGGCGCAGCCCTTGGCCGTCGGGTAGGCCACCAGCCGGAACTTGTCCGCCTGCCGGTCGTTCCCGCGGAATGTGCTCACCACGTCCACCAGATCCCGGTCCTGGAAGCCGAGTTCGGCCAGGTCCTCCGGATGCACCAGGATCACCCGGCGGCCGTCCGAAATGCCGCGGTACCGGTCATCCACGCCGTAGAACGTGGTGTTGTACTGGTCGTGGCTGCGGATGGTCTGGAGCACCAGGTGGCCCGCCGGCGGGGTCAGGTACTCCAGCGGGCTGACCGTGAAGCGTCCGCGCCCGATGTCCGTTTTGAACGACCGGGTGTCCCGCGGCGGGTTGGGCAGCACAAAGCCGTTCTTGGTCCGGACGCGCTGGTTGAAGTCCTGGAAACCCGGGATGACCCGGGAGATGTGGTCCCGGACCACGTCGTAGTCCGCGGCCATGGCCTTCCAGTCCACCGGGTGGTCCGCGCCGAAGGTGGCGTCAGCCATCCGGGCGATGATCACCGGCTCAGCGAGCAGGTGCTCTGACACCGGGTGGAGCCTGCCCTGGGTGGAGTGGACCACGGACATGGAGTCCTCCACGGACAGGAACTGGGCGCCGCCCGGGTGCTTGTCGTCCTTGTCCGTCCGGCCCAGCGTGGGCAGGATGAGCGACGTGCGGCCGTGAACCACGTGGGACCGGTTGGGCTTGGTGGATACGTGAACCGTCAGGCCGATCCGCTGCATCCCGGCCTCCAGGGTCTCGGTGTCGGAGCAGGCCAGGGAGAAGTTGCCGCCCATGGACACGAAAACGTCCACGTCGTCGCGTTCGAAGGCCTCCATCGCCTCCACGGCGTCGTAACCGTGGCCGCGCGGTGACTGGATTTTGAACTCCTTATCCAGTGCTTCGAGGAGCCATTCCTTCGGCTTCTCCCAGATGCCCATGGTCCGGTCGCCCTGGACGTTGGAGTGTCCGCGGACCGGGCAGGCCCCGGCGCCGGGCTTGCCGAAGTTGCCCTGCAGGAGCAGGACGTTGACCATTTCCTTGATGGTGTCCACCGAGTGGGGCTGCTGCGTGACGCCGAGTGCCCAGCAGAAGATGGTGGCCTTGGACCGGATCAGCATGCCGGCCACGTCCTCGATCTGCGTCCGGGCCAGGCCGGTGGCCTTCTCGGTCTCGTCCCAGTCCAGTTCCCGGCGGGCGTCACGGTAGGCGTCGAAGCCGTCCGTCTGCGCGTCGACGAAGGAACGGTCGACGACGGTGCCCGGGTTCCGCTCTTCCTCCGCCAGGAGCAGGTGGCCCAGGGCCTGGAACAGTGCCAGGTCCCCGCCCACCTTGATCTGCAGGTATTCGTCGGCCAGCGGGGTGCCGTGTCCCACCACCCCGGAGACGGTCTGCGGGTCCTTGAAGTTGAACAGGCCGGCCTCCGGCAGCGGGTTCACCGCCACCACCTTGCCGCCCTTGTCCTTGCACTCCTTCAGGGCAGACAGCATCCGGGGATGGTTGGTGCCGGGATTCTGTCCGACGACGAAGATGAGCTCGGAATCGTGGATGTCATCCAGCGAGACGGTGCCCTTGCCGATGCCGATGGTCGGGTTCAGCGCTGACCCGGAGGATTCGTGGCACATGTTCGAGCAGTCCGGCAGGTTGTTGGTGCCCAGGGCCCGCGCGAACAGCTGGTACATGAACGCCGTCTCGTTGGCGGTGCGCCCCGAGGTGTAGAAAACGCAGCGGTCCGGCGTGCTGGCCCGGATGTGTTCGCCGATCAGCTCGAAGGCGTCCGCCCAGGAGATCGGCGAGTAGTGGGTCTCCCCTTCGCGGATCACCATCGGTTCGCTGAGCCTGCCCTGGTTTCCCAGCCAGTACTCGGTCTTACCCCTCAGCTCCGCGATGGAATGACGGGCCCAGAACTCGGCGCCGACCGTCCTGAGGGTGCTCTCCTCTGCCACGGCTTTGGCGCCGTTCTCGCAGAACTCCGCCGTCTTGCGCTTCTTGTCCGATTCCGGCCAGGCGCACCCGGGGCAGTCGAAGCCGCCGCGCTGGTTCAGCCGGAGCAGCGAATGGGCCGTCCGGGACACCCCGGCCTGCGCCACGGCGCGCTCCAGCGCCACCATCACCGCTTTGACGCCGGCCGCTTCCCTCTTCGGCGGGTGGACTTCGAGCTGGTCCTCGTTGATATCCGCAACCGGGGCCGGCTGCCTGCCGAACCTGGGAGTTTTCACTGGTCTACCTTGGCCAGAGTCTCGCGTTCGGCCCCGATGGTGGTGTTGTCGCCGTGGCCGGTCCGGACCACCGTAGCGGCGGGCAGCGTCAGCAGCCGGTCGCGGATGGAGGCGAGGATGGTGGGGTAGTCACTGTAGGACCTGCCCGTGGCGCCCGGACCGCCGTTGAACAGCGTGTCTCCGGTGAACACCGTCCCCTGCTCCTCGAGCTGGAAGCAGGTGGATCCCGGCGAGTGGCCCGGGGTGTGGAGGGCACGCAGGGTGGCCCCGCCCACCTGGAACACGTCTCCGTCTGCGAGGAAGCGGTCCGGCTTAACGTCCGGATAGACCTGCTCCCACAGCACCAGGTCGTCAGGGTGCAGGTAGATCGGCGCGTCCACGGCCTCGGCCACGGCACGCGCCGCCCCGATGTGGTCGTTGTGGGCGTGCGTGAGCAGGATGGCCAGGACCTTCCGGCCGCGGACCTGGCGGATGATCGCTTCCGCGTCATGCGGGGAGTCGATGATCACGCATTCGTCCTCGTTCCCCACGATCCAGACGTTGTTGTCCACATCCCAGGTGCCGCCGTCGAGCGAAAACGTCCCTGAGGTGACCAGGTTCTCGATGGTGACGCTCATACAGCGGCCGCTTCCGTGGCGGTGGCGCCTGCGGTTTCAGCGGCCGGGCGGATCTCCACCACGGAACGCAGCACTTTGCCTTCATGCATCTTGTCGAAAGCCTCGTCCACCTGGTCGATGGTGATGCGTTCGCTAACAAAGGCGTCCAGGTCCAGGTTGCCCAGCTTGTACTGCTGCACCAGCATCGGGAAGTCGCGGGAGGGCAGGCAGTCGCCGTACCAGGACGACTTCAGGGATCCACCCCGGCCAAAAACATCCAGCAATGGCAGCTCGAGCTTCATGTCCGGCGTCGGGACGCCCACCAGCACCACGCGGCCGGCGAGGTCGCGTGCGTAGAACGCCTGCTTGTACGTTTCGGGGCGGCCCACCGCTTCAATCACGACGTCCGCACCGTTGCCGCCCGTCAGTGCCCGGATGGCCTCGACGGGATCTTCCTTGCTGGAATCCACGCCGTGGGTGGCGCCGAGGGCCTTGGCCATTTCCACCTTGTTGGCGTCGATATCCACCGCGATGATCGTGGTGGCGCCGGCGAGCTTTGCGCCCGCAATGGCGGCGATGCCCACGCCGCCGCAGCCGATCACGGCGACGGATTCGCCGCGCTTGACCTCACCGGTGTTGATGGCGGCGCCAATACCTGCCATGACGCCGCAGCCGAGGAGCCCGACGGCGGCCGGATCGGCGTCGTCGTCAACTTTGGTGCACTGCCCGGCGGCGACGAGCGTCTTCTCCGCGAACGCGCCGATGCCCAGCGCGGGCGAGAGTTCCGTGCCGTCTTCGAGGGTCATCTTCTGCGTCGCGTTATGCGTGTTGAAGCAGTACTGCGGCTGGCCCTTGGCGCAGGCGCGGCATTCGCCGCACACAGCCCGCCAGTTCAGGATCACGCGGTCGCCGGGGGCCACCTGGGTGACGTCCGGCCCGACGGCGCTGACCACGCCGGTGGCCTCATGGCCCAGCAGGATGGGGAAATCGTCCGTGATTCCGCCCTGCTTGTAGTGCAGGTCCGTGTGGCAGACGCCGCAGGTGAGGATATCCACCAATGCCTCGCCCGGTCCCGGATCCGGTACCAGGATGGTCTCCACCGAGACCGGAGCATTCTTTTCCTTAACGACGACGGCTTTGACTTTGTGAACCATGATTCTTGTGTTCCTTTCCTGAGCCCGGGGGCTCGCTCGCAACGGCACCCACTGCCAATCTAGCTGACTCGTTGCGGTTCCAAATCTTCTTCCAGCGGCTCAAGGCCCTGATCGGCGCCCCGGCCCGGGGCCGAAACCCGGACCCGATCCGGGGCCGGAGCCGGGACAGCGGCCTGCGGTGCTGCCTGGGCTGCGGCGGGCACTGCAGCGTGCTCCGCCAGGACGCCCGTGCGGTGCCTGATCCTCAGACGGTAGAGCAACGCCCCGCCAATCGCGACTGCGCCGACGAAGATGACGCCGCCCCACTGGAGGTACCACTCGAACGGCGGCACGGAATTGTAGATCTCCGGGCGCGGCCAGATCAGGTTGAGCGTCATGGCGCCGCCCCACAACACGGCGAGGATATTAACCGGCATCCCCCATTTGCCCAGGCTGAAGCCGGGTTCCGAAATGCTGTTAGTACCTCCTGCGTCCGTAAGCGGCCATTTCTTCAGCAGCCGCTGCCGCAGCATCGGCACCGTGACCAGCAGGTAGGACAGGTAGATCAGCACGATGCTGATGCTGGACATGATGGTGAAGATTGCCGGCTGCGTGATGTTGACGATCAGCGGGACGACGGCCAGGATGCCGATGACGATGGCGGCCACCGTGGGGGTCTTGCGGACGGGGTCCACTTTGCCCAGCTGGCGGCTAAAGGGCAGGTTGTTGTCCCGCGCCATGGCGAACATCATCCGGATGGCGGCGGCGTGGACGGCCAGGGTGCAGACCACGACGGCCACCACGATGCAGACCAGGAATGCCTTGCCGAACGGGCCGCCCAGCACGGACAGGACCACGTACTGCAGTCCACCGTCCGCAGCGCCCACCTTCGGGTCGTTCAGGTCCGGCGCAGCCAGCAGCCCGCCGAGGAGGATCAGGCCGCCGAGCACGAAGGACGCGGTGACGGCGCGCAGGATCGCCTTGGGGGCCGTGCGCTTCGGATCCTTGGTCTCCTCGCCCAGGGAACTCGCAGTGTCGAAGCCGTACATGACGTAGCCGGAGGCCATGGCGCCGATGAGGAACACCCCGAAGAATCCCAGGGGGTGCTCGTCGCCATAACCGGCAGTCTCGAAGAGGACTTCGGGACCGCGCACCACATGCCAGCCGAGGGCCAGGATGAGCAGCACGGCCGCGGCCAGTTCCACGAACACGCCGATGCTGTTGATCCGGGTCATCAGCTTGACGCCGAAGGCGTTGATGAGGGTGGAGATGCCGATCATGATGCTGGCCAGGATCACGCCGTTGACGGCAAAGTCATAGGGACCTGTCCCGTCCCCGATGAACTGGAAGCCGGACCAGATTTGCGGCAGCGTGAGCTGCAACGCCAGGGCCACCGCACCGAGCGCCATGATGGAGGAGAGCAGGAGCAGCCAGCCGGCCAGCCAGGCCCAGGTTCCGGAGGACAGCCGCTTGGCCCAGTTGTAGACCGAGCCGGCCACCGGGTAGCGGCCCGCCAGTTCGGCGAAGCACAACGCCACCATCAGCTGGCCGGCGAAGACGAGGGGCCAGGACCAGGCGTAGGCGGGGCCGGCCATGGAGAAGCCGAAGTAGAACAGTTGGAAAACGCCGGTGAGGATGGAGATGTAGCTGACTCCGGCGGCGAAGCTGGCGAACTTGCCGATGCTGCGGTCCAGGGTCTGGGCGTAGCCGAATTCGTCCATGCCGCTTGAGTCAACGCTTTTGGAGGGTTCTAACGTGGTGGGTTCTGACATCTGAGCTCCTAAGTCGAATAGCACGATGCTGCAGGCCCGCTGCCTGAAGGCGCAGGCGTAATCGACGGCCGGCGCGGACAAACTGCGCCAAACCGGTTTCCCCATAGGTGGTGCGTGGTTAGAGGTGGCCGAACCAGCGGCTGGGACCCGGCCGGGTGTTCTGCCAGACGTGCTTGGTTTCCCGGTACTCAGCCAGGCCCAGCACCCCGAGTTCCCGTCCGTTGCCGGACTGCCCGAAGCCGCCCCATTCGGCCTGCGGCACATAGGGATGGTAGTCGTTGATCCACACCGTGCCGTGCCGCAACTCCTGTGCCACGCGCTGGGCACGGGATCCGTCACCGGTCCACACCGCGCCGGCCAGGCCGTAGACGGTGTCGTTGGCCAGCCGGATGGCCTCGGCCTCGGTCCGGAAGGTTTCCACGGTGAGCACGGGCCCGAAGGATTCCTCCTGCACCACGCGCATGCTGCTGTTGCAGCCGTCCAGGATGGTGGGCGGGTAATAGCTTCCCCCGGCCAGCTCCGGCTGGCCGGGGATGGTCCCGCCGCACACCAGCCTGGCGCCTTCGGCGACGCCGGCCCGGACATAGGCGTGCACCTTGTCCCGGTGGGCGAACGAGATCAGCGGACCGGTCTCGGCCAGTTCGTCGAACGGACCGCCCAGGCGGATCTTGCGGGCCCGGCGGGCCACCTCCGCCACGAATTCCTCGTGGATGGACTCCTCGACGATCAGCCGCGCGCCCGCGGAGCAGACCTGCCCCGAGTGCAGGAAGACAGCGGTCAGGGCGAAGTCGACGGCGGCCTCCCGGTCGGCGTCGGCGAACACAATGTTGGGGTTCTTCCCGCCGAGCTCCAGGGCCACCCGTTTTACCGTGTCGGCCGCCGCCGCCATGATGCGCTTGCCGGTGGCCAGGCCGCCGGTGAAGGACACGAGGTCCACCCGCGGATCGGTGCTGAGGACGGCGCCGACCTCCGGGCCGGTGCCGGTGACCAGGTTGGCGACGCCTGCGGGCACCCCCGCCTCCCGGAGCGTCTCCATGAGCAGCACGGCCGTGGACGGCGTCAGCTCGCTGGGCTTGAGGACGAACGTGTTGCCCGCCAGAAGAGCCGGCGCCACTTTCCAGGACACCTGCAGCAGGGGGTAGTTCCAGGGGGTTATCAGCCCGCAGACGCCCACCGGCATGTGCACCACCCTGCTGATCGCATCAGGGTTGCCGGTGTCGATCACCCGGCCCGCGTCGGTGCCCGCGATGCCGGCGTAGTAGCGGAAGCAGGCGGTGACGTCATCGATGTCGTATTCGGCCTCGACGTACCTCTTCCCGGTGTCCAGCGCCTCGGCCCTGGCGTACTCGGCCTTGTCGCGTTCCAGCAGCTCAGCGACCCGCTGCAGGACCCTCCCCCGCTCGCGTTCCGGCGTACGGGGCCACGCGCCGTCGTCGAACGCCTTGCGGGCGCTGGCCACCGCCGCTTCGGCGTCAGCCGCGGTGCCCTCGGCGACCACGGCGACGGCGGTTCCGTCGGCCGGGCAGCTGATGGTCCGGGTCCGGTCTCCCGACGACGGCGCCCATCCGCCGTCGACGTAGACGCCCCGGGCGAGCTCCACTTGGGTTTCGGTCGTCACGTTGCCTCCCTAGCCCTTCGCCGCTGCGGCAGCGGCCTGGTTCCGCACCAGCGGGCTGTGCCCGTGGCGGTAGAACTCGGCATGCTGCGGGGCCAGCGGGGCCGTGCCGGCAATCAGGTCGGCCGCCTTTTCGGCGAGCATCATCACCGGGGCGTAGATGTTGCCGTTGGTCACATAGGGCATGGCCGAGGCATCCACCACACGGAGGCCCTGGACGCCGTGCACACCCATGTCGAGCGGGTTGACCACGGCCATCGGGTCCGATTCAGGCCCCATCTTCGCGGTGCAGGACGGATGCAGGGCTGTTTCGGCGTCGCGTGCCACCCAGTCGAGGATTTCGGCGTCGGTCTGGACACCCCGGCCGGGGGAAAGTTCCCCGCCGTTGAAGGGACCCATGGCGGACTGGCCGAGGATGTCGCGGGCGATGTGGATGGCTTCCACCCATTCGCGGCGGTCCTGGTCGGTGGAGAGGTAGTTGAAAACCATGGAGGGGTGCACGGTGGGGTCAGTGGATTTGATCTTGAGGCTGCCGCGGGCGTCGGAGTACATGGGGCCGATGTGCACCTGGTAGCCGTGCTTCGCGTCGGCCTTCTGGCCGTCGTACCGCACGGCGACGGGCAGGAAGTGGAACATCAGGTTGGGGTACGCCACCTCGTCGTTGGAGCGGACGAACCCGCCGCCTTCGAAGTGGTTGGTGGCCGCGGGACCCTTGCGGCCCAGCAGCCACTGGAGGCCGATGAGCGGGTAGCGCCACAGGTCAAGGTTCGGCTGCATGGACACCGGCTGGGTGCAGGCGTGCTGGATGTAGACCTCAAGGTGGTCCTGCAGGTTCTCCCCCACGCCGGGGAGGTGGACCACGGGTTTGATGCCGAGGGACTTCAGGTGCGCGGCGTCCCCGATGCCCGAAAGCTGCAGCAGCTGGGGGGTATTGATGGCTCCGCCGGACAGGATCACCTCGCCGGCGTTCACCACGTGCGTCTTGCCGTTGCGGCGGTAGGTGACGCCGGTGGCAACGTTGCCCTTGAAGTTCACCTTCGTGACCAGGGCCCGGGTGAGGACCGTCAGGTTGGGCCGTTTGGCACCGGGACGGAGGTAGGCACGGGACGCGGAGAGCCGCTGGCCCTTGTGCACGTTCCGGTCAAAGGCCGCGAAGCCCTCCTGGCGGTAGCCGTTCACGTCATCGGTCAGCGGGAAGCCCGCTTCCTGTGCCGCCTTGAAGAAGGCCTGGAACAGCGGGTTGGTGGCGGGCCCGCGCTCCAGGACCAGGGGTCCCGAGTGGCCGCGGAGCTCATCGTCCGGATCGGCCGCGAGGGCGTTTTCCATCCGGTTGAAGTACGGCAGGCAGTGCGCGAAATCCCACGATTCCATCCCGTCGTCGGCTCCCCAGCGTTCGTAGTCCAGCGGGTTGCCGCGCTGGAAGATCATGCCGTTGATGGAGCTGGAGCCGCCCAGGACCTTGCCGCGGGCATGGGCCACCCGGCGTCCGCCCATGTGCGGCTCCGGATCCGACTCGTAGCGCCAGTCGTAGAACGGGTTCCCGCTGGGGAAGGTCAGGGCGGCCGGCATCTGAATGAACAGATCCCAGGGGTAGTCGCTTCGTCCCGCCTCCAGGACCAGGACACTGCGCGTGCCACCTGCACTCAGGCGGTTGGCCAGCACGGAACCGGCACTTCCCCCACCGACGATGACGTAGTCGTAGCTGGTCTCTGTCATTCTGCAAAGTCTCCTTGTACGTCGTGAGGACCCGGCGTCGCCGTTCCATCGAGAAGCAATCCTGCGCATCGCGGATTCGGATCCGGCCGTATTGCGTATTACACAACACGATGCACATAGCGCGTACTGGAAAATATGACAGCCGTCACAAGGGGTGTCAATAGATCGCCGGAGTACTACGCGGCAGCCCTGGGCAGGCCGAAAAATGAGTTGTCGGAGAGCGCAACTCGGTTTCTTTTGACGCAACGGATCAGTCGGGCTTTGCGCAGCCGCAGGGCTGAGAGGCAGCAAATAGCCGATCAGAGTTCATATATTGGAAACAAGAAGGTATTGACTGTGTTACATGTCACGCCTAGTCTGGTGCAACAGCGTTGCGCTGAATGCAACCCCAAACACCTTGGTGGATACATGAGTAACGAAACTTCCTCTCCCGCTCTTGCGGGAGGACTGGGCGCGGAGCAGGATGGCGTGCATGAAGGCCGCCGCGCCGGCCGCAGCACGTTGAGCGGCCAGAATTTCCAACCTGCTGACAACGGTGTCAGCAAGGAAACGCGCCGCAGAGTCATCGCGGCCAGCTTTATCGGCAACTTCGTTGAATGGTTCGACTACGCCGTTTACGGCTACCTGGCCGTTACGATCGCGACGGTTTTCTTCCCTGAATCAGATCCCCAGACCGGGCTTCTGCTGACTTTCGCCCTGTTCGCGATTTCATTCCTGGTGCGCCCGCTCGGCGGGTTCGTCTGGGGCCATATCGGTGACAGGGTGGGCCGGCGGACCGCTCTCTCGCTGTCAATCCTGATCATGTCCGGAGCGACTTTCTGCATTGCTCTCATTCCCGGCTACGACACCATCGGCATCTGGGCTCCGATCCTGCTGCTGATCATCAGGGTCGTGCAGGGCTTCTCAGCCTCAGGGGAATACGCCGGAGCATCGGCGTTCCTGGTCGAATACGCCCCCGCTAACAAGCGGGGCGTCTACGCCGCGGTGGTTCCTGCGAGCACCGCAGCAGGCTTGCTCCTTGGTTCCCTGTTGGCGGGCCTGCTGACAGTCCTGCTCAGTTCCGACTCGATGCAGAGCTGGGGTTGGCGCCTGCCGTTCCTGCTGGCTGCCCCGATGGGACTGATCGGACGCTACATCCGCACCAAGCTGGAAGACACCCCGGTGTTCCGCGAAATGGCCGCGGAGGACGAGGCTGTCAAGGCACCTGTTTCCAGCCTGTTCCGGAACCACTGGCGGCAGCTGCTGCAGGCCGTCGGGGCTGTACTGCTCAACGCCGTCGGCTTCTATGTGATCCTCAGCTACATGCCCACCTATCTGTCCTCAGAGCTGGGCCTGGGCGCAACCGAGTCCTTCCTGGCCACCACCATCGCGCTGGTCACGTACATCGGGTTCATCTTCCTCACCGGGATGCTCTCGGACCGTTACGGCCGCAAGAAGGTGCTCATCAGTGCATCCGTCGCCTTCATCGTGCTGACGGTGCCGGCGTTCGCCCTCCTGGGAACCGGGAACTTCCTGATCATCGTCCTGGTCCAGATCCTGCTGGGTGCGATGCTCACCCTCAACGACGGCACGCTCCCCAGCTTCCTGGCCGAAATGTTCCCCACGCGTGTCCGCTATAGCGGCTTCGCGGTCAGCTTCAACCTCTCCAATGCCCTTTTCGGCGGCACCGCCCCGTTCATGGCAACACTCCTGATCGCTGCCACCGCAAGCGATCTGGCGCCGGCCTGGTACCTCGTCGCCGCGGCAGTGATCTCCCTGATCGCCGTTTCGCTGTCCAGGGAAACCTGCAAAGAACCGCTGCGCCACGAATAGCCAAACTTCTTCCACTCACCTCACATAACTGCACCACAGAAAGGCATCACCACCATGACCACCACAACATCCGAGAACGCAACGTCCGTCGCCGAACTGGAGCGCACCAAGGTCCTGAAAAACGGGGACAAGGTGAAGCTCACCTTCTCCGACACCGAGTTCGAGCGCCGCCTCGCCGGCCTGCGCCGCATCATGGCAGAGAAGGACCTGGACGCCGTCGTCCTGACCAGCTACCACTCCATCAAGTACTACTCCGACTTCCTTTTCACCACCTTCGGCCGTTCCTACGCCATGGTGGTCACCAAGGATGACACCGTCACCGTCACCGCCAACATCGACGCCGGAATGCCCTGGCGCCGCAGCTACGGCGACAACATCGTCTACACCGACTGGCGCCGGGACAACTACATCTTCGCCATCCAGGAAGTCCTGCGCACCCGCGGCATCAACCCGCGCCGCCTCGGCGTCGAGGACGACTCGCTGCCGCTGGATAACCGCAACAAGATCCAGGCCGCTTTCCCCTCCGCAACCCTCGTGGACGTGGCCCAGGCCGCCATGCGCCAGCGGATGATCAAGTCCGCCGAGGAGATCGAGGTCATCAAGCACGGGGCGCGCATCGGCGACCTCGGCGGCGAAGCCATCCGCAACGCCATCACCGCAGGCATCACCGAATACGAAGTCGCCCTGATCGGCACCGAAGCCATGGTCCACGAAATCGCCCGGACCTTCCCGGATTCCGAGATCCGCGACACCTGGGTCTGGTTCCAGTCCGGCATCAACACCGACGGCGCACACAACTGGGCCACCACCCGCAAAATCCAGGAACACGACATCCTGTCGCTGAACTGCTTCCCCATGACCTCCGGCTACTACACAGCCCTGGAGCGCACCCTGTTCTACGGCGAACCGGACGCCCGCTCGCTGGAACTGTGGAACATCAACGTCGAGGTCCACAAACGCGGCCTCGAACTCATCAAGCCCGGCGCCGTCTGCAAGGACATCGCCGCCGAGCTCAACGAGATCTACGTCGGCTACGGACTGCTCGCCAACCGCACCTTCGGCTACGGCCACTCCTTCGGTGTCCTGAGCCACTACTACGGCCGCGAAGCCGGACTCGAACTCCGCGAAGACATCGACACGGTCCTCGAACCCGGCATGGTCGTCTCCATGGAACCCATGATCACGGTCCTCGACGGACAACCCGGCGCCGGCGGCTACCGCGAACACGACATCCTGGTGGTCGGCGAGGACGGCGCGGAGAACATCACCAAGTTCCCGTTCGGTCCGGAATACAACATCATCGGGGCCTAAGAGCACCGCAGTTGCCACACCCTGAAAGCGGCGCCACGTCCTTCGTGGCGCCGCTTTCAGGCTTACATACGGAATGATGGTGGGCATTATGACCTCTGCAGAAGCTCCCGAAACCAGCAGTAACGGCGACACCAAGGGCACGTCCGTCATCGTCAACGCCATCGCGGTGCTTCGAAGTTTTACCGCGGACGAGCCCCTGCTCGGCGTCACCGAGATCGCCAACCGCGTGGGCCTGCACAAGAGCACTGTCTCCCGCATCCTGGCCACGTTCGAGCAGGAACACCTGGTGGAACGGGATCCGGAGACCCGCAGGTTCCGACTGGGCCTGGGCCTCATTGCCGTCGCCGGGCCGCTGCTGGCAGAACTCGAAGAGCGCCGCGTGGCCTACCCCGTGCTGCGCGAACTGACGGAGCAAACGGGCGAAACCAGCGCCCTCATGGTGTGGAACGGCTCCGAGTCGATGTGCGTGGAGCAGATCGCCAGCCATCACCAGATCAAGCACACCACGCCGCTGGGCGCCCGGTACAAGGACGCCCTCAGCGCTTCCGTGCAGGTCTTCCTCGCCGCCGAGCCTGCCGAGCGGGTACGGATGTTGCTCCGCAGCGGCGAAATTGCCTATCCGGGCCTGGACGACACCAGCCTCGAGGCCTACCTGATCCGGCTCGGCGACGTCGCCCGTCGCGGCTGGGCCACCAACTACGGCGAGTCGTCACTGGACGAAGTAGGCCTGGCCGCCCCCGTGTTCGACCACCGCGGCGACATCGTGGCGGCGGTCCTCATCCCGGCACCCCGCTTCCGGGTCTCCCCCGACACGCTGCAACGCCTCGGGGAATCCTGCAAGGCAGCCGCGGACCGCGTCACAGCCCGCCTGGGCGGCGTGTCCCCCGCGCGCTGACCCCGGTTTAACGAGAGAGCGTCAGGTGGGGATGATGCGGAACAGGAACTTGGTCCGGACCATCGCCCACAGCAGCGCCACGATCAGGGCGTAGGCCGCAGTGTTCAGCCAGATGTTTCCCTGCTGCAGTGCCGGGATGTTGGCCACCACGGCGATCAGGACCACGTGCATGATGAAGACGTACAGCGTGGCCTGCCCCAGCGGGATCAGCAGCCAGCCCACCGCACGTTCAATCGGCTTCCAGTAGGCGGTGAGGAGCGCGTAGGCCGTCACCAGGAGGGTGAGCACATTCAGGAGCCGCCCCGGTTCCAAGTAGGTCCGCCCGAAGAGCTGGTCGTAGACGGCGCGGTAATTCGCGTCGGAGGTCAGGGCGAGGCGCACGTCGTATTGGTTGGCCAGGTACGGGTTTGCCCAGGACATCAGTGCAAAGGCCACGGTGATAGCCGCACAGACGCCCACCACCCACCGGTGCGCGGACAGCCAGGCCACGACGGTCCGCCGGTAGTAGCCGCCCACCAGGCCCAGCACGAACAGGACCTGCCACACCATCAGCGGGAAGGAATCCTCGAACTGCGACGGCAGGATACGGAACCGGAACACGGTGCCGGCGATGTACAGCGCCGTGGTGGCCACCAGGACCCACAGCACCTTGCCCCGGGCCAGCGCCAGCAGGATCAGCGGGCTGACCAGGAGCATGATCACGTAGAGCCCCATCACGTTGAACTGCCATGGCCCGAACTGCAGGAGCAGCACCGCAGGGATGACGGCCCCGGACACCGGGAACTGCAACAGGCCCTGCATGCCGCTGTAGAGGTCGTAGGTCCTGCCCGCTCCCGACCTGCCGGCGCCGCCGGTGCCCTGGTCCGTGAACGTGGTCAGCACATCCGAGTTGAAGAGCGGAACGAGGCTGAGGAGGAACACGAGGGCAACAACTGCCAGCGCCGTGACGTACAGCTTGCCTGCCCGCCTGCCGGTTTTCTGCGCGACCTCGCCGATGTTGCCTTGGGCCTTGGGTCCGTAGACCATCCCCAGCACCAGCCCGGACAGCAGCACGAACAGCTCGGCGCCGGACACAAAGCCGACGGTTTCCTGGGTGAGCAGCTGGAAGAGGGACGTCATGCCCACGTGGTTCACCACCACGAACAGGATGGCCACCCCGCGCATCAGGTCCACCCGGGAATCGCGCGAGGACTTGTCCGAATACATCCAGCCCTTTGCCGGGCGCAATCGCACCGGCAGGAACCACAGCAGGAGCGCGCCCGCCAGCACCGCCGCCGCCACGATCGCCGCCGGAACACCGGACAGCGTATTGCCGGGCACCCCGCCCAGCCCCTGCACGGTGTCGGTGACCGGCCCGGTGACCAGCGTGGACTCCTTGGCGGCCGCGGCGGCGGCCTCTGCCACGTCCGCGTTCCGGGTGAGGCGCCAGTCAATGATGGTGTTGCCGGCGTCCCCCACTTCTGTCTTCTCGTCCCAGACGATGGCGGCGATCCGCTCCAGCTTGCCCGGGGCGGCCTCCCCCAGGACCTGCCTCCACCAGCCGGGCTTGATGTCGGCTTCCGACGGGCCGCCCGCCGACGGGCTGAAGTAAGCCGCCGTCTGGAGCAGCAGCGGTTTGTCCCGCCTAACTGCGTAGGACTCGTAGAAGTTGGATTCACCGCCGTCGGACTGGCCGGCCTCAACGGAGGCGGCCCCCCGGGCAGTCCCGGTCAGCAGCGAGGCCAGCTCCCCGTCCTTGGGCAGCGTGTTCACGGCGGCTCCCCCGCCGGTGTCGTCGTGCAGTGCCGTCAGGCCTGCCCAGTCAACGGCGTCGTCTCCCGGGTAGTACGGGGCATACGGGGCGTCCGCGCCGTTCCAGGCGCCGTCGGAATTCGTGTCCAGTGCGGCGAAACCGGGGGTGCCGGGCGCCGGGGCATCGCGGTTCCTGGTGAACGGGTAATCCCGTGCCTGGAACGGCTGCCACACCATCACCGCGTTTGATTCCGATGCGAACGCCTGGGCCACGGCCCGGTACGCCGGCACGTAGTCCCCGGGTTGCTGGCCCCAGGGCACCCAGCTTGAGTTCATGTCCGGCGCGAAGCGGATCAGCAGCTTACCGGGGAAGCCCTTCGCGAGTTCCTCGAACTGTCCGGCAAAATCGGCAGCGCCGGCCGCGGTCACCTCCGCGAGCGGGATTGTGGGATTCACGGAGAGCAGCGCGTGGGCCCCGGAGGCGGCGCTCTGGGCCAGGAACTCCCGCAAGTAGCCTTTTTCGCCGTCTTTGAGAGGAAAGGAGACGTCGTGGCCGAGGACAGCCGGAGTGGCCTGCAGCCGCGCGGCGAACCCTGCGGCGTCGTCCTCGCCCCATTCCAGCACGCCGCCCAGGAGCGGCTTTCCGGATGATGCACCGAGGTCCTCACCGCTGTTAAGGTTCGACGCCGGGACGGCGGCCTGCGCTGCCACGCCGGCTGGCGCTGCCACGGCGGCCTGCACGGTTCCGGCCGGCAGGAAGAGCACCAGCGCGAGCAGGAGCACCGCCACCCTCAGGGTGGTTTTATGCGGATTCACGCGGGCCGCCTTTCGGGAAGAGGGCAGAAACAGTTGTTCCGCCGCCCGGTGTTTCGGTGAGGGAGAGTTCTCCGCCGTGCGACTGCACGATCCGCACGCACGTGGCCAGCCCCAGCCCCGACCCGGGGGCGTCACCGGGACGATGCAGCCGCACCAGTGGTTCAAGGACCCGTTCGCGGTCCGCGGCGCCGATGCCCTTGCCGTTGTCCGACACGCGGAGGGTGACGCCGCGCTCGTCGGCCAACGCAGAGACGCTGACCTTGAGGTCCTGGCCGGCGCGGCGGTAGTTGGATGCATTGCCGAGGAGGTTCTGCAGCAGGGTCCGCAGCTGTGCAGGGTCTGCCATCAGTTCCGCGTCCTCGCAGTCCAGTTCGGTGTTGCCGCCGAATCCGTCGCCCAGGTCGCTGACCGCCGCTGCGACCGCGCCTTTCAGGGACACCGGCCGGGGACGCAGCGCGCCGCCCACCCGGGAGTAGCTGAGGACGTCGTCGAGCATGGAGAGCATCCGGCGCCCGCTGCCGCCGATGCGCTGCAGGTAGCCAGCCGCCGGACTGTCCGGACGGATGTCATCGTCGTCCTCGCTCAGCTCTACATAGCCAAGGATCGTGGTGAGCGGGATGCGCAGGTCATGGCTGACCCGTCCGGCGAATTCGGCGAGCTTGCGGTTGCTGCGCCCCAGTTCTTCCAGTGCATGCTGGAGCTGCAGGGTGCGATGCTGCAACTCCAGTACTTCCACCACCTGCGCCGCCAGGACATCCAGCATGGCCGTCTCTTCGGCGGAGAGGGTGGCCGGAGCATCGGAAAAGACGCAGAGGGAGCCCAGCGCGAAGCCGGAGCTGGTCCGCAGCGGCGACGACGCGTAGAACCGGACGCTGGCGATCTCTCCGGTCACAAACGGGTGGTCCGCAAATCTCGGGTCCACGGAAGCGTCAGGCACCACGGTGGTACCGCCCTGCTGGAAGACCTTGGCGCACATCGAGTCCTCCCGTGCGCACAGTCCGGGTTTCAGGCCCGCGGCCGCAAGCTGGACCTGCTGGCCGGGAGTGATGATGTTGACGACGCTGAAGGGGACGCCGCACAGCTTCGCGGCAAGGTCCACCAGGAAGTTCAGGGCACGCGCTGTGCTGGCATCCGGGCTTTCCCCTAGAAGGCCGTATTCCCCCAACACGGAGCGCCGGTCCAGGGCAGCGCTCACAAGGCTGCGCCCATCTGCTTGAGCCACGTGCGTCCCTCCCACATCCAGGACAGCCGGCCAAGCGCCGCAGTCCCCCCAGCAGGAGTCTAGCGGAGCTGATCGCCGCCGGCCGGGGTGGGGTAGTCTCTTGACACCAGCCGCAAATTTCAGGTTGACTATTACGCATGCTGAAATAACAGTTCCATGATGCGGAATGTAGCGAGACGTAGCAGCCATGAATTGGCCTGCGGCATCCACTGCACCGGGGCACTCCCTTTTCCGCATAGCCGACGCCATGGATGCCAGCATTTGCACGAGGGATGAACAAGCATGCAGCTTGCCGTATTCAACGGGGCGGACCGCGCGGAAGTCACCGCGGCACTTCGCCCCTGCATCGACGTCCAGCGCTGGGTGGACCAGATCGCGGATGCACGACCCTTTGCCAGCAGCAAGGCCCTGCTGGACTTCGCCCGCGACGCCGCGGCCCCGTTCACTCCGGACGAGGTGGAGTCTGCCATGGCCCACCATCCGCGGATCGGGGAACGGCCCACGGCTTCCACCACCGAGGCGTCCATGTCCCGCTCGGAACAGGCCGGAGTGGATCCCGCGGACCAGGACATCACCAAGGCACTGGCCGAGGGTAACCGTGCCTACGAGGAAAAGTTCGGCCGGGTCTTCCTGATCCGGGCCGCCGGACGCACTGCGCCGGAAATCCTGGCCGCGCTGCACGAGCGCCTTAACCACACCCGCCAAGAAGAAGACGCCATAGTGGCCCAGCAGTTGCGCGAAATAGCGCTGCTCCGGCTCGAAGGAGTGATCAGCGAATGACCGTTTCACAGGTGACCACCCACATCCTGGACACCGGCGCCGGGCGCCCGGCTGCCGGCGTCGCCGTCGGGCTTTACGCGCGCGACGGCGGCGCCTGGAACCTCGTCGCGTCGGGCACCACCGATGCTGACGGCCGGGCGAAGGACCTCGGCCCGGAGCTTCTCCCCGCCGGGACGTACCGGCTGAACTTCTCCACGGGCGCCTACTACGAGGGCCTGGGCACCGCCACGTTCTTCCCGGAAGTGGACCTGGTGTTCACCGTGTCCGACGCCGGCGAGCACTAC
Source organism: Arthrobacter sp. SPG23 (assembly GCF_000876655.1). GTDB lineage: Bacteria > Actinomycetota > Actinomycetes > Actinomycetales > Micrococcaceae > Arthrobacter. Next base: position 356,840 of record NZ_JYCN01000026.1, read on the forward strand.
CATGTGCCGCTGCTCCTGAGCCCGTTCGCCTACTCGACGTACCGCGGCAGCTAGGCACTGGCGGGGCGGCCAACCCATTCAATCCCGGGCAGTAGGCTAGAAGGCATGGCTTCTGAAGACACCCCCGCCGAGAGGCGCGAAATCACCGTGCGCCGAGCACCCAAATACGTGCCGTTCCTCATACTTGGCGGACTCGTGGGCATCATCGTGGCGGCGGTCATCGCGTTTGCGTTGCCCGGAGACCCGAGCTACGAACCCAGCTCCGTCTTCGGCTTCTTCCTGGTCCTGTTCGGCGCCGGCGGCGTGATTTTGGGCGCCATTGTGGCGCTCCTGCTGGACCGGCTCAGCGTCCGCCGCGCCGAGCACGCCGTCGTCGAGGCCGTCCCGGAAGAGGCCCCGGGCAACGAAACGGACGACGGCGATGCCGGCGGCGCCGCGGCCGGCCGTCAGTCATAAACGGGCGGCCGGAAAAGTCCTACCCCATCACGTGAGATAATCGACCAGTGGCACGCGGCGATGGAAAACTTTCTCATGATCTTCTCCCTGGCGAAAAAGGCCCCCAGGACGCTTGCGGCGTCTTCGGGGTCTGGGCACCAGGTGAAGAAGTAGCAAAACTCACCTATTACGGGCTGTATGCATTGCAGCACCGCGGTCAGGAGTCGGCTGGCATAGCAACCAGCGACGGCAAGCGGATCAACGTCTATAAGGACATGGGGCTCGTATCCCAGGTCTTCGACGAGACCACGCTGAACACCTTGACCGGGCACCTGGCCGTCGGCCACTGCCGCTATTCCACTACCGGCGCCAGCCACTGGGCCAACGCCCAGCCCACGCTTGGCGCCACCGCCACGGGCACCGTGGCCCTCGCCCACAACGGCAACCTCACCAACACCGCCGAGCTCAATGCCATGATCATTGAGCGCAACGGCGGCCAGCTCAGCGGCGAAATGAAGCAGGGCAACACCTCGGACACCGCCCTGGTCACGGCACTGCTCGAGGGCGAAGAGGGCAAGTCCCTCGAACAGACCGCCATCGAGCTGCTGCCCAAGATCAAGGGCGGCTTCTGCTTCGTCTTTATGGACGAGGGCACCCTCTACGCGGCCCGTGACACCTACGGCATCCGCCCGCTGGTCCTCGGCCGGCTGGAGCGCGGCTGGGTGGTGGCCTCCGAGCAGTCGGCCCTGGCCACCGTGGGCGCCAGCTTCATCCGCGAAATCGAACCCGGCGAATTCATCGCCATCGACGAAGAAGGCGTGCGGTCCCAGCGCTTTGCAGAGCCGACGCCGGCGGGCTGCGTTTTCGAGTACGTCTACCTTGCGCGTCCGGACGCCGCCATTGCGGGACGCTCCGTGTACGAGTCCCGCGTGGAGATGGGCCGCCAGCTGGCCCGCGAAAACACCCAGGAAGCGGACATCGTCATCCCGGTTCCCGAGTCCGGAACCCCCGCTGCCGTGGGCTACGCCGAGGAATCCGGCATCCCGTTCGCCCACGGCTTCGTCAAGAACTCCTACGTGGGCCGCACGTTCATCCAGCCCTCGCAGACCCTGCGCCAGCTGGGCATCCGGCTCAAGCTCAACGCCCTCGAGTCCGTGATCCGCGGCAAGCGCGTTGTGGTGGTGGACGACTCGATCGTCCGCGGCAACACCCAGCGCGCCATCGTCCGGATGCTCCGCGAAGCCGGGGCCGCTGCGGTGCACGTGAAGATCTCCTCCCCGCCGGTGCAGTGGCCGTGCTTCTACGGCATCGACTTCGCGTCCCGCGCGGAATTGATCGCCAACGGCGCCACCATTGAGGAAATCTCCCAGGCCATCGGCGCCGATTCGCTGGCGTACATCTCGGAAGACGGCATGATCGGCGCCACCCAGCAGCCGCGCGAACGCCTCTGCACGGCCTGCTTCACCGGCAAGTACCCCATCGAACTTCCGGGTTCGGACAAGCTGGGGAAGAACCTGCTGGAGCGCACGGACCTCGGCGGCCTGCCCGCAGCAGGGTCCGCCGCTTCGGCCGGCCCCGCTGCCGAAGCCTCCGTGGCTGTTGACTCCGCCGAGGACCCGGCCGGGAAGCCCGGCGCCACGGGCTGCGATCCGGGACCGGACGCCGAGTTCGAGAACCTGCTGACCGACGCCGACCGTCTGACCGCTGACAAGAAAGAGTCCGTATGACTTCCGCATCCTCGTCCGCCCGTAACTCACAGAACGCCGCCGGGATCACGTACGCCTCTGCCGGGGTTGACGTCGAAGCGGGAGACCGCGCCGTCGAACTGATGAAGGACGCCGTCAAGGCGACCCACAACTCCTCGGTGATCGGCGGCGTCGGCGGCTTCGCCGGGCTGTACGACGTCTCGAAGCTCCTCACCTTCAAGCGGCCGCTGCTCGCAACCTCCACGGACGGCGTGGGCACCAAGGTGGCCATTGCGCAGGCCATGGACATCCACGACACCATCGGCTTCGACCTGGTGGGCATGGTGGTGGACGACATCGTCGTGGTGGGAGCCGAGCCGCTCTACATGACCGACTACATCGCCTGCGGCAAGGTTGTGCCCGAGCGCATCGCGGACATCGTCCGCGGCATCGCAGCAGCCTGTTCCGTGGCCGGCACCGCCCTGGTGGGCGGCGAAACCGCAGAGCACCCGGGCCTGCTGGGTGAAAACGAGTACGACGTCGCCGGTGCCGCCACCGGTGTTGTCGAGGCCGACGCCCTGCTGGGTCCGGACCGCGTCCGCGCCGGCGACGTCGTGATAGGCATGGCGTCCTCCGGCCTGCACTCCAACGGCTACTCCCTGGTCCGCCGCGTCATCAACCACGCCGGCTGGGCCCTGGACCGTCAGGTCTCCGAACTCGGACGCACGCTGGGCGAGGAACTGCTCGAGCCCACCCGCGTCTACGCCGCCGACTGCCTGGACCTGGCCCGCGCTTTCCCGCTGACGGCAGACGCATCCGTGCACGGCTTCAGCCACGTCACCGGCGGCGGCCTTGCGGCCAACCTGGCCCGCGTCCTCCCGCAGGGCCTCATCGCCACGGTGGACCGCGCCACGTGGGAACTTCCGGCCATCTTCAAGCTGGTATCGGAACTGGGCAACGTCCCGCTGGCCGACCTCGAGCGCACCCTGAACCTCGGCGTGGGCATGGTGGCCATCGTCTCCCCCGAAGCCGCCGACGCCGCAGTGAACCGCCTCAACGACCGCGGCCTGCCGTCCTGGATCATGGGCACCGTCGAGGAGAACTCGGACTCGATCGTGAAGGCCGGCCCGGACTACGTCCAGGGTGCCAAGGGTGTTGACGGCGGCGCAGTCCGCCTGGTGAACGCCTACGCCTAAACTCTCATCGAGTGCTCCGTGGCGGCCCTTTAGAGCGTTGAAAAGGGCCGTTACGGAGCACTCGATCTGTTTAAACCTCCAGCAGGCTGAAGATCCCGCCCTGCGGGTCCCTCAGCGTGGCGACGCTTCCGGCGTCCTCATCACCGCTGCCGTCATCCTCCGGTTCAACGAGCACGACGGCGCCCGCGGCCACTGCTGCGGCCACCGCCTCCGGGATGCTTGAAACACCGAAATAGACCTGCCAGCCGGCCTGCGCCTGATCCTCCGGTTCTTCCCGGTCGCCGGCGTCGTCGTCCTGCGGCAGCGGTGCGATTCCGGCCACCTCCGCGCCGTGCACCATCAGCGTGGTGTACGTTCCGCCGTCGTCCTGCGGGTATTCGGTGACCTCGTGCCCGAACAGCTGCTGGAAGAAGGCGACGGCGGCCTGCGGTTCGGGGGTCAGGAGCTCGGCCCAGGCAAGCGCCCCGGGCTCGTTGTACCTGGCGGTGCCGGTGTGCGTCCCCGGCTGCCACACGCCGGTAGTTCCGCCGCCGGGCGGCGCAACAAACACCATCACGCCGGTATCCGCCACGTCCTCGGGACCGAACTCCAGCGTACCGCCCGCGTGCGGCGTCTCCTCGGCTACGGCTCCGGCATCACCGGCAGCGAAGTAGATGTTCCACTGCGCGGCGGTTCCGGAAGCTTCCTGGAGGGGATTCTGCGGCGCAATGACCGTGATGAGGTCATCCCCTAGGTAAGCCTTCGAATAGCTCCGCCCGTCCGGGGTGGGGAGGTCCTCGTAGCGCCACCCGAACACGTTTGCATAGAACGACTTCGCTGCTTCCACATCCTTGGCCTGGAGGTCCGTCCAACAGATCTCGCCCGCATTGAAAGTGCTGCGCTCGGTCATAAAATTCTTTCCCTTCGACCCGAACAGTGTAGGCACACAGCAGAAAGGCCCGTCAGGGCACACCGGAAGCCGGCGCGCCCTGACGGGCCTGATATCTGGGTTCAGCACCCGGGGTGCTGGAAAAGAAGAGCCGAAGGATCGTACGGATCACTGTGGTGAATAGTACGACGGCGGCAGGCCACTGAGTGCCCTACGGCAGGTCCAGTGGTCGACAACTAACCGATTCGACGGGTGTCAACCTCGTCGTCGTCTTCTTCCAAATCGTCCGCGTACTTATCCACATAAGCCGAATAATCCGGTTCAACCGGCTCACTCGAGAAACGGCTCGGTGCACGACCCTCAGCGCTCTTCAGCTCGCGCTGGAGGGCGGTGTAGTCAGTGTTCGGGGAATAGTACTTAATATCCCGAGCCTGCTTGGTAGCTTTTGCCTTTTGACGGCCGCGCCCCATGGCGTGACCCCCTTTTGTACTCGGACCGGAGGTGGTCACCATTGGCGTTAGTGAGGCCCCGGAATGTTTGGTCAATTTGTCGTACACCTAGATTACATGCTTTCAGCGGTAACTGCGCCCCGGGTCCGGCCTCCGAAGGACGGCAGCCACGTTTGCGCAGGTCCCGGCCTTCTCCGGTCCCTGGTTTTTCTTCGGTAGAGTCGTTTGAGCGACTCCACGCCAGCGGCCGCAGCCACGGGCTCCTGCGGGGAAAAAGGACGCCGGGAAGGGTGAATCTTCACGTGAACGACGAGAACGCAACGGGCACCAGCGCCATGAACCGCACGACATCCGCGGACGGCTCAACGCCGCCGGTGGTTCCGCCTCCGCCTGCCCGGCCCCCCACCAGCAGCCTTCCCATCCAGCCGCCTGCCGCGACACACAAACCCGCCCAGGACGCGGCCGAGCCGAATCAGACCCTGTCCAAGGTTGGTTTCGTGGTGGGCGGACTTGTGGTCCTGGGGCTGCTCATCTGGTGGCTGGCCTCCCTTATTGCGGGCGTCAACGAGCAGGCCGCCAACCAGCCCCCGGCCCCGGTTGCCACGGAGACGTCGCAGTCCCCGCAGCCAACCAGGAGCCAGCTTCCCCAGGACGGCGTGAGCGCCCTGGACTACCAGTTGGGCGACTGCTTCGAGAACTTCGATCCCGAAGCTACGGAATCACGGGTGGTGGCCTGCACCAGCGGCCACTCGGCACAACTTGTTGCCCTGTACCGGTATCCGGAATCGGACTCCTACCCGGGCATCGCAGCACTGCGGCAGAAGGGCCGCGAGATCTGCCAGGACGCCGGCCTCACCGACGCCGTGGCAAACTACGTCCTCATGCAGCGCAACGCCTACCCGAGCGACACCAGCTGGGAGAAGGGCGACCGGCGGGTGGACTGCTACGTCACAGCGGACAAGGGCAACATCATTATGGAATCGCTGATCCCGTAGCCCTTCCGCCGCGTAGCCTTTCCTCCGCCTAGCCCTTCCGCCGTACGGACAGGCCGCTGCCGGCGAGCGCGCCGCCGTCGGGCCCTTCCTGTCCCGCCAGGCTGGCCACGGTGAGTTCGTCGACGTCGGCCGCGGTGTCCACCAGCACGGTGTCACCGTCGGCGATGTCGCCGGCGAGGATGGCCTTGGCCAGCCGGTCGCCGATCTCGCGCTGCACCAGCCGGCGCAGCGGCCGGGCGCCGTAGGCGGGATCGAAGCCCGTCATGGCCAGCCAGGCGCGGGCGCCTTCGGTCACTTCCAGGTCAAGCCGGCGGTCGCGCAGCCTCCTGCCGAGTTCAGCGACCTGGAGTTCCACGATCCGGGCCAGCTCTTCGACGTCCAGGGCATCGAACAGCACCACTTCGTCCAGCCGGTTCAGGAATTCGGGCTTGAACGATGCGTGCACCGTGGCCATGACGGCGCTGCGCTTGGCTTCGGTATCCAGGGTCTGGTCCACCAGGAACTGGCTGCCCAGGTTGGAAGTCAGCACCAGGATCACGTTGCGGAAGTCCACGGTGCGGCCCTGGCCGTCGGTCAGGCGGCCGTCGTCGAGCACCTGCAGCAGGATGTCGAACACCTCGGGGTGGGCTTTCTCCACCTCGTCCAGCAGCACCACGGAGTACGGACGACGGCGGACTGCTTCAGTCAGCTGGCCGCCTTCCTCGTATCCCACGTAGCCCGGAGGCGCACCGACCAAGCGGGCGACGGAGTGCTTCTCGCCGTACTCGGACATGTCGATCCGCACCATGGCGCGCTCGTCGTCGAACAGGAACTCCGCCAGGGCCTTGGCAAGCTCGGTCTTGCCGACGCCGGTGGGTCCCAGGAACAGGAACGAGCCGGTGGGCCGGTGCGGATCGCTGATTCCCGCGCGGGCCCGGCGGACGGCGTCGGACACGGCCGCCACAGCCTTCTTCTGGCCGATCAACCGCTTGCCCAGTTCCTCTTCCATGTGCAGCAGCTTCTGGCTTTCGCCCTGCAGCATGCGCCCGGCCGGGATGCCGGTCCAGGCGGAGATCACCTCGGCGATGTCCCCCGCCGTGACTTCGTCGGCCACCATGAGGGCGGGCTTGTCGGTGGCGGCCGCTTCAGCTTCGGCCGCAGCGTTTAGCTCGCGTTCAAGGGCTGGGATCTCGCCGTACTCAATTCTTGAGGCCGTTTCCCAGTCAAGCTCTCGCTTAGCTTTATCCGCGGCGGAACGCAACTCATCAATCTTGACTTTGAGGTCACCGACGTGGTTCAGGCCGGCCTTCTCAGCTTCCCAGCGGGCGTTGAGTGCCGACAGTGCTTCCTTCTTGTCCGCCATGTCCGCCCGCAGCGCGGCCAGGCGTTCCACGGAAGCGGCGTCCTTCTCGTTGGCGAGGGCCAGCTCTTCCATGGTCAGCCGGTCCACCTGGCGCCGAAGCTGGTCGATCTCCTCCGGCGCGGAATCAATTTCCATGCGCAGCCGGGACGCCGCCTCATCCACAAGGTCGATCGCCTTGTCCGGCAGCTGCCGCCCGGAAATGTAGCGGTTGGAAAGGGTTGCTGCAGCAACGAGGGCGGAGTCGGCGATGGAGACCTTGTGATGGGCTTCGTAGCGTTCCTTCAGCCCGCGGAGGATGCCGATGGTGTCGTCCACGCTGGGCTCGCCCACGAACACCTGCTGGAAGCGTCGTTCCAGGGCGGGATCCTTCTCGATGTTCTCGCGGTATTCGTCCAGCGTGGTGGCGCCGATCAGGCGCAGCTCGCCGCGGGCCAGCATGGGCTTGAGCATGTTGCCGGCGTCCATGGAGCTGTCCCCGGAGGCGCCCGCGCCCACCACGGTGTGGAGCTCGTCGATGAAGGTCACGATCTGCCCCTCGGAGCTCTTGATCTCCTCCAGGACGGCCTTGAGCCGCTCCTCGAACTCGCCGCGGTACTTGGCACCGGCCACCATCGAGGCGAGGTCCAGGGCGATGAGGGTCTTGCCGCGCAGGCTCTCCGGGACGTCATTGGCGACGATCCGCTGGGCAAGGCCTTCGACGACGGCGGTCTTGCCGACGCCGGGCTCGCCGATGATCACCGGGTTGTTCTTGGTGCGGCGGCTCAGCACCTGGATGATGCGGCGGATCTCGGCGTCGCGGCCGATCACCGGGTCCAGCTTGCCGGACCGGGCGATCGCGGTGAGGTCCGTGCCGAACTTTTCCAGCGCCTGGAAGGTGTTCTCGGGGTCGGCATTGGTGACCTTGCGGTCCCCGCGGACACCCGGCAGGGCGGCGAGCAGGGCCTCGTGGGAGGCGCCGGCGTCGCGCATCAGCTTGCCAACGGCGTCACTGCCGGCGGAGAGGCCCAGCAGCAGGTGCTCGGTGGAGACGTAGGTATCCCCCAGCTTGTCCGCCTCGTTCTGGGCATTCTTGATCACCTGCAGGGCAGCGCGGGACAGCTGGGCCTGCTGAACGGACGTACCGGAGGAGGCCGGCAGGGACTTGATGGCGGTGCTCGCCTGGACGCTGACGGCGTCCGGATCGGCGCCGGTGGCGCGGAGGAGCGCGACGGCCACGCCTTCGCGCTGGTCCATCAGCGCCTTGAGCAGATGGGCAGGCTCAACCTGGGGGTTTCCTGCCGTGGAAGCGTTCATGGCTGCTGCCGAAAGAGCCTCCTGGCTCTTGGTGGTGAACTTGGCGTCCAAAGAGAGCTCCTTTCGGGGATAGATCAACTCTTAAAGTTGAGTGTACATGACTCAACTTTGCAGACGGGCCCTACGGTCCATGTTTGCCGACGGCGAAATGGCTGTCTAGGGGCAATCGGCCCCCGTGCGGCGCGCAGCACGGGGGCCGATTCAGGACGCTTGGCGATCAGGACGGGGCGACGCCCGTGATGACTGCGATCCAGCCCAGATGGCGCGAGAGGGCGGCATGGTCGTTGTAGAGGCCGGCGAACCCGGACGGGTTGCCGCCCGGCAGGACGCTCGACGTCGACAGCACGCCGACCAGCTTCCCGGCGACAACGAGGGGCCCCCCGGAGTCCCCTGATAGCGGGTGCCCCGTCCGGGACTGCGTCCTGACCGACAAGCCGCCAACAGCGTCCGAGCCCTGACCCGATACGGTCACACCGGCAGCCTTGATCTGGAAGGACATGGCCCCCGACCCCTCGGCCTGGTCGCCCCAGCCAAACACCCGCCCGGCCGAGCCGCGCGCGGGGAAGTTCCGGGAGAGGCTGGCGTATTGTCCGGCGTGCGGGGCGGAGAGCTTGAGCAGCAGCACGTCGCCCGCCGGCGAGGGATACCGGGCAGCAACTGTCCGCACCGTGCCCCCGACCCCCAGGTAGGGGGTGCCGAGGCGGACGGACTGAAGCCTGGCAGAGTCGCAGTGCCTGGCAGCAATCACCCACTCCGCTGAAATCTGGCTGCCGGCGCAACCAACCCTGGCGCCGGCGGCGTCGTAGGCGATCTGGACGGCGAAAGGGGCGTCAGATATGGCCACAGCCTCGCCGCCGGCAATGTCCGTGGCCGCCGGACCCGGGTCCTGCGGACCGGAAGCCGGAAAAGTGGAGGCCGGCGGACCGGGCACTGGCGAACCGAATGCCGGCGCCGAGGGCAGCCCCAGGAGAAGCGCGACGGCGAAGATCACCCGTGGAGCGCGGCGACCCTGGAACTTCAGGCGACAACGCATTTTCACATGGTAGGACTGCGGCCCGGGAAACGTTAGCCCCGCAGGGGGCATGCAGGAGGGCGGCTCCCCCAAGGAACCGCCCTCCGGCTGGCATGGGACCCGGCGCACAGCATGCGCACGGCCCGACACGCAGGAACTTTCTTGGTGGACCGCCGCCCGCGCGGGGCGGACAGGCGGTCCGGTGAAGACACTACAGAGATTTCACGCACATGTCACGAACATGACAAGATCGGTCATACCGCCATGGGTATTCTGGGAGCCATGGACCAGACTCATGAAGCGGGCAACCCCACCACCCAGCACATCTTCATCGACAAGGAAAGCCCCGCCGTCTGGCGCGCGCTCAACGGACTCGGCCTGAAGGCGAGGGAAGCCGCCGACGAAGCCGGTATCGGCAGGGCGCTGACCGAGCTGCTCAACGTCCGCATCTCGCAGATCAACGGCTGCGCCTACTGCCTGAACATGCACGTTGCGGATGCCCTCAAGAAGGGCGAAACCACCCAGCGCCTCGCCGTGCTCGCCGCCTGGCGGGACACCGCGTTATTCACGGACAAGGAACGGGCGGCGCTGGCCTTGGCCGAGTCCATCACCACCCTTCCTGACGCCCACACGCGTGAACGGGAGGACGCCTACGCGCGGCAGCACCTGAGCGCGGCCGAATACTCGGCGGTGAGCTGGCTGGTGATCACCATGAACGCTTTCAACCGCGTGTCCATCACCAGCCAGCACCCCGTGCGGCGCGACGCCAAGGATGAATCCGGGACGCGTTAGGAAGCCTGTGCCCGCGCGGCTTTCACCAGCTCCGCGCAGCGCTCCCCGATCATCATGGTGGTGATGTTCGGGTTCACCGTGGTCAGCTCCGGCATCACCGAGGCATCCGCAACGCGCAGTCCGGTCACTCCCTTGACCCGCAGTTCAGGATCCAGCGGGGACATCGCATCGTCCGTCGCGCCCATCCTGACGGTTCCCGCCGGGTGGTAGACCGTGTTGTGGGTCTTGCGGATGTAGTCCGTGATTTCCGCATCGCTCTGGATGGCCTCACCGGGATAGAGCTCCTTGCCCGCCCATTCGGCCATGGCCGGCTGGGCCACGATTTCCCGGGCCTTGCGGATGCCGGCAATCATCACGCGCATGTCGTGCGGGTCGGTGAAGTACCGCGGATCCACCTTGGGCTTGTCCCGGTAGTCTCGGCTGCGGAGCCGGACCGTCCCGCGTGACCTGGCGTGCGTGACGTTCGGCGTCAGGCAGAAGCCGTTGTCCGTCGTCGGGAAGCCCTGGCGCAGGGTGTGCATGTCGAAGGGCACTGAACCGTAGTGGAACATCAGGTCCGGCCGGTCCAGGCCTTCTTCGGTGGTGGTGAAGATCCCGATTTCCCACCACTGGGTGGACGTCTCCGGCATGGGCTTCCTGGCTTCCCACTGGATGACGCCTTCGGGGTGGTCCTGCAAGTGTTCGCCCACTCCAGGGGAATCGGAGCGGACCGGGATGCCGAACTCTTCCAGCTGAGCGGCCGGGCCGATCCCGGAAAGCATCAGCAGCTTGGGCGAATCAATGGCGCCGGCGGACAGGATCACCTCGGACCGCGCATTGAGGGTGTGGGTCTTCCCGAAGGAATTGTCCACAACGTCCACGCCGGTGCACCGGTTGTCCGCCGTGAACTTCAGCTCGCGGGCCCGGAGCCCGGTCAGCAGGGTGAAGTTCGGCCGGTCCACCACGGGGTGGATGTAGGACACGGACGACGACGATCGGGTGCCGTCTGCGCGGCGGTTGATCTGGAAGAAGTTGGCGCCGTTGATCACGGTTTCGCCGGAGTTGAAGCGCACGCGGGGAATCCCGGTTTCCTCGCAGGCGTCCAGCAGGGCGCGGCCGCAGGGGTCCTCCGCCGGGACGTTCATCAGGTGGACGGGGCCGCTGTCGCCGTGGTGCGGCGCGTCGGGGCCGGCGTCCTCGTTGGTCTCCAGGTGCTTGTACAGGCGGTAGGCGGTCTTGGCGTTCCAGCCGGTGGCGCCGAACTTCTGCTCCCACTCGTCGATGTCCTCGCGTGGCGCCCAGAAGGCGATGCACGAGTTGTGGCTGGAGCAGCCGCCCATCACCTTGGCGCGGGCGTGGCGCATGAAGGAGTTGCCGTTTTCCTGCTCCTCGACGGGGTAGTCCCAGTCGTAGCCGGATTCCAGCAGTTCCATCCACCGGTCCAGCTGCAGGATGGCATCCACGCCGCGGTCGTCCGGTCCCGCCTCCACGAGGGCCACTTCCACCGAAGGGTCCTCGCTCAACCGGGAGGCCACGGCAGCACCCGCGGACCCGCCGCCGATGACGATGTAGTCGAAATCAGTCTTGCCCAGTGCTGTCATGCGCTCAGTTCCCTTCTGAGGTGCGGTCCGCGAACCAGCCCGTCACCTGCGGATCGATGTTGTGATAGACGTGCTTGGCTTCCTGGTATTCGGCCAGGCCAGTGGGGCCCAGTTCGCGTCCGACGCCGGACTGGCCGAAGCCGCCCCACTCCGCCTGCGGCAGGTAGGGGTGGAAATCGTTGATCCAGATGGTGCCGTGGCGCAGCTTGCGGGCCACCCGCTGGCTCTTGCCGGCATCCTGGGACCAGACGGCGCCGGCCAGGCCGTAGTGGGTGTCATTGCCCAGCCGTACGGCTTCTTCTTCGGTGCTGAAGGTTTCCACGGTGACCACCGGACCGAAGGCTTCGTCCTTGAGCACGGACATGCCGCTGGTGACCTGGTCCAGGACGGTGGGCAGGTAGTAGTAGCCCTTCTTGAGCTCGCCGTCGCCCCACTTTCCGCCGCAGCGCAGGCGTGCGCCCTCGGCGATGCCCTTGTCCACGTAGGCGGTCACCTTGTCGCGGTGGGCCGCGGAGATCAGCGGTCCCGTCTCGGCGTCGGGATCGAAGGGGCCGCCCAGGCGGATCTGCTCCGCACGGCGGACCAGCTCGTCCACGAACCGTCCGGCAATGGATTCCTCGATGATGAGGCGCGAGCCTGCGGAGCAGACCTGGCCGGAGTGCACGAAGGCGGCGTTGAGGGCGTTGTCCAGGGCGGCGTCGAAGTCGGCGTCAGCGAAGATGATGTTGGGGTTCTTGCCGCCCAGCTCCAGCGCCACCTTCTTGACTGTGGCGGCCGCCGAAGCGGCGATGGTCTTGCCGGTTTCCAGTCCGCCGGTGAAGGAGACCAGGTCAACGTCCGGGTTGCCGGAGAGCACGGAACCCACGGTCTTGCCGTCGCCCAGGACGAGGTTGGCGACGCCGGCGGGCAGTCCCAGCTCTTCCAGGACCTGCATCATCAGGATGGCGGTGTGGGGCGTCAGTTCGCTGGGCTTGAGCACGAAGCTGCAGCCTGCCGCGAGCGCCGGGGCGATCTTCCAGGCGGCCTGCAGCAGCGGGTAGTTCCAGGGGGCGATCAGCGCGCAGACGCCCACGGGCTCGTATTCGATCCGGCTGACCACGGTGCTGCTGCCCGCATCCACCAGCCGTCCGGAGTCCTGGCCGGCGATCTTGCCGAAGTACTCGAAGCAGTTGGCGATGTCGTCCATGTCGATTTCGCTCTCCACCAGGCGCTTGCCGGTGTCCAGCGTTTCGGCGCGGGCGAACTCGTCCTTGCGCTCCCGAAGCCTTGCGGCGACGCGCAGCAGGAAGGACCCGCGTTCCAGGGGCGGAACGCCGGCCCATTCGCCGCCGTCGAACGCCGCCCGCGCTGCTGCCACGGCGCGGACCGCGTCATAGGCATTGGCCTCGGACACGACGCCGGCCAGCTCGCCGTCGGCCGGGCAACGGATCTCCCGGGTGCCGCCGTCGGACGCTGCACTCCAGGTGCCGCCGATGAATAGCGTTGCGGTGGTCATTTCGCTGCCTCCTGCGTTTCGAAGTCTGATTCCCAATTGTCTTTGGCCACCTGGTCCTCGACCAGGACGGTGTTGCCCGGCGCTGCACGGTTCAGGTGCAGGAATTCCAGGTGCTGTTCGTAGTGGTCCAAGACATCCGTGATGACCTGTTCCTTGGTGTACCCCATGAGGTCGTAACCGTGGCTGCCCTCCAGGGAAAACACTTCCATCCGGTAGTAGTGGTCGTCCGGGTCGGCCCGCCTGGTGGCGTAGGACGGCGTCTCGTACTGCACCGGGTAGATCTGGTACTTGAAGGGCCGCTCCTCCCCCATGGCAAGCTGCAGGTCCACGCTGTCGATCCCGCAGGACTCCACGGTGGACACCGAAAGCACGGTCTCGGCCCCCTGGGCCTTCAGTTCCTCGCTGACCTCCCGCAGCGCCGGCACGGCAACGGCTTCGACGAACCGCGTGGTCTGCCGGCGGCCGGGATAGCTCATGGCCCGCGTGAGGCGCTGGCGCCAGCTGCGGCCGCCGCGCGGATCGCCCGCACGGCCGGTGATGATGCCCGGCAGGCTGGCGCGGTAGCTGTCGTTGAGCGAGTTTTCCACCCGCAGCGCCTTGTACAGCCCCAGCATGATGAACACCAGGAGCAGGGACAACGGCAGGCCCATCACAATCGTGGCATTCTGCAGGGTGGCCACCCCGCCCACCATCAGCATGGCGAGGGTCAGCAGGCCGGTGGCAACCGCCCAGAACACGCGCATCCATTCGGGACCGTCGGCGTCGGCGTCCTTCAGGTGGGAGGTGAAGTTGGCCATCACCAGTGCCCCCGAATCCGCGGAGGTCACGTAGAACAGCAGCCCTGTGAAGGTGGCGACGGCGGCCGTCACCGGTACGCCGGGGTACTCGGCGAGCAGGCTGTAGAAGCCGCGTTCGGGGTAGCTCATGGCGGCCTCGCCAAAAGCGGCGTTGCCGTTCATGATCAGGTCGATGCTGGAGTTCCCGAACACGGAGATCCACAGCAGGATGAAGAGGAACGGCACGGTCATGGTGCCGAGCACGAACTGGCGGATGGTCCGGCCGCGGGAGATGCGCGCCAGGAACAGGCCCACGAACGGCGCCCAGGCGATCCACCAGGCCCAGAAGAACAGGGTCCAGGCATTCAGCCAGTCGGTGGGCCGGTCGTAGGCGAAGGTGTCCAGGGTCATGGCCGGGAAGCGGCTCATGACGTCGCCGACGTTCTGCACAATGCCGTCCAGCAGGAAGCTGGTCTTGCCGGTCACCAGCACGAACAGCATCAGGGCCACGGCCAAGATCACGTTGAGTTCGGACAGACGCCGGATGCCCTTCTCGACGCCGGACACCACCGAGACGGTGGCCATCACCACGGACAGCGCGATCAGGCCGATCTGCACGGCGAGGTTCTCCGGGATGCCGAACATGAAGTTCAGGCCGTAGTTGAGCTGGACCACGCCAATGCCCAGCGAGGTGGCGATGCCGAAGATGGTGCCGAGCAGGGCGGCGATGTCCACGGCATGCCCCAGCGGGCCCTCGATCTTCTTGCCGAAGATCGGGTAGAGCGCAGAGCGGATGCTCAGCGGCAGGTTGTGGCGGTAGGCGAAGTAGCCCAGGGCCAGCCCCATCAGCGCGTAGAGGGCCCAGCCGGTGAGGCCGTAGTGGAACAGGGTCCAGACCAGCGCCTGCCGCGCGGCCTCCGCGGTGCCGCCTTCGCCCTGCGGCGGGGCAAGGTACTGGCTGACCGGTTCGGACACGGAGAAGAACATCAGGTCGATGCCGATGCCGGCGGCGAACAGCATGGCAGCCCAGGTGAACATGCCGAACTGGGGCTTGGAATGGTCCGGGCCCAGCTTGGTCTTGCCCACCCGCGATAGCGCGGCCACAAGGACGAACACCACCACGGCTGTGACGATCAGGAAGTAGTACCAGCCCATGTTGGTGGACACCCAGCCCACCATGGAACCGATGACGGCCTCGGCGTTGTCCTTGGCGAGGATGGACCAGAGTGCGATTCCCACCACGCCCGTCGCCGAGCCGAAAAAGACGGTTTTGTTGACCCGCGTGGTGCGTTCCGGTGCGGCGTCCGGCGCCGGGGATGCGCCTGGTGGTGAGCCGGTGCCCGCGGCGGGCGATGCGACTGCTGCCCCGGCTGCGTCCGGGCGCGCTGTGGAGTTGTGGCTCATTGGTCCCATTTCAGTTTTTGAGGCTGCGGTCCAGACGCCGGGTCTCCCGGCCGCGCTGTTGCGCGCGGAAGCGGGAGCCAGGCGTCGTGTTGAGTCTGGCTTGGCTTTCGACGCTACCAACGCGGTCCGGCGCACCCCCAAGTTTTATGAGACTACTCACGCGTTTGGTGCCGTTTGCGGCGCTTTGTGGGAGTTTGCTAGGCAGGGTAAACGGCCACCGCGGCCGCCTTGATCACGAAGTAGACAGTCATTCCCGGCGCCAGTCCCAGATCCGCGGAGGCGGCGGGAGTGATATCGGCGGACATCCCGCCGGCCCGGACCCTGATCTGGTCTCCATGCTGCTCCAGGTCCGTGACGGTGACGGCGAACGAGTTCCGCGGACTGCCGTGCGCGTCCGTCAGGAACACGGAAACGGCCGACGGCGGGAAGGCTGCTACGCCGGGCTGCCCGGCCGTGCCGGCGGGCCCGGTACCGTCCGGGAGGGCTTGCTCGTCCTGGTGCCCGGCCACCTCGCTGCCCTCTGCAGTCCGGATCCCGGTGGCGGTGAGGATTCCGGAAATGAGGTTGAGCCCGGCCAGCCCGGCAGCGAACCGGCTCCGGGGCCGCTGCAGCACCTGCCGGGTGGGCCCTTCCTCGGCGATCCTGCCCTCCTCGAGGACGATCACCCGGTCGGCCAGCATCAGGGCGTCCAGGACGTCGTGGGTGATGATGATGGCGCGGCGCCCGGCCAGGACCTTCTTCAGGAGCCTGCGGAGCAGCGGTGCGGCGTGGATGTCCAGGGCTGCCATGGGCTCGTCCAGCAGCAGCATTTCGGGGTTGGCAGCGAGCGCCCGTGCGACGGCCACGCGCTGGGCCTGGCCGCCCGAGAGTTCCGCAGGGCGCCGGGCTTCGAGGTCCGCTGCATCCACCGCGGCCAGCCACGTCCGGGCCGACTCGCGGGCCGCCTTCCTTGCCGTCCCGGTGCTGCGGGGCCCGAAGGCCACGTTTTCCAGGGCGCTGAGGTGCGGGAACAGCAGGGGTTCCTGCGCGAGCAGGGCTGTGCCGCGGCGGTGCGGGGCAGTCCACGTGGTGGCGCCGCCGTCGAGGTCGAACAGCACTTTTCCGTCGATTTCGGCCCGGCCGGTATCCGGCCGCAGCAGCCCGGCGATCACGTTGAGGAGGGTCGATTTCCCGGCCCCGTTGGGGCCGAGCACCGCAACGGTTTCTCCGGGCGCGAGGTTCAGGCCGACGTCGAACCCGCGGGCACCCACGGTTGCCTGCATGTGGAAGGTCACCGGGCCACCTCGTTCCAGCCGCCGTCCGCGCTGCCCGTCCGGGCACTGCGCTGGCCGGGGTGCGTCGGGCGCCGGTACGTGAGTCCCACCACCGTCACCGCCACGGCCACTAGAACAAGTGAAAGCGCGACGGCGGCATCGGCGTCCGTTTCCCGCTGCAGGTAGATTTCCAGCGGCAGCGTCCGGGTCACCCCCTGCAGGCTCCCCGCGAAGGTGAGGGTCGCACCGAATTCGCCCAGGCTCCTAGCGAAGGAGAGTACGGCACCGGAGGCCAGGCCGGGCAGCACCAGCGGCACGGTGACACGCCGCAGCACCGTGGTGGGCCGGGCACCGAGGGTGGCCGCCACGGCCTCGTAGCGTCCGCCGGCTGTGCGC
Organism: Arthrobacter sp. SPG23; assembly: GCF_000876655.1. GTDB lineage: Bacteria > Actinomycetota > Actinomycetes > Actinomycetales > Micrococcaceae > Arthrobacter. Next base: position 373,811 of record NZ_JYCN01000026.1, read on the forward strand.
AGCGCGCCTTCCAGGCTCACCACCAGGAACGGCAGTGCCACGAAGGTCTGCGCGAGCACCACCGCCGTCGTCGAAAACGCAATCTGGAGGCCTGCAGCCTCCAGGCTGCGGCCCAGCAGGCCCTGGCGGCCGAAGGTGTACAGGAGGGCGATGCCGCCCACCACCGGCGGCAGCACCAGCGGCAGCAGCACGAAAGCGCGGAGCAGACGCTGGCCACGGAAGTTCGAGCGGGCCAGCACCAGGGCCAGGGGCACGCCGAAGACGATGCACAAGGCGGTGCTTGCGGCCGAGGTCCGCAGGCTGAGCCCCAGGGCCGTCAGGGAGGATTCGGACGTAACCAGCGGGATGAACTGCGGCCAGTTGACCCTCGCCGCCATCGCGGCCAGCGGCAGCAGGACGAACAGTCCACCGGCAGCGGCGATCGCGTAAATCCAGCGCGGGATGCCGTGGTACCCGCCCACGTTGGCCTGGTCCATCCTTAGGGGGTCCCGAAACCGGCGTCGGCGAGGGCTTTCCTGCCGTCGGCGCCGGCCACCATGGCGATGAACGCTGCGGCCAGCTCCTTGTTCCTGCTGGCGCCTACGATGGCGATGGGATAGGTGTTGACGGCCTTGCCGGATTCGGCGAACGGGATGCCCTTCGCCTTGTTGCCGGCGGCCTTGACGTCGGTGACGTACACCAGGCCGGCGTCGGCCTCACCCGAGGTGACTTTGCCCAATACGTCGGTCACGGATGATTCCTCGCTGACCGGGGCAAGTGTGACGCCGGCGGCATTTTCCACGGTGTGCGCCGCGGCCCCGCAGGGTACCTGGCTGGCACAGACCACCACTTTGACGCCGGGCCTGGCGAGGTCCGCGAAGGAACCTATGGACGCCGGGTTGGACGGCGGGACGGCGATCTGCAGGACGTTGGTGGCGAAGTTCGTGGCTGTGCCGTCGAGGAGTCCGGCGTCGGCGAGCTTGGCCATGTTCCCGGTGTCCGCCGAGGCAAACACGTCGGCGGGCGCTCCCTGGCTGATCTGCGTGGCCAGGTCCGAGGAACCGGCGAAACTGAGTGTCACCTTGGCGCCCGGGTTCTTCTTTTCAAACTCGTCCGCGAGCGTGGTGAACGTGGCTTTGAGGGATGCCGCCGCAAAGACCGTGACCGTCCCGGAGAGCTGGCCGGCGGTGTCCGACGATGCACCGCCCGAGGGGCCGGTCGAGGGGCCGGTCGAAGTCGCCGATGGTGCGCAGGCGGTCAGTCCGGCGGTGAGCGCGGCCGCTGTCAGCAGTGCTGCGAGGCGCGGCTTCCCGGTGTTCACACGATGCTCTTTCCCTGCGGGGTTTCAATGATCACGGTGGTGGCCTTAACCACGGCAGTGGCCACGGAACCCAGCTCCAGGCCGAGATCCCGCACGGCTTCGCTGCTCATCAGTGACACCACGCGGAACGGCCCGCACTGCAGTTCAACCTGGGCCATGACCCTGTCCGCAGTGATTCCCGTGACCAGGCCGACGAACCGGTTGCGGGCCGAACTGCCCACCCGGGTGGGGTCCTCCGGAAGCTGCGCCTGCTCGCGGGCCAGGGTGGCCAGCTCGAACCCATCCACGGCCAGCCGGCCGGACTCGTCCTTCACCGGGGTGAGGCTTCCGTTCTCGGTCCAGCGGCGGACGGTATCGTCGCTGACGCCGAGGAACCGGGCTGCTTCGGCGATGCGAATGGTGGGCATTTATCCAGCCTATTGCCTCATATGCGGTTTTGAAAGGATGATTCATCCGCAGATCAGGTTGTTTTGCTGGTTGACGCCCGTCCCTACACCGGCAGGCCGTAGCCCGCCGGCCACCGCGGCAGTACGATTTTTTGTGGGGGCGAAGCCGCCGGCGCCGAGGAGCGTTGCCATGAAATGGATCAGGCCTGACAGTCCGGATTACGACGAATCCCGGAAGCTTTTCAACGCAATGATCGACCGGCGCCCGGCCGTCATTGCCCAATGCAGCACCCCCGCCGATGTTGTCCAGGCCCTGCAGCATGCCCGCGATAACGAACTGCCCGTGGCCGTCCGGGCCGGTGGCCATTCGGTGGCCGGGATGTCCATGAACGACGGCGGCCTGGTGGTGGACGTGCGTCCGATGAAATCGGTCAGTCTGGACCCGGGAAGCCGCACAGTCACCGCCGGAGCCGGCCTCACGTGCGGAGAGTTTGACCGTGCGACGCAGGAACACGGACTGGCGCTGACGGGCGGCCGCGTCTCCACTACCGGTCTGGCCGGCTTCACGCTGGGCGGCGGCTCCGGCTGGCTGGAGCGGGCGTTCGGCTTTGCCTGCGACGACCTGATCTCCGTGGACCTGGTCACTGCCGGCGGGGACCTGGTGACGGCCAGCGCAAAGGAAAATCCCGAACTGTTCTGGGCCCTGCACGGCGGGGGCGGCAACTTCGGCGTGGCTACCTCCTTCACGTTCGGGCTCCACGAACTGGGCCCGAAGGTCCATGCCGGCTTTATGCTCTGGCCAGGCGACGCAGCCACCGACATCAGCCGCGGCTTCCGCGAACTTGCCCTGGCCGCACCCAACGAGGAATGTGCAACCCTCATCTACCTGACGGCCCCGCCTGAGCCGTTTGTTCCCCCTGAGATGGTGGGCAAGATGGCTGTTGCCGTGGTGTACATCTATGCCGGGGACGCCGGCGAAGGCGCGGATCGGGCCAAGCCGTACCGCGCGCTCGGCCCTGCCGTGGACCTGCTGGGAGACACCAATTACGCCGACTTCCAGTGCTCGCTGGACGATCCTCCGGGCATGTACAACTACTGGAGCGCCGACTACCACAATGAACTGTCCGACGACGCCCTGGACGTCATCATCGATTCTGCGCGCAGGTTGCCTGGCCAGCACTCCCAGCAGCTGATTGCACACTGGGGAGGTGCGGTGGGCGGACCGGCTGCGGCGGCCACTCCGCTGCTGAACCGCAACGCGACCTGGGTCAGCCACCCGTTCGGGTTGGGCGAAACACCGGAGGAGGGCGAGGAAGCCAGGGCGTGGGTGAAGCATTTCCGCCACGACATTGCGCCCTACGCCACGGGCGGGGTGTGGCTGAACTTCATCGGCGACGAAGGCCAGGCCCGCGTCCGCGCGGCCTTCGGAAACGAGAACTTCGACCGGTTGTCCCGGGTGAAGCGCGACTTCGACCCGGACAACGTGTTCCGCGGCAACCAGAACATTCCGCCCGCCCCTGTCTAGGCGTGTTGTCACAGGCGAACGTGACATTTCCGCCCCGGTATTCAGGTTTTGAAGTAGTTGTTTCGTTGGGGTTGTTGGCGTGGGTCGATGTGGGGTGGCGGGATGAACCAGGGGATCCCGGTTTTGACCTGGATGGTCCACTGCTCTTTGTGGATCAGGTGGTGGTGATGGGAGCAGAGCAGGGTGCCGTTCTCTGTGCTGGTGGTTCCGCCGTGTGACCAGTAGGTGATGTGGTGGGCTTCGCACCAGGGTGCGGGGATGGTGCAGTTCGGGAACGCGCAGCCCTGGTCGCGGGCGGTGATGGCTTTGCGGATGTGGGGCGGGAAGATCCGTGTGGTGCGGCCGATGTCCAGGATGCGGCCCTCGCTGCCGAGCAGGACGGGGATGATGTCAGCGTCGCACGCGATCTTCCGGACGGTGGACGCAGTGACGGGGCCCGTGAAGGTGAATGAGCCCGTGCCCGGGATGCCGGGGGTGCCTAAGGTGCCTGTGCCGGGGGTGCCGTCTGGTGCATCAGTCGAGCGGTCGAGGCGTTCGAGGAGGTCGCGGTAGTCGATGGTGACCATGACCTGAGGGCGGAGACCGCCCGCCGCGGGGAGGTTTCCGGTGGCGACGGCGGTTTTGGCGGCGCCGACCAGGCCGTCCAGGAGTTGCTGGGGCCGGGTGCGCAGGTCCAGATCACCGCCATTGGCGGATCCGTCGTTGCCTTCAGCCGTTCCGGGGCGGGTGCGGGGGTTGGTGGCGATGTTCATCACGGTCAGGAGGGGCTCGTACTGGTCCTGGGTGGCGAAGATTTCCACGTGGTACAAACCCCGCCGGGGCTTCCGGATGAAGGCGCCCTGCCGGTGCCGCAGTTCCTCCTCGGAGGGTTCGCTGCCGTCCTGGTCGATCGCGTCAACCAGTTGCCGGGCAATCCTGGCTACGAAATCGGTGTCGTTCTCCGCAGCGGTGCGGGTCAGGGTGCGTTCCACCCGGGCCATGGTCTCTTCGGGGGCGTGGTGCCGGACCCGGTCCAGGGCGACGGTGATGAGGGTCGCGGAACGGGAACCCACCGACCCGGACGCCACCGCCGCGGCCAGCACAGGCCGCTCCGGGGGTTCGGGGTGGCCGGTGATCCCGGTCCGTGGCAGCACTGCCTCGGCCAGCGTGAGGCGGCGGCGGGCTTCCGCGGCACCGATCCGCAGCCTGGCCCGCAGGAACTCGGTGGTGTTCCGGCACCCGTCATCCGCCGGATCGGGTTCCCCGGCGTTGAGCACCCCGGGGCTCGTTCCGGGACCCGCGGGGGCCTCTATGCCTCGATCGCTGCCGCCCGGGCCGCCATCGGCCCGATCACTCTCGCCCATGCCGCTATCCTCTTGATCGGGAGTGCCGGCTGCCCAGCCAATCGGCCCATGCACAGCCGTCTCGTCGCCCCACCCGGTCGTCCAGCCGGCAGCAGAGCCCGAGCCAGCCCGCGCAGCAGCAGAAGCCTCCCGCCGCGCCCGGTCCACAGCCCCGGCAGCAACCACCTGCAAATATTCAGCGGCCCGGGAAATCTCCTCGACTTCGGCCGCGAAGTCAGCAGCCTCACGGAAGCGCATCACCGCCGCGTCCGCCACCGCCGTCGAACTCAAAGACACCAGCAGCGCACGGCACCCGGCCAGATCACCGGAACCCCCGCCGTCGGACGCTAGAGCCCCAGGCGGCTGCGGCCCCGCGGGCACACTCCGCAAACCGCGAACCGACCCGGGCGAAGCAGCTGACGCGGGCGAAGCAGCGGCGGGCAGCTTGGCCCACCGCAACGCCCCTCCTGCTGCAAGTTCCCCCATAACTTCCATGGGATAACTCTGCCAAAGGGCACCGACATTTAAGGCCCACGGCATTTAAGGCCAGTTGCCGAGGCTCTGGCAACCCCGGGCACGCCCGGCATTAGAATTTCCCCCATGGCCATCTACCTGGATCCGCCGCTCTGGCCAGCCCACGGAACCCACTTTTCACACCTGATCTCGGACACCTCCCTCGACGAGCTGCACCGCTTCGCGGAGGCAGCCGGCATTCCGGAACGGGCGTTCGACGGCGACCATTACGACGTCTCCGAGGCCAGGTACGCCTCCCTCGTGGAGGCCGGTGCCATCCCCGTAGAGGCAAGGATCCTGGTCCGCAAGCTGATTGCCTGCGGGCTCCGCATCCCTGCCCGCCAGCGCGGCAAGGCCCTCAAGGTGCCGCTGCTGAACCGCTGGAACGCCGTGCTGCCCGGCCACGACGCCCTCTTCCTGGACCTGCTGGACCGGTGGGGCGAGGAGCACCGCAAGTACCACGGCCGAACCCATCTGCTGTCCGTCCTCGAGGCCCTTGACCTGCTCACCGAGCCGGCCGATCCGCCACGCACCGTGGTTCTCGCCGCCTGGTTCCACGACGCCGTCTACCGCGGGATCGCCGGTCAGGACGAGGAGGAATCGGCGCGGCTGGCCGAGGACAGGCTCCTGCACGCGGGCCTGTCCGAGGATGAGGCCTACGAGGTGGGGCGGCTGGTGCGGCTCACTGCCGACCACCGCCCGGAGCCGGGGGACGACGACGGCGCCCTCCTGTGCGACGCGGACCTTTCGGTTCTCGGCGGCGAACCCAAGGCCTACGGCCGCTACCTCAGCGCCGTCCGGGAAGACTTCGCGCACATCGGCGACGCCGACTTCGCGGCGGGACGCGCCGCCGTCGTGCGTCACCTGCTGGAGCTGGACCCCCTGTTCAACACGGCACGCGGCCGTGAGCTCTGGCTTGACTCCGCCCGGGGAAACCTGGCGGGCGAGCTCGCGTGAGTGATGTTCAGGCGGCTCACCGGCAGCTGCCGTTCACGGTGCGCTTTGAATGGGGGTACGACGGCGCCATGGCCGTTATGCCCGGGGCCGAACTGGCCGTGGTGGTGGACGTCCTGTGCTTCACCACCTGTGTGAGCGTCGCGGTGGACCGCGGCGCCGACGTGTTTCCCTACCGCTGGAACGACGGCACTGCCGCTGATTTTGCCGCGGAAGAGGAGACGGTGCTGGCCGGCCGGCGCGGCGGCACCGGGGTGAGCCTCTCCCCCGCCAGCCTGCGCTCCGCGCCGACTCTCGACAGGGTGGTGCTTCCGTCCCCCAACGGCTCTACGCTGGCCCACTCCCTGGCGGGAACGGTGCCGCGCGTCGCGGCGGTGTGCCTTCGGAACGCCCGCGCCACCGCCGAGTGGGCGGCCCGGAACCTTCCGCCTGCAGCGGTGATCGCCGTTATCGCGGCCGGCGAAAAATGGCCCGACGGCGGGCTCCGGCCCGCGCTGGAGGACCAGTTGGGCGCGGGAGCCTTCCTGGCCGCGCTCCCTGGGCACCGCCGGACCGGCTTTTCCCCCGAGGCCCGGTGGGCCATGGACGCCTTCACTGCCGCGGAGCCGCGGCTTGGTGAGACGCTGCTGGAATGCTCCAGCGGCCGGGAGCTCGTCTTCGGCGGCTACCAGGAGGACGTGGAGATCGCCGCGGAACTCAACGGGAGTGCCGCCGTCGCACTTCTCGACGGCGGCGCGTTCCGCCGGGTTTAGCGGTAGCTGGTGACGAACGGCCGGTCGGTGGGCACAATCTGCTTGCCGAGCGGCATCAGCGAAACCGGGATGAGTTTCAGGTTGGCGATGGCCAGCGGGATCCCGACGATGGTGATGGCCATGGCGAACGCGGTCACCACGTGGCCGACCGCGATCCAGATGCCTGCGACCACCAGCCAGATCACGTTGCCCAGCAGCGAGAACACGCCGTTGCCGCCCGGCTTGTCCACTACCATGCGGCCGAAGGGCCACAGCGTGTAGGACGCAATCCGGAAGGAGGCGATGCCCCAGGGAATGGTCACGATGAGCAGGCAGCAGATGATCCCCGCGAAGAAGTACCCGAGCGCCAGCCAGAGTCCCCCGCATACCAGCCAAATGATGTTGAGCAATGTCTTCATACGGCCATTGTCCCCCGCGCAGGAGTGATCAGGCGTCGGGGATTGCCCTGACCCGGCCCTGAATTCCGGGCCGGCGGCGTCAGCCGATGATCGGCCGCTCTTCAGGCAATTGGTAAAGCCGCGGATGGGCGGACAAAGCCAGTGCTGAGGCCACAGTGATGGTCCCGATCCGGCCGATGAACATGAGGGCCATCAGGACCCACTCCGCGCTGGCCGGCAGGTGATAGGTGATGCCGGTGCTGACCCCCACTGTGGCGAAAGCGGAGATGGATTCGAAGAGCACTTTTTCGAGGCTGTAATCGGTGAATATGAGGAGCAGGAGAGTGCCCGCGATGACTGCGGCGACGCCCAGCAAGGCAACGGAGAGCGCCTGGCGCTGCGCCGATGAGCTGATGGACCGGTGGGCGATGGTGACCTGCTCGCGGCCGCGGACTTCGTTCCAGATGGCGAATCCCAGGATCAGGAACGTGGTGATTTTGATGCCACCCGCGGTCCCGGCACTGCCGCCGCCAATGAACATCAGGATGTTGGTGACCATCAGGGTCTCCGGCGTGGCGGCACCGTAGTCGATGCTGTTGAAGCCCGCGGTCCGGGGAAACACCCCGCCGGCCAGCGCCCCGAGGAACTTCCCCCCGGTGCTGAACGACCCCAAGGTTTCAGGACGGTTCCATTCGAAGGCTGCGAAGAGCACGAAACCGGCTGCCAGAAGGATGAGCGTGCCGAAAACGGTCAGGCGGACGTGCACTGTCCAGGCCTTGATCCGGAAGCCGTCCCGCATCAGGGCGATGAGCACGGGGAAGCCAAGGCCGCCGGTCACCACCGCAGCGCAGATGGGAATAATGATCCAGGGGTCCTCGGCCACACCGACAAGATTGTCGCTGTACAGCGAAAAGCCGGCGTTGTTGAAGGCGGATACTGCGTGGAATATCCCGTGCCAGAGTGCCGTGGCCGGGTTGGCGTCGTACCCGATCCAGAACCGGAGCGTCAGGACCACGGCCGTGCTGCCCTCGACGGTCGCCATGATCCTGGCGACCCGCACCAGGACGGTCCGGACATCACCGAAGTTCAAGGTGTGGGTTTCGGACTGGGCCACAAGCTGCCCGCGGAGGCCGAGGTTCTTGCGGACCAGCAGCGCGAGCAGGGTTGCCAGCGTCATGATGCCGAAGCCGCCCACCTGGATCAGCCCGAGGATGACTGCCTGGCCGAAGGGCGTCCAGAACGTGGCGGTGTCCACGGTGATCAGCCCGGTCACGCACACGGCGGAGACCGAGGTGAACAGGGCGGGCATTGCTACGTCTGAGTCCGTGGGGTAATGCGAGGCGGGAAGCAGGAGCAGTCCGGCTCCCAGCATGATCACGGCAAGGAATGCGACCGGCACCGACCTGACCGGGTGCAGGAGCAGGCGCCTGATGCGGCTGTCCCGGGGCCGGATGTCCGTACCCACTCTTACCGGCCCGCTCGGCGGTGCCGCCATTGGAAATCCTCTCATCGGCCTCTCATCGGCGTCTCATCGGCGGGCACGCATAGCGTCCCCGGCACCGTGCCCTGACCGTGCCCGCAGTCCGACGCATCACGGAGCGTAGCACCGCGCGTTTCCGGCGGGACCCGGTCTTTACGAAATCCTTACGCTGCACTTTCACGGCTTCACGGCAGCCGGGGAGCATACTGTTGGCAGCGTCCCGGCGAAGGGCTAACGTCACAGCAAGGGGGCGGTCCGCAGAAGGAGGCGCAGCGTGACGATTGTTGACAATGCCGTCTATGTGAATGGCCGCCGGACCACCGACCCGGAAGGGCTTGAAGAGACGTACTTCCTGCTGCGGCAGCGTGAGGGGATGGCCTGGATCGGGCTGTACCGGCCGGACTCGCAGGAACTGCGTTCCGTGGCAGACGAGTTCGAACTCAGCCATTTAGCCGTGGAGGACGCCCTGACCGGGCACCAGCGGGCAAAACTTGAGCACTACGGCGAGACCCTGTTCCTGGTGTTGCGCCCGGCGCGCTATCTCGACGACGTCGAAAAGGTCGAGTTCGGCGAAATCCACGTGTTCGTAGGCACGGACTTTGTGGTCACCGTCCGCCATGCCGAGTCCCCCGACCTTGCCCGCGTCCGCCGCAGGATGGAATCCCAGCCCGAGTTCCTGGCGCTGGGACCGGACGCAGTGCTGTACGCCATCCTTGACCAGGTGGTGGATGAATACGAGCCGGTGGCCGCCGGGCTGGAAAACGACATCGACGAAATCGAGGATGACCTCTTCGGCGGCGATCCGGACGTGTCACGCCGGATCTATGAGCTCTCCCGCCAGGTCATCATGTTCCAGCGCGGAACCAGTCCCCTTGCCGGGATCCTGCAGGCCCTGCTCACCGGCACACCCGAGCACCGGCCCGGCCCCGAACTGCAGGACCACCTGCGCGACGTCCTGGACCACGTCCTGCGGCTAGGTGAGCGGACCGCCTCCTTCAGGGCCCTGCTGCAGAACGCGCTAACCGTCAACGCCGCACTGGTGGCCCAGCGGCAGAACGATGAGATGCGGCGCCTGACGGAATCCAGCTTCGCGCAGAGCGAGCAGGTCAAACGCATCTCCTCATGGGCCGCCATCCTCTTCGCCCCAACCCTGGTAGGCACTATCTACGGGATGAATTTCCGCACCATGCCCGAGCTCGACTGGGTCTTTGGCTACCCCATGGCGCTGGGTCTGATGGCGGTCATGGGCGTGATCCTGTACGCGGCCTTCAGGCACAACAAATGGATCTGACCGCGTTCCGGTGGGCCCTCACCGACACTGCAGCCAAGGCCCGCGTGCCGGGAATGTCCGTGGCCGTCGTGTCACGGGAACGCGTTCTCTATTCGGGCGGGACCGGCTATGCGGACCTCCATGCCCTTTCCCCCGCAGCTGCGGAAACTGTCTATCCTTGGTTTTCGATGACCAAACCGGTGACAGCCACTGCCGCCCTGCGGCTATCCGACCAGGGGCTCCTGGACCTGCACGCACCCGTGCACGAATACCTGCCCTGGCTGCGCGCGCCCGGCCCGGCCCAGCCCACCGTGTGGCAGCTGCTCAGCCATTCGGCGGGGCTGGGCAATCCGCTGCCCGTGAGATGGATTCACCCCGCGGGCACAACGGGGCCGGACCAGGAACAGCTGCTGCGGAAACTGATGGACAGGCGCCGCGCGTTCCGCTACCGGGTGGGAGGCGCCGGGCACTACTCGAACGTCGGCTACCTTGTGGCTGCGCAGGTCGTCAGCCAGGTGTCCGGCGAACCGTTCACAAGCTACGTCCAGCGCGAGATCCTCGGGCCGCTGGGGATGGATTCGACCGGCTTTTCCTATCCGCCGGGGCGTCCCGCGGCCACCGGCTACGTCCGCATCCGCCGCGGGCTCGCGCCTGTGCTGGCACGGATCCTCCCGCCAGGGACGCTGGGGCCACGGCACGGCGACTACTCGTCACTCACCCCGTTCCTGGTTGACGGCGCGGGCTACGGCGGCCTGGTGGGAACCGTACTGGACGCGGCCGAGTTTGCCCGGCTGCACCTCAATGACGGGCTGGCCGCGGCTCCCGGAACCACAGCCCCCGGGACTGCCGCCGGCCCCGCAGGGAACCGCATCCTGCAGGAAGCCACGGCGCGCGCGATGCGCGACATCCAGGTCAAAGGAAAGCAGTTTGACCACTCTGCAGGCTGGTTCCGAAAGCACACAAGAGGGCCCCACGGTTCCTACGTTGAGCACTTCGGCACCGGGCTGGGGTTTTGGAACATCATGCGCCTCTACCCGGAACGGGGCAGGGCAATCGTGCTCATGTCCAACAGTTCCACGAGCTACGACTACGCCACCCTGTTTTCCCTCATCCTGCGCATGCCCTGGACCTGAGCGGGCGCGGACCCGAGCGGGCGCGGCGGCCCCGTGCGCGCTCCCGTGCCTATCTCTGCTTGACCAGGGCCGCCTCCACGTTGATCTTGACCTTGTCGCTGACCAGCAGGCCGCCGGCTTCGAGGGCCGCGTTCCACGTCAGTCCGAACTCCTTGCGGCTGATCTCGGCCTCGGCGCTGAATCCCGCCCTGGTGGCGCCAAACGGATCAACCGCCACGCCGGTGAATTCCACTTCGAGTTCCACAGGCTTGGTGATGCCGCGGATGGTCAGGTCGCCGGTGACCGTGTAGTCCTCGCCGTCGCCTTCGATCCCCGTGGCCCGGAAAGTCATCTCGGGATACTGCTCGACGTCGAAGAAGTCCGCTCCGCGTACGTGGGCATCACGGTTCGCGTCGCCTGAGTCGAAGCTCGCCGTCTTCACGGTGGCGTGCAGGCTGGAGGCCGCCAGGGACGTGCCCACGTGCGCCTCCGCCGAGGCGTCGGTGAAGCGGCCGCGGACTTTGCTGATGCCGGCATGGCGGACAGTGAAGCCGATCTCGCTGTGGGACATGTCGAGTGTCCAGATGCCGGGGGTAATACCTTGGGGCAGAGTCACAACGGGTCTCCTTTGACTCGGTTGGCGGGCCTGGCCCGCCGGTTCTTCGGGGTGGTCCCCAGCTGAATGCTAGCGAACACCCTCAGCCACGGCTAGCCTCCGCACCCGGCACCTCAGCCGGAGATGTAGCCAAAGACGCAGCCCACTTCGGCTGCCAGCCGATGGCCGGGGCGATGTGGCGGGCAATGTTACCCAGGAGTTTGGCGTTGAAGTCCACGCCCAGCTGGTTCGGGACGGTGAGGAGCAGGGTATCGGCAGCCTGCACCGCGGCGTCTGCCGCCAGTTCCTCGGCGATCGCCTCCGGCTCGCCCACGTAGCTCTTCCCGAACCGTGCCACCAGCCCGTCGATGATTCCCACCTGGTCCCGCTTCTCCCGCAGGGCGCTGAGCCCGAAATACCGGCGGTCCTCGTCGTCGACGATGGGCAGGACGCTGCGGCTGACCGAAACCCGCGGCGCGTGCTGGTGGCCTGCGCCGGCCCAGGCATCACGGAACATGCTGATCTGCTCCGCCTGCAGCTCGTCGAACGGCACACCTGTGTCTTCAGTCAGCAGCGTGGAACTCATCAGGTTCATACCCTGCTCCGCAGTCCACACCGCGGTGGCGCGGGACCCTGCACCCCACCAGATCCGGCGGGCAAGATCGGCCGAGTTCGGCTGGACCGGCAGCTTGCCGCTTCCGCCACCGTAGCGTGGATCCCCGTCGACCACCCCGGCACCGGTGATGGCATGGCGGAACACCGCAGTGTGCCGGCGTGCCATGTCCGCCGGGCTCTCGCCGTCGGCCGGAACATGGCCGAACGCTGCCGCGCCGTCCCGGGCCGGTTCGGGTGAACCGCGGCTGACGCCGAGCTGCAGCCTCCCGCCGCTGATCAGGTCCGTGGCGGATGCTTCCTCCGCCATGTACAGCGGGTTCTCGTACCGCATGTCGATCACGCCCGTGCCCATTTCGATCCTGCTGGTGCGGGCGGCGATGGCGGCCAGCAGGGGGAACGGGGAGGCCTGTTGCCGGGCAAAGTGGTGCACCCGGAAGAAGGCGCCGTCGATCCCCAGTTCCTCAGCTGCCACGGCCAGGTCGATGCCCTGCAGCAGCGCATCCCGGGCCGTGCGGGTACGGGACCCCTCAACGTTGCCCCAGTGGCCGAAGGATAGAAATCCGATGCGCTTCATGACTGCGGCAACAAGAACCGGGCGCCATCCATTCCGGCTGACGCCGTGTACCCCAGGGGAAGGATGCTAAGCCTTCGCCGCCAGCACGAACGCCCGGATCTTCGCCAGGTCCTTGACTCCGCGGGAGCTTTCGACGCCGGAGGAGACATCCACTCCCCACGCACCGGCTTCCTTAGCGGCCCGGGCGACGTTAGCGGGGTCGAGGCCCCCTGCCAGCAGCCAGTTCCGGCCGGCCAGCCCCTTGGCCTGCACCGAGGCGTAGTCCCAGGCCTCCCCGGAGCCCGGAACAGCTGCGTCGATCAACAGCAGTTCCTCGCCCCAGCTGCCGAACGCTTCCGGGGAGGCACCCATGGTGACCGCCCTGATCACCTTCATGCCGGCGTCGTGCGCTGCTGTGACGTCCTGCGGGGTGCGGTCCCCGTGGAGCTGGATCCAGTCCAGGCCGGCGTCGCGGGCCACCGCGATAGCGTCTGCCACCGGCTCGTGGCGGAACACGCCCACAGCCGGGGTGCCGGCCGGAACGTCGATCAGAAGCTCCCGGGCGCGGGCGGGCGTGACCTCGCGCGGACTCCTGGTCAGGACAAAGCCGACGGCGTCCGCACCGGCGCCGGCCGCTTCCCGGACCGACTCCGGCGTACTCAGCCCACACACCTTGACGAACATCCTTGGCTCCTCCTGCCGCATTTCCTCCACCTGACGTTAGCAAGTCCGCGAAGCCCCTACCGAAACCCCTTCACCGGCGTCCCTGCCGACGCCGCCCGGCGCCAGGCCGCTAGGCTGGGCGGATGGAGATCATCCGCTATGCAGAACTCAGGGCCGAACCGTGGCGCAACAAGGGCGGGGTCACCCGCGAACTGGCCAGCCATCCCAAGGCTGCCTCCGCCCAGGACGGCGCGTGGGACTGGCGGGTGAGCATCGCCGAGGGTCCAAGGCCGGCGCGTTCTCCGTTTTTCCCGGCATGGACCGCGTGCTCACCGTGATCGAAGGCGAACTCCTCCTGCTGACGGTTGACGGCGCCGAACACCCGCTGGAGAAGTACCGGCCGTTCCGGTTTTCCGGCGACGCCGACACGGCCAGCGCACTGCCCACGGGCGACATCCGCGACCTCAACGTGATTACCCGGAACGGTGCCTTCAAGGGGTACACGTCCATCATCGAACTCTCCAAGAAGCGCGCCCACCCCGTCTTCAAAGGCCAGCTGGGCATCCTGCTGCAGGGCCAGGCCACGGTCACCCCCGGCACCGCCGGCGGCAGGGACGCGCCCGACGACGGCGAAGCACCGGAAGCAGCTGAAGCTTCCGGCGAGCCGGAAACGCTGGGCCGCTATGACGCCGTCGTCGGTTCCGACTCCGGTACGCCGGAAATCCTGGGCCGCGGCTTCCTGGCCGTCGTGTCGATCGACCGGGTGACCGGCTAGACCGGGTTACAGGCTGGCGGCCGACGCCTGCAGGTCCTCGCGCTGCGCCGGCTGTCCGTTCGGGGCGAGCGCAGCGGCGATCACCACCGAACTGGCCGAGGCCCACGCCTGCGGACGGCAGCTCGCGGGGAACGGCACGGGGGTGCGCATGGTGTCCGAGCCGTGTCCGCCGAAGAGCTCCGGCAGCCGCCAGTCGTTGGCTTCGGCCACGTGCAGCAGTCCGGCGGCGAGCTGCGCGGCTTCAGCCGGGAAGCCGTCCGCCAGCATTCCGTTGATGATCAGGGCCGTGTCGTGGCTCCAGACCGCGCCGGCGTGGTACCGGGTGGGCCAGTAGCCCCCGTTGGTGGTGGACAGGGTCCGGACGCCGTAGCCGGAGAACATGGTGGGGTCCATGACCCTGCGCACCACAATCCGCTGTTCCTCTTTGTTGAGGATTCCGGTGCCGAGCAGGTGCCCCATGTTGGAGGTCACGCCGTCCACCGGGCGCTTGTCGGCATCCAGGGCGAGCGCGGGGTAGGGACCCAGCTCGTCTTCGCACCAGAACTGCGCCCGGAAGCGCTCGGCCATGCCGGCCGCGTAGTCACGCCATTCCTGTGCCCCCGGACGTCCGAAGGCGTCCAGGATCTCGGCGCCCACCACAGCGGCCTCGTAGGCGTAAGCCTGGACCTCGGCCAGCGCGATCGGCCCCTTCGCCAGCGAACCGTCGTGCCAGCGGATGGCGTCGCCGGAGTCCTTCCAGCCCTGGTTCACCAGGCCCTGGCCGGAGGCGTCAAGGTATTCCAGGAAGCCGTCGCCGTCGAGGTCGCCGTGGTCCCTGAGCCATTCGAGGGCGTCCTGGAGGTTGGGCAGGAGTTCCTCCACCTCGGCATCCGGCATGCCGGCTTTCCAGGCATCATGCAGGAGGCAGATCCAGAGGGGGGTGGCGTCGATGGTGCCGTAGTACACCGGCGGCAGGCGCAGTGCCTGCCCGCTCTCGGCCATGGTCAGGACGGTCCGGCGGACCTCGTGCAGGATCTTGCCCGGCTGGACGGCCGTGGTGTGGTCTGTCTCCGTGCCCTGCCTGCCGGCGAGCGCGCGGAGCGTTCCGCCGGCAATGTCCGTGTTGATGGGCAGCAGCATGCGCGCCGCGATGATGGAATCCCGGCCGAACATGGTGAAGAACCACGGGGCGCCGGCCGCCAGGAACGTGTCATGCGGATGTGAGTGGTGGGCCAGGCGCAGGCTGTTGAGGTCGCTGACGGACCGTTCCAGGAGCCGGTTGAGCCGGGGATCGTTTGAGGCCGGAGCAACGATGGGTTCCCCGTCCGCGGCGAGCATCGGGGAATCCTCGTCCGTCACGTCCACCGCCCAGGCCAGCTCCACGGGCACTCCGGGAAGCACCTCCACGGCCCAGTCGATGGTCACCGTGCTGCCATGGATGCTGACGGTTCCGTTGTCCGCCGTGAGAGCCAGGGTGGTGTCCTTGTCCCGCCAGGACCAGGTGGTCCCCTGCGGCTCCACCGGGGCGTCGCCACGCATACCCTGCTTGATGGTCTCCATCGTGGTGTTGTCCGCGCCAAGGGTCAGCCGGACCGTCAGCGACACCGGCTCCCGCATGGCCGATTCAAGGCGCAACGTCTCAGCCACCCGGCCGGAGCAACCGGTGAGGGTTTCGGTGTCCTCGCCGGGACGGATGCGGCCGGAATCTGCTGTGCGCGTGCGCACCAGGGAGAGCAGGGGGTCCGCTACTTCGGCGTCGGCACGCACAAAGTAGATGTAGTCGGTTTCCTTGGAGGAACGCAGCTGCGTGGACACCCACTCCGGTTCCCGCCCGTCCACCGTGAGGACTGCAGTTTTGAGCACGCGGTCATCGCCACAGTAGATCCCCTGCGCGCCGGCGTGACGGATCTGGCCATGGGCGTCGGACCATGCCTGGATGGGGGCGCTGAAAACGCCGGAGAGATTGTGCAGGTATGGCTGTTCAGAGGCCACGGTGAAACAACTCCTGTGCTGCTGGATGCGGGTGCGGAGGCTGGTGTCCGCAGTACCGGGCGTGAACCTGGGCGCGGAAAATTTGATCGATCAAATTTGTGCGGTTAATATCGTCTCACACGTTAGTCTGTGAGGGAAAAGTCCGCCATGCTGCGGCCTTGCCGGGACGCCGCCGGCCACTGCCTGCATGCCAACCGCCCAATACCCTCGCCCTAAGGAGTTCCCGCTTGTCCCGGCCCACCCTCGCCAGCCTGGCCAGCGAACTTGTCGTGTCGCGGCAGACCATCTCCAACGTGCTGAATGCGCCGCACAAGGTCAAGCCCGCCACCCGGGCGCGCGTCCAGGCGGCCATCGCTGCGGCCGGCTACCGGCCCAGTGCGGCCGCCCGCCAACTGCGCACCCAGCGCTCCATGAACCTCGGCATGCGGCTCCTTCCCGCCACGGACGGCATCAACGGCGCCGTCCTGGACCGTTTCCTGCACGCGCTCACGGAAGCAGCCCAGTCGGCCGGCTACCGGCTCACTCTGTTCTGCGCCGACTCGGACGGCGACGAAATCCGCCAGTACGAGGAACTTCTGGACGTCGCCGGGCTGGACGGATTCATCCTCACCTCCAGCACCCCAGACGACGCACGGACGCTGTGGCTGCAGGAACGCGGCACGCCCTTCGCCGTTTTCGGCCGGCCCTGGGACGCCGCCGGGCACCCGGCCGCGGCAGCCCACCCGTGGGTGGATGTGGACGGGGCTGCCGGGACGACGGCGGCCGTAGAGATGCTGCTGGCCCAGGGCCACTCGAGGATCGGATTCCTGGGCTGGTTCACGGGTGATCCCGTGGGCGCGGACCGCCGCCGCGGCTGGGAGCGCGCCATGGCTACGGCAGGCTACGGCGAGGATGTGCGCGGCCTCGGGGTGGAAGCGCAGGACACCGTTGCCGGCGGCGCGTCCGGCGCAGCACTGCTCGTCTCACGGGGAGCCACGGCCATGGTCTGTTCCAGCGACTCACTGGCCCTGGGCGCCATGGAGAAGCTCCGGGAATTACGGGCTGGCAGTTCCGTTTCCGGGCAGGCTGCCGGGCTGAATGGCCCAGGCGGCCTCTCCGCCGTCGTGGGCTTTGACAACACTCCCGTGGCTGCCGCGCTGGGACTCTCCAGCGTCGCCCAGCCCGCGGAGGAAGCCGCGCGCCACATCATCCGCGTGCTGGCCTACGAGCTGGCGGGAGGCGGCTCCCTTGCCGCGACGGACGCCGTCGGAGTTGACGCCGGAGCCGCCCCTGCAGCCCCCGCCCCGCCGGAAAGGCAGCTCCTCCTTGCGCCGCACGTGGTGGAACGGATTCCGCTGCCGCTGGCGGCAACCGGCAGCAGCCAAGGCCCCACGGCGGCGCCATCCATGCAGCCCCGGTGAGCTTGGCCACCAACGGTGGTCCCCCGCCGTCGGGCGTTGCTACGCTGGGAGCAAGGTTTCCCTCCGAAACCTCCGGACGACGGTTCAGTACCCGGCACGCGACAAGACTGGCCAAAGGATCTGTCATGTCGTGGTTAATCCTCATCCTTTCCGGGGCGCTCGAGGCCGTGTGGGCCGCAGCGCTGCACCGGACGTCGCAGGCCACGGGCCGCCGGCGCGTGGTGCCCGCGGCGGTCTTCCTCGTATCAGTCCTCGCCAGCACCGGCGGCCTCGCCGTCGCGATGCAATCCATCCCGACAGGTACCGCCTACGCGGTGTGGGTGGGTGTCGGCGTCGTACTGACCTCCGCCTACGCGATGGTCACCAAAGTGGAACGCGCGACGGCGGCGCGGCTGCTGCTGCTCGCCGGCATCGCCGCAGGCGTGGTGGGCCTGAAGGTGGTGGCGTAATGCCGACAAAGAACGCGACTGCCTGGCTGATCCTCCTCGCTTCCGCCGTACTGGAGGCCGTCTGGGCCACTGCCCTGGGACTGTCCGACGGCTTCTCACGGGCGCTGCCTACTGCCGTCTTCGCCGTTACCGCAACACTGAGCATGGCGGGACTGGGAGTGGCCGTGAAGTCAATCCCGCTCGGGACCGCCTACGCCGTGTGGGTGGGCATCGGCGCCGCCCTGACCGTAGGCTGGGCCATGGCCACCGGCGTTGAGCCCGCCAGCCCGCTGAAGCTGCTGTTCATTGCCGGGATCGTGGGCTGCGCGGCGGGGCTGAAGCTGCTGCCGCAGGACCGGTAGAGCCGCGCACCACCAGGTCGGACGCCAGGACCACCGGCGAGCGTGAGGAATGTTCGCCGGCAATTTCGGCCGCCAGGGCATGGACGGCGGCATGCGCGATAGCCGCCGCAGGCTGGCGGAGCGTGGTCAGCGGCGGATTGGTGAGGGCCATGAGCGGGGAGTCATCGAAGCCGACGACGGATACGTCCTCCGGGACGCGCAGCCCCCTGGCCTGGACCGCGCGAATGGCGCCGAGGGCCATCACGTCGGAAGCACACACAATGGCCGTGTGCCCGGAGTCCAAAAGCTCATTCGCCGCGCTCTGGCCGCCTTCCACGGTGAACATGCTGGTGGCCGTGTGCGGTTCCGGGTCCTCGGCGCCCAGGTACTCGGCAAGCGCGGAGCGGAACCCGGCCAGCTTCTGCCTGCTGGGGATGAAGCGGTGCGGGCCGATCGCCAGCCCCACCTTCCGGTGGCCCAGGCTGGCGAGGTGCTGCACCGCGGTGCTGATTGCCGCGGCGTCGTCATTGGACACGGAGGCGGCGGCCAGTTCCGGGCGGGCGCCGTTGACCAGGACGAACGGGATGCCCCGGCCGCGCAGCCGGTGGTAACGCTCCAGGCTGGCCTGTCCGTCAGCGTGCGAGCTGCAGATGAAAATGATCCCGGACGCCTCCTGCGCCACGAGCATTTCGATGTATTCGTCCTCGGAGCGTCCCCCGCCCGGCAAGGCGCACAACACCGGGATGAAGTCCTCCTGGGACAGCAGCGAAACCATAGTCTGCGCGATTGCCGGAAAGATCGGATTGGTCAGGTCCGGGACGATGATCCCCACCTGGCCCCTGGTGGTGCTCCGGGCACGGTCCGGCCGCTCGTACCCAAGGTCGTCCATCGCGGCAAGAACCGCCTGCCGCACCTCGCGCGACACGCCTTTCCGGCCGTTGACCACGCGGGACACGGTGGCAATGCTGACGCCAACCTTCCGGGCGAGGTCCTCCAGCTTCGGCCGCTCCGGGGAGGCAGGTTCCGCGGAGGCAGGTTCCGGGGAGGCAGGTTCCGCGCGGCCCGCTGTCGTGCTCATATGGCTCCTTCACCGGAACAGCCGTCCGGACGTCATGGTGCTCCCAGTCTACGTAAATAGCACGTCACGTTTCATGAAAACAGGACGCAAAATTTTCCGTAAATGGTTGACGTGCATCACAAGCGGTCCCTAGGCTCATCGGTATCCCCGCTCACCGCCGATGCCGTTCTGGGGCATTGGCAAGGAAGGTCTCCCATGATTCGCCACTCCCGCCCGCCCGGGTCCCCGCCCGCCCTCAACAGGAAACTCCTGGCGGCGCTGGCCGCAGCCTGCGTCACCCCCCTCACCCTGGGCGGCCTCGCCCTCCCCGCGTTTGCGGACCACACCGCCACTCCGGGGGCGGTGGCGCTCGTCGGATCGCTGCAGTCCGAAATCGGCTGCCCGGGCGACTGGCAGCCGGGGTGCACCGCCAGCAGGCTGCTGCCGGTGGAAGGGTCGGCAACCCTCTTCCGGGCCACCTTTGACGTCCCCGCCGGCACCTACGCCATGAAGGTCGCCCTCAACAATTCGTGGGACGAGAACTACGGCGCAGGAGGAGTGGCCGGTGGCGGCGACATCGTCCTCAACGCGCCGGGAGGACCGGTGACGTTCACCTACGATCACGCCACCCACGCCCTCTCTGACGACGTCCCGGACGCGCCGGGCGCGGAGGCCGGGGCGCACTGGCTGACAGCGGACACCTTCGCCTGGAAAGCCCCCGTAGCCGAGGGTACGAGCTACCGGCTCTACAGCGCCTCCGACGGCGGCCTGGCGTTTGCGGACGGACAGGTCACCGGCGGTTCCGCCCTTCCCCTCGAACTCGAGGCCACGGGGTTGGATGCCGGCCTCGCGGCCAAGTATCCGCACCTGGCGGGCCTTGCCTCCCTGCGGTTGACGGAAGCCGGCGCACGCCAGGCCAGGGAACTGCTCAAAGGCCAGCTGCTGGTGGCCGCGATTGGCCCGGACGGCAAGGTCACAGCCACCACCGGGGTACAGGTCCCCGGTGTCCTGGACTCGCTCTACCCCGGAGCCGCGAAGCAGGAACTCGGCCTGACCTGGAAGGGCAAGCGGCCCGAGCTTTCGCTGTGGGCACCCACGGCCCGCAGCGTCACCGTCCACACCTACGCCTCAGGTAGCGGCGGCCAAGCCGTGGCCAGCACGCCCATGAAGCCCGCCAGGGACGGTGTGTGGTCCGTCGCCGGGGACAAGGACTGGAACGGTGCCTACTACCTGTACGAAGTGGAGGTGTTCGTCCCGGAAACCGGCAAGGTTGAGCGGAACCTGGTCACGGACCCCTACAGCGTTGGCCTCTCCGCCAACTCCGAACGCAGCCTCTTCGTGGATCTGGATGACAAGTCCCTGGCGCCGGCCGGCTGGGCCAAACTTCAGAAGCCCGCGCTCAGCAAACCGGAGGACCTCTCCCTCTACGAACTGCACGTGCGCGACTTTTCCATCACCGACGACTCCGTTCCGGCCGAGCACCGCGGCACCTACAAAGCGTTCACGGACACCGGCAGCAACGGCATGAAGCGCATCAAGGAACTGGCGGACGCCGGGATGAACGCGGTCCACCTGCTGCCCGTCAACGACATCGGCACCATCGAGGAGCGCCGCAGCGAGCAGCGCGAACCGCTCTGTGACCTCGCCGCCCTTCCCGCCGACTCGGAAGAACAGCAGGCCTGCGTGGCCGGGACTGCAGCCAGGGACGGCTTCAACTGGGGTTACGATCCCCTGCACTACACAACCCCGGAAGGCTCCTACTCCACCAACCCGGACGGACCCGCCAGGATCACGGAATTCCGCGGGATGGTGGCCGCCCTGAACACCACCGGCGCGCGGGTGATCCAGGACGTTGTCTACAACCACACGTCCAGCGCCGGCCAGTCCGGGAGCAACAACCTCGACCGGATCGTCCCGGGCTACTACCACCGGCTGAACGCCGTCACGGGATCCCTGGAGACATCCACGTGCTGCGCCAACACCGCCACCGAGAACACCATGATGGGCAAGCTTATGGTGGACTCGCTGGTGACGCTGGCCAAAACCTACAAGCTGGACGGCTTCCGTTTCGACCTCATGGGGCACCACTCAAAGCAGAACATGCTGGACGTGAGGGCAGCCCTCGACAAGCTGACGCTGCCCAAGGACGGCGTGGACGGCGAGAACATCACCCTGTACGGCGAGGGCTGGAACTTCGGCGAGGTGGCCAACAACGCCCGGTTCGTCCAGGCCACCCAGGCGAACATGGCCGGGACCGGCATCGGCACGTTCAACGACCGCCTGCGCGACGCCGTCCGCGGCGGAGGCCCGTTCGACCCCGACCCGCGGGTCCAGGGGTTTGCCTCCGGCCTGTTCACGGATCCCAACGATTCCCCGGCCAACGGCACCCCCGAACAGCAGAAAGCCGCCCTTCTCCTCGCCCAGGACCTGGTGAAGGTGGGCCTGACCGGCAACCTGAAGGACTACTCCTTCGTTGACCGCACCGGCGCCACCGTCAAGGGTTTGGACGTGCCGTACAACGGCGCCCCGGCCGGGTACACCAGCGATCCGCAGGAGGCCGTCACCTATGTGGAGGCCCACGACAATGAGACGCTGTTCGACGCCCTCGCCCTGAAGTTGCCGCAGGACACCGTCATGGCCGACCGCACACGGATGCAGACCCTCGCGCTCAGCACCACGGCCTTCGGCCAGGGGATCTCCTTCTGGCACGCGGGCGGCGAATCGCTGCGCAGCAAGTCCCTGGACCGGAACAGCTACGATTCCGGCGACTGGTTCAACGTCCTGGACCATACGGATGCCACCAACGGCTTCGGCCGCGGCCTGCCGCCAAAGCCTGACAATGAGGACAAGTACGGCTACATGCGCCCGCTGCTGGCAGATCCGGCCCAGAAGCCGGCTTCCACGGACATGGCAGAAGCCCGTCAACGGGCCGAGGAGCTGCTGCAGATCCGCAAGAGCACGCCGTTGTTCCACCTGGGCGACGCCGGGCTGGTCCAGCAGAAGGTGTCTTTCCCGGCAGGCGGCCCGGCACAGACGCCGGGCGTTGTGGTGATGCGCATTGACGACTCCGTCGGCACGGATGTGGACAAGAACCTGCGCGAACTCGTGGTGGTGTTCAACGCCTCGGATGAGGCCACCAACCAGACCGTGTCCGGCACGGCAGGCTCCGCCTATGCCCTGCACCCGGTGCAGGCAGGCGGCGTCGATTCCGTGGTCAAGGCCGCCGCCTATGACGCGCAGTCGGGGACCTTCACCGTCCCCGCCCGCACCGTGGCGGTATTCCAGGCCAAGTAAGCAACGGGCAGGGCGACGCGAAACGGGTGAGGACCAGCAGCGGATTAGGCTGGTGGCCATGGCAACTTCACCGGTGGACCCGAGCCCTGCCCCGCAGCCGGACGCCGCCGCGCTCCGGCATCCCGAGGTGGCGGCGGCCGTGGCGGACCTGCGCGGCCGCCTGGTGTCCGGGAACCGGACGCTGCTCGGCATCACGGGCGCGCCGGGGTCCGGTAAATCGACCTTTGCGGCCGCCCTGCACACGCTCTTCGGCCCGGAACTGGCCGTGGTGGTGCCGATGGACGGCTTCCACCTGGGCAACGCGATCATCGACGGCACGCCGCTGCGGCAGCGCAAGGGGGCAATCGACACGTTCGACGCCGGCGGTTACCTTTCGCTGCTGCAGCGGCTCGCGCGGCGGGATGAGCCGGTGGTCTACGCACCGGATTTCCGCCGGGAAATCGACGAGCCGGTGGCGGCCTCCATCGCTGTTCAGGCCGATGTGCCGCTGGTGATCACCGAAGGGAACTACCTGCTGGCGGACCACCCGGTGTGGCGGCAGGTCCGCGCCCAGCTGGACGAGGTCTGGTTCATGGATACTCCCCCGGGCCTTCGCCTCGAACGGCTGGTGGACCGGCATGTGCACTTCGGCATGGACCGGCCGGCCGCGGAGCAATGGGCCGCCGGCTCCGACGAAGCCAACGCGCGGCTGATCGAAGCCACCCGCCCGGCCGCAGACCGGATCATCCCCTGGTCCTAGGAAATGGGCCCAGGAATACCGGCCTTCCCGCCGGAGTTCATGGCTAGGACGGCACTTCCCGGAATACACAAAGCAGCGAAATGGAGACTCCCATGGCAACGGCATCCGCAGCATCAGTCCACCTCGGCGACGGCCTGAACGTCAGCCCCCTGGGGTTCGGCGGCATGGCCCTCACCCCGGTCTATGGCGAAGTGGACCAGGGCGAGGCCCTGCGGACCCTGCACCATGCGGTGGATGCGGGCGTCAGCTTCATCGACACGGCGGACATCTACGGCGGCGGCAGCAACGAGGAACTGATTTCCCAGCTGCTCAAGGAGCGCCGGGACGACGTACAACTGGCCACCAAGTTCGGACTGGTGGGCACGCCCACCAAGGGCTACACCGACATCCGGGGCGACGGCCCCTACATCCGGCAGGCGGTGGAAGCCAGCCTCCGCCGGCTGGGCACCGACACCATTGACCTGTACTACATGCACCGCCGCGACCTCCGCGTTCCGATTGTGGAAACCGTGGAGGCCATGGCGGCGCTGGTGCAGCAAGGCAAGGTGCGGCACCTCGGCCTGTCGGAAGTGACGGCCGAGGAGCTGCGGGAAGCCAGCAGCGTCCACCCGATCGCTGCGGTCCAGAGTGAATGGTCCATCTGGAGCCGCGATGTGGAACGCAACGTTGTTCCTGCGGCGGCCGCGCTCGGGGTGGGGTTTGTGCCTTATTCGCCGCTGGGCCGGGGATTCCTCACCGGCACAGTGGACGCTTCGAAGCTCGGGAGTGGCGACTTCCGCCGCAACATCCCCCGCTTCGCCGCGGATGCGGCGGATGCCAACCAGGGAGTGGTGGCCGCGATTCAGGCGGTCGCAGCCGAGCTCACCGTCGCCGGCGAGCCGGCGACTCCTGCCCAGGTAGCTCTGGCCTGGCTGTTTGCCCAGGGCAAAAAGCTTGGCCTGCCCGTGGTTCCCATCCCGGGCACGCGCAAGGCGGAACGGATCGACGAGAACCTGGGTGCCCTATCGCTCAACTTCACCAGTGCGCAACTGGAGAAGCTCGACGCCGCCGCGGACGCCGTCGTCGGCTCCCGCTCTGCTGACCCCACGTGGGTGTCCCAGGGCCGCGAATAGCGTTTCCGTAGACTGAAGCCCATGGATTCCCTCATTCACGACCTACGTGACATCACCATCCGCCGGATTTCGGTCAGCGAGATGGACAACAACGTTTATCTGCTCACGGCCAAGGCTTCCGGCGCGCAGCTCCTGATCGATGCGGCCGATGATCTGGCCGCCATCCAGGGGCTGCTTGCCGATGCCGCCACGGATACCTCCGCGGCGCCGAAGCTGGCACTGATTGCCACCACCCACCAGCACTGGGACCATGTCCGTGCGCTGCCGGGCCTGGTGGCGGCCACCGGAGTGAAGACGGCGGCCGGGACGGATGACGCCCCGGAACTGCCGGTGCCGGTGGATGTGCTGCTGGACCACGGGGACGTGGGCAACTTCGACGGTTTCGACGTAACGGCGGTGCACCTTCGGGGGCACACGCCGGGGTCGGTGGCGCTGGTGTACCAGGACCCCGAAGGGCCTGCGCACATCTTCTCCGGCGACTCGCTGTTCCCGGGAGGCGTGGGCAACACCCAGAACGATCCCGAACGCTTCAACCAGCTCATCACAGATGTGAGCGAGCGGCTGTTCGACGTGTATCCGGATGACACCGTGGTGCACCCGGGCCACGGGAAGCCCACCACCCTCGGCGCGGAGCGCCCGCACCTGGAAGAGTGGCGCGCCCGCGGCTGGTAGGACCAAAAAACCTCATCGAGTGCTCCAGAACCGCCGTTATGAACCTTCTAAACGGCGGTTGCGGGGGCCCACGCCGGCAGGGTTCCCTGGCCGAGCTTGCGAGGCTAGGGTGCCGGTGGGGAGCACTCGATGGTGGTTAAGCGGGCTTTTTAGCGGCTGCGGCGTTCGTTCGACGCCGGAGCCGACGCGCGGCGGGGTCCGCCGCTGCGTGCCGGACGGCCTTCGCCGGAGCGGCCGTTGCCGCCGCCGGAGTAGGATCCGCCCGAGGTTCCGCCCGTGTTGGAGGACCAGACTGCAGCGTTGCCGCCGGACTTGCTGCCGGCAGCGGCGCGCTGGCCCGTTGCCGGACGTCCGCTCCGCTGGCCGCCGGTTGCGCCGCCGGTGCGGGGCGCACCACCGCTGCGGGGTGCCCCGCTGCGCGGTGCACTGGTGCGGGTTGCGCCGCCGCGGGCATCGCCACGGCTGTCCGACGTACGTGCGTCAGATCCGCGGCCGGCCGATGCACGGCCACCTGCCGCGGGAACATCGTTGTGGTGCGAGTAGGCTGTGGCGCGGCCGCGGCCCCGGGCGTTGCGGCGCTCGGCGCGCTCGGCATCGGCGCGGTCCTGGTTCTTCTCCGCCACGCGCTCAGCGGCGTTGCGGGCAGCGGCCTGGCCTTCATAGGCCACGGCACGGCGCTCGGAACGCGGAAGATCCGTGCGGGGAGCCTCGGCCGAAACCCGTCCGCGTCCGCCACGTCCGCCGCGGCCACCCGAAGTGGGTGCAGCCTGGCGGCGGGCGCGCTTGCGCTCGGCGTTGGCACCGGTGGACGTGCCGCCGCCGTGCTGCGCGGCCTTGGCGGCGAGCAGTGCGGCGCGGGTGCGCGGGTCGATCTTGTCGGCCATTTCGCCCACCAGTTCGGCGACCAGCGGTGAGTTGGCGGTAACGCGCTCGAAGTTGACCTCTACGCCGGCAGCCTTCATGAGCTTCTTGACGTCGGACTGCTGCTCCGGAAGGGTCAGCGTGACCACGGTGCCGTCGGAACCTGCGCGGGCCGTACGGCCTGAGCGGTGCAGGTACGCCTTGTGCTCCGTGGGCGGGTCGACGTGGATCACCAGTTCGACGTCGTCGACGTGGACACCGCGGGCGGCGACGTCGGTGGCCACCAGGACGCGGACGTCGCCGGAGGAGAACTCGGCGAGGTTGCGGTCACGGGCGTTCTGCGAGAGGTTGCCGTGCAGGTCGACGGCGGGGATGCCGGCGTCGGTCAGGGTCTTGGCAAGCTTGCGGGCGTGGTGCTTGGTGCGCATGAAGAGCACGCGGCGGCCGGCACCCGAGGCGAGCTCAACGATCAGCTGCTTCTTGACGGTCTGGTCGTTGACGACGAGCACGTGGTGTTCCATGGTGGTCACCGCGGCCTGCGGATCGTCCACGGAGTGGGTCAGCGGGTTGGACAGGTAGCGCTGGACGATCTTGTCCACGCCGTTGTCCAGGGTTGCGGAGAAGAGCAGGCGCTGGCCCTGGCTGGGGGTCATGTCCATAAGCTTCTTGACCACCGGCAGGAAGCCGAGGTCGGCCATGTGGTCGGCCTCATCGAGCACGGTGACCTCGACGGCTTCGAGGGTCAGGATGCGCTGGCGGATCAGGTCCTCCAGGCGGCCCGGGCAGGCGATGACGATGTCGACGCCGGCGCGCAGCGCCTTCTCCTGGCGGGCCTGGGAGATGCCGCCGTAGATCACGGTGGTGTTCAAGCCCATGGCCTTGGCCATCGGCTCGATGGTGGCGTTGATCTGGGTGGCCAGCTCGCGGGTCGGCGCAAGGACCAGGCCCATGGGGCGGCCGGGCTTGCGGAAGTGCTTGGCTTCCCGCTCAGCGAGTCGTGCTACAAGCGGGATGGCGAAGGCGATGGTCTTGCCGGAGCCTGTGCGGCCGCGGCCCAGGACGTCGCGTCCGGCCAGGGTGTCCGGGAGGGTCTTGACCTGGATGGGGAACGGCTCGGTGATTCCCTGGGCGGTGAGGGTGTCGGCAAGTTCTTTGGGCGTGCCGAGGGCAGCAAAAGTAGTCATGTGTTTCAAAGGTCTTTCAGGCGGTATCCGTGCGGATATCGGCCCCCGGTGCCGGTTGGCCCAGGGGTTCGCCGAAGAAAAGTCAGGTGATCAACCGGGCTACTGCGAACCTTGCGGTAGCGGCGGCCGGGACCAAATAGAACGCGTTCATCGACGCAGGATGTGCCTCTCACATGAAAAAAACCCACTCCCTGCCGGACGAATCCTTCGGGGGATCCGGTTGATGAACCGGAACTGGTCAATCAAGACCGAAGTGGGCATCACTGCACATCAAGTTCCACCAGTCTAGCATCCGCACGCCGCGGTCCCCGCTTCCGGGCGGCCCGGTGCTCGGGCCTTTGGACTCTTACCGCCCGGCACGCACCACCACAGACTGGGCGTATGCCCACGGAGACCATGGTCAGGCTGACCGATCTTAGGAAGCGCTTCGGCAAGAACATCGGGCTCGACGGCATCAGTCTCACCATTGAGCCAGGCGAGGTCTTCGGTTACCTGGGGCCCAACGGGGCCGGCAAAACCACCACCATCAGGATTCTGCTGGGCATGCTGCGGCCCACCTCAGGAACGTCCGAAGTGCTCGGGCTGGACTCCTGGCGGCAGCCCGTGGAGGTGCACAGGCTGGTGGGCTACGTCCCGGGCGAGCCGGCACTCTATGACCGGCTCACCGGGCACCAGCACGTCGCCTACTGCGCGCACCTGCGCCGCCGCGACGACCGTAAACGGTCGCTCGAACTTGCGGACCGGCTGGGACTGGACCTGGAGCGCCCGGCCCGGACGCTCTCGCGGGGGAATCGGCAAAAGCTCGCCGTCATCCTGGCCGTAATGTCCCGGCCGCGGCTGCTGGTGCTGGATGAACCGACGAGCGGCATCGATCCCCTGGTTCAGCAGGTGTTCCACGCCATCCTGCGCGAGCACACCGCCGAAGGCGGCTCCGCCCTGTTTTCCTCCCATGTCCTGGGCGAAGTGGAACGCGTCGCCGACCGGATCGGCGTGGTCCGCAAGGGCAGGCTCGTCGCCGTCGAGCGCCTGCAGGACCTCGCGGCACGGTCGCTGCACCAGGTGCGGGCCCGGTTCGCTGAGGACGTGCCCGCGGAGGATTTTGCCGGCGTCCCCGGACTGCGGGACCTGGTGGTTGATGGACGAAACCTCAGCTGCAGCGCCCCGCAATCCGCCCTCGACTCCCTGCTGAAGCGGGTCAGCGCCCGCCGGGTGGAAGACTTCGAATGCGCCGAGGCCCCGCTGGAAGACACCTTCCTCAGCTACTACGGCATGGACCGGAACGGCAGCACCGAAAACACCGCAGCGGGCCGGCATGCTGACTAGCGTCCTCGCCAAGACCCTGCGCGACCAGGGTAAGAGCATACTGGCCTGGTCGGCTGCGCTGGTGCTGATCGTGGCCATGTACGCCGCCGTGTGGCCATCAGTACGCGACCAGCCGTCCATGGGTGACTTCATCGACCAGATGCCTGAGGCTTTCCGGTCCATGTTCGCCACGTCAGGAGCGGACATGTCCACCCCTACCGGTTACATCCAAATCGAACTGCTGTCCTTCATGGGACCCATCGCGGTATTGATGTATGCCATCGGCGCGGGCGCCGGCGCGATTGGCGGCGAAGAGGACCGGCACACCATGGACCTGCTGCTCTCCAATCCGGTGAGCCGCGGCCGGGTGGTGGCCGACAAGTTTTTGGCCATGGCCCTGGTGACTTTCCTGCTTGCGGCCGTAATGGGACTATCACTGGTCCTCGAGGGCCGGCTCGTTGACCTCGACCTGCCACCGGGCGAAGTGGCCGCAACCATGCTCCACCTTGCCCTTCTCGGCGTCGTCTTCGGGTCGCTGGCACTGGCGCTTTCAGCGGCAACCGGCCGGACCGGGCTGAGCCGGGGGCTGCCCGCGGGGCTGGCAGTAGTCGCGTACATCGTCAACGCGCTGGCGCCCCTGGTGGAGTCCTTTGACAGGATCCAGAAAGCTTCGCCGTTCTACCAGTACATTGCGCACGATCCGTTGCGGTCCGGCGTCGCCTGGGACAGCGTCATGGTCTCCGCCGGCACCATCGCTGTATTGGTACTGCTCGCCATCCTGGCATTCCGGCGCCGGGACGTCGCGGCCTGACAGCCCGCCTCAACTGTGATGCAGCTCACGCCAAGTCCAGCGTGAGGATTGCCGCGCGGGTTGCGTCTTACTGGTGTCGGCACCACCGCGGTGCCTGCATCAGATGACCAGGAGTGATTGTTGTGACCACCCAGACCCAGCCCAAGAACCCCGCCGAGCTGACCAAGCCCCAGGCCCTCGCCGCACCGGCAGCTCCCGCCACGCAGCTCAAGAACGCCGGCAAGGACGGCCGCGGCGCCACCACGGTTGCCGACGGCGTAGTGGCCAAGATCGCGGGCATCGCCATCCAGGAGATCGACGGCGTCTATGCCCTCGGCGGCGGCGCGGCCCGTGCCATCGGATCCCTGCGCGAGCGAGTGGGCCAGAAGGACCTCACCCAGGGCGTCAACGTGGAAGTGGGCCAGACGCAGGTTGCCGTGGACGTCACCCTGGTGGTGGAGTACCCGCACGCTTTGCAGAAGGTGGCAGATGATGCCCGCGACGCCGTCTACACCGCCATCGAGGACCTCGTGGGCATGGAGGTCACGGAGGTCAACGTCACCATCACGGACATCCACGTCCCGTCCGACGACGACGACGACCAGGCTGGCCCCGCCGACCGCCGCGAATCGCGGGTAGCTTGAGCCGGGCAGTCGCCGGAGCCTCCATCGGAGCCGTCCTCGCGGTGGTGGCCCTGGCCTTCGGCTTCTGGGGCTTCCTTCTCACAGCCCTCCTCATGAGTGCGGGCGCGGCCGCGGGGCGTGCCGCGGAAGGCAGGCTGGACCTGCACGGAGTCGTGGACGCCCTGCGCGGCAAGCGCTCATCGTTGTGAGTGCCGGACCGACGCACGTCCAGAAAAGGCAATCCCAGGGAACCCACCCCCGGGATTCGCGGACGGGCCACACCAGGATCACGTCCAGGGCGCTTACGCAGGCCGTTGAGGCTGTCGCCGCGCAGGCGTTCGGACTTCCGGCAGGCACTGTCAAGGCAAAGCTGCGGGACGACGGCGGGCTGCTCGCCATCACGGTGGCGGTGCCGCTGGCTGCGCCTCCCCTCCTGGACCTGGCGGCGGCGGACCCTGCCGCGGAGGGACGTGCTGAGCCTGTCATGCCCACCGTGTTTGAACAGTCGGACATGGCCAGGGCAGCCATCATCAAGCACACCAGTGCGGTCACCGGAACCACAGTCAGCCGCGTGGACATCCGGCTGACGGATTGCCACCGGTCCGGCGGAAAGGCGCTGCCATGAGCGGAAAACTCCACATCAGCCGGACGGTCCGGCGGGAACTACATTCCTCGCGCGCAGCCGCTTCCGCAGCCACGGCAACCGCTGCCGCCGGGCTCCTGCTGTGGCTGGCACTCGAAACCGCACTGTCCGCGGCGGGGCAGCAGCCCCTCATCGTACGGCCGCTGGATGCGGGAAGATGGCTCGCTGGCACCGCGGACTCCGCGGCCCCGTCCCTGCTGACTGCCGCCGGCGCCGGACTCGGCCTTGCCGGACTGCTGTTCCTGGTGCTTGCCGTCGCACCCGGACGGCGGCCGCGTCACGCGCTTGGCAGCGCCCGGGCAGCCATCGTCGCGGACCACGAAGTCATCGCCGCGGCGATATCCCGGGCCGCGCGCCGGCAAGCGGGCGTCGCACCGGGCCAGGTCTCCACCACCGTCGGCACCCGGACCGTGAACGTCACCGTCCACCCGACGTCGGGCATTCCGGTCGACGCTGACGCCGTCAAAGCGGCGGTCGACGTCGAACTCGGCACGTACGCGCTGCCCCGCCGGATGCGGAGCAGCATCCGAGTCTCCACCAAGGGGGTGGTCGGCCAATGAGCGGAACCCACCGCGGCCTGAACCGCTTCCTCCTCGCGCTGACCGGACTGATGCTGCTCGCGGCCGGTGCCCTCGCCGTCGCCGCCGGGACACTTCCCGGAGTTGCCGCGCACTGGGCTGCGACCGGGCGGGACGCCTGGGGCCGGACCCGCGATCTCCTGGCGGCCGCCCCGCTGCCGGACGGCACCGCCAGCTGGTGGACGGTTGCCGCCGTCGGCGTCCTGCTGCTGGGGGCGGCACTGATGTTCGGCTGGCTCGCCTCCCAAGGCGGCGGCCGCACGAATGTTGTAGGGGAAACGCCCGACGCCGGCCAGGGAACCACCACCGTGGAAACAGGCCTGGTATCCAGGCTGGTCGCCGAAGCCTTGGCGGGCAACCGCCTGGTGCTGGCCGCGTCCGTCACCGCGTGGCGGGTGCGGGGCGCCGCCAGGAAGCAACCCGCGGTACGAATCAGCATCCAGGCCCGCCAGGGCGCCTGTCCGCGGGAGCTCGCGGACACCGTCGAACAGCTCGTCGCCGGGCTGGACCGGCTGCTGGGCCATCCATTTCCCGTCCTGGTTCGAATCACCGCCGGGACCAGGACGCGCCTGGCCCGGCCCGACCGCGCCCGCTGACAGCCACACCCGTACCACCACTTGAACCGAAGATCACCCGGAACCGGGAACACACCGGAACCATCACGAAAGGACATCCCATGGGATTCGAAGACAAAGGCCGCAACACCGTCATCAACCACCTCGGCGGTGCCAAGGAGCAGGCCGGCCGGCTGACCGGCAACGAGGAGCTGCGGCGCGAAGGCCAGGCGGACCAGGCCCGGGCGAAGCTCGGCGAGGCCGCCGAAGCCGCCAAGGACGCAGCAGCCGACATCGGCGGGAGCATCAAGGCAGCGGCACAGCAGCTCAAGGACGGCCTCGGCAAAGGCTGAGCGAAACGGCCAAACCCCTGGTGAGAGCCACCCCGCCCAAAACCCGCCGCGCCGGAGAGGAAAGCAGAATCAATTGGACGGTCCAACATCCGTGCCGCATGGCCTGGAACTCGTTCCGGACGCCATCCTTGCCGGACGCGCATCTGACGGGGACACCGCCGCTTTTGAAGCCCTGGCCCGCCGGTACGGGCCCCAGATGCGGGCATGCGCCCGCCGGATCACCGGGTCATACGCGGACGCCGATGACGTGGTCCAGGAGTCGCTGATGCAGGCGTGGAAGCAGCTGGACACGCTGCGGGACAACGGAGCGGTGAAAGGCTGGCTGCTGCGGATCACGGGCAGCCGCAGCATCGACCATCTGCGGAGGCGGAAGGTCCACCCGGAGCTGGACGCGGAACATGAAGCCGCGGCCGATGGCGCACGCAACCACAACAATCCCGAATCGGCGGCAGTCAACGGATCACGGGTGGCCGCCCTGAAGGCAGCACTGGCCCGGCTCCCGGAAGAGCAGCGCCGCTGCTGGGTCCTGAAGGAGTTCGGCGACCAGAGCTATGAGGAGATTGCGTCGGCCTTGAACATCAGTTCAGACAGCGTCCGTGGCCGGCTGGCGCGGGCGCGGGTCACGCTGGCCCGCGAAATGGAGGAGTGGCGATGAGCATCCCGGACAGGAACCTCGAATGCGGGCACAGCCTCGAAGAGCTCAGCACCTACCTGGACACCGGTGACATCCCCGATCCCCACCACCTGGCGGAATGCCCGGACTGCCAGGCGGCACTCGCCTCCCTTCGCAACCTCAAAGTCCTGGGCACCGAATTCCTCGGCGAGGAAATCGCGGCTGCGGGCAAGGGGACGGACGACTGGATGCAGGCGATCCTGGACAACCTGCGCCTTGAGGTGCGTCCCGGCCGCACCATTCCGCTGCGGCCGGAGCACCCCGGGGACACCCTGTCCGAAACAGAGGGCGCCATTACGGCGCTGGTCCGCGCAGTGGGAGACTCGATCCCAGGGATTGCCGTGGGCAAGTGCCGGCTCCGCGGGGATGTCACAGTTCCCGGCGCTCCGGTGACAGTGGAGGTCCAGCTGGCTGTGCTCTACGGCCACCCCATGCTCGGACGGGCCGACGAACTGCGTGAACACCTCGCCGCCGCACTCGCCCGCCACACGGAACTGAACGTCGCGGCGATCGACCTGGCGGTTTCTGACGTCCTGCAGCCGCGTCCGGCCACGCCGCCCACCCCGGAGGAGCCCCAGCCATGAACCAGCCCCTGCCCGCGGCCGACGAACTCTATGAGGTCATCCGTTCCGTGGACGGCGTCACCGCCGTGTATCCTGCCCGCCCGGCGTGGCAGAACATCGCCGGTGCAGCGCTGAGCGCAGTTACCGGCGTCCAGCTCCCGCCCGTCCTGGTCCTGCCAGGCGCGGAGGCGCCCGGCACGACGGCGGAGGTCAGGACCCGGATCGGCGTCAGCTCCGCGCACCGGGCTCCGGACGTCTGCCGGGACGTGGCGGCAGCCGTCCGCCGGCACCTCGATCCGCTGACCGTCACCGTGAACGTGCAGGTCGCCGCAATCTCCGGTCCCCTGCCGCTGCCCCGGTAGCCGTTCCCCCGCAGCCGACGCCTCCCCATCAGTGTTACGCCCAACAACGGACTACAGTTGATGCCTTGAGACTCGACGTTTGTCGAGCCTCAAGCGCCACGGACTGCGGCCTTTCCGCGTCCCCGGGAGACGACGACAGGGAGGCCCCGCCGTTGCCGGACAGCCCGCCACCGCGCCGGGGCACGCCCTTTCCCACCGCGTGGGCCGTCGGCCGGCCGGAGCTTCCCGCCCCGAAAGCCCGGGCTCCCGCCCCGCAGCGCCGGCCGCACCCATGCGCCGGAGGGCCTTCCAGCCGGCCCTAGTCTTAATTCGCACCCCAACTGTTACCTACGTCACACCTGTGGCGGCTCCGTGCGGACGGCGGCACAGCACCCTGCCCCAGGGCAGTCCGCCTGCGACGCAGTCCATCTGAGACAAGGAAAGAAGCACTGATGTCTGAACGCACCACCACGGTTGCCAGGAACACTGCAACAGAACCCGCCAGCGGAGGCCACAGCAAGGAACCGCACCTCGCCCGGGCATTGGGCAACCGCCACATCCAGCTCCTGGCCATTGGCGGCGCCATCGGCACCGGACTGTTCATGGGCTCCGGCAAAACCATCTCCCTGGCCGGCCCGTCCGTCATCTTCGTCTACATGATCATCGGCTCCATGCTGTTCTTCGTGATGCGCGCCATGGGCGAAATCCTGCTCTCCAACCTGAATTACAAGTCCTTCAGCGACTTCGCCGGAGACCTGCTGGGCCCGTGGGCCGGGTTCTTCACCGGCTGGTCCTACTGGTTCTTCTGGGTTGTCACCGGAGTGGCGGACATCGTGGCAATTGCCGGCTATGTGGACAAGCTGGCACCCGGCACGCCGTTGTGGATCCCCGCGCTCATCACCCCGGTGGTGCTGATCCTGCTGAACCTTCCCACGGTCAAGGCCTTCGGTGAAGCCGAATTCTGGTTCGCGATCATCAAGGTGGTTGCCATCCTGGCGCTGATCGGCACGGGCATCGTGATGATCGCCACGAACTTCACCTCCCCCAACGGCGCTGTGGCAAGCCTCGCCAACATCTGGAACGACGGCGGCATGTTCCCGCACGGCATGTTCGGTTTCATCCTCGGCTTCCAGATCGCCATCTTCGCCTTCGCCGGCATTGAACTGGTGGGCACGGCGGCAGCTGAAACCAAGGACCCGGAGAAGAACCTTCCGCGGGCCATCAACTCCATCCCCATCCGTGTCCTGCTCTTCTACGTGGGCGCCCTGGTGGTCATCATGGCGGTCAACCCGTGGCGGACCATCGACGCCGCCAGCAGCCCGTTCATCGGCATGTTCACCCTGGCCGGCCTGGGCATCGCGGCCGTGGTCATCAACCTGGTGGTCCTCACCTCGGCGGCTTCCAGTGCCAACTCCGGCATCTACTCCACCTCGCGCATGGTCTACGGCCTGGCCCAGGACGGCAACGCCCCGAAGGCCTTCGGCAAGCTGAGCATCCGCAAGGTTCCGCAGAACGCCCTGCTGTTCTCCTGCATCTTCCTGCTCGCCGGCCTGGTGCTGCTCTACTCGGGTGACTCCGTCATCGGTGCGTTCACGGTGGTCACCTCGGTTGCCTCCGTGCTGACCATGTTCGTCTGGTCCATGATCCTGGTCAGCTACATCATGTTCCGCCGCCGCCGGCCCGAACTCCACGCCGCCTCCGCCTTCAAGATGCCCGGCGGCGCCTTCATGCCGTACGTGGTGCTGGCGTTCTTTGTGTTCATGCTCGTGGCCCTTGCCCAGGCTGAGGACACCCGGCTTGCCCTGGTGGTGGCTCCCCTGTGGTTCCTGATCCTGGGCGCCGCCTGGTACTTCAACCGCAAGACGCCGCTCCAGCAGGCCCGGATCGTGGAGTGGCAGGCCGAGTCGGATTCGGACAAGGCAAAAGTCAACGCCCTGAGCTAAGACGCCTTACGCGCCGCAACCCGCGGCGAAACAACCACAGCGACGACGGCGATGGCGGCCGTGAGGGCGAAGACTCCTGCGAAGGAGGCGCCCGACACCCCGCCCGCCGTCGTCGTTGCCGTGTTCGCTGCCGACAACGCACCGAACACGATCCCGGTGGCGGCCAGGGCCAAAGCTCCGCCGAGGGAGTCAGCAATGGACATGGCCGAGCTGTTGAACCCCTCAGTGTCCGGCGTGGACATGGCCAGGGTCATGACGCTCAGGCGCGGATACATCAGTCCCATGCCGCCGCCGGCGGAAATCCAGCCGGCAATCGCGACGGCGGCCGGCCAGCCCAGGAGCGTGGTCACCAGGGCAAGGACGACGGCGCCGAGCACCATCGCTGACCCGATCTTCATAGCGCGGACGTTGCTGAGCCTGCCGCCCATCCGGCCTTGGACGGCAGAGGCGCCGGCCCACGCCAGTGCGCCGCCGGTGAGGGTCAGGCCGGCGAACGTCGGGGAAAAGGAATACTGTTCCACCAGCAGGTACGGAAGGTAGACCTCCGCTCCGAAGAACGCGGCCGAGACGAGGCCGCGGGCCAGGATGACGCTCGGCAGCCCCCGCCGGGCAAGCAGGGTGCCGCGGGGCACCAGCGGGCGTACCGCCACCAGTGCAATCACGACGGCGGCCGCCGCCGCCAGGAAAGCTCCGGCCCCCGGGACCTGCGCCGACAGGTTCAGGCCCAAAACGGCCAACGCCGCCAGGGCGGCCCACGCGAGCCGGCTGTAGGGCCACCGCTGCGGGCCTCTGGCTCCCTCCGGTGTGCCGGCTTCGGCAGGGGTGGCATGCGCAGGGTCATGGTGCAGCCTGCGCAGCGCGGGAACAATCATCAGGAGCGCCGGCACCACCAGTCCCACCACGCCAAGGAACACCCAGTGCCAGCTTGCCGCCTGGGCCACGATTCCGGCCGCGAAGGGGCCCACCAGGGACGGAACCACCCAGGCCGCGGAGAAGGCGGCGAAAATCTTCGGGTGCAGCGCCGGCGGGTATACCCGCGCCACCACAACGTACAGGGCCACGGTCATGGCTCCGCCGCCCAGGCCCTGCACCAGCCGTCCGCCCACCAGGGCAGGCATCCTTCCTGCCGTTCCGGCGATCAGCAGCCCCAGCACGAACAGGGCCACCGAGGCGTACAGCGGACCCACCGGTCCACGGCGGTCGGACCAGTTACCGGCCGCCACCATGCCGATCACACCGGCGGCGAGGGGCCCGGCGAAGGCCAGGGCGTACAAGGCGGCGCCGTCCAGCTCGCGGCTGACCAGCGGCATGATGGTGGTCACGGCCAGGGACTCGAAGGCAGCCAGGAACACCAGGGCGCACGCGCCGGCCGTTACCAGCAGGTAGTGGCGGTGGAGGATGCCGGCCGTCTCGGGGGCGGCGGCAGGGGCGCTTCGTTGCACGGCGGGAGCCTGATCAGTCGTCATGGATGGTGCCTGCCATTAAACACCCCGGGCCGCGTTGTTCGGGGTCATCCTGAACAACACGCCCGGGGGTGCGTGCCGGCAATCCGGCCCGACGATCTTGTGCGTTACCTTTTGTCGCCCCGTCTTTAGGGGGCTGCTGCCACAGTGTCCCCGGAGACAGGTTCCGCGTTTCCGTAGTCCTGATCCTTTTGCACAGACGGCCGGCCACTTGACCTCGCGGCAAGTGGAACGAACAGGAAGGCCAGGGCGGCGATGATGCCCGGGATCGCGAAGAACAGGAAGTTCATCTCCACCGGAAGTTTGAGGGTCAGGAGAATGCCTCCAAACGTCGGCCCGACGATGGCCCCCATCCGGCCGACGCCAGATGCCAGCCCGATCGCCGTCGAGCGCATGAAGGACGGATAGTACTGGGACACGAAGGAATACGAGATGTTCTGTGCTCCCATCGTGCAGGCGCCGGTGAGGGCCACGAGCAGCAGCAGGACCACCATGTTGTCGGCGAACCCGAGGAGGGTCAGCGAGACGGCGGAGATCACGAACATGGGGACGAGCACCCGCTTCACACCCCAGGTGTCCGCGAGCTTTCCGAGCAGCAGGGTGCCGACGATGGCCCCCACGTTAAGGACGATCATGAACGTCAGGCTGGAACCCAGGGCATACCCTGCCTCCACCATCAGCTTGGGGAGCCAGATGGTCAGGCCGTTCACCATGAGAAGGCACATGAAGAAGGCAACCCAGATCATGAGCGTCCCGAGCGCGCGGCGGTTCTTGAACAGTGCACCCACCGGGCTGCCCGGTTCCTTCTCCTGGACTCCGGTGAACTCCGCCGACGGTCCCGGCGCCGCCGCGGGGTTGACCTTGGACAGAGCGGAGCTCAGGGCCGCGAACTGCTTCTTTTCCAGCAGTACCGCGGGGGAGTCGAGGAAATACTTCATCATGAACGGCAGGCAGAGCAGGGGAAGTACGGCAACCCAGTACACGCTCTGCCAGCCGAACGCCGGAAGCAGGAGCATCGCAACGAAGGCCGCCAGGATGCCGCCGACCGAGAAGAAGCACATCACGATCGCCACCAGGGTGTTGGCGCGGTTCTTCGGCGCGTAGTCGGTGAGCATCGCGATGACACAGGGCAGGATGCCGCCAATTCCGAGGCCGCCCAGGATGCGCAGGACCGAGAATTCGACCGGTCCCGGGGCGAATCCGCTCAGCGCTGTTGCGGCGCTGAAGAGAATGATGCTGGCCGTGAGGACCTTCTTCCGGCCGAACCGGTCCGCCAGGATCCCGAACAGGATGGCGCCGACCATCATTCCGACGGGGCCGTAGCTGCCAATGGCTCCCGCCTCGACGGGCCCCAGGGACCACTGTTTCATCAGGACCGGCAGCACCGATCCGTAGACCACCAGGTCGTACATGTCGAAGGTGATGATGAAGCAGGCCCAGAACAACATTCCGGCGTGGAAGCGGTTGAACCGCGCTCCGCCGATGAATTCCCTGATGTTGACCGTTGTCATGGCAAGTCGCTTTCCGGTGTTGTGCTCTTTGCGGTGAACGGCAGGACCAGCCGGGAGTGGTGGGCGGCGTCGCGATAGATCTTGTGCGTGACGGGCCGGCCCACCGGCAGGTGGAAGGCGTCCGGCGGCAGCAGCGCATTGTGCTCATCGGCCAGCGGCTCGGCGTTGGACAGCTCCACCGTCAGCTTGTGGCCCGGCATGAACGTGTTCGCGAACGGATAGAGGCGCAGTACGTATTCCTCTACCGTCCCCGGCTCCACCGGCACGGAACGGGTGTGCGGGTGGTACGGGTTGCCCTCGGTGGTGCGGTCGTCAAGCTCGCGGTGCGAGGCCTTGAGGTAGCCGCTGGTGATGAGCTGGCGCTTGCCGTTGGGCGCGTAGTCCCAGAGCCGCAGGATGAAGTTGGTGTCCGGCTGGTCAATCTCCGCGAAGATGTGGGCGGCACCGGCGCCGATCATCTCCGTTGCCTCCTCGAAGGGCGGAGTTGACCAGCTGACGATCTCCACTTTGTCGGTCACGGTCAGCGGCGCCTGGTAGAAGCCGTCCGGGGCGGCATATTCCACACCCATCGGCTCGGGCTCGGTGGACAGCGCGTGGCGCGGGCGCAGGTAGAGGGACATGTACTCCACGTCCTTCGGCGGCCACTGGTCCGCCGTGACCACCTCGCGGGAGCCTTCCACGAAAACGCTCACAGCGGGTTCGTCCATGACGCCGTTGTCGATGCCCTTGATCCAGTAGTCGTACCACCGGAACATCTTGTCGTGCTCCTCGATGAAGGGGCGCGACTGCATCGGCGGGTAAGGGCCGATGTCCAGTTTCTTGGGGCCCTTGAGCGCGTTGAACAGCTCGATGGTGCCGTCCAGGGTCCAGCCGCGGCCCTGGTCGAGCTGCAGCCACACCGGGATGTCGATGTTCGGTGCCAGCGTGATCGGGTTGCGCTCCTCGTACCACTCCCCGTCCAGCTCGTTCATGACGATGTCGAACCAGGCTTCATGGTTCTTCGGGTAGTTCAGGACGTGGACCAGGTTCGGCCAGGCGGCCACGTCAGGGTCCTGCAGCCGCTTCTCAACGAGCTTCTTCAGCTCGCCGGGCGGGTACTTCTCGATCATGCGGGACTTCACGTTATCCGTGAACGCCCAGCCGGAGTCGCCGCCGCGGCCTTCGCGGGCGGCACGGGGCATGAACCACATGACGCCGCCGTGGTAGGTGGTCTCGTAGAAGTCGTAGTGGCCGCCCGAGACGAAGATCGCCTTCAGGTGCGGCGGGCGCTCGGCTGCGGCCAGCACCTGCATGGAGCCGAAGTAGGAGATGCCCACCATGCCGACGTTGCCGTCGCACCACGGCTGCTCGGCGACCCACTCGATGAAGTCGTACGCGTCCTGGCCCAGCGAGACGCCGCCGGCGTTGTAGTTGCCGATGTGCTCACCGCCGGAGTGGCCGGAGCCGCGCAGGTCGCCAATGACGTGGACGTAGTCCTCCTTGACGATCCGGGCAATATCGCCGGCCTCGATGCAGCCGTCCCACATGGGGCTGGGCCGCCGCTGCGGCGGGGTGGTCAGGGCCAGGGCTTGCAGTTCCTTGCCGTAAGGGCTCAGGGCAACCAGCGCCGGGCGCGGCTTGTCTTCGGCGCCCTGGTAGGCGTCGGCGGCGAGCTCGACGCCGTCGCGCATCGGGACCCGCAGGTCCTTGCGGACAGCGATCTTTTCCCCGCCGGCATTCAGTAACTGGAAGTCATCCATGAGTGCTGATCTCCTCATCTTCGGTCAAGTGGTCCAACGTCGTGCGGTAGCCGTGGAGCGTCGTGAAGAACGGGGACGGCTCCAGGGTGGGGTCGGCGTCGTAATTAAGCGCCTCGGCAACGCGGGCGAACGGCGAGTACGGCGAGTCCGTGTCCTGCAGTCCGGCAGCCAGGCAGCCGCAGGCCGCATCCTTAACGCGGGCCTCGACCTCCAGGCTCCCTTGGAGCGCTTCCCGGGCCTGCCCGGCGTCGAGCTCCACGCCGTAGGGCGTGCCGTCCGCGCGGCGGTACGGGTGCCCCAGGTAAAGGTGCCGCGGACGGATCTCATCATTGAGGTACTGCAGGCTGGAGCGGTAGCCGGCCGGGTCCACAAATCCCGGGAAGCCGTTGGCCGCACCGTGGACCTGGACGGCGTCGCCCACGAACACGTCGTTTTGGCCGTCAATGACATAGGCGACGGACCCGCGGGTGTGCCCCGGAATCGAGTGGACAGAGACGGTGACGTCACCCCCGAGGGAGATGGTCTCACCGCCCCTGACCAACATGGTCGGCTCCATTTCGCCCGAGATGACGGCGTTCGTGGCCGCCGTCAGCTTCGCCTCACCCTCGGGGTCGTGCAGGTACTGCGCCCGTCCGGAAAGGTATTCGTCCACGTGGGCCCGGCGCGAGCGGAGCATCGGCGCGTCGGCCTCGTGGATCACCACCTGCGCACGCCGTCCTGTGAGCTCCCACAGGGCGTACGCGCCACCGATGTGGTCGATGTGGCCGTGGGTCAGGAAGATCCAGCGGACGTCCTCGATCCGGCGGCCGATCGCCTCCAAGGCCGGCACCATGCCCTCTGCGGGCGAGGATGCGATCCCGGTGTCCACGATGGCGGGCTCCGGGGCGTCGATGAAGAAGCTGTAGAGACCGAACCGCCCCCACGGGGAGACGATGGGATGGACGGCGACTTGTTCCGTCATTGCCCGGCCCTCGCGTTCAGGAATTCACCCGTCTCCTCGAACGCCCGGTAGAACTCCGGGATCCAGGCGAAATTCTGGACAAATCCGTGGTTGGCCCCCTGGTAGCGGCTGACCGTTGCGTCCACGCCGGCCTCGTTCAGGCGCCGGCCGTAGAGTTCGCCTTCATCCCGCAGGGGGTCGTGCTCGGCCGTGATCACCAGGGCTGCAGGCAGTCCGGCGAGGTCCCCGCGCTTGATGGGCGAGACGAGGGGGTCCGCCGGGTCCGCCCCGCTCCCGAGGTAGAAGGAGTTGAACGGTTTGAGGCCGGCCGTCTCCAGTCCGTACCCCTCAGCGTTCTCCCGCAGCGACGGGTAACGGTCGACGTCGAAGTCCAGGTCCAGGGACGGGTAGAAGAGGACCTGGTGCGTAATGCGGTCAAACCCGTCATCGTGGGCTTTCGCGGCGACGGCGGCGACAAAGTTGCCGCCCGAGCTGTCACCCGCGATAGCGAGGTTCTTCCCGTTCCAACTTAGGCTGCTCCCCTGTTCGGCGACCCAACGGACCACGCCGTAGCAGTCGTCGAGGCCGGCCGGGAAGACGGCCTCGGGGGCCAGGCGGTAGCCCACCGAGATGACCTTGTGGCCGGTTTCCTTGGCCAGCGACCGTGCCACGTGGTCGTGGGTGTCCAGGCTGCCCAGGAAGAACGCACCGCCGTGGAAGTAGACCAGCAGATCGTAGGAGTCCGCCTCGGCGGGCGTGTAGATGCGCACCGGCACCTCGCCCGACGGCGTCACAGCAGTGGCATCCTCGACGGCGTGCAGCGGCAGCCGCTGGTCGAGAGGGGGCACCTGGGCTGCCTCGCCGGCGCGCATGGCTTCGGGATTCAGGGGGGAACCGTCGGGTGCCGGCAGGGTGGCCAGGATTTTGGCGATTTCGGGATGGATGGTCATGGTGTCAGGCCTTCGCCGGCGCCGGTGCGCTTACGCTGGCAGGCTTCTGGGATGCGGGCTTCTGGCCCGGGAAGACGTCGTTGACTTCTTCCTCGGACCAGCCCTGGCGGGAAATGCGCTGCAGCTCATCCGTCACCGGCTTGCGGGTTGCCTGGAACAGGGCCAGCGCCTCCTTGACCGAATCGGCCTGGGCCAGCGCGTCGGCCAGGGCTCCGGCGTCCTCGATGGCGGAGTTCGCGCCCTGGCCCTGGTGGTGCAGCATGGAGTGGGCCGCATCGCCCATCAGGACAACGGAGTCGGTGTGCCAGGTGTCCACGGGGTCGATGTCGTAGACCGCGCGGATGTTCACCGTGTCCATGTCCAGGCCGCGGGCAATCGCCACGATCCGCTCGTCGAAGCCTTCCACAGTCTTCAGGAGTTCTTCCTTCGTGATCGTGGGGGCCCAGGTCCCATCCGGGTTCAGGGCGGTGATGTCGAAGGACATCTGGTTGCGGTGGCGCAGCGGCAGCAGGTAGACCTTCGTGCCCCGGCCCATGTACATCCGCAGGTTGTCGTCGCTCACCATCCCGTGGGCGTCGTCGGCGGAGATCACCACGCGGTAGGCGTGCTCGCCGGAGAACACGGGGCCCTTGGCGCTGAACAGCTGCTCACGCACCGCGGACTTGATGCCGTCGGCACCGACCACCAGGTCGGCCTCAACCGTCTCCCCGTTGGCGAAGGTCAGGACGGAGCGTCCGCCCTTGTCCTCAATCCTGTCGAGCTTGTGGCCTAGCTGGACCATGCCCCCGGGGAGCACGCCCAGGAGGGCCTCGATGAAGTCGCGGCGGTGGATGAGGTACGTCTGCTTCTCGTCGCCGAACTCCGGCCAGGTGTCCTTCATGATCGTCTCGCCGGTGGCCGTGAGGATTTCGAAGTAGTCGCTCGCCGAGCTCACCTTGGCCACCGCGTCGAAGATCCCCCACTGGCGGAAGCGGGCCATGGTGGCGGGACGCAGGCCGATGCCGGCGCCGACCTCGCCCATCTGGGGAGCCTGTTCGTAGACCGTGACGTCTGCACCCAGCAGGCTCAGGGCCTTGGCCGCGGCAGCGCCGCCGTAGCCTGCGCCGACGATGGCGATCTTGAGGTTCTTGATGTCCGAAGCCTTCATGGTTTCATCTCTTTCTTGACTGTGTAAGTTTTGGGGGTTGTCCGAGGTCAGGCGCTAAGCGACAGGAAGTCGGCCGGGTTGTCCTCGAGGAGGAGTTTGAGGGTGGCATCGTCGATGCCGGCCGCCCGCATGTCGGGGATCATGTCCTCGAAGATGTAGTTGATGGTGTGGCCCTTCACGCCCGGCCAGCCCAGCGGGCTGCAATTTGCATCGGCCGAGACCAGGAGCTTGTCCGCATAGCCCTTGTTCACGAGCTTGACGAAGTGCTCCATGCGTTCGGCGCGCTTGCGGCCCCAGAACGGCGGATCCGGCAGTTCGAGGTCGTAGCCGAAAGTGTCGAAGCCGATCCGGCCGCCCTGCTCGTAGATCCAATCGTGCGGGGTGATCGGAGCGTTGAGGCCGTCGTCGGCGTGGCCGAAGAGCACACGGTCCAGCGAGAGGCCTTCTTCGTTGAAAATGGTCACGGCCGGTTCGGGGTCGATGGCCAGATGGGTCAGGATTGGTGCGCCCGTGACGACGGCGGCGCGGGCAGCGGCCCGGTAGATGCGCTTGTCCAGGTCGGTCATGCGTCCGCCGCGGCTGACGCCGACCTTGATGACGCCGGCCTTGGCACCCGTGTTGCCGATGCCGACGGTGATCTCGTGGA
This sequence comes from Arthrobacter sp. SPG23, assembly GCF_000876655.1. GTDB lineage: Bacteria > Actinomycetota > Actinomycetes > Actinomycetales > Micrococcaceae > Arthrobacter. The sequence continues at coordinate 417,821 of NZ_JYCN01000026.1, forward strand.
TGAACACCTTCGTGAGGTAGTCCACGGTGGCGCGGGAGAAGTGGGGCAGGGCGGTGTCGCCGCCGACGAAGCCGGTGCAGGCCACAATGTGCACGCCCGTCTTCCGGGACAGGGACTTGTAGTAGTCGACGTCGCGCCCGTTGCAGATGCCCGTGGCGTCCACGAAGGTACCGCCGCCGTACTCGCGGAATTTCCGCAGTTTCGGCACGGTTTCCTCGTAGGCCTGCTCCGGCGACTTCCACCATTTGGTGTCAAGTTCGGACCCGGGCATGCCGTAGCCGATGTGTTCGTGGACCGCCACGATTTCCAGTTCTTCGGCCGGGATGGTTCCCAGCACGGTGTTGACCTTGGTCATTCGTTCACCTCAGGGTTCGAAAGCTTATTTGTGGGTGGGCCGACGTGTGCTTAGCGCACGGTCAGCAGATTGCGCGGGTTGTCCACGAGGATCCGCCGGGCGTCTTCTTCGCTCAGGCCGCGGGCCTTCAGGAAGGGCACGAACGTGGTCAGGACGTGGCTGTAGGGCAGGTTGTACTCCGGCAGGCCCTTTGCCACGCCGATCGAGTTGCCCGAAAGGATGATCTTGTCGGCATGGCCGGCCTCGACGAGCTCGAACACCAGTTCGGCGCGTTCGTGGTCGGCGAGGTAGTCCGCGTCGTCGTTCAGGCCAACATGGTCGATGCCCACGAAGGCTCCGCGGCCAGCCACCTGGAGGGCGGCGCCGGCAGCGTCCCTGCGGTCCAGGTCGCCGACGAGCACCCGGTCGGCGCCGATCTGCTCGTCCAGGACGATGTCCAGATCGTGCAGGGCGTCGGCGCCGAAGCGGACGGAGACCGGGACGCCGGTGTCCTTGGCCGCGCGGGCGGAGCCGCGGAAGAGGCTTTCCTCGGTAGGGGTCATTCCGGCGCGGTCGGCGATGGTGGCAACGATGCCGGCGGCGGCACGGCGCTCCACCCGGGGAACCACCATCCCCTCCGTGACCTCCTTGCCGAAGAGATCGCTGAACTTCTCTGCCGGCCAGGGGGTGGGCGGGTTGGTCTGCGGCGTCAGGAAGTACCCGCCGAGCTCTTCCTCCGGGCCAAGGCCCGTGGAGGCGACGATGTGGACTCCGGTGGAGCGGGACAGGGCCTCGTAGAGCTTGAGGTCGCGGCCGTGGAACATGCCGGTGCTGTCCACGATCGTCTGCCCGCCGTGCTCGCGGAACTCTTTGAGCTTCGCGGCCAGGGCTTCAAAGATCTCCGCCCGGTCCATGGAGATATCGGGTGCGTACTGGGCTCCCGGGAGCACCGACAACAGGGCCTCATGGACCGCGACTACGCCCAGTTCAGAAGCAGGTACGGGACCCAGGACCGTATTGACGGTTTTCCCGGCCGTGGCATGGAACGCGTCACCGGTATCGACGGGTGTGGTGTGACTCACTTGGCTTCTCCCTTGGAGATCGGGTGCTGAATGCAGGGGCTCCGCGGGAGTTCGAACGTGCCGTCGCTCCGTTGCGGTGTAGCCAGCATCACATGTTTCTTTACATCATGTCAAGAAAATTATCGGAGCGTACGGGTTTTTAGCTTCGATGCGTTCATGAAGACGACGGTGCGTAAATGCTCTTGACACTATGTAAAGCTTTAGCCCAGACTGTGGGGAGCGCCACATCTAATCCGAAACAAGGGAGTTTCATCGATGAGTCAGACCATCTCGGTAGCGAGCCGCGGCTCGGTACGGGCCACCTTCGTCGCCGCCTACAGCGCGGTGACGCTGGCCCAAATCACCAATGCACTGCCCGGCGCGCTCAACGGCACCTTTGCAGTGGAATTCCACACATCGGGCGCAGGCCTGACCTGGATCGCAGGCATGTTCATGATGGGCATCGTGGTTTTTGAGCTCAGCTGGGGGCTTCTAGGCGACCTGTTCGGCCGCAAGAAGCTGCTGTACGCAGGCGCTCTGGTCAGCGTCGGCGGCTCCGTCCTGGCGGCGCTGGCGACAACCACCGAAATGATGATCGCGGCGCAGGCGGTCGGCGGCATCGGGGCGGGCATCCTCTTCCCCATTTCGCTGTCCATGATCGCGGCGATCACCCCCGATCACCGCGCCCGGGCAAAGGTGATCGCCACCTGGGCCGGGTTCCTGTCGCTTGGTGCGGTGATCTCCCCCGTGCTGGCAGGCCTGACCTCCCAGGCTTTCACCGTGGCCGGGCCCGCGGCGGGTGCGCCCAACACCTTTAGTGGCTGGCGGGTGGCTTACTACATCGCTGCCGCGATCGCCGTCGGCGTCATTATCGTCGCGGTCCGCGCGAAGGACTCCGCTGCCGCCGAGGGCCGCAAGCTGGACCTGCCCGGCCAGTTCACTCTCGCGCTTGGCCTGATCGCCGTTCTCTTTGCCACAGTGACGGCGGTCGACGCCGGCTTCGGCAGTGCCGAGGTCATCGCAAGCTACATCGTGGGCGGCGTCCTCCTGATCGCCTTCGTGATCATCGAAACACGCACCCAGCAGCCGCTGATCCACCTGGCGCTGTTCAAGAACAGCGCCTACTCGATCACAGGCGTTGTTGCCGTCACCGGCATGTTCGCCTTCCTCGCAATCGCCTTCAGCACAAGTGTCGCCGTCGGCGGGCTCGCCCTCGCCGAAGCGTGGAAGGTCGGTGTGCTGTTCATCTTCATCCAGGGCCCGGCCTTCGTCTTCATCCCGGTGGTTGGCTGGCTGATCCACCACGTGGCCCCGCGCTGGGTGCTGACCGCCGGCTTTGCCTTCATGGCCGCCTCCGGATTCTGGCTCTCGACCTTCGCCCTGGGCACGCCGGAGACCTTCGGCGGAACTCCCTGGACCGCTTTCATTCCGCCGCTGCTGCTGCTGGGCATCGGGTTCGCGCTCACCGTCGGCTCCATCACCGCCGTCGCCATCAACACCGTCCCGCCGCAGCAGATCGGCATGGCTTCGGCAACGACCAACCTCCTGCGCGACCTGGGCTTCGCCCTGGGGCCCGTGATCGGCTCAGCCATCGCATTCGGCGTCGGCGCCACGGCCTTCGCCGGACCCCTCGCCTCGATCCTCGGCGGGGCAGGGCTGCCCGCCGACGCCGTGGCCGGACTGTCCAACGTGCCGCCGCTGGGCTACCTCTCAGGCTGGGACGGCGTGATCGCGCAGTTCACCGGCCAGGCAACGGCCGGCGGCGCACCCGCCCAGGCCGTGGACGGGATGGTCAATGCCCTCACCTCCGCGCAGCCCCAGATCCAGGGTGTGGCAGGGACCTCCCTCGGACAGGGCTTCCAGACTGTCTACCTCGCTGCCGGCATCGCGGCGATCCTCTCGGCTGCCCTCACCCTCTTCATCTCCGCACGTTCCTCGGCGCCCACCCCGGATGCCATCGCGGAGAGCACCGAAGCCAACGCCGAGGCAGTCGTCTAAGTCTGACGGCCTCGCCTCGACCAATCACCTACCATCCGCAAGGAGAACATCGTGACTGCACCCCTCGAATCAGACATCGACATCTGGGATGACGATATTCTTGTCGACCCGTACCCCACTTATGCCGCACTCCGCGAGCAGGCCGCCGTGGTGCACCTGCCCAAGAACGACCTGTACGTCCTGACCCGCTACGACGTCATCCGCGACGCCCTCGGTGATCCGGAGACCTTCTCGTCCACCAGCATCGGCTTCAACCCCATGGTGAACGAGGCACTGCAGGGCACCTCGCTCGCCTCCGACCCGCCCATCCACACGCAGCTACGCGCCACGCTGTCACAGAACCTCACCCCGCGCGCACTCCGCGGCCTGAAGGTGATCATCGACCAAAAGGCGGACAAGCTCGTTGCCGAGCTCGCCGCCAGCGGCAGCTTCGAGGCCATCGATTCCCTGGCCCGGGCCTTCCCGATCGAAATCGTTGCAGACCTCATTGGCTTCCAGGGGCACGTCAAGGACAACATGCTCCGCTGGGGCCAGGCCGCGATGCAGGTCATCGGGCCGCTGAACCAGCGCGCGCAGGAGAGCTTCCCGATCGCCGGCGAGCTCTACGGCTGGTGCTCATCGGTCACAGCCGAAGACCTGGCACCCGGCTCAATCGGCCGCGGAATCTTCGACGCCGAGACACGCGGCGACATCCCCCAGGGCTCTGCGGGACACATCATCCACCAGTACCTTGGCGCGGGCGTCGACACGACCATCGCCTCGATCGGGAACATCATTGCGCTGTTCGGCCACCACCCCGAGCAGTTCGAGCTGGTCCGGGAGAACCCGGACCTCGTCCCCGCAGCTTTCGCCGAAGTGCTGCGCTACTGGGCGCCGGTCCACATCTGGGGCCGCAAGGCGACCCGCGACGTGGAAATCGACGGAGCCACCATTCCTGCAGGCGCCCAGGTGGGCATCCTCTTCGGTGCCGGCAACCGGGACCCGCGGCACTACGGGAATCCGGACGCCTTCGACGTGAAGCGCAACCCGGTGGACCACCTGTCCTTCGGCTACGGACCGCACGGCTGCGCCGGCCAGGGCCTGGCGAAGCTGGAAGCGCATGCCATCATCGAGGCGCTTGCCCGCAGGGTGAAATCACTCACGATCTCGGATGAGGTCCGGGAGCCCAGCAACATTACGCGGAGCTTCGAGTTGCTCCAGGTCGAAAAGGTGGTGGCAGCATGAGGATCGAACTGGACCGTCCCCGCTGCGAAGGACACGGCCTGTGCGAAGAAGCCGCACCCACGCTGATGCATCTGGATGACGACGGCGAACTGGTCATCGATGTGCCGGAGGTGGACGGGGCTGACCTGGACGCCGCGAAGGCGGCGGTCAGGGTCTGCCCGGTCGCCGCGCTGCGATTGGCCGCGGCATGACGATGCGCAGGATCGTGGTGGTTGGCAACGGCATCGCCGGACTCACGGCCTGCGACTCGTTGCGCTCGGCGGGCTTCGACGGCGAACTCACGGTCGTCGGCGCCGAGCCCCACCATCCCTACAGCCGCCCCGCCCTGTCCAAGGCCCTGCTGCATGGCGACGATGCCCTCCAGGCGCACCAGCTGCCCGAGCCGACCCATGACGCCACGGAGCTGCTCGGCGTCAGTGCCACGGGCCTGGACCCCGACGCCCGGCTGGTCCGCCTGGACGAGGGCGGGGAGCTGCCGTATGACGGCCTCGTCATCGCCTCCGGCTCCCGGGCGAGGCGCCTCTCCTCCGGGCAGGGAGGAGTCGGCCAGGGAGCAGGCGGACCAGGTGCAGGAGGACCGCAACGGGACGGCTTCCCCCGGGAGCTGACCCTGCGCACCATCGAGGATGCGGTCCTGCTCAAGGAACGCGTCGCAGCACGGCCCTCGGTCATCGTGATCGGCGGCGGCCCGCTGGGCATGGAAGTTGCGTCCGGCTGCCTGCACATGGGCTGCGAAGTCACCCTCGTCTCCGACGTCAAGCCACTGTCACGCCAGCTCGGCGGCCACCTCGCGGACATCTTCACCTCCGCCGCCGTCCGGCGCGGACTGCGGGTGGTTGGCGGCGGGCAGGCCCGCCTTGTGGATCACGGTACGGGGACACGGGTTGTCCTCGCAGAAGGCACGGAACTTCACGCGGATCTGGTGGTCACCGCCGTCGGGGACGAGCCGAACATTGAGTGGCTTGCCGGCTCAGACCTCCTCACCGACGGAGCCCTGCGCGTCGATTCGCGCGGCCGGGTCCGGCCGGAGATCGTGGCCGCCGGCGACGTCGCGTTCTTCCCCACCCTCCGCGGCGTGCAGCGGGTTCCCTTGTGGACGAGCGCCATCGACCAGGCCAAGGTGGCGGCCGTCGGCCTGCTGCAGGGCGACGCCGCACCCGAATTCAACTTCCAGCCCTATTTCTGGACGGAGGGCTTCGGGGTGTCACTCAAAGCGGTCGGTTTTATGCCCGTGGCAGGCGAACCCGACTTCTGCGAACCGGGCACCGGAAACGATTCGCTGCTCCTGCGCTGGGACAACGTGGTCGGTTCCGGAACCGCCGCAGCGGTCAACTACCGGATCCCGGTCCCCAAACTGCGCCGGCTGGCCGACGAGGGCCCGGCCGCGCTGCGGCCGGCGGCGCCCGCCCGGGCGGAGCCGGCCCGGGCCTGACCCCGCACACCACCGTTAGGATTGATCCATGTCGTCGTTGCGAGAAGCCCACAAGAAACTCACCCGCGACATGATTGTGGAACGCGCGCTTGAGCTCTTCACCGAGAAGGGTTACGCCGCGACCACCATCGACGAGATCGCCGCAGCGGCCGGCACCACCCGCGTGACCTTCTACGCCTACTACCCCTCACGCAGCGATCTGATGAGGGACTTCATGGCGCGGGTCAACGAGGTACTGGACCGTGCGGACGGCCCGGAGAGCGGCTCCACTGCTCCGGACCTCGTTGACGTGGTGCGCGCCGGCAAGCTAGCGGGCATCCTGGCCTGGCTGGAGTCGCGGGCGGCGCTCTGGCCGGTCTTCCGCCCCTACCTCGACGTGCTCGACGAGGCCGCCGCCGTCGACCGCGAGGTGCGGGCCATGGTCGAGGGATGGCATGAGGAGGTCATTTCCGACCTGGTCCGCGGAATGCAGCTGGCCGGCCGCTTCTCGGAGGAAACACACCACATCCGCGGAACCCTCGCCTTCACATCCCTCGACTACGTGGCCACGCTCTGGACACGGCGCAAGTTTGAACCAAACCGCGAACACGCGCTGGAGGTACTGGCCGACAACTGGTACCACCTGCTCTGCGACGAAGGCTGAACCGGGCCCTCCCGCGGACTGCTCACCGTGCCGCTAGGCCTCCGGCCCCAGGCCGGCGGACGGCACAACCGCTCCGGTGGCGGTTGAATCGGGGTTGAGCATCCAGCCCACCCGCTTGGCGGCGCTCAGGACCACAACGCTTTCCGCCAGTTCGATCCCGGGGATCCGCTGCTGGAGGGCCAGCTCTGCATTCATCACCTCGGCCAGGGAGTGCAGCCACATGATGATCACAAAGTTGGTCCGCCCGGTGGTGGAAGCAGCGAGCCGGACGTTGCGTAGGCCGCGCAGCTCCGCCGCGGCGGCCTCGTGCCGGCCGGGCGGCACGTTGGCGAACCACTGGCAGGTCACCGGGTAGCCGGAGTACTGCTGCGCTATCTCGCAGCGGAAGGACAGCAACTGGCTGGACAGCACGCGGTTCAGCTGCCGCTGGACCGTGGCGGGACTGCGACCCAGGCTGCGGGCGATCTCCGCCGCCGTGGCCCTTCCGTCCTGCGCGAGGAACGGAATCAGGTCAAGGTGGCTCTGTGGCAGCGGGCCGCCAGGGCCGGCGGCGGGCACGGAGCCGGCCGCCTCAGGTCCCGCGAGCGCGCCGAGCGCGTTCTGCTGTGCCTTGCTCAGGACGTTGAGCCGCCAGGCGTAACCTCCCACGTGGAGCCGCGTGCACAGGGAGGTCCGGTATTTGAGCAGGCCCGGGATCTCCTTGAACTGCGGCACCACGGAGTCGCTGAAGCGGCCCAGCGTGGGTGTGATGACGGTCAGCATCAGGTCGCGGTTGCTGGCAGCTTCCTCCACCGTGACCACCTCCGGGATGGCTGCGAGCGCCGCGGTGACGTCAGCGCGCTGACGCATTTCGCAGTCCACGTCCACCAGCGCCAGGCACATCTGCTTGGGATCGCCGATCAGGTGGGCCGTTGTCCAGGCTGCACCGGCAGCCCGCAGCCGGTCCCAGCGCGCCGCCAGCGTGGTGGCGTGCACCCCCAGGATGCCGGCAGCATCGGACCAGCTGACGCGTGGCGCGATCTGCAGGGCGTTGATCAGTTCAAGATCGTCCTCACTGACCTCCACCTCAACGCCACCCTCTCTCCGGTGTGCTCTCTGTTGCACGAATCCTGTCGAATCAATTGTACTTTTGATTTTTTCGAGCTATTTCCGGCGATGTGAACCAGCTCACTCCAGAATGGAGCAGGGCACTTACCAATCGTTCGGGAAAGAGGAAAGCACATGTCGATCACCTCCGATGCCAGGGAACTGCAGGGCGATATCGCCCGGTTCCGCCACGAGCTGCATCGGGAACCGGAGATCGGGCTGGACCTCCCCCGGACCCAGGAAAAAGTCCTCAAGGCCTTGGAGGGCCTGCCGTTCGAAATCACCCTCGGTGAGAGCACGACGTCGGTCACTGCAGTCCTGCGCGGCGGCGCGCCGCACGCGTCGGCCGAGAAGCCCGCGGTCCTGCTCCGTGCTGACATGGACGGCCTGCCCGTCCAGGAACGTACCGGCGTGGACTTCACGTCACGCATCGACGGCGCCATGCATGCCTGCGGCCATGACCTCCACACGTCCATGCTGGCCGGTGCCGCCCGCCTCCTGGCCGACCGCCGGGATCAGCTGGCCGGCGACGTTGTCCTGATGTTCCAGCCCGGCGAAGAAGGCTTCGACGGCGCCTCCCACATGATCCGCGAAGGCGTCCTGGACGCTGCGGGCCGCCGCGTGGACGCCGCCTACGCCATGCACGTGTTCTCCGCCTTGGAACCGCACGCCCAGTTCTGCACCAAGCCCGGCGTGATCCTGAGTGCCTCGGACGGACTTTTCGTCACCGTCCTGGGTGCCGGCGGCCACGGCTCCGCACCCCACTCCGCGAAGGACCCCGTCACGGCCGTGGCTGAGATGGTGACCGCACTGCAGGTGATGATCACCCGCCAGTTCAACATGTTTGATCCGGTGGTCCTTACCGTGGGCCTCCTGCAGGCCGGCACCAAGCGCAACGTCATTCCCGAATCCGCGCGCTTCGAAGCCACCGTCCGCACCTTCTCGGATGCTTCCCGGGAGCGGATGATGACGGCCATTCCGGTGCTGCTCAAAGGCATCGCCGCCGCCCACGGCCTGGAGGTGGATGTGGACTACCGCTCCGAGTATCCGCTCAGTGTTACGGACGAGGACGAGACGAACACCGCCGAAAAGACCATCCAGGAGCTTTTTGGAGATTCGCGCCTCACCCGCTGGGCCACCCCGCTCAGCGGCTCGGAGGACTTCTCCCGGGTGATGGCGGAGGTGCCCGGAACCTTCATCGGGCTCAGCGCCGTTGCCCCGGGGGCGGACCATACGTCCACCCCTTTCAACCATTCCCCCTACGCCACTTTCGACGACGGCGTCCTCTCCGACGGCGCAGCGCTCTACGCGGAGCTCGCTGCTTCCCGCATCGCGGCCCTTGCGGCTGCCGGCAACTGACCTTCCCACCACTTTTTGGAGCATCACATGACTTCCACCGTAGGCATGCCAGCCGAGGTCCAGGTTCACAAATCGCACCTGCGGACCCTCATCGGGACGGGCATCGGCAACGCCGTTGAATGGTACGACTGGGCCATTTACGCCACCTTCTCACCGTTCATCGCCAGCGCACTGTTCAGCAAAGCGGACCCGACGTCGGCCTTCCTCGCCACCCTGGCGATCTTCGCCGTCGGCTTCGTGGCCCGCCCGTTCGGCGGTTTCGTCTTCGGCTGGATCGGTGACCGGATCGGCCGTAAGACGTCCATGACGTTCGCCGTCGGCCTTGCCGCCCTCGGCAGCCTGCTGATCGGCGTTGCCCCGACGTTCGAAGCCGTGGGAGCCTTCGCCTCCGTGATGCTGCTGGTGGCCCGCCTGATCCAGGGCCTGGCCCACGGCGGGGAGCTGCCGTCGTCGCAGACGTACCTGTCCGAAATGGCCCCGAAGGAAAAGCGCGGTTTCTGGGCAACGCTCATCTACACCTCGGGCACCGCCGGAATCCTGGCCGGGACCTTGCTCGGAGCCATCCTGTCCAACGTCCTCAGCCAGGGCGACATGAACTCCTGGGGCTGGCGCATCCCGTTCCTGATCGGCGGCGCCCTCGGGGTCTACGCCCTCGTGATGCGGGCACGAATGAAGGAGACCGCCGCCTTCGAAGCCGAAACTCCCACAGAGAAGCACGACCCGATGTGGCCGCAGATCTGGCGGCACCGCAAGCAGGCCCTGCAGGTGATCGGCCTGACGGTGGGCCTCACCGTGAGCTACTACATCTGGGGCATCGTGGCGCCGAGCTACGCTGCAACGACGCTGAAGATGGACCGCGGCGAAGCCCTCTGGGCCGGCGTCATCGCCAACATCGTCTTCATCGCCGCCTTGCCGTTCTGGGGCAAACTGTCCGACCGCATCGGCCGCAAGCCGGTCCTGATCATGGGCTCTGCCGGAGCAGCGCTGCTGCACTTCCCCATGACCTGGCTGCTGAAGGACTCCCCCTGGCAGCTGGCCGTCACGATGTCCGTGATGCTGTTCTTCATCGCAGCCAGCGCCGCCATCGTTCCGGCTGTCTACGCCGAGCTCTTCCCCACCAAGATCCGCACGGTGGGTGTCGGCGTCCCCTACTCCATCTGCGTCGCCGTCTTTGGCGGCACCGCCCCTTACCTGCAGACCTGGCTGGGCACTGTCGGGCAAGCCAGCCTGTTCAATGTCTACGCCGTGATCCTCCTGCTGGTCGGCATCGCGTTTGTCTTCACCATCCCGGAGACCAAGGGCAAGGACCTGACGCACTAGCAGTCCCGGCGGCGTCACAGGCCGGGTACGCACACCGGAAGCCCAGCGGGATCTGCGTACAATCGACCGACAGTCATCTATCAAGGGAACCATGAAGAAACTCACCACGGCCCTGCTCGCCGCCGGGCTCATCATCTCCGCTTCCGCTTGCTCCGCGCCGGCAAAACTGACCACCGCTGAAACCTGCGACCGGCTCAAGATCGTTGTGACGGATCCCAGCGCCAACGCCGGCAAGACCGGCATGGTCATCCTGGGCAACAAGCTCCGCCCCCTGGTGGGAGGCGCCTCGGACGAGATGAAGCCCGCCGTGCAGGCAATTCTGGACTACGCGGACGAGAACGCCAAGGAGAACCCCGACTCTGAAAAGGTGGCCCAGCTGCAGGCCGGGTACCAGAAGGCCGGCGCCACTTTCGGGCAGCTCTGCAACAACTAAGGAACGCCCAGGGGCGGCCGGACATGCTCCGGCCGCCCCTCACCCCTGCAGAGAATAACCCGGCGCCTTAACCCAAATGGACGGGTGCGCCGTCGGGGTCGGCGCCGCTAAACGTTTTCCGGTCGATGGTGATCAGCAGGAGCGCAATCGGGATGATCAGGATTGACACGGCCGCCGCCCACAGGAAGACCGCCGCATAGCCGGCGGTCAGCGCCGCCATGGATGCACTTCCGACGGCGGCCGTGGCCGCTGCAGCGATGGTGCTGAAAAGGGCGATGCCCAGCGAGCCGCCGATCTGCTGGGAGGCGTTCACCAGAGCACTGGCAACGCCGGCATCGTCCTTGTCCACGCCGAAGAGGGCAAGGTTCTGCATGGGAACGAATACCACGCCCAGGCCCAGGCCCATCAGGATCAGCGCGGGCAGCATGTTCACGGCGTAACTGCCCTCGGCGGTGACCTGGGTCAGCCACAGCATGGCTGCCGCCATAAACACCGGCCCGACGGCGGTGGGAATCTTGGCGCCCAGTTTCGGCAGGTTCTTCGCCACCACAGCTGCAGTGACGATCAGCACCACCGTCATGGGCAGGGAGGCAATGCCTGCCGGGAACGGCGCGAAGCCGAGCACGATCTGGATGTAGAAGTTGATGAACAGGATGCCGCCAATGAGGACGGCGCCGGAGAGGAACGAGGCGAGGAACGCTGCCGCGCGGTTGCGCTCTGTTGCGACGCGGAGGGGCAGCAACGGGTGTCTGACCTTCTTCTCCACCAGCACGAACAGCACCAGCAGCACCGCACCGGCGAGGATGAAGCCCCAGGCTTCCGGGGCACCCCAGCCGTGTTCGGCGTTGGTGAAGCCATAGACAAGTGAGCCCAGGCCGAGCGCAGCGAGGACGACGCCGGGCCAGTCGTATTTGGTGGACCCTTCGGCCTTGCTTTCGCGCACCGTGAGCCAGACGCCGGTGAAGGCAATGATCGCGATGGGGATGTTGACAAAGAAGCACCACCGCCAGGACGCGTAGTCCGTCAGGTAGCCGCCCAAAAGGACGCCGATGGCTGCACCGACTCCGCTGATGGAACCAAAGATCGCGAAGGCCGTTCCGCGGTCCTTGCCGCCGGGGAACGCAACGGTCAGCAGCGCCAGCGCCGCAGGTGCCAGAAGTGCTGCGAACACACCCTGCAGGGCGCGCGCGCCGATCAGCTCCCACGGTTCCTGCGCGATGCCGCCGATGAACGAAGCCACGGCGAACCCTGCGGCGGCAACGATGAACGTCCGCTTCCGTCCCCAGAAGTCAGCAATCCGGCCGCCCAGGAGCAGGAAGGCACCAAACGCCAGCGCGTAAGCCGTCACCACCCATGACCGGGTCGAGTCGCTGATCCCCATTTCGGCCTGCAGCCGGGGGAGGGCGAGATTCACAATCGTTCCGTCCAGGACCACCATGAGTTGCGCCAGGGCGAGGAAGATCAGTGCCCACCACGCCTTCTGCGGCTTTTTCTCCTGCCGCACATGCGCAATCGCCGTATCCAATGCCATTCCTTCACACCTTCCAAATAGTAATACTTATACAAGTATAACTAATTAACTGCATGAGCCGGCTCCCAGTGCGGTGTGATGATGGCTACGCGGGTTCGTCGAGGATCGAAGCGAGGCGCTGGAGCACCGGAAGGCTCGCGGCGATTTGCTCCCGTTCCGCAGGGAGGAGCTTGGAGCTGGCCGCCGCCAGCGACTCCGCCCAGGCGGCTTCCAGGAGGTTCTTGATCCGCTGGGACTCTGCGGTGGGGTGAAGGGTGACGTACCGCTTATCGGCAGCGTCGCGCGTGCGGGTCACCAGGTTTCCGGTGACGAGTTCGCGCACTTGGACGCTGACGTTGCTGAATTGCCGGCCCAGGCGGTTAGCCACTTCAGCGACGGTAATACCGGGATGGCTTTCGATCACCCGGAGGATCTCGAGGAGACCGTTGGGCAAGGGGCGGACCCCGGTGTTCTCATGGGACTTCCGCCGGACGTCGGCGGAGATGTCGAGGAGGGCCACGGCGAGGGCGAGATGGTCAACGACCTGCGCTTCCCCTGCACCAACATTCTCCATCCCACCAGCATAGGCGCGGGAGCCGTGCTCCAGCCCGCGGTAGAAACACACCGGGGCCGGGGCAGGCCGTATCCTCAGGGGAACATGACAGGCGCGACACCCGCACCCGACATGACCAGCAATACCCCTTGGGGTATATTGGAGTGATCCCCGGCAAGAGGGGAGCCACGCGCCGGAGCCCAGAAGGATCATCATGAACACAGAGGATCGGCCGGAAGGCACGAGGCTGGACGGAGCCGCCGCGCCAGGGAAAGCCGCCACCCCGGTCCAGCCGGGTCCGGAAGACCACAGGCTTCAACGCCGCGTGGTGTCAGTCCTGGTCGGCGGCCAGATCCTCGGCGGCATCGGCATGGGCGCAACCCTGTCCCTGGGCTCCCTGCTGGCAGCCCAGCTCTCCGGATCCAACGCATGGTCCGGAATGGCCGCCACGATGAGCACCCTCGGCGCCGCCCTCGCCGCTGTGCCCCTGGCCCGGCTGGCCCAGGCCCGCGGGCGCCGGGTCTCGTTGTCCACCGGCGCCCTCATTGCCGGGACGGGCGCCGTTGTTGCCATCGCCTCCACGGCACTTGGGATCTTTCCCCTGCTCCTGCTGGGGCTCATGCTGCTCGGTTCCGGCTCCGCAGTTAATCTGCAGGCACGCTTCGCGGCCACCGATCTTGCGCTCCCCGGTTCGCGGGGGCGGGACCTCTCGATTGTGGTCTGGTCCACGACAATCGGAGCCGTCCTGGGCCCGAATCTGTTCGGCCCCGGCGAGGCGGTGGGTGCCGTGCTCGGCCTGCCCCCGCTGACCGGCGCTTTCGCCTTTTCCGTGGCCGCCCAACTCGCGGCCGCCGTAGTTTATGGCACGGCCCTGCGGCCGGACCCCCTGCTCACCGCGATGGCCGCGCGCGTGCCCGACCTCGAAGCGCCCCAGCCCAAGAGCGGCCTGCGGATCCTGCGCAGCAACCCCAGGGCGAGGTATGCGGTGGCCGCAGTCGCCCTTAGCCACGCCACCATGGTGGCGCTCATGTCCATGACCCCCGTCCACCTGCGCGACCACGGGGCCAGCCTCACTGTGGTTGGACTGACGATCAGCCTGCACATCGCCGGCATGTACGCGCTGTCCCCCGTTTTCGGCTGGATGGCGGACAAGGCCGGCCGGCTGCGCACCATCCTGCTCGGCCAGGCCATGCTGCTGTCGTCGCTGGTGCTGGCAGGACTGGCGGCGGAATCAGGCACAGCCGTGACCGCGAGCCTGATCCTGCTGGGGCTGGGCTGGTCCGCGTCGGTGGTGGCCGGGTCCGCCCTGGTGGCCGAATCGGCGCATGTGCAGGACCGGCCGGCCATCCAGGGCGTTTCGGACCTGAGCATGAACGCAGCCGGGGCCACCGGCGGTGCGCTGGCCGGTCCGGTGCTGGCCGCCGTCGGCTATTCCGGGCTCGGCTTCCTCTCGATAGCCCTGGTCGTTACCGTGATCATCTGGACCGCCCTGCAGCCGCGACGTCCCCTCCAGGACCTGGACTAGCCATGACAACCAACAGCAAACCCACACACGGCATCCTCCCTGTCGCCGCAGGGACGCCCGCCGGCCACGGCCGCGTGCGCCAACTGGCTCACGTGCTCCGCAGCTGGTCCAAAGCGCGCGCCGCCACGGCCATCGCCGCGGCCGGCCTCGCCGCCGTCTTCCTCGTGTCCGCCAACGGCATGATTGCCGGTGGCGGCACCGACTGGGCGGGCTACGCCCTGGTAGCTGCTGGTTCGATCCTGGCCGGCTTCCTGGTTGGCAGCTACGTGAACGCACCGATTGGTGCGGCGGCCACCCTGTGCGATCTGCGCTGGCCCGTCCTGGGCCTCTTCGGCGCGGTGTGGGCGAGCTCGGCGAGGGAGGCCCTGCCGTCAGTCCAGATCGCCGTCGGCCTGCTGACCGTGGGGGTCATGGCGTGGGCCCTGCACGGCCGGCTGGACTGGAACGCAAGGTGACGCGCGGCCGCAGCGGATCGGAAGATCCCGACGTCGACGCCTGCACCGACTGCCGCCGCTGTTCC
>NZ_JYCN01000027.1 GCF_000876655.1 Arthrobacter sp. SPG23
ACGGCCATCGCCGCGGCCGGCCTCGCCGCCGTCTTCCTCGTGTCCGCCAACGGCATGATTGCCGGTGGCGGCACCGACTGGGCGGGCTACGCCCTGGTAGCTGCTGGTTCGATCCTGGCCGGCTTCCTGGTTGGCAGCTACGTGAACGCACCGATTGGTGCGGCGGCCACCCTGTGCGATCTGCGCTGGCCCGTCCTGGGCCTCTTCGGCGCGGTGTGGGCGAGCTCGGCGAGGGAGGCCCTGCCGTCAGTCCAGATCGCCGTCGGCCTGCTGACCGTGGGGGTCATGGCGTGGGCCCTGCACGGCCGGCTGGAGCTGGAACGCAAGGTGACGCGCGGCCGCAGCGGATCGGAAGATCCCGACGTCGACGCCTGCACCGACTGCCGCCCGCTGTTTCCCGCCAAGCCGCGGCCGCAGGACTGACGGCGCATCTTCGACAACTTGTAGAATTACCCGGAGCGAGGAGGAACAATGACGGCACGCGGCCTGCGCCTTGTACGCGGCTGGATCGGCGCCGTCGTGGCCACCTCCATCGCCGCCGGATCGCATCTCGCGGCAGGCGGGAACGCCCCCGACCTTCCGTTGCTGCTGCTGGCACTGGCCCTGTCCGGACTGGTGTGTACCGCACTGACGGGCCGCGGACTGTCCCTGTGGCGGCTCTCCTTCGGCGTAGTCCTGAGCCAGGGCCTTTTCCACTGGCTCTTCAGCGGGGCAGCGGCTGCGCACGGGTCCGGCGCTACGGACCGCGGCCACCTGGCCCACTTGTCCGTGCTGGAACCTGCCACCGGCACGATCTTCTCCTCCGCGACGGACCACGCCTCGCCGCTGATGTGGCTGGGACACGCTGGTGCCGCTGCCCTGACCGTGGCCGTCCTCCGCCACGGCGAGACCGCCGTCGTGCGGCTGGTGCGGGCCATGCGCCTGCGCGTGACGGCCTTGCTCCCGCTTTTCCGTCCTTTGCCGGTACGCCCGGCCGCCCGGGCACTGCCTGCCAACCGTCCGGTCAGGCCGCTGCGCAACCTCGGCGCGCCCTTGCTGGTGATGCGCCACCGCGGGCCGCCCCTGGCTCCGCCTGCGTCCTAGCCGCCTTTCACCACAGCCAATAAACACCTTTCCGCGCCGGCCCGCTACGGCCGCCCGCGACCATTCAGGAGCTCCGCCATGTCCAAAAAACTTGTCTACCCCGCCCTTTCCCTTCTCGCCGCCGCGTCCCTGGCGCTGACGGGCTGTGCTCCGCCGGCGTCCACGCCGGCACCGGCTGCCGCCGCAACCGCCCCGGCCAAAGCGGCCGCCGCGCTGGCCGTCAGCCAGCCGTGGGTCAAAGCCGCCGCATCCGGCATGACCGGAGGCTTCGGCGTCCTTAAGAACACCTCCGATGCCGACATCACCGTCACCGGCGCCTCCACCGCGGCGGCCCGGACGGTCGAGCTGCACGAAACAGCCATGGGAGCCGACGGCGCCATGCGGATGCAGGCCAAGCAGGGCGGTTTTGTGATCCCGGCCCGCGGCGAACTGAAACTGGAGCCGGGCGCCAACCACCTCATGCTGATGGGGCTTACCGCGCCGGTCACCGCCGGCGCTGACGTCACCTTCACCCTGGAGCTGGCCGGCGGCGGCAGCTTCGACTTCACCGCCGTGGCGAAGGACTTCAGCGGCGCCAACGAGAGCTACGTCGAAGAAGAAGGGGGCGCGGGCATGTCCCACGGCCAGCCCTCCAGCACCGGGAGCGCACCCGGTTCCGCACCGTCGTCGACCTCAAAATGAGCGCCGGGGACCAGCGGCCCGCGGGTGCAACCGCGGACAGTGACGAGACGGGTGCACCGCGGAAACTGCCGCGGCGCGGACTGCTCTTCGGCGGTGCCGCCGCGGGGCTGGGGGCCCTGGCCGCAGCCGGCGCCCACCTCTCCGGTGCAGGAATTCAACAGGCGGCGAACACCGCGGCGGCTGACCCCGCAGACAACGTCCACGGCGGCGGGGTTGTTGCGTTCTACGGCGACCGCCAGGCGGGAATTACGACGGCGGCGCAGGCCCACGGCGTTTTCGTCGCCCTTGATTTGCGGCCCGGTACGACGCGCTCCGGTGTGAGGGCGCTGCTGCGGCTGCTCAGCGACGACGCCGCGAACCTTTGCGCGGGACAACAGGCACTGGCCGACACGGAGGGCGAACTGGCCCGGGTGCCGGCCCGGCTGACGGTGACGTTCGGTTTCGGACCGGGACTGGTTGCGGCGGTGGACCCCGCACGGGCCCCGGGCTGGCTGCAGCCGCTGCCGGCCTTCAGTGTCGACCGGCTCCGGCCCGAATTTTCCCACGGTGATCTGTTGCTTCAGATCTGTGCGGACGATCCGTTGACCGTGGCGCATGCCCAGCGGATGCTCCTCAAGGACAGCCGGAGCTTCGCGACCGTCCGCTGGGTGCAGACCGGTTTCCGGCGTGCGTATGGCAGCGAGAAGTCCGGGACCACCATGCGGAACCTTTTCGGCCAGGTGGACGGGACCTCGAACCCGGCGCCGGACAGTACGGACCACGAGCACGTGGTCTGGGGCGGAGGGGATATTCGCCCGTGGGTGGATAACGGCACCTCGGTGGTCATCCGCCGGATCGCGATGAACCTGGACAAGTGGGACGAGGTGGACCGCGTCGGCCGGGAGGAATCCATGGGCCGCCGGCTGTCCAACGGCGCACCGCTGACCGGCACCCGGGAGCACGACGAGCCGGACTTCAAAGTAGTCTCCAAACTCGGGTTCCCGGTGATTTCGGACGTCTCCCACCTGCGCCGGGCCCGGCCCGAGGACAGTTCCCAGCGGATCTTCCGGCGGGCGTACAACTACGACGCCGCACCGGGCGCCGGTGGCGTTTCGGACTCGGGGCTGATCTTCGTGTCCTTCCAGGCCGACGTCGACAGGCAGTTCACTCCCATCCAGCGCCGGCTGGATGAGATGGACATGCTCAATCAGTGGACGACGCCGGTGGGCTCAGCTGTGTTCGCCATCCCGCCGGGCTGCCGTGAGGGAGGTTTCGTCGGCGAGGGCATGTTCGCCTGATGCCAGTCCGTAGGCAGTTACGCGGTGCGCCGTTCGAGAAACCTCACGACGGCGGCCGTTACCTTACGTGACGCCCGGTGACTTTTTGGCGCTCGGGGCCTGCACCTTGCGGGGTTTGGATGACGCCGCGAGTCACCCTGTGAACGCGGGTGAACGCCGGCGTCGCGGACCGTTGTAAGTGCCGCCGGACGGACCGTAATCTCAGTCCAAGCGCTGGGACCGGGGCACCGGACAAGCTCCACAAGAGCAACAGGCCCGGCTGCCGGCCCATGACGGAGGGCGGCAGGAATGCCGCCTCGAGCCTCCGTCCTCCATCCCCGACTGCTGCCCGGCGGCAGGTCCTTTGAGGGCGCGCCGCAATCGTGAAGGAATCCCCATGTCATCGCATCAAAACCCAGAAGGATCCACCCGCATCGTGGCGGGCCAAAGCACCAAGCCCCAAAACTCCGCAGCCAAGCGTAAGCGCGCCCTCGGAATCGGCATCGCCGCGGGCCTCGTCGCCCTGATAGCCGGCGGCGCGGCAGTGGCGTCGAATCTCAACCGAAGCCCCGAGGCGCAGCCCGCGGCCGCAGCTGCCGCCGGCACGCCTGCTGCTGAGTTGAAACTGGGCTATTTCGGCAACGTCACCCACGCCGCGGCCCTGGTGGGCGTGAAGGAAGGCTTCATTGCCAAGAGCCTGGGCGATACAAAGCTCAGCACGCAGGTATTCAACGCCGGTCCGGCCGCGATCGAAGCCCTGAACGCCGGTGCCATCGATGCCACGTACATCGGCCCGAACCCGGCGATCAATTCGTTCGTGAAGAGCAAGGGCGAGTCCGTCAGCATCATCGCCGGTGCCGCGGCCGGCGGGGCGCAGCTGGTGGTGAAGCCGGAGATTGCCGCTGCGGCGGATCTGAAGGGCAAGACCCTGTCCACGCCGCAGCTCGGCGGGACCCAGGATGTGGCGCTGCGGGCGTGGCTGGCCAGCCAGGGGTACAAGACCGGCACGGACGGCAGCGGGGACGTGGCGATCAACCCCACCGAGAACGCGCAGACCCTGAAGCTGTTCCAGGACGGCAAGCTCGACGGCGCGTGGCTGCCCGAGCCCTGGGCGTCCCGGCTGGTGCTGCAGGCCGGCGCGAAGGTCCTGGTGGACGAGAAGGATCTGTGGGACGGGTCGCTGACGGGCAAGCCGGGCGAGTTCCCCACCACCATCCTGATCGTTAGCAAGAAGTTCGCCGCGGACCACCCGGACACCGTCAAAGCCCTGCTGAAGGGCCACGCCGAGTCCGTGGCCTGGCTC